>CANQIF010000007.1 GCA_947623965.1 uncultured Alistipes sp.
CTAACTATTTGTTCTTCTGCGCTTTATTCCTCCTTTTCCCCTCTCTTCAATTTTCACTCTTCGTTTTTACCCCCATACTGTCTGGAAATCAATCGCGCAGCGATTGGCGGGCCGCAGCCTGGGGGCGGCGGAGGCCCGCAGCTCCTTGCAGTCGTGCGCGACCTCCGCAGGCTGCAGCCCGAGCAATAATTTTGAATCTTGAATGCTGAATTTGCGCCCGCAGGGCGCAGCGGGCCGGAGCTTCGCCCCGCGAAGGCCCGCTCCTCGCGTCCCGCAGGTCCGCTCGTGCGGTCTCTTCGCAAGCTCCGACCCGAATTTAAGGCTGAATCTTGCATTCGCTGCTTCGTTGGAACCGCAGCGGGCCGCAGCCTCCCGGCGGCGGAGGCCCGCAGTTCGTACCCGAACTTGCGTGCCCCGCAGGCCGCGGCCCGCAAGCTTACCGGCCAGGGAAAAGCGTTTTTTAAAGAAAACCTGCTGCACGCTCTTTGCAGATCACCGGAATAAATGCGATATTTGCACTTCGAAAAAAACGATTATCGAAATCATGGAACGACTTACCGACGATCTGTATCTGATCGGGGCCGAAGACCCCGATCTGGATCTTTTCGAAAACCAGTATCCCGTGCCCGACGGCATCACGTACAACTCCTATCTGCTCCTCGACGAGCAGACGGCCATTTTCGATACGGTCGACCGGCGCTGCGGCGCGAAGTGGCTGGCCGACCTCGAAGAGGCGCTCGGCGGCCGTACGCCCGACTACCTCATCGTGCACCACATGGAGCCCGACCACAGCGCCTGCATCGCCGACCTGCTGGCGCGCTATCCCTCGCTGCGGATCGTGGCGACGGATCGGGCGATCCGCATGCTGCCCCTCTACTTCGCCGATACGGACTTCACGGACCGCACGGTCACCGTGGGCGAGGGCGGCACGCTCTCGCTCGGACGGCACACGCTACGCTTCCTGACGGCTCCGATGGTCCACTGGCCCGAGGTGATGGTCAGCTACGACGAGACGGATCGCACGCTCTTTTCGGCCGATGCCTTCGGCACCTTCGGCATTCCCTCCCGCGGCGAGGCGTGGCCCGACGAGGCGCGCCGTTACTACTATAACATCTGCGGCAAATACGGCGTCCAGGTGCAGGCGCTGCTGCGGAAGGCCTCGGCGCTCGAAATCGCCCGTATCTGCCCGCTGCACGGTCCCGTGCTGACGACGAATCTCGCCTCCTATTTCGGGTGGTACGACCTCTGGAGCCGATGCACGCCCGAAAGCGACGGCGTATTGGTGGCCGTCGCCTCGATCCACGGCTGCACGGCGGCCGCCGCCGAACAGTTGGCCGAGATGCTGCGGAAGAAGGGTGCCGGCGAGGTCGAAGTGCTCGATTTGTGCCGCTGCGATCCTTCGCAGGCGGTCTCCGAGGCTTTCCGTCTGCGCCGGCTCGTGCTGGCGGCTTCGTCGTACGACGGCGGACTTTTCCCGCCGATGCACGCCTTCCTGCATCATCTGCAGCAGAAGGGCTTCGGCGATCGGAGCGTCGCGCTCGTCGAGAACGGTTCGTGGGCGCCGGTGGCGGCCCGGGTCATGGGGGAGATGCTCTCCGGCATGAAGCGGATCCGCTGCGTAGGTACGCCCGTGACGCTCCGCGGGCGGCTGCGCCAGGAGAACCTGCCCGCTCTCGAAGCGCTGGCCGAGGCGCTGCTCGCCGGGGCGTGAGGCTCTCTGTGCGGAGCTGTCCGAGTTGATCCCTGCCGGTATTTTGGCCGAGGCGACCGGAATATGAAATGCGAGCGGCACCGGTTAAAGTCGATAGGCATAAACCGCGACTGCGCAGCAGCAACTTTTTTATCCGTCCCGGTATCAACCGGATCGAAAAATCGCTATCTTTGTTCCGTGCCGCGGTGTGGGCGGCAGGATAGGAAGGCGCTCGTCGGAGGGAGCCCGGCTCCCGGAGGACGAAACGGTTCCGCGCCTTCGTTTATCGATACGACGCCTCTTCGGGACCGGAGGCGACCAAACTTATTTAAACGATGAAGAAACTCTTCTTAACCCTTGTCTGCGCCGTCATGGCGGCAGGTGCCGTTTCGGCACAGACGTATGAGCAGCATGTATTCGGCGTGCGGGCCGGTCTGAATATCGCGAATGCCTCGTTCAGCGGCGTATCGCCCGAATCGAAGGCCGGATTCCATATCGGCGGTTCGTATCAGTATCTCTTTACCGAGCGCATGCCTCTCTACCTGGAGACGGGTCTGGAGATCACGCAGAAGGGCTTCAAGCTCGACGCTGCATCGATGAAGTGCAACGCTTTCTATTTCGAGATTCCCGTGCTGGTTACCTACAAGTTCGAGGTAGCCGACGGGGTCCGCATCCTTCCCGCGGGCGGCTTCTACTACGGCCTCGGTTTCGCCGGCAAGACGAAGGCTCTCTTTGAGGAGGAGGGCGCTATCGTGCCGGTTAAGAGCGATACGTTCGGCAGCGACGGAATGTTCAAGCGTTCGGATTTCGGCATGCGTTTCGCCGCATCGGTCGAGTGGAACCGCTATGTTTTCGGACTGGGCTACGAGTTCGGTTTGACGAACATAGCCGAGAGCGGCGATGCCAAGACCCGCAACTTCTTCCTTTCGGTCGGCTACAACTTCTAAAAGGTTCATTCTTATCGGTTGCCCCGTCGCATCGCTTGCGGCGGGGCTTTTTTTGTGCTTCGGGATCACGGAATCGGGCTGTGCGCGGAGCGCAAGCGCTCTTTCGGGCACAAATTCAAAATTCAGAATGACCAATCGGGACGCAGCCTGCGGAGGACACGCACGTTCGGCAACGAACTGCGGGCCTCCGCCCGGCGGAGGCTGCGGCCCGCTGCGGTTCCTTCCGGAACCGCAAATGAAAAATGAAAAATTAAAAGTGAAAAATGATATTCGGGCAGCAGCTTGCGAAGCGCACGCAGGAGCGGACCTGCGGGACACGAGCTGCGGGCCTCTGCCGGGCGAAGCCGCGGCCCGCTGCGGCTTTTTTAAAGCCGCAAATTCAGAATTCAAGATTCAAAATTAAGCGCTTGTCCAACGTCTGTGGCATCGATTCCACTCTGGACAAGCCCGCAGCCGAGCGGACGGGCTTGCACGAGCGGACCTATGGGACGCGAAGATGCAGCCCTCCGCCCGGGGGCGGCTGCGGGCTGCTGCGGTTCCTTTTTGGAACCGCAAATTCAGAATTCAAAATTCAGCATTCAAAATTAAGGTGCCGGGCATTGGTATATGTTCCGATTCGGGCCGCAGCCTGCGGAGGACACGCTCGAAGCGGACCTGCGGGACGCGAGCTGCGGGCCTCCGCCGGGCGAAGGCTGCGGCCTGCTGCGCCCATTCGGACGCAAATTCAAAATTCAAAATTAGATAATGTCCCGATTTGGGCCTCCGCCGCCCCCCCCAGGCTGCGGCCCGCCAATCGCGGCACGAAGAATTCCGGGCAGTAAAGTCCACAGTGTTGCTGCCCGAAATGCAAAAAAAAACGGGAAACCGGCGTTTACCGGCCGCTCTTTTCGTAGAGCGTCCGCAGCTGTCCCGTCATAACATACTGGAAAAGGCCGCGCAGCAGCATGTAACAAAGGAATGCGGCCCACAATGCGTCATTGCCGCAGAACGGGTACCCGCCGAAATAGATGGCGAAAAAGGCGACAGTGGCCAGAAACATCGAATTGCGCATCACACGGCTCTCGGTAGCGCCGATCATGATGCCGTCGAGGACGAACGGCACGGCACAGAAGATCGGGATCGACACCACCCAGACGACATACCGCCCGGCCAGTTCGATCAATTCGGCGGCATTCCCGTTCGTCCGGTCGACGAAGATCGTCAGCAGCTGCCGCCAGCCGACCAGATAACCTCCGACGAAGAGGAGCGCGATGGCGACGCTCCAGCCGATGCAGCGGCGGATGCAGCGGCGCAGCCGTTCAGGGTCGCGGGCTCCGATGAAACGGCCCGTCAAGGCTTCGGCTGCGTAGGCGAATCCGTCGTTCATGTAGGAGAAGAGGGTGAAAAGCTCCATAAGGAGCGTATTGACAGCCAACAGGTTCCGATCTTCCATACGGGCAGAGGCACCCGTAAAGAAGGTATAGACGCAGACGATGCAAAGCGTTCGCAGCAGGATGTCGCGATTGATTCGGAAGAAAGTGCGGAGCGGCTCCCACGACAATGCCTCGCTCAGGCGGATGCGAACGAGCCGATGACGGTAGCGGGTATAGAGCAGCACGGCCGAGAGGAGGACACCTGTATATTGGGCGATCACCGAGGCATAGGCGATCCCGACGATTCCCAGGTCGAGGCCGAAGGCGAAAAAGAGGCTGCATAGGATGTGGATCGCATTGACCACAAGGGCCGTAATCATCGGTATCACGGCATTCTGCATTCCCGTGAACCAGCCGTTGAATCCGAAGAGGAGGATGCCGGCCGGAACGGCCCAGATACGGGCGTAGAAGTAGTCGCGCGTCATCTCATCGCCCTTCATCGCCCAAAGGGCCAGCTCGCCGATCGGCCACTGCAGAGCTGCGAGCAACACCCCCATGACGGCTGCCACGACCATCGCCCGCAAGAACATCCGCGTGCATTCGGCCCAATCGTCCGCGCCATAGGCCTGGGCCGTCAGGCCGCTCGTCCCCATGCGGACGAAAGAACAGTTCCAGTAGATGAAGTTGAAAATCGAGACGCCGATCGCCAGGGCACCGATCGTGGCGGCCGTGTCGGCGCCCCAATGGCCGGCGATTGCCGTCGAGACGATGCCCATCAGCGGAACGGTGATATTCGAGACGATGTTCGGCAGGGCCAGCCGTACGATTTCACGATCCATGCTCTTCATGACGGCGCAAAGATACGAAAAGCCGAGCGCAGAAGCAAGCGAAGCTTGATTATGCAGAGGCGGAGTATCTTCGGCGAAACCAAATATATGGCTATCGGGAAATACGATGCCGCAGGCATCGGCGGGCCGCAGCCTCCCCGGCGGCGAAGGCCCGCAGCTCGCGTCCGCTCGTGCCGCTCCTTCGCAGGCTACGACCCGATTCCGTAATTCTGAATTTTGAATGCTGAATTTGCGGTTCCGGTAAGGAACCGCAGCGGGCCGCAGCCTCCGGCGGCGGAGGCCCGCAGTTCGTTACCGAACTTGCGTGCGCTCCGCAGGCTGCAGCCCGAATTAGAATCTATCCAAGTACATCCAGCAGACCCTTTTAATTTTGAATCTTGAATTTTGAATCATGAATTTGCGGCTTCGTTGAAGCCGCAGCGAGCTGCAGCTTCGCCCCGCGAAGGCCTGCTGCTCGCGTCCGCAAGTCCGCTCGAGCTGTCCTTCGCAAGCTGCGACCCGAGAGCGAATCATAAATCGTTTCTTCTGCTCCAGCCCCGCAGGACCGACGTCGAAAAAGGGTCTTTTTGGCATCCGTTCGTCACCGGGAAATGAAAAAGCGATCTTCGGATGCCGCAATTCGCAAAATTCGATTACCTTTGCCGCGTAAACCTTATAGAACACATGGAAAAGAAATTCAACGACTCGAATTCGGCCTTGTCGCGCTTCGGCCGCGACAAGCGGGTGCGTACCGTTACCTCCTCCGCCGAACGTGTCGAACGTCGTCCGCACACGGAGCATGCCGACGAGAGCCCTTATCACCGCGGAGAGCGCGGGGAACGCGGCGAGAGACCGGCCAAACGGGCCTCCTACAATCCTCACTTCACGGAGGACAACCGGCCGCTGTTCGGCGATCGCGAAGAGCGGCGCCCGTACGGCAACCGCGGCGACAGACCCTCTTACGGCAACCATCCGAAACGCTCCTACGGGGAGCCGGCCGATCGCCGCTCCTACGACGAGGGGGCGGAAGGCCGTCCTTTCAATAACGACCGCCCGAATCGTCCCTACGGCGAGCGGGGCGCGAACTCCGACTACAGCCGCAAACCCTACGCCGCCAAGCCGTACGGAAACAAGCCTCACGGCAGCAAGCCTTACGGCGCCAAACCGTATGGATCGAAGCCCTATGGCGAACGCCCCTACGGAAAACCCGCCTACGGCGACGAAGCGAACAGCGAGGGAAGTGCGGAACGCCCCTATGGCGAGCCGCGTTTCGGCGACAACCGCTTCGGGGATCGCCCGCACAACGGGAGATCCTACGGCGACCGGAAATTCGGCGCGAAGCGATCCGGCGACAAGCCGTTCGGCAAGCATCAGGGCGGGAAGCCCTTCGGCAAGCGCGAAGACGAACGGCCGCGCAGCTATCCGAAATTCGCGGCCGAACCCCTCTCGGGCGAGATGCGTCTGAACCGTTTTCTGGCGCAGTCGGGTCTCTGCTCGCGTCGCGAAGCGGACGATTACATCACGGCGGGATTGGTGACGGTGAACGGTGAAATCGTCACGGTGCTGGGCACGAAGGTGAAGCCGACCGACGAGGTGAAGTTCAACGACAGCCGCGTGCAGGGCGAAAAGAAGGTCTACCTCGTACTGAACAAACCGAAGGGTTACGTGACGAGTTTAGAGGATCCGCACGCCGACAAGCTGGTGATGGACTTGGTCAAGGGCGCCTGCACGGAGCGGATCTATCCGGTCGGCCGTCTGGACAAGAACTCGGTGGGGCTGCTGCTCTTCACGAACGACGGCGACCTGACGAAGACCCTCACGCACCCCTCGTACCGTAAGAAGAAGATCTACCAGGTGTCACTCGACAAGCCGCTTACGCGGGCCGACATGGACCGCCTGACGGAGGGGATCACACTCGAAGACGGCGAAATTTTCGCCGACGAGATCTCCTACCTGAAAGAGAACAAGCAGGAGGTGGGCATCGAGATCCACTCGGGCCGCAACCGCATCGTCCGCCGCATGTTCGAGTTCCTCGGCTATGCCGTGACGAAGCTCGACCGCGTCTATTATGCGGGCCTGACGAAGAAGAACCTCAAGCGCGGCGCCTGGCGCTTCCTGACGCGCGAGGAGGTCGATCGGCTCAAATCGGGCCTTTACGAGTAAGGATATTGCACCTTTTTACAAGCCCGATCGTCCATTGCGGCGGTCGGGCTTGTTGTTTCGGGGCAGGGCAGGGGAGCTGCTCGCGCTCTTACAGGTGCGAATTCAGAATTCAAAATTAAATAGCAGTCTGTATTCCGGTTCCGGGCTACAGCCTGCGGAGCGCACGCAAGTTCGGCAACGAACTGCGGGCCTCCGCCGCCGGAGGCTGCGGCCCGCTCGGCCTTTGCAAGGCCGATATTCAAAATCAAATTCGGGTCGCAGCTTGCGAAGGACGCGCACGAGCGGTAAGCGAGTGGCGGGCCTTCGCCGGGCGAAGCTGCGGCCCGCTCGGTCCTGACGGACCGATTCCAGCTCGAGGCAAGCCCGCAGCCGAGCGGGGGGCCTGCGACTTTAGAGGAGCAGCCCTCCGCCAAGGGGCGGCTGCGGGCTTTTGCGGTTTCGTTGAAACCGCAAAAGCAGAATTAAAAATGAAATTGCAGCAAACGGGGACTGCCCGCTCGGGTGAATATTCAAACTCGGGACACAGCCTGCGGGGGCACGCTCGACTGGTAAGGAGTTGCGGGCCTCCGCCGCCGGAGGCTGCGGCCCGCCAATCGCTGCGCGATTGATCCGCTGCAAAAAAAGCCCGCAGTCGAAGTCTGCACGAGTGAACCTGCAGAATACGAGTTGCAGCCTTCCGCCCGGGGGTGGCTGCGGGCTGCAGCGGCTTCAGCGGAAGCCGCAAATTCATGATTCAAACTTAAGCACATCTGCCTGCCCCTTCGGGCCGCAGACTGCGAAGCGCTCGCAACTTCGGCTACAAGCTGCGGCGCTACAAAACAGTAAAAAAACGGATCGAAGCACCGCTTCGACCCGTTTCCGTTCGTCCCTTCCGAACCGTTACCGGATCCGGTCGGCCGCACGCACGAGCATTTCATCCCGAAAGATGGCTCGCGAAGCGAGGAAGACGAAAAACAGCGCCAACAGCGGAAAAATCATCGGCAGCTTCAACGAAGCATGCGCTGCCGTCGCAGCGAGATCGGCGAAGAGCGCCTTGAGGCGGAAATAGTAGACGGCCTCCATAACGAGCGCACCGATGAGCAGCACCATTTCGACGGCGCAAAGGCGAATCTGCAGCAGCCGGCGGCGGAAAAGGAAGATCGTCACCAGCGGCAGCAGCGCAGCCAGCACAAGCAGAATACCCAAATAGGGGGGCATCGGATCGGAAAAGAGCGTTTCCCCGGCAACCGGAGCGACCGGAGCGGCCGAAGCCTCCGCAATCGGAGCTGCCGCCAGCTCTCCGGCCCCCTCGGCACCGGTCTGCAGTTCGCTCCGCACGTCGAACGCGTACATCGTAACGGTACGCCCGTAATCGCCGAACCAGGCCAGCGGGACGAAAAGCATCACAGCCGCCAGGAGCGTCGCGGCCAGCAGATGCAGGGTTTGAATGCGTTGTATCATACCTCTAAATCGTTTTGTCGATCAAATAGTTGTTGCGATCGCCCGATGTGCGGTTGATCATTTCGCCCAGGAAGCCCGCCAAAAAAAGCTGCACGCCGAGCACGACGGTAAGCAGCGCCAGGTAGAACAGCGGCTGCTCCGTGACAGCCCGCAGCGGCAGGTCGTGCGCCTGTTTCCACAGCTTGGCGGCGATGATCCAGAGCGTCGTGCCGCCGCCCAGCAGGAACATGAGCGTGCCGAGCGATCCGAAGAGGTACATGGGCGAGCGGCCGAAGTGCGACATGAAGAGGACCGAAATCAGATCCAGATACCCCTTGATCATACGCTCCAGCCCGAATTTCGAACGGCCGTACTTGCGGGCATGGTGTTCGACCACCTTCTCGCCGATGCGGCGGAACCCCGCCTGCCGGGCCAGAATCGGGATGAAGCGGTGCATCTCGCCGTAGACCTCGATCGACTTGACCACCTTGCGGCGGTAGGCCTTCAGTCCGCAGTTGAAGTCGTGCAGCCGGATGCCCGAGGCGATGCGCGCCGTGAAGTTGAAAAACTTGCTCGGCCACCGTTTGCCGATCGGATCGTAGCGCCGCTTCTTCCATCCCGAAACCAAGTCGTACCCCTCTTCGAGAATCATGCGCCGCATCTCCGGAATTTCGTCGGGCGAATCCTGCAGATCGGCATCCATCGTGAAGACCACCTCCCCCTCGGCCGCGGCAAAACCGCAGTAGAGGGCAGGCGACTTGCCGTAGTTGCGGCGGAACGAAATGCCGCGCACGGCAGGGTAGCGGGCCTTCAACTCTTCGACGACGCGCCACGAATCGTCCGACGAACCGTCATCGACCAGAATCACCTCGTAGGAGAGGGCGTTCGAGGTCGCGACGCGGTCGATCCAGGCCACCAGTTCGGGCAGCGATTCCGCCTCGTTGTAGAGGGGAACGACCACCGATATATCCAGCGACTGCATGCAGCGTTACTCGTTGTCGGACTTCTCCGTCCCGTCGGCGAAGGGTTTCGGGGCACGCGACAGCACGCCCGCGATGATGAGACCGAAAACAAGGCCGTAGAGCAGGCTGGACCACAGCGACCCCCAGAAAGTCTGCAGCAGCGAGGGCGCCTCCGCAGCCTTGAGTTTGGCGAAGAGCTGCGCCATCATCGGCTCCATCGAGGTCGAGACATTGCCCGACTGCGCCAGATAATCCTGCATAGCAGCAAGATAGCGCTCCATGTAGGTCTCGTAACCGATGACTGCATGGAGGTTGATCGCCTGCACGACCCCGACGATCACGCCGGCGAAGGCCGAAAGCAGCAGGATGTAGCCGTAGGCTTTCGAGAAGGGGAAACCCTCCTCGACGGGATAGCAGTTGAAACCGTAACGCTTCGTATAGCGGTGCAGCAGCACGTAGTGCAGGATGACGACGGCCACGAACTCCAGGACCATCAACCCCATGAGGGTGCTGCTTCCCGCGAGGACCGCATAAGTTTCGAACAACGTCGAGGCGGCCAGCAGCACGCCGAGGACGGCACCGCATTTGGCGGCATCGTTCCAAAATGAAGACTCTTTCATATCCGTTATCTTGATCATGTTTTCGATTCGGTATTTCCAAGGCTTTCCGCAGAGGATTCCCATCGGACAAAGATACGATTTTTATTTCAGCTAACCGCATCCGACGCCGCATTCGGCAGGCTTTTTATTGCTTTTCACCCCGTTCGTACGACGGGAATGAGCGTCGGCAGGGTAGGGCTACTCGTGCCAGGGGAGAGCGGGGGAGGCGCTCCGGCGGAAGGTCCTTGCTAAGGTCCAACGGTCGATGCGGCGGAAGTCCGGAGAGGCCTGCTAAAGATACAGCGGGGAACCCGGCGGAGGGCCAGCTGGAGCTCTCGAACAAGGTCAGGCAGGAGGGTCCAACGCGAGCTCCGCAGGATAAGCTGACGGGGCCTCCCAGGCATTCAGCCGAGCGGCCAATCGGACTACCGAATCTTCCGCCGGTTCAGCTCCGCGGCATAGGCCCGGGCATTGCGTTTGTGCTCGGCATAGGTTCGGGCGAAGTTGTGGTGTCCGTCGAAGGTCGGTCGGGCGCAGAAAAAGAGGTAGTCGTGCCGCTCGAAGTCGAGAACCCCCTCGATGGCATTCTTGCCCGGCATGCAGATCGGCGAAGGGGGCAGTCCTTTATTAATATATGTATTGTAGGGCGACGGAGTCTTGAGGTGTTTGTGCAGGATGCGGCGCAGCTTGAAATCCTGCATGGCGTATTTGATGGTCGGATCGGCCTGCAGCGGCATACCCTTGCGCAGGCGGTTGATATAGACGCCCGCCACGCGCGCCATCTCGTCCGTCTGGCGCGTCTCCTCGTAGACGATCGAGGCGAGGGTCATCACTTCGAGGCGCGAAAGGCCCGAGCGGTTGCGCTTTTCGTCGCGCGCGCCGCTCCAAAAACGGTCGTATTCGCGCTTCATGCGATCGACCAGTTCGTCGGGCGTCGTCGTCCACCACAACTCGTAGGTGTCGGGCAGAAACATCGAGAAGAGCGTGAGGCTGTCGAAGCCCACCCGCGCAGCTGTCTCGGGGGCGGTCAGGGTCCGCAGCAGCTCGACCGAATCGGCATCGATCTGTCCCGCCAGCTTGCCGGCCAGCTGCGGCATCGTGCGGACGTTGTTCATCGTCACCCGTACAGGGGTTTGCAATCCCAGCTTCAGCGTGCGCACCACCTCGATGACGTTCATCTTCGGCTGCAGTGCATAGTGCCCCGGCTTGAAGTTTTCGGACAGCTGCAACCGCTTGGCGTAAAGGCGGAAAGCGAGCTTGTGACGCAGATGCGGCAGCAGCGAGTCGGTCAGCATCCGGTAGTCGGCATTTCGACTCACATAGAGTTCGCAGGGCTCTTTCAGGGCATTCCCGCGGAACTGGATGATCCCGACGAACGCAAGCACCGCACCGAGCGCCACAGCGGCCGAAAAGAGGGTTAAAAGGGTTTTTCGAAAAGATTTTTGCAGCATTTCGATGATTTTTTTGCAAAGATAGGGAAATTTTTCTACTTTTGTGCTCGGGTGAGTCTTATACGACCAGCTCCTGCAGAACCCCCCAGGCGAGGAATCGAGCAAGGGTATGCGGTTGTAGCGGTGCGATATAAGGAGCTCACCCTTTTTTTGTATCCCTATTTCATGTTCATGCGGCCTCGCTGTCGCAAATTCGGCGCCAGGATCCCCGGTTCATGGGCTGGGCGGTTCAGGGTCTGGGCGAAGCGCCCCGGAGGCGCAGTCAGCCGGGTTAGGGGTTCGGCTTGCAAAGGGCCGCGCACAGACAGTAGGCGAGCGGCGGGCCTTTGCGGGGGCGAAGCTCTGGCCCGCTGCGGCTTCTTTTCGAAGCCGTAAATTCACGATCCTAAAAATCGGAAAAAACATCGACCTTCCTGCAAGGCCGGTTCCCACTGTAGATATACCGGCTACTCTCCGATCCGCTCTTTCAACAGTTCCTTGAGCGGTTTGTACTGCTCCGTAAATCCGCGCAACAACGTTCTTCCGTCGGGACCGATCAGCATCAGGATCGGCACGCCGCAGAAGTAATAATCCTCCTTGATAAAGGCGTTCGCAGGATCGGTCGTATGGACCGTCGGCCACGGATGGTTCCGCACGGGGCGGAAATCTTCCATCTCCTCCCATTCATCGGGGAGTTGGTCCATATCCAGATTCGTAAACCCGAGCACCTCGAAGCCGCCCTTGTGGAACCGTTCGTAGAGATTGAGCAGCAACGGATGCACCCAGGCCGTTCCCGGGCAGTAACCCCAGTGGTAGAGCAACAGGTATTTGCCCCGGTAATCCGAAAGGCGGATCGTCCGGCCGTCGTAAGTTTTTACGGTGAATTCCGAGGGGGTATTTCCCGGTTCGATGTTCCGCAGAATACCGAGCATGCGTTCTAATTCACGTCCGAACGAAGATTGGCGCACCTCGGGCGTAAAACGGCCGTAGCGCTCCTGCGCCTCATCCAATGAGACACGATGCAACGTTTCCAGGTATTCGGCAGCGGCATAGGGACTGTCGTCGGCGCTCGCGACGAATTGTCGAAGCAGATCGCGATACTCGCTGCGGCTGTTAACCTCGAGATAGCGGTCCACGTAATACGATACCGAATCCTGGTCGCCCCGTTGCCGGGCTGCAAAGAGTTTGCGGTAGGCGCGGTTGGATTCGATGGCGAGGCTGTCCTCCAAAAAAAAGATGCGCTGCAGGCGCGGATCATCGTACATCCCGCCGCGGATCCGCATGGCAGGGTAGTATTCGGTGGTTCCGTCGAACGTCAGGCGCTCTCCGGGACCGGTGTAAAAACGGCGTCCACGATGGCAATAGACGAGCGGTTCGGCATGGGCGGGGCAGTAGGAGAGGATGAACATCCCCAGATCCTCGATCGGTCGGCTGACGTAGTCGAACCCTCCGCTGCGGACGGCGATCAACGTATCGGTCGCAAGGACGGTATAGTCGCTGGCGCGGCACTGCGTGAACAGCAACGTATCGCCCGCCTGCAGTCCGGCCATTTCGGCCGAAATCGTAAAACATTTTCGGGACGCGCAGCCTCCCGCCAGAAGCAGGCCGATCATTGCAAAGACGCCCGTTTTCAGAAATGAAAGTGTGCGGTTCGGTTTCATATATATATATGATGATACAAAGATAATGGCGCCGGAACACGCCGAGTATCCGATTCTGCCGAAAGATTCATCGATCCTGCCGGATTCGGACCAAGTGAGGGAAAGGGAAATGCAGGTTTCAATCCAGACTTGCCGAAATACAGAAATAAATTGTTTTTCAATTTCATAGAAATCCGATTTTTCATAAGCGACAATTCGCGGATGCTGCATGCCGGAAGCTGTTCGTCTATTCGAGGCGAAACGACAGCGCCGTGAGCGCTTGCGCCGCCCGGCGAAATTGCAGGCGTTGCCCTGCGCCTGACACACCGTAGGTCCAAGCGCCGACAGCAATCACCCAGAAAACTAAACTCTTGCGTCCTACAACACACCATAACAAGCTGTAGAAATTTATTCAAAGATCGGTATGGGGGGGGTATAAGGATGTATGTACTCCGGTGGGTATTTCTTCGCCAATAATTTAACATAATATAAATATTATTTCATTTGTACAGATCTGTTATTTTACATAATTAAGTTCCGGCCGCTGCACCTGCGGGTAAAATGTCGGCGTCCCGTACGTTCTCGGGGCGCAAGCTGCGAGCACGCTGCGACGCCAAAGGCAAAAGAAATATCCAAAATCAAATTCGGGTCGCAGCTCTTGCGAAGGACACACGAGCGGACCTGCGGGACGCGAAGTGCGGGCTTTCGCGGGGCGAAGCTACTGCCCGCTGCGCCCTACAGGCGCAAATGAAAAATTAGCAGCCCGATCGGGACGCAGCCTGCGGAGCGCACGCAGGAGCGGACCAGCGGGACGCGAGCAGCGGGCCTCCGCCACCGGGAGGCTGCGGCCCGCTGCGGCTCCTTTCCGGAACCGCAAATTCAGAATTCAAAATTCAATATTCAAAATTAATAGCAGCAAGGGCGAGCCCTGCGAAAGCGAATTTGACCGGAGCAGCCCTCCACCCGGGGGCGGCTGCTGGTTGCCGGTCGCAGCACGACCGAAACAACGCTCGCAGACATCTCTGCGATGTCGAAATTTGCTACATGACACCCGGCAACCGGCGAAACAGGCTACATCGCAAGGAGATTATTAAATCAAAATTACCTTCGTTATTCGCTCTTCGGGGCATAACTTTCGAAGGTGCCGTCCTCGTAGCAAAGAACGACGCGGGCGACGCGCCGGCTGCCGCCGACCGGAAAGAGCGGCGCTGTCGCTCCGTTTGGCAGCGGAACAACTGCCTTCGCCGATGGCGTTTGTGTACTGCCGGGACCGTCTGCAGCTCCAAAAAGATCGGAAGCTCGTGCCGTGTCATTCAATGTTGCGGAGCGGGCGGCCGCTCCGTCGTTCGCATCGGGATTGTCGGGTGTGTCGCGCGTGTCGGAAAGTGTCCGATACATCGGGCCGCGATCGACGAGCAGCCAGTCGGGATTGAGCTGCGGAAAGCGTCGCAGAATTTTTTGCAGCAGCTCGAAGCTCGGCTTGTTGCGGCCGGCCAGAATATGGGAGATACCCGCCGGATTGATCCCGAGCAGTTCGGCAAGCTGTCCCGACTTCAATCCCTCGCTTTTCATCAAATCGCGCAATTTGTCCTGCATATCGCCATTTTTTTTTACAAATATAAACACTTTTCTTTTGTAAAACAAATAAATTGGCGATTTGTAAAATGTTAATAACTGTCGATAAAGTTTACATTTGTCAAAGAAATAATACGGTTAAATAAGCACCTCATCCGGTCATCCAATTCAAGTTGAAGTAAAATGCATCAATATACTGGTAAACAGAATAATATTATATCAAAATACATTAATAGGATTACAACAAGCGTTTTATATGGTTTTACCGCGATCGCCGCAAAGTTTCACTTGATATGTTTTCAGTAATAAACTGATTATCTCAATACGCATACTCATTTATTCAACGATTTAATCTGGACTATTCAAGATCGAATCGGCCCGATACCTCCCCTATCGCCAATTTGGCGTTTTGTAACTATTAACAGCCTTGCTAATCTTTATTGATTTACATTTATAATAAATAAGACTTCCTGCAACACTGTTTGCTTGTTTACAGATGTAAATTCGCCTACCCTTTCCTGTGAAAATTCCGTAAAATAACCTTTTCCAACATGGGCGATCGATCGTTTTTCAACCGGATTTTGCGATCGGCATACATTATGTTAAATATAAAAGAATCGGGTAGTGTTGATAACTCACTACCCGATTAAGGAACAAGTATTTATAAAGTTGTAAACAGCCCTATCAACCGCGGATCGAAGCGGCGATTTCTGTGAACTCTTCCGGCGTCAAATGGAGCTTCTCCCGATGAAAATCGACCTCCTTTTCGCTGTTGATCGGAATCAAATGGATGTGCGCATGCGGTACTTCCAGCCCCAAAACGACGACTGCTACCCTCGCGCAGCCCGTAGCCCGCTTGATTCGGGCGGCGACCTGCTTGGCAAAAACCATCATGTCGGCCAGCGTCCGGTCGTCCAGATCGAACAGATAGTCCACCTCCTGTTTCGGCACGACGAGCGTGTGCCCCTTCGTCAGCGGGTTGATGTCTAAAAATGCGTAATAGTTCGCGTTCTCGGCGATCTTGTACGACGGAATCTCGCCGGCGATGATGCGTGAAAAAATCGTTGCCATCTCTTTTTATATTGGTTGATAATACTCTCTTCTGGCCGGGCCGCTACGGCTCCCCCTTGCAGCGATCGGCAATGCGATCCCGCAGGCCGGTGCCAGGCGGCTCTATTCGTACTCCTTGAATTTGGGCTGCAGAATTTCGGCGTAGATGACGGCCCGTTCGGGATCGAACGAGCGGATCGCTTCGTGCCGCTCTTCGGCTGCCGGCTGGGCGGTCTGTCCGCCAGTGTCGGCCGGTTGCAGCGAGGCCTTTTCAATCGGTTTCGCCGCGGCATGCCGCTCCTGTTTCCAGGCCGGTTTGCGGCCCGATACGACCGAATCGGGGGCGGTCGCTACCCTATTCCCGAACGGCGTTAAATCCTCGCTGAACGGGGTCGAAACCGTCTCGAACGGCATCGAAGCTTCTCCGAACGGCCCCGGAGCTTCCTCGCCGAAGGGCTTCGAAACATCGCCGTACGGCGTCGCCCTCCTGCCGGCAGGCTTCCGGAACTCCTCAGCCGATCCGGCCGGGTCGGCCGCCGGGACAGTCGTTCGCACGCGCTGCGCCGCCTGCCGGATCGGATGCGGACGGTGCGGGGGAAGGACTTCATCGGGTGCCTCCTGCGGCTGCGGACCGAACGGTTCGAAAGGCCCGAAGGGTCCGAACGGGGCGACCGGGCGTTGTCCGGGCTCCTCTTCTCCGCTCTCCGCCTGCTGACGGCGCTTCTTTTTGGCGCTGGAGACAAGGTAGAACAGGGCGAATGCGCCGACGATGATGTTGAACAGATCCTCCATAGTGCTTGCCGATTAGTTGAGTATGCGTTTGACGGTTTCGAGGCCTTTGATCTGCCGCAACTTGTCCAGAACGGCGTTCAGGCTCTCGGCATCCTTGACATAGAGGCTCAGGTTGCCCTCGAAGATGCCTGCGTGGCTCTTGATGTTGATCTCGCGGATGTTGATGTTGAAATCGTCGCTGATGATGCGGGCCACCTCCAGCAAAATTCCCTTGCGGTCGATGCCGCGCAGTTCGGCCGTCACGAGGTAGGACATCGCCTTCTCGTGCGACCAGCGGATCTCCTCCTTGACGATGTTCTTGCCGTGCTGCGCCGCCAGGCGGTTCAGTTCGTCGCAGCTCGCTTTGTGGACGATGATCTTGTCGGTCACCGGGTCGTGGTACCCGATCACCTTGTCGCCCGGAATCGGATGGCAGCAGGCCGCCACCTCGAACTGTTGCGGACCGCCCGCCTTTTCGGACGTGCCGACCGTCGTCACGTCGTCCGCGGCAAGCTCCTCCCCGACCTCCTTCTTTTCTTTATGTGGAATCAGAAAGGTCCAAAATTTCAATATCTTGCGCTTTGAATTTTCCTTTAGGATATTATCGAGGTCCTTCAGATCGACGATGCCGGCGCCGATCTTGGTGTAGAGCTCCTCCTTGTTCCGGCTCTCGTAGGCAGGCATCACCTTGCGCAGGGTGTAGCCGTTGAGCTGGATATTCAGCTCCTGCATCTTCGCTTCGAGCATCCGCATGCCGCGCTCGATGTTGTTCTGGCGCTCGCGTTTGAGGAAGCTCTTGATCGAGGTGCGAGCCTTGGTCGTCGTAACCAGATCGAGCCATTCGGCTTTCGGACGGGCGTTGTCGGCGGTGATGATCTCGATCTGGTCGCCGCTCTGAATCTGCGTCGTGATGGGTTTCAGCTCGTGGTTGATCTTGGCGCCGATGGCGCTGTTGCCGATCTTCGAATGGATATCGTAGGCAAAGTCGAGCGCCGTAGAGCCGTAGGGCATCTTGCGCGATTCGCCCTTCGGCGTGAAGACGACGATCTCGTCGGTGTAGAGCGAGAGTTTGAAGTTGTCTAAAAAATCGACCGCATTCTCGGTCGGGCTGTTCAGTGCCGCACGAATCTGCTTGAGCCACTGGTCGAACTCGTCCTCGTCCTGCGAGATGGTCGCCTGCTTGTATTTCCAGTGGGCGGCGAAGCCGCGTTCGGCGATGTCCTCCATGCGCTGCGTGCGGATCTGCACCTCGACCCAGACGCCGTCGGGTCCCATCACGGTCGAGTGCAGCGCCTCGTAGCCGTTGGCTTTCGGCATCGAGATCCAGTCGCGCAGCCGGTCGGGCTTCGGGGTGTAGATGTCGGTGATCGTCGAGTAAATTTGCCAGCACTGGGTCTTCTCCGAGGGGAACGGCAGCGCCTGGAAAACGATGCGGATGGCGAAGAGGTCGTAAATCTCCTCGAAGGGAATCTGCTTGCGCTGCATCTTGCTCCAGATCGAGTAGATGCTCTTCACGCGGCCCGAAATTTCGTAGTTGATGCCGTCGCGGTCCAGCGCCGCGATGATCGGGGCGTTGAACTTGTCGATGTACTCGCGGCGCGAGGCTTCGCTCTCGGCCAGCTTGGCCTGAATCTCGGCATACTGCTGCGGGAAGCGGTACTTCATGCAGAGGTCTTCGAGCTCGCTCTTGATCGAGTAGAGCCCCAGCCGGTAGGCTAACGGTGCGAAGAGGTAGATCGTCTCGCCCGTGATCTTGATCTGCTTGTTGAGCGGCATCGAGCCGAGGGTGCGCATGTTGTGCAGGCGGTCGGCGATCTTGATGAGGATGACGCGCACGTCGTCCGAGAGGGTCAGCAGCACCTTGCGGAAATATTCGGCCTGCTCGGAGGTGTCGGCGTTGAAGACGCCGGACATCTTCGTGAGGCCGTCGACCATCGAGGCGATCTTCGGGCCGAAGATGCGCTCCATATCCTCGACCGTGTATTCGGTGTCCTCCACCACGTCGTGCAGCAGCGCTGCAACGACCGACTTGACGCCCAGGCCGATTTCGTCGATGACGATCCGGGCCACGGCGATCGGGTGCAGCAGGTAGGGTTCGCCCGAACGGCGGCGGACCCCCTGGTGCGCCTCCTTCGCCAGGAAAAAGGCACGCTTGATGAAGTTCCAGTCCTCGTCGTTCTTACAGATGTTCGTGCAGGAGTAGAGCAGCTCCTCCCACTTCTCCTTAATCAACTGTTCGTCCTCGGCCGTGTAGTTCATGGTGGCGATGTTTGTATGCTGTCTTGCTTGTATCTCTTTCGTATTGTGTGGCGTGCCGGTGTCAGTTTTTCCACGTCGTAGACGTCGGCAGCCTGCAGCGCTGTTTCGGTCCGTCAAGACCGGCAGCCCGCAGTCGCCCCCGGGCGGAGGGTTGCATGCTCGCGTCCCGTTTCGTACAGTTCTTTCACAAACTGCGGCCAAAAGGTCAATGCACGGCTCCGGTAAGGAGCCGTAGCAGCCCGCAGCCGCCCCCGGGCGGAGGGCTGCTCCTTTGCGTCGCACGCCCGTCCGCTCGGCTGCGGGCTTTCCTTGCGACTAAAATCGACCTCGCTGAGGTCGTGCGGGCCGCAGCCTCCCGGCGGCGGAGGCCCGCAGCTCCTTAACGTCGCGCGCCCTCCGCAGGCTGCGACCCGAGTAAAGCAAAGCTGCAGAATTTTTATTTTCATTCGCGGTTCCTGCAGGGAACCGCAGCGGGCCACAGCTTCGCCCCGCGAAGGCCCGCAGCTCGCGTCCGCTCGTGCGGTCCCTTCGCAAGCTGCAGCCCACCCCTCCTTTTTCGCGACAAAACATCGGAGCGTCTTTTCATCCGCCGGCCGCCAAACGCCGAAACCGGACAGCGCCGGTTCCGCCCCTATAGGCGAAACCGACGCGTCGGTCGTTCCGTGTGCTGCAGCGATCTTCCGCGCTACTCTTCCGCAGCCGGAGAGGCCGCGCCAGCCGAAGCCGCCGGTGCAGCGGCTGCCGCTCCCTGCGCCCCTCCGCGCATTCCTTCGCGGTCGGCCTTCATCGCCTCACGCAGCTCGGCCTCGATCCGGGCGCAGAGGTCGGCATCCTGCTTGAGCAGATCCTTGACCGCATCGCGGCCCTGGCCGATCTTCTTGTCTTTGTAGGAGTACCACGAACCCGCCTTCTTGATGACGCCGTAATCGACACCGAGGTCGATGATCTCGCCGATCTTCGAAATGCCCTCGCCGAACATGATGTCGAACTCGGCCCGGCGGAACGGAGGCGCCACCTTGTTCTTGACGACCTTCACGCGGGTGCGCGTGCCGAGCTGCTCCTCGCCGTCCTTGATAACCGAGACGCGGCGGATATCGATGCGGACACTGGCATAGAACTTCAGCGCATTGCCGCCGGTGGTCGTCTCGGGGTTGCCGTAGACGATGCCGATCTTGTCGCGCAGCTGGTTGATGAAGATGCAGACCGTCTTGGTCTTGGCAATGCTCGACGTGAGCTTGCGCATCGCCTGCGACATGAGGCGGGCCTGCAGACCCATCTTCGAGTCGCCCATCTCGCCCTCGATTTCGGCTTTCGGCGTCAGCGCCGCCACCGAGTCGATGACGATGATATCGATAGCGCTCGACCGGATCAGCGAGTCGGCGATTTCAAGCGCCTGCTCGCCGTTGTCGGGCTGCGAGATCAACAGGTTGTCGACGTCTACGCCGAGGTTCTGGGCGTAGTAGCTGTCGAAGGCGTGCTCGGCGTCGATGAAAGCGGCGATGCCGCCCGCTTTCTGCGCCTCGGCGATCGCGTGGATCGCCAGCGTGGTCTTACCCGACGACTCGGGACCGAAAATCTCGATGATACGTCCCTTCGGGTAGCCGCCCACGCCGAGTGCCATATCGAGCGTGACGGAGCCGGTCGGGATGACCGGTACGTCGTTCACCTCCTCGCTGTTCATGCGCATGATCGACCCTTTGCCGAAGTCCTTCTCGATCTTGGCCATGACGGCGTTGAGCACCTTCAGCTTGTCGGGATTTACCTGTGTTTTTTCTGCCATATTCTCCTGTCTTTTTCTTATCTGTTTTCAGTTCGTTCTCTTTCGGATTCCGCCCGTTTCGGGGGCGGGCCGCAATACCGGCCGCACCGTCGGCCAGGGACCGCCGCTGCGAGCCCGGCCGCAAGACGAAAGGGCTGTCAGCCGGCGGAATCCGCGGGTATACGTACCCTCAAAGGTACGAAAATTTTGCCGATTCCTACCCTTTCGCCGCCATTTTTTCGCCGGCGGCCGCTCAATCCCACGAATAGGTCACTTCGACCTGCTCGTCGAACTCTTCGCGGGTGGCATTCAGCCGGCGGTGGCAGGCCGGACAGCGGATCGCCGTCTCGGTTTCGACATAGCCGCCCCGGGGGCCGCACCCTACGCAGCGGGGCAGAAAGCCGTAGCCGGCATCGGACGAGTGGTTGAAGCGTGCGCCGCAGTGTTTGCAGCAGATCGTGTAAGCCGTTCCCATAATCGCAGTTCGTTTGAAAAGGTGTAACATTCGGTTTGACGATACAAAGGAACGGCGGGTTTGTGTCAGGTTGTGACACAGCGATATTTTTTTTAGACGTCGGGCGGATTTTTCGTCTGCCGGCTGCAGCCGGCCATTCCGAAGAACAAGGAAGGAAGGCCTTCAAGAAGGCCTGACACGTTCAGATGCGGTGTTTCTCCAAATAATCGTGCAGGTAGGCGGTCAGCTCGGGGGCCTCGACGATGCGGATGTCGTCGAGCAGTCCTGCGACGAAGCGGCCGACGCCGGCCATGCCGGCCACCTCGGTATCGAGCAGCCAGCGCCCCTCGCCGAGCGGCGTGAGGTCGCGTTCGGCCAACGGATACTCTTCGCAGAGGAGGTTGCAGGCCAGCAGCCCCAGTTCGAGCCGTACGCGGTAGCGCACCTCGCCATGCAGCCGGAAGGGATCGATGAAGCCCTCCCGATGCGCTTCGGCGTGCTCCCACGGCGCCTCCAACAGCTCGACGCTGCCGATGCGGGCCGTCTTGAAGAGCTTGCACCGGTCGTCCCCGAGGTCGTAGCACCACACCTGCACGTAGTTGGTCGTGAAAGAGAAGGGCTCGACGCGCCGGTCGCGGACAGCGGCACCGTGCGCCGACTGGTAGTCGTGCAGCACCACCTGCCGCTCCTCCCCGATCGCCTCGACCAGCCGGCGGATGTTCGGCGCATGCTTGCCGCGGACCACCGTGTCGGCCAGCGATTTGTTGTCGTAGACGGCGTAAAGCTTCCGCTTGAGGTTCTGTTTCAGCAGGTTCGTATCGTCGATGCTTTCGATGGCGCTCTTGAGAATGTGCGCCTCCTCTTCGGTGAAATGGACCAGCTCGGAAATATCGCGGAAGTGCGGCGAGGCTTTGTCGAGCCGGATGCAGTCACCCGTCTTCTTGATGAGAAAACCCGCCTCGCGGAAGGTGTCGATGTAGCGGTAGACGGTGCGGCGCGACATGGAGAGCCGTTCGGCCAGCTGATCGACCGTGTAGGTCGTGTTGGCCGTCAGCAGCTTCATAAGACGCAGCAGGCGTTCGAGTTTGGGTTGGTCCATCGGTTATCTGCCGTATTTTTCAATGGAGGAGCCGATTATACCGTCGGGATCCCGGCTTGCGGCGCTCCTTTTCGAGGCGAGTGCACCAAACAAAAAAGCCAATCCCGCTTCGGCCGGATCGGCTCCTTGTCCGTTTTCGTGCCGGCCGCACCCGACGCTCTTACCGGCCGCAGCCCTGTTTCTTTCAGCTCCCCTCCAGTTGCAGCACCCAAGGCCCTCCAATTGCCCCGTGTGCTTTCCGGCCCACGCAATGCCCCCCCCCGGCCGCACTAATGCGCCAGCACCATTTTTTCGATCTCCTCGACCTGGCGGCGGAATTGCTTGTCGGTTTCGAGCAGGTTCGAGACGGCCTTGCACGAGTGGAGCACCGTAGCGTGGTTGCGGCCGCCGATGGCAGCTCCGATCGTCGTCAGCGGCGCCTTGGTGTGCTGTTTCGCCAGGTACATGGCGATCTGGCGGGCCTGGGCGATCTCGCGCGTGCGCTCGGTCGAGTTGAACCGCTCGAAATCGATGTTCAGGTGCTCGCAAACCACCTGGATGATCTGCTCGATCGTGATCTCCTTCTGGTAGAGTTTCACGTAGACTTTCAGGATCTCCTTGGCCAGCGACGTGGTGATCTTGCGACCGAGGAACGAAGCGTTGGCCACCAGCGAGGAGAGGGCCCCCTCGATCTCGCGGACGTTGGCCGAAATGTTCTCCGCCAGGTAGGCCACCACCTCGTCCGAGATCTGCGCGCCAAGCCGCTCGGCCTTCGCGCGGATGATCTTGACCTTCGTCTCGTAGTCGGGCAGCTGCATCGGCGCCGAGAGGCCCCACTTGAAGCGGGTGAGCAGGCGCTGCTCGATGTCCTTGAGCTCGATGGGCGGCTTATCCGAAGTGAGGATCAGCTGTTTGCCGGCCAACTGCAGGTGGTTGAAGATGTTGAAGAAAGCGTTCTGCGTCCCCGGCTTGCCGGTCAGCTCCTGGATGTCGTCGATGATGAGCACGTCGATCATCTGGTAGAAGTGGATGAAGTCGGGTATCTCGCCGTTCTTGTAGGCCGTCTGGAACTGGGCCTGGAATTTGTTCATCGAGACGTAGAGCACGTAGAGCTCCGGATGGCGCTGCCGCACCTCGTGGCCGATGGCCTGCACGATGTGGGTCTTGCCCAACCCCGAGTTACCATATATATAAAGGGGGTTGAAAGGGTTGTTGCCGGGCGTCACGGCCACCGACATGCCGGCCGAACGGGCCAGGCGGTTGCACTCGCCCTCGATGAAGGTGTCGAACGTCAGGTTGGGGCTCAGCTGCGGGTCGATGTTGAGCCGGCGCGGAATGCCCGGAATGACGAACGGATTCTTGATCTTCGGATCCGGTGCGGCGAAGCGGCCTGCCGACGCCTGCTCGGCGGCGGGCGCGGCCGTCACGACGCGAGGCACGGCGTAGTGCAGCTGCGTCTGCTGGCCGTAGCACTGCAGAATGATCGGCCGCAGCAGCGACAGGTAATTCTTTTCGATCTGGTTGACGTAACTCTCGTTCGGTACGCGCAGCCGCAGCTTCGTTCCGTCGAAAGCAATGGCTTCGATCGGTCGGAACCACTTCTCGAACTCCTCGGCGGAAGTCTGGGATTTGATGCGGTCGAGACACGTCTGCCATTTGTCGCTGTATGTCTGCGCGTTGTTGAACATGGGAGAATAACAGGTCTTTTGGATGGGACAAAGGTGTGAATAATTTTGCAAAAAGATTCCGAAAAAAGAGTTGCAAATAATCTTTTTTTTTCCTATGGAAAAACAGCGTGTTTTTTGCAAGCGAAATTTAACTCGCTGATATTGAATAATCGGATTTTAATGCTTATATTTGCGTATAGATATTTAGAACCAATCGACTTTTAACTATAAGTAAAACCAATCGACTATGGCAAACGAATTAGAACAGACCGTCATGCAAAAGGCCCGGCAGTGGCTGGACGGCAACTACGACGCCGAGAGCAAAGCGGCGGTCAAGGCATTGATCGAAAACGATCATAAGGAGCTGGTGGAGAGCTTCTACAAGGATCTCGAATTCGGCACGGGCGGCCTGCGCGGCATCATGGGCGTGGGTTCGAACCGCATGAACATCTATACGGTCGGCATGGCGACGCAGGGGTTGGCGAACTACCTGAAGAAGAACTTCGCCGGCGAGCCGATCCGCGTGGCGATCGGCCACGACAGCCGCAACAATTCGCGCAAGTTCGCCGAGCACGTGGCCGACATCTTCGCCTCGAACGGCTTCACGGTCTACCTCTTCGACGCGCTGCGCCCGACCCCCGAGCTGAGCTTCGCGATCCGCGAGCTGAAGTGCCAGTCGGGCGTCGTCGTCACCGCCTCGCACAACCCCAAGGAGTACAACGGCTACAAGGCCTACTGGACCGACGGTGCGCAGGTGACCCCGCCGCACGACAAGAACATCATTGAGGAGGTTTCGAAGATCACCGACGTCGACCAGATTCTGACGGGCAGGAACCCCGAAAACATCACGATCCTCGGCGAGGATTTCGACGAGCTCTATCTGAATAAGGTGCATGCCCTTTCGCTCTCGCCCGAGTGCGTGGCCAAGCACCACGATATGAAGATCATCTACACGCCGCTCCACGGCTCGGGCGTTCGGCTGGTTCCCGCTTCGCTCAAGAAGTACGGCTTCACGAACGTGCACCTCGTGCCCGAGCAGGCCGTTGTGGACGGCAACTTCCCGACGGTCGAGTCGCCGAATCCCGAGGAGCGCAAGACGATGTCGATGGCCATCGACCTGGCCGCCCGCGAGGGTGCCGATCTGGTGCTGGCCACCGACCCCGACTCGGACCGCATCGGCGTGGCGCTGCGCAACAAGAAGGGCGAATACGTCCTGCTGAACGGCAACCAGACGCTGGTGCTCCTCATGAGCTACCAGCTGACGCGCTGGGCCGAGCTGGGCAAGCTCGACGGCAAGCAGTATGTCGTCAAGACGATCGTGACGTCGCAGATGGCCAACGCCGTGGCGGCACACTTCGGCGTGAAGTGCTACGATTGCCTCACGGGCTTCAAGTACATCGCCAAGATCATCCGCGAGAACGAGGGCAAGACGACCTACATCGGCGGCGGCGAAGAGTCGTTCGGCTACCTGGCCGGCGACTACGTCCGCGACAAGGATGCCGTGTCGGCCTGCTCGCTGGCTGCCGAAGCAGCAGCCTGGGCGCTCGAGACGAAGGGGCTGACCCTCTACGAGTGGCTGCAGGAGCTCTACGTGCAGTACGGGTTCTACCGCGAGGGGCTCGTCTCGGTGGTCCGCAAGGGCAAGGAGGGCGCCGAGCTCATCCAGCAGATGATGGTCGATTTCCGCCAGAATCCGCCCCGGACGATCGTCGGCTCGCCCGTCGTGAAGGTGCTCGACTACCTCACGCTCGAAGAGACCGATCTCAAGAGCGGTGCGAAGCGCCCGATCGAGCAGGACAAGAGCAACGTGCTCCAGTGGTTCACCGAGGACGGCACGCTCGTGTCGGTGCGCCCGTCGGGTACGGAGCCCAAGATCAAGTTCTACTTCGGCGTGAAGATGCCGCTCGCATCGGTCGGAGAGTTCGACAAGACGCTGGCCGCCCTCGATGAAAAGATCGAGGCGATCAAGAAGGATCTGAAACTGATCTAAAGAATCTTCTATTCCGGATATTCGGATATTTCCGAGTATTCTCCGGGTATTCCCGGATATTCCGGCTCGGAGCGCCGGCCGCCATTGTGGCGGCCGGTGTTTTTTTTGCACGAAACCGATACGACAAGGAATGGCGCGGCGCAGCCTCCGCTCGTTGGTTGAGTTTTTTTGCGGCAGATCGCACAGCGATCGGCGGCCGCAGCCTCCCGGGGCGGAGGTCCGAACCGGAATGCAGGCCGCAAAGCCATTTAATTTTGAATCTTGAATGTTGAATTTGCGCCCGAACGGGCGCAGCAGCCCGCAGCCGCCGATTTTCGTCGAGATATTTTGCAGCAAACTCGACTGCGCAGCAGTCGGCAGCCCGCAGCCGCCCCCGGGCGGAGGGCTGCATCTTCGCGTCCCATAGGGCCGCTCGTGCACGCCCACCGCTCGGCTGCGGGCTTGTCTCGAGTTAGGGCCGATCCGTTAGGACCGTACGGGCCGCAGCCTCCCGGCAGCGGAGGCCCGCAGCTCGCGTCCCGCAGGTCCGCTTCGAGCGGTTCTCCGCAGGCTGCAGCCCGAATTCGTAATTCTGAATTTTGAATCTTGAATTTTGAATTTGCGGCTTCGCAGGAAGCCGCCGCAAACTGCGCCCCGCCCCCACCCGACAAAAAAGCCGCATCCCGCTGCCGGAAACGACAACGGGATGCAACAATAGCACCGGAGAGCAACTCCCCTACCGCATCTCGTATTCGAGCGAGGCGAGGATGAAGGTGCCGACCGCCTTGCCCTCGTTCTCGGCCAGGCCGACGTCCTTGCCGCACAGGTAGTAGTTGGCCGTCCCCGTGCGCGAGGGGTCCTTGGCAGGCCCCAGACCGGCCGAGGCGCAGCTCTGCACGATGGAGAGCCCCTGCTCCGTCTCGCGGAGGAAGGTCTTGAGCAGCCCGGCGTAGGCCTTCTCGGCCACCGGACCGTAAGTCGCCTCGTCGAGCAGGCCGAGCCGGATACCCTTCAAATAAGCATAGGTGAAGATGCACGACGCCGAGGCTTCGAGGTAGTTGGCCTGCGTACCGACGTTATAGACCTGGCCGTCGATCGTGTCGCCCCGGCCGTCGCCCGTCATCGTGCCGTCGTACTGCAGCAGCTGGTACCAGACGCCCGATGCCGCATCCTGCCGGCGGGCCAGCCCCGCGGCCACCTGCCGCAGAATCTCCTCCAGTGCAGCGCGGTCGGTGTGTTCGTGCGGCATGAACTCCAGCACGTCCACCAGCGCGGCGAAGTACCACCCCATGCCGCGGGCCCAGAACTCGCGGCTGCAGCCGCGGTGCCCGCCCTCGCGCTGCGCCCAGAACGAATCGGGCGCCTCGGGCGTGGCCGACCAGGCGTGGTAGTTCAGCTGTTTCTCGGCATCGTAGGTATAGCGATGGATCGTCTTGAATTGCAGTGCGATGTCGCTCCAGCTCTCCTCGTCGGCGGGATCGCCGAAGCAGTGCTGCCACTGGGCGTAGACGGGCGATCCCATGAAGAGGCCGTCGAGCCACATCTGGTTCGGGTAGATCGCCTTGTGGAAGAAGCCGCCGGCCCCCGGCAGTCCTTCGGCGATGCGGGCGTGGTCGTACTTGAGCTTGTTGCGGATGACGGTCGCCGCCCGCTTGTAGCGTTCGGCCTCCTCGGCATGGCCGCGGCGCAGCTCCTCGCGGTAGAGCGCGAAGTAGATGTTGCCAGCGGGCAGGTCGTCGATGTTGCTCGGGCGCAGCGCCTCGCCGCCCTTGGCGTTGCGGATGTGCTCGCCCGTCGCGTCGAGGCTGTTGTCTGCGAAGGCCTTCACCGCATCGTAATAGGCACTCTTCTCGGGATACCGGCTCCAGGTCTTGAGGACGGCGTTCGCCACGAGCCCCGAGACGTAGTCCCACCCCGTATGCGAAAGGCTGTCCTGGTGGTGGCGGTTGCAGTAGAAGTCGCCCAGTCCGTGGGCTTCGACCATCCGTTGCGAATAGAGGGTCGCGGAGTTGTCGCAGCAGGCCGCGAGAGCCGCTGTCGTCGCCGCAAGCAGCAGCGTGCGGCCGATCGTTTTCAGATTCATGGTGCGTTCGGGTTGGTTACGATTTCGAATGATCTACAAAAATACCTTTTTTTTCGGAATTCCGGCCGCTTGTGCAGGAAAAATAATCGCCGCCTCCCCTCTTGCCGCAAAATCGATCGAACGCCCCGACCATTTTGCATTCTGTTCCGATAATAATATTTCGATTTTTTTAGAAAAACCGGTTGCCGGCTCGCTGTAAATTACTAAATTTGCAGTAGGAAGAGCGGCGGGAGCCTCCCGCCGACAAAAGCCGATAAAAAACGTACGATGATGAAACCTGTTTTTCTGTTCTTTTTCTGCTTGGCTGCGACCCTGCCGGCCGCGGCCCAGAACCGACAGCCCGAGGCCGTTCTGCGATTCGACGAGGCTGTTTGCGAGGAGCTCGCGGAGCCGGCTGCCGACACGCTGCAAACAGGCAAAGCGGTCGAGCGTTTCGCCATCAAGATCAACCGCCGGCGGGTCTCCGAGGCGGAGGCCTACGACCGGGTGACACTTTGGAACGTACGGCGGGTCCGCCTGAAGCGGCGGCGCCTGCGCCTGGCGGATTCGACCGCTCGCGAACGGGTGACCCTTCTGAAATTCTTTATCGAGCGCGACCGCCGGAAAGGGATGCGCCCGCATCTGCAGGGCAACGTGGCGGGTTACAGCTGGAACGAATACCGGATGGTGGAGGGGCGCTGGCAGCAGACGGCTCCCTATATCTCCCGTTATCTGCTGCGGAGCGAGGTCGATTCGGCGCGCCGGGCCGGCTGGGATGCGGCGAAAGAGCCGGTGCCGAAGGCGATGTGGCACCCGCTCCCCCACGACCTGCGCTTCACGCTCGACGGCCGCCCCGTCCCGGGCAAGGTGTTCCAGTTCATCGACGGGTTGATCCTGCGGACGCTGAACGTCGTCGATGACGGCGCGTCGGCACCCCGCGTCGAGGGGGACATCTACCCCGACCGGCGCCCGATCGTCCTCTACGACGGCCGCCAAACGACGATCGACCGCTGGCTCGCGCTGTGCGGTGCCGGTTCCTTTCAGCTGGAAGCGGCGGTGCCGATGCGTTTCTACTACTTACTGCCGCTCGAAGCGGTCGAACGCTTCGGTCCCGACGGCCTCTACGGGGCGATCGAGATCCGCACCGCGGAATAGCCCCTCTTCGGGCGGCGGGAAATCCCCTGCCGGTGCGGCGTGCGGGCCATACACCCTGCCGCTGTTTTCCGGTGGGCCCGACGCTGCCGGCGGTGACGATTCGGGTGCAGCGGCCGCCTGCCCGATCTCCCCTCTTCCGAAAAACGAACGCCCGAGTCTTCCGCAGAAGATTCGGGCGTCTCGCCGTCGCTGCCGGCCGGGTTACTTGAACCACTCGGCTACATGCTCCTTGGCGTAGAAATAGTAGAAAGCGGCACCGATCATGTAAGGTACGAGGATGATGACCAGAATCATGATCAGTTTACCCACCGTCGAGATGTCCTGACGGCGCCATACTTCGAGTGCCAGCATGATCTGGATGATCAGGCAGACGATCCAAATAATGAATCCCATAGTTGTAAAGTGTTAAAAATTAAAAGGGTGAATAAAGAATTGGTTGTCGTTCGAAAGTTCCGGGCGGGTAGCGCACATCGCACAGATAGAGCCCCCGGGCCGGTGCGCCGGCGCTCGACCGGCTGAGGTCGCGGCTGCGGACGAGGCCGCGGAACTGCTCCGGGGTGTAGCGGCCGCGGCCGACATCGACCAGCGTCCCGACGATCGCCCGCACCATGTTGCGCAGGAACCGGTCGGCGCGGATCGTGAAGCGGAGCACCCCCTGCGGATCGACCTGCCAGGCGGCCTGCCGCACCGCGCAGCGGTTGGTCGTGTTGTTCGAGTTGCGTTTCGCGAAGGTCGTGAAGTCGCGCTCTTCGCACAGCACGGCCGCCGCCTCGTTCATCCGTTCGACGTCGAGCGGCACGGTGTACTGCCAGCGGAGCGCACGCGTGAAAGGGTTCTTGCGCGGCTCGATGCAGTAGCAGTAGGCCCGCTCCACGGCGCTGAAGCGGGCGTGCAACATCTCGGCCACGGGTTCGATGCGCCGCGCGGCCACCTCGTCGGGCAGCAGGGCATTGAGCTGGTAGCAGCAGTGCGCCGCATCACCGACCGGCCGCGTCGTGTCGAAGTGCGCCACGTAGTAGGCGGCATGCACTCCCGTATCGGTGCGGCCGGCCCCCACGACCTCGATCGGCTCGCCGAGCAGCGTCGAAAGCGCCCGCTCGACCGTCTGCTGGACCGTCGGGCGGTCCGGCTGACGCTGCCACCCGAAAAAGGGGGTGCCGAGGTAGCTCAATTCGAGGAAGTAACGCATCGTCGCGGAGTTTGTGTTCCTGCAAAGATAATAAAAATTCCGGAATTGCGTTCGCTCTTTGCCGATTTGTTGCGGGCGGACGGAGCGCAAGCGGCCGTACGGTCCAAAAGCGGCGGAAGCACAGGCCCGACGGCGGCGGAGATGCGGTCCGACAGCAATGGAAGCACAACCCAGCGGCTACAGGAGCCGGAACCCGCCGGTCCGCCCCCGACCCGCCGGCCGATAAATCCCGAATAAATTTGCGCGTGCGCGGGAGTTGTATTATCTTTGTCCGGATATTTGCACAGATGAAAACAGCCCTTATCGGATACGGAAAGATGGGCCGCGAGATCGAACGGATCCTCGTCGAACGCGGCCATGAAGTCCTCCTTCGGATCGACCTCGAGAATCGGGCCGACCTCGACGCCGCCCACCTCGCGGGGATCGACGCCGCCTTCGAATTCACTACGCCCGCCACGGCTTTCGACAACCTCTGCACCTGCATCGACTGCGGCGTGCCGGTCGTCTGCGGCACGACGGGGTGGACCGGACGGCTCGAGGAGGCGAAACGCCGCTGTCTCGAGCGCGGCGGCGCCCTCTTCTACGCCTCGAACTACTCGCTCGGGGTCAACCTGCTTTTCCACCTCAACCGGCAGCTGGCCGAGGCCGTCGAACGCCTCGGCGCGGCCTACGACGTGCGGATCGGCGAGGTGCACCACACCCGCAAACTCGACGCCCCGAGCGGCACGGCGATCACGCTGGCCGAGGAGACGATCGGCCGCCTCGCCTCCAAAACCCGCTGGCGCAACTACGCCCCGGGGATCGAGCGCGCCGCGAACCGCCTCGACGATCCGGCGGCCGCTGCGCCCGACGAGCTGGTGATCGCCTCGCGCCGCGAGGGCGACGTGCCGGGCATCCACACAGTCCTCTACGAGAGCGCCGACGACCGCATCGAACTGCGCCACACGATCCTCGACCGCCGCACACTCGCCTTAGGCGCCGTCGTCGCCGCCGAGTTCCTCCGCGGCCGGAAGGGCGTCTACTCGATGGACGACCTGCTGCAATAAACAAACCTTTCGGATTATGAACAGAATCAAGGCTTTCTTCCGCAACAAATGGGTGGGCTTCACCTGCGCCGCCCTGCTCTATACGCTCTGGTTCGTCGTCTGGACGGGCAACCTCTGGATGCTCCTCGGACTGCCGATCCTCTACGACGCCTACATTTCGAAGTGGTTCTACCGCCGCTTCTGGCATCGCAATGCGGAGCTCTGCCGCCGCAGCGCCCTCTACCGGGCCTGCTACGAGTGGATCAATGCGATCGTCTTCGCGACGGTCGTCGCCTCGCTCGTCCACATCTTCTTCTTCCAGATGTACGTCATTCCGACCTCCTCGATGGAGAAGTCGCTGCTCGTCGGCGACTACCTCTACGTGAGCAAGGTCGCCTACGGGCCCCAGATGCCCAACACGCCCCTCTCGTTCCCCTTCGTCCACAACACGATGCCCTTTTCGAAAGATCGGAAATCCTTCTCCGAGGCGATCCGGTGGCCCTACCACCGGCTGAAGGGGCTCCGGCGCATCGAACGGGGCGACGTGGTGGTCTTCAACTTCCCGGCGGGCGACACGGTGCTGCTCGAGAACCAGGCGGCCACCTACTACGACGTGCTGCGCAGCTACGAGCAGACGTTCGGCCGGGAGGCGGGGCGCCGCAAGCTCTTCGACGAATATACGGTCGTGAGCCGGCCGGTGGACAAGCGCGAGAACTACATCAAGCGCTGCGTGGCCGTCGCAGGCGACACGCTGCAGGTGATCGACGGGCGGGTCCACGTGAACGGCGCGCCGCAGGAGCCCATCGAGGGGGTGCAGCACACCTACGTCGCGCAGACCACCTCGCCCCTCTCGAAACAGGCGCTGGCGCGGCTCGGCATCACCGAATTTTCGGGCAACGGGTCGGTCTACTACCTCTTTCTGACCGGGGAGGCGGCCCGCAAGCTCGCCGAGCTTCAGAACGTCGTGTCGCTGCGCCGCTACGTCTATGCCCCGAACAGCGATGTCTTTCCCCATTGGAGCGAATCGCGCTGGAGCCAGGACAACTACGGCCCTGTCTGGGTGCCGAAGCGCGGCGCCACGATCGAGCTGACAAAAGAGAATCTGCCGCTCTACCGCCGCATCATCGAGGTCTACGAGGGGCACCGGCTCGAAGCCGGCGACGAGGGGATCCGCATCGACGGCGAGCCGGCGAGCACCTACACCTTCGCGATGGACTACTACTGGATGATGGGCGACAACCGTCACAACTCGGCCGATTCGCGCTTCTGGGGCTTCGTGCCCGAGGACCACGTCGTCGGCAAGGCCTCGTTTATCTGGCTCTCGCTCGACAAGGAGGCGGGGTCGTTCCCGTCGAATATCCGCTGGAGCCGTCTCTTCCGTAAAGTTCGCTGACACGGTGGCCGACAAGAACGCGCATCCGACCGAAGAACGGGCCGAGGATCTCTTCCGGACCGTCGAGGCTCCCGCCGAGGCCGCCAACCGCGAGCGGAGCAGCAAGTTCCTCGCATTCATCTATCCCGTACGGAACGAGGAGCAGATTCGCGGGGCGCTCGACGCCCTGCGCAAGCGCTATTTCGACGCCACGCACCACTGCTACGCCTGGCGGCTCGGGCCGAAGGGCGAAGCGTTCCGCGCCAACGACGACGGCGAGCCGGCCGGCACGGCGGGCAAGCCGATCCTCGGGCAGCTGCTCTCGCACGAGCTGACGGAGTGCCTCGTGGCGGTGGTCCGCTACTTCGGCGGGACGAAACTGGGCGTCCCGGGGTTGATCGCCGCCTACCGGGAGGCGGCCGCCGAGGCGATCGCGGCGGCGCGGATCGTCGAGCGGACGGTAGACCGCCGCATCGCGGTCCGCTTCCCCTACTTGGCGATGAACGACGTAATGCGGGTCGTCAAGGAGCTGCAGCCCCGCATCGAGGAGCAGACCTTCGACAACCTCTGCACGATGCGCTTCACGATCCGCGCGAGCCGGGCCGGCGAACTGGCCGAGCGGCTGAAAAAGGCGGGCGGCAGCGTCGAAGAGGAGGAGGCGTAAAGCGGGCCGCGGCGGTCCCGAAGGGAACGAAGCTGCGCGAAAGCCCCGAATGAGGCGCAGGCTTCGACGAGAGCGCAGCGGCGCCGAGCTCCTCGACACCACAGAGCGAACAACGCCCCGAAGCGGGCGGGCCGCCTGCCCGCCGACAACGAAAACCGAACTGTATGGCACACGAAAACTCCATCTATATCAAAGGCGCCCGGGTGCACAACCTGCGCAACATCGAGGTCGAGATTCCGCACGACAAATTAGTCGTCGTCACGGGCCTTTCGGGTTCGGGCAAATCGACGCTCGCTTTCGACACGATCTTCGCCGAGGGGCAGCGCCGCTACGTCGAGAGCCTCTCGGCCTACGCCCGCCAGTTCCTGGGCAAGATCGCCAAACCCGACGTCGACCGGATCGAGGGGATCGCGCCGGCGATCGCCATCGAACAGAAGGTCAACACGCGCAACCCCCGCTCGACCGTCGGCACGACGACCGAAATTTACGACTACCTCACGCTTCTTTTCGCCCGCGCCGGCCACACCTTCTCGCCCGTCTCGGGCCGCGAGGTGCGCTGCTACAGCGTCGATGACGTCGCCGGGGAGCTTCTGGCCCATCCCAGGAGCCGCGTGGAGGTCGCCGCTCCGCTCCGCCTCGACGAGGGAGAGGGGCTCATCGAGAAGCTGCTGGCGCTGCATGCCGACGGCGTGATGCGCCTCAACGTCGGCGGCGAGACGATGCTCATCGAGGAGTTTCTGCCGACCGTCACCGACGGGATGGCAACCGAAGGGATCCTCGTCGTCCTCGACCGCCTGCGCATCTCGGACGACGAGGCGCTGCAGGCCCGGCTGCGGGATTCGATCGGCCGCGCCTTCTCGTACGGCGAGGGCGAATGCGCCGCGGTGATCGACGGCGAGGTGAGCCGCTACTCGTCGCGCTTCGAAGCCGACGGCATCGCCTTCGAGCCCCCTACGGAGCATCTTTTCGGCTTCAACAACCCGATCGGCGCCTGCCCCCGCTGCGAGGGGTACGGCAAGGTGATCGGCATCGACGAGGAGCTCGTCGTTCCCGACAAGAGCCGTTCGGTCTACGACGACGCGATCGCCTGCTGGCGCGGCGAGACGATGCGCCGCTGGAAGGACAAGCTGGTGGCCAACGCCCACCGCTTCGGCTTCCCGATCCACACCCCCTACCGCGAGCTGACGCCCGAACAGCGCCGGCTGCTCTGGCGCGGCAACGAATACTTCGACGGCCTCGACGCCTTCTTCGACTACATCGACCGCGAACGCTACAAGATTCAGTTCCGCGTCCTCAAGTCGCGTTACACGGGCAAGACCTGCTGCCCCGAGTGCGGCGGCTCGCGGCTGCGCCGGGAGGCCCTCTACGTCCGCGTCGGCGGACGCAACATCGCCGAGCTGGTCCGCATGCCCGTCGCCGAGCTGATCCGCTTCTTCGAGGCGCTGCAGCTCGACGGCCACGACCGCAAGGTCGCCGACCGCATCCTGACCGAGATTCGCAACCGCCTGCGCTACCTCGACGAGGTGGGGCTCGGCTACCTGACCCTCGACCGCCTCTCCTCGACCCTCTCGGGCGGCGAGAGCCAGCGCATCAACCTCGCCACGTCGCTCGGCAGCAACCTGACGGGGTCGCTCTACATCCTCGACGAACCCTCGATCGGGCTCCATCCGCGCGACACGAACCGCTTGATCGGCGTGTTGAAGCAGCTGCGCGATCTGGGCAACACGGTGATCGTCGTCGAGCACGAGGAGGAGGTGATCCGCGCCGCCGACTACCTGATCGACATCGGCCCCGAGGCGGGCGTGAACGGCGGCGAGGTGGTCTTCAGCGGCACGCCCGACCTCCTCGGCAGCTGCACGCGCAGCCTCACGGCCGACTACCTGCTGGGGCGCCGGCAGATCGCGCCGCAGCGCGGGGTGCGCGGCTGGAGCCGCTCGATCGTCGTGCGCGGCGCCCGCGAAAACAACCTGCGCGACATCGACGTTCGCATCCCGCTGGGGGTCATGACCTGCATCACGGGGGTCAGCGGCAGCGGCAAGTCGTCGTTAGCCAAAGGGATCCTCTATCCCGCCCTGAGGCGTCTTCTTTGCGAGGCGGGCGAGAAGCCGGGCGACTTCGACCGCCTCGAGGGCGACATGCAGCTGCTCAGCTCGGTCGAGATGGTCGATCAGAACCCGATCGGCAAATCGACCCGCTCGAACCCCGTCACCTACATCAAGGCCTACGACGAGATCCGCCACCTCTTCGCCGAACAGCCCCAGGCACGCCATACGGGGCTGAACGCCTCGTCGTTCTCGTTCAACGTGGCGGGCGGGCGCTGCGAGGAGTGCCAGGGCGAGGGGACGATCAAGGTCTCGATGCAGTTCATGGCCGACGTCGAACTGGTCTGCGAGGCCTGCGGCGGCAAGCGCTTCCGCGACGAAATCCTCGAGATCCGCTACCGCGGCAAGTCGATCTACGACGTCCTCGAGATGAGCATCGACGAGGCGATCGACTTTTTCGGCGCCGATTCGGGGGCGACCTGCCGCCGGATCGTCGAGCGGCTGCGCCCCCTGCAGGAGGTGGGGCTCGGCTACGTCAAACTGGGGCAAAGCTCCTCGACCCTCTCGGGCGGCGAAAGCCAGCGCGTGAAGCTCGCCTCGTTCCTCACGCGCGACGACGACCGCGGCAAGATCCTCTTCATCTTCGACGAGCCTACGACGGGGCTCCACTTCCACGACATCAACCGCCTGCTGGCGGCCTTCGACGCCCTCATCGCCCAGGGGCACACGATCCTCGTCGTCGAGCACAACATGGAGGTCATCCGGTGCGCCGACTGGGTGATCGACCTCGGCCCCGAGGCGGGCGAGGGGGGCGGCAGGATCGTCTTCGAGGGAACGCCCGCGGAGCTCGAACAATGCCCCGGGAGCTACACGGGGGCCTATCTCAAATTACGCGAGAAACACGAATGACCGAATTTACGACCTATACGCTGCCCAACGGGATCCGCGGCATCCACCGGCAGACGAAGAGCGTCGTGGCCCACTGCGCGCTCATCATCGGCGCCGGCACGCGCGACGAACAGCCCGACGAATACGGCCTGGCGCACTTCACTGAGCACGCCTTCTTCAAGGGGACCGCGCGGCGCCGCGCCTGGCAGGTGAACTGCCGCCTCGAGAACCTCGGCGGCGAGCTGAACGCCTTCACGACGAAGGAGGACACGACGGTCCACGCCACGGTGCTGCGCGGCGACTTCCGCAAGGCGGTCGAGCTGCTCGCCGACGTCGTCTTCCGCTCGACCTTTCCCGAGCGGGAGCTCGAACGCGAGAAGGAGGTGATCCTCGACGAGATCAACACCTACAAGGACAGCCCCGCCGAGGCGATCTATGACCGTTTCGAGGAGCTGCTCTTCGCCGGCTCGGAGCTCGGACACGACATTCTCGGAACCCGGGCGGCGCTGCAGCGTTACACGGGCGACAGCATCCGCCGCTTCACGGCCCGCACGCACACGACCGACCAGATCGTCTTCTCGTCGATCGGCAGCTTCCCGGCCCGGGCGGCCGAGGAGGCGGCCCTCCGCTATTTGGGCGACGCCGCGCCCCGCACGCGCGCCTGCGAACGGGTGCGGACCGTGCCGGCAGCCCCTTTCGACCGGCGGCTCTCGAAGCACACCCACCAGACCCACTGCCTCATCGGCGGCCGCGCCTACGACCTGGCGGACGAGCGGCGGCTGCCGCTGTCGCTCGTGGTGAACATCCTCGGCGGCCCGAGCGCCAATTCGCTGCTCAACGTCGAGCTGCGCGAGAAACACGGCCTGAGCTATAACATCGAGGCCTCCTATACGCCCTACAGCGATACGGGGTGCGTGGGTATCTACTTCAGCTCGGAGCACGACCATGCCGAGGCCTGCATCGAGCTGATCCGCAAGCAGCTCGACCGGCTGCGGCGCGAACCGCTGACGGCGCGGCGGCTCGCGATGGCCAAACGGCAGTTCATCGCCCAGCTGGCCATCTCGAACGAAAGCAACGAAAATTACATGCTCGGGGCGGGCAAGAGCCTGCTCGTGCACGACGGCCTCGACACCATGGAGGAGCTCTACGCCAAGGTGGAGGCCCTCACGGCAAACGATCTGGCGGCCGCAGCCGAGGAGGTCTTCGCCGAGCCGTCGCTGTTGATGTACAAATAGCCCTTTCAAGAAGATACAGATGAAAAAGACGATTCTCTTCGTGCTGCTGGAGCGTTTCGCCGACTGGGAGGCCTCCTTTCTGGCGGCGGCATTGCGCGGCGGGCTGCGGCCCGGACGCGAGGGGTGTTGCGAAACCTGCTATGCGGCGCCGGACGGAGCGGAGGTGCGGTCGATCGGCGGCCTGACGGTCCGCCCCGACCGCGATCTGTCGGCGCTGCCCGCCGATTGCGCGGGGGTGATCCTCATAGGCGGCATGAGCTGGCAAAGCCCCGAAGCCGGGCAGGTGCTGCCGCTCGTACGGGAGGCCCGCTCGCGCGGCCTGCTCGTGGGGGCGATCTGCAACGCCTGCGCCTTTCTGGCGGCACACGGCATCCTGAACGAGGTGCGGCACACGGGCAATACGGTCGAACAGCTGAAAGCCTGGGGCGGCCCGAACTATACGGGCGAGGCACGCTACGAAGAGCGGCAGGCCGTTTTCGACGGCGGCATCGCGACGGCCAACGGCTCGGCCGCACTCGAATTTGCGCGGGTGTGTCTGACGGCGCTCGAGGCCGATGCGAAGGAGGCGATCGACGCCTTCTACCTGTTTCACAAGAAAGGCTTCTGCCGCGCATAATGGAGGCGCTCGAACGATATATCCGCGAACACACCGCCCCCGAGGAGGCGCTGCTGCAGGAGCTCGACCGCGAGACGCACCGGCGGATGGTGGCGCCGCGGATGCTCTCGGGCCATCTGCAGGGCAAGCTGCTCACGATGATCGTGCGGTTGATGCGCCCGCAGCGGGTGCTCGAGATCGGCACTTTCACGGGCTATTCGGCCCTCTCGCTGGCGGCGGGGCTCGAGGCCGGGGGCCGGCTCGACACGATCGAGATCGACGACGAACTCGAGGCGCTGGCGCAATCCTACTTCGACCGCTCGGAGCACGGCGCGAAGATTCGCCTGCACATCGGCTCGGCGCTGGAGATCGCCCCGCGGCTCGGCACCTGCTACGATCTGGTCTTCATCGACGGCGACAAGCGCGAATATCCGGCCTACTACCGGATGCTCATGGGCGACGACGGCGGTGCACCGCTCGTGCACAGCGGGTCGCTGCTCGTGGCCGACAACATCCTTTGGTCGGGCAAGGTGGCCGAGCCGGTGGCGCACAACGACCGACACACGCAGGCGCTGCTGGCTTTCAACCGGATGGCGGTCGAGGATCCGCGGGTCGAGAATGTGATCGTCCCGATCCGCGACGGGCTGAATTTGATTCGGGTGAAGTGACGGAGGAGAGGAGTTTTTTTCGGCCGCGGTTTATCGGCTTTTGCCAGCTGCATTTTGCCGGTTAAAAGAGGAATAAAATGGAATTGAAAGAGTTGCAGGAACGCGTAGACCGATGGATCAAACAATACGGCGTGCGTTATTTCAGCGAGTTGACCAACATGGCCTGCCTCACGGAGGAGGTCGGCGAACTGGCCCGCGTCATCAGCCGCACCTACGGCGACCAGTCGTTCAAATCGGGCGAAAAAGCCGATCTGGCGGAGGAGATGGCCGACGTGCTGTGGGTGCTGACCTGCTTGGCGAACCAGACGGGCGTCGATCTGACGGCGGCCATCGAGGCGTCGTTCGCCAAGAAGACAGCCCGCGATCACGACCGTCACCGGCAGAATCCGAAGCTGAACGGGTAGCGGCGATCTGGCCGGAAGCGCAAATTCAACATTCAATATTCAGCATTACACGCGGGTCGGAGCTTGCGAAGGGACCGCACGAGCGGACGCAGAAGCGGAGGCGAACTGCGGGCCTCCGCCGCCCCCAGGCTGCGGCCCGCACGGTCCTGACGGACCGATTCTAACTCAAAACAAGCCCGCAGCCGAGCGGACGGGCCTGCGACGTAGAGGAGCAGCCCTCCGCCCGGGGGCGGCTGCGGGCTGCTGCGGTTCCTTTTCGGAACCGCAAATTCATACATTCAAGATTCAAAATTCAGAATTACCGATCGGGGCGCAGCCTGCGGAGGGCACGCAAGTTCGGGTACGAACTGCGGGTATCCGCCCGGGGGCGGTTGCGGTCCGCACGGTCCTGACGGACCGATTTCGCCCGCAAGCATTTCCACCACGACCGACAGCGGCCTGCCCGGCAGCAAGCGCAACAGCCGCAAGCCCGGCATTCACACCCTATTTCCAACGGACCGAAGCCCGGACGCAGACGTGTTCTCCCGCAGCGATTTCGAAGCCGAACCCCTCCGGCTGCTCCTCGCAGACGATCCGGAGCGTCTCCCCGAGCGTGCTCTCGTGCAGGAAGTGGATGTCGAACCGGAAGGGCCGGTCCGCCGCCAGCGCCTCGACGGGCAGGCAGTCGAAGATCATCTCGATGTAGCGGATCGTATTGACGTGGCGGTTGAAGTCGATATCGCCGTAGCGGACCCGGTGCTCTTCCGTCACGGCAGCCTCCCCGGCGAGCGGACGGAGGCGGCAGGGCGGATCGATCGGCGAGGGGGCATCGACCACGAAGCGGTCGTGCGCGGCTGCCAGCAGCGACAGATCGACCGACGTGCGCCGCTCGATATCGAGCATCGCCCACTGCGAAACGATCCGGGCGAAGGCTTCGCCGTTCTCGTCCAGCAGGCGGAAATTACGCGTCGAGAGGGCGCGGTTGTAGCCGCTGATCCAGGTCTCGACACGGTACGGGGTGTATTGCAGCGGGCGCCGGTCGAGTTCGATCGCCATGCGCGCCAGCACCCACGTGCGGTTCTCCGTGCCGAGCTCATCGACCCCGAACCCTTTGACGTGGGCGTCTCGCCCCGCAGCATTCAGCGCCGCCATGATGAGCGACGGCGCCTTGGCCCGCAGCGTGAAATCGACATCCTGCGGTTCGACCTCGTGGGAAAAATAACTCTTCTCTGCCATCTTGTTTCGTATTTGCTCCTTGCAAAAATACATCTTTTCGCCGATTCGGATGAGACCGGGAGCCGATCGGACGAAAAAAAAGCCGAATCACTATCGAAAAACGATAAAATTCGTTCGTTTTTCGAAATTTATTCGTATCTTTGTCACCGATAAGGAGCAACTGCAAACCGAACCGCCTCTTCGCGCGTTCCATCCAAACGAGACCATGCAACATAAAAAAACCTACCTGCAGCGTCTGCTGGCGATCTACGTCGCCTTCTTCGCCGTCCTGCTCGCCGCCCTGGGTCATGAGGTGATCCCCGACTTCTTCCGCGGCCATCAGGACGGAATGGCCATCAGCGGCGAACTGGTCCGCGAATTCGATCCGCAGAAACCGCGCGCCATCTACCTCCTCTTCGACATTCCGATCACGGAGGCCGCCCCCGCCGCCGTCGAAACGGCCGACTCGACCCGCCGCATCACCGCCTGCCCGACGCAGCTGCGGGTGCAGGTCGACGAACCCGCCGCCGGGCGCTCCATCTTCGGCCTCGCCTTCGAAATGATCGGCGGCTCGAAGTGGTTCTATGCCCTCACGCTGCTCAACGTCCTGGCCTATCTGGCCATCATCGTCCTCATGTGGCTCATCATCCGCTCCGTCCGCCGCTCGATCCGCGAAGAGACACCCATCGGCCGCGCCGACGTCTGGCGGCTGCGCACCATCGCCCTGCTGACGATCGTCTCGGAGCTCTTCTCAAGCCTCTGGAACTGGGGCATGGCCCGCAACGCCGCCCGTCTGCTCGCCGACACAGCCTATACGGTCGACGCCTCGTTCGACCTCTCGTACGGCGTCATCATGATGGGCATCCTGCTGCTGTTCGCCGCCGAAATCTTCGCCATCGGCCGCGACCTGGGCGAAGAACAAAGACTAACCATCTAACACACAACCGAATATGGACACAAAACACGCAATTTTACAGGGGGGGGGTGAACGATGGCTATAATCATCAACATCGACGTCATGATGGCCAAGCGCAAAATATCGCTCGGATCGCTGGCTGAACGGGTCGGCATCACACCCGCCAATCTGTCGATCCTGAAAAACGGAAAAGCCAAAGCGATCCGTTTTTCGACGCTCGAAGCGATCTGCCGCGAGCTGAACTGCCAGCCCGGCGACATCATCGAATACCGCCCCGAAACGGAGCTTTGATTCCCGAAAACAAACAACACCTTTTTATCTTTTATCATGAAAAAACTCATCATTGCAATCGCCGCCACGCTGACCGCACTCGGTGCCGCAGCGCAGGGGATGCCGATGCAGCCGATCCCGGAGGATCAGGCTGTCCGCAAAGGCCGCCTCGAAAACGGCATGGCGTACTACCTCCGCCACAACGAAAAGCCGAAGCAGCAGGCCGACTTCTACATCCTGCACGACGTGGGCGCCATTCAGGAGGAGGACTCGCAGCAGGGTCTGGCCCACTTCCTCGAGCACATGGCCTTCAACGGCACGAAGAACCTGCCGGGCAAGCAGCTCATCGAATACCTGGAGACCGTCGGCGTGAAGTTCGGCGCCAACCTCAACGCCGGCACGACGTGGGACTACACCTGCTACAACATCTCGGACGTGCCGACCACGCGTCAGGGAATCATCGACTCGGCGCTGCTCATCCTGCACGACTGGTCGCACTTCATCGCCCTCGAGCCCAAGGAAATCGACTCGGAGCGCGGTGTCATCATGGAGGAGCTCCGCACGCGCGACGGCGCCTCGTGGCGTTCGACGATCAAGATGCTGCAGGCACTCGGCAAGGGTTCGCGCTATGCCGAGCGCAACCTGATCGGCTATCTCGACGGGCTGAAGGGTTTCCAGCACGACGCCCTCGAGACCTTCTATAAGAAATGGTACCGTCCCGACCTGCAGGCCGTCGTCATCGTCGGCGACATCGACGTCGACCGCATCGAGGCCCAACTCAAGGAGTTGATGAGCGACATCCCCGCACCGGGCGCCGACGCCGCCCGAAAGGAGACGATCGTCGTGCCCGACAACGAGGAGCCGATCGTCTCGATCTTCACCGATCCCGAGATGACCTCGACGATCGCCCGCATCTTCATCAAGCGCGCCGCCCTGCCGAAGGAGATGGCCAACACGGTTCAGGCCGAGATGATCTCCATCATGGCCAGCTACATGGACATCATGGCCAACGCCCGTCTGCAGGAGATCGCCATGCAGCCCGACGCCCCCTTCACGGGCGCCGGCACGAGCTTCGAGGGGGCCATCGGCATCATCCCGACGCTCGACGCCACGGCCTTCACAGTCCGCACCGAGGACGGCAAGCTGGCCCGGGGTCTGGAAGCGCTCCTGACCGAGATGGAGAAGATCCGCCGCTTCGGCTTCACGCAGGGCGAGTTCGAGCGCGCGCAGAACGACCTGCTCCGCTCGTGCGAGCAGCAGTACGCCAACCGCAACGACCAGACGAACGCATGGTATGTGAACCGCTACCTGTCGGCCTACCGCAAGAACGCCCCCATGCCCGACGCCGAGACCGAATGGCAGATGGACAGCATGCTCGTCAAGAGCCTCAACGTGGAGGCGATCAATGCCGTGGCCAAACAGCTCCTCACGAAGGAGAACCAGGTAATCATCGTCGATGCCCCCGAGAAAGCCGGCGCCCCCGTGCCGACCGAGGCCGAGATGCTGGCCATCCGCAACAAGGTGTACGGGGCGGAGCTCGCGGCCTACGAGGATGACGCCGTGAAGGAGCCGCTGATCGCCGACCTGGCCGCCCTGAAGGGCTCGCCCGTGAAGAGCACGAAGATCGACGAGGTCTACGGCACGACCGAGTGGACGCTCCGCAACGGCGTTCGGATCGTCGTGAAGCCCACGACCTTCAAGGCCGACGAGGTCCGCTTCCAGGCGATCGCCCGCGGCGGCGTCTCGCTGCTGACGGACGAGGAGACGATCTACGCCGATCTGCTGCCCGCCTTCTGCCAGATGCAGGGCGTCGGCAAGTTCTCGGCCACGGAGCTCCAGAAGCAGCTCTCGGGCATCACGGCCGCCATCCGTCCGGGTGTCACGGAGTATGCCTCCACCATGAACGGCAACTGTTCGCCGAAAGATATCGAGGAGATGCTGCAGCTGCTCTACCTCAACTTCACGCAGCCGCGCTTCAACGAGAACGACTACCAGACCGTCATGAAGATCATCACGGCGCAGGTCGAGAACCTCGAGAAGAACCCCGACTACCTCATGCAGAAGAACTTCACGGAGATCGCCTACGGCAACAACCCGCGCCGGCAGGAGCTCTCGAAAGAGCTGCTCTCCAAATACCGCTTCGAGGATCTGGCGCCGGTCTACGCCAAACTCTTCCCCAACGCCAACAGCTTCACCTTCAAGTTCGTCGGCAATGTCGATCTGGCCGTGCTGAAGCCGCTGGTCGAGAAGTACATCGGTTCGCTGCCCGTTTCGAAGCATGCGACGGAGGCCGTCGATGACAAGTGCGATCCGGTCGGCGGCACGGTGGACGAAACGTTCCGCACCCCGATGCAGCAGCCGAAAGTCTCGGTCCGCTATCTCTACGCCGGCGAGATCCCCTACACGATGAAGAACCGCATCGCCATGACGTTCCTGACGCAGGCACTGTACGCACGCTATCACGAATCGATCCGCGAGGAGAAGGGCGGCACCTATGGCGTACAGACCTGGGGTTCACTCGAATACCTGCCCAAGGCGACCTACCGGATGAACATCGCCTTCGACACGAACGAGGAGATGGCCGACGAGCTCTGCGGGATCATCCTCAAGGAGATCGAGGAGATCGCCCAGAACGGTCCGAAGGCCGAGGATATCGAAAAGACGCGCGAATACCTGCTTAAGGACTTTAAGAACTCGCTCGAGCAGAACGGCAGCTGGATGCAGTACCTCAACGCCAAATACGGGTCGGGGCTCGACTACCTGGCCGACTACGAGCGCGAGGTGCGCGGAATGAGCTATGCCGACATCCAGAATTTGGCGAAACAGATCCTGTCGAAGAAGGAATGCATCAAGGTGATGATGCGTCCCGAGACGGCAGCCAAGGCCGAATAACGGCCGGCGTCCGATATGGCGCCTTTCCGAAAAACCGGCACTTTTATTGGGGAACAAACCTAAAGATCCATCTTTTCATCCATGAAAAACTCTCTCCGTTTGTTGGCGGACTGCTACGGGCGGCTGGCGGGACTGACCCTCGCCGTCGGCTTCGTGCTGCGCATCGCGCTGCTCTTCAACGAGCAGACGAGCGACATCGACTTCACGGCGGGCGAATGGCTCGCCATCTTCCTGGCGGGCGCCCTCAACGACCTTTGCGTCGCGACGATCGCCTTCTGCCCGCTGTGGCTCTATCTCATCACCGTCTCCGAACGCAAATACCGGCGTCCGTGGGGCTGGATCGCCTTCGGGGTGCTCGCAGCGGCCCTCTGCTACCTGCTCTTCTTCAACACCCCCTTCCACGAATACGGCAGCGCCGCCGTGCGCGTCGCCCGGGGAATCCTCGTTTTCTGGCTTCTGAGCTTCGGCCTGCGGCTCTTCGTTCCGCGGCTGCGGCCCCGCTGGACCCGGATCTGGTTTTTCCTCTTCACGACCCTCTACGTGGGGGCGATCCTCTTCAACGGCATCAGCGAATACCTCTTCTGGAACGAATTCGGCGTCCGCTACAACTTCATCGCCGTCGATTACCTCGTCTACACCCACGAGGTGATCGGCAACATCGTCGAGTCCTACCCCGTCGTGCCGATCCTCACCGGGCTGCTCGTCGTGACGCTCCTCGTCCGGCAGCTGCTCTTCGGGCGGTCGGAGCGGTTCCGCCGCATCGAGGAGGCGCTCAACCGGCCGCTCTGGAAGCTGGTCGCCCTGCCGGCCTACCTGCTGGCGGTGATCGTCGCGCTCGGCCTTCTGCAAATCGACCTGCGGCTCCAGAAAAGCGAGAACGTCTATGCCAACGAGCTCCAGGCCAACGGCCTGCAGCGGCTCTACGACGCCTTCGTCAAGAACGAGCTCGACTACTTCCGCTTCTACCTCACCCGCCCCGGCGACGAGGTCGCCGCCTATCTGCAAAGCGTCTACGGCGGCGGGGGCGTCCGGCGGACGGTCCGCAGCAACAGACCGGAGGCCGGAATGCCGATGGAGAACGCGCCAAAGACAGGGGCAGAGGAGCCGGCCGCGACCACACCGGAGGCCGGAATACCGGTGAAGCGTTCAACGGGGAATGCACAGGAGGCCGGGATGCCGGCGGAAGGAGCGGCCGCGACCGCACCGGAGCAGCCCCGCAACATCGTCCTTATCACGATCGAGAGCATGAGCGCCTCCTACCTCGAACGCTTCGGCAGCGAAGAGCGGCTCACCCCCGTGCTCGACTCGCTCTGCCGCAGCGGCCTCAGCTTCGACCGGCTCTACGCCACCGGCAACCGCACCGTGCGCGGGTTGGAGGCGCTGACCCTCTCGCTGCCGCCCAGCCCGGGCCAGAGCCTCATCAAGCGGCCGGGCAACAAGCGCCACACGTCGGTCGGCGAGGTGCTGGCCGCCCAGGGCTACGACGTCCTCTACTTCTACGGCGGCAACAGCTATTTCGACAACATGGAGTCTTTCTTCGGCGGGAACGGCTACCGGATCGTCGACCAGAAGTCCTACCGTCCCGAGGAGATCGGCTTCGCGAACATCTGGGGCGTCTCCGACGAGGATGCCTACCGCAAGGCGATCCGCACGCTCGACACCCTCGCCGCCGGCGGCCGCCCCTTCTTCGCCCACATCATGACCGTGAGCAACCACCGCCCCTTCCCCTTCCCCGCCGGGCGCATCCCGGAGGAGCGGATCCACACGCGCAAGGGAGGCGTGATGTACAGCGACTATGCGCTGGGCGAGTTCTTCCGCGCCGCCGCCCGCGAGCCCTGGTTCGACCGCACGATCTTCCTCGTCACGGCCGACCACTGCGCGTCGAGCGCCGGCAAGACCGAGCTGCCGCTCGACAAGTACCACATTCCGGCCGTCATCTTCGCGCCGGGCTTCGTGCAGCCGCAGACCGAAAGCCGCATCGTCTCGCAGATCGACCTCATGCCGACGCTTCTCGACCTCCTGGGAATCAGCTACGAGGCCCCCTTCTACGGACGCAGCGTCTTCGATCCGGCCTATGCCGAGCGCGCCTTCGTGGCGACCTACCAGGATCTGGGCTATATCGAACGCGGCGTGCTGACGGTCCTCTCGCCCGTGCGGCGCGTCGAACAGTACGACATCCGCCCCACGGCCGGGGAGCCGCACCGGACCGAGCCGCGGGAGAGGATCGATTCGGCAGCGGTGAACCACGCGGTCGCCTACTACCAATCTGCGGCCGAGGCGAACCGCAAATAGAGGTGTTGGCACGGGGTTTGCTCAGAGGGCGGTAGTAAAACCAAATCAACAGAAGCGATGAAAAAAATTCTCCTTTGCTTACCCGTGCTGGCCCTTTTCGCCTTTGCGATTACGGGTTGCAACCCCAACCGTCAATGGAACCAGACCGAGCGGAAAGCCATGCGCGAGTCGCTGAACGAGTATCGGGATATGGTCTACCTGAACGATCTGACCGACGCCGAATACACCCTCTTCGCCGACGAGGTGGCCGACGACCTCGAAGCGAGCTATCCGGTCTACGCGACTTTCATCCAGATGCCCGGCGCCGAGGACACGGTCGAAGTGGTGGTGATCGAGACGATCGTGGACGAGCTGAATGCCGACATGCACAACATGCGCCACATCTACCCTTACCCCTATCTGGTGGCCGAGGGGATCCTTCCCGCGGGGCTCGACCACAGCGAACAGCGCCAGTTCTACAACTGCTTCGCAGCCCGCGTGAACGCCAACTACCTGACGCTGGACCAGTTCTTCAACGCCGTGCTGGCCGACACGACCGACCGCTCGCAAATTCGCCGTCTGGAAAACCAGTGTGCGCAGGAGCTCTTCAACTGGACCTTCGTCGAGGTCGAGGAGGTGACGGCCGACTGATCCCTGCCGCCCGCCATCCGAATGCGAAACGTCCGCAACCCGATCGGGTTGCGGACGTTTTTTATTGATTCTATGCAGTTTTATGCAACCTATTGAAGTATAAACTTTAACGAAATATTTCGAAAGCAGTGAAAATGACTGGCAACTGCACGAATTTCAGCGACTTGCATTGTTTTTTATCAAATAATTCTTTCAAATGCAAGTATTACGATTCCTTAATTACGTCAGATTTATATTCAACAAAGTTCATTGCCCCCACTGTAATCTCGTAAATTATTTCTATCTTTACAATGAAATCCAACTTTTCTTACTATGACAAAGATTACGTTCTGAATACACAAATAACCATACGTAATCGACCGTCTTTTTGAAAGCGAAGAGGCTATCAATACATTAAATGATAAATCTCAAATTATATGGAAAAAGTCTATATTATTAGATGGTATGGTCCATTGCAGCGCCAACGAGTTAGGGAATGGGAAGAGACTAAAAATATCAAATTCAATTTATATTTGATAGGTGGCAAAGTATCCCCCAAAAAGAAAATTCATTATTATATAGGCAAAGCAGAAAGGAAACTATTATCGGACAGATTAAAAGACAGGAATCATCATATCAATGATTTCTCTAAAGTTAATGAAATATGGATTGGGACAATTGTCAACAAAAAAGCAACGCATAGAGATGTTGTACTTGTAGAAAAAATGCTGACATCCTATTTTGCTGCCGAAGGAGAATTACTTAATGCGACCAATATGAAATTACCCGAAGAAAGCATGTATCTAATAAATGAATGGTTTCATTACAAACGGGATTCTGAATGTTTACGGCTCCCCAAAACATCTATTGGGAATATCATGTCGGATGTTATAATTTACAAAAAAGATAATTGTTCGGACGAATACAAACTATTTATTTCTAATAAGTTGAAAATTACAGAGTAAGCGATATCGAGCAATAAGACCGGCTAATCTAAATAGCTAATACGCATAATTACCCATTGCGTATATCATTGTAATTGTTTAATAACAGCCATTTTACATAAGAAGAGATTCTTTCATCAAAGAATGGAATACCGGCAGAAGCGCTGCGGCTACCGCTCGACGAGCGTCGTGGGCGTCTCGGCCGCGACCTGCTGCCCCGGGCGGTAATAGACGGTCGTAAGCGATGGATTGGCGCGGACATCGGCCCGGAGCGAGGCGGAGCACGAAGCCAGATCGAGGGTCGTGAGACGGTTCTCGCGACAGTCGAGCGTCGTCAGCGAGCTGTTCGACTGCAGATCGAGCCGGGCGAGGCGGTTCGTCCGGCAGTCCAGCGACCGCAGCGACCGCAGACCGGCGACATCGAGCTCCGCGAGTTCGTTCCCGGCGCAGTCGACCGTCTCGAGCAGCGTGCAGCCCGTCAGGTCGAGCCGCCACAGCCGGTTCCCCGAGCAGTCGAGCTGCGTCAGGTTCCGGAACTCGCCGATATCGTCGAGCGAAGCGATCCCCGCCCCCGAGCAATCCATCCGACGGACCCGCTGCGCCTCGTAGCGCGAGAGACGGCCGTCGCCGTTCGTATCGTAATGGTCGAGGCAGTAGGCGGCGAAAGCCTCGTCGTCGAAGGTGAGGTAGACGCGGCTGTCGCGGTCCTCCCCTTCGTCCTCGGCCAAGCCGCAAGCCGTGCAAAGCAACGCCGCGGCGAGCAGCGGCCCGCCGATACGGACGGCCCACGGCCGCCCGGGACCCCGGTATGGATCAGATTTCGACATCGTCGTCGGTCGTAGGGCTTTCGACGCCCCCCTCGGAGGCGTCGTCCTGCAGCTCGTCGGCCCCCTTCAGGTCGTCGTCGTAATAGTCCTTGTCGTCCTCCTCGTGCGCCTTGTCGTCGATCTTCACGTCGATTTTCACCAGATAGGCCACCTCGTCCGTGTCGTAGGGCACGGCATAGAAGAAGTCGCCGTTGGGCTTGTCGATGCGCATCATGATATCGGTAAAGCCGAGCGGATACCGGGCCTTGACGGCCTCCTGCAATTCGGGCGTGAGGTTGTGAAAACTCGTTACGATATGCTTCTTCGTACTGTTCGGTCTGTTGTTCATGATCTATTTGCTTGCTTCGTGTATGGGTTCCTAATTTAATCGCTTTTTCCGCCCCGGCACAGCCAGGCAGGCGGAAAAGCCGCAAAATTTTCCGCAAGTATACGCAAAATTTGCTTATCGCGCTACATCCGGATTTTTTTTTTGCATTTTTTTTGATTCCGATGGCAGATACGAACAAATTGCGTACCTTTACCCTATCTTAGATTCTCCTGCATGATACGAGAACGAATCGAGCAGCTGCGCCGCGAACTGGAACGCCACAACCACAAATACTATGTCGAAAACGCCCCCGAGATCTCCGACTTCGAGTTCGACGCGCTGCTGCGCGAACTCCAGGAGCTCGAGGCGGCCCATCCCGAATACGACGACCCCAACTCCCCCACCCGCCGCGTTGGCAGCGACCTGACGAACGAATTCCGCACCGTCGCGCACCGCTTTCCGATGCTCTCGTTGGGCAACACCTATTCGCTCGACGAGCTGCACGACTTCATCGGGCGCATCGAGCGCGAGGTCGACCGGGCCGACTACGTCTGCGAGCTCAAGTTCGACGGCACGGCCATCTCGCTCACCTACGAACACGGGCGCCTGTTGCGCGCCGTGACGCGCGGCGACGGCCGGCAGGGCGACGACGTGACGGCCAACATCCGCACGATCCGCAGCGTTCCGCTGCGGCTGCAGGGCGACGACTGGCCCGACTACTTCGAGATTCGCGGCGAGGTGCTGATGCCCTACGCCTCGTTCGACAAGATCAACCGCGAGCGCGAGGAGGCCGGCGAGGCGCTCTTCGCCAACCCGCGCAACGCCGCCGCCGGGACCCTCAAGCAGCAGGCCTCGGCCGTCGTGGCGCGCCGCGGGCTGGATTGCGTGCTCTACCAGCTGGCGGGCGAGGAGCTCCCCTTCGCCACCCACAGCGAATCCCTCGAGGCGGCCCGCCGCTGGGGCTTCCGGACCTCCGACGCCAGCCGCATCTGCCGCTCGCGCGCCGAGATCGACGACTACATCGCCCACTGGGACACGGCGCGGCACGGGCTTCCCTTCGCCACGGACGGCGTGGTCATCAAGGTGAACGACTTCGCGCAGCGCCGCCGCCTCGGCTTCACGGCCAAGGCGCCGAAGTGGGCCGTCGCCTACAAGTTCAAGGCCGAGCAGGCCCTCACGCGGCTGCGGGAGATCACCTTTCAGGTGGGCCGTACGGGAGCCGTCACCCCCGTGGCGAACCTCGACCCGGTGCTGCTGGCCGGCACGACCGTCCGCCGCGCCACGCTCCACAACGCCGAACAAATCGCCCTGCTCGACATCCGCGAGGGCGACATGGTCTACGTCGAGAAGGGGGGCGAGATCATCCCCAAGATCACGGGGGTGGAGCTCTCCGAGCGGCCGGCCGACAGCAGCCCCTTCGTCTACAAGGAGCGCTGCCCCGCATGCGGCACGCCGCTCATCCGCTACGAGGGCGAGGCGAAGCACTACTGCCCCAACGAGAGCGGCTGCCCGCCGCAGATCGTGGGCCGCATCCTGCACTTCATCCGCCGCAAGGCGTTGGACATCGAGGGGCTTGGCGAGGAGACCGTCGAACTGCTCCACGACAACGGGCTGCTCCGCACGGCCGCCGATCTCTACGACCTGCGGGCCGAGCAGCTGGCCCCGCTGCCGCGTCTGGGCGAAAAGTCGGCCGAGAACATCATCCGCTCGATCGAGCGGTCGAAGCGGGTCCCCTTCCACCGGGTGCTCTTCGGGCTCGGCATCCGCTTCGTGGGCGAGACGACGGCCCGTTATTTAGCCGATCACTTCCGGACGCTCGACCGTCTGCGGACGGCCGCGCGCGAGGAGTTGGTCGAGGCCGACGAGGTGGGCGACAAGATCGCCGACGCCATTCTCGACTACTTCGCCCGCGAGGAGAACCTCGACCAGATCGAGCGGCTCCGGCGCGCCGGGCTGCAGTTCGAGGCGGTGGCCGAGGAGCGGGCCTCCGACGCCCTCGAGGGGCGCAGCTTCGTCGTCTCGGGCCGCTTCTCGATCAGCCGCGACGAGCTCAAGCACCTGATCGAGGCCCACGGCGGCCGCAACGTGAGCGCCGTCTCGGGGCAGGTGGACTACCTCGTCGCCGGCGAAAAGATGGGGCCCGAGAAGCGCCGGAAGGCCGAGAAGCTGGGCGTGCGGATCCTCTCGGAGGAGGAGTTCATGCAGCTGCTCGCCGGTGCGCCCGAGCCCGACGCAGGGCGGGCTGACCTTGCGGAGGAGGAGCGGCCGGCGGCGGATGCAGGCGGCACGGCAACCGGTGCGGCGGCGGACGCTGCGGCTGAAACGGCGGCGGACCCGACTACGGCGGAAGCGGCCGGTACAGCAGTGAACGCAGCGGATGCGGCAGCGGGCACGGCCGGCGGTGCAGATGCGACTGGAACGGCAGCCGGCAACGCGCCGCACGACGAAACGAAAGAAGAACCGAATGAAGAACCGCCCGTACAGGGCTCCTTATTTTAATACCATGCTACGACACCAACTCGCCGGTGCGGGGGTCGCCCTCGTGACCCCCTTCACCCCAAACGGACAAGTGGACTACCGGGCGCTGGGCGACCTGGTCGATTACGTGATCGAGGGCGGCGTCGATTACATCGTCGCACTCGGCACGACGGCCGAGACCCCGACGCTCTACAACTCGGAGCGCGCCGTGATCGCCATGTACACGGCCCAGAAAATCAACGGCCGCGTGCCGCTGGTCATGGGCTGCGGAGGCAACTCGACCTCGGAGGTCCTCGACCAGCTGCGCGAATTCGACCTGCGCGGCGCCGACGCCATCCTGAGCGTCACGCCCTACTACAACAAGCCCTCGCAGGAGGGGCTCTACCAGCACTTCCGGACCGTGGCCGAGCATTCGCCCCTGCCCGTGATCCTCTACAACATCCCGGGCCGCTCGGGCGTCAACCTGACGGCCGAGACGACCCTCCGGCTCGCCCGCGAAATCCCGAACATCATCGGCATCAAGGAGGCCTCGGGCAACCTCGAGCAGATGCAACGGATCATCGACGAGCGGCCCGATGGGTTCTTGGTCCTCTCGGGCGACGACGGCATCGCCATCGACCTCATGGAGCGCGGCGGCGACGGCATCATCTCCGTGGCGGCCAACGTCTTCCCGAAGCGCTTCATGGCCTGCATCGCCCACGCCAAGCGGGGCGACTTCGCCGCGGCGCGCCGGGCGTGGGAGGAGGCCGGCCTCGGCGAGGCGGTCGAGGCGCTCTTCGCCGAAGGGAACCCCGTCGGGGCGAAATGCGCCCTCTCGGTGATGGGCAAAATCGGGCCGACGATGCGGCTGCCCCTCGTTCCGGGATCGGAAAAACTGCGCCGGCGCTTCGAAATGTTGATCGAGCGATACGATTTGCCCGGTTCCGAACGTTAGCCTCTTCGGAAGCGGTCCCGCAGGCTTGCCGCCGGAGCTGTTCCGGAACGGGCGGCCGGTCCGCCGGGGCTGCCTCGGAAACGGGCTGCAAGCCGCGGGGAGAGGCGCTGAAACGGGCTGCAAACCTGCCCGGCACACCTGCTACCAAAAGGGCTGCAAACCTGCCGGAGGCGGCCCCGGATCGGGTTGCAAGCCCGCCCGGCGCACCTGCTCCAAGATGGGCTGCCGGCCTCCGCACGCGGAGGCTGCCGTCCGCACGGTCCTTGCAAACGGGCCGGAAAATCCTAACAGACTTTTGCGCATGAAACGACTGCTCGCACTGTTGCTGCTGCTGCCGCTCGCGGCGGCGGCCAAGACGCCCGTCGAGGCGGATATTCTCGACCGGATCACCGATCCGCATTCGCCCTACTACTACACGGGGCTCTGGATGCGCTACACGAACGGCGACCGCACGCTGACCGACGAGGACTACCACTACCTCTACTACGGCTACGCCTACCAGGAGGCCTACAAGCCCTTCGCCACGAATCCCGATCTGGAACAGATGCTCATCCTCATGTCGGGGGTCGATCCCGACAAGGTGGACCGCGAGACGCTCGAAGATCTGATCCGCACGGCGCGGGCCGCTTTCGAGCGCGACCCTTTCAGTCCGAAGATTCTCAACGTGCTGACCTTCGCCTACGAACAAGCGGGCGACAAGCAGCAGGCCGAGGCCTGGGCGGCCCGCATGAACGGCGTCGTACGGGCGATCGTCGGCTCGGGCGACGGCTGGACGCAGCATGCGCCGCGCCACATCCTCATGTTCGACCACGCGAACGATATTATGGCGGCCGAGGGGCTCGCCCACAACAAGGCGCGCATCATCAGCCGCACAGTGGAGGTGATGCCGCTCATCTCCCCCATCTTCGTCGAGGGCAAAAAGCGCAAGGGGGTCTACTTCGACTTCGGCCGCATCTACCGCAACAAACCCGAAGGGTACACCTACAAGCGCGACCGCACCTGGCAATTCAACAACTTAAAACCCCGCACCTATAAATAGAAAGATGAAACGATTGCTCATGCTGTTGCTGGCTGCGACCCTTGCGGTCGCATGCGGCAAGGACGACGGGCCGGAAGCACCCCGCACGGCCGAACAGACGCTGCTCATGTATTTCCCCTGGTCGGGCAACCTGACCGACGCATTCGCGAACAACATCGAAGACATGAAGGAGGCGATCGGCCCGGGCATTCCCTCGGAGTGCCGCATTCTGGTCTTCTTCATGGAGAACACCGCCTCGGGTCGGCTCTTCGAGCTGGTCCGCAAGGGCGGCGAAGTGCAGGAGAAGGAGCTCGCCGCCTACAAGGATCCCGCCGTCACGACGGCCGAAGGGATTGCGGCGATTCTCGGCGACGCCGTCCGGCTGGCTCCGGCGCGCCGCTACGGCATGACGATCGGCAGCCACGGCATGGCCTGGATCCCGGCAGACGCCGGCCGCGGCGCGGAGGACGGCAGACGGTACGGCTTTCGTCCGGAGCGCGAGTACTGGGAGCAGACGGACGGGGCCGGCCACCCGCTGACCCGCTGGTTCGGCGGTACGGCGGATGCCTGGAAGACGGAAATCGCCACGCTGCGCACGGCGATCGAGGCGGCCGGCATCCATCTGGAATTCATTCTCTTCGACGACTGCTACATGGCATCGGTCGAGGTGGCCTACGAACTGCGGCGCGTCGCCGACCATTTGATCGCATCGACCTGCGAGGTGATGTACCACGGTTTTCCCTACGACCGGATGGGCCGCCATCTGCTCGGCGCGGTCGATTACGAGGCGGTGTGCGACGAGTTCCACGACTTCTACAGCAGCTACGAATTTCCCTACGGGACGATCAGCGTGACGAACTGCAACGAGTTGGAGGCGCTGGCCGCCGTCATGAAGCGGATCAACGACGTGTCGGATGCCGGTGCGGTCGATCCCGCGGAGTTGCAGGCGCTCGACGGCTATACACTGACCCGCTTCTTCGATCTGGGCGACTACGTGCGCCATCTCTGCAGCGACGAAGCGCTGTACAGCACCTTCGCCGAACAGCTCGAACGGTGCGTACCCGCATCCTGCCGCCGGCATACCCCCTGCTATTTCTCCGGCACCGGAAGCCGGATCTATCCGATCCGCACCTACTCGGGCATCACCGTCTCGGACCCGAGCGATTCGCCCATGACCGCGACCAAGGAGCAGACCGCCTGGTGGCAGGCAACGCACTGAACGGAGCGCTTGAGACGGAGCACAGCGGGGCGGGACGCCCTGCGGGTGCGAATTCAGAATTCAAGATTCAAAATTCAGAATTACAGAATCGGGCTGCAGCTTGCGAAGGGGCGCACGAGCGGACTTGCGGACGCGAGTTGCGGGCCTTCGCGGGGCGAAGCTGCGGCCGCACGGTCCTAACGGACCGATCCTAATTCAAGGCAGTCCCGCAGCCGAGCGATGGGCCTGCACAAGCGGACCTGCGGGACGCGAAGTTGCAGCCCTCCGCCAGGGGGCGGCTGCGGGCTGCCGGTCGCTACCGCGACCGATCCTGCCGGCGAGCGTTTCCTCCACTACCAGAGGCTCCAGGCTGCGGCCCGCCGATGCCTGACGGCATCGATTCCACACAAAAATTGCAACCGAGAACGGCTGACCGCCGTCCGGCCAACCGCCGCCTGCCTCAGAAATTCCACCGCACGCCGACCAGCGCCTGGGCGCCGTATTCAGGGAAGAGCGGCCAAAGGTAGCGATCGCGGCACAGCAGATTGCGCCCCTCGACAAAGAGGGCGAGCGAGCTCGTCATCATCCACTCGAAATCAGCCTGCAGATCGACCTCGAAGGGAACCTCGACGCATCCGACGGGAACGATCGCCGTCTGCATCGGATCGGCCGAAGAGATCGACCACTTGCGGGCGCTCTGCACGAGGGTCTTCACGCCGAAACGGATCTTGCGCCCGTCATACCGCAATCCGACGTGTCCGGTCAGGCGGGGATCGCCGTTTTCCAAAGGCTCCTCGTCGTTGTAGAAGCCGAAGCGCACCGCCAGGTCGATCACCAGCGACGTGACGGGGCGCCAGGTCGCTTCGCCCGCCACCGAAAAGCAGGTCTGCCGCCCCTGCAGCGGTCGGAAATAGCCGGCCGCAAACGCCTCGGGCGCCCCGAAGTCGACGGCCGGCACCGTCCAGTAGAGATGGTCGTCGCTCACCGTGAAGGCAGCATAGGCGCGGTAGTTGAAGAGGTTGTTCGCCGAATGGCCCGTCAGGCCGCCGCGCAGGTTGTAGTCGGCCGTGCTCTTCGCCAACCAGGCGCCGCTGCCGACATAAGGGTTCCGCTCGGAGAGCGAACGGAAGTCGTTGCCCGCAAGCGAGCCGTCCACCTCAACGAAGGGTTTGAAGGCGCGGCCGCCCAGCCCCAGCTCGAGCCGCGCATAGGGGAAGATGTAGTTCGAAGAGTTCCGGCGCCCGGAGGCTGCACGGTTGCGGAAGCGGTCGTTGTAGAAGTCGGCGCCCGCCTCGACCCTGAGGCGGCGGAAGATCTTGGCGTAGCGGGCCGCCGCATGGTAGCGGTGCTGCCGGTAGGCGGCCAGCGCCCCGGCGCCGCGCCACATCCGGAAGTCGAACGAGAGCGTCACCCGGTGGCCCGAGAAGGCGCGCCCGATCCGGGCGCCGAGCCCCAGGTCGGTCTGCCGGCCGCGGCCGATCCCCGTCATCGGATCGGAACGGTCGAAGAAGAGCGACCCGTCGGCCGCCATCTCGAAATTCGTCCGCGTGAGGTTCTGGAAATCGTCGCCGAAGCGGAGCGACAAATCGGCATCCGCATAGCCGATCTTCGAGCCGGTCGGCGCCGGCTCGACATCGTAAGGCAGAAAGGCGCCGTAGCGGCGGTCCGCCCGATGGCGGTAGTGCAGGTCCCCTTCGAGCAGGCGGCGGCCGAAATAACGGCCTGCGGCCACTCCCGCCCGGTTCGACATGCGGAGCGCGCTGCGCTTTACGCCGAAGTCGTTGCGCAGATCGGCATAGCGCCCCTCGTGGTTCAGGTAGCCCGTCAGATAGCCCGCACCGGAGTGGGCCGAGGTGGCGTAGAAGTCGGCCACGGAGTGCAGCGGCACCCCCGCCCCCGCCTTCAGGTAGAAGCGCGAAGGGGTGTTGAACTCCCAGTAGCTGAGCTGCGCCGGGCGGATCGGCCGCGTGTCGAGCGTCGTCTGCAGCGTAAGCGGCGTAATCGTATAGTCGATCTCGGGCCGCATCGTCACCGTATCGTCCATCCGCGGTTCGATCCGGAGTTTCGTCGCCGGTTCGACATTCGGTTCGTAGGCTTTCGTCACCTCGACCTGCTTTTCGACCTGCGCCCGGGCGCCGAGCGGCAACACGACCGCCAGCACCCCGATGATCCAGCACTTTTTCATTGTACGTTCAATTTTCGGATTCGTTCTTTGGCCGCCTCCACGATGCCGTCGTCGGCCGGCGAGTAGCCGTCCGCAACGCTCTGCCACGTGGCGCGGGCCTGGAAGGCGTCGCCCTGCCCGGCGTAAAGATCGCCTAACAGCAGGTAGGCCTTGGCCAGCCAGTAGGAGCGGGGATGGCGCTCGGAGTAGACGAAAATCGCCTGCTCGGTCCGCTTCGCATCGCCCTTTCCGCCGGCATAGGCGTGTTCGATCACATAGTAGGCTGCCGCCGACCCCTCGGCCGTGCGGACCTCCCGGGCCAGCTCCGCGTAGAGTTTCTGCGCGGCGGCCGTGCGGCCCGTGCGGCGCAGCTGCTCGGCCCAGGCGAACTGCGCCTCGCGCAGGGCCGTCGCCCCGGCGTCGGCATGGGCCATGACATCGGCCGCCATATCGGCGATCTTCCGCTCGTCGCCCGTCGCCGCCGTCGCCCGGACATACCCCGTCATCGCCGCCTCGCGGTCAGCCGCCGCGGTCGTGGCGTCGTAGAGCCGGCGGTAGGCCGAGGCCGCCACGTCGTAGCGTTTCGCCTCCCAGGCGAGTTTCGAGAGGCTTTCGAGGGTCGTCAGCGTGTATTGGTTCGTCCCCTGCGCAGCGAGCTCCGAGAGGGCGGCGATCGCCTCGTCGCGGCGGCCGCTCTCCCGGTAGCAGGTAGCCAGATAATGGAGCGCATCGGCCCGGTAGGCCCCCTTCGGGTAGCTCTTCAGGTAGCTGCGCAGCGAGCGTTCGGCCTCCGTGCGGCGATCCGCCAAGTAGAGTTTCTGCGCCGCGGCAAAGGAGAGCGAGTCGCGCGAGAGGGCGCTCAAATCGCTCTCCACGCCGGCCCGCTCGGCATAGGCGAAGTAGCCCTCCACGTCGCCGTCCGAGACGTAGAGATCGCGGATGCCCTGCAGCGCGCCGCGCGCCTCGGAGGACTGCGGCGCCCCCTGCACCACGCGGTCGTAGGCCGCCAGCGACTTCTGCTTCTCGCCCAGATTCTGGTAGGCCAGCCCCAGGTCGGCATAGGCCTGCGGAACGCGGGGCGAGGCGGGATAGCGGGCCACGAAGCGTTCGAGCTGCGCGGCGCTCTCGGCGAAGCGTTCGGCCTGCAGGAAGCTGCGGCCCAACTCGTAGGAGGCCGCCTCGAGGCAGTCGCCCTCGCCCTGCTGCAGGATCCGCTGCAGCGCCTGCAGCTTCTCCGCGTCGCGGCCGAGGAGGCCGAGCGTCACGGCCCGCCGGTAGGCGGCATAGGAGGCGGCGGCCCCGCCCTGCGCGATCGAGCGGTCGTAGCGCTTGACCGCCTCGTCGTAGCGGCGGCCGGCATAGGCGGCATCGCCCAGCCGGTTCAGGGCATCGCCCCGGTAGCGGTCGGCGGTCCGGTAGTTGTCGAGGAAGCGCGTGAAAGCCTCCTCGGCCTGCGGCATCCGCTCCTCCGAGAAGCGGCAGTAGCCCAGCCCGTACCACGCCAGTGCATATTCGCGCTCAGTGCGGGGGGCGCGCCGCAGGTAGGCGTCGTACTTCGAGGCGGCGAGGGCGCAGTCGCCTTCGGCATAGGCGATCTCGCCCTGCCAGAAGAGGGCGAGCGCCGTATAGCGCGGCGAGGCGTTCGACTGCAGCGCCTCGTTCAGAGAGCGGCGCGCCGTCGCAGTGTCGCCCGCGCGCCACGCTTCGAGGGCGCGGTAGTAGGTGATCTTCTGCAGCGCCGCCCGCAGTTCGCCGTCGAGCGACGGCATCGCCCGGAGAGCGCGGTAGGCGGCTTCGTAGTCGCGCGAATTGTAGTAGGCCGCCACGAGCAGCGTGCGGGCTTCATCGACGCGAGGCGACGAGGGATAGCGTTCGACGTAGCGGCTCAGGACATGGATCGCCCCGTTGAAACGGCCGCCGCCCAGCTCGTACTGCAGTTTGGCGTAGTTGAAAAGGGCGTCCTCGGCGATCGCGGTGTTGTGCTGCTCGTCGGTCGCCATGGCGAAGGCCTGCATCGCCTCCTCCTTGCGGCCCAGCCGCAGGCAGCAGTCGGCCAGGTGGTAGGAGGCGTTCTGCGTCAGCACATCCTCGGGGCCGCAGGCGCGGCGCAGCCAGGCGGCCGCCTCGTCGTAACGCCCCGTGCGGTAGAGCGAGAAGCCGCGCAGGTAGCACCCCTCGCGGTCGAGTTCGCCGCCCGCCTCGGCATAGGCGTCGAGGTGGGATTGCGTGCGGCCGTAGTCGCCCAGACGGAACCACGCCTCGGCCATAAGGCGTTCGAGCTCCGTACGCCGCTCGGGAACGGCGCGGGCGGCCAGCTCCTCGCCGTGCTCGACGACGTAGCGGTAGTCGCCCTCGCGGAAGGCGAGCTGGAGCAGGTAGTAGGGGGCCAGCTCGCGGTACGTGCGGCTGCCGAGCAGCTTGCGGAAGCCCTCGGCGGCCGCCTCGTTGCGGTTCTCGGCATAGTCGATGTAGGCCTTGTAGTAGGTGGCGTGGTCGGCGTATTCGCTGTCGGGGCCGATGCGGTTGAAGCAGGCGTAGGCCTGTTCGAAATCGTGCTCGCTGAAAGCGACGTAGCCCATGCGGATATCGTAGCGCGCCCGCTGGGCGGGCGACATGCGGCGGTAGGAGCACTTCGAGAACGATTCGCGGGCCTTCGCCAGCTCGCCGCGGGCGCAGTAGTAGGAGCCGAGCGCGAAATCGATATCGGAGGTGTAGACCGACCCCGGGTAGCGCTCCCGGAAGTCGAGGAGCGCCTGCTCGGCATCGGCGCTGCCCAGCTCGACGGAGCAGGCCGCCAGGTAGTAGTCGATCGTCTCGCGCGCCGCGAAATCGGCGGGTGCGAGGTGGGCGCGGGCCTCGTTGAAGGCGTGGCGGGCTTCGCTCCAGCGGCCGAAGTCGAAGAGCTCGCGGCCGCGGCGGAGCCACGCTTCGCCCTCCGGCTGCTGCGCGGGGCAGGAGGCGGAGAGGAGGAGTGCCGAAAGGGTGAAGAACAGGAGTTTTCGCATGGCGGTTTCGGTTTATCGGTTACGGGCGGGCTTCGACGATCTTCTCGGGACAAATATCCCGGCAGTTGCGCTTGAGCCGGATCGTGCCCTCTTCGAGGAGGACCAGGCCGTTGCGGGCGCGCAACAGCGTCTTCATCGTCGAGGCGTCGATGTTGTAGCAGGGGATCGTTTCGGTGCCGATACGGCACTCGGTGGCCCCATAGAGCGGATCGGGGGTGAGGCAGGCCGTCTCGGCACCCGCGGCGCGGGCGGCGGCGGCGAGCCGTTCCATGCGGCGTTCGCAGCTGCCGCGCAGCCGGGAGAAGTCGGTGACGCAGAGCAGGTAGAGGCGGCCGGGGGTCGTCAGCAGCCGCTCGGTGGCATCGCCGTCGGCATTCGCCGCCGAAAATTCGGCGATCATCGGACGTACGACCGTCTGGGCGTGTTCGGTCCGCGTATCGACCCACTCCCACTTCCGGTCGTTCTGCCACTCGGTGTCTTCGAGTGAAAATTCGCGCAGGCGGCCGTTGCGGCGGTTGCGGTAGACGAGGATCGTGCGGCCCTCCTCCTCGGGCTGCTCGGCCTGCCGGAGCATCTCTTCGCGGATGTTCAGCCCCACTTTGTAGGGCAGGAAGTCGATGAGCGGCAGGTGGCGGTAGCAGTAGCAGCCGAGCCCCATCGAGCCCGCGAAGAAGCAGGCGGTGAGGAACAGCTCGAGCCGGCTGAAGCCGAAGATGCGGTCGGGGCGGTAACGCCACCAGACGATGAAAGCCATCGGGAGCAGGATCAGATTCTTGAAGAAGGTCTGCCAGGGGGTCAGCTTGACCGCCTCGCCGAAGCAGCCGCAGTCCTCGACGGGCAGCACCGTGGCGCTCAAAAGCGTGATGACCGTGAAGAGGATCATCGAGGCGAGGGCGAAGATCGAGACCATGCGGATACGGACCTTGAAGAGCAGCATGCAGCCCATCATGAGCTCGGCGCCGCACAGCCAGATCGAGAAAGCCATCGAGGCGGGTTGCAGGGCATCCCAGCCGTAGATGGTGAGGTATTCGCTCACCTTGAGGGCCGTGCCCCACGGGTCGATCGTCTTCGTGAAACCCGAGAGGATGAAGGTGGCCCCCATCAGCACCCGGCAAAGGTGCGTCAGCCACTTAAAGAGTCGTTTCGTGCGCATCGGTAACGGATTCGGGATCGGGGTTGGGTTCGGGGTTGGAGGGGGCGGGAGCCGGTTCGGCGGAGGATGTTCGGGCGGAGCCTGTTCCGACCGGGATCGTCCGGGCGGGCGGGTTCGGGTTCGGCAGACGGTCGATCCGGCTGCGGATCCTGTCGAAGATCCCCTCGGGGGTCTCCATCCCGCCGGCGGCATTGCGGCAATCGACCACCTGCAGGCGGGCGTCGCTGCGGGCGATGTCGAGGTAAACCTCGCGCACGCGCTGCTGCAGCGAGAGCGACGCCTCGTGAATATCTTCGGCACCCCGCAAATAGGTGCGGTCATCGCCTGCCCGCTGCGCCGTCAGTTTGCGTTCGGTGAAGGCGAAAGGCACATCCAAAAAGAGCGACAGATCGGGTTTGGGAATGTCGTGGTAGTCGTATTCGAGCTTCATGATCCACCGTTTCAACCGCTCGCGCTCCTCACCGGCCGGCAGCTTGGCGCACTGGTAGGCGATATTCGAGTAGAGGTAACGGTCGAGAATCACCACCTTGCCCTCGGCGAGCCAGGCGCGGAGCTGCGCCGCGGCATCGGCCCGGTCGCCCGCATAGAGCAGGGCGACAACATAGGGATCGACCTCGGCGGCCGACCCGAACTCGCCGCGCAGGAAGCGGGCAATCAGTTCGCCGTAGACGGGAGCATCGAAGCGCGGGAAGTGCAGGTAGGCGCACGCGAACCCGCGCGCCTCGAACATAGCTTGCAGCAGCTTGATCTGCGTCGATTTGCCGGCTCCGTCGAGCCCTTCCAATACGATAAACATAGCTTTGATTCGGTTCTTCTTATCGGTTTTCAGTTTCGGCCGGCAATCCGGCGGGGCGGTGCGCCCTTGCGGGCGCAATTCAGAATTCAAGATTCAGAATTCAAAATTACCAATCGGGCTGCAGCCTGCGGAACGCACGCACGAAGCGGACCTGCGGGACGCGAGCAGCGGGCCTCCGCCGCCCCAGGCTGCGGCCCGCTGCGGTTCCATTCGGAACCGCAAATTCATGATTCAAAATTAGCTGCGGGCTGCCGACGTCTGCGACGTCGCATTTATCGCAACATAGCCGGGCTGCAACCCGCCGATCCCTGCGGGATCGAGTTTACTGGCAAGTCCTTCCCTTCTTCGCACTCGGGCCGCGGCTTGCGAAGGCACGCTGCGTCCTTGCGGGCGCAATTCAGCATTCAAGATTCAGAATTCAAAATCACCAATCGGGCTGCAGCCTGCGGAGCGCACGCATGTTCGGCAACGAACTGCGGGCCTCCGCCGCCGGAGGCTGCGGCCCGCCGACCTCTTGCGAGGTCGATTTCAGTCGCAAGACAAGCCCGCAGCCGAGCGGTGGGCTTGCGACACAGAGGAGCAACCCTCCGCCCGGAGGTGCGGCCCGCCGACCTCTTGCGAGGTCGATTTCAGTCGCAAGGCATGCCCACAGCCGAGCGGACGGGCCTGCAACGTGGAGGAGCAGCCCTCCGCCCGAAGGTGCGGCCCGCCGACCTCTTCAAGGTCGATTTCAGTCGCAAGGCAAGCCCGCAGCCGAGCGGACGGGCCTGCGACGCAGAGGAGCAGCCCTCCGCCCGGGAGCGGCTGCGGGCTGCCGGTTCTGACGGACCGAAACGACACGGCGGGCTGCCGACATCTGCGACGTCGAACAAGCCGCACAGCCCCCCTCCGCTACCCGCGCAGCATCCGGACAGCCCGTCGGATTCCGGCCTCCAATGCATCGATCTCCGCCTCGGTGTTGTACATCGCCAGCGAGGCGCGGCACATGCCCTGCACGCCGTAGTGTGTCATCACCGGCTCGGCGCAGTGCTGGCCCGTGCGGACGGCGATCCCCAGCTTGTCGAGAATCATCCCCAGATCGTAGGCGTGCACCCCCTCGACATTGAACGAGAGAATGGCACACTTGTCCGGCATCCGGCCGTAGATGCGTAGGCCGTCGATTTGCTCCAGCGCTTCGGTGGCGCGGCGCAGCAGCTGCTGCTCGTGCGCCTCGACCTCCGCGGCGTCGAACCGCTCGACGAAGCGCACCGCCTCGCCCAATCCGATCGCTCCGACGAAGTTGGCCGTCCCCGCCTCGAACTTCAGCGGCACCGGCGCATAGGTCGTCCGCTCGAACGAGACGCGATCGACCATGTCGCCGCCCCCGAGGAAGGGAGGCATCGCCTCCAGCAGGGTCCGCTTGCCGTAGAGCACGCCGATGCCCGTCGGTCCGTAGAGCTTATGGCCCGAGAAGGCGTAGAAGTCGCAGTCGAGCGCCCCGACGTCCACCCCGCCGTGCACGACGCCCTGGCAGCCGTCGATCACCGCGATCGCCCCCACGGCGTGCGCCGCCGCCACGACGGGCCGCAGGTCGGGCCGCGTGCCGAGCGTGTTGGAGGCCTGCGTCACGGCGACGATCTTCGTGCGGTCATCCACCAGTTCGGCCAACCGCCCGGTGCAGAGGCGTCCCTCGTCGTCGAAGGGCAGCACGCGCAGCACGGCGCCCCGCCGTCCGGCGAGCAGCTGCCACGGCACGATGTTCGAATGGTGCTCCATCTCGCTGACGACGATGTTGTCGCCCGCCTCCACGAAGCGGTCGCCCCAGGCGTAGGCCACTGTATTGAGCGACGCCGTCGCTCCGGCCGTGAAGATCACCTCCTCCTTCTCCGCCGCCCCGATGAAGCGGGCGATCGCAGCCCGGGCCTCCTCGTAGCGCTCAGTGGCCTGCTCCGAGAGGTAGTGCACCCCGCGATGGATGTTGGCGTTGAGCTCGCGGTGCAACCCGTCGATCGTGCGGATCACCGACAACGGCTTCTGCGCTGTGGCCCCGCTGTCGAGGTAGACCAGCGGGCGGCCGTAGACCGTTCGGCTCAGGATCGGAAATTCCGACCGTATGGCTTCGATATCGAGCATCTCTATAACATTTTCAATCGCTCCCCGACGGCGGCCGTCAAGGCGTCGCACAACGGTTCGGGCGAGCAGCCCTGCAACAGTTCCGAAACGAAGCCCGTCAGCTGCAGCTGGCGCGCCTGCCGTTCGTCTATCCCGCGCTGCCGCATGTAGAAGATGGCGTCGCGGTCGAGCAGCCCCACCGTCGCCCCGTGCGTGCACTGCACGTCGTCGGCATAGATCTCCAGCTGAGGCTGGGCGTCGATGTGCGCCGTATCGCTCAACAGCACGTTGCGGCACTGCTGTCCCGCATCGGTCCGCTGCGCGTCGGGCGCCACGTAGACCAGCCCGCGGAAGGTGCCCGTCGCCCGTCCGCCCGCCACGCCGCGCACCTGCGCACGGCTCGTGCAGTCCGGAACGAGGTGATTCGTGCGGAGGGTCAGAAGCCCCTGCTCTTCGCCACCCACCAGCAGCAGCGCCTGCTGTTCGCAGCGGGCGGCGCCGCCCGCGAGGTCGGTCGTGCAATGCACTTCGGCCCCCGCCAGTTCGACTAACGTCAGGTGCGTGCGGCTCGACGCAGCCTGCCGGATCGAGAGCTCGGCCGCGGCGCCGGCCGTGAAAATTTCGGTCAGGGCGATCGAGGCCCCCTCCTCCGCCACCAGTTCGATATGCGTCGCCATCGGCTGCGTATGCAACACCGCGAGGCGCACCGAGGTCCCGGCACCGGCGACGATCCGCACCTGCAGGGGATCGATCGCTCCCAGCGTTTCGCACTCCGATGCGGGGCTCTCCGGCAGGATGCACTCCGATACGCCACGCGCCGGTGCGCTTCCGGGAAAACACCCCGAAGCGGTTCCAGGCATCTTCCCGGGTGCGACGATCCGGAGCGGCTCCTCCCCGATCGGTCGCAGTGAACGGATGATTTCGTGCAGCTCCATCGTCCTACTCCTTGTAATCGTTAATCAACCAGTCGTAGCCCTCCTTTTCGAGCTTCAGCGCCAGCGTCCGGTCGCCCGTGTAGATGATGCGCCCCTGGTAGAGCACATGCACCACATCGGGGACGATGTAGTCCAGCAGACGCTGGTAGTGCGTGATGACCACCGTGGCGTTCTCGGCCGTATGAAGCTTCGTCACCCCCGTGGCGACGATGCGCAAGGCGTCGATATCGAGTCCCGAATCGGTCTCGTCGAGGATCGCCAGCTTCGGATCGAGCATCGCCATCTGGAAGATCTCGTTTTTCTTCTTCTCGCCGCCCGAGAAGCCTTCGTTCACGGCACGCGAGGTGAGCTTGGCATCGAGTTCGACCACCTTGCTCTTCTCGCGCATCAACCGCAGGAACTCGGCTGCCGACAGCGGAGCCTCGCCCCGGAAACGGCGCTGCTCGTTCACGGCTAACTTCATGAAATTGGCCATCGTGACGCCCGGGATCTCGACCGGATACTGGAAGCCGAGGAAAAGCCCCATGCGGGCGCGGTCCTCGATCGGAAGCGTCAGCAGATCGCGGCCCAGGAACTCGACCGAGCCTTCGGTCACCGTGTACTTCTCGCTGCCGGCCAGCACCGACGCCAAGGTCGATTTGCCCGAGCCGTTGGGGCCCATGATGGCATGCACCTCGCCGGCACGGACTTCGAGGTCGATGCCGCGCAGAATTTCGCGGTCCTCGACCGCAGCGTGCAGATTGTTGATTTTAAGCATATCTTTTTCTTTTTCGTTCTCTTCTCTTTTGTTCGGGTCGGGCGGGGGCTATTCGGGTCGCTCGGGTTCGTCCAGGCTGCGGGCTGCCGGTCCTGACGGACCGATTTTGCTGCAAAATTCCTCAACTTCAGCCAGAGAATGCGGGACGCAGCTTGCGAAGAGACCGCAGACGAGCGGACGCGAGCTGCGGGCCTTCGCCGGGCGAAGCTGCGGCCCGCCGATGCCTAACGGCATCGAGGCCACTTGCGACCAGCCCGCAGCCGAGCGGACGGGCCTGCTTTCGAGCAGCGCGAGGATGCAGCCCTCCGCCCGGGGGCGGCTGCGGGCTGCCGGTCCTGACGGACCGAATTTGCAGACAAATACTGCGACCGCTATAAACGCCGCCGATCCATCCCCGAATCGCTACCCTACCGACCCTTCGAGGTTAATCGCCAACAGTTTCTGCGCCTCCACGGCGAACTCCATCGGCAGTTTCGACAGCACCTCTCGGGCGTAGCCGTTGACGATCAGCCCCACGGCATCCTCGGTCGAAAGCCCCCGCTGGTTGCAGTAGAAAAGCTGGTCGTCCGAAATCTTCGAGGTGGTCGCCTCGTGTTCGAGGACCGCCGTGCGGTTGCGGCAGTCGATCTCGGGGAAAGTATGGGCTCCGCAGCGGTCGCCGATCAGCAGCGAATCGCACTGCGAGTAGTTGCGGGCGTTCTCGGCCCCCTTGCCGACGCGGACCAGACCGCGGTAGGCGTTCTGGCTGCGGCCCGCCGAGATGCCCTTCGAGACGATGCGGCTGCGCGTGTTGCGGCCAATGTGGATCATCTTCGTACCCGTATCGGCCTGCTGGAAGTTGTTCGTCATGGCCACCGAGTAGAACTCGCCGACCGCATTGTCGCCCAGCAGCACGCAGCTCGGGTATTTCCACGTGATGGCCGAACCCGTCTCGACCTGCGTCCACGACAGGCGGGCGTTCTCGCGGCAGAGCCCGCGTTTGGTCACGAAGTTGTAGATGCCGCCGCGCCCCTCCTTATCGCCGGGGTACCAGTTCTGAACGGTCGAATACTTCACCTCGGCGTCACGCTCGACGACGATCTCGACGACGGCCGCATGCAGCTGGTTTTCATCCCGCTGCGGGGCGGTACACCCTTCGAGGTAGCTCACGTAGGCCCCCTCGTCGGCGACGATCAACGTGCGTTCGAACTGTCCCGTGCCCGCCGCATTGATGCGGAAATAGGTCGAGAGCTCCATCGGGCAGCGCACCCCCTTCGGGATGTAGCAGAACGATCCGTCGGAGAAAACCGCCGCATTGAGTGCCGCGTAGAAGTTGTCCGTATGGGGCACGACGCTTCCCAAGTACTTGCGGACCAGATCGGGATGTTCGCGGATCGCCTCCGAAATCGGGCAGAAGATGATCCCCTGCTCGGCCAGCGTCTTGCGGAAAGTGGTCTTGACCGAGACGGAATCCATCACGGCATCCACCGCCACGCCCGACAGCGCCATCTGCTCTTCGAGCGGAATGCCGAGCCGGTCGAAAGTCCGCTTGAGCTCGGGATCGACCTCGTCCATCGAGTTCAACCGTTTTTTCGGCTTGGGCGCCGCATAGTAGATAATATCCTGAAAATCGATCTCGGGAATCGTGAGGTGCGCCCAGGTCGGGGGCGTCAGCGTCAGCCAGTGGCGATAGGCGGCCAGACGGCGTTCGGTCATCCAGTCGGGTTCGCCCTTCTTGGCCGAAATCGTCCGCACCACCTCTTCGTTGAGGCCGCGCGCAAGCAGCTCGGTATCGATATCCGAGGTAAAGCCGTATTTATACTCCTCGCCGGCGAGGGTTTCCAATATCTCTTTCTCTTCAGACATGCGTGTATGGAATAGCAGGCAAAGTTACAAAATGTTTCAGAATAAACCGAGAGCGATGCTGCAAATCTGACACCGAAATCGAGGAGCTGCGGCACCCTTGCGGGCGCCAATTCAAAATGAAAAATTAAGAATGATCTTCGGGCCGGAGCTTGCGAAGGGGCGCACGAGCGGACTTGCGGACGCGAGATGCGGGCCTTCGCGGGGGCGAAGCTCCGGCCCGCTGCGCCCATTCGGGCGCAAATTTATAATCCAATATTCAAAATTAGATACGTTCGCAGGTCACACCTGGACGTTTATTTCAGATCGGGTCGCAGCCTGCGAAGGAGCGCCAGCGATGCAGAGGAGCTGCGGGCCTTCGCCGCCGGAGGCTGCGGCCCACCAATCGCTGCGCGATTGATTCCGTGCAGACAAGCCCGCAGCCGAGCGGAGGCGGCATTGACCGCAAGAGAGTTGCAGTTCTCCGCCCGGGGCGGCTGCGGGCTGCTGCGCCCATTCGGGCGCAAATTCATGATTCAAAATTCAGAATTATGGAATTCGGGCCGCGGCCTGCGGAGAGCTCGCACGATGCGGACCTGCGGAACGCGATTGATTCCGTGCAGATAAGCCCGCAGCCGAGCGGAGGCGGCATTGACCGCAAGAGAGTTGCAGTTCTCCGCCCGGGGCGGCTGCGGGCTGCCGGTCGCTGCGCGACCGATCCTGCTGGCAGGCATTTTCTCCATCCCCAGCGGCTGCGATCCCCTCTCCTTACCTCCTCTCAAAAAACCCGGCGGGCCGCCCCTCAAAAAGGGCGGCCCGCCGTTCATGTCTGCCGAAACAGCCTTATTCCATGCCTTCGGCCTGCTTCCACAGAGGATTGTAGTAGTTGAACTTGTCCATCATCCCCTCCTCGTCGCGCAGACGGAAGTAGATCGACTTGAGCAGGCGCAGCGTATTGGCATCGCCGGCCTTGAGCTCGTTGGCCTTCTCCAGGTAGGGCAGCGCAGCGCGATAGACGTCGTTCACCGCCTTCAGGTCGGCATCATAGACGTCCTGCGAGGTGTAGTTGGTCGTCGTCATGGCATTCTGCATCGCATCGCCCTTCACAGCGTAGAATGTACCTAACCAGTAGAAGCCGTCGAAAAGATCGGGCTTCAGCTCGACCACCTTCTTGAACGAAGCGATGCTCTCGTCGTAGTTCTCCAGCTTGTAGAAGAGACGGCCGCGGCCGAACCACAGATCGACGCTCTCGGGATTCGCAGCGATCGACTGCTCGAGCATGTTCACCAGATCCTGCGGATCGCCGACACCCTCTTCCGAGGTGTAGAGGTTGATCAGACCGTCCATGATCCGTTCGCTCTTCGGAAACTTCTCGATGCCCATCAGCAGCGCCTGCTTGGCCTTGCCGAGCGCCTCGGGATCCTTCTCGCGCTGACCGTAGTAGCAGTGGAAGAGATAGTAGTAGACGTTGCCATCGCTGTCCGTATACCCCGACTCGATCGACCTGTTGAGCAGGTCGGCGCCGCGTACGAACGATGCGGGATTCGCCGCGCCGTCCATCGTCCGGAGCAGACCGGCGTTGTAGAGGCACATGCCGTCGGCCTTCTCGCCGTAGGCGGGCGACGACTGGGCGGCGTAGGCCAGCTCGAACGAATCGGCCGCAGCGGCGTGCATGCCGGCACGGCTGAGGGTCTCGCCCTGCTGGATCGCAAAGTCGCTGACCGACTTCAGACCCGCCTTGATCTTCTCGGCCTGCTTCGGGTCGAGCTCATAAGCCTTGCTGTAGGCCTCCACCGCCTTGACAAGCGCGCCCGGGAAGAGATCGGCGCCGACGAACGTCGCCACCTTGCCGTCCGACAGGTAGGCCGTGAAGTAGGGATACTTCCAAGCCTCGTACTCGACACCCGCCAGCGTCTCGGGCGCCACCGATGCCGGATCACCCACAGCCAGCTTGAGCATCATCGCCTCCATCGAGACGAAAACATCCTTCACGGGAGCCGAAGCGGCCTCGTAGTAGGCCTTGCCCCGGTTGATCCACGTGGCGGCCTTCGCGTTCTTCTTCGCATCGGCGATATCGGCATCGCTCTTCGAGAGCTTCGTCTGGATCGCCTCCTTGTTCAGTTTCTGAGCCTGCACGGCGGGAACAGCCAGCAGGAGAGCAGCCAAAGCCGCCAAGATCGTTCTTTTCATAACGTGTGAATTTTAAGGTTTGTCGTTTTTCTGTTCCGTTGTCACTCGCCGGCCGTCTCACCGCCCTCGGACGCAGCCCCCTCCGCCGAAGCGTTTCCGCCCTGCGGCATCTCCGCGGTCGGAGTTTCGCCGGCCGGCTCGGCAGGCGTTCCGCCCGTCGTCGCGTCGGCCGTCTCCTCGGAGGCCTCCTCGGTCTTGGGCACCGCCACGACCGAAGCGATCGCGTCGCCCTCGCGCAGGTTGATGATGCGGACGCCCTGCGTCGCACGGCCCGCCAGACGGATCTGGTCCACCCCGGTACGGATCGAAATGCCCGAACGGTTGATAATCATCAGGTCGTTTTCGTCCGTCACGGCCTGGATCGAAACCAGCTTGCCGGTCTTCTCGGTCACGTTGATCGTCTTGACGCCCTTGCCGCCGCGGTTCGTGATGCGGTATTCGTCGAGATCGGTCCGCTTGCCAAAACCGTTCTCGCTCAGCACCAGCACATCCCGCTTGCTGTCGGGTTCGATGGCGATCATGCCGATCACCTCGTCGTCCTCCTCGATCGAAATGCCGCGCACGCCGGCGCCCGTACGGCCGATGGCGCGCACCTGCGCCTCGTTGAAGCGGATCGCCTTGCCTTCGCGGGCGGCGATCATCAGCTCGGCCTTGCCGCTCGTGATCACGGCGTCGAGCAGTTCGTCGCCCTCGCGGACCGTGATGGCGTTGATGCCGTTCAGACGCGGGCGCGAGTAGGCCTCGACGAGCGTCTTCTTGATCGTACCGCGGCGCGTGCACATGACGATGTGGTAGTTCTTGAGGAATTCCTCGTCCTTGAGGTCCCAGACATTGATGTAGGCGCGCACCTTGTCGTTCGGCGCGATCTGGATGACGTTCTGGATCGCACGGCCCTTCGACGCGCGCGTTCCCTCGGGAATATCGTAGACCTTGAGCCAGTAACAGCGGCCCTGCTCCGTGAAGAAGAGCATCGTATTGTGCATGCGGGCCACGTAGATGTGCTCGATGAAGTCCTCGTCGCGCGTGGCGCTCGCCTTGACGCCGATGCCGCCGCGGTGCTGCGCGCGGTATTCGCTGAGCGGCGTACGCTTGATGTAGCCGAGGTGCGAAATCGTGATGACCACATCTTCGTTGGCGTAGAAATCCTCAGGGTTGAACTCCTCGGCGGCGTAGACGATCTCCGTGCGGCGCTCGTCGCCGTACTTCTCCTTGATCTCCAGCAGCTCCTGCTTGACGACCTTCAGCTGCTCCGCCTCGCTGCCCAGAATCTCGTCCATGCGGGCGATGAAGCGCATAAGCTCGTCGCGTTCGGAGATGAGCTTGCCGTGCTCGAGCCCTGTGAGGGCGCGCAGGCGCATCTCGATGATGGCCGAAGCCTGCAGGTCGTCGAGTTCGAAGCGCGCCATCATCGTCTGCTTCGCCTCGTCGGGCGTCTTCGAGGCGCGGATGATGCGGACGATCTCGTCGATGTTGTCCTGGGCGATCAACAGACCCTGCACGATGTGAAGCCGCTCCTCGGCCTTGCGCTTGTCGTAGCGCGTGCGGCGCACGACGACGTCGTGGCGGTGATCGACGAAATGGCGCACCAGCTCGCGCATCGGCAGCAGCTGCGGACGGCCGTTCACCAGTGCGATGTTGTTCACGGCGAACGACGTCTGCAGCGGCGTCTCCTTGAAGAGGTTGTTCAGCACGACGCTCGCCAGGGCGTCCTGCTTGACGATGATAACGATACGCAGGCCCGAGCGGTCCGATTCGTCGTTGATGTAGGAGATGCCTTCGAGCTTCTTCTCGTTGATCATGTCGGCGATCTTCTTGATCATCTCCGCCTTGTTGACCATGTAGGGAATCTCCGTCACGACGATGCACTCGCGGCCCGAGGGGGTCTGTTCGATCTCGGTCTTGGCACGCATCACGACACGGCCGCGGCCCGTCAGCATCGCTTCCTTGACACCTTCGTACCCGTAGATCCGGCCGCCTGTCGGGAAGTCGGGAGCCTTGATGTACTGCAGCATCTCCTCGCCCGTAATATCCGGATTGTCGACGTAGGCGCAGCAGGCGTCGACCACCTCCGAGAGGTTGTGCGGGGCCATGTTGGTCGCCATGCCGACGGCGATGCCGCTGGCGCCGTTGACGATCAGCAGCGGGATCTTGGTCGGGAGGACCGTAGGTTCGGGGATCGTATCGTCGAAGTTGAGCGTCCAATCGACCGTCTCTTTTTCGATATCGGCCATCACCTCGTCGGTGATCTTCTTCATGCGAGCCTCGGTATAACGCATGGCGGCGGCCGAGTCGCCGTCCATCGAGCCGAAGTTGCCCTGACCGTCCACCAGCGGATAGCGCATCGACCAGTCCTGGGCGAGGCGCACCATCGCCTCGTAGACCGACAAGTCGCCATGGGGGTGGAACTTACCGAGCACGTCGCCGACGATACGGGCGGACTTACGGGTAGGCTTGTCGTAGGAGAGCCCCAGTTCGGCGCTCATATCGTAGAGGATGCGGCGATGTACGGGCTTCAGGCCGTCGCGCACGTCGGGAAGGGCGCGCGAGACGATCACCGACATCGAATAGTCGATGTAGGCCGTCTTCATCTGCTCCTCGATATTGACCGGAACGATGCGTCCGACCAAACCGGCATTCTTTTCTTCTTCGGTTAGCATTTCTTTTCTTGAACTATACTTTTAACGAACAAAAATACGCTTAATTTTCCATTCGGCCAATTTTCTTCCCCACAAATTTGCGTTTTTTCCTCCTTCATTCCCGGTCGGGAGCCCGCTGCGGGCCTTTTTCCGGCGATTTGCGGGCATTTCGTTTCGGGCCCGACAGGAGGACGGGAGGGGACCGCGGCTCCGGACGGGGCCGCAAATTCAAAATTCAGAATTATGGAATTCGGGGCGCAGCCTGCGGAGGGCATGCTCGAAGCGGACCTGCGGGACGCGAGTGCGGGCCTCCGCCCGGCAGAGGCTGCGGCCCGCCAATCGCTACGCGATTGATTTTGTGGAATGCCAGCCCGCAGCCGAGCGATGGGCCTGCTTTCGAGCGGCGCGAGATTGCAGCCCTCCGCCTGGGGGCGGCTGCGGGCTGCTGCGCCCAGGCGGGCGCAAATGAAAAATCGAGAATGAGGAATCGGGTCGCAGCCTGCGGAGGGCACGCTCGAAGCGGACCTGCGGGACGCGAGTGCGGGCCTCCGCTGCCGGGAGGCTGCGGCCCGCCGGTCCTGACGGACCGATTTTACTGCAAAACACTTCGGCGACGACCTGAAACTGCGGCCCGCTGCGTCTTCTTGCAGGAGTCGCTAATTAAAAATTCAAAATGAAAAACAAAGAATGATCCTCGGGCCGGAGCTTGCGAAGGGACCGCACGAGCGGACTTGCGGACGCGAGCAACGGGCCTTCGCGCGGCGAAGCTCCGGCCCGCTCGGTCCTGACGGACCGATTCTAAATCGAAGCCAGCCCGCAGCCGAGCGGACGGGCCTGCGACGTAGAGGAGCAGCCCTCCGCCCAGGGGCGGCTGCGAGCTGCCGGTCGCTACCGCGACCGACTTTTGCTGCAAAACACTTCGGCAACGACCGAGAACTACGACCAGCCGATGCCTAACGGCATCGAATCCGTCTAAAAAAAGCCTGCAGCCGACCGAAAAAGCAGCTGCAGCCAATCACCGAAAATCGATCCACTCGTACCCTTCGAAGGCCTTGCGGTCGAAGGCTTTCGGCCCCGTTTCGGAGCGCGTCACCGAGCGGATCGCAATATCGACCGCTTCATCGTCCAGCTCGTAGCGGATCGAGGCCGGCAGTGCCGTCGCCGTGTCGATCGCCAGCAGCATAGAAGGCATAGAAGCTCCGCTCTCCGCGACGGGGCGCAGCCGCACGAGGGCCTGGCCGCCGTGTTCGCCCGCCATCGACGCCTCGTACTGCGAAGCGACGAACTCGAAGGCGTGCACCGGATCGGAGAGCAGGTTCGCGGAGCCCTCCTCGACCGGAGCCGCCACCACCTCGCGCCGGCGGTGATCGACCTCGAAGCGGCTCTCCTTCGATCCGAAGACCTCCGCATCGCCCAGTTCGATGTGATACCGGTCGCCTTTCACGGCGATGCGGCCCTCGACCGCCTCCTCCCGCCCGGCGACCGCAAAGCGGATCTCATAGGCCGGCAGCGCCCGCAGGGCCTCCGTCATGCGCTGCAGCAGCGACTGCGCGCGATCCTCGGCCGCCGCGAGCGACGGCAGCAGCAACAGAAAAAGCAACGTTCGCATCCTCATTCGTTCCATCCGTTCGTGAAAAATTCAGAAAAGCCCCAGTTCCTGCAGCTTCGCCTCCAGCGAGGGGCTGTCGTGGAAGAGGATGTCGCGCGGCTTGGCCCCCTGCTGGCGGCCGACGATGCCGGCCCGCTCGAGCTGCATCATGATGCGGCCCGCCCGGTTGAAGCCCACCTCGTAGTTGCGCTGGATCATCGAGGTCGAAATCGAGCCGCTCTGCACGGCGTCGCGGGCGATCTCGGCGAAGAGCGAATCGTAGCGCTTGGGCGCCATGTCGGCCTCCTCGCTCCCCATCGTTCCCTCGCCGTTCCCTTCGGGCTGGTAGTCGGGCAGCGCATAGGCCGAAAGGTAGCCCTGCTGCCGCGAAATGAAATCGACGATCCGCTCCACCTCGTTCGTCTCGACCAGCGCGCACTGAATGCGCGTCACGTCGCCGTCCTTCGAGAAGAGCATGTCGCCGCGGCCGATGAGCTGGTTGGCTCCCGGGCGGTCGAGAATCGTGCGCGAGTCGATCATCTGCATCACGCGGAAGGCGATGCGGGCGGGGAAGTTGGCCTTGATGCCGCCCGTGATGACCTTCACGTCGGGGCGCTGCGTGGCGATGATGAGGTGGATGCCCACCGCACGCGCCTTCTGCGCCAGACGCATCACGGGACGTTCGACCTCGCGCGCCATCATGATCAGGTCGGCGAACTCATCGACCACCACCACGATGTAGGGCAGATAGCGGTGCCCCTTCTCGGGGTTCAAACGCCGCGAGGTGAACTTCTCGTTGTACTCGACGATGTTGCGCACCCCCGCCTCGCTCAGCATTTCGAGCCGGTTGTCCATCTCGATACAGAGCGAGTTGAGCGTATAGACCGCCTTCATGGGGTCCGTGATGATCGCCTTCTCCTCCGACTCCATCTTCGCCAGGAAGTGGTGCTCGAGTTTGGCGTAGAGCGAAAATTCGACCATCTTGGGGTCGATCATCACCAGTTTCAGCTGCGAGGGGTGCTTGCGGTAGAGCAGCGAGGTGATGATGGCATTCAGGCCGACCGACTTGCCCATACCCGTCGCACCGGCCACCAGCAGGTGGGGCATCTTGGCCAGGTCGAAGACGTAGTTCTCGTTCTGGATCGTGCGGCCGATCACCACCGGCAGTTCGGCTTTCGACTCGAAGAAGCTCCGCGAACGGATCGCCGAGAACATCGACACGATCTTCTTGTCGCGGTTCGGCACCTCGATGCCGATCGTCCCCTTGCCGGGGATCGGTGCGATGATGCGGATGCCGAGAGCCTTGAGGCTCTGTGCGATGTCCTGTTCGAGGCCCTGAATCTTCGAGATCTTCACCCCCTGCGCCTGGACGATTTCATAGAGCGTCACGGTGGGGCCGACGGTCGCCTTGATCTTCTGGATCGGGATGCCGAAGTTGGCCAGCGTCTCCTCGATCTTGGCCTTGTTGTCGAAGATCTCCTCCGACGAGACCTCCGAGGAGGAGCGATAGTCTTCGAGCAGCGTCACGGGAGGCATGCGGTAGGTCAGCAGGTCCTTCGTCGGATCGTAGGGCTCGGTCGGGAAGCGTTTTTCATCCACCAGTTCGACCGCGTGTTTCTCGACCGTCACGACCAACCCTTCGGTCGGCGCATCGGCCGGGAGGGGCTGCGGGGCGAAACCGGGTTGCGGAGCGATTCCAGGCTGCGGAACGGCCCCGGACTGTCCTGCTTCGGGAGACGGAACGGTCCCGGGCTGCGCGCCGGCAAAAGAGGATTCGGAAGGATTCCCGGCAGGGTCTCCGGCGTCTCCTCCGGCAGTCCCTCCGGCGGGGCCGGCGACAGGCGTCATCGGCCCGGCGGCGGGGATGGTCTCCGCGGCGGATTGTCCGGCACGGCGGCCTGCGGCATCCGCCGCGGGGGCGGGCTCCTCTTCGAGGAGCTTGCTCAGATCAATCTCGGTGAAGGGGCCGTTCTGCACGGGCGGTGCGGGAGGTGTCGGCGGCGCGGGCTGCTCCAATTCGACGAGCCCGTTGCTCCCCATGACGACGCGCCCTTTCGAGAGATCGACCTCCACGAAAGGGTTCTCCTCCGTCGGAACGGGGATCGCGGGCGCCGGTTCAGGGGCTGTTTCGGGCGCAGCCGGAGCGGGGAAGGGCTCCTCCTCGGCCGGCGAGATCAATTCGAAGGGCGACTCCTCGGCCGGGCGCTCCACCGTGACGGGAACGCGCTGCGCGGCGGGCGCCGGCTGCTCCAGGGCCGGCCGGGCTGCAGGGCGGGGGTACGGTTCCCCGGCGGTCGGGGTTTCCGCTGCCGGACGGACAGGCTCCGTTCCGGAAACAGCCGGACCCGAAGCGGCCGGAGCGGATGCGGCAGCCGGCTGCGGGCGGACCGGATCGGCGGCTATGGCGGCATCGGCCGCATCGGCGGGCTCCGCCGCCGGAGCCGATCCCGAAGCGGTCACCCGGTGGCGCATCAGATCGACAATCTGACCGCTCTTGTCGACGACGACCTGACCCGCTTCGTTGACCGTATTGATGAAGTTGCGGTTGATGAAGACCCCCGTAAGGATCCAGCCGCCGACCAGCAGAATGATCGTACCGAACGACCCGATGCTGCTGTGCAGCAGCTCGGCGATGCCGATACCGAAGGCGCCGCCCCACCCTGTCGAGGCGCAAAGGCTCCAGCGGGTGCCGAAGGCGAAGCCGAGCGTCAGCGAGCCGAGCAGCATCACGAGCAGGAGCGAAAGGGCGAAATGGTTGATGAGCAGCGGCCGTTTGCGGATCACGCGCACGCCGATGAGCATTACGATCACGGGCAGCAGAATGCCGCAAAGGCCGAACGAGCGGTCCACGAGCAGCATGCCCAGCCGGGCGCCCGCCCAGCCGCAAAGGTTCTCGGGCGTGACACCCAGCGTTTCGCGTTCTTCGGCCGAAAGCTGCAGTCCGCTTTGGTCGGCCGCCCAATCGAAGTAGGAGAAAAAGACGGAGGCTGCCGCGAAGAAGCCGACGAAGGCCAGCAGCAGTCCCGCAATCCAGCGGGCGCTGTCGCTGTCGCTCCGCTGTACCTGCTGACGACTGTTCGAGGCGCTCTTATTCGACGATGCCATAGATAATCCCGAATTACGAAAGCGAAGGTACGGATTATTTGCAGAATTTGAAAGCGGCGGGCGAAAAAACTCGGGCGCGGGACCCGCTGGAAAGCCCGCCGGACGGCTTTCCGATCCGGCCGCCGGGACGGGCTTTCCCTCCTATTTCCAGCCCGTTGCCGCAGGTTCCGCAGCGTCTCCGCAGCCGCATTCCCGGACCCTGCGCCAGCGGTCGGTTTCGCGCCGGACGCCCCTTGCCGACAAGACTCTCCCTTATCGGCGATTCTCCTTTCGGAGGTTGTCGTACGCTTCGTCCGTCACCGGTTCGAGCCACTCATTCGAGGTGTTTTCCCCGGAAATCTCGAAGGCGAGGTGCGCGAACCAGCTGTCGGCCGCCGCGCCGTGCCAGTGTTTCACATTCGCGGGAATGTGGATCACCGTGCCGGGCAGAATCTCCTGCGCGGGCTTGCCCTCCTCCTGGTACCAGCCGCGGCCGGCCACGCCGATGAGCATCTGTCCGCCGCCCTTCGCAGCGCGGTGGATATGCCAGTTGTTGCGACAGCGGGGCTCGAACGTCACGTTGAAGACAGGCACCTGCTCGAGCGAAACCGGCGCCAGGTAGCTGTTGCCCGTGAAATACTGCGCATAGGCCGTATTGGGTTCGCCGATGGGGAAGATCAGCTCGCGCTGGAAGGCCGACTTCGCATCCTCGCCGGCCGTATCTTCCGCCCAGACCTCCTTGGCGAGGCGGAAAGCCGCCCAAGCCTTGGGCCAGCCGGCGTAAAAGGCGATGTGGGTGATGATCTCGACGATCTCCGTGCGGGTGATGCCGTTCTTTTTCGCCGACTGGAGGTGGTACGTCAGCGAACTGTCGGTGAGGCCCTGGCTGATGAGGGCCGTCAGCGTCACTAAGCTGCGGTCGCGCAGCCCGAGCCGGTCGGTGCGGCTCCAGACCTCGCCGAAGAGGACGTCGTCGTTGAGTGCCGCGAATGCGGGGGCAAAGTCGCCGAGCTGGTCGCGCCCCGCCGTCTGTATGATCTTTTCCTGTGCCATGACCTGAAAAGTTGAAAGAATGAATAGAGAAATAAAAAGGATTCGGTTCATCGCCTTTATGGAATAAAATGGTGATTCAGCTTCGGCGGGGTGCAGGCGGCGCTGCAAGCGGCGCTTGCGGACAGCACTGCGGGCTGCACTGCAGGCTGCGCTTCGGGAGATTTTCGCGCGGCGCTCCGCACAAGCGTCCGATGCCCGCGCCTTCCCTACTCCTGCCACGCCTTCCGTTCGAGACGGAGGCGGTAGGCTTCGTCGGCGAAGGTCTCGAACGCATAGTGCGGCACGCGGCCGGCCTCGGCCCGCAGTCCGAAGCGGTCGAGGAGTTCGGCGACGCGGCGCGCCACGGCGGGCGACGGATCGACGAAGGTCACGTCGCAGCCGGCAGCCGCCTTGCGCAGGGCGTCGAGCAGGAAAGGATAGTGCGTGCAGCCGAGCACGATGCGGTCGGCGCCCCGCTCCAGCATGCCGCGGATCGCCGCGCCGACGCAGGCGACCGCCTCGGGCGTGTGCTCGCGGTCGTTCTCGACCAGCTCGACGAAGCCGCGGCCGGGGACCGTCAGCACCTCGATGTCGCGGCCGTAGCGGGCCGCCGTGCGGCGGAAAAGATCGCCGTCGAGGCTCCGCTCGGTGGCCAGCACCCCCACCACGCGGCTGCGCGTCGTGAGGCAGGCGGGCTTCACGGCGGGCTCCATGCCGACGATCGGGAGGTCGGCGTATTTGCTGCGCAGCGCGTCGATCGCGGCGGCCGTCGCCGTGTTGCAGGCCACGACCACCAGTTTGCACCCGAGGGCGGAGAGGCGGCCCACCGCCTCGTCGGCCAGCCGCCCCACCTCGGCCCGCGGCCGCGAGCCGTAGGGGCAGTTCTTGCCGTCGCCGAGGTAGACGAGCGACTCGGCGGGGAGTGCGCGCCGCACCTCCCGCCAGACCGTCAGGCCTCCCATGCCCGAGTCGTAAATTCCTATGGGTCGATTGTCCGCCATATCAAACGATTCCGCTCCGTTTCAGGGCTCCATCTCCAAAATCGCGCCGATGATCTCCTCATCGCTCCGTCCGCCGCACTCGATCGTCCGCTGCGCCGCCGCGTAGGCTGGTTCGCGGGCCGCCATGTCGCGCGTCATGAAAGCGAGCAGCTCCTCGTCGTTCAACCCGCGCAGGCGGGGGCGCTTCTGCCGGCCGTAGGGGGTCAGCCGCGAAACGATGTCGGCCGCCGTACGCCGCAGGTAGACCGTCGTGCCGGCCCCGTTCATGCGCGCCATGTTGTCGCGCCAGGCCGGCAGCCCACCCCCCGTCGAGACGACCGCCGCCTCGCCCGAAGCGATCACCCGGTCGAGCACGCTCCGCTCGATCTCGCGGAAGCGGCCCTCCCCCTCGTAGCGGAAGAGGTCGAAAACCGAGGCCCCCTCCTGTTCCTCGACGGCCGCATCCGTGTCGATGCAGACCGTCCCGAGCCGGCGGGCCAGCTTGCGGCCGATCGTGCTCTTGCCGCAGCCCATGTAACCGATCAAAAACAACGGCTTCTCCATCCTCCGTCAGAACAGGTTGAGTTGCGCCGGATCGATCGCATCCCCGTCGCCGCCGCGCGGGCGCTCGATCTCGAGCGGCACGCCGCCCGTGGGCGGAATCGGCCTGACGGGGGTCAGCGTCTCGCCGGCACCGGCCGCCGGCATCGAACCGGAGCTGCCCGAGGCGTTCGAAGCGCCGGAGGCGCCCTCCGAACCGGGGCTGCCGGATGGCCCGGCCGGGCTGCCGGTCTCCTCCTCCGGCACGCCGGATTCGGGCTCTTCGGCGGGTTCGGGTTCGATGAAACGGGCCGTCGCCACGTCGAACGTGGTCAGCCGCTTGCCCTTCGCGAGCGGGCTCTTCACGCCGACGAACGAATCGACGTCGATCGTCTCGGCCGGCCGCGAGGCCTGCGCCCCGCGGTAGGTCAGCTCGATCTGCGCCCCGGCCGCCTCCGTCACGGCGACGAAGCGGCAGCCCCCCTCCTCGGGCAGGAAGGGCTGCAGGCGCTCCGTGAGCTTGATCGTGAAGCGCTTGAGGTAGTAGAAGCCCTGCTCGCCGTCGAAATAGCAGACCGCGTAGACCCGCTCGGGGCGGTAGCGGCTCACGAAGACCGTATCGTCGGGGAAGTGCTGGCCGAGGTCGAAGCCCGTCACGTAATAGCTGTTCTTGGCCGTCCAGACCAGCAGTTTGTCGTCGCCCTTGAACTCGCCGAGCAGGTGGCCGCGGCCGTCGGCGTTCAGGCGGCGGACATCCTCGTCGTACCAGATGTTCTGCCCGCCGAGGGTCGAAGTGCCGCGCTCCTTGAGGACGATCTTGTGGATGCCGTAGCGCGAGAAGAGGTTGCCCTGGCTCTGGCGCCCCTTGATGGCCAGCGTCGAGAAGTCGAGATCGACGATCACCTTCTTCAACCGCGGCCGCGGCTTGAAATAGACCTTCAGCACCTCGGCCTCGCCGTTCGGGTTGACCGACATGTAGAGGATCTCGCTCTTCGGCGTTCCCTTCGTAATATCGTAGTTCTTGCCGCGCGTAATCCCCTTGATCGCGCAGCGCTTCATCATGATCGGGCCGTTCTTGCCGTCGCGGTAGAGGATGTTGTAGATCGTGCGTTCGTCGTTGCGCTTGAAGACGCCGATATAGTGGATGTTCTTCTCGAAGTACTCCTTTTCCATCACCTTGCGGACCGAGTAGTGCCCCTCCTTCGTGAAGAGGATCACGTCGTCGATATCCGAGCAGTCGCAGACGAACTCCGCATCGCGCATCGACTTGCCGATGCCGAAGAAGCCCTCAGCCCGGTCGACGTAGAGTTTGGCGTTGGTCACGGCCACCTTCGTCGCCTCGATGTTGTCGAAGGTGCGCAGCTCGGTGCGGCGCTCGCGCCCCCGGCCGTACTTGTCGAGGATGCGGCGGTAGTAGGCCACGGCGTACTCCGTGAGGTGCGCCAGGTCGTATTTCGTCTGTTCGATGTCGGCCTCGATCTGGCGAATCTCGTTGTCGGCCTTCTCGGCGTCGTAGCGCGAAATGCGGATGAACTTCAGCTCGGTCAGATGCTGCACGTCCTCCATCGTCACCTCGCGGCGCAGCAGCTTCTTGAAGGGCTCCAACCCCCGGTCCACGGCGGCATAGGCCTCCTCGCGGCTGCGGCACCCCTCGATGAGCTGGTAGAGACGGTTTTCGATGAAGATGCGTTCGAGCGAGGCGGTGTGCCAGGCGCCGTCGAGCTCGGCGAGCCGAATTTCGAGCTCGCGCTGCAGCAGCCCCTTCGTGTGGTCGGCCGAGCGGCGCAGAATCTCGCTCACGCCGAGGAAATGGGGTTTGTCGTCCCAGATGACGCAGGCGTTGGGCGAAATCGAGACCTCGCAGTCGGTGAAGGCGTAGAGGGCGTCGATCGTCTTGTCCGACGATTCGTCGGGAGCCACCTGGATGACGATCTCGACCTTGTCGGCCGTCAGGTCATCGACCTTGCGAATCTTGATCTTGCCGCGCTCGTTGGCCTTGACGATCGACTCCTTGATCGATTCGGAGGTGGTCGTGAAGGGGATCTCGGTGATGGCCAGCGTCCGCTTGTCGATCTTCGAAATGCGGGCGCGCACGCGCACCGTGCCGCCGCGCAGACCGTCGTTGTAGCGGCTCACGTCGGCCAGGCCGCCCGTCGGGAAGTCGGGGTAGAGCTGGAAATCGCGCCCTTCGAGGTGGGCGATGCAAGCCTCGATAAGCTCGATGAAGTTGTGCGGCAGAATCTTCGAGGCCAGGCCGACGGCGATGCCGTCCGAGCCCTGGGCCAGCAGCAGCGGGAACTTCACGGGCAGCGTCACGGGCTCCTCCTTGCGGCCGTCGTAGGCCATCATCCACTCGGTGGTCTTCCGGTTGAAGACGACATCTAAAGCGAATTTCGACAGCCGCGCCTCGATGTACCGGCCCGCGGCGGCATCGTCGCCCGTCAGGATGTTGCCCCACGAACCCTGGCAGTCGATGAGCAGCTCCTTCTGTCCGAGCTGCACGAGGGCATCCTCGATCGACTGGTTGCCGTGCGGATGGAACTGCATCGTCTGGCCGACGATGTTGGCCACCTTGTTGTAGCGGCCGTCCTCCATGAGGCGCATCGCATGCAGGATGCGGCGCTGCACGGGTTTCAGACCGTCCTCGACGTGCGGGACGGCGCGTTCGAGGATCACGTAGGAGGCGTAGTCGAGGAACCAGTTCTTGTACATGCCCGTGAGGCGGCGCACGCCGCTCTCGTCCTGCATCAGCCGGTCGAACTTGCGGGCCTTGGCCGAGGGGGTCGCGACGGGCTTCTCGTCGGCGGAGCCGGCGGCGGATTCGTCGGCAGGTTCAGCGGTTTCGGCAGGTTCAGCAGTTTCGGCCGGTCCAGCGGTTTCGGCAGGGAGGCCGGACGGTTCGGCGCCGGCGGCAGCGGCCGTTTCGGTTTCAAAACCGAATTCGGCGCCGGTCCCGGCAGCTCCGGACGGTTCGGCGCCGGCTCCGACAGCTGCGTCCGTGTCGGGACCGGCACCCTCGGAGGCGGCCGCTCCGGCCATTTCGGCGGGGCCAACTCCGGGGGCGGCATCGGCGGTCTGTTCGTCGCCGCGTTCGATCTTATCGTACTCTCTCTTCATGCTCTTCGGTTAGTTAAGGTCCTGATCGACGAGGTCCTCCTCGATGCGCAGGTTGTCGATGATAAAGCCCTGCCGCTCGAAGGTGTTCTTGCCCATGTAGAACTCCAGCAGGTCGTGGATCGGGTCGTCCTTGGTGATGCGGACGCGGTCGAGGCGCATCGTATCGCCGATGAAGTTTTTGAACTCCGTATCGGAAATTTCGCCGAGGCCCTTGAAGCGGGTGATCTCGGCATTGGCGCCGCACCTGGCGATCGCCGCCTGGCGCTCCTCCTCGTTGTAGCAGTAGTAGTTCTCCTTCTTGTTGCGGACGCGGAACAGCGGCGTCTGGAGGATGTAGAGGTGGCCGCGGCGGATCACCTCGGGGAAGAACTGGAGGAAGAAAGAGGTGATGAGCAGGCGGATGTGCATGCCGTCCACATCGGCATCGGTCGCCACGATCACCTTCTCGTAGCGCAGGTTTTCGATGTCGTCGTCGATGTTCAGCGCCGCCTGCAGGAGGTTGAACTCCTCGTTCAGGTAGACCACCTTCTTCGTCAGGCCGTAGCAGTTCAGAGGCTTGCCGCGCAGCGAGAAGACCGCCTGCGTGCGGGCGTCGCGGCACTTGGTCACGGACGACGAAGCCGAGAGCCCCTCCGTGATGAAGATCATCGTCCGGTCGGCCAGTTCGTGGCGGTCGTTGCGGTGAATCTTGCAGTCGCGCAGCTTCTTGTTGTTGAGCGAGACCTTCTTGGCCGTCTCGCGCGCCATCTTCTGCACGCCTGAAATGGCCTTGCGCTCCTTCTCGTTGTCGACGATCTTCTTCTGCAGAATCTGCACTGTCTCGGGGTGCTTGTGCAGGTAGTCGTCGAGGTGCTTGCCGAGAAAGTCCATGACAAACTTGCGCATCGAGACCCCGGGCTCGATCTCCTTCGAGCCGAGCTTGATCTTGGTCTGCGACTCGAAGACCGGATCGGTCACCTTGACCGAAATGGCGGCGATGATCGAGGTGCGGATATCCGACGGGTCGTAATCCTTGCGATAGAACTCCTTGATGGTCGAGGCGACCGCCTCGCGGAAGGCCGCCTGGTGGGTGCCGCCCTGCGAGGTGTACTGCCCGTTGACGAACGAGTAGAAGTTCTCGCCATAGCCCGTGCCGTGGGCGATCACCACCTCGATATCCTCGGCCGAGAGGTGGATCGGCGGATAGAGCGGCTCTTCGGACATGTTCTCGTTGAGCAGGTCGAGCAGGCCGTTTTTCGAAACGTAGCGCTGGCCGTTCAGCACGAGCGTGAGCCCCCGGTTCAGGTAGGAGTAGTTGCGCACGAGCTGTTCGACGTACTCCATATTATAGGCGTATGAACCGAAAACCTCCTCGTCCACGCGGAAACGGATCGTCGTGCCGTTCTTCTCCTGCACGCCCGTCTCCCAGCGGTCCGACTGTTCGATGCCCTTGGCGAAGGTCACCGTGTGGGCCTCGCCTTCGCGTACGGAGCGTGCCGAGAAGTCGCTCGAGAGCATGTTCACGGCCTTGACGCCCACGCCGTTCAGACCGACGGTTTTCTTGAAGGCCGAGCCGCCGTACTTGCCGCCCGTGTTCATTTCGCTGACGGCTGCCGAAAGCGACTTGAGCGGGATGCCGCGGCCGTAGTCGCGCACGGTGACGGTCTGCCCCTCGATCGTGATCTCGATCTGGCGGCCCGCGCCCATGATGAACTCGTCGATCGAGTTGTCGACGACCTCCTTGATCAAAACGTAAATGCCGTCGTCGGCCTGCGAGCCGTCGCCCAGCTTGCCGATGTACATGCCGGGGCGCAGGCGGATGTGCTCGCGCGGGGAGAGGGTGACGATCGCGTCGTCGTCGTAGTTGGTCGGTGTATTCAGTAAATCTGCCACGTTGTTTGTGTTGTATTGCTATCGGTTCGGTCGTTCGGCGGGCGAAACTCCGGGCTAACCGGGGGATGCGTCCGGGACGTCCGTCAGGAGCGTTGTTTCCGCAGGTCGGCGAGGGCCGCCGCCATCCGTTCGCGAGTCCGCTCGGCCAGCTCGACGGGATCGGCCGTCTGCACCTCCTCCGCCGGAACGGGATCGAGGATGCGCAGCGCGATGCGGTTCCGCCAGTTCCAGCATAGGCCGCCCGGTGCGACGACGCTCCGCGTTCCGTCGATGACGACGGGCAGCAGATCGGCGCCCGCTTCCCGGGCCAGCTGGAAGCCCCCCTGCTTGAAGCGATGGATCTCGCCGTCCTTCGAACGCGTACCCTCGGGGAAAATCGCCACCGAGACGCCGCGGTCGAGCCACAGCCGCCCCTCGCGGAGAAGCTGCGCCATGGCCTGCGTCCCCCGGCCGCGGTCGATGAGGATGTCGCCGTGCAGGTAGAGCATCTGCCCGAAGAAGGGGAACTTCCACACTTCGCGCTTCGAAACCCACCGGAAATTGAGCGGCAGGTAGTAGAGCGCCGGGATGTCGAACATCGAGTTGTGGTTGATGAGCAGCACATAGCTTCGCTTCCGGTCGAGCTTTTCGAGACCCTCGATGCGATGGCGCCAACGGGGAGGCACGACGAAAAAGAGGCGCACCAGGATCCGCGAAAGTTCGTGCACCACCCGGCGGCGGCGGTCGAACGGATAGCAGACGACAAGCGCCGCCACCGACAACAGCAGGCAGAGTGTGCAGATCACCAGCAGGTAGAGATTGAAGAGCAAAGATCGCATGTTATCACCAGCTTTCGTTTCGGGGAATACTCCCGGAACATACCTTTTATATTCGGCAAATTTAGGTATTTTTTGCGGAAAAACCGACGGCGGAGGGAGGCAAAATGAAAAATGCGGGCTGCAGCGGCTTCGTCGAAGCTGCAAATTCAGCATTCAAAATTCAAGATTCAAAATTAAATCGGGCCGCAGCCTGCGGAGCGCACGCACGAAGCGGACCTTCGGGACGCGAGCTGCGGGCCTCCGCCCGGCGGAGGCTGCGGCCCGCCAATCGCTGCGCGATTGATCCGGTGCGAAAAAGCCCGCAGCCGAGCGGACGGGCCTGCGACATAAAGGAGCAGCCCTCCGCCCGGGGGCGGCTGCGGGCTGCAGCGCCCGTTCGGGCGCAAATTCAAAATTCAAGATTCAAAATTCAGAATTACCAAATCGGGCTGCAGCTTGCGAAGGGACGCCAGCTACGCAGAGGAGCTGCGGGCCTTCGCCGCCCCCAGGCTGCGGCCCGCCAATCGCTGCGCGATTGATCCGGTGCGAAAAAGCCCGCAACCGAGCGGACGGGACTGGCACAAGCGGATCTGCGGGACGCGAGCATGCAGCCCTCCGCTCCGGGGCGGCTGCGGGCTGCAGCGCCCGTTCGGGCGCAAATTCAAAATTCAAGATTCAAAATTCAGAATTACCAAATCGGGCTGCAGCTTGCGAAGGGACGCCAGCTACGCAGAGGAGCTGCGGGCCTTCGCCGCCCCCAGGCTGCGGCCCGCCGGCCTCTTCGAGACCGAATTTACCAAAGAAAAGCCGCTGCACAGGGAAACTGCGGCCCGCACGGTCCTAACGGACCGCCCTCAACTCAAACCAAGCCCACAGCCGAGCGGAGGCGCTTGCTCGAGCGGACCTGCGGGACGCGAGCATGCAGCCCTCCGCCCGGGAGCGGCTGCGGGCTGCCGGTCCTGAAGGACCGATTTTGGTGGTTACTATTTCCACCACAACCGGCAGTCACAGCCCGCCAATCGCTGCGCGGCCGAACTTGCCGCAAACCTCGCCGGCGCAATCAATCTCCGCAACCGCCCCTTCCAAACAGCGAATCATCCTTTTCCCGCTCATATAAATAGGTACCCCATCCTCTCCCGATTTTTTTCAACAAAAACAGTACTTTGTTTTACAAACTATATTTTTTTTTACATATCTTTGCGGCGAGAAATAAAACAAATCCTAAAATAATATGAAAAGATTTCTTCTCTTGTTCTCTTGGTTCCTGTTTTCGGCTACATCTTTGACAGCCGCACGTCACTCCCCGACGACGGGGCGTGTCATCGACCGCACGGGAGCCGCCGTCGATTACGCTACGGTGGTGCTGCTGCGCGACGGGCTCCAGGCGGCCGGCACGACGACCGACGCCGACGGCCGCTTCACGCTCGACGCCGCGCCGGGCGACTACACCCTGCAGGTGTCGCACCTCAACTACGCGACCCACTCGCAATCGATCGCCATCACGGGCGGCGAGCTGGACGACATCGTCCTCGAAAACGCCTCGCAGAAGATCGACGCCGTGGTGGTCCGGGCCCAGCTCGTCCGGCGCGAAGCGGACCGCTTCGTGGTCGATGTGGCCAACGCCCCTTCGGCGATCGGCAAGGACGGCGTCGAGCTGCTCGAACGTGCGCCGGGCGTCTGGGTGGAGGACGACAAGCTCTCGATCAACGGCAAGAGCGGTTCGAAGGTCTACATCAACGAGCGCGAGGTGAAGCTGAGCGGCGAGCAGCTCATCGCCTACATCCGCAACCTGCGCGCCGAGGATATTCAGCAAATCGAGGTGATCCCCATCTCGGGGGCCGAATACGACGCCGACTCGGCCTCGGGGATCATCAAGATCACCCTCCGCCGCCGGCGCGAAAACGGCCTGCAGGGTTCGCTCTCGATGCAGACCCGGCAATCGGACTGGACCGAGGAGTACCGCCCCGCCGGCAGCATCGATCTGCACAGCGGCCGGCTCGACCTGCGCTTCTCGGCCCGCGGCACCTTCGGCAACGAACGCAAGGCGAGCATCGAGCACACCGACTACGCCGACGGCACCCTCGACAGCCGTTCGCAGTTCACCGGGCGCTCGAAGAATTTCGGCGGATCGTTCAGCTCGATCGTCGAACTGAACCCGCGCCACTCGCTCGGCTTCGGCGCCGACTACTGGCGGAACCGCCAGCCGCAGGAGAGCGACATCCGCTCCTCGCTGCGCACCGGCATGCTCCGCGAGACGGACAGCCGCTACGAGCAACGCTCCCGGGGCGACAACTTCTCGGCCACGGTGAACTACCTCTGGCGAATCGACACGCTCGGTTCGACCTTCAAGGTGATCGGCGACTACACGCGCCGCAGCGACGACACCGACAACGACAACCGCAGCACGGCCGACGGCCGCGACTCGCTCCACCGCGACTACACCCGCACCGACTACACGATGGCCTCGGCCAATGCCGCGTTGGAGAAGAACTTCTCGAAGCGCTGGTCACTGCGCGCGGGGGCCAAGTACACCTATTACCGCATGCAGTCGGAGGCGCTCTACGAGTACAACACGACCGGCGCCTGGCTCGTCAACGACAACCAAAGTTTCGACATCGACTACACGGAGCGGATCGGCGCCCTCTACGGCATCGTCTCGGGCAAATTCGGCCGCTGGGGATTGGTAGCCGGCATGCGCGGCGAATACACGCAGATCGAAAGCGACGGATCGCGCATCTCGCGCGACTACCTCTCGCTCTTCCCCAACGCCAACCTCTCCTGCACGCTCGACGAAAAGGGTCGCCACATGCTCGTCTTCCAGTATGCCCGCAAGATCTCGCGCCCCTCGTTCTGGCACCTCAACCCGCAGCGCCAGCTCATCTCGGAGTACACCTACCAGACCGGCAACCCGAACCTCGACCCCTCCTTTTCGCACGACCTGAGCCTCACGCTCGTGCTGGCGCAGAAATACTCCCTGACGGCCGGCATGCGCATCCAGACCGACGAGATCCAGCAGGCGATCGAACCGGCGGAGGAGGGAGGCAACATGCTGGCCGTCAACTGGATCAACTACAAGGACACGAAAGAGTACTATGCCAACTCCAGCCTGCCCGTCCGGATCGCCGAATGGTGGGAGGTGAACGCCAACCTCACCTACCTCTACTGGGGGCAGCGGCCCTATGCCGACGGCCCGGTCGTCTACCACCACCTCGTGAACACCTACATCTCCTCGACCGTCACGCTGCCGAGAAAGTTCTACATCGACCTCGCCTGGAGCTACCACAACCGCATCCATCTGGGCGACTCGTACATCCGTTCGCAAAGCCGCATCAATCTCACGCTCAAGAAGCGTTTCGGCGACCGGATCACGGCGAACTTCACCGTGCACAACCTCTTCAGCGACGGCCAGAAAGTCGGCACCCGGGGCGACGGCTTCTTCCGCAGCATGCGGCTGGAGGATCCCTGGTCGAAGCGGATGTACTGGTTCCGACTGACCTACAACTTCAAGTCGGGCAAGGCATTCCGCACGCGGGCCCTCGAGAACGACGCCGAAGGACAAAGCCGGCTCTAAACGCCGGCCCGTAAATAAAAAGTTTCTTATCCGGGGAGCCGGGCCGTCCGCAGGCGGTCCGGCTTCGCTTTCCGGGGAGGGACCGCTGCGGCCGGCACAAAAAAAACCGGCGACCGGGTTCGGGCCGATCGTCGGTTCCGCCGCGTGCCGGCGCGGCATCAGAACTGCACCGCGGGTGCCTGCCCGCTCCCCGCCGCCGCCTCGAAATAGGGCTTGCGGACGAAGCCGAAGAGACCGGCCACGATATTCGCCGGGAAGCGCCGCACCGTCACGTTGTACTGCTCCGCCGCCGTGTTGAACTCGCGGCGGGCTACGGCGATGCGGTTTTCGGTCCCCTCCAGCTGCGCCTGCAGCTCCAGAAAGTTCTGGTTCGCTTTCAGGTCGGGATAGTTCTCCGAGATGGCGATCAGGCGCCCCAGCGCCGAGCGGACGGCGTCCTGCGCCTGCTGGAAGCGCGCCAGCCCCTCGGGGGTCAGCTCATCGGCCGAAAGCGTGACCGACGTGGCGGCCGAACGCGCCTCGACGACCGATTCGAGCGTCTCGCGCTCGTGGGCGGCATACCCCTTCACCGTGTTGACCAGATTGGGGATGAGGTCCGAACGGCGCTGGTACTGCGTCTCGACGTCGGACCAGGCCTTCGACACTGCCTCATCCTTGTTCACCAGACCGTTATAGGTCGAATAGAAGAAGATCGCCAGCAGCGCGACCACGCCCAAAAGAATCCATTTTTTCATGACAGGTTTATTTTTTGAAGGTTTGTTTCATTCGGTTCGTCCGGAATGCGGTTCTTGCGAACCGCGCGGGCCGCAGCCCGCAGCCGCCAGTCCTTGCCGAAGCATTTTGCTGCAAAATCGGTCGCGCAGCGACCGGCAGCCCGCAGCCGCCCCCGGGCGGAGGGCTGCTCCTATCCGTCGCAAGCCCGTCCGCTCGGCTGCGGGCTTGTCCCGCGTTTGGGAACGGTCTGCCAGGACCGAGCGGGCCGCAGCTTCCCAGTGCAGCGGCTTTTCTCTGGCAAATCCGGTCTCGAAGAGACCGAGCGGGCCGCAGCTTCGCCCGGCGAAGGCCCGCTGCTCGCTTACCGCTCGTGCCGGCCTTCGCAAGCTGCGACCCGAATCGAAAACGAGACAGTCGCATTTTTCATTTTGCGGGACGCTCGGCTGCGAGCTATTTTGCACGGAATCAATCGCGCAACGATTGGCGGGCCGCAGCCTGGGAGCGGCGGAGGCCCGCAGCTCCTTGCAGTCGCGTGCGACCTCCGCAGGCTGCCGCCCGAATTGGAACACATGCCACCCGGCGACCCCATCTAATATTTACGGTCCCGGCGAAAGCCCGCAGATCGCGTCCCGCAGCTCCGCTTCGTGCGGCCGCTTCGCGAGCCGCATCCCGAAAAAGATTCGCCGCGCCCCGGCAACCACCGCTACCACCGGCTGCCCGCACCCCCGCCGCCGAAGTGTCCGCCGCCGAAGCCGCCGCCCGAGCCTCCTCCGAAGCCGCCGAGCCCGCCCGTTCCGCCGAGCCACATACCGCCGCGGCCCCCGCCGCGGGTTCCGTTTCCGGTATCGATATAGTCGGTTTTCTTCCGCCGCACGACGGCGCCGCAGGCCCGGCAAACATAGGTGTATTCGGTCGTACGGAAAGTGGCCGTCCGGCGGATCACCTCCTGCTTTTCGAGCCGCAGCCTGCGCCGGTGGCAGCGCGGGCAGCGGCCCAGGAAATACCACAGCAGCCCGACGAAAAGCAGCGGCACGCCGACCGCCCAGCCGAGAATCCACCACACCTCATCCGCCGCCTCTTCGTCATCGGCGTAGACATCGGCCCCCGAGAGACGCAGCGCCACCGCCTCGACCCCCGCCGTCATGCCGGCATCGTAGTCGCCGAGACGGAAGGCCGGCAGCATCTCGACCGTCTGGATCCGCTTGCAGACCGCATCGGGCAGCACCCCTTCGAGGCCGTCGCCCGTCACGAAGCGGATCTCGTGCAGCCCCTCGACCAGCAGGATGCCGAGGCCGTTGTTGCCGTCGGCGCGGCCCACGCCCCACGTCGAGAAGAGCTCGTGGGCAAAATCGAACACATCCTCCCCCTCGATCTCGCGGAGCGCGACCACCGCCACTTCGGCCGTACCGGCGCGGCGCAGCGAGTCGCAGATGCGGTCGATCCGTGCGACCGTCCCCTCCGAAAGGATGCCGTCGGGATTCGAGACGTACCGCCGCGCATCGGCGAGTTGGACGTTCGGAACCTCCCCGACCCGATAGGCGTGCGCCGAAACGGCGCAAACCGCCCCGAGCAGCAGGGCCGCCAGGCAGGCGAGGCGCCGCAGCCGCAGCACCGTCCGGTTTCTGTCGGGCCGCAGCATCTTCGGCTCCTCCGCCGCGTTCTCCGGCGCTCTTCTCCGCTTGCGTTCCATTTCGTATCGTTTTTATCGGTGTTCCGGTCCGCCCGGATCGCAGGTCAGCACCCGGTAGCTCCAGGGGGCCATGATCTCGCTGACATGGGGCGGCAGCTCGCAGAGGCAGCCGGCGAAAAAGTCGGTATAGCGTCCGGCGTAGATACTCGTGTCGTATTCGGCCTGGATCGTCCAGGGAGAGAGGTTCATCACGGCGATCACCCGGTCGCCCGCCACCTCGCGTACGAGGATCATCAGACAATCCTCGGCGTTGTTGCGGATCTCGATGAGCGCTCCGCCCCGGTCGCCCGCCGCCAGGGCCGGGTGTTCATGGTGGAGGCGGATGCACTGCCGGTAGCGTTCGGTCGTCGCATTGGGGGCGTAGTTCGGGATCGGATCGCGGTCGAAGAAGGCGAATACGTGGTCGTAACCGATCTCCTGCCCCGTATAGATAAGGGGCAGCCCCCGCGGTGCCACGAAAGTGAAGAGCGACAGCACGTCGTGCGCCGCTCCCATGCGGGTGTGCTCGGTGCCGCTCCACGAGTTTTCGTCGTGGTTCGAGGTGAAGCTCAGCCGCAGCGCCGAGGCGGGGAATCCGTCGTTGTAAAGGTAGTCGCGCAGCGCCGGGACGCGGAGCCGCTGCTGCGCCACGTCGTTCAGCAGGTGGTGCATCCGCCAGCCGTAGTAGGCGTCGAAACCGCCCCGTTCGTTCAGGTCGCGCTGCTCGGCCTCGGCCAGCAGGAACAGATCGGGCTTCGTGCGGCGCAGCTCCCGCGAGGCGAACTCCCAGAAATCGGTCGGCACGAGCATCGCCATGTCGCAGCGGAAGCCGTCGATCGCATGCTCCGTCAGCCAGAAGCGCATCGCATCGACCTGCCCCTGCCAGACGGCGCGGTTCGCATAGTCGAGCTTCGCCGTGTCGGTCCAGCCGCAGGGAATCTTCGGCGCGCCGTTCTCGTATTCGTACCAGTCGGGGTGCTCCGCGATCCAGCGGGCGTCGCGGGCCGTGTGGTTGGCCACCCAGTCGAGCAGCACCTTCATGCCCAGGCGGTGCGCCTCCCGCACGAAAGCGTCCAGATCGGCCATGCGGCCCAGTTCGGGGTTGACGGCGCAATAGTCGCGCACCGAGTAGTAGGAGCCGAGCGTCCCCTTGCGGCCCTCCTCGCCGATCGGGTGGATCGGCATGAGCCAGACGGCGTCGATGCCTAACTCGTGCAGGTCGTGCAGGCGCCGCTTCGCCGCCCGCAGCGTGCCCTCGGGTGTCAGCTGGCGCACGTTCATCTCGTACAGCACGGCGCCGCAGCTCCAGTCGGGATGTGTCATTCCTTATTTCTCTTTGTATTCGTTATTCGTCCTTTTCGCCGGCCGCGGCATCCGCACCGGATGCCGGCCGCGCGGCGGAGGTTCCGGAGACTTCGGGAACCGGGTGACCCGGAAGCCCCGGAGATCGGAGGCCCCGAAGGTCCAAAGCTCCGGAAACCGGAGGTTCCGAAAGCCGGGAGGCCCCTTCTCCGCAGCCTCAAAGGTACGTTTTTTTTCGCAAATCGTGCGCCGCACGCAAAGAATGCGCCGAAAGGACGAAAAAATGAGGCGCAGAAGGGTCCCGGGTCGAAGATTTTTATTATCTTTGTGCGCTTAACATACCATCTTGACACACCATGAAACGATTCCGACTGTCATTCCTGCTGCTGACCGTGCTGTTGCTGGCCTCCTGCGCCACTGAAAAGCGCATCTGGTATATGCAGGACGCAAGACCCTACACCCCCGAACAGATCCTGCAGCAGGGACAGATCCGCATCCAGCCTTTCGACCGGCTCACGATCGTCGTCAACAGCAAAGACCCCGAGCTGGCCGTACCGTTCAACGCGGCCACCTCGTTGAGCGCCCTCACGGGATTATCGACTTATTCATCGGGCCAGACGCTCCAGATCCGCACCGTCGATGAGCAGGGCATGCTCGACATGCCGGTGATCGGCCCCATCAAGTGCGCCGGCCTCACGCGCAGCGAGCTGGCCCACCGCATCGCCGACAAGATCGTCGAGGGGGGCTACATCAACGACCCGACGGTCAACATCCAGTTCGCCGACATGAACATCTCCGTGACGGGCGAGGTGGCCCGGCCGGGACGCTATGCCATCACGAGCGACAAGGTGACGATCTTCGACGCGCTGGCCATGGCCGGCGACATGACCGTCTACGGCGTCCGCGACGAGGTGGCCGTCATGCGCGAGGTGGACGGCGTGCGCCACATCGAGTACCTCAACCTGCTCTCGAAGGAGATCTTCGACTCGCCCGCCTTCTACATCCGGCAGAACGACATCATCTACGTCAAGCCCAACCGCTACAAGGCGCAGTCGGCCGAGATCAGCCAGAACCGCAGCTTCTACATTTCGATCGTCAGCACGCTCATCTCCGTGGCGACGCTGATCGTAACCATCACCAAATAATCCGAACACGCACGAGCCATGACGGAACAACCTGTTGTCCCCCAGATGCCGGGTGACGAAAATTCGATCGAGACCATCACCCTGCACGACATCCTGCAGATCTTCTTCACCAACTGGCGCTGGTTCGTCTTCTCGGTGCTGCTCTGCCTGGGCCTCGCCTACTACTACCTGGCCAGCACGCCGAAGATCTACAAGCGCGAAGCGATGCTCCTCATCAAGGACAGCCGCAAGGGCGGCGACATCGACATCGGCGCCTTCAGCGACCTGGCCGGCTTCCAGAGCAAGCGCAGCGTCGACAACGAGCTCTACATCCTCCAGTCGCGCCGCCTTATGCTGGAGGTGGTGCGCCAGCTCGACCTGACCACGTCGTACACCGTCCGCCGCGGGCTGCGCACCTATAATCTTTATAAGAACGCCCCGATCGACGTCTCGTTCATCCACTACGACGACAAGCGGGCGGTCGGCCTCGACGTAACGCCCCTGCCGGACGGCAAGGTGCTGCTGAGCGACTTCGAGGAGTTCAACCTCCCGCGCAGCGAGCGCCGCAGCAAATTCACGGTGAACTTCGGCGACACGATCGCCACGCCGCTCGGCGCCATTGTCGTGAACCGCACCGTCTACCTCGATTCGACCTACTACAACCGCTCGATCCGCGTCGTCAAGCGGCCCGAGGAGATCACGGCCAACAACTACCGCAAGCTCGTGACGAGCTCCATCGCCAACAAGCAGGCTTCGGTCGTCTCGATCTCGATGGACTCCTCCGAGCCGCGGCTGGCCGAAGATGTGGTCAACACGCTCATCACCGCCTACAACGAGGATGCCATCAAGGACAAGCAGAGCATCTCGAAGATCACGGCGGAGTTCATCGCCGAGCGGTTGAAGGTGATCAGCCAGGAGCTGGGCAACGTAGACCGCAGCATCGCCAACATCAAGGAGAACAACCGCATCATCAACATCGAGTCCGAGGCGACGCGCACGGCGAACGAGAGCTCGAAATACAAGGCCGAGAGCCTCGCCATCGAGAACCAGATCACGATGGCCGAGTACATCCGCTCCTACCTGCAGGATACGCGCAAGATTCACGACCTGATCCCGATGGTGGCCTCGATCTCGAACAGCGGCATCGCCTCGCAGATCGAGGAGTACAACACGGCGATCCTCCGCCGGCAGAAGCTGCTGCAGAACAGCTCGGAGAACAACCCGATCATCCACGAGCTGAACAACATGCTGACGGCAACCCGCCATTCGATCATCGCCTCGCTCAACTCGCACATCTCGGCGCTCGAACAGCAGCGCGACAACATGCGCAAGGAGGAGCATTCGGTCAACCGGCGCATCGCCAGCATGCCGCTGCAGGAGAAGCAGATCCTCGACATCGCCCGTCAGCAGAAGATCAAGGAGGAGCTCTACCTCTACCTGCTCAACAAGCAGGAGGAGACGCAGCTCAACTTCGTCATCGCCGAGAGCAACTCGCGCATCATCGACCTGGCCTACGGCAGCAACATTCCTATCTCGCCGCGGCCGCTCGTCATCGTGGCCATGGCGCTCCTTGCGGGTCTGGCGATTCCGTTCGGCCTCTTCTACCTTATCGGCATGCTCGACACGACGATCCGTGGACGCCGCGACATCGAGAAATACACGAGCATTCCTTTCCTCGGCGACATCCCGACGGCCGACGAGGCTGCGATCGCAGCGGAGGGCGTCGCCGTCCGCGAGACGGGCCGCGACAGCGTGTCGGAGGCCTTCCGCGTGCTGCGTTCGAACATGACCTTCTTCAACGTCTCCACCGGCAAGGAGATTCAGACGGTGCTCTTCACCTCGTCGAACCCCCACGCTGGAAAGACCTTCGTGGCGACGAACCTCGCCATGACGCTCGCCATGGCCGGCAAACGGGTGCTGCTGATCGACCTCGACCTGCGTCGCCACGCCTTCTCCACGCAGATGGGCCACGGCCACAGCAAACGCGGCGTCACGAGCTACCTCTCGGGCGTATCGACGATCGAGCAGGTGATCGAACCCTCGGGCATCCACGACAACTTCGACGTGATCTACGCCGGCATCCAGCCGCCCAACCCCGCCGAGATCCTTCTCTCGCACAAGCTCGACGCCCTCTTCGAGGAGGTGCGGAGCCGCTACGACTTCATCTTCATCGACTGTACGCCGGCCATGTCGGTAGCCGATGCGATCATCTGCGACCGCCTCGCCGACCTGACGATCTACGTGGTCCGCGAAGGGGTGCTCGACCGTCGCCAGCTGCCCGACATCGAGCGGCTCTACCGGGAGAAGAAGTTCCACAACATGAGCATCGTCCTCAACGGCACCCTCTCGCACCGACACGGATACGGGTACGGTTATGGCTACGGATACGGCTATGGGTACGGATATGGCTACGGCGAGGAGCACCGCAAGGAGGAGAACAGCTATCGCAAGATGGCTTCGAAGTTCATCCGCAATCTGTTCAACGGGAAAAAACGGTAGGCCATGGCGATTCGCGAAGCTACGATAGCAATCGATTTCGACGGAACGGTCGTCACGCACGAATACCCCGAAATCGGCGAGGATGCGGGAGCGGTTCCCGTGCTGAAGGAGCTGTTGGCGAACGGCGATCGGTTGATTCTCAACACGATGCGGAGCGGCAGGCTGCTGACGGAGGCCCAGGCGTGGTTCCGGCGGAACGAGCTGCCCCTCTACGCCTCGAACGAGAACCCGCACCAGAAGAAGTGGACCGATTCGCCCAAGGTGCATGCCGATCTCTACATCGACGACAACGCGTTAGGCTGTCCGGTCAAGTTCATCGACGGTGTGCGCCGTCCGGTCGCCGACTGGGTCCGCATCCGCGAAGAGTTGGTTCGCGAGGGGTACTTGGACTGAACGGGGGGGTCGGCTTTTTCGGTCGTTTGGGCTGTTTGGGCTGTTTGGGCTGTTTGGAAACACCGGACACCGGGTATCGATGCCGGACATTTACGCCAGGGTTGGCCGAATCGGGCAAAACGCCGAGAGTGAACATCCGGAGCGAACGCCAGACGAGAAGCAGGCCGGAGCAGCCGAGAATAATGAATGCCGGGCTGCGAAAGGGCGCTGACGCTGGTTCTGGACGACGGTGAACTGCCAACCGATTTAGACGGAGCCGTTTTATCGGGCCGCAAACCAATCGGCAACAATCCTGCAAGGTTATGCTATTTACGATTCGGGGCACTTTGTTATACGGAGTGTCCCGAACTGTTTTTATCGGGCGACCGTAGACTGAAATGCCGGACCTATCCAACCTTCGAACTCGGGCTGCAGCCTGCGGAACACGCATGTTCGACCGTGAGCTACGGGTCTCCGCCGCCGAAAGCTGCAGCCCACTCGGTCCTGTCGGACCGGTCTATGGTATTGATTCCACCCGAAGCAAGCCCGCAGCCGAGCGGATGGGCCTGCGACACCAAGGAGTAGCCCTCCGCCCGGGGGCGGCTGCGGGCTGCCGGTCCTGACGGACCGAATTTGTCAGCGAACACTTCCACCAGGATCGACTGCGACGGTTTCTTGCCAGAGCCACAAATTCAGCATTTAAAATTCAGAATTACGAACCGAGACGCAGCCTGCGGAGCACGCGCATGTTCGGCAACGAACTGCGGGCCTCCGCCGCCCCCAGGCTGCAGCCCGCTCGGTCCTGATGGACCGATACTCGCCTAAAACGAGCCCGCAGCCGAGCGGAGGAGCCTGTGACGTAAACCTGGAAGCGACTGCGGGCTGCCATTCAAAACATCGCACTTAATTTTAAATTAGGAATTTGCGGCTTCTGTGAAGCCGCAGCGGGCCGCAACCTCCGGCGGCGAAGGCCCGCAACTCGCGTCCCGAAGGTCCGCTCGTGCAAACTTTCGCAGGCTGCACCCCGATCCTTTAATTTGCCCTCGGTTTATTCGAGCATCAACCACTCCGCCTCGGCAAAATCTGCAAACTTCGTTTGCTTTTTGCTCCCGGCTTTTCCGTACCTTGGCTGCGCCGAAAATACTCCATCTCGGCAATGCTCAAATAAATTTGGCATTGCACTCGACTTATTCGTATCTTTGTTCCTATGTACGATTTTGTCGATATACACACCCACCGGCCGACCGAGGCTCGGACGATCCGCACCGCGGGAATCCACCCATGGCGGGCTGTGGAGACCGAGGCCGTACTCGAAGAGGAGTTGGCAAAGCTCGAAACGGGGCTGTCCGAAGAGCCCGTCGATGCCATCGGCGAGATCGGGTTCGATTTTGCCCGTCGCGAACTGCGCGATCCAGCAATCCGAAGCCGGCAGTTCACCCTCTTCCGCCGCCAGCTCGACCTGGCCGAGCGCAACGGGAAACCCGTCGTGCTGCATGTCGTACGCGCTTTCGAGGAGACGCTGCGCGAACTCGCCGGTCGCCGGCTGCCGGCGGTGATCTTCCACGGCTTCATCGGATCGCCCGAGCAGGCTGCCCGGGCTTTGGCTGCAGGTTATTACCTCTCGTTCGGCGAGCGGACCGCCCGTTCACACCGCACGATCGAGGCGCTGCGCCTCACCCCACCCGACCGGATCTTCGTCGAAAGCGACGAAAGTCCGACCCCGATTGCTGCGATCTACGCATCGATCGCAGCCCTTGCGGGCATTCCGCTCATTGAGCTGCGACAAGCCGCGGCACGGAATTACGAACGTCTATTTGAAAACGCGAACAATGGATAACTGGTTGGAGCGCACCGAACTTTTTTTCGGTCGCGAAAAACTCGAAAAGCTGCAGAAGGCCCATGTATTGGTCGTCGGACTGGGCGGCGTAGGAGCCTATGCGGCCGAAATGATCGCCCGGGCAGGCGTCGGGCGAATGACGATCGCCGATGCCGACACGGTCTCCGCGACGAACATCAACCGCCAGCTCGTCGCCCTGCATTCGACCGTCGGCCGCCCGAAAGCCGAAGTGCTGGCCGAACGGCTGCGCGACATCAACCCGGCGATCGAACTGACCGTCGTCGAACGCTACATCAAGGACGAGGCGACCTACGAACTGCTCGACGCCGCCCCGTACGATTATGTGGTCGATGCGATCGACACCCTCTCGCCGAAGCTGGCCTTGATCGTGGCGGCACTCGAACGCGGCTATCGGGTGGTCAGTTCGATGGGGGCCGGCGCCAAGAGCGACCCCACGCAACTCGCGATCGCCGATATTTCGAAGACGCACCACTGTCCGCTGGCCCACATGCTGCGCAAACGGCTCCACAAGGCGGGGATCCGACGGGGATTCCGGGCAGTCTTCTCACCCGAACCGATCCGCGAGGGGGCGATGGTCCCGAGCGACGAGCCGAACAAAAAATCGCAGGTGGGAACCGTCAGCTACATTCCCGCCCTCTTCGGCATCGGCTGCGCCTCGGTCGTTATCCGCGACCTGGCGGGTGAGCTGGAGGAGGAGCAGGAATAGCGAAAGCAGCGAGACTGTGTCGCAAGGCAATTGCGGACGGAATAAATTCGGACCGGAGTTTGCGAAGCGCACGCGCGAGCGGACTTGCGGACGCGAAAAGCGGGCCTTCGCGGGGCGAAGCTTCGACACGCCATCACTTCGCGACAAGCCGCTCTATTCGGGCTGCAGCCTGCGGAGGGCTCGCAAGTTTGGGCACAAACTGCGGGCCTCCGCCGCCGGGAGGCTGCGGCCCGCTCGATCCTGGCGGACCGGTTCCACTCAAGGCAAGCCCGCAGCCGAGCGGACGGGCTTGCACGAGCGGACCTGCGGGACACGAGATTGCAGCCCTCCGCCGGGGAGCGGCTGCGGGCTGCCGGTCTCTTCGAGACCGAATTTGCCAGAGAAAAGCCGTTACACCGGGAGGCTGCGGCCCACACGATCCTAACGAACCGCCTTAAACGATCGCCCCATCCCGAGACACCGTCGCGGGCTCCCGAAAACAAGACAAAACAAAACACGAACCACACCGACAATATGGAACCCACCGAACGCATGCAGCGTGTCTTCGATTATCTCGATGCGCACGCCATCCGTTACACCTGGTACGCCCACCCCGAAGCGCCGACCTGCGAAATCGCACTGCAATACTGCCGCAACGACGGTGCGCGCCACTGCAAGAATCTCTTTCTGCGCAACCACAAGGGCGACCGCCACTACCTCGTCTGCTTCGACGCCGAACAGCGGCTCGCTGTCCGCGATCTGGAGCAGCGGCTGCACCAGGGGAAACTTTCTTTCGCCTCGGAGCAGCGATTGGAACGGTGGCTCGGGCAGAAACCCGGCTCCGTCTCCCCTTTCGGGCTTATCAACGACCCCGCCCGCCACGTCCACCTCTTTCTCGACAATCGACTGCAACGCTGTGACAAGTTAGCCTTTCATCCGAATGACAACCGCGCCACGGTCGTTATCGAACAGGCCGAATTCCAGCGCTATCTCGATCTGACGGGCAACAGCTACGAATTTCTCGACCTCTATTAGAGCATAAAATACTACTCGATTTATCCGTAGTTTCGTATAAATCAGATGAATTGCTATAATATTGGTCTGTCAATACATCCCGGGGCAGCCCGCGGTTGAGCGGATGGGCAGCATCGACCGCAAGGGAGTTGCTGCCCTTCGCTTGGGGGCGGCTGCGGGCTGCGGCGCCCTTTGGGCGCAATTTAGAATTCAAAATTCAAAATTATTGCTCGGGCTGCAGCCTGCGGAGGACACGCAAGTTCGGGCACGAACTGCGGGCCTCCGCCGCCCCCAGGCTGCGGCCCGCCGATGCCTGCGGCATCGGTGCTGCTTGCGGCTCCCCAGCTACGCATCTTCCCTTACTCGACAAAATGCAAATAAATTTGGCATTGCGCTCGACTTATTATTATCTTTGGCTTCGTCTTAGATACTCTGGTACCGGCAGGAGTACGCCGCAAGTCGTCCTCTTTCCCGAAGCGGGCCGGAAATAGACAAAAGAGAAAAATGAACATCGAAGAATTCAGGAACTACTGTCTGTCGCTGCCCGGTGTCGAGGAGACGATGCCCTGGGCAACGGACCGGAATGCCTACAACCGAGGATTGCTCTGCTTCTCGGTGGCGGGGAAATGGTTCTGTTTCGTGCAGATCGACGAGTTCGCTTTCTGCAACCTGAAGTGCCCGCCGGAGCTGGCCGAGGAGCTGCGCGAAGCCTACGAGGGCATCCGGCCCGGATGGCACATGAACAAACGGCATTGGAACAGCGTCTATTTCGACAGCGACGTTCCCGTCCCGAAGCTTCTCGAGCTGGTCCGGCTGGCCTACGACACCGTCGCGGCGAAGCTGCCGAAAGCCCTCCGGGAGCAGCTCGGGCACTAAATCCGTACATCACCAACAACCTTCTACCATGAAAAGACTCTTTACCCTCCTGCTGCCGCTGCTCTGTATCGGCACACTGTCGGCCCAGCAGTTGACAATCGAGACGACCCGCGAAACGGCCATGAACTACCTGCGCGAAGAGGGCTACGCCCCCAAGGTGGATGAAGACGAAGACATCGTCTTCAAGCTGCAAGGCACCAGCTACTGCATCCACATCGCGGCCGAACAGGACGGCTCGCTCTTCATCGACTTCTACACCGCCTTTTCGACCGAACAGCCCTACCAGAAGATCCTCGAAGGGTGCAACCGGTCGAACCACGAGAGATCGGTCGTCAAATACTACGCCCAGCAGGATGCCGAGGGAGGCGTCAGCTACGTCATCGCCTACGAGCGTTTCCACAATGCGGGCGACGATTTCCTATCCTATCTGAAAGACGGGATCGCCCTGCTGCCCCAACACGTCGCCCAGTTCCTCTCGGAATACGAATAAGCGCACCTCTTGCGAAAACAGCCTCCCCGCACTGCGCGGGGAGGCTGTTTTCGCAGGATCCAGCTGGGTTTACTCCGCGAAACGCGGATCGAGCGTATAGGGGACGATGCGCGTCGCCTCCTTGCAATGGCGCCACACGTCGATGATCGAGGAAAGCGAGACATATTGGTAGATGCCGAACTTCATCCAGAACCGGCCGTCGGCGAAGAAAAACCAGACCCGCGGCGGCGTATGGCCAGGCTGGGACAACGCATAGATGCACCCCTCCGAAAAGTGCGCCTTGCGGGCGAAGCGCTCGATATCGGAGCCGATGCGGAGGGGCTTGCCGGGCCGCAGCACCCGGTCGAGCAGGAGCGGCAGGTCCTCGCGCCAGAAGGTGGTCCGATAGGTCAGGATCGGCGAGGCATCGATGCCCGCCCGCGCCAGCAGGTATTGCAGCGCATAGGCGGCGCCGCTCTGCTCGGCGGGCAGAATCGACATGGCCAGCGCATCCGGCACCAGATCGCATTCGAGCGCCTGCAAAGTCGGGATCCGCGCCATCGAATCGCGCAGACGGGCCGCCTCGACATCCGTGATACCGGGTGCGGCATGATGGCACAACGTGCACTCGAGAGCGTCGTTGTAGGCGTAGAGATTCGTCACCGTATCCATGCGCACCACCTCGGAAGAGAGCTGCCAGCGCAAAGTCGTCAACGGTTCGCCGGCCTCGAAGATGCGCGCCGACATCAAATGCCGCTTCTCGGGATGCTGCAGCGTATCGCGCAGCTCCCAGTAGGCCGCGATGGCACGCGGCCGGGGGAAACGGGAGAAGTCGATCTTTTCGTTCGTATGTTCGGCGATGCCCAACTGCTTCATATATGCCTCCGAGAGGAGCCAGGCGGGCATCGGCTTCTGCGCCTGCGACGGCATCGTCGTCGCTTCGACGGCAAACACAGCCGCCAGCAAAAAGAGTCGTTTCATGATGGTTTCGATTGTCTATTAAAGTTATTCAGATGTGGATACGGTTCGCGGTTTGCGGTGTACGGGCGGGCGCAAATTAGTGAATTCGGACTGGAGCTTGCAAAGGGATCACACGAGCGGACTTGCGGACGCGAGTTGCGGGCCGCTGCGCCCTTTCGGGCACAAATTCAACATTCAAAATTCATAATTCATTAGCTACAGCTTGTCAAGGTCTGCGGTATCAAATCCTCCCAGGCAAGCCCGCAGCCGAGCGGACGGGCTTGCACGAGCGGACCTGCGGGACGCGAATTGCAGCCCTCCGCCCGGGGGTGGCTGCAGGCTGCTGCACCCGTTCCGGGCGCAAATTCAGAATGCAATATTCAATATTAGCTGCGCTCTTATTTTCGGGTCGCAGCCTGCGAAGGACGCCAGCGACGTCAAGGAGCTGCGGGCCTTCGCCGCCGGAGGCTGCGGCCCGCCGACCTCTTGCGAGGTCGATTCTACACACAAAGCAAACCCTCCGCCGGGCGGAGGCTGCGGCCCGCTACGGTTCCATTCGGAACCGCAAATTCATGATTCAAAATTCATAATTCAATATTAGCTGCAGCCCGCCAAGGCTGCAAGCCCTCCGCTCTACTCCGCCAACAGCTCCTTGATGCGGGCCGCCACCTCGTCCAATCGCTCAGGCGTATATCCCGTTTCGTGGAGCCGCACGATCCCCTTGCGGTCGAGCAGCCACAGTTGCGGCAGGCGGTCGTCGCCCGTCATTGCCCCGATCTTCCCATAGGGATCGAGCCCGATCGGAAAGCGGATGCCCCGCCCGGCCAACCGTTCGGCCATCTGCGACACCGTCGTACGGGGTTCGTTCACGGCGATCGCCAGAAAGGTGAAATCGCACCCTTCGAAGCGTTGCAGCAGCTTCGCCGGCACCTCTTCGAGCTCCCTCAGGCAGGGGCGGCACCACGTCGCCCAGAAAGAGAGCAGCACCACCCTGCCCCGCACGGCGTTCGTTCGGAAGGTCCCGCCCTCCAGCCGTTCGACCGTGAACCGCGGCGCCCGTTCCCCCATCTCGAAGCGCATCTGCGCCGTCGCCGTTGCGACCGCCAGCAGCAGGCAGCAACAAATCGTCCATCGTTTCATCCGAACATTGTTTTAAGTTTTTACAAATATACGAAATAATTCATAATATACAAAACTCTTCGAGTGAATATCGGCAAACCGGACGGGAAGCTCGACCCACAACCATGCGTGCCGGTGCATCGGTGCAGACACAAAAAAGGCGCGGGATCCTCCCTCGGGAAGATTCCGCGCCTTTCGTAGAAACGGTCCGCCTATTTGAACTCGATAAGCGAATGGCCCGTCATTTCGGCCGGCTGTTCGATACCCATAAGCTGCAGCACCGTGGGTGCCACGTCGGCCAGAATGCCGTTGTGCACCGCCTTCACGCGGTCCGAAACGACCACGACGGGCACCGGATTGAGCGAGTGGGCCGTATTGGGCGTGCCGTCGGGGTTGACCGCATTGTCGGCATTGCCGTGGTCGGCGATCTGCACCACCTCATAACCGTTGCGCTTGGCCGCCTCGACCACCTTCTCGACGCACTTGTCCACCGCCTTCACAGCCGCTGCGATCGCCTCGTAGACCCCCGTGTGGCCCACCATATCACCGTTGGCGAAGTTCAGGCAGATGAAGTCGAAGCGCTGCGAATCGAGCGCCGCCACCAGTTTGTCGGCCACCTCGGGTGCCGACATCTCGGGCTGCAGGTCATAGGTCGCCACCTTGGGCGAAGCGACCAGGATGCGCTCCTCGCCCTCGAAGGTCTCCTCGCGGCCGCCATTGAGGAAGAAGGTGACATGGGCATATTTCTCCGTCTCGGCGATGCGCAGCTGGCTCAGCCCCTGCTTCGAAACCCATTCGCCGATCGTATTGGGGACGTTCTCCTTGTCGAAGAGGATGTGCAGCCCCTGGAACTTGGCGTCGTAGGGGGTCATGCAGCAGTAATAGAGCGGCAGGGTGTGCATGCCCGTCTCGGGCATCTCCTGCTGCGTCAGGACGATCGTCAGCTCCTTCGCGCGGTCGTTGCGGTAGTTGAAGAAGATCACCACGTCGTTCGGGCGGATCAGGCCGACGGGCTTGCCGGCGGCATCGACGCGCACGATCGGTTTGATGAACTCATCCGTGACGCCGGCATCGTACGAGGCCTGCACCACTGCGGCCATCTCCGTCGCCGGAGCGCCGATCCCCTCCACGAGGGCGTCGTAAGCCACCTTGACACGCTCCCAGCGCTTGTCGCGGTCCATCGCGTAGTAGCGGCCCACGATCGTGGCAATCGTCCCCGTCGAGGCGGCCATGTGGCGTTCGAGCTGCTCGATGAAGCCCTTGCCGCTGTGCGGATCGGTGTCGCGGCCGTCCATGAAGCAGTGGGCGTAGGTGTGCCCGATGCCGTAGGCTGCCGCAATATCGCAAAGTTTGAAGAGGTGCTCGAGCGACGAGTGCACGCCGCCGTCCGACGTGAGGCCCATCAAATGGACGGCAGCACCCCGCTCGCGGGCATAGGAGAAAGCCGCCTTGATCTCGGGATTCTCTAGAATCGAATTGTCGCGGCAGGCGCGGTTGATCTTCACCAGATCCTGGTAGACGACACGCCCCGCGCCGATATTGAGGTGTCCCACCTCCGAGTTGCCCATCTGCCCCTCGGGCAGGCCGACGTTCTCGCCGTCGGTCCGAAGCTCGGCATGGGGATACCGCTCGGACATCTTCGAAATGTAGGCAGGGTGCACCGTCGAAATGACGTCCGCCCGATCGTGACGGCCGTTGCCCCAGCCGTCGAGAATCATCAAAAGAACTTTGTTTGCCATGATGACAGCTATTTTGGTTTTTATCGTTTATCTTTCGCTTGCCGGCCGCGGCAAAGCTGCGGAGCATAACCTCTTGGGCTTGCGTACCACTACCGGATCACGGGTCGCAGCCTGCGGAGAGCCGCTCGAAGCGGACCTGCGGGACGCAAGCTGCGGGCCTCCGCCCGGCGGAGGCTGCGGCCCGCCAATCGCTACGCGATTGATCCGGTGCGAAAAAGCCCGCAGCCGAGCGGACGGGCCTGCTTTCGAGCAGCGCGAGGATGCAGCCCTCCGCCAGGGGGCGGCTGCGGGCTGCCGGCCGCTGCGCGACCGATTTTGCCGGCAGACCTTTCCACCAAAGCCTGCGGCTGCGGCCCGCTCGGTCCTGACGAACCGATCGGCAAACCGAAATCGGCCGCGCTCCGGAAACCTGCGCCCTCTTCTACTTCACCTGCGCGCCGACCAGCTCGACTGCCCGGTCGATCGCCGCCTGGAGCGCCTCGGGGTTCTTGCCGCCCGCCGTCGCAAAAAAAGGCTGGCCGCCGCCGCCGCCCTGCATGAGCTTCGCAGCCTCGCGCACCACGCTGCCGGCATGGACGCCGCGGGCCGTGATCTCGTCGCCGAGAGCGACCGTCAGGTTCGGCTTTCCGCCGAAGCAGGTGCCCTGCACGAAGACCAGCTTCGGTTCGCGGGCGCGCAAATTGTAGGCCAGATCCTTGACGAAGTCGGGGCGCCGGTCGGTCGTCGCGGCGAAGAGCCGCATGCCGTCGCGCTCGGGCAGGCTCGCGGCGATCTTGTCGGCCAGCTGGGCGATCTGCTCGCGGCGCAGCGCCTCGACCTCGTGCGTGAGGGTCTCGTTGTTCTCGATCATCTTCTTCACGGCCTGCATCACCTGCGAGTTGTTGAGCGCCTCCGAAAGGCTGTGCAACGTATCCTCGGCCGCATAGAGCATGTTCTCGGCCCGTTCGCCCGTCACCGCCTCGATGCGGCGCACGCCGGCTGAAATAGCCCCCTCGGAGAGGATTTTGAACATGCCGATCGTCCCGGTCGAGCGGGTGTGCGTACCGCCGCAAAGCTCGACCGAAGTGCCGAAGCGGACCATGCGGACCCGGTCGCCGTACTTCTCGCCGAAGAGCATCATCGCCCCGGCGGCGGCGGCTTCCTCCTTCGTGGCGTTGCGGTTCTCGACGAGCGGATAGTCGGCCCGGATCGCACGGTTCACCTGCCGCTCCACCTCGCGCAGCTCGGCGGGCGTCACCTTCTGGAAGTGCGAGAAGTCGAAGCGCAGCGACTCGGGCGTCACGAGCGAACCCTTCTGCTCGACGTGCGTGCCGAGCACGCGTCGCAGCGCCTCGTGCATAAGGTGCGTCGCCGTATGGTTGTTGGCCGCCGACTGGCGCTTTTCACCATCGACGACCGCCGTGAAGAGCGCTGTCGGATCCTCCGGCAGCTGTTCGGCGATGTGGATGATGAGGCCGTTCTCCTTCTCCGTCGACACGATCGCGATGCGCTCGTCGGCGCTCTCGATGTAGCCCGTGTCGCCGATCTGACCGCCCGAATTGCCGTAGAAGGGGGTGCGGTCGAAGACGAGCTGCCACGTGGTGCGGTTCTTCGAGGTGACGCGCCGGTAGCGGGCGATCTTCACCTCGCCGGTCAGCGTGTCGTAGCCCGTAAATTCGCTCTGCGGCAGCGGGAAGAGCTCGACCCAGTCGTCGGTATCGACCGCGGCGGCGTTGCGCGAGCGGGCCTTCTGGGCGGCGAGCTCCTTCTCGAAGGCGGCCAGATCGACCCCGACGCCCTGTTCGCGGGCGATGAGTTCCGTCAGGTCGATCGGGAAGCCGAACGTGTCGTAAAGTTCGAAGGCCTCCTTGCCCGCGATGAGCTGCCGCCCCTCGCTCTTCGTGCGGGCGATGACGCCGTCGAGCAGGTTGATGCCCGTGGCGAGCGTCCGGAGAAAGGCGCTCTCCTCCTCCTCGATCACCTTCTCGATGAGGGTCTGCTGCGCCCGCAGCTCGGGGAACTGGCCCCCCATCTGCTCGACGAGCCCCGCCACGAGGCGGCACAGCGTCGGCTCCGTAAAGCCCAAGTAGGTGTAGCCGTAGCGGACGGCGCGGCGCAGGATGCGGCGGATGACGTACCCCGCCTTGACGTTCGACGGCAGCTGGCCGTCGGCGATCGAGAAGGTGATGGCGCGCAGGTGGTCGGCGATGACGCGCATCGCCACGTCGCACTGCTCGTCGGCGCCGTAGCGCTTGCCCGAGAGGGCGGCGATGCGGCCGATCGTGGGCTGGAAGACATCCGTGTCGTAGTTCGACTTCTTGCCCTGCAGAATCATGCAAAGGCGCTCGAAGCCCATGCCCGTATCGACGTTGCGCGCGGGCAGCTCCTCGAGCGAACCGTTGGCCTTGCGGTTGAACTGCATGAAGACCAGGTTCCAGATCTCGATCACCTGCGGATGGCCCGTGTTGACCATCTCGCGCCCCGGGCGGAGGGCGATCTCGGCCTCGTCGCGCAAGTCGAAGTGAATCTCCGAACAGGGGCCGCAGGGGCCCGTCTCGCCCATCTCCCAGAAGTTGTCGTGTTTGTTGCCGCGGATGATGTGGTCGGCCGGCAGGAAGCGCAGCCAGTAGTCGTAGGCCTCCTGGTCGAAGGGCACGCCGTCCTCCTCCGAGCCCTCGAAGACGGTGGCGTACATGCGGTCGGCCGGCAGCTTGTAGACGTCGTGCAGCAGCTCCCAGGCCCACGCGATCGCCTCCTTCTTGAAGTAGTCGCCGTAGGACCAGTTGCCCAGCATCTCGAACATCGTGTGGTGGTAGGTGTCGTGGCCCACCTCTTCGAGGTCGTTGTGTTTGCCCGAGACGCGCAGGCACTTCTGCGTGTCGGCCGCGCGGGGGTACTTGCGGGGGGCGTTGCCCAGGAAAATATCCTTGAACTGGTTCATGCCGGCGTTGGTGAACATCAGCGTCGGGTCGCCCTTCACGACCATCGGAGCCGAGGGGACGATCTGGTGTCCCTTGCTCGCGAAAAAGTCCAGAAAGGCCTGGCGGATTTCGTTCGATTGCATAACGATCGGATACTATTTTTTGATTGTTTCGCGTTCTTCGGACGGAGCTGCCTCGGCAGCCCCGCGATTCGGGTTGCAAAATTACGCATTTTAACCTAAATTTGCACCATATATTCCGTAATATTACGCAGTTTTTTCCGCCATGACGCCCCACGCAGCCACCCCCGCCGATCCCGGCGACCGTCCGACGCCGCCCCGCTCCGCAAGCGGGTCGGCGGGCATCTCGCTGCGGCTGCGCTTCTACCGGCTGCTGCGCAAAATTCTGCTCGGATTCATCGCCGTGTCGATCATCAACGTGCTCTTCTCCTACTTCTTCTACACCCCCAAGATGTACCGCATCCACCGCGACACGCGCGAGCTCATGATCCGCTACCGCATCCTGCAGGAGCGCATCCGCACGGCCCGCCAGCGGACCGAGGAGATCCGCCACCGCGACCGCTACGTCTACCGCACGCTCTTCTCGACCGACACGCTCGCCATGCCGGCCGTCTGGCAGGAGTATCCCGAGGCGAAATACGCCCCGATGGAGGAGGACCCCTTCGCGCGCCTCATGATCCCGACCTGGAAGCTGCTCGACGGCTGGGCGCGCGAGCTCTACGCCACCTCCGTCTCGTTCGACGAGCTGCAGCCGCTGGCCAAAGACAAGGAGAAGATGGCCTCGGCCGTGCCGGCGCTCTGGCCCATCGACCGCAAGGCGCTGCACGGCAACCACATCGGGGCTTTCAACCCGCGCCGTTTCCACCCCATCCTGCACCGCATCCAGCCCCACAACGGGGTCGATTTCGGCGCCGACCGCGGCACGCCGATCTACGCCACGGGCGACGCCGTGGTCGAGAAGACGCAGGCCGCCGGGTACAACGGCGGTTTCGGGCATCAGGTGCTCCTCAACCACGGTTTCGGCTACAAGACCCGCTACGCCCACATGGACCGCGTCGAAGTGGCGCCGGGCGACACGGTGCGGCGCGGCCAGCAGATCGGCACGGTGGGCAACACGGGCCGCTCGACCAGCTCGCACCTCCACTACGAGGTGATCTACAAGGGGCGCCCGGTCAACCCGATCAACTACTTCGACCGTCACATCACCGAGGCCGAATACGAGCGTTTGATGGCGCAGCTGCGCGAGACGAAATACGAAGCCATGTAACACCGCCGCCCATGGGAATAAAACGCCATACCCCCTTGCGCCGCGCCCCGCGCAGCCGCAAGCAGCAGCTTATCAAGATCATCGTCCGGCTCTTCGTCTGGACGGGGGCCGCCGTGCTCTACTACGTCGCCTTCTCGATCTTCTTCGACACGCCGATGGAGTACGAGCTCAAGCGTGATTCGAAGCGGCTGCAAAGCGAATACGACGCCCTCGCATCGCGCTACGACACCCTGATGCTCGTGCTCGAGAACCTCGAGGCGCGCGACCGCGGCGTCTTCCGCTCGCTCTTCGAGGCCGACCCCTACGACATCGAGGCCGAATATGCCGCCCGGCGCGACGCCACCTACGAGGCGATCTTCAACCGCTCGACCCGCCAGCTGACGCAGGACCTGAACGGGCGCATCGAGCGGCTCGAACGCTCGTTCGAGGAGCTGAACGAGAGCTATGCGGCGCTGAATGCCGAGATCGAGGCGGTCGGGGAGGGGGCCGACCGCATACCGGCGATCCAGCCCGTCATCAACCCGCAGCTCTCGCTGCTCACGACCTCCTACGGCATGCGCATCCACCCCTTCTACAAGACGCTCTACGCCCACCAGGGGGTGGACTACGCCATCCCCGAGGGGTCGCGTGTCTTCGCCACGGCCGACGGCACGGTCCGCGAGGTCTCGCACCGCAACTCCACCTCGGGGCAGACGGTGGTCATCGACCACGGCAACGGCTACGAGACCTCCTACAGCCACCTTTCGAAGATCACCGTCCGCAAGGGGCAGAGCGTGCACCGGGGCGACATCATCGCCCTGACGGGCGATACGGGGCTTTCGCTGGCGCCCCACCTGCACTACGAGGTGCGGTTGAACGGCATGCGCGTCGATCCGATCCACTATTTCTTCATGGAGCTTGCACCGGCCGAATACCAGCGGCTGCTGCGCATCGCCCAGTCGGGCATGCAGGCCTTCGACTAAACGCATGTCCGGCACCATGGCGACACATCCGATCCGATTGATCCTGACCGACTTCGACGGCACGTTGGTCGATACGCGCCGGGCTAACGCCCGGGCCTACATCGCCACGCTGGCCGAGGCGGGCATCCGCATCGACGAGGAGACCTATTTAGCCCGCTACTTCGGGATGCGCTGCAACGAATTTCTGACGGCGATGGGGATCGGCGACGCGGCCGAACGCGAGTGGCTGCGGCTGCGCAAGATCGCCCTCTACCCCTCGTTTTTCGACAGCCTGCGGCTCAATGAACCGCTGTGGAATTTCTGCCGCAGCTTCCGCGCGCAGGGCGGCCGTGTCTGGATCGTCTCGACGGGGAGCCGCGCCAACATCGACCACGTGATCCGCCACCTCGGGTTGGAGGGCGGATTCGACGGGATTCTGTCGGGGCTGGAGATCGAGCGGCCGAAGCCGGCGCCCGACTGTTTTTTAGAGGCGATGCGCCGCGAAGGGTGCACGCCGCGGGAGACGGTCATCTTCGAAGATTCTGCCGTCGGGCTGGCGGCCGCCGAAGCGAGCGGAGCCGCCTATTTCAAGGTGGAGATGTAGGAGGAAAGGGGTCAGGAGGCTGCAGAACAGAATTGGAATATAAGTCCAAACGTATCCGGCAATCTCCCTTCATTTCAAATCTTAAATTTGCGCCCAAACGGGCGCAGCGGGCCGGAGCTTCGCCCCGCGAAGGCCCGCTACTCGCTTACCGCTCATGCGGTCCTTTCGCAAGCTCCGGCCTGAAAGCTAATTTTGAATTTTGGATTTGCGGTTTCGCTGAAGCCGCAACAGCCCGCAGCCACCCCCGGGCGGAGGGCTTGTCTCGAGTTAGGATCGGTCCGTTGGGACCGAGCGGGCCGCAGCCTCCCGGCGCGGAGGCCCGCAGCTCCGTAGCGTCGCTGGCGTGCTCCGCAGGCTGCGACCCGAACCGAGAAAGGTCCAATCGTACCCCGGCGATCTTATTTAATTTTGAATCTTGAATTTGCGTCCGAACGGGCGCAGCAGCCCGCAGCCGCCCCGGGCGGAGGGTTGCTTCTCTACGTCGCAAGCCCACCGCTCGGCTGCGGGCTTTTTGCACGGAATCAATCGCGCAGCGATTGGCGGGCCACAGCCTGGGGGTGGCGGAGGCCCGCAGCTCCTTGTGTCGCGCGCACCCTCCGCAGGCTGCAGCCCGAGAATGCAGGGACGCACTGAATTTTGAATCTTGAATTTGCGGCTTCGGAAAGAAGCCGCAGCTTCGCCCCGCGAAGGCCCGATCTTTATTTTGAATCTTGAATTTTGAATTCGCGCCCGAACGGGCGCAGCAGCCGGGCTGTTTCCGCCGAATCAATTCCTTCGGCAGATCTCCTTAAAGTCGCACCAGGTGCAGCTCTCCGGGTCGGCGCACTGTCCGAAGGGGACCGCCGGATCGAAGAGCTCGGCCAGCGTCTCGCGCAGCAACGTTTCGAAGGGTTCGGCGTAGAAGCTGTACGACGCCCCCCGCACGCCGCGTTCGCGGTCGTCGAGCAGCGGCTCGTAGTCGTCGCGGTGCATGTTGCGGACATAGTAGAGCGTCGGCAGCGTATCACACCCGTGCATGCGGCCCAGCATCATCGCGTAGAGCAGCGTTTGCAGGATGTTCGACTGCCGCTCGCGCGCTTCGCCCCGAAAGAGGCTCTCGATGCCGGCGAACTCGAGGTGCGCCGCCCCGCTCTTGTAATCCACGACGCGCATCCGGCCGTCGCCGAGGCGGTCGATGCGGTCCGAGATGCCCGCTAAATTGAGCTCCGCCCGGCGGCCGTTCCGTTCGAACGGGAAGCGGCAGCTCACCGCATGTTCGCAATCGACCACCGCGAAGTCGTCGTGGGCGGCATCGTAGCGCATCACGCCGCGCCGGAGGTAGCGCGTCACGATATCGCGCACGAGCAGCAGGTTGCCCGTATAGTCGGCCTCGGTCGCGGTCGGGTTGCGCAGGTAGTTCTCGGCGATCGCCGCCTCGACCGCCTCGCGCACGCGGCCCGAGCGGGCCAGCGCCTGCAGCGACGCCCCGGGGTGCGCCTCGCCGCGCAGCGGCTCGTAGAGGCGTCGTGCGGCCTCGTGCAGGATCGTGCCGAACATCGGGGCATCGACCTCCTCGGCCAGTTCGTCGTCCGTCTGCAGATGGGCCACGGAGTGGAAATAGAAGCGCAGCGGGCAGGCGATATACCGGTAGAGGGCCGTCGGCGAGAGCGACGCCCCGCGCTCGGGATCGGGGTCGAGGTAGCGTTCGAGCCGCTCCATGATCCGCTCGTCCTTCGCCACCGCGATCGGCTCGGGCCGCACTAAGTTGACATCGACCCCCACGTCGATCCGCCGCAGCGGAAAGCCGCTCTCGTAGTCGATCTGCCGGATGTAGCGGCTCGGCTCGCCCGTCGATTTCTCGTCGGCCCGGGCGCAATAGAGCATCCAGACCCGCTCGGCCCGCTGGATAAGGCGATAGAAATAGTAGGCGTAGACCCCCTCGTGGTGCTCGGGGGTGGGCAGCTCGTAGGCGGCCCGAAGATTATAAGGAATGAACGACGACTGCCCCATGCGGTTGCCGGGGAAATTGTCGTCGGTCATCGAGAGGATCACCACGTTGCGGAAATCGAGGTTGCGCGTCTCGAGAATGCCCATCACCTGGATCCCTTCGAGCGGCTCGCCCTCGAAGGGGATGCGCACCGTCTGGAGGTGGCGCCGCAGCAGGGAGACGTAGGTCTCCCGCTTCGGGTCGAGGTCGCAGCTGTCGAGCGAGTTGCGGAGTTTGTGCAGCTCGGCCGCCGTGGCGGCCAGGAACTCCAATCGGCGCGCTGCATCCTCCCCCTCGACGGGGCGCCGGGCCACCGCCTCGATCACCTCGACGAGCCAGTCCGAGAGTTCGCGCCACGAATCGGCCGGACGGAAAATCGCGGCGAGCAGCGGATGGCGGCCGAGCCACGAGGCCTCGACCGTGATGCGGCGCTCGCGGACGATCGTCTCCTGCAGGTCGAGCACGATCCGTTCGTCGCAATCGGCCACGTAGGGGTGCGCCAGCAGCCCCGTGACGTCGGCATGGTAGAAGGTGCAGCCGTCCGAGCGGCGGCGGCCGTGGGCCTGCAGCTCGACGAGGCGTTCGACGAAGGTATAGGCGGGCGTCTGCCGCAGCGGGTAGCCCATCGTCACGTTCACCTTGCCCAGTTCGGGCGGCAGCGAATAGAGCAGCGGCATCAACAGATTCTCGTCCGTCAGCACGACGGCCGTCTCCTTGTCGAGGGGGCCGTTCTTCGCCAGTTCACCCAGAATCGAGGCGGCGTATTTGCATTGCAAGGCGTTCGAGGCGGCGGCCACGGCGGTCAACTCCTTGGGGTGCGTCATGTGATCGTGCGAGACGGCGCCCGCGGGCGGGAAGGCTGCGAGGTTCGTCCGCACGAACATGCCCGCCTCCTGCTCGGGGCGGTCGCGGTAGTAGTCGTCGTAATCCCAGTAAAAGTCGGTTTCGGCAGCATGCTGCAGAAAGCGGAAGAGCTCCTGCTCGCAGGTCGAGAGGGCGTTGAAGCCCGCCACGACGAAGCGGCGGGGGGTCTCGAAGGCGAAGTCGCCCCGTTCGATCCGTTCGGCAGCCGCGCGCTGCACCATGCCGCCGTAGGCCATGCCGATCTCGGCGAGGCGCTTGCGAAAGGCCTCGTAGATGGGGCCCAGCGTCCGCCAGATGGCCAGGAAGCGCCGCTTCTCGGCCGAGAGGTCCGCCTCCGGGCCGAGCGTCGACCAGAACTTGAGGATCTGCAGCTGGCGCGGCGTCAGGTAGGAGATATCGGCTTCGAGCTCCTTGATCTCCTCGATGTTGCGGAAGAGCTGCGCGGCGTCGATGCGGTACTTGTCGATCGTGTCGAAGTCGGCCAGGAGCATGTCGCCCCAGAAATAGAATTTATCGAAGGGTTCGTCGTGCCAGTCCGAATAGACCTTGTAGAGCTCCGTGATGAGGCGCAGCCGGTCGCCCGTTTCGAGCCCGGAAACAGCGGTCATCAGCTCGTCGATGGTGCACCACTGCGGCTGCCAGATCGGACGGCGGACGATCCGCGTCAGCGCATCGACGAAGAAGAGCCGCGCGCGCCGCGAGGGGAAGAGCACCGCGCACTCGGAAAGGGCATCGCCGTATCGGTCGTAGAGGTCGCGGGCGACCTCCTCCAAAAAGGTTTTCATCGGTTCGGAACTTCGTCTCGGAGGGTAATTCGGAGGCTAAATTACAAAAAACTCCCGAAAAGAGGGGTGCGATCGGGAATTTGTTTGTACTTTTACGAGGAAAAAAAGCGGGCAGGCTTGTTCGGAGCCGGAGTTCCCGGCAGGGCGCTTGTTCCCGGCGGGCCCTCCTCTGCTCTCGGCGCCGCAACCTGCGGAGGAAGCGCTCGAAGCGGACCTGCGGGACGCGAGCTGCGGGCCTCCGCCGCCGGGAGGCTGCGGCCCGCCCGGCTTCAGATGAAGCCGAAGACTGGCAGGGACACAAGGCAGACCGAGAATAGGTCCGAATGTCGGGACGCAGCCTGCGGAGGGCGCGTGCGACATTAAGGAGCTGCGAGCCTCCGCGCCGGGGAGGTTGCGGCCCGCCAATCGCTGCGCGATTGATTTTGTGCAAAAAAGCCCGCAGCCGAGCGGACGGACTTGCGACCATAAGGAGCAGCCCTCCGCCGGGGGGGGCGGCTGCGGGCTGCTGCGCCCTCGCGGGCGCAATTAAACCCAATGCCAATTCATTTTCGGGCAGCAGCCTGCGGAGAGCACGCATGAAGCGGACCTGCAGGACGTGAATTGCGGGCCTCCGCTGCCGGAAGGCTGCGGCCCGCACGGCTTCTCACGAAGCCGAAGACAAACGGTACAAGGAGAGCAGGCCAAAGAAACGATGTCCCAGCGGCCCGTCCGGCTTCTGACGAAGCCGAAGAAAGGCAGGCACACAGTCTGAATGTTCGGGACGCAGCCTGCGGAGCACGCTTGCGACGTAAAGGAGCTGCGGGCCTCCGCCGCCGGGAGGCTGCGGCCCGCTCGGCTTCTGACGAAGCCGAAGACAAACGGCATAAGAGCGGACCGAAGAAACGATACCCCAGCGGCCCGCTCGGCTTCTTGCGAAGCCGAAACTTACGAACCCCAACCGGCCGAAACCCGGGAACCGAAAACAACCGCAACACCATAAACGAGCAAACCGAATGCGAGCCAAGATTCTGAATGCGAGCGCCGGATCGGGCAAGACCTACCAGTTGGCGTACAAATACGTCCGCGACGTGGTGGAGGAGCCCGCCCGCTACCGCCATATCCTCGCCGTGACCTTCACGAACAAGGCCACCGAGGAGATGAAAAGCCGCATTCTGAAAGAGATACACCACCTCGCCTCAGGCAGTCGGAGCGCCTACCTCGCCGATCTGCGGCGCGAGCTGCGCCTCTCGGACGAGGTGATCCGCCGCCGCGCCGCAGAGGCCCGCTCGCGCATCCTGCACGACTATTCGCGCTTCACGGTCCTCACGATCGACACTTTCTTCCAGCGCATCCTGCGCGCCTTCATCAAGGAGCTGAACCTCGACCTGAACTACAACATCGAACTCGAAAGCGCCTCGATCCTCGCCAAGAGCGCCGACACGCTCATCGAGCGGATCACCGACGACCGGGCGCTGCTCGCCTGGCTGACGCGCTTCGTCGAGGAGCGCATCGAGGAGGGGCGCCGCTGGGACGTTCGCGAGGGGATCCTCGCACTCGGCGGCGAGCTCTTCAAGGAGAAGAACAAGGAGGCGATCGCCGCGGCCCGCCCCCGCGAGGAGCTCGCGGCGATCGTCGACCGGATGACCGCCCGCTGCGCCGAGGAGCAGGCCGAGCTGCGGCGGACGGCCGCCGAAGCCCTCGCGACGATCGCCGCGGCCGGCGCCGCGACGGCCGACTTCCCCTACAAGGAGCGGGGCTTCGTCAGCTGGTTCCGCACCATCGCCGCGGGCGAGATCGCCCCCTACGGCGGCCGCGTTGCGGCGGCCGTGGAGCGGGACGAGGCGTGGGGCAAGCCCGACAGCCTCTCGCAGCGGCTGCGCCCCGCGCTGCAGCCCCTGCTGCGCCGCATGCGCGACCTCTACGACAGCCGTCTGCGCAGCTGGAACACCTGCTCGCTGCTGCGCGAGACCTACCGCAGCTACGCCCTGCTGGGCGACCTCTACGAGCGCGTGCAGCAGCTCTGCGACGAACAGCAGCTGATGCTGCTCTCGGAGACGAAATACCTCCTCTCGGAGTTCGTCAGCCAGAACGACGCCCCCTTCATCTACGAGAAGGTGGGCAACCGCTTCGACCGTTTCATGATCGACGAGTTCCAGGACACCTCGGTCAAGGAGTGGGAGAACTTCCTGCCCTTGCTGCAGAACGCCATGGCGCAGTCGAACGAACAGACCGTGCTCCTCGTGGGCGACATCAAGCAGTCGATCTACCGCTGGCGCGGCAGCGACTGGAAAATCCTCCACAGCGGCGCCGTCGAGGCGCTCGGAGCCGGCAACGTCGAGGTGCGCAACCTCGGCGAGAACTGGCGCTCGCTCCCCGTCATCGTCCGCTTCAACAACGCCGCGATCAGCCGCATCGTCGAGGCGGACAACGCCCGTCTGAATGCGCTCATCGCGGAGGCCGCCGAAACGGGTTCGCTCGACCGGGCGACCTTCGACGACCTCAACGGCATCCTCGCCGACGCCTACCGCGACGCCGCGCAGCAGCCCCGCCGCCGCGCCGACCGCGAAGGCTACGTCTCGATCGAGAGCTTCCGCGACCGCCCGCCCCTCATCGACCGCATCTGCCGGGTCCTCGACCGTGGCTTCCGCCCCGCGGACATCCTGATCCTGGTCCGCTCGGCCACCGACGGCGCCCGCATCGCCGCCGAGCTGCTCGACTTCAAAAGCCGCAACACCGACCCGCGCTACCGCTTCGACGTCATGACGCAGGAGGCCCTCGTGATCGGTTCGGCTCCCGTGAGCGCCTTCGTCGCCGCCGTGTTGCGCCTCGCGATCGACCCCGACGACTCGCTGCGCCGCGCCCTCTACAACCGCTATCTGGGTCACCCGTTCGACCGGCCGTCGAGCGACGGGGAGCGCCGTTTCCTCCGGTCGCTGCGGCTCCTCTCGCCCGAGGAGGCCTTCGAGCGCATCGTCCTCCGTTACGACCTGCAGCACCGCCCCGCCGAGACGGCCTATCTCCAGGCGCTCCACGAGCAGATCATCGCCTTCTCAACCAACCGCGTCGCCGACCTCCCGCTCTTCCTCGCCTGGTGGGACGAGCAGGGGGCCTCCCGTTCGCTCTCGGTCGGACAGAGCGCCACGACGATCGAGATCACCACCGTCCACAAGGCCAAGGGGCTCGAAAAACCCGTCGTGATGATCCCCTACTGCTCGTGGTCGCTCAATCCCAAGGCGAGCGGCGCCGTGAACAACATTGTCTGGGCCGAGGCGGCCGGGGGCGAGGCGGCCGAGGTGGGGCGCTTCCCGCTGCGCTTCAAGCAGCAGATGGCCGCCTCGGGCTTCTCAGCGGCCTACTACCGCGAGCTGGTCTACTCGCACATCGACAACATCAACCTCCTCTATGTGGCCCTCACGCGCGCCGCCGAAGAGCTGCACCTCTTTCTGCCCGAACGCGGCGCGGGCCACGTCGGACGGCTCGTGCGCGAGGCGATCGCTGTCGAAGGCGACCGCTGCACGCTCGGCGACCTCGAGGGGCGCTGCACGGCCGACGAGGCGGGCGAACGCTTCGAGTTCGGCTGCGCGTGCGGCCCCGTACCGGCCGACGGAAAGCCCGCAGGGCCCGAAACCGTCCTCCTCACGGAGTATCCGACGGCGCCGGCCGACCTCCGGCTGCGCCTCCCCTCGCAGCGCTACTTCGAGGAGGACCCCGCCCCCGAGCTCTCGCCCCGCAACTTCGGCATCCTCATGCACCGCGCCTTCGCCGAGGCGTCGGACCGCACGGAGATCGACGAGGCGGTCGCCGCCATGCAGCGCGAGGGGACGCTCGACCCGGCGGCGGCCGCAGAGCTGCGCGAACGGATTGCCCGCGCCCTCGCGGACCCCGTCGTCGGCAGCTGGTTCGACGGCAGCTGGGAGCAGCTCCGCACCGAAGCCGAAATCATCATTCCGGGCTCCCGGGAGAGCCGCCGCCCAGACCGGGTGTTGATCCGCGGCCGCCGCGCCGTGGTGATCGACTACAAGTTCGGCGAGCACGACCCCGCCCGCAACCGCCGCCAGATCGCCGAGTATGCCCGGCTGCTGCGCGAAATGGGGTACGAGGAGGTCGAGGGCTATCTCTGGTATGTCAAACTGGGTAAAATCGAACCGGTCGTCCGATGAAAAAAATCCTCGCCATCCTCCCCCTGCCCTTCCGGCGCCGCGCCCTGACCGTCGCGGGCTCGCTGCTGCTCCGGGCCCTGCTCAACATGGTGGGGCTCGCTGTCCTGCTGCCCGTGCTGGCGCTGGCCCTCGATCCCGCCTCGCTCGAGGGCGGCGGGCGGCTCGCCCGGCTCTACGCCCTCGGCGGCTTCACGTCGCCGGGCCGCTTCGTCTGGGCCGCGGCCGCCGCGATCACCGCCGTCGTCGCCCTCAAGTGCCTGCTGAACTGGCTGCTCGCCCGCATCGAACGGCGCTACGTCTACGACCTCTACGCCACCCTCTCGCGGCAGCTTCTCATCGAATACCACCGGCGCGGCCTCCCCTTCATCAAGGCGCGGAATTCGGCCGTGCTGGCCCGCAACATCAACGTCGTCTGCCTCGCCTTCACGGCCGGCATCCTGCGCCCCGCGGCGGCCATCGCCTCGGAGACGATGCTCCTGCTGCTGCTCTTCGGCGCCCTGCTGTGGTACGCCCCCGCAGCGGCGCTGTTGAGCCTCTGCATTTTCCTGCCCGCGACGGCGGGGTATCTCCGCCTTATCCGGGGACGGATCAACCGCTACGGCGAACGCGAAAACCGCGCCCAGCGCGAGAAGTCGCGCATCGTGGCCGAGAGCCTGCGCGGCTATGCCGATCTCGAGCTCGGCGGCGCCTTTCCGATGATGCTGCGCCGCTTCGACCGCGCCATGCACGAGGTGGTCGCCACCCGCTCGCGCGAAGCCGACATCGGGCTGCTGCCGGGGATGGTCACCGAGTTAGGGCTGACGGTCGGCATCGCCCTGCTGGCCGCGTTGGGCACGACACTCGCCGCGGAGCGGGGCGATGCGCAGCTCCTCTTCGGCATCTTCGCCGTGGCGGCGCTGCGGCTGATGCCCTCCGTGCGCAGTCTTCTTTCGGGCTGGACGACGATCCGGTACAACCGCTACACGATCGACGTGCTCTATCAGGCGCTATGCGGCGACGAGAGCGGCAGGCCGTCGCCCAGGGCGGAGGAGGCGCCGGGGAACACATCGAACGATATGCCGGAGGCCGCGCCGGGCGATGCTTCGGACAACAAGCCGGGCGATGTCCCGGAAGCCGCGCCAAGCGATGCTTCGGACAACGAGCCGGGCGATGCCCCGGAGGCCGCGCCGCTTCCCTTTGCCCGCGCGATCGAGGTCCGCGACCTCACCTTCCGCTTTCCGGACAGTCCGGAGCCGCTCTTCGAGCACCTCTCGCTCACGATCCGCAAGGGCGAGCGCATCGGCATCCGCGGCGCCTCGGGGAGCGGCAAGACCACCCTCTTCAACCTGCTGCTGGGCTTCTACGCCCCCGATGCCGGGACGATCGCGATCGACGGCGTGCCCCTCACGGCCGCCACGCGGCGCCGCTGGCAGCAGCGTGTGGGATATGTTTCGCAGCATCTGTTCCTCATCGACGGCACCTTCGCCGAGAATGTGGCGCTCGGCCGCACGGGCAGCGCCATCGACCGGCAGCGGGTGGCGGAGGTTCTCGCGACGGCGCAGTTAGGCGACTTCATCGCGACGCTGCCCGCCGGCATCGACACGCCGGTCGGCGAGTGCGGCTGCCGCCTCTCGGGCGGGCAGCGCCAGCGGATCGGCATTGCCCGCGCCCTCTACCGGCGGGCCGATGTGCTCCTCTTCGACGAGGCCACCTCGGCGCTCGACGACCGCACCGAGCAGGAGGTCAACCGGGCGATCGCCCGGCTGGCTGCCGCCGACCGCGCCCTGACGCTCCTCGTCATCGCCCACCGCGCGAGCTCGCTCGCCGCCTGCGACCGCATCATCCACCTCGGAAAAGCGGCATCCGATCCCGAAAAAAGTTCATCGGAGCTCGAAGAGCTCTTGTCCGATGCTGAAAAGACCTTTCCCGACCCCGAAAAAACGCATCCCGATCATGTTTGACACCTATCGCATCGCCGGATTCGACCTGCGCCTCCTGGCGCCGCACTTCCGCTTCCGCGGGCTCGAACCGTTTCGCCTCCCGGCCGAAAGCCCGGAGGAAGAGCCGCTCCTGCTCGCACTCGCCTGCGATCCGGCGACCCGCACCGCCGATCCCGCGGACCGGTTTCTCGACACCTTCGATTTTCCCGAGGCGAACGCCTGCTGCCGCCTCTACCGGTACGGCAGCGGCTGCCTCTTCGTCATGACGGTCGCCGAAGGGGCGGCGGAGGTCCGCTTCGACCTCCCCGACACCGGCCCCGACGCCCGCTGCAACTTTCCCGCGGGGGGCGATCCGTCGCTCTTCCGCTTCGGGCTCTGGATGGCCTTCAACCTCCGCGCCGCCGCCCGCGGAGCCCTGGCGATCCACGCCTCGGCGGTGGTCCACCGCGGCGAGGCGGTGCTCTGCTTGGGCGAATCGGGGACCGGCAAGAGCACCCACACGCGGCTGTGGCGCGAGACGATCGAGGGGGCGAAGCTGCTCAACGACGACAGTCCGATCCTCCGCATCCGCGACGGCGCAGCGCGGGTCTATGGCTCGCCCTGGAGCGGCAAGACCCCCTGCTACCGCAATCGGAGCTACCCCATCCGCGGATTCCTGCGGCTGCGGCAGGCCCCCGAGAACCGCATCCGGCCGCTCAACATCCTGCAGGCCTACGGGGCGCTGCAGCCCTCGCTTCCCCCCTCGTTCGCCCACGATGCGGCCCTCTTCGAGGCGGAGAATGCCCTGCTCTCCGCCCTGCTGCGGCAGGTGCGCGTCTACCGGCTCGACTGTCTGCCCGACGCCGAGGCGGCGCGGTTGGCCTGCCGAACCCTCTACGACGAAACCCGATGACCATGCAGATCGACAACCGGACCTTCTTCGCGACGATCGAAACGATCCTCGCCCGCGGCGAAACGGCCGAATTCCGCCTGCGCGGAAACAGCATGCGCCCCCTGCTGCGCGACGGGCGCGACACGGTGATCATCGCCCCCTGCGATCCACAGCGGGCCGCCCCGGGCGACGTCCTGCTGTGCCGCCACCGGGGCCGCCACATCCTGCACCGGCTCGTGCGGCGCGAGGGCGACCGCCTGCTGCTCGCGGGCGACGGCAACTACCGCGTCACCGAGCGCTGCACGACGGCCGACGTCGTCGGGCGCCTCGACGCCGTCCGGCGCCCCTCGGGGCGGGTCGTCCGGTGCGACAGCCGCAGCTGGCGGCTCCGCTCGCGCTGCTGGACCGCCCTGCCCGCGCTGCTCCGGCGGCTCGTGCTCGGCATTCTGCGGCGGTTCGGAGGCACGGGGGCCGGCAGCCGGGCCTGAAGACAAAAGAAGCCGCCGGGCCTGAACGCGAAAAGACCATAACCAGAACAAATTTTTTGCATAGATGCTGACCATCGAACAACACGTATGGGGGATGACCCCCGAAGGCGAGGCGATCATCCGCTACACGATGCGCAACGCCGCCGGTGCCGAAGTGCACCTTTCGAACTACGGCGCCACGATCCTCGCTGCGATCGTGCCCGACCGCAGCGGCCGTTTAGACGACGTCGTCCTGGGCTACAGCGCCCCGGAGGGCTACTACGGCGACAGCCCGGCGATGGGCAAGAGCGTCGGCCGCTTCGCCAACCGCATCGCCGGCGGACGCATGACGATCGACGGCACCGAATACCGATTAGAGCTCAACAACGGCCGCAACCACCTGCACGGCGGCACGAAGAACTTCGCCAACCGCGTGTGGGAGAGCCGCGTGGAGACGAACCGCGTGGCGATGTCGCTTCTCTCGGAGGACGGCGACCAGAACTACCCCGGCGAACTGGCCGTCGAGGCGGTGTTCGACTTCGATGACGAAAACCAGCTCGAGATCACCTATTTAGCTCGCACGGACCGCACGACGGCGGTCAACCTCACGAACCACGTCTATTTCAACCTCGACAGCGAGAGCGCCGGGTCGGTGCTCGACCACGAGCTGCAGCTCGACTGCTCGCGGGTTCCCGAGATGGACGCCGACCAGATCCCCACGGGCCGTCTGCTCGACGCGGCGGGCACCCCGCAGGATTTCCGCACCTTCCGTCCGCTGCGCGAGGGCATCGACGCCCCCTTCAACCGCATCCGCGACTTCAAGGGCTACGACCACCCCTTCCCGATCGACGGCTGGCGGCCCAACATCCTCGGGCGTGTCGGGGCGCTGCGCTCGCACCGCTCGGGCCGTCTCGTGGAGGTCTTCTCGTCGCAGCCCAGCGTGATGATCTACACGGGCAACTGGCTCGCCGGCTCGGCCCCCTCGAAGTCGGGCCGCCCCTATGCCGACCACGACGGCGTGGCGATCGAGTGCCAGAACCTCCCCGATGCCGTCCACCGGCCCGAGTTTCCCGCGCCGTGGCTCCACCCCGGCGAACTCTACTGCCAGAAAATCGTCTACCGCTTCGGAACCTTCGCATAACGAAAGCGAGAGGGCGGCCGCAGATGCTGCGACCGCCCTCTCGTTTTCGTTTCACGGGTCACGCCCTGCGGCTGGCGATCATCTCCGGGCAGTTGCGGCGGATGAAGCCCGAAAGGCTGTTGTAGACGAGGTCGAGACGGCGGGCGATGGCGCGGAGCGGCTCCCCGGTCGTACGGTAGAGCCGGAGGGCCTCGGCGTATTTCTCCAGGCTGCGGGCCGAGACCCGTTTGCCGCCGGGCAGCCGCATCATGCCGAGGTGCGCGGCGAGCGCCGGCTCGTGCTCGTGCAGGTACATCCGGAAGACCTCGGGGTTCAGCCCGAACTCCCGCGCCACCTCCGCCGTCGGGCACCCGGAGCTCCGCAGCCGCTCGATCGCCCCGGCATACTTCGCGGCCGTCGATTTCAGGTAGTGTTTCGTCTCCCGCATCTTCCGCTCCGCCGCCCGGTTGCTGCACTTCACGCCGCGATGCTCGAGGATCAATTCGGGGTACCACGTCCGCAGATGGTTGTGCAGCCCGTTGGGCGTGACGCCCGTCCGCGCGGCGATCTCCTTCTGCGTCAGGGCCGTGGTGCGGTAGAGCCGCACTGCCTCGCGGTATTTCTCGACCTGCTCGGGTGTCGGCACGTGGCGCGTTCCGCGGCCGGTCAGCGCCCCGCGCAGCACGGTCGCCCGGCCGCGCTTGCGTTTGGCGGAGCGCTTGGCGACGATGTCCTTGTGGTAGGCCAGCAGGTGCTCGCGCAGCCCCGAGAGCGACACGCCGCAGGCCTCGGCCGCCGCAGCGATCGTCGTGTCGGTCGTGCGCAGCAGCTCCACGGCGCCGGCATACTGCTCCCGGCACCACCGTTTCGCCCCGCGGGGCAGGTTGTCGTTCAGGCCGCGGCGGAGGCGCTCCTCCTCCCGGCGGCCGATGATCTCCGGGAAGTGGGCCCGAAGCTGCCGGCTGAGGCCCGAGGGGCTGAGGCGGAAGAGGTGCGCGATCTGCGAAATGTTGTATTCGAGGTAGGTCGGGTCGCCGCAGGCGTCGATGGCCGCGCCGTATTTGGCGTGCGCGGCGGCCGACTGCCCCCGCTGGCTGCGCAGCCGCGCCGTGCGGGCCTCCTCGGGGGCGATGCCGATGCCGTGGCGGGCGAACATCAGCTCGCGGTGCACCCGCCGGATGTAGGAGCGGAAGGCGGCGGCCGGGGTCTTCGTCCGCCGGCAAATCTCGTTCAGCGAGAGCTGCGTCGTGCGGTAGAGCGTCAGGGCCTCGCGGTAGCGGGCCTCCGTCTCGGGTCGCGTCCCCGCCGCGGCGGGGCGTTTGGCATCCGGTCTCTCCATCGTTTTCTCAATCGTTCTCTCCATCGTTATCTTCATCATGGCAGTCGATCAATCGGGCCTCGATCTCGGGCAAAAAGGCGTCTTTCAGCAGGACGGTGCCGCCGCGGTCGAGCAGGTACATGACCGGCATCGCCGGGACGGAGTAGACTTCGCGTTCGACGATCCGGTCCAAGTCGAAGCCGACTTCCCACCCGGCGGACATCGCCCCCTTCGTCGCCTCCCACAGCCGGCGGTCGCCCTCGGTGTAGACGGCCAGCACCGCAAGCTCGCGCCGTTCGATGCGGCGCAGGATCACGGGGCTTTCGGCCGCCTCGCGCAGCATCTCCGAGCAGTGGCTGCAGGCAGGGTCGTAGAAGATGAGCAGGAGCCGCCCGCCGGCCGCGGCATCGCGGAGCGTGCAGCGCCGGCCGCTGCGGTCGAGGTAGGCGAAATCGGCCGCGACCGTGCCGGGGCGGTTCCTGCGGGCCAGCTCCAGGCGGCAGGCGGGGCCCAGGCGGTCGGTCTCGGAGAGGCCGGGCATCCGCAGCAGCTCCTCGAGGTAGAGGATGTAGCAGCTTTCGTTGCGCAGGGGCGAGTTGGGGTCGTCGAGGCAGCGCTCCAGCAGGTCGGTCACGAGGGCGAAAGAGACGCTGTCGCGGGCCGCTTCGGCGAGCAGTTCGCCGAGGCGGGCCCGGGCGGTCCGTTCGTCGGCACCGGCGCACTGCCCGATCAGCGCGGCGACCCGCCCTGCCGCCCGCTGCGGGTCGCGGAGGCACAGCGAATCGGCGGCCGGGGCGGGGGCATCGGCCTCGGAAGCGGCAGCCGCTTTATGCCGCGCCCCGCCGGGGGTACAGGCGCATAAAACGGCCGCAAACAGAACGATCGAAAGCACCGATCGCCGCCTTATTTCGAATCGCGCACGCATCTTACCGGACTCGCGGTAGATTTGACATAGTAATCCCAATTCGAATAATCAAAAATATGGAATTTCGGAGCACCTTGGTATGTTTGATGTAAATGCAACGCATTTACAAACTTTCCGTCACAAGTAGCGTTGTTGTAGTTGCCGCACCAGCCTGAACTGAAAAACCGACCATCTTTAATTCGCATGCCTTGCAATGGGAAATAGGATTTCGGGCCACTTCTCCAACCCCGCATATACATCATCATACCAAATACGCCGCTTTCGCTCTTTTCCCAATTCACATCTTCCATTAAATAAGTACCATCGGTATCTTGAGATTTATCTTTGGTATCTTGGCCGTTTTTTGTAAATCCGAGCCACAATTCGGCAGGAGCGATACGCCATCCGGACGGACACGGATCGAATATGCTTTTCTGGGTCCCATAATTATCTCGGAGATATACTTGCTGATTTGAACCTTCGTATTTATAATATACGATGTCCGACGTTGTTATTCCAGTAAAAGGAATGCTTTGTTCCGTAATCTCGCCGATAGGCGCCTTCCTCGTACCCTCTTCTTCTCCGCCCCATAAGGTGGCGCTATGCCCACTCGGCAACCAGTCGCCCTCGTTGTTATTATATTTATCCCCATTTTTGGGAGAGATATATACGGTAGGGTGACCTATCGAATAGGCGATCCCGTCCACGATTCCATTTCCGGTGTTTGGAATAGCTAATGATGCCTTCGAATAGAATAAATTGCTTGAATCTTCTCCGCCTTCTTGAACCGTGTTCGTTTTGCCGACAATTGTTTGATTGTCATTTCCATAGTGTTCATCGGTAAATTTATTACTATACGGTAAAAAACCGGCGGCATAAGTAATATTTTTTCCGTCCACAGTTTCAAAATATTTAGTGCCCGTGTATCCACTACCTTCTGTATAATGCGTAGCCGGCGGGAAGGGGTCTTTGCGTCCCCACTGATACAGCATACCGAATGTCCTGCATTCACTCTCGCCAAACTCGGCCTGGTAGGCTACTTTCGACCCAGTTTTTCCTACGAATGCGAGTGCGCCGAGGTTGCACTGCATGACCGCATAGCCGGGAATACGAGGTTCATCCGCATAGACCTTCAGTCCGTCTTTTTCGACTTCAACGATTTCATATTGAGGGTTCCACATAGTTCCACCAGTCCTTCGTCGCTCCTTGACCGTCACTTTTGTTCCCCACCGATACGTCGTATAAACGAGCGCATTGCCGAGATTGTCCGGCTCGTTGTCCGTGACCCAGATATGCCATGACCAGACGATGGCGCCCTTTGCATTCCGGGCCCCGATCAAGGCGTTGCCGCCCTTGCTGCCGTCCGAAGCCGGCTCCGTATTACCGGTATAAACGATTATTTTGCTGTGTATCGGGTCGCTTTCATTGAGCTCGAACTGCACGAGGTCGCCCTTCGTATTGTCGCCGATGCAGTCTTTCGTCTGCCAGATGATCTCGACCGTTTCGATCGCTTTATCGGGATTGTCCGGGGTGAGATAATCGGCGAAATGGTACCCGCCGCCCGTTTCGACACGGTAGTAAGGTTCGAATGTCAGCTTCTTGCCGGGCTTGACGACAAAGCAGTTCGACGAGGGGGTGTGCAGGTCCTCGATGTTCTTGATATCCACCGCCACGCGGTAGACGCAGTTGCGCCGGATGTTGAAGTTGTTCTCGGTGTTCTCGCCGGGATAGACCGTGAAATAGTAATCCATCCCGTCGTACTTGGCCCGGATATGCACTTCGAGGCTCTTTTCCGGGATGCTTACGCCGCTCTTCTTGTCGGCTTCGGCGATCTCGCCGCGGATATTCTCCGGGATATACAGCACCAGCCACTTCGTGCCGTCCGCATCCGCCGCCACGGCATCGGTGGAGCTGAATGCGCGCGAGATCATCGTCGTCCCCTCGGGGAACGGCACGGCTGCCGGCTCGCCGTTGGCGTCGAGCGTGCCGACCGGCGCGACCCGGCAGTACCAGGGAATGCCTTTGACATCGACATCGTAGATGTTCATGCTCGCCTCATGAAAAGTAGCCAGAATCTTCACCTTGGCATACATGCGTATTACGGGCACGACAACGAAGGTGTCGGCCGTGACGGTGATTTCGTCCAGCTGACCGCTCATGGGAATATAGAGCTCGTCGGAGCGCTCCGCGTCGGCCATGATGCGAATCGGCTTGGGGTTCGGCAGCTTCTGGGCCTTGACCTTGTCCAGCGTGTCGAAATCGGCCGGGGTTTGAGTCGCCCACGTCCCGTCGCCGGTGTTGGTGACGACGTAGATCGTCATCGGCGTGCCTTTCGTCAGATCGGTGAAGGCCTGCTCGAGCATGGCGGACATGCCGCCCGCGTAATTCGCGAGCGCGTAGTATTTCGGGGCCGCAAGCTGCGAGCCGTCCGCCTTGAACTGGAAGAGCCAGAAGTCGCGGATCGCCTTCTCGGCCTCGCTCGCCGGCTCGGGCTGCGGGCTCGGCTCGGCGGCCCGCGTCCCGGCATTCACCTCGTAGGAGGCGACCGCCAGCCGGAAGCGCGTCTCGCCGGGTGCGGCCGGCTCCGGCAGCGGCTCCAAATCCTCCTTGGTGCAGCCGACCGTGACGACGGCCGCCGCGCACAGCAAGGTGATGAATAAAAGAGCGTATCTCATCGTTCGGGTTTCGATAAATGCCATCAAAATTCAAAGTTGTTGTCGAAAGCGTTCTCCCACTGCTTGACGTTGAGCAGGAGAAGGCCGCCCTTGACCGTCACCGTAAAGCGGTAGCAGTTGTTGCGCCAAAGGTCGAAATAGGTCCCGTCGGCCGGCGGCGCGGCGTTCTCCGAGCCGTCCGCCCCCACGACGGTATCGGCCCCGTAGTCGGCGAAATAGAGCGTATAGACCTTGTCGTCGGCGTCGACGCCCGGAATATCCAGCTTGAAGCGGAGGCGCGATTTGTAGTCCGCGGCGCCCGTGTTGCTGTATTCGGGCACGTAGGCCACCCACGTCTCCGGCTGCGAGCCGCTCTTGCGGAAGAGCGGCGCGGAGGCCGACGCCGCAGCGGCATCGTTCGCACCGCCCACGAGGTGCAGGCGTCGCACGTAATCCGCATTCCAATCGCCGCTGTGGTCGTAGTCGCTCTGCGAATAGACCCCCTCGGGGGCGCAGTAACCCTGTTTGTTATAGCCCTGCAGCCGGACCTCTTTCAGCGAGACGCCTTCGGTGCCGACGACCAGCTCCACTTTGGCCATGGCGCGCAGCAGCGCCACGGGCTCGGCGAGCGTGGTGCGCACCCCTTTCGCGACGGTCGTGCCCGTATAATGGTGGACACCGAAGAAGGGAATCGTGCGCCCCTCGGCGGGGTTCAGCTCGAAATCGGTCAGGGCGTTGAAGGTGGCCGTCGCGGCCGTGCACAGATCGCCGATCGTGGTCGAACCGGCGGCCAGCGCGCTGTCGTCGGGGTAAGCCGGCCAGTTGGCCAGCACGACGATCTTGAAGTCCGAGCGGTCGGCGAGCGCGTCGGCGCGGCCCACCACCTCGTAGCGGCCTGCGTCGCTGACGGGCGAGACCAGCATCGGCACGAAGCGGGCGATGAAGTTGTCCGCGGTGTCGAAGATATAGATCCGGTAGTTGTCCGGGGTCCGGACGTCGATATAGTTTTCATAGCCCTCGCCGGGAATGTACCCGCCGCTGCCGCCCGCCTCGGCGAGCGAGAGGGGCAGGCTGAAGCCGACGCCGAGCAGCGTGCGCTCTTCGGGCTCCTCCCCGCCGTCGTCGTAGACGCAGGAGGCCGCCGCGAGGGCCGCAAGGAGGAGAAGCGCCGCCGCGGTGCTCCGCAGAATATGTTCGATCGGTCGCTGCATCTTGCGCGTTTCTTTTCTATTCCAAATCCGTTTCGTAGTAAATCACGCGCCACGACTCGATCTGGATCACGCCGTAGAGCCACTTGTGGTTTTCGTCGAGGAAGAAGGTGAGGCTGTATTCGTCCTCGTAGTCGAGGTACTGCTGTTCGGTCAGCTTGATGCTGTTTTCATACCCCCGGACGAGCAGCAGGGCGTCGATGAGGCGGATCGAGACGATCGTTTTGCCCGTGTCGGTGCGGTAGGCCCGCAGGATGGTGTTGTCGCGGTTGGCGTACATCAGACGCGAGGTGGTCAGCTCGGCGATGACGCCCGCATAGCTGCCGTTGTCCGCACGGGCGGGTGTCAGGGCAGGCAGGGCGGCCGGCCGGGCCGTTTGCGCGGCTTGGGCGACCGGCTGCGTGGAGAGGTCGGCATCCACCGAAGCGGTGTACCAGGGGTGGTAGGTCACGGGGCGGCCGAGGATCGGCCGGTTGTCCCAGTCGAGGTGGGCGTTGTCGTCGATGATCTCGAAGGCGATCTGCTCCCTGGCGATCGGCTCGCCCGAGAGCTGCAGCAGCGAAATGACGAAGTGGTTCGTGTCCTTCGTCAGGTGCAGGGTGTGGGTGAAGGTCCCCTCGTCGGCGGCCGGAAACTCGACGTTCGTCTCGCAGGCGTGGAAGAGGCGGTCGAGCGGCTCGCCCTCGCGGCCGATATGCAGCGAACCGTCGGCATGGGTCTCGGTGAAGAAGTTCGCCTTCAGGCTCCGGCAGCTCTGGGCGGCGCTCTCCGTGGCCGGGGTCCCGGCTGCGTCCCCGGCTGCGGAGGCTGCGTTTTCCTCCTCCCCGACGCGGAAGGTCGTGGGGTTCTCCGAGCTGCACCACGCCAGCAGCGAGTAGGTGCCCGGGGCGACCTCCACCTCCATGGCATAGCCCTCCTCGGCCAGCTGCGGGCCGCTCTCGCTCTTCCGCCAGACGATGTCGCCGTCCCGGTCGACCACGTACAGCGTCACGGCCTGGACCTCGTGGGCGAAGGCATCGGCGTATTTCAGGTTGTAGTCGTACACGAAGCGCACCTGGTAGCGGACCACGCAGTCGCCCTCGTCGTCGTAGATGGTCTTGTCGCACGACGCGAGCCCGACGGCGGCCAAAGCCGTCAGCAGGCAGGCCAGAAACTTGATCGGTTTCATTTCACAATCTTTTTAGCGCTATCTCGTCTTGCCCGTCGCGTATGCCCGGGGCAATCGTTCTTTCTCGTTGGGTGGGAAACGCCGGCCCTCTGCCGCATCTCCGAATCCGTCCTCTCTTTGCGCCGGAGCGGAAGCGCGCTGCCTTGCCGGCAGCCGGTTTGAAAAAAGTCAGGGAGGGGCAGCCCCGGGTACCGGGGCCGCCGTATAATCGCAAAATCCACGAGTGAGTGAATAAAAAAACCACGAGTGAATTTATCGGATTGAATCGGTATAAAACGAC
>CANQIF010000008.1 GCA_947623965.1 uncultured Alistipes sp.
TTTTGTTGTTTTTAGCCTAAATATAACAACTTCAATCCATTACACAAGTTTTATGTCTCTTTTTGGCACATAAGCCAGAATTTCAATATTGAGTATTCCGCTTCAATTGTACTGTCAGCAGTGGCTGCCGCAATCGGCAATGCCTGCCAGATACAGATTAAGGGCAACTGGCGGACAAGCCCATCCATCTATATGATGCTGGTCGGTCGCCCCGGATTGGGCAAGACGCCGCCGCTGAGTTTCCTCTATCGCCCGATTCACGAGCAGGACGACCGGATGTTCGAGCAGTATCTACAGGAGTGCGATAAGTTTGAACGTGCTCTTGCAGCGGCGGGCAAAAATAAAGACGCAAACGACAGCCCCCTGCTCAAGAAGCCCCAATTAGTCACTACCGTCATATCGGACTTTACGCCTGAAGCGCTGATGCACGTCCACCAGCACAATCTTCGGGGTGTGGTTATCGAGGTCGATGAGATTCTGGCGATGTTCAACTCCGTAAAACGATACAACAGCAAGAACAACCTGATTGAAGACCTGCTCTCCGCTTATAGCGGCCGCCCGTTAAAGTCCGTCCGCAAATCCGAAGCGCGACCGATATTGATTCGCCAGCCTTGCATCAATGTCATCGGCTCGGTGCAGACCAATCTGCTGCCGGAGGTGTTCCGCAACGAGTACAAGGCAAACGGACTGCTCGACCGATTCCTCTTTGTCTATCCCAAAGATCAACGCATCTCGAAGTGGCAGCGCACAGACCGCGACATGCCCCGTCCCGATACGATGGGTCAGTGGCGCATGATACTGAACAGGATTCTCAACCTACCTTGTCCTACTAATGAGAATGGTAATACGGTTTGTTCGCTGGTGCTGAATCTGGCGGAAGATGCCGAGGCGTATTTCTATGACTGGTATAACGGGATCATAGACACGGTGAACGCCGTCGAAAACGACGCCGAAGTCGATAGTCGTAAAACGAAATTGGACGGCAACGCCGCCCGATTGTCGTTAGTCTTTCAGATTCTGAAATGGGCTGCCGGCGAAGGGTATATGCAATATATCGACCTCGATTCCGTCAAGGCGGCGATTCGGATGATAGACTACTACGAAGATACCTATCAGCGCGTTCTGGAAAGTATCGTTTCCGCCGGTATCGGAGACAACAAGGAGGCGTGGCTGTCGCTGCTCGGCGATACCTTCACCGCGGGCGAATCCGTCATTGCAGGTCGGAAAGTCGAGTTGTCCCGCCGCACGGTCTACTATGCATTGGACAAGTTGAGCCGGGAGCCGAACCCTGTTTTAGAGAAACTGCATCACGGCACCTACCGCAAGACCTCTGCGATTGCATCTTGCACTATTGCACTTTCCTCGGAGGGTAAGGCGGCAGAGCAGGCGGGTCAAAGTGCAAAAGTGCAGTGTGCAACCTATAATACTGACGAGCGATGAGTGAGTACCGTTTTCATTTAGAGAGGTACCGCTGCGGGAGCAAGATTGACTGTCCGAGTTGTGGAAAGAAGCGCTGCTTTGTCCGGTATATCGACGAGCAGGGAACGGTGCGTTTTCCCTCGACGGTCGGTAAGTGCGACCACGAGCAGAGTTGCGGCTACCACTACACGCCGCGCGAATATTTTCGGGATAACCCCGAAGCAATGCACAATGATGACTGCCGTATCGACCGTATATGTCGCCAGTCCGTTGTACACGCCCGAACGGCACCGGTCGAAGTCTCTTATATTTCGCCAGCCATTGTAGCAGCGAGTTTGTCGCACTATGACAGGAACCCGCTGTATCGGTATCTCTGCGGCGTGTTCGGAGCGGAGGAGACTGTGCGGTTATTCAATCTCTACCACGTTGGCACATCGGCAAAGTGGGGCGGTTCGACAGTCTTCTGGCAGACGGACGAATTGGGAAAAGTCCGCACGGGTAAGATTATGCTGTACAATTCCTCGACGGGTCGCCGCGTCAAGGAGCCGCAAGCGTGTGTCAGTTGGGCGCACGCAGAACTCCGCCTGCCGAACTTCCATTTGCGGCAGTGTCTGTTCGGACAATACTTGCTTCCGATATACCCCGACAGGACGATCTTTCTGGTCGAGAGCGAGAAGTCTGCCGTTATCGCTTCGCACTATATGCCGGATGCCCTTTGGCTTGCCACGGGAGGCAAGAACGGGTGCTTCAATGTCCAGACTGTCGAGATACTGCGCGGACGCGATGTCATCCTGCTGCCTGACCTCGGAGCGACCGACGCGTGGCAGGAGAAGTTGCCGATGTTTCGCCCCGTCTGCCGTAGCGTCACTGTCAGTATGATGCTGGAAGATATGGCAACCGACGAACAATGCAGGCAAGGACTGGATATTGCCGATTTTCTGCTTGCGACTCCTACCAGTCGTCAGATACTCCAGCAGATGATTGCTCGCAATCCCTGCATTCGGCAACTCATTGATGAATTGGACTTGGAGTTGGTCGAAGAATAGAGAACGAACAGCGCACTGTCCGGGGAATTTGGGTTGGGTAAATTTCCGTAGCTTATTAGGGCATTTTTGCTTCGCCCGCAGCCGCAAGCGGCAGCTAAAAATAGCCCCATAAGCGAAAGGGCGTGCCCTCTCGACTCTCGATTGCCTTACGGCTGGTATAGACGGAAATTTACGCCCTAATTCCAAACAGAACAACTGTTATACATGAAACAAAGAAAAGATTTATGAGTAATATACAATACGCCGTATGCCACCTGCAGCGTGGCAGCGGCAACGATTCCGGGATGTCGTGCCGTATCGAGCGCAAGACCGCTGACGGTAAAGTGTACATACCCGACAATGCCGACAAGACAAAAACGCACCTCAATCGGGAACTCATACCTTTCCCCGAAGGGGTACGCAACCGAACTGAGGCTATCCAATATCGGATCGACCATGCAGGACTGCACCGCAAGGTCGGTAAGAACCAAACGAAAGCCATCCGTATTATCCTCACTGGTTCACACGAGCAAATGATGAAGATTGTACAAATCGGCAAGTTAGACAGGTGGACGGATGCCAATCTGAAATGGCTTAAAGATACCTTCGACGAAGAGAATGTTGTGTCGTGTGTCCTCCAGATGGACGAGAAGACGCCGCACCTGCACGCGACGGTAGTGCCAATCGTTACAGGCGAGCGCAAACGCAAATCCCGTGAAGGCGAGAAAAAGTATCGGACACAAGCAGGTCCAAGACTATCCGCAGATGATGTTATGGGGCGTTCGCGGTTGTCCACTTATCAGAATACCTACGCCGAAGCCATGCGGGAATTCGGTTTGCAGCGCGGAGTGGTCGGGTCGACAGCCAAGCACCAATCCAACGGCGAATATTACCGGCAGCAGATATTGCAATTCGAAAACGATATTGCCAGATTGACTGCCGAAGTAGAAAAAGCCAACGAAGGACGCAGTGCCATTTTATCACTCTTCGGCAAAGGCGACCTTGCAAAAGCCAAGAAAAACCTTGCAGCCAAAGACGAGCTGATAGCCAAACTTAAAGCACAGATAAGGAAGTTGCAAGAGGAACGCAACGCCATTGTACAAAACCACAAGCAGGAACTAACGAAGTTGAAGAATAGTTATCAGGCGGAGATTGACAAGGCTATCAAAGATGCAGAAGCCTTGCGCAAGACGCTGAACTCAAAAGATGCACAGATAGCCAACCAATCCCAACGCATTGCCGAACTCGACCGCAAAGCTAATCCACAGCGTTATCTGCTGTCATCGGGAGCGAAACTGGTCAAGGTCAATGTTCCGAACTACAACAACCCGTCGTTGCATATCTGGACACGTGTCGGCAATGAACTGTTCGATGATACAAAGTTTCAGATAGACTACGACCTTGCGCAGCAACACTTAAATCACTGCATAACGGACGAGGAATTTGTGAATGCCGTCTTCGAGCCGCAGGAACAGATGAATCAAGCGCAAGCAGACTTGTTAGGCGCAGCACTTATCCTTGCTACCGGCGGTCCCGCCCAGACCCGTGTCGGTACTGGTGCCGGCAGCTCACAATCCGACTTGCCTTGGAGCGACAAGAAGAATAACACGAGGAAACGGTAAAAAGAAAAGTCCTACAAGTTGCTTGCAGGACTTTCTGTTTGATGTGAAATCTGGAAAATTTAATTCCATCTCGCCCAAAAACCTTCTAGCGATGTGTCAATGGTAGGCATAGAGGATATTTGAGAGCTAACCTCACTCCAATGAAAACGATCGTTACAAGCAGCATTTAACTCTGTTATATTGATGGTTATTTGCGATTTAATATTTTGAATTTCTTTCAGTAATGTAATCAATGTCCGGTTTGTATTAGGAGATGCAAATGTAATAACGGGAGAAAATATCCCCTTCTCATGTTCTTTAATTTTATCTGTGTTTATTGCTATCTCCAAATAAATGCAATCATTGGCTAATGCCTCCAAATTACCAAGTTGAGCAGAATGTAGCCGATTAATAATTTTGATAATTGTCTTCGTCTTTTTGGTTTTAACCAAAGGATTATAATCGGTCGCACGCATCGCAGGTGTTAATTGTTTGATAGTATTTGATAAGCAATGCAATAGATTGGCTGGAATAATTTCTTTTGATGATAACAAATTCTGTATGCTTGTCTCTGCTATATGCAATTGCCCGTAAAGAGTTACCATTTGTATGAATAGCCATCGCTCCACCGATTCTTGAATTTGAAAGAATTTATATACTTCTGTGGCTATTAATACCATAAAACTCGCAAATATACCAGTCAAGCAACTTAATAGGAACTCATTGGAAATCCACGCTGAATTGGCGGAACAAAATACAAGTTCTTTATTGACAGATACGAAATAAGACATTCCCAGAAAAAGGGCGCAGAATCCAAGCAAATAGAATATCGTATGTTTTAACTGTGTCATAATTATTGAATTTTAAATGTTTATAAACTTTCTTTCTATGCCGTAAGCCAGCCGTAGCCCTGAACTGCCATGTCGATGAAGTGATTCATCAACAGGTTTGTTTTGGTGGCAAATACTTCACGGTCGTAGGAATCCGGCAGGTCATTATTCAAGGAAACCTTAATAATGGCCATGACCTTCTGTTTAGGTTGCTCATCTTTGTACCAGTCTACGACCATAACGTTATTCTTTTCTTCGGAGAGTTTCTTATATAGGTTCTTTGCTGCTAACTTTACCTTCTGTTCTTCTTTCTGAGTCAGTTTACGGTCTTTGATAAGAAGGTCGAAGATTTCAAGTTCTTCTTCCTCCAAATCCATTTCAGTGGCGCGACCCTGCTCCCGCTTCAGTTCCTCTATGAGTTGAAGAAGTTTCTCGTAATAATCTTCATTTTCGCTGCCGCCGGCATTATAACGGTCGATGATACTCTTGTATCGTTCTGAGAATGCGATACGAGTGCAGTTCTGGTTGATAAGTTGTGTTAAAGCATCTTCTATATACTCCCGTAAACTTTCTATTTCCAGCGCCTTATAGGGAGAATCGCTTATGACTTTGCGAACGGCATTCACATCCAGTTTGCTAAGGTCAATCACCTTGCTTTTGTAGATACCATAACGGGCTTGATCTTCTGCCGCAATGGCCGATACGCTGTCATCAAGAGCGTGCGCCATTCTTGCTTTGGCACGATTCAGTTTCTCGTCGTCTATTTGGTTGCAGAATAGTCCATGCAGGTAACTCAAAGGTGCAAACTTGTCGTTCGCCCAGCCTCTTTCGAATATTTCAGGCTTGCTTGCATCGTAAAGATTCATCAGCAAGTTGCTCAACACCTTGAAACGATCTTTCCAATCGTCCTTTTCAAGGATTTTTACATACGCCTGCCGTAACAGCTCAAGCTGATCGAGCGTATTGGCCTCGGCCGTAATATTTTCTATGCTTATGCCCAACTGCATAAGGAACACGTCGCACTCCGCGATACATTCATCTATATTCCGGATAAGCGTTTCAATGTCTTTTGCCGGGTATTCCGAGCCGTTATCATGGGAGGCGTAGTCGCTCAGCGCCCGCTGCATATACTTGAACACATTGACATAATCGACCACGATACCGCAACTCTTGCCGGGGAATACACGGTTTGCGCGGGCTATCGCCTGCATCAACGTGTGCCCCTTCATCGGTTTGTCGAGATAGAGCGTGGAGAGCGACGGCACATCAAAACCGGTCAGCCACATAGCGCACACGAAGACAAGGCACAACGGATTGTCCGGATCCTTAAAGCGGTCCTCGATGTCTTTGCCGTCCGGCGTTATCTCGTTCAACTTCTTGCGGTGTAGGATGATGTCAAGTCCCTGTGCTGCGAATTTTTCGGCTTCATCGGCCTCTTCGCTTATTACCACAGCCATCTCAACCTTATTCATATAGTTGAGCCGTTCGGTAAGACGGTCGCGTTCTTCTTTACTCTTTGTGCTGTTGCGTTCTTGTATAAGGTTCTTTTTTCCCTCGGCCCAATATTTCTGCACCTTGTCGTACATCTTGACTGCGGTGTACTTATCCACGCTCACCACCATCCCCTTGCCGAGGAATCCGCGACGCGGGAAATGGTGCGCTATGTCTTGCGCAATACGGTCCAGACGCCCGTCGCGTTTTATCACTTCCAGAATGCGGGACGACGAGTTTTCAAGCAATTCTTTTTCTCGGTCATTCAGATTCTCGTCCTCCACTATCTGGTCGATGTCGGTATCGAGCCAGTCATTGGTCAGTCCGACTTCGGGCACACGACGGCTGTAGAACAAAGGTACCGTGCTGCCGTCCTCGATAGCCTGTGCAAAATTATACTCCGACACATAGTCGCCGAACCATTGGTTTGTCAGGCGCTTGCTGCCTAAAAGAGGCGTCCCTGTGAAGGCTATATAATTGGCGTTGGGCAAAGCCGCGTGCATATTTTCCGCCAACTGCTTATATTGTGTGCGGTGCGCCTCGTCTACAAGCACAAAGATGTCGTTCCGTTCCGAGAGCAAGGGGTATTTCTTGGTCTTGTCATACTGGAATTTGTGGATGAGCGTAAACACCATCGGCTTGTTGCCCGACAAAAATTCTCGGAGTTGTGCGGCATTCTTCGGCTGGCACTCCTCCTTATCCCCAATCACCTCTGAACGCACGAATGTCTTGTGAATCTGCGCATCGAGGTCTTCACGGTCGGTAATCACCAAAAAGGTGAAATTACCGCGCAGTTTGCGCCTGACCTTGCGCACGAACATAACCATCGAGTAACTCTTGCCTGAACCTTGCGTGTGCCAGAAAACGCCCAGTTTTCCTTGCAGTTCCTCTCTGTTTTCGGCACTCTTCATCAAATTGTTGACACCTAAATATTGGTGGTTCTTGGCAATAATTTTTATGCGTTTATTGTCGAAGAAAATGAAGTTTTCTATGTAGTCGAGCAATCGCTCTTTGCGGAAAAGGCCGTCTATCAGGTTGGTGATGCTCAGTCCGTGTTCTTCGATCTGTTTGCGGTCGATCTTCTCTTTCTCGTCATCCACACGCAACCACTCAAAGAAAAACTCGTAGCCGGCATTCCATGCGCCGATCTTTGTCTGCAAACCATTGGACAAGACGCATATTTGATTAAACGCAAAGATGTTGGGAATGTCCGACCGATAGGAAACGAGGTTTTTGTTGTAGGATTCTTCTACTTTTACGGTTGAGTTTTTCAACTCTATGAATACCAAAGGCAGACCGTTGACAAAAAGCAATACATCCGGACGTCGGTAGCGGAACCGCCCTTTAATCCACATTTGGTTAACGCAGTGAAAGTCATTTTTGGTCGGATCGTCGAAATCAATCAATTTCACAATATCGAAATCTTCCCGATTCTGCTTGCGCGTCTTTACCTTGATCCCATTGCGAATCTGATTGTAGAACTTATAGTTCGTGTCCACCATATCCGTACCGGTATAATCTTTCCGGTATTCGCGCACGATCTCGTCGAGAACCTCCGGGGCAATTTGAGGATTAAGGCGTTTCAGCGCATTGCGGAATACCTCGGGCAGTATGCATTCAGTCACACTCGACCGACCGGTCGTCGAAACATCGTTCTGCGCCTCGACGCTTGGATCACACGCTATGCGCTGCCACCCATACTTCGGCTGCGTCAGCCTGTCGCATATCGCCTGCTCGATATTGTCTTCGCTTATGAATGATGCCATACTATTTCACTTTTTCTCGTTTCGCTCTCAACTCCAGTTCCGCCACCGTGCGGTCCACCACTTCTTCCAATTGGTAAGTGGCTACCCCCAACGGTTTATTGATGTCTTTTAGCGACCATTCCACTACGGTTTTGTCCGTGGATTTACAGATAATCAGCCCCACGGAGGGGTTGTCGCCTGCTCCCCGTAACAGTTCGTCGGCAGCAGAAACATAGAAATTGAGTTTGCCGGCAAACTCGGGAATGTACTTTACCGCTTTCAACTCTATGATGACATACCTGTGCTGCGGAATATGGTAAAACACCAAATCGGGGAAGAATGTCTGCCCGCCCGGCATCTGCAACTCCATCTGACGCCCCACGAACGAAAAACCCTTGCCCAATTCCAACAGAAATTGGGTGATGTTGGCAACAAGTGCCTCTTCCAAGTCGCGCTCGTCATATTCGGCTTTCATGGATAGGAAATCAAAGTGATACGGGTCTTTCAGTATCTCTTTGGCCTGCAAGTTTTGCGGCGAGGGCAATGTCTGTTCAAAGTTGGTAACAGCAGAGCCTTGCGCTTGGAAAAGGTTGGCTGAAATCTTGTTTTCAAGCACGCTGCGGCTCCAACCCTCTTCTGCCACTTTGTTGATATAGAATAAGGCCTCGTCAAGGGATTGGCATTTGGATATAATGGATATATGCTGTCCCCAAGGAACCTTCCCGAATAATTTCGGCATTTCCAAAAGGTCAGCAACTTGCTGACTTTTTTCTTCCATCTCAATTTGGTCAACGACTTGTTGACCTTTTTCATTCTCCAATTGGTCAATAGTTTGTTGACTTTTTACGACCCGCTCATAATAGAACGAATACCAACGTTTTATATACTTAATATTGGAGTCGGAGAAACCTGTTATATCCGGAAACGCCTGACGCATATCGAGGGCGAACTGCTTCACCACGCCTGCGCCCCAACGCTCCTCTGCGCGCAGGGCTACCAAATCGCGGCCGATGCTCCAATAGAATTCCAGCATGGAGGTATTGACCCGGATTGAGGCTCTTATCTGGCTTTGGCGGAAACGGTTTTTTACATCTGCCAGCCACGCTACATATTTTGTGTCCGACAGCATTCCGTCTCGATATACAAATGTCGGTTTGCTTTCCATATCTTTCATTCTTTTAGAACATTCAAATTTACGCTTTTACTTCAAGTTTTCCACTCATAAGGCGTGGCAACAACAGGTCGCGCTGGCGGGCAAGGAGGATGGATTGACGCTGGAGCTTTTCAATTTCATAAAATAGAGATTCTGCTATATGAGCATATTTTCTAATAATTTCTGCGTTATATAAAAATTTGTAGTGCGTAATGTCTTTCATCACGATATAAGGAATAGCAGACCCACGTGTCCCTCCAGAATATACTTTTTCAAAACCAAATTTAAAACGAGCATATAAATATAGTATTATATTCTCTGCCAACTCGTCAATTGGTACTATTGCATACGTCCTTTGGTATAAATCAAATTTTCCACTAAAAAACCTTGTTCTTCCAGTATAACTGCCATTCCCTGCCACTATTATAGCTTTTCCATCATAAATGTAATCATCGGAATAAAAAATAGCAGGAGAACAAGAAAAGAATATATATTTCCCATTATCGACAGTCTGATTAACATCTTTTTTGCCTGTAAAAACTCTACACCATGTTCCAACCTTTTCAATAGTCCATCCTTTTGGCAATCCGTCTATGAACTCGGCATTCTTATATCCCGGGAAGCGGAAACGGACAAACCATTCCTTATATAGATTTTCTGCCATTCGCTCCAACAAACGAATCCGCTTCGTATTGTTCTCTATCAAAGAATCGTATGCGGAAAGGATAGAGGCTATCTTGCACTGAATCGGGAGCGTAGGGAGTGGTATTTTAATTCGTTTAATAAACTTCAAGTCAGCCCTTTGCCTGCCACTTGCGCCAGTCATACTATTTGCAGACAGTTCTCTAATATATTGCTGCTTAAACAAATAGTAAACAAATTCACTGTCGGTTATACCTTCGATACCTCTAAAAACAAATAGTTCAGTAGATCCAATCCCTTTCCCTCCTATTTGGGCTTTTGCTATTTTACCATTTTCAAGACAAGGGGTAATTCGCGCCATTAAAGTATCTCCATTCTCAAACCTTGCTCCGCTTTGATTAGAAAATACAATAAACTCCTTGTTGGTTACAAATTTTCGCCCAACAACAATTTTGTCAATATCAATTATAGGGTATATCTTCCCCTTGTCTAATTTAACAGATGGATTACAATTTATGCATTCACCAATTTTTGTCAATGTCGTATCCATCACTTGCTTTCCCAAAAAAGTTCCTTCATATTCTTCTCTATCTCTGCCATAAGCGTCTCCGCCTCGGCATTGAGCGCTTTGAGTTCGGCGTGGTCGGCTTTCATCGTCGCGGCAAACTCTTCCGCGGTCATACCGTCATCCTCAATCACCACACCGACGTAGCGCCCGGCATTGAGCGAGTAGTCTTGGTCGATGATGCCGTCCTCGCCGTCGAGTTTCGCCACTTTGCAAAGACCTATGACATCCCGATATTTGCCTTCGGGCCAACGCTCCAGCAACCAATCGGCCTGCTCCTGCTTGCCGGCGCTCTTGTATTCCTCCACAAGCGCCCAAAAAGCGTCGCTGTCACCCTCGTAAAGGCGCGTGATGATACCGAGGTTCCGGATTTGCTCCTCGCTGAATTTGCGGTGAGCGCGGTCCACTTGGGTAAAGATGTTTCTCGCGTCGATAAACAGAATTTCGTCTTTGTGCTTTTTCTCCTTGTTGAAGAACCAAAGCGTCGCCGGCAGGGTTACCGTAGAAAACATATTGCTCGGCAGCGTTACCATCTGCGAAATGATCCCGTCCCGAATCATCTTTTTGCGGATTTCCAACTCGGAACCGCCGGCATCGCTGGCAGAATTAGCCATTACGAGCGCCGCTTTGCCCGTAGCGTTCAACGAAGTGGCAAAAAGTCCGATCCACAGGTAGTTGGCATTGGGCACAGTTTCCTTTTTGTCGGAAGCCTTTTTGCTCGACTTTGTTTTATTGCGGGGCACACCGTAGGTGTTGAACCGCTTGTCGTCGATGACCTTATCCACAACAACTTCATCCACATTGAACGGCGGATTTGCCATCACATAGTCGAAATTCCCGAATTCGTCATGCGGATCGGAATAGAAGGAGTTCGCCTCGACAATATCGCCCCGGATGTTGTTAAGCAGCAGGTTCATTTTGGCGAGTTTCACCGTGTCGGGGTCTTTTTCCACGCCATAGCAGCGGAAGCGCATCATATCACGGTTGGTCGCATTGTGCCGGTGCATATAGCGGGCCGCCTGAACGAACATACCACCGGAACCGCAGGCGGGGTCAAGGAATCTTTTGTCTCCCGTAACCGGTTGAAGCACTTCTACCATATACTGCACCACGGATGCCGGCGTATAGAACACGCCGCCACCCTGACCTTCGCTCAGCGCAAATTCGCCGAGGAAATACTCGTATATTTCACCGAACAGGTCGATGCCGATATTTTCGGGAATATCTTTGAACACCCGGATAATTTTGCTGAGCAATTCGGGTTCCTCCTCCGGCACCAACTGCCCGTACACCTCCTTGGGAAGAACTCCGTCCATTTTCGGATTCTCCTTCTCGATAGCCAGCATCGCGTTTCGGACAAGTACCGCTTTATTGGCATCGTCGGGCGCATTGTTGAGGTAGTCGAAATACGCGCATTCGGGCAGAAAGAAACCGCACTCCTCGATGGCAACATCCTTGTATGATTTCTCCATTCGGGAGCCTTTATACTTGTTGTATTCCGCCTCGATCTTTTCCTTGTGCTGCTTGAAAAGCACATCGGCGTAGCGCAAGAAGATAAGCCCGAGAATCGGCTGCCCGTATTTGCCGGCCGAAAGATGAGCACTTGCACGCAGCATATCCGCCGAGTGCCACAGATTATCTTTAAGTTGTTTGAGTTCCTGATCTGTCATGACTCCCTATTGCGGTTTAACAATCAATTCCGTATAATCCACGCCTAAAAGTTCAGCTATCCGAAAAAACATATCGATAGACGGCTGAGACGTATTCGTACACCATTTGCTGACGGTTCCGGGGTCTTTTCCCAACTGCTCCGCCAGCCACTTGTTTGTGCGCTTATGTTCAACCAGCACGACCTTGATGCGGTTCAAGTCTTTGTTGTCCATTACCTGAAAGTTTCTGCTTATTTCTAACGGCAAATATAGCAATAAATTGAATTATTCTCTATTTATTGCCTTATAATCCGGCAGAAAATTTTCATAGAATAACTGAAGATTTCAAATAGAAACCACAGTTTTGAGTTCCAAAACGAGTCATTATAGTCTATCGTGCGCACCTCTTTCTATTTTTGGTGCTCGAGATTGGGATAGCGTTATATTGAACTGAGCCCCAAAAGTTTTTTGTCTAACTTTTGGGGTACAGTTTCATTCTGATGTAGCCTCGTTTTATTTTTGAAAGACTTAATTCTTATGATGAACTCTCGTTAACTATTACTACCATTCATTAATAAGCCACTTATTCGTCTGAGCATCAGGCGTATAATGATTCACGGTGGTTGGGGGATAACCGGCATCCTTCAGTCGCCTGATTACCATCTTTCTCATTTTCTTACACTTGTCCCAAAATGTCAAAAACAGATGTTCTGTATAGGGCTCTATCCTATACCATAGGCTATAGTCCAACTTGTCTTGTGCCAAAAGAGTATGTATGGGATGGAATGCCTTACGTAAATATGAAAGTGCATCTCTATCTTGCCAGTTAAATGAGAGAATATAGAGAAACACATAATACTGTATCGGGTCTTTTTCATTAAGTACATTAGCAAATGGCATCCATATTTTGCTCCCTCTGTTCTTCACCAAAGGACTATCCTCATCAATTGAGTTCATCAATACATATGCTACTTCATGTGTGACATACGATACTCCAGATAGCCAAGTTAATACAGCATCGGGATAGGATTCAAGTTCCTTAGATACTGGTAACTGAGGATAGTGTCCTTCCTGGTTAATATATGTTAAATATTCATTCACACATTCTCCATCGTGCGACAAAACCATCCTTGCAAGTTCTCTTGCTATTGGCACTTTTAATTCAAGCATTGTTTTGAACAGCTCTTTCCAATGTTTGAAAGCCTTTACTACTTCCTTATCTGAAAAAATAGAAAGTGCTGATTCCAACTCTTCTTTGGAGAATTCTGCCCAGGCTATCTGATTAAGCAATTCTGTATTACTGCTAATGATTGTCTGGAAGAACACTCTGTCGTTTTGTCTCAACCAGGCAATTTCAGGAAAGTTTACAAAATGATCAATATTCTTTACTGTCTGCTTCCCCCATTCGTTCATGTTCTCTGAAGAATAAAGTCGCTTTAACAGGCTTAAAAATTGTTCAGAGGACAGATCATGTAAGCGCTTTGTATAGCCAATTTGTTCCTCTGTGAAAGATGACACATTTATGGTAGAAATTGTGTATAAGAAGTTTTCTTCACCCCCCAAGTCTTTGGAAAGTGATGGCTGTAGCACAGATCGCTTAATGTCATCACCCTCGGTAGGTTGAGGAAAGGTCTCGCTGAGTTGACTTAGGATAGATAATAGCACTTGTCGCTTTTCTTCCTCATTTTTACATACTCGGTTGACCAGCACTACCACTTCCAAAAATCCTCGCATCCGCCGCTCGTCATCGCCTAATTCAGCATCAAAATGTCGGATAAGTTCCGGTAATTGCTTCTGCTCATTCAACAAACTGACAGCTACCAGTTGTGAACCATTATAAGGAATCTTGTTGCTTAAATAAGTGACATTCCCCCCATCGTGCGTAACGAATTGAAGCGACAACAATTGACCTTCATAGGAACGCGGTAATGCCGTTCCGCTACAGAAAGACCTCTGCCACAACATGCCAGTCGGTAAATAATTGTACAAATTCAACAGCAATTTTTGGAGTTCAGCATTGGCGGTTTCCTTTAATATGGAAACCGGCTGTGGTGATAACATGGCTGCATACAACTCCGACACCTTGGCCTCGGTCAAACCGGGATAGCCTTTACACTCCAGATAGATAGACGTTTCGTTTAATACAATGGATTTGCTATAGTCTGAGAAATCTTTCTCGTCATCGACAGGTCGTTTAAAAAGCGTCAGCAACTGACGGTAATCGATTATCTTTCCCAAATCATTGCGTTGGATGAGCAGACTATGTGTCCACACACACCCCGGGCGACGCATCTCGTCGGCATACCAGCTCTTGGCAATCACATAGTAGGAACTTTCGAACAGAGGATAGGCTGTTATATAGTCACGTTCTCCATCCTTATCCACGAACTCAGACCAGTCACTAAGCGTAGCAATCTTGTCCATATCATGGCTCGAAGGCAAGAGGATACTCCCTTGAACATAATTGTGTCCAAGCTTATATCCGTGGAGCATTTGGTGTAGCTCTATCATACATTTATTTTTCAAGGAGCCATGATAATGGTAGGGTGATATCATAGTCTCGGTCTTTCCCGGAAGAGATATATGCCCGTCTTTTCTGGTCGGTCAATTCACAGACTTTTTCTTCAGTCATTTCTCCACGGTGATCATAGTCGAGTCCTTGAGCGCTCACACCAAAATACTTAACATCGTCAAAGTGGTATTTGACGAAAGTGTAAAAAAATAGGTGTTCCTGCCTTATCCAGTCCTCAACGTCAATCTGCTTGCTCATCATCTTATCCCATTTCGAGACACAAAAAGCGATCTTTAAATCTCCACGCGTTTCATAGATATACTTCAACAGTTCGATATTCTGAATCCACTCATCGATGGCATCCACGGTGAATTCTTCCAAAGGCTGATAGTTTTGTTTTTCCTGAGGGATTACACCGTAATACTCCTCATTAAACTTTTTTTCAGGAGTGGGGGAGAGGAAGAAAAGAATACAGTCGGCTTGTTTCAGCCAGTTATCTACTTCTTCAACTGTTTCATTTTGGAGAATGAGTTTGAACCGTTCCCCCTTGAAGTCGGGAATAGTCATTTGAAATTGGCGCCCAGACCCCATATGAATCAAGTCGAAAGTCAGTTCGGTAATATTGATCTGACTGCGTTGGACGATGGCCTGGTCCAGCCACGAGGTAGCCATAGAATCCAGATAACTGGTATCGGAGGGATACTTTTCGAAAGTCAACTTATGGCCTGTGTTTCCGTTTTTTTCTATAGCCCAAAATGCGGTGATATAGGAGGTCTTTCCTGTGTCCTGTAATCCTACGGCAAGACATTTCATATTGTTTTCCATATCACTTCTCTTTAACTAATTTTTGAATCCAATTGTACTCTGGTGATAATGATGCAGGTGTTTTCTCTGTGATAAGACGATTGAACAGACCTATTAACATAGCATCTTCTTTGCCATACTCTATTCCTTTGGAACAAATCTCGTAGATATTGTCCGACGAAACAGTTACAAGAGTATTTACAATATCCAACACAGACTGCTTACGCTGTTCCCAGCGGTCTGTTATCTCGTTACGCTTCTTTTTCAATTCGCTCTCATCTTCAATCCCTTCTGTTGCTTTGTCGGTTTCATTTGCTACCAAATCCGCTTTGTTGAACACCAAGAAATACTCTGTCTCACTCGTAAACATATCGTTTTCCTTGAATCGGGTGAGTAACGACTGAAATGAAGCCTTATAAGCATTATTCTTTGTAGGTAGCAGTTTTTCTACATCAACAAATATCACCAATTTGTCTGCATATTTAACAGCTTTCTGTTGAAGGGCTACATCATCTTTAGAGGCCGCATCGTTATATACTTCACCAGAAAGGTCTGAAAATACTACCATCCGCTGATTGTCGCCATGTTCGTCTCCCAACACCACATTCAATATACTCCCAGCCCTGCGCTGGGTACGAGGCTGCTCTGATAGACCTTTTTCCGACAAATATCGAGTATGCACACGACGTTGAAACCCTGTCAGCGTATCGGAGTCAACAAAAGTGGATTTCAATAGTTGCGGATGACGACAAAGGATGGCAAACAGGCTACCTACAAAAGTAGTCTTACCACACTCGCTAATGCCAAACAATGTCACAAGTGTAGGACGGCGAGCGGATGAAAGCCCATTGACATCCGCATCCCGCAGTGCATCATAACGATATGTAGACTCCGCAATTGTCGCCCCAATTGTCTGCTGAGTAGGCTGAGGCGTAGCAACTCCCGTATTAAACTTTATATTAACTGGTTCACTCATAATATTCGGATTTTAAGCATTCGTAAAGCAACTCATAAAACATCGCGATACCAAAATGTAACGGACTGACACGTTTTTGGCCTATCTCCTGGTAATCGTTAGAATAGATGTAACGACGGAATACGGAGGTTTTCTCAATGTTGGTATTTATATTGCCATCCATTCCTCGCAACCGAGTCTTTATAGTAGATAGTGTGGCAGAACCTCCGCTTACATGGAGATTTTTAAATACTTTCACAGGATCCTCCGCTGCATATAACCAGTCGCGTGATGTTAAATCATTCGCCACATTATTCATGAATGTGTATACTTCTTGATTAGCTTGAAGAGTCTTAGCCGCATAGTCTTTCCCGAACTCTGAACGACAAAAGTACTTTACCAATGATTTTATGTTTTCAAACTGGTCTTCTATTTCAAGCGATGAATCTGCCCATGAATCCTTGTCGTACAGCTCCGTAAGTAAATCCGAAGACTCTATAGCAGGAATTTCAGCATGTTTGCACCAGTAGTCTTCAATAGCATCGAAACGAGATGAGTCAATGCACTTGTTGATAATACCCGCAGAACCTGGCTGGTGGCATTTCAACACATTGCGCAATGCCAACGGATAGAGTAACTTGTCCAAATCTGCAAGATCTGTTAAAAGAGCTAACCCTACCACATAACCAGATAGAGCACGATACACCTGAGCTGGATAGGTGTGCTCTGTTGTTTTGTTGATAACTTGCATAAACGATGTGTTGGGGAGATCAAGACAAAGATGGAGAACACATGCTTCATACTGTGCCAAGGATATTTCCTCAGTGTATGTTTTGCAGACCTCGGAGAGACGGTTAACGGTTGCCTCATCGTACGGGAACACCAATACGTCGGTGAGTATGTCTGTAAGATTATTATTCATAGGCTAATCTAAATAAGTGTTCAATTGTTCTTTAAGTCTTGCCACTTCATCTGCTTTTTCAGAAATACTTCGGAAGAAAGAGATGGCATTGGCATGTTCAGGCTTGTTCTCGTCGTATGCTTTCGGGTTCATAGCAAGAATGATTTCCTTGATATGACGGGAACTGAAAAAACAGTATCTGATTTCGTACATTTCCTTGGCATTCATTTCCTTGGACTTTGTTTGACTAACTTCCCTTCGTTGATTGGTAGAGCGCTTGCTTTTTGGGGGCAGGTCTATCTTTCTGGTATAACAAAAACGTTCGTTCTTCATAAACTGTACTCCATCCCAGCTATAACATATAACGCTCAACCGCAATACTCCTCTCATTACATTGAGTTCTAATATATTATAGACTGGTGGATAAAGCTCAGGATCACTATAATTACCGGGATGTAGTGAGCCACATTGCAACCTTATAGCAGATTTCTCTTCTCTCTCTTGCTGTATGGACTGCGTATGAACATGTCCGTATATCTGCACCTTAAACTTGCGGTCAAATTCTTCTTGCATCGCCTTACTATTTTCAAACCATACCAGCGGATGATGCATCATAGAAATATTTACCGTTGTAATAGGTGTATTAGGATTATATGCGAACTTTGTTAAAAAGAGCTTATGCTCATTGGGGGCTATATTATTAGGGTCGTTTACCTCATCTTTGTCGCAAGCTAATGTGGAATTGAGACAGTGGAGCATGATGACATAGTTATCAAGAGTTCCCAGTTTTACCTCCTTGCGAAACCCTTTGTCATTGAAGTTAGGGACTCCTTCAAGAATGCCTACGGCTATAGCATCTGCTGAAGAATGCATGTTGGCAAACTTGTGATAGGCCTCCAATGGGGAATATAATATGCGAAGTGCATCAATTTCTTTGTGCTTGGCATTATAAATGAAATCATCGCCTTTTGCGGGGTCAAGGAGTGTAGGGCGGAACGACAGACGTGATAATTTATACACATCGCGGTCAATATCGTGATTGCCAGGTACGACGTAAAGCTGTGTTTGTTTTTCGTCGCAACCAAGATGTTCAAAGATCTCTTTAATGAATGCCTCTGCTTTTTCATATTCTTCAGCCTTACCTTTGTTGGCAACGTCGCCGCATATCAATATCTGATTGACTCCACCTTTATCACGGATATCATCCATCGCCTCCTTGAATGCCGTCTCTAACGAGCGGTACTCATCCTCATCGTCCTCGCAATGAATGAAATGAATGTCTGATAATAATAGTATCCTCAACATTATAATCTTTATTTCTTTGTAGTATATTTTATCTCTCCATAAACCTCTCTATACCTCCGCAAGAGTGTAGACTGTAAAATCTCCAACAGGTGCAGGTCTGAAAGAAGGATCGATTACTACATAATACAAAGATAGTAAATATGTAGCAATTATGAAAGTATAACAACGAATAATGATGTCGTGCAATTCACAATCTTTATAAATGGGTAAAAATCGTCTACTTTTACCCAGTCAAGCCTGTTGATCCGAGAACACATGAATAATGAAAATCACCTTAAAGTCAATAAGGTTTGTTGAGGATAGACCGACTGTTCTTGTTTTAATGGTTAACCAAAATAAAGCGTGTGAAAAGTTGGCAGGCATTTGATAATTTTACTATTCTCCTACGATATTCGCAACGGATATTTCAAGGGCAGGAATAATATGGCAAATATAATGTATGAATTTGCTTGCCCGAAATGTTTGTCAATGGCGTCAGACCGTATCAGGCAGTGCGGTTTGTTTGGCTAAAATTTGCCGCTAATTATATAAACAATTGATATTCAAATCAAAACCACTTCTTCAACAGGAAGAGTATTAGTGCGGTTTCGCGCATATTTTCAACTTCTAAAAAACTTGTTAATCATTGAGATCAACAAGTTTTTTTGATAAATGTTTTTTGGATGACTTTGAGCCGCATTTTTCGCTGTATGTAAACAAAGGGGTAGTCTTTGCTTTACATTTCGATGCGTGTGCGAAATTTGGTGTTGGGCTGCTTTAGTCTTCAAAATTTCGCAACGGGTTCTGAATTTCGTCACATATGATTCTGCTGATTATATAAGTTAAATGATTTTTAATACCCCTCCCCTATGACAGTCAAAGAGCAAATGGCATTGAATTATTACGAAAACTATGCTCCAGAAATTAAGACAATAATCCTAAATGCATTTATAGCAGGATATTCTCAAGGGCTTAAGAAAACACGAGAAATCACGGTTGATCATGTGAATTTCTATGATTTAGGATTACCGAGTGGAACATTATGGTCAGAGCCAATACGTGAAAAGCACTCGAACACTTATATCACCTATGAATTGTCTAGTTATAGCGATGTGTGCGATCTGCCAATTCCGACATTAGAGGATCTAAAAGAGTTAATCCACAACTGTCGGATAGATTGTAATGGTGCGAATATCGCAAAGGATGTAGTTGTCATCGGACCTAGTGGTAGAAGAATAGAGGTAGGTACTGAAGATTATCTCAATAACCCAAGTAATCCAAACTCTGTAAAATGTCGCAGAAAAGGAGAGGGGGTCAACGAGTGTGAAAATATGTTTTGGATAAAGTCCGATGTTGTTGACAATTGTGCAACCGTTGCAGTCGTGAATTTCAATGAGAAATCACTTTCATCCTCAAAACAGTTTACTGGATATAAATTGCCGTATATTTTAGTAAAGAGATCATAAATGTAACACGATGGTTGAATTAGAAAAGCGTATATTTTATCTGCCCAATCCGACGAAGTTTTAACAAAGAGGAGTATTAGTGCGATTTTAAGCACATTTTCGACTATTAAATTCCTGTTAATTATCAAGATTAGCAGGGCTTTAATTTGTTTGTCCGGTCGTCTTTCATTACCTCAAACGGCGCGATTTGTTTGTCTATGATGTTATCCGCCCATCCTAATTTCATCCTAACTTGTTAGCCGGTGTTATGGTAATCTATCCTAACACCGGTCGTTTTCAACTTCTTATACATTTGCCGTCGGCAACAGAACGATGTGTGCTAACGTTCGTTCTCTGCACATGTTTTCTCGCCTCGGCATAGTCCGAACATGTTCAGGCTCTGCCTCGGCATATCGAAAAGGATTGTGCGGAATTTTCGTTGCCCGGGGAGAAATTGACGGCGTTGTGTTTGGCCGGTAAGATAAAATTTAGTAAGTTTGCAATTGACAGAAGGGTCAACCCGTCTGTAATTTGTTGGTTAAAAGAGGCGTTATGTCCTTTTCTTGTAAATGCGAAGCCTGAGAAACTTCTAAAACAGAGAACAAGAGAATGGCTTGACGGTCTTCACGTTCGGCGTGAAGCTGTTATTGCACATCTATTCTCGAAGGTTTTCTCAGGGCCTGCATTTTAGGATGTGGATATACGGTTTCACGCCTCTGTATATGCAGATTCGCTCTGGTGGGCCGGGAGCGCTGTAAAACAAACGATTATGAGAAAACTTTTTTCGATTGCAGTTCTGTGCATGCTTTTTTCCGCCGCATGTGCCCAGAGCGATGTAACGACGTTTCTCGGCATCCCCGTCGACGGGACCAAAGCTGAAATGACTCAAAAACTTAAGGCAAAGGGCTATACTCTCGATTCGTCGGGCGAGTATCTGACTGGTGAATTCAATGGACGGGATGTCAATATATATGTCGTTACGAATAATAATAAAGTATATCGCATTATGGTTGCCGATGCCAATAATATTGATGAAACGGATATAAAAATAAGGTTCAACAAGCTCTGTTCTCAATTCGAAAACAATGGTAGGTATGTGAAAATGTTTACAGATGAAGATTCTTACATACCGGAGGATGACGATATATCTTACAATATGACAGTGAATAATAAACGTTATGAGGCAGCTTATTATCAATATCCACAAAATCAATATTTGCAAATGGAGTCTATGGCAAAGAGAGTTGCTGAAATATCGCGATCTCGGTTGCTTGAAAAATATACGGAAAAACAACTTGCCGATACGCTCAACAGAACAGAAGAAATAAACAATGATATGGTTCGAATTATATCCGAAACAATGGCAGAACAAATGGCCCTAAGTGAAGAACAAAGTGAGAAAAATCTTGAAGAATGGCTAAACAATAGTGTATGGTTTATTATTTCTGAATTTAGAGGTAAGTATCGTATTTTGATGTTCTACGATAACAAACGCAACGAAGCCGACGGATCGGAATTATAATACTTAATCATACAAAATACTGCGGAAAATGCGATATCACCGACATGCTGTTTACTTTGTTCCGACGGGAAGCCGCCCCATCCCGCCTCCACAATAAGCCCGCATAAATACAAAACCTTAAATACTTCCCTTCGGCAAAACGCAAATAAATTTGCTTTTGCCCTCGGCTTATTCGTATTTTTGCAGCCGAAAAAACGGATGCCGGGGGCGGGGAGGGCGATACCGAGTTACGGGGAAGGCTCCCAACCCGTCGAAGGCGAGAACGGAGGATGAAACGAGCGAAGAGAACAGAAGGGCTGCTTGCGCTGATACGCGACGGCAAACCGATGACGCTGGGACAGCAGCTGCGCCTGACAGTGCGGCTGAGTGTTCCGACTGTCATCGCACAACTCTCATCCATCGTCATGCAGTATATCGATGCGGCGATGGTGGGAAGTCTCGGCGCCGAAGCCTCCGCCGCCATCGGGCTGGTCTCGACGACGACCTGGCTTTTCTCGGGGCTGTGCATGGCCGCCGCCACGGGATTCTCCGTTCAGGTGGCGCACAAAATCGGGGCCGGCGACAGGCAAGAAGCCCGCAAGGTGTTGCGGCAATCGCTCGCGGCCACGCTTCTCTTCAGTCTGCTGCTGGCTGCGCTCGGCACGGCTATCAGCGGCGCGCTGCCCGATTGGTTAGGGGGCGATCCGTCCATTCGCCGCGATGCGTCGCTCTATTTTCTCCTCTTTTCGCTCTTCCTGCCTGCCCTGCAGCTCAATTTCCTGGCAGGAGGCATGCTGCGGTGCAGCGGCAACATGCAAGTGCCGAGCCTGGCGGGGGTGGCGATGTGTGTATTGGATGTCGTTTTCAACTTCTTCCTGATTTTCCCTTCACGCGAATGGGCGGTAGGGGGCTGCGCTTTCACGCTGCCGGGTGCAGGATTGGGCGTGGGCGGCGCGGCGCTGGGGACGGCGGCGGCCGAAGCGGTGATTGCCGGAATATTGGTGTGGTATTTTTGGACCCGCTCCGACCAATTGAAGCTGACCGAAGAACAAGGCCGTTTCCGCCCGCAGGCAGCGATCCTGAAAAAGGCATTCCGGATCGGGGTTCCGATGGGGATCGAGCATATCGTCATTTGCGGTGCGCAAATCATGACAACGGTCATCGTGGCGCCGTTAGGCGTCTTCGCCATCGCCGCCAATTCGTTCGCCATCACCGCTGAAAGCCTGTGCTACATGCCCGGTTACGGAATCGCCGAAGCCGCCACGACCTTGGTCGGACAAAGCATCGGAGCCGGACGCCGGAGGCTGACCCGCAGCTTCGCCCGCATCACCGTCTTCATGGGAATGGGAGTGATGGGTGTGATGGGCATCCTCATGTATCTCTCCGCCCCGCAGATTATCGGCCTCATGACCCCCGTCGAAGAGATCCGGCAACTGGGTGTCATGGCGCTGCGCATCGAAGCGTTCGCCGAGCCGATGTTCGCGGCTTCGATCGTCGCTTACGGCGTTTTTGTCGGAGCGGCAAGCACCCTTGTGCCGTGTCTGATGAACTTTTTCAGCATCTGGGCCGTGCGGCTTTCGCTGGCCGCCCTGCTCGCCCCGTCGCTGGGCCTGAAGGGGGTGTGGATCGCCATGTGCGTCGAGCTGTGTTTTCGGGGCATGATTTTCCTCGTTCACCTGAAACGGGAGCGGTGGATGAAAAAAGAGTGAAGCGGATTCTGTAATCGGGGTTATACAATCTGTAATTCATCTGCCCGGCATCCGGAAATCTTCTGTAACTTTACGGTGTAAAAAACGATCTATAATGTCAAACGATATGCAACTGATTAAAAATACGGAATTCGGGGGCGAGCGCCCTTTGTTCGGCTCCCGCGACCTCCGTTTGGAGCATGTGATTATCCGCGCCGGCGAATCGGCCATCAAGGAGTGCAGCAACATCGAGGCGTTCGAGTGCCGTTTCGAAGGCAACTATCCCTTCTGGCACGTACACGGCTTCAAGATCGACCGTTGCCGCTTCGATGTCGGAGGCCGCTCGGCGCTGTGGTACAGCGACCATCTGAAGATGACCGACACGATCATCGACGCGCCGAAGATGTTCCGCGAGATGAGCGAACTCGACCTCGAGAACGTGACGATGAACGATGCCGACGAGGTGTTCTGGCGCTGCCATGGCATCCGCATCAGGAACCTCGCCTTGCACGGCGGCACCTATCCCTTTATGTTCAGCCGCGATATTCAGGTGGACGGCCTGGAGAGCGACAGCAAGTATGTATTCCAGTACGTGAAGAATGCAGAGATTCACCACGCGAAGATCACGACAAAGGATGCTTTCTGGGAGGTGGAGAACGTCACCGTCTACGATTCCGAGCTCAACGGCGAGTACCTCGGCTGGCACTCGAAGAACCTGCGGTTGGTGAACTGCCACATTACGGGCGAACAGCCACTCTGCTATGCGCACGACCTCATTCTCGAGAACTGCACCTTCGGACCGGACTGCGACCGGGCGTTCGAGTACAGCACGCTGCAGGCCGATATTCACGGGGCGATTACGAACATCAAGAATCCGATGTCGGGACGGATCGCGGCCGACGCGATCGGTTCGGTAACGATCGACGAAAACATCAAGGCGCCCGCCGACTGCGAGATCCGTCTCCGGGACGGGCGGACCGCTTTCAGCGATTAAAACGAAACGGCATGATCTACGATTTCGACCGACGAATTTCCCGGCGGGGTACCGATTCCTACAAATGGGACAGTGCAACGCGCGGCGATGTGCTGCCGATGTGGGTGGCCGATATGGATTTCCAGACAGCCCCCGTCATCGTCGAGGCCCTGCGCCGGCGGGTGGAGCACGGCATTTTCGGCTATACCCGGGTGCCCGACGGCTACTACCGGGCCGTTTCGGGTTGGTTCGCCCGCCGTCACGGCTGGCCGATCGACCGCGAATGGGTGATCTACACCTCGGGCGTCGTTCCCGCCCTATCGGCGATCCTCAAGGCGTTGACCGCGCCGGGCGATCGTGTGCTGGTACAGACGCCCGTCTACAACTGCTTCTTTTCGTCCATCCGCAACAACGGATGCGAGACGGCAGCCTCGCCGCTGCGCTATGCAGACAATACGTATACGATCGACTACGAGGATCTGGAGCGGAAGGCCGCCGATCCGAAAGTGACGGCGATGCTTCTGTGCAATCCCCACAATCCGGCCGGACGGGTCTGGAGGCGCGACGAGCTGCTCCGCATCGGTGAAATTTGCCTCCGTCACGGCGTTACGGTCGTCTCGGACGAGATTCACTGCGAGCTGGTCTTCCCGGGACACCGTTACACCCCGTTCGCCTCCATCTCGGAAGCGTTTCTTCGGCACTCCGTCACCTGCATATCCCCCAGCAAGGCGTTCAACATCGCCGGATTGCAGATTGCGAACATCATCTGCGCCGATGCCGGCCTCCGGGCGAAAATCGACCGTGCCATCAACGACAACGAAGTCTGCGATGTCAATCCGTTCGGTGTGATCGCGACACAGGCGGCCTACAACGAGGGGGAGGAGTGGTTGGACCAGCTCATCGAATACCTGCACGCGAACTACCGCTGCATGCAGGAATTTTGCCGGGAACGTCTGCCGGATTTCCCGGTCGCCGTCCTGGAGGGGACCTACCTGGTATGGATGGACTGCCGCAAACTCGGCCTGCAGTCGGAGGAGCTCGGACAGCAGTTAGTCGACAGGGCCGGGCTGTGGCTCAATGCCGGCACGATGTACGGTGCCGAGGGCGAGGGCTTTATGCGCTGGAACATCGCCTGCCCGCGTGCCGTATTGCTCGAAGGGCTGAACCGCTTTGCGGATTTCGTGCATGCGCCGAAGGAGGGCGGCCCAGCCCGGGGATGAGCGGCGAAAAACGGAACAACTGATTCGAACCTATGAAACGAACCTTTCTCTTTCTGGCGGCTGTCGCGTGCATCCTGCTGCTGGCGGGTGCAGCCCGCCGGGGCACGACCGTGCTGCTCATCGGCGACTCGATCACCGACGGCGGCTGGGGCCGCTCGGGCGGGTTGATGAAGCCCTCCGCCGAACGCAACCACCGCGACCTGAACCACCTCTACGGCAGCGGATACATGTATCTGTGCGCTGCGCACTACCAGGCGGCATATCCGCAAAAGGGCTATCTGTTCTACAACCGCGGCATCAGCGGCAATACGCTCTCCGACCTGCAGCAGCGCTGGGAGGAGGATGCGCTCGCCCTGCAGCCGGACGTGCTGTCGCTGCTCGTCGGCACGAACGACATCCAGCAGTGGCTCGACAGCGACCGGCAGCAGCCGTTCGACTTCGACGCGTGGGAGCGGGGCTACCGCCGGCTGTTAGACGAAGCCCGGAGGCGCAACCCCGGTCTGCGGCTCCTGCTCGGCGCCCCCTTCGTCGCGCCGTCGGGCCGGGTGGGGAAGAGCCCGGACTATCCCCTGCGCGACAGCCTGGTCGGCGAGCTGGCGCGAATCGTCGAACGCATTGCGGCCGACTTCGGCGCCGCCTACCTGCCCTATGATGCGATGTTCGATGCCCTGCAGCAGACGATGCCCGATTCGCTCGGCGGCTACTGGATCTGGGACGGCATCCATCCGACCGCTGCCGGTCACCGGAAAATGGCCGATCTGTGGATCGAGGCCTTCGACCGGCTGGAAGCGCAAAAATAACCGGATCGGACCGCGAGGCCTTTTGCGCCTGTACCGATTTTCAGGACGAGAAAACCCCGGAAAAGAGAGCCGCCTGCCTTGTCAAAAGGCAGGCGGCTTCCCGTTTTCCAGTTGCGCGCAGTTCAGCTTCGCAGCCGCTCGACCACCTCGCGCAGCGAATCGGCCGAGCCGACGTTGCCCGGGAAGATCACGTAGAGCATATCGGGGAAGCGGTCGTCGGCCTGCGTACGGATCGTCGGAATGCCGGCCGCCGCCTGCCCCTCGACCCGCGCCATGCGGACCCCGAGGCTGTGGGTCAGAATATCGTGCGAGGTGATGCCCCCCTTCGAAACCAGGAAATCGGGGCGGAAGGGGAGTGCCCGCACCAGTTCGACCAGGAAGTGCGAGATCCTGCCGCCCAACGCCTGTCTCCGCGCCGCATCGTCGCACCGCACTTCGCGGCGCGAGGTGTAGAAGACGGGGATGCGCCCGGCGGCATGGACCGCCGCAGCACGTCCGAGCAGCTCGCCCTGCAGATCGGGAGAATCGTCGAGGATGCGCTGCACGTCGATTTCGATCCCCTCGACGCCGTCGGCCTCCAACAGCCGGTTCAACTGTTCGGTGCTCTTCTTCACGTGCGACCCCACGACCACCGCGCCGCCGGCACCCGCCCCGGCAGCTCCGACATAAGGCCGTTCGCCGATGCCGCTCAAGGCCTTCGGCAGCGACGACGAACTGCGGATCACCCCGCAGCTGCCGCCCTCGGCGCCGTCGAAGAGCGACAGCACGGCTAACGACAGCCGCCGCAGGTCGCCGTAGTCGAACGAATCGACCGTCACGCACCGTTTGCCGGCCAGCGACCGCAGCCGCTCGGCCAGCGCCGCCGGCTCCGCGGCCCGCAGCTCGGGCAGACGGATCGCCGCCACTTCTTCGGGACGGATCGCACCGGCCCCCTTCTCGACGACATAGGCCGTGAGTTCCGAATGGCGGTAGCCGAAGACGTTGTCGTTGGCGAACTCGGTCTCGTGCACCGGGACGAGCTGTTCGCCCTGCTGCATGTAGTGCACCCCCTCGATCGTCATGCGCCCCGCCTCGAAGAACGAGGGGACGAAGAGCAGCGGCATCGCGGGGACAAGGCCGTGCTCGCACAGCACCTCGGCGATCGTATCGGGTTCGGCCGGGAAGTGCCCGCGCAGCGTCGAGTCGCTGCGGCTGACGAAGAGCAAGTTTTCGCGGCGCGTACGGTTGGCCGCCAGGACAGCCTCGACCGCCTCGCGCACCCGGCGCCGGGCCTCCGCCTCGGTCAGCGCCCGGCTGTTGACGAGCAGATAGAAGAAGCGTTCGCGGTCGTCGAGCGCCGCCGCGATCCGCTCCGGCGAGAAGTCGGTCAGCAGCAGGCAGCCGTGGACGGTCTGGATGCCCGTCGGATCGTCGTCGATCACCGCGATCCGCATGCGGTTCGCACGCAGCTTCGCGGCGATCGCTTCGCGCAGCCCGGCCCCATCGGTGCGGGGGTAGCGGGCGAGGGCTTCGGCAAGGGTCCGTATCATCGCTTTCCGCGCAGTTTATCGATTCCGAAGATCGCGCGCGCCTCGGCGGGGGTGGCGGGCTCGCAGCCCAGCGCACGCACCAGTTCGACGAGCCGGCGCACTAAGAAGGCATTGTTCGGGGCCGTCTTGCCGGGTTCGTAATAGAAGCTGTCCTCGAAGCCGACGCGCACCACCGAAGCACCCATCGAGATGGCGCAGCCGAGCATGTGCAGATCCTTCATCGAGTCGTTGTTGAGGCCCCAGTCGGCCCCCTTCTCCATGAGCGAGACCATGTAGCCCAAGTTGCGGGGCGTATCCGAGAGGTTGCTTGCCGTTCCCGTGCCGAGACAGAAGTTGTAGTGCATCGGACGATCGAGCACCCCTTCGTCGGCCAGCTTCGTGCAGGTCTCGACCATGCTCAGGTCGAAGAGCTCCATTTCGGGCACCACCTTCGCCTCGCGCATGCGGGCGGCCCAATAGCGGATCTCGGGCAGGGTGTTGATGTAGACGCTCTCGCCGAAGTTCACCGACCCCATGTTGAGCGAGGCGACTTCGACGCGCGGTTCGTTGAGACAGACGCTGCGTTCTTCGAGCGAGAGGGTGGAGAGCCCGCCCGTCGAGCCCTGGATCACCAGGTCGGTCCGGGCGGCGATCAGATCGAGCGTGCGGCTGAAGTGGGTGAGGTCGAAGGTCTGCTCGCCCGTCAGGTCGCGGACGTGCAGGTGGACCATCGAGGCCCCCTCGGCGGCGCAGGCGGCCACGTCGGCAGCGATCTCTTCGGGGGTCAGCGGATTTTTCGATCCTTCGGGTACGGGTTTGCCCACGTGGCAAACCGGAGCTACGGTAACGACGATTTTGCGTTTCATGCGATTGGGAAAAAGTTTGGTTGAAGAACAAAGATACGAAAAGTCGAGGGCAGAAACAAGCGACAGCTTGATTCTGCCGAGACGAAGTATCTAAAACGAAGTTAAAGATACGAAAAGTCGGGGGCAAAATGCAAACTTGTTTGCAATTCTGTTTAAAAATGAAGGCGGGCTGCAGCTTGCGAAGAGCCGCTCGAGCGGACCTGCGGGACGCGAGGAGCGGGCCTTCGCCGGGCGAAGCTGCGGCCCGCTGCGCCCCAAAGGGCGCAAATTCAGAATTCAGAATTCAAAATTCAAAATTAAACGGACTTGCAGGAGTGTGCTTGGGCTTTTGTTCTGATTCGGGCTGCAGCCTGCGGAGCGCACGCATGTTCGGATACGAATTGCGGGCCTCCGCTGCCGGGAGGCTGCGGCCCGCTGCACCTGTTCCGGGTGAAAAAAATAAACTCAAGTTGCAACCCGCCGGTCGTTCCGCACCCGATCTTGCAACAAACACCTTTCCCGCCGCAACTATTCCATCTCGACCGTAAAGACGATCCGGTCAACCGCGTTGCGCGTCAGGCGCAGCGTGCCGCCGTGCAGCCGGACGATCTGGCGCGACACGGCCAGCCCGATGCCCGAGCCATCGGGTTTGGTCGTGAAGAAGGGGGTGAAGATGTTGGCGGCCACCTCCGGCGGGATCGGCTCGCCCGTGTTGCCGACCTCGATCGCGATCCGCTCCGAGGCGTCGATACGCGACCGCACGGTGACCGACCGGCGTTCGGGCGGCAGGCCGATCACCGCCTCGCGGGCATTCTTGAGCAGGTTGACCATCACCTGCGACATGAGGTTCCGATCGGCGTAAAGCATCGTGTCGGCGGGCTCGATCCGCACCTCGAAGGCGATCCCCGCGAGGTCGGTCAGCGCGGCCGCCTCGCCAACCAGCTCGGACAGGTAGAAGGGCTGGCGCTGCGGCGCCGGAATGCGGGTCACCTGCCGGAACGAATCGACGAACTGCATGAGCCGTTCGCTCGTCGTATGGATCGTCTGCAGCCCGCTGCGGAGCGTCGCCGCATCCTGCGGGGCGGTGAGCAGCGTATGGCTGATCGAGGTGACAGGGGCCAGCGAGTTCATGATCTCGTGCGTCAGGATGCGCGTCAGCTTGTTCCACGACTCGATCTCCTTGGCATCCATCGCCTGGTTGATGTCGCCGATCGTGATGATACGCAGTTCGCGGTTATCGAACTGCATGTCGGCGCAGCTGATCGAGAGGGTCAGTTCGCCCGTCTCGGTCGTACACTCCACCGCGCGCTGCTCGCCGCGCCCGATGCGCAGCAGCGTGTCGGCCAGCTCGGGCGAGTGGGGGCGCAGCTGGTCGATATGCGAGAGGCGCATGAGGCCGAAAAGCCGGACGGCCTTCGTGTTGGCCTGCATCACGGCGCCGTTCTTCAGCACCGTGATGATGCCGATGTCGGCGCACTCCATGATCAGTTCGAAGTACTTCTCCTTCTCGCGCATCTGCAGCTTCGCCGCATCCATCACCTCCTTGATCCGGTTGAGCGAGTAGTTGATGAGGGCGTATTCCGTCACAGCCGGCGCTTCGGCGAAGCGGAAGGTGTAGTCGTCGTTCCGCACGGCGTTGAAGATGAAGTTCAGCCGCTTCATGATGTCGGCGTAGATGCCGAAGAGCGAGCGCGTGGCCAGCAGCATCGCCGGCACCGAGACGACAAGCACGGAGTAGTGTTCCAGCACGAACGCCACCCCCGTGGCCATCGCCGAAAGGACGATGACGAGCACGGCCGCGAAGATCTTCGGGTAGGGGATTTTGCGGCGGTGCCTCATAGCCCGTAACGTTTGATCTTGTTATAGAGGGTTTGGCGCGTGATGCCCAACTGCCGCGCCACGACCGAGAGGTTGCCGCCCGAGGCGGCGATCGCCTCGGCGATCATGCGGCGCTCCATCTCTTCGAGCGTCGCCCCCTCGGCTGCCGCCCGCCGCTCGGGCTGCAGCTGCAGCTCCTCGGCATCGATCGTTCCGCCGTCGCAGAGGATGAGCGCCTTTTCGACCGTGTGCTGCAGCTCGCGGATGTTGCCCTCCCAGCGGTGCGCCGTCAGCCGCTCGGCCGCCCGCTCCGTGAAGGCGGCCCCGGGCTTGCCGTACTTGCGGCCGTAGTGTTCGAGGAAGCGTTCGGCCAGCGGGACGATGTCCTCCGACCGATGGCGCAGCGGCGGCAGTTCGATGTGGATCGTGTTGATGCGGAAAAGCAGGTCCTGCCGGAACTCGCTTGCAGCGACCATCGCCGGCAGGTCGCGGTTCGTGGCGGTGATGAGACGGATATCGACCGGCGTCGCGACGTTGCTGCCCAACCGCAGGACGCTGCGGTTCTGCAGCGCAGAGAGCATCTTGGCCTGCATGCGGAGCGGCAGGTTGCCGATCTCGTCCAGAAAGAGGGTCGAGCCGTCGGCCGCCTCGAACTTGCCGACCCGGTCGGCATGGGCGTCGGTGAAGGCCCCCTTCAGGTGACCGAAGAGCTCGCTCTCGAACAGCGGCTCGGGAATGGCCCCCATATCGAGCGAGACCATCGGCCGGCCAGCCCGCCGCGAGAGGCGGTGAATCTCGCGCGCCAGCATCTCCTTACCCGTGCCGTTCTCGCCCGTGATGAGGATGTTGGCATCCGTCACGGCCACGCGGTCCACCAGATCGCGGATGCGGGCCATCGCGCGGCTCGCGCCCCAGAACATCGGGGGCTCGGCGCCGAAGCGTTCGGCCGGCTGCTGCTTCGCGGGCTTGCGGCCCGGCTCCGTCGCCAGCCGGTAGGCGCCGAGGAGCGTCTCGACGAGTTTCTCGTTCTGCCAGGGCTTGACAATGAAATCCACCGCGCCGAACTTCATCGCCCGCACCGCCAGATCGACGTCGGCATAGGCGGTGAAGAGCACCACGCGGACGGCCGGGAAACGCTTCGCGAGCTCCTGCAGCCAGTAGAGGCCCTCGTTGCCGGTGTTGATCCCCGCATGGAAGTTCATATCGAGCAGAACGACATCGACCGCTTCGGCCCGCATCGTCGAGACGAGCAGGTTGGGCGAAGCGAGTGTCAGCACGCGCGCGAAATACTTCTCCGTCAACATCCTGACAGCGGAGAGGATGTTGCGGTTGTCATCGACGATCAAGAGGGTTCCGGCTTTGGGCATGGTTCGTTTCTTTGTTTCGGGGATTGGGAAAACCGGCTCTTTAGAGCCGGGCGGGCCGCAGCCTCCCCGCAGCGGAGGCCCGCACTCGCGTCCCGCAGGTCCGCTTCGGGCGGGGCTCCGCAGGCTGCAGCCCGAGTGCCGAACGGGGCAGAGCGCAAGCCCGATACCCGCCGTTTCCGACAAATGTACGCGAAAAAACGCCTCGTGTCAAGAAAATTCACACGGAGCGTCCAATTTTTAGACAGTTTTCCCGCGCTCGGAAAATCGCAATCCGTTTTCAATTAGATATATACAGATCGTGGCACGGCTTTGGCTCCCTTCAGGGCACAAACCGAAACAAATGACAGAAACGCCATGAAACACTGTTTTTCATACCTGTTGGTGTCCATTTTCTTGACACTTCCAGATGCTCTCTCCGCCCAGCAGCCGATGACGCTCGACGACTGCATGGCCTACGCCGTCGAACATTCGACGACCGTCGGCCAGAAGCGCAACGTCCTCGGCGCGGCCCGCACGGACTATGCGCAGGCGATCGCCTCGGCGCTTCCCTCGATCTCGGCCTCGGCCGGCGCGACGAACAACTTCGGCCGTTCGATCGACCCCGAGACCAACACCTACAACAACGTGCAGACCTTCAACAACTCCTACAACATCGGCGCCTCGATGCCCGTCTTCGCGGGGCTCTCGACGATCAACACGATCCGGGCCTCGAAGGTGGCGCGGGCGATGGGGGCGGCCGAGCTTCAGGCGGCGCGCGACGAGACGGCCATGCAGACCATGACGGCCTACATGGATGTCGTCTACTACACCCACGCGATTCGCTACGCCGAGCAGCAGCTCGCCGAGAACCGCGCGATGCTCGCCCAAGCCCGCAAGCTCTTCGAGCTGGGGCGCAAGAGCGCGGCCGACGTGGCCGAAATCGAGTCGCAGGAGGCCGGCTCCGACTACCTGCTCACCACGCAGCAGAACAACCTCGAACTGGCCCGGATCAAGCTGCGCGAGGTGATGAACTACCCGCAGGAGCGTCCGTTGGAGATCGACACCGAGCTGCGCATCGAGGCGATGCCCGTCGACACCCCCTTCGAGGAGCTCCTCGACCATGCGCTCGCCAACGATCCCAAGCTCCGCTCGGCCTCCGCGAACACGCGGTATTACAAGCTGAACTACGCCGCCGCGAAGGGGCGCTACCTTCCCTCCGTATCGCTGTCAGGAGGCTTCAGCACCAATTACTATATCAACCTCGACAACCGCTCGGCCTACGCCGGCTTCGGCTCCCAGCTCCGCAACAACCGCGGTTCGTACGTGCAGATCTCGATGTCGATCCCGATCTTCTCGGGGCTCGACCGGCGCGCCGCCAAGCGCCGCGCCCAGTACAGCTGGAAGAATGCCGCCCTCGAGGAGACGGCCATGCGCCGCACCGTCGAGAGCGAGGTGGCGCAGACCTACCGCCAGATGATCGGCTACGGCAAGCAGTTCATCCAGGGCCAGAAGAAGGTGCGGGCCGCCCAGCTGGCCTACGACGGCGTGGCCCGCAAGTTCGAGAAGGGGCTCGTCTCGGCCATCGACCTGCAGACGGCCTCCTCGACGCTACTCCAGGCGCAGGCCGACCGGCTGCAGTCGCGGCTGCAGTACCTCATCAAGATCCGTATGGTCGAATATTACAACGGCCGTCCGCTCGTCGCGGCGATCGGCGAATAAGGAACTGACCCATTCGGCTCCGGAAGGAGCCGTGCGGGCCGCAGCCTCCCCCCGGCGGAGGCCCGCAACTTGCGTCGCGGCACTCCGCAGGCCGCGGCCCGAAAAGATTCCGAAAACAAACAAAACGAACATACCCATGGATATCAAACGTGAAAAGAAGAGCGGCTGGAGAGCCCTCGTTCAGAAGAAGAACCTTCCCTACGCCTTCGGGGCGCTGTTTCTCGTCTTCGTCGCCTGGCTGGCGCTGCGCGACAACGCCTCGGTGCTGCGCGTCGAGGCCGCGACCCTCTCGGTCTCGGAGGTGCGCGCCGGCGAGTTCAACGACTACGTCCGCCTGACGGGCACCGTGCAGCCCATCACCACCGTGCAGCTCTCGCCCCTCGAGTCGGGCGTCGTCGAACGCATCGTCGCCGAGGAGGGGACGAAGGTGCGGCGCGGCGACGTGATCATCGAAATGTCGAACAACTCCCTCTCGATGCAGATTCTGCAGTCGGAGGCCGACCTGGCCGAGAAGCAGAACATCCTGCGCAACACGCTCATTTCGATGGAGCAGGAGCGGCTGTCGCTGCGGCAGGAGAAGCTGCAGCTCGACCTCGACGTGCAGCGCAAGCGGCGCACCTACGAGCAGAACGAGGAGCTCTGGCGCAGCAACCTGCTGGCCCGCGAGGAGTACCTCCAGGCGAAGGAGGACTACGAGCTGGCGGTGAACAAGCGCACGCTCATCCTCGAGCGGCAGCGGCAGGATTCGCTCTACCGCACGAGTCAGGTGGGGCAGATGGAGGAGAGCCTCCACTCGATGCAGCTCAACATGCAGCTCATCCGCCAGCGGGTGGACAACCTGCGGGTCAAGGCGCCGATCGACGGCGAGGTGGGCATGCTCGAAGCCGTGCTCGGCCAGTCGATGGCCCAGGGGGCCAACATCGGCCAGATCAACGACCTGTCGGCCTACAAGGTCTCGGCGCAGATCGACGAGCACTACATCGACCGCGTCGCGACGGGGCTCACGGCCTCGTTCGAGCGGCAGGATACGCGCTTCGAGATGATGCTGCGCAAGGTCTATCCCGAGGTGCGCAACGGCCAGTTCAAGGCCGACTTCGTCTTCGCGGGCTCCGTCCCGGAGAACATCCGCAGCGGCCAGACCTACTACCTGAACCTGCAGCTCGGCCAGCCGACCGATGCCGTCATCATCCCGCGCGGTTCGTTCTACCAGGCGACGGGCGGCCGCTGGATCTACGTCCTCGACGCCGCGGGCGAGCGGGCCTGCCGCCGCGAGATCCGCCTCGGCCGGCAGAATCCGCAGTACTACGAGGTCCTCGAGGGGCTGGAAGCCGGCGAACGGGTCATCACCTCCTCCTACGACAGCTTCGGCGACCACGACATCCTCATCCTGAAACGATAGACGGGCCCCACCGATGAAAATCGCCTTCAAGAACTTCCTCACGATGCTCCGGCGCTACCGCACGGCCTCCGTGCTCAACATCGCTGGGCTGACGCTGGCGCTGACCTCCTGCTACGTCATCGCATCGCAGGTGATCTACAACCTCACCTACAACCGGGCGATCCCCGATGCCGACCGCATCCTGCTCGTCTCGCCGCTCTGGATCGGCGGCAGCTACTCCGATCTGTCGCCGCGCCCCGTGACCGGGCAGACCGCCCGCGAGTGTCCCGAGGTCGAGGCCGTCGGCACGATGGTGCCCTACGGCGACACGGAGCACGTCTGGACGAAGGTGAACGACTACCACTTCGAGCGCTTCGACGTCGACGAGAGCCTCCTCTCACCCTCGATGACGGCGCTCTGCTCGTTCCGCGCCGTCGAGGGCGACCTGCAGACGCTCGCCGAGCCCGACCACATCCTGCTGTCGCAGCGCCTCGCCGAACGCATGGGCGTCCACGCGGGGGATGCCGTCTACCTGCCCGACCCGGAGGGAACGACGGGCGAGAAGCCCGTGCGCCGCGTCACCGTCGGGGCCGTCTTCGCCGACTTCCCCCGCAACACGCTCTTCGGCCGCACGGCGCTCATCGAGGCGCTCGGCGACGACGACTATGCCGACAACAGCAACTGGGGCTCGGCCTCGTTCATCCGGCTGCGCGCGGGCGCCGATCCGCGCCCCTTCGCCGACCGCTGGATGCAGAACTACGAGGCGTGGGCCCACGCCGAGCGCAACACCGCTCTACTCGAACACTGGGACAACGGAGAGACAGAGCCGGGGCTGCACCTCCTCCCGCTCGACGAGCTCTTCTACGACCGGACGATCGACGACGCCGTCTTCGAGAAGGGCACCGTCGCGACGACCGCCGTTCTCATCGTCCTGGCGCTCGTCATCTTCGCCGTCGCCCTCATCAACTTCGTCAACTTCTTCTTCGCCCTCATCCCCGTGCGGCTGCGGGCGGTCAACATCTGCAAGGTCTTCGGCGCCTCGCAGACAACCCTGCGCACGAGCTTCCTCTTCGAGGCCGCAGGGCTCGTCCTCCTTTCGCTCGGCTGCGCCGCCTACCTGATGCTCGCCGTGCAGGAGAGCCCCGTCGCCGACTTCGTCACCGCGCCGCTGGCCCTCGCCGACAACCTCCGGACCCTCGCGGCGATCGGCGTCGCCGCCGTCGTCATGGCCCTTACGGCCGCCTTCTATCCGGCCTTTTACATCACCCGCTTCAATGCCTCGCTCGGCGTCCGGGCCGGCTTCGCCGGGTCGCGCGCGGGACGCCGGCTGCGCATGCTGCTGGCCGGGGCGCAGTTCACCGTCTCGATCGTGCTGATCGCCCTCGCCGCGATCTTTTTCCTGCAATACCGCTACATGATCCGCTTCGATGCGGGCTTCGACCGCGAACGGATCGTCACCTTCTCGTCATCGCCCGAATACGCCCGCCGCTGGGAGGCGGCCACCGACTACCTCCTGCAGCACCCCGACGTGGAGGGGGTGACGCAGTCCTCCCGGCCGATGATCGGCCGCTCGCAGTCGTGGGGCACCAAGTTCAACGACCGGGAAATCTTCGTCACCGCCTACGGCGTCCGCCACGACTTCATGGAGGTGATCGGCGTCCCGCTGCTCGACGGCGAGCCGCTGCCGCCCTATGCCCCCGGCGACGGGTTGAGCCCGGCCCTCGTCAACCGCTGCCTGCAGGAGCGCACGGAGGCGAAAACAGGCGACCGGCTGTACACCTGCACGATCGCCGGCGTCGTGGAGGACCTCTACGTGCTGCCGCTGCGCGAATCGCTCTCGCCGATGGCCTGGTACCGCGACGATCCGCAGCAGATGACCGAATTTTACCTCCGCCTGCGCGCGGGCGCCGACGTCGCGGGCGTCTTCGACCACATCCGCGCCTCGGTCGAGGCCCTCTCGCCTGGCGACGACGAACCCGAGATCGCCTTTCTGAACCGGCGGATCGAGGCCCTCTACGGATCGACCCGCCGCGAGACGATCATCGTCGCCCTCTTCGCCCTCACGGCGATCGTCATCTCGCTGATGGGCGTCTTCGGCATCATCCTCTTCGAGACGCAGCACCGCCGCCGCGAGATCGCCGTCCGCAAGGTCTTCGGCGCCTCGACCGGCTCGCTCATCGGGATGCTCGACCGCCAGTATGCGGCGATCCTCCTCGGCAGCGGCCTCGCGGCGGCACCCGTCATCGCGGTGATCGCCCGCCGCTGGCTCGAACAGTTCGCCTACCGCATCGCGGTCGGGTGGTGGGTCTATGCCGCGGCCTTCGCCGCCGTCGCGCTCCCGGTCCTGCTGCTCGTCACGCTGCGCAGCCGCCGGGCCGCCGAGGAGGACCCGGCGAAGGTGATGCAGAACTCCTGACCGGCCCCCGAACCCCTTTTAACGAAACCAAACACGAACGATACGATGTACATCCGAAACTTTCTGACCCTGCTGCGGCGCTACTCCGCCTCGTCGGCGCTCAACATCGCCGGCATGGCCGTGGCGCTCGCCTCGGCTTACCTGATTCTGGTCCAGGTAAACTACGACTACACCTACAACCGCCGGCTGAAGCATGCCGCGGAGATCTACCGGCTGGAATATCCGAGCTGGTACAACGAGAACCGCTGGGGAAACAACTGGAACCGGCAGCTGCCACACAAGCTTTGCGACCCGATCCCCGAGATCGCCGCCGCAGGAACGATCGCGGCCCTCGGGGGCTCCGGCAGCGCCGACTTTTCGATCGGGCGCAACTTCGAGATCGACAACTTCCGCCTCTCGATCGGCCAATGCGAGGAGGCCGCCTGCGCCGTCTTCGACTTCGATGTCGTGTCGGGCTCGCTCGAAGGCATCGGCCCCACGTCGCTTTTCCTCTCCGAATCGGCCGCCGCGAAATACCGCCTCTCGCCGGGCGACGTGCTGCACTATGGCAAGGGGGCCCGCGACGGGCAGACCTACACCGTGGCGGCCGTCTACCGCGACTTCGCCGCCCCGAGCACGATGGCCCTCGACGACGGCTTCGCCGGCATGGAGCCAGCCGAGCAGGAGCAGGAGAACAACTGGAACACCCCCTTCTACGTGCGGCTGCAGCCCGGCGCCTCGCCCGAAGCCGTCACGGCCAAGCTCCACGCGAACCTGCGCAGCCTTCTCGAAAAGGAGGGCGAAACGGGCGAAACGCTCGAAGAGTCCTTCAAGCTGATCGCGCCGCGCCTCAGTCCGCTGACGGAGCTCTACTTCACCTCCGACACCGAATCGACGGAGGGGCAGAGCGGCAACCGCACGACGACGCGCATGCTGCTCGTCATCGCCTGCCTCATCCTCGCGATCGCCTTCATCAACTTCGTCAACTTTTTCTTCGCCCTCATCCCCGTGCGCATCCGGGCGATCAACACCTGCAAAATCTTCGGCGCCCCGCGGGCGAAGCTGCGCTCGGAGCTTCTCTTCGAGACAGTCGGCCTCGTGCTGCTCTCGGCCTTCGCCGCCTGGGGCATCACGGTGATCGCCGCCGACACGCCCCTCGCGGAGTACATCTCCGCGCCGATCTCGGTCCTCGCCAACGGCCGGGTCGCCCTCGGCCTGCTGGCCGCGGCCGTCGCGGCGGGCGTCGTCGTCAGCCTCTATCCCGCCTGGTACATCACCTCCTTCCCGCCCGCCTTCGTCATCAAGGGATCGTTCCAAAGCTCGGCCTCGGGCCGGCTGCTGCGCACCGTGCTGGTCGGCATGCAGTACGTCATCTCACTCGTGCTGATCGTCTCGGCCCTCTTCATCCACCGCCAGCACACCTTCATGATGCACTACGAGATGGGCTTCGACCGCTCGCAGCTGCTCGCCGTCACGGTGCCGACGGAGGTCTTCTCGGAACTGAGAGACGGTGAGGAGCAGCCGTTGGCCTACACGCGGCGCGACGCCTTCACCGACAAGCTCAAGCGGCACCCGTCGATCGCCGACGTGGCCTATGCCAACGGCGACCTCGTCGCTGCGAACCGCATGGGGTGGGGCCGGGACTTCAAGGAGAAGGCGATCTATTTCCAGTGCTATCCCGTCTCGTGGAATTTCCTGCAGATGATGGGTATCGAGGTGACCGAGGGGCGCGACTTCACCCCGTCGGACGAGCAGTTCCGCTACGGCACCTTCATCTTCAACGAGACGGCCCGCCGGCAATTCGAATTGACGACGGAGGACAAGCTGATCGGCCATATCATCGACGGGAGCGGCGAACGCGCCGTCATCGCGGGCTTCTGCCGCGATTTCCACTTCAAGCCGATGCAGTACACCATCGAGCCGCTGGCCTTCTACGTCTACGGCACCTATGCCTGGGGCTATCCCTCGCACACCTACATCCGCACCGTCCCGGGGGCGCCCGTCGGCGAGGTGCGCGACTACATCCGCCGCACGATCCTCGAATTCGCCCCCACGGCCGACCCCGCGCAGATCGAGCCCGTCTTCTTCGACGAGGAGCTGGAGACGAACTACCGCAAGGAGAAGAAACTCGCGACCCTCGTGCTGCTCTTCTCGATGCTCTCGATCCTCATTTCGGTGATGGGGGTCTTCGGCCTCGTGCTCTTCGAGACGCAGTACCGCCGCCGCGAGATCGGCATCCGCCGCGTGAACGGCGCCACGGTGGGGGAGATCCTCGCCCTCTTCAACCGCAAATTCCTCCGCATCGCTCTCGTCTGCACCGCCGCGGCGCTGCCCCTCGGCTATGCGATCATCGACCGCTGGCTCACGCAGTTCGCCTACCGCACGCCGATGGCCTGGTGGATCTTCGCCGCCGCGGCCGCGATCGTCGTCGGCATCACGGTCCTGACGGTGACGGCCCGCAGCTGGAGCGCAGCCCACGAGAACCCGGTCAACTCAATCCAGCATTAAGCAGCTATAAACAAACAGGATATGTTACGCAACCTAAACTTTCGCTCCTGGTTCACGTTTCTGAGCCGCAACAAACTCTACACGTCGATCAACTTCTTCGGACTGTCGATCGCCCTGGCGATGATCGTGCTCATTTCGACCTACACGATCCGCCAGCTCTCGACCGACAGCATCCATGAGAAGGCCGACCGCATCTATCTCGTCACGAACGGCACCGAAGGCAGCTCCGGCTACTACCTGCAGCGCCACCTTCGCGACCGCTATCCGGAGATCGAGGCGACGACGGCCGTCACCAACGAGGAGGAGGATGTGCTTGTGGGCAACAACCGCGACAAGTTCAACGCCAAGATCCTCTATGCCGACTCGACCTTCTTCGACATCTTCTCGTTCCCGTTCGTCGACGGCGACCGGTCGCTCTTCCACGCCGAACGCCGCAACGTGATCGTCTCCGAATCGTTCGCCGGCAAATTGGTGGGCAGCAACGGCTCGCTGTCGATCATCGGCCAGCCGATCCGGCTCTCCGAGGAGGAGAAGGATGGCAGGGAGTACGTCATCGCAGGAATCATGCGCGACATCGACAACTCGGTGATTCCGAACTGCGACCTCGTGGTCCGCGCGGAGCGGCTGACCGAGATAAACCCCTCCAACGACGAGCGGTGCAGCAACTCAGGTTCGGTGAGCACCTTCCTACTGGCGCGCGAGCACACCGATCTCGCGGCCCGCGAGGGGGATATGCTCGCCTACTTCAAGGAGTTCTACTGGCCCTACATCTTCGGCTATTACGACCGCGTGGAGCTCGTGCCGCTGCGATCGTGCTATTTCTCGCAGATCGACAGCTACTACCTGAACCGCGGCAACCGCGATTTCGTGTGGATCCTCTTCTCGGTGGCCTTCGTGCTGCTGTTGTTCGCCATCATCAACTACATCAACCTCACGATGGCCCAGACGGGCATGCGCGCCAAGGAGATGGCCACGCGCCGGCTGCTCGGCGCCTCGAAAGGAGAGATCTTCACGAAGCTGATGCTCGAATCGATCCTCTTCACACTTCTCTCGGCCGTGCTCGGAGCGGCTATCGCCGATCTGGCGAATCCGATGGCCTGCCGGCTGCTCGACTACGATTTCTCGATCTGGAGCGCCATGTCGCCCGCCTACATCGCGGGCGGGATCGCCGCCCTCGTCCTCGTCGGCATTCTCTCGGGGCTGCTGCCCGCCCTGGCCATCGCGGCCTACAAGCCGATCGACGTGATGAAAGGGTCGTTCCGCAGCCGCACGAAGATGCTCTACAGCCGCATTTTCATCGCCTTCCAGCACACGATCACGGTCGCCATGCTCGTCGCCGCGCTGACGATCTACCTCCAGATCCGCCACCTTATCCGCATGCCGCTGGGCTACGAAACGGAGGATGTGCTGGTCGTCAACAACGATATCTTCCACTCCCGCGCCGACGTCGCCCGCTTCGTCGACGAACTGCGGAAGCTGCCCTGCGTCGAGCAGGTGGGCGTCGGAAACGGCACGCCGCTCGGCGGGACCAACAACAACACGTTCCGCAACATCTCGTTTCAGCAGATTCAGGGCGACAACGCCTATTTCGAGATTCTCGGCCTGCGCCTCAAGACGGACAACAAGCCCGCCGAACGGACGTGGTACTTCAACGAGTACACCTTCAAGCTCCTCGGCGTCGATGAAAGCGTGCCCCAGATTCAACCCGACGAAAAACAGACGTTAAGCGTCGGCGGCGTCTACTACGACTTCCGCCTTTTCCACACGATGCGCGAGCAGTCGGCGGCGATGATCTACAACCACGGCGAATGGAATTACGACAAGAACTGGCCCTGGAATACGGTCATCAAGACGCGCGGCGACCACGCGCGGGCCGTGCAGGCGATCCGCGACATGTTGAAGCAGACGCACCCCGAGGTGCTCTGGAGCGACGAGTGGAGCGGCTATCTGACCGACCAGATCGAGAAGCTCTACAGCGAGCAGAAGCGCCTGATGAAGATCGTCGTGCTTTTCACGCTGCTGGCGGTGCTCGTCTCGGCGCTCGGTCTGCTGGCTATCAGCACCTACTACATTCTCCAGCGCCGGCAGGAGATCGCCGTGCGCAAGGTCTTCGGCTCGCAGCACGACCAGATCGTCCGGCGATTAGTGGGGTCGTTCCTGCGACTGGTGACCGCCGGCGCGGTCGTCGCCGTGCCCCTCGCCTGGTGGGGGATGCACCGCTGGCTTGCGGACTACTCCTACCGCATCGGCCTCTCGTGGTGGATTTTCGCCGCTGCGATCGCCGCCGTGCTGCTCTTCGCCGCCCTCACGGTGCTGTGGCAAAGCATCCGCGCGGCGCTGGAGAATCCGATCGAGTCGATCAAGGATTAAGGTCGGAGGCTTCGCCGGCGCACGGAGCGCGGCGGCCCGCTGCCGATAGCTTTGGTGGAGGTGCCTGCCGCAAATTCGATCGCGCAGCGATCGGCAGCCCGCAGCCGCCCCCGGGCGGAGGGCTGCAACTCCCTGGCGGTCGATGCCGCCCACCGCTCGGCTGCGGGTCCGCCGATCTCGCCGATCCTTCCGGGATAGCAAAAGCCCGAGGGCAGACGGGCCTGCGACGCGAAGGAGCAGTCCTCCGCCCAGGGTGCGGAGGTTCCTTCCGGAACCGCAAATGGGAAATAGGGGCGCAGCCTGCGGAGAGCCGACACGAGCGAATGCGAGTTGCGGGCCTCCGCCGCCCTCAGGCTGCGGCCCGCCGTTCCCTGCGGGACCGATACCGGGCAAAACAACGAAAAAAGAAAGACACATTAACAACTATTTATTCACACTTAAAAACTTACTACTATGGCAATGTTGAAAGTCGAAAACCTGAAGAAGAGCTTCTTTACCGAAGAGATCGAGACCATCGCCCTGAACGGCGTGTCGTTCGAGGTGAACGAGGGCGAATTCGTCGCCGTCATGGGCCCCTCGGGCTGCGGCAAATCGACCCTGCTGAACATTCTGGGTCTGCTCGACAACCCGACGAGCGGCAGCTACCACCTGCTCGACCGCGAGGTGGGGAGCCTGCGCGAGCGAGACCGCACGAAGTTCCGCAAGGGCAACATCGGCTTCGTCTTCCAGTCGTTCAACCTCATCGACGAGCTGAACGTCTCGGAGAACGTCGAACTGCCGCTCATCTACATGGGCGTCAAGGCGGCCGAGCGCAAGGAGCGCGTGAAGAAGATGCTCGACCGCATGAACATCTCGCACCGCGCCGACCACTTTCCGCAGCAGCTCTCGGGCGGCCAGCAGCAGCGCGTGGCGATCGCCCGCGCGCTCGTCTCGAATCCGAAGCTGATCCTCGCCGATGAGCCGACCGGCAACCTCGACTCGAAGAACGGCCAGGAGGTGATGAATCTCCTGCAGGAGCTCAACCGCGAGGGAACCACGATCATCATGGTGACCCACTCGCAGCACGATGCCTCGTACGCCTCGCGCACGATCTGTCTCTTCGACGGCCAGATCGTCACGGACGTCGCCTCGAAGCTCTGACGGCCGAGCGACCCGCAGCCGGCGGAGGCTCCCCGGCGGGCGCACAGTCCGTCGAACCGATCTTCCGCAGCGGGCGGCTGCGGTTGCATCCCCTCGGGAGTGCACGACCCTTTCACCGCATCGAAACGCCGCAACCCTTACCATAAGCGCGTTTCCGGGCATGGGACGGACCGAACCCCGCCCATGCCGCCAGACAAACGAACAAAAAAACCTACACCCATGAAATCCGTCTCCTACGCCCTGCGTTACCTCATGCAGCGCCGCGGCAACTCCCTGTCGCGCCTCGTCTCCCTCTCGTTAGGGCTCGTCGTCGCCCTGCTCATCTTCTCCTACGTGGGTTTCGTCCTCTCCTTCGACCGCTTCTTCCCCGACCGGGAGCGCATCTGGCAGGTCTGGCTCCGAAGCCCGAGTTACGGCCTTTCGGAGAAGATGGTGCGGCCGCTGGCCCCCAGCCTCGCCGCCGACCTGCCGCAGATCGAGGCGGCGACCCACTTTCAGGACTGCCGCATGCAGATCACTCACCGCGAGCAGGTCTACGACAGCTACGGGCTCTATGCCGGCACGCACTTCTTCGACGTGCTCGACTTCGGCGTCGTGAGCGGCGATCCGCACCGCATTCTCTCGGCCGAGGGGCGGGCGAACAACGAGGTAATGCTCTCCGAGGCGATGGCCCGCCGTCTCTTCGGCGACGAGGAGCCGCTGGGCCGCACCCTCCAGATCGAGCAGGGCGGCACCTGGACCGTGGCGGGCATCTTCCACACCCCGCCGGCCAACAATTCGCTGGGGAGCTTCGATTTCATCGTCTGGCTGCCGTACAAAGACGACCCAGCGTTCTGGCAGGGCGGTGACTCGTTCCCGACCTACATCAAGCTGCATGCGGACGCCGACATCGCCGAGGTCGAGGCGGCGATGGACGCCTTCGACGAGCGGCACGGCATCGCAGACATCCGCAGGGAGTGGAAGCAGGAGTACCTGTTCATTCCGCTCGCCGACGCCGCCTTCACGAACAACACGCGGCGGTCGGTCTCCTGCATCTATTCGGCCATCGGCCTGCTGGCGCTCGTCGTCGCCTGCCTGAACTATGTGCTGCTGACCGTCTCGTCGCTCACCGAACGCAGCCGCACGATCGCCATGATGCGCTGCACGGGGGCCCGCCGCAGCGACATCTTCCGCATGCTGCTCGCCGAAACCTTCGCGATGGTGGCCGCCGCAGCCGCCACGGCAGCCTTTCTGATCGCCTGCCTGCACGTCGAGATCGGGGCGGCCGTCGGCTATGCCGTGCGCGACCTCTTCGCCCTGGACCGCATCTGGATCCCCGCCGCGGTCTGCCTCGCCGCCTTCCTCACGGCCGGCATCCTGCCTGCAGCGCTCTTCTCGGCGGTCGATCTGCACTACGCCTTCCGCCGGGGTTGCGACAACCGCACCTGGTGGAAACGCTCGCTGCTCTTCATCCAGGTGAGCTGCACGACGGCGATCGTGATCTTCCTCGCCGTCACCGTCCGGCAGGCGGGCTACATCTACCGCGCCGACCTCGGCTACGAATACGACCGGTTGCTGACGGCCACGATCCCGGGGCGTCCGTCGACCCTGCAGACGATCGCCGACGAGCTGCGCAAACTGCCCGGCGTCGAGGAGGCCGCCTACTCGGGAGGGTACCCGCTGTGGGGTTATTCGGGCATGCCCTGCGTCGACGAGGAGGGGCACATTCTCTTCTCGTGCCGCTGGGAGCTCTGCGACGAGCACTATATCCCGACGATGGGGATGCGGATCGTCGAGGGGCGCAACCTGCTGCCGACCGATCCGCTCGACAGGGTGCTGGTCAACGAGACCTACGTCCGCATGCGCGAGTGGGAGGGGACAGCCGTCGGCCGGACCATCCGCGACCCCTCGGGAGCTTATGAAATCGCCGGCGTCGTGGCCGACTACAGGATGGCGGGCGGCAACGTCCTGCCGATCGTCCTGCACCCCGTGCGCGAGGAGATGAGCACGCCCGACGCCCAAATCTTCCTGCAGCTCTCCCTCCGGCTGCGCGACCTTTCGCCCGAGACGGTCGCCGAGGCCAAGGCCGTCATCGACCGCTACTACGAATCGGACTGGCAGTGGTCCTTCGTTCCCTACCGCGGGCGCCTCGAGGACGCCTTCCAGCAGCTCAGCGAGATCCGCAACGGCATGTGGGTCGTGGCTTTCGTGACGCTCGTCATCTCCATATCGGGCCTCGCCGGCTTCCTCGGCAACGAGATGCAGCGCCGCCGCAAGGAGATCGCCATCCGCAAGGTCTGCGGCTCCACGCGGAGCGAGGTGCTGCGGCTCATCGGCCTGAACCTTTCGTTCGTCGTGCTGCCCGCCGTCGCCGTCGGTGTAGCCGCCGCGGTGTGGGGCAGCGAATACTTCCTGCAGATGGTCGGCGCCATGCGGACCGACGCGCCGTGGTGGCTCCATGCGGCGGGCGTGCTGTTCGTGCTGGCGATCGTCTACGCGATCCAGCTCTTCGGCACCTGGCGCACCGCCTCGGCCAACCCGATCGACATGATCCGGACGGAGTAGAAGGGGAGAAGGGCTGCAGCCTGCGGAGGGCACGCCAAGTTCGGCAACGAACTGCGGGCCTCCGCCGGGCGGAGGCTGCGGCCCGCACGACCTCTTGCGAGGTCGATTCCAGTTGCAATACAAGCCCGCAACCGGGCGGACGGGCCTGCTTTCGAGCAGCGCGAGATTGCAGCCCTCCGCCAGGCGGCGGATGCGGGCTGCCGACGTCTGCGACGTCGAATTTGTCGCAAACTGCCCCCCCGGACGCCCGGACCGACAACCGCGAACGAAAAAAAACGCATAACACCATGAAAATCGCTTTCAACAACTTTCTGACAACGCTCCGCCGCTACAAGACGGCCTCGGTGCTCAACATCGTCGGCCTGACACTCGCCTTCACGGCCTTCTACGTCATCGCCTCGCAGGTGTGGTACTCGATGACCTACAACCGCGCCATCGCGCATGCCGACCGCATCTACCTCCTCACCCCGCAATGGAATTCGCACGATGCCGAGAACGCCACCTGGTCGGCGAACTGCCCGATGCCCGTCACGATTGAGACCTTCGGCCTTTCGCCCGACGTCGAGATCGGCGGCTGCATGCGGCTTTACCCGACCACCGGGCACGTATGGCGCCGCCGCAGCGAGTACAACTTCGACAAGTATTCCTTCCACGTGCACAAGGCGACGCCCGAAATCGTCGACCTCTTCTCGTTCCGCACCGTGGCGGGCGACCTGAAGGGGTTCGCCGAGCCCCGGACGCTCATTCTCTCCCGCTCGGCCGCCGAGCAGCTGCAGCTCGGGGTCGGCGATCCGCTCTTCCTCGAAGGCGGCCAATGGTTCGACAGCGGAAAGCCCGAAGCGCTCTATACCGTCGTCGGCATCTTCGAGGACTTCCCGCGCAACACGCTGCTCCACGACAAACACATCTTCTACTGCAATGAGGAGGAGGGCGACCAGTCGAACTCCAACTGGAACAACTCGTTCTTCGTCCGGCTGAAGGAGGGCGCCGACCCGCAGGGCTTCATCGACATCTGGCAGAACCGCTACGCCTCGTGGTACCTCGGCATGATGCAGAAGTGGCGCGAACGCCATCCCGAGTACACCTACGAGGAGGGCGAAGAGCTCCAGCCCCTGCAGCTCGCGGCGATCGACGAGATGTATTACGGCACACGGATCGACAGCCGAGGACTCGAGCAGGGGAGCGCCGGCTCGACCCTGACGCTCGTAGCCATCGCCCTCGCGATCGTCGCGATCGCCTTCATCAACTTCGTCAACTTCTTTCTGGCGCTCGTCCCCGTCCGCATGCGGGCCGTAAACATCTGCAAAGTCTTCGGCGCCGGCCGCGGCACGCTGCGCCGCAGCTTCCTCTTCGAGGCGATCGGGCTGGTCGGCGTCGCGATGGCGGCGATGCTCTACCTGATGATCGCCGTGCAGGAGACCCCGATCGCCGACTGCGTCACCTCGTCGCTGGCGTTGGCCGACAACCTGCCCGTCATCGCCCTCATGGGCACGATCCTCGTCGTCATGGCCCTCACGGCCGCCGCCTGGCCCGCCTTCTACATCACGCGTTTCAACGCCTCGATGGCTGTCCGCGCGGGCTTCGCCGGGTCGCAGGCGGGGCGGCGGCTGCGTTCGCTGCTCGTCGGCGTGCAGTTCACCGTCTCGATGATCCTCATCATCCTTTCGGCCATCTTCTACCTGCAATACCGCCACATGCTCCGCGAGGAGATCGGCTTCGACCGCGAGAACATCCTCACCTTCGAAAACTACCAGCTGCGCTCGCACTGCAACGCGGTGATCGAGCGGCTCGAGCAATACCCCGACGTCGCGGGGGTCACCGCTTCGAAGAACATCATTCTCGGCTCGAACTCGATCTGGGGCCGCGAATACAAGGACAAAATGTACCAGCTCTACGTGTGGAGCGTCCGCTACAACCTGCCCGAAGTCCTCGGCATCGGCATGGTGCAGGGCAACGCGTTCACGCCCCAGTCGTCCGCCCGCCGCGAAATGCTCATCTCCGAAAAGCTGCACCGCGAAATCGGGCTCTCCCTCGACGAAGAAATCAACAAAAACCGCATCTGCGGCATCATGAAAGAGGTCCGGCTGCTGCCTGTGAGCGATCCGGCGGTCTACTCGGCGCTGCTGTGCAACAGCTCGGACGGATTCTACACCTTCTACCTCCGGCTGCGGGCAGGCGCCGACATCGAGGCAGCCTGCGACTACATCCGCGAAACGGTCGGCGAGTTCGCCCCCGACAGCGACGAGCCCGAGATCCGGCTGCTGGACGAGGTGATCGCCAAATTCTACGAATCGACCAAAAAGCAGACGGTCATCGTCACCCTCTTCGCGCTGCTGGCCGTCGTCATTTCGCTCATGGGCGTCTTCGGCGTCGTGCTCTTCGAGACGCAGCACCGCCGCCGCGAAATCGCCGTGCGCAAGGTCTTCGGCGCCTCGACCGCCTCGCTCGTCGGGATACTCAACCGCCGCTACGCGGCCATCGCCGCCCTCTGCTTCGTCATCGCCGCCCCCGTCGCCCGGTACGCGGCCGAGCGTTGGCTCTCGCAGTTCGCCAGCCGCATCGGGATGCCGTACTGGATCTTCTTCGCTGCCGGCGCCCTGGTCCTCGCATTGACCGTCGGGCTCGTGACGCTCCGCAGCTGGCACGCGGCGAACGAGAACCCGTCGCACGTAATGAAAACCAACTGACGACACGAAAAAAACACGGAACCATGTATTTCCGCAATTTTCTGACACTGCTGCGCCGCTACTCCGCCTCCTCGGCGCTGAACATCGCCGGCCTGGGCATCGCCTTCGCCGCCGTCTATCTGATCGCCGTCCAGGTACACTACGACTTTTCGTACAACCGGCGGGTTCCCGAATCCGGGCGCACCTACCGGCTCGAGCATCCCAGCTGGTACAACGAGGGGCGGCGGGCGATGACGTGGGACCGGACCATCCCGCAGGAGCTCTGCAGCGAAATTCCCGAGATCGAGGCGGGCGGCTCGATCCTCCTCCGAGGGACCGATACGGAGTTTTCGATCAAGCGCCGCCACTCGATCGACAACTTCACCCTCTGCCTCTCGAAAGGCGAGCGCGAGGGGCTCGACGTCTTCGGGCTCCGGGCCGCCGCGGGGTCGTTCGACGCGCTGCGAAGCCCCGACGACCTGATGCTCAAGGCCTCGACCGCCGCCCGCCTCGGGTTGGAGGTCGGCGACCGGCTCCACCTCGGCCTGGGGGCCGAGAGCGACCGGAGCTTCACGCTCGTCGCCCTCTTCGATGATCTCCGGTCGCCGGGCTTCTTCGACGACCTCGACGGCTTCGTGCCGGTACCACCGGCCGAGGAGGTGCCCTCCAACATCTGGCAAGACTGCTTCTACCTGCGGCTCGCCGCCGGCAGCGATCCCGCCGCCGTGCAGGAGAAGATGCGCGAACGGCTCGTGCAACTGCTTAAAGACGAATGCGAATCGCCGGAATAGCTCGACGTTCAGTTGAAGCTGCTCTCACCGACGCTCAACCCCCTCACGGAGCTCTATTTCGCCGAAGAGGTCGAGGGGAGAGACGCGGCGAAGGGAAACCGCACGACCACCTGGACGCTGCTGTCGATCGCCGTGCTGATCCTCGCGGTCGCCTTCATCAACTTCGTCAACTTCTTCTTCGCCCTCATCCCGGTGCGTATCCGGGCGATCAACATCGGCAAGATCTTCGGCGCCCCGCAATGGAAGCTGCGCATCGGCCTGCTCTTCGAGACCGCCGGGTTGATCTTCTCGGCTGCCGTCATCGCCTTCGGGCTGGCGGTGATCTTCGCCGACACGCCGCTGGCCGCCTACCTTACGGCCCCGATCTTCGCCGAGTGGCGCCTGGCCGCGGGGCTGCTGGCCCTCGCCTTAGCGACCGGCGTCGCCGCGAGCCTCTATCCCGCCTGGTACCTCACCCGCTTTCCGCCCCTGCTGGTCGTCACGGGGTCGTTCCGGGCGACCGATGCGGGGCGGCGGCTGCGCTACCTGCTGGTGGGCGTGCAGTATACGATCGCACTCGTGTTGATCGCGGCCACGCTGACGATCCACCGGCAGCACCGCTACATGATGCGCTACGACATGGGCTTCGACCGCGAAGAGCTCTACAGCGTCACCGTTCCGCAGGAGGCGCTGCCGAACTTCGAGCGGCGCGACGCCCTCATCGGCCAGCTGCGGGCGAATCCCGAGGTGGCCGAGGTCGCAGCGGCAGACGGCGAAATCGTGGCTCCGGAGCGCAACGGCTGGGGCTACACCGATCCCGAAACGGGAAAACTGAATCTTTTCAACAGTTGCCGCGTGTCCTGGAATTTCCTGGAGATGATGGAGATCAACCTGCTGGATGGACGCCAGTTCGTCCAAACGGATGAGGCGGCCGATGGGGAGCTCTTCATCGCCAACGAGACGGCGAAACGGCAATTCGGCCTGACCCTCAAAACACAGTTCCCGAGCAGCGACGGCAGCACGTCCCGGATGATCGGTTTCTGCGAAGATTTCCACTTCAAACCGATGCAATTCGGTTTGGAGCCCTTCCTCTTCACCGTCAGCCGGCGCTCCAAGCCCGTCCCGAACCACCTCTACATCCGCATGGCGGCGGGTGTCGCCACCGACCGGGCGCGCGACTGCATCCGCCGCACGATCCTCGGGTTCGACCCCTCGATCGAGCCGGAGCGGATCGAGCCGCGCTTCATCGACGAAGAGCTCGAAAGCAATTACCAGCAAGAGCGGAAGCTCTCGACGCTCGTGCTGCTCTTCTCGATGCTCTCGATCCTGATCGCCATGATGGGGGTCTTCGGGCTGGTGCTCTTCGAGACGCAGTGCCGCCGCCGCGAGATCGGCATCCGCCGCGTGAACGGCGCCACGGTAGGGGAGATCCTCGCCCTTTTCAACCGCCAGTTCCTCCGCATCGTCCTTCTCTGCGCCGTCGTGGCGATCCCTGCCGGGTATGCGATCCTCGACCGCTGGCTCTCGCAATTCGCCTACCGCACGCCGATCGCTTGGTGGATCTTCGTCGCGGCCTTCGCTGTTGTCACCGTCATCACGGTCGCCACGGTGACGGCCCGCAGCTGGCACGCCGCCACCGAGAACCCGTCGCACGTGATGAAGGCCAACAACTGACCGGAGCGGGACGGGCGACAGTTCCGGTAAAAAACGGCGTCCGACCTTTGGCAGGTCGGACGCCGCATTTTTTCGTTTGCGAACCTTACACGAAGGTCGGCCCCCAGTCGTAGCTGCCGGGCTTGAAGGTAAGGTGTACGCCGGCAGCGGGGCAGTGGAGCCGCACGACCCCGGGAGCGATCTGGTCGGAGACGGTGAAATCCCGCCAGCCGAGCGCATCGAGGATCGCATAGGCCGTAGCGCCGCCCTCGATCACCAACTCCTCGGGGCGCTCCGTCCGGACCAACTCGGCGACGGTCGTAGCCATGGCAGCCCGGAGATGCCGCGCCCGGGCTCCGTCCACCTGCACCTGCTGCGGAATGTGCAGCAGAAGTGCTCCGGCACGCTCCGCCCGGCACGCCGCGATCCACGCAGCCGGCTCGCCGCCCTCGAAGACGGCATCGGGCATCGGCACGACCGCCACCCGGCGGCGCCGGAACCAGGGCTCGGCCGTCAGGTCGTGCCGCACGGTGCTGCCCAACACGATCAACGCGCACCGGTCGCCCAACCCCGCAAAGGGGGGCAGGGGGCGTTCTGTAAACCCTTCGCGGCGCAGCAGCGCCCGAAAAGCATCGGCCGCCCCGGCCAGCAGCAGCGGTTCCGCACCGAAGCGGGCCAAAAAGCGGTCGACCGCCGCCTCGTCGGGCATCTCGCCGATCGAGATGCCCCGTTCGAGCCGCTCCGCATCGGGCGCCACGCAGCGAAGATCGGCACCGCCGCCGAGGAGCTGCACGACATCGGCCGTCACGGCCGGGAATTCGGGATCGTTCCGAAAGAGGGTCCGATCAATCGGCACGCCGCCGATCAAATAGCGTCCGCCAACGATGCATCGCCCCTTCGAGGGGTTGGCCGGCAGCAGCAGGGCCCGGTCGAAGCCCGCCCGCAGCAGCTCGCGCAGCTCGGCGGCGAGGTGGCCGCGCAGCGCCGAATCGGTCTTTTTGAAGAGGCGCACGCCGTCGAGCGCCCCGGACCGCGCAAGGTCGCGCAGCCGGTCGACGATCGCCGCCGTGGCTGCCACCGCCTCCTGCCGTGACATCGAGCGGGTGTCGGTCGCCAGCACGCAGACCTCCCCGTCGCCCGTCAATCGGTCAGCCGAAGTGGTGAAGCGCACGCGGCAGCCGAAACCGAGCGCGACACCCGCCATTTCGGCGGCGCCCGTAATATCGTCGGCTATGACCAGCAGTTTCATGCGATTGTTCGTTTTTTCAATGTTCGTCGGTCGTGTTCGAACGCAAGTTTTTCTTGTGACTGAAATCTGACTCGAGGTCAGCGGGCTGCAGTGTTATTCCGGCCCGTCAGGACCGGCAGCCCGCAGTCCCGGTTACGGAGGGGGCAAATTCGGTCGCAGAGCGACCGGCAGCCCGCAGCCGCCGGTTTGGGTGGAAGGTGTTTTGCCGCAAATTCGATTGTGAAGCAATCGGCAGCCCGCAGCCGCCCCCGGGCGGAGGGCTGCATCTTCGCGTCCCGCAGGTCCGCTCGTGCAGGCCCGTCCGCTCGGCTGCGGGCTTGCCTCTCAACAAGGCCTTTCCGATTCGACTGCAGGCTCTTTTGCACGGGATCGATGCCGCAGGCATCGGCGGGCCGCAGCCTCCCGGCGGCGAAGGCCCGCAATTCGCGTCCCGCAGGTCCGCTTCGAGCGTGCCTTCCGCAGGCTGCAGCCCGAATTTAATTTTGAATCTTGAATTTTGAATGCTGAATTTGCGGCTTCCACGAAGCCGCCGCAGCCCGCCCCCTGTCTTTACCGCTTTCTGTTCTTGGCCATCAAAGCCGCATACTCGATCGACATCAGCATCGCATCGGGGTTGGCGATTCCCTTGCCGGCCACGTCGAACGCCGTGCCGTGATCGACCGATACGCGAATGATCGGCAGACCGAGGGTAATGTTAACCCCCTTGACGGCCACCATGCGCTGCGTCTTGCGGTCCCACTCGAAGCCGCCCACCTTGAAGGCGATGTGGCCCTGGTCGTGGTACATGGCCACGCATCCGTCGAACTGTCCCGACCGGGCGCGCGAAAAGAGCGAATCGGGCGGCACGGGCCCCTCGACGTTCCAGCCGCGGGCGCGCATCTCCTCGATCGCAGGAATGATCTCGCGGATCTCCTCGTCGCCGAAGAGGCCCCCTTCGCCTGCGTGGGGATTCAGTCCGGCGACACCGATGTGCGGATCGGCGATCCCGAAGCTGCGGCAGGCATCGAGTATGAGCTCCGTCACGGCGATCACGCGCTCCTTCCGGACGCGGTCGCAGGCCTCGCGCAGCGAGACGTGCGTCGAGACGTGGATCACGCGCATGCGGTCATCGGCCAGCAGCATGGCATACTTCTTCGTTCCCGTGTAGTGGGCGTAGATCTCCGTGTGGCCGGCGAAGTCGTGGCCGGCGACATGCAGCGCCTCCTTGTTGAGCGGAGCCGTCACCGTGCCGTCCACTTCGCCTTTCATCGCCAGCTCGATCGCTGTGCGGACCGCCTCGAAAGCGGCATGGCCGCACTGGGCCGAGACGACGCCGTAGGCGAACGACGCCGCGTCGATGAGCTTCAGATCGAAGACATCGACCGTTCCGCGCTCGAAGCGGGCGTCGGCCACGCACCCGACGGGGCGCACCTTCAGATCGACACCGGCCGAGCGGATGCCCAACTCCATCATGGCGGCATCGCCGACCACCAACGGGCGGCACAGCGTGTAGGGCTGCTCCTGCGCGAGCGACATGGCGATGATCTCGGGGCCGACCCCCGCGGGGTCGCCCATCGTAATGGCTAAAATCGGTAAGGTATTCATCGGATCAATAGAGTTCGTTATAGATTGCGACTGCATCCGCGCGGGTCACCTCGCGCGGGTTGTTCACCAGTAGGCGCGTCACCTTCATCGCGGCGTCGGCCAGCTCGCCGACCTTCTCGCGGCCGATGCCCAGCTCCGTGAGGGTCGCGGGAATGCCGCAGCGCTTCGAAAGCTCCGCGATCCGCTCCACGCCGCGGCGGGCCGCCTCCTCGGTCGTAAGACCCGTGCAATCGACACCGACGGCATGGGCGATGGCGGCGTGCTTCTCCCAGTCGGACGACATGTTGAAGCGCATCACCGTCGGCAGCAGGATGGCATTCGCCAGTCCGTGCGAAATATGGTATTCGCCGCCCAGCGGGTAGGAGAGGGCGTGCACGGCCGCCGTGTTGACCGGCGCGAGGCAGAGGCCGCCGTAGTAGCTGCCCAGCGAGAGGGCCGTCCGCGCCTCGCGGTCGCTGCCGTCTTTCACGGCACGTTCGAGGTTGGCAGCGATAAGTTCGATGCCCGTCAGCGCATAGCGGTCCACGACGGGGTGGGCGAAGCGGTTCGTGAAGGCCTCGATGCAGTGCGTCAGGGCATCCATGCCCGTCTCGGCCGTAATCCGGGCCGGCACGGTCAGCGTCAGCAGCGGATCGATGTAGGCGGCGTCGGCCAGCAGGTGGGGGCTGACGATCCCCTTCTTGAGCTTCTCGGCCCGGTCGAGCAGAATGGCATTGGGTGACACTTCGCTGCCCGTGCCCGACGTGGTCGGCAGGCAGGCGCACCACAAACCGCGCCGCTCGACGAGCCCCGTGCCGAAGCAGTCGGCCACGCGCTGGCGGCTCGGCGCGAAGACGGCCGCCACCTTGGCCGTGTCGAGCACGCTGCCGCCGCCGATGCCGGCGACGCTGTCGGCTCCGAACGTGCGCGCCTCCTCGATGATCCCCACGACCTCATCGAGGGCCGGTTCGGCCGTGATGCGGTCGTAGATGCGCACTTCGGCGCCGCCCTGTTCGATCCGGGCCACCGTGTCGGCGATGAGCGGACGGATCGGAGGCGCCGTCAGCAGGAAGAGTTTGCGGAATCCGTGTGCAAGGAACTCGTCGGCGAATCGCTCGGCGGCACCCTCGCCGAACACGACGCGCGAGGGTTGTTGCAAGGTTACGATTTTCATGGTTGTATGTTGCTTTATGCGTTTCGGGCGCCGGCTGCCGGGCCGGACCCCGGCGGGAGCTATCGTTCCGCCTTCCGTTTTTTGAGGTATCCGTAGATGGTCAGGTTCTCATCGACCTCCTCGCGCGGGAAGAGGTACGAAGCCGCCCAACCGACGAAGAAGACGATCAGGTGGCTGTAAACGCCGAGCATCATCTTGTTGTGGGTGAAATTCCACGAACCGAGGTCGAGCAGCAGCTGTTTCTCGCCGCCGATCATGAACTTCGACGAGGTCAGCACCGCATAGGCCGTGAAGAGGATGCAGGCCGTGAGGCCGACCCACAGCCCCCGCTTGTTGGCGCGGCGCGAGAGCAGGCCGAGCAGGAAGAGCCCGACGATACCCGACGAGAAGATGGCGTAGAGGCCGAACAGCACGCCGAGGATCCCCTCGCCGTCCCAATAGGCGTAGATCGCGGCGATGGCGATGGAGGCCGCACCCGCCCCGGCGACGATCCAGCGGCCGAGCGCCAGCCGCTGCCGGTCCGTGCTCTCGGGATGCCGGCGCACGTAGAAGTCCTGCACGCCGATGGCGGCGAAGCAGTTCAGGTCGGAGTCGAGCGACGAAATGGCGCCCGCCACGAGGGCCGAGATGATAAGGCCTTTCACGCCGATCGGCAGCTGCGTGGCGATGAAGTAGGGGAAGACGTCGTCCGACTTGATCCCCTCGGGCAGACCGCCCTCGATCCGGTAGTAGGCGTAGAGGCAGGTGCCGATGAACATGAAGAGGGTCCAGATGGGGACGCTGGCCAGCACGCCGATGTAGGCCGCCTTCTTGGCCGAGCGGTCGTCGCGGGCCGTGAGGTAGCGCTGCACGATCGTCTGGTCGGTGCCGTACTTCTGGATGGCGTAGAAGATGCCGTTCACGACCATCACCCAGAAAGTCAGCTGCACGAAGTCGAAAGCATAGGGACCCACGTCGATCTTGTGCGCCTCGCGGGCCACCTCCCAGACGGCTGCCGGGCCGCCCTCGGGGGCGAAGAGGAGGATCGCGGCGCAGGTAAGGCCTCCGGCGATGAGGATGAAGCCCTGGATCACGTCCATCCAGACCACCGCTTCGATACCGCCCAGCAGCGTGAGGATCGTCACGGCGATGCCGATGCCGAAGATGATGGCGTAGATGTTCCAGCCCATGAACTGGGCGATGGCGAGGCTGACGAGGAAGAAGACGGTGCCCATCTTCGAGAAGTGGGTGAGCAGGAAGGCCAGCGAGCCGTAGAGGCGGGCGCCCCAGCCGAAGCGGCGTTCGAAATATTCATAGGTGCTCAGCTTGATGACGCGCCGGAAGAGCGGCACGATGAACCAGATCATGCCCAGCAGCACGATCGGCACCATGAGCCCCTGCACGAGCAGGATCCAGTTGCCGCCGTAAGCGGCGCCGGGGTAGGCGAGGAAGGTGACGCTGCTGATGAGCGTCGCGAAGATCGACATGCCGATCGCCCACGAGGGGAGCGCGCCGCCCGCGGCGAAGTAGCTCGAGGTCGAATTCTGTTTGTGGGCGAAACGCAGGCCGAAGAGCATCACGAAGACGACGCTCGCGAGGACCAGGGCGATATCGACCCAATGAAGTGAAGGTGTCATGCAAGAAAGGTTGTTTCGGGTTGGTAGTCTCGTTCAAAAGCCCCTGTCGGGCGATTGCGGCCGGGAGGGGGCGGCGCCGCGGCGGATGCCGCACGGGCCGCCCCGCTCCGGCAGGCGGGTTATTCGAGCTTGAAAGCGGCGATCTGCTTGTCGATGGTGCGGTACTCCTCGTCGGAGAGCATCGTAAGGGGCGGCAGCATCTCGCGGCCGCACAGATCGAGGCGCTCCATGATGCGTTTGAGGGCGGCCAGCTGCTGTCCGAGCGGGCGGCCCTGCTGGTAGACGGCGGCCATCGAGTCGGTGAGCTGCTGCAGGCGGTTCGCCTCGTCGCGGTCGCCGCGGAGGGCCGCCTCGTAGAGGGCGCGGAAGTGCTTCGGCACGAAGTTGCCCGTGCTGGGGACGATGCCGTCGGCACCCAGTTCGAGCGCGTGGGCCGACTGCGCCGCCCAGCCGCAGAAGTAGGAGAAGTCGGCGCGGCCGCGGGCGAGTTCGATGCACTGCGCCAGCCGTTCAGGGTCGCGCTCCGAATCCTTCAGTCCGACGATGTTGGGGTGGTCGGCGAGCCGGCGCACCGCCTCGACGGGGATCGAGAGGTGGGTCGTCGCCAGGATGTTGTAGAGCATCACGGGAATCGAGGCGTGGTCGGCCAGCATCGTGTAGTAGGCGATCATCTGCTGCTCGGTGAGGGCGTAGTAGCCCGGCAGCACGGCCACGGCGGCATCGGCGCCGGCCCGCGCAAAGCCCTCGATCTGCGAGAGCTGCTCCTTCGGGCAGAGACCCGTCACGCCGGCATAGACACGGATGCGGCCCTCGGCGGCCTCGACGGCCGCACGGACCATGTCGATGCCCTCGCCCAGCGGCACGGAGTTGCCTTCGCCCGTCGTGCCCATCACCAGGGCATCGACCTTCGCATCGGCGAACGAGCGGATGATCTTCTCGACGGCAGCCAGATCGACCGCCCCCTCGCGCACGGGCGTCGCCATCGGAACGACGACGCCGGCATATTTCTTCGGTTGTTTCATTATGGGTTTTGTTGTTTTGGTTATTCTTCATTCATTGCGGGCGGCGGATCGTCATGGCATCGCGGGCGGGACAGCGGCAGATTATTATCGGACCGCAGCCTGCGGAGCACGCCTGCGACGCGAAGGAGCTGCGGGCCTCCGCCGGGGAAGGCTGCGGCCCGCCGTCGCTGCGCGACGAACGGACACAAAGCTGCTCCGCCGCAACCTCTACAGCTCCTTCGCCACTTCGTCGAGCACCTGCCGGTCGAGCTTGACCCGCACCATGCCCATCGGATGGAAACGCTTGTGGTTGTCGATCGCGGCATAGACGATCGTATAGACGTCGTCGCCCTCGGGAATCAGCCCGAGCGGCGTGCGCATCGTATGCCACCACCGGGCGACTTTCGTGTCGATCGGCAGGTAGTGCGCCGCGCTCCAGTGGATTCCGTCTTTCGAGAGGGTATAGGCCAGCATGTTCGGCAGATGCAGCCACTCGGGGCCGCCGTCGAAGACGGCGATGTAGAGGCCGTTCGGCAGCTGCGAGACGATCGGGTTCTCGACGAAGCGCGGGTGGATCGAGGTGATCGGGTTAAGCTCCTTCATGCGCGTCCAGGGACCCTCGAGATCGTCGGCCTCGGCCAGTCCGACGTACCAGTGCGTCGGCTTGCCGCCCAGCGGATAGTCGGCCTTCGTCCGGTAGGGGTAGGCGCCGCTGATGAAGGCGTACCACTTCCCGCCCACACGGTAGGGGAAGAAGGAGGCGACGCCCTGGCGGCCCTCCCAAAGTTCGGAATCCAGTCCGGGTTCGATCACGATGCCGCAGTCGCGGTAGGGACCGCCGATCCCCCCGATCCCCTCGACCACCGATTCGCAGCGCCAGATGCGGCCGAACGAGTGGTTCGGCGCCACGACGCTGTCGCAGGTATAGGCGAGGTAGTGGCCCTGCCAGCGGTTTTTGGCCTTGTTGAAGATCGGCATGTAGGACCAGATGGCCGCGCGGCGGTCGTTCATCGGGTTGTCATCGTGCGAGACGGCATAGACGCCGCTCGCCTGGTAGAGGGTGGACTGCCGCGTCCAGTGGATCGCGTCCTTGCTCGTCCAGTGGCCGATACGCGTCTTGATGCGGTCGTACTTGGCCGGACGGCCGATCTCGCCGGCCCGCTCGGTGGGGAACATGTGGTAGGTGTCGCCGACCTTGATCAGCTGGCCCCCTTCGAAACCGCCCTGGATCGTCTCCGTGCCGGGCATGCCCTCATCGACCACGGGGGCGTCCTCGCCGCCGAGGATCGTGAAGAGGGCCGGCTTCTCGGAGAAGCCCTCGATCGTGAAAGCGGGGTAGTCGGCACCGCTCGGAAGTTCAAGATCGGCCCCCGAGCCGCGCTGCGAGGCGGCCACGGCGCCCAGGATCACCACCGGTTCGGCGCCCTCCGGGATCCCGATCGTGTGGACGCCCTTCGCATAGCGCACGCCATAGAGGTCGAGCGCCGGCAGCTCCGTGACCGAGAGGGCCGAGCGGAGCATCGGTTCGGCGGCCGGTACGCCGCCGCCGAGCGACAGCGCATCCAGCGCCTCACGCGAAGGGGCGGCGATCACGAGCCGGGCGGGCGACGCAAAGCGCAGTTCAAGCGTCGTTGCGGCCAGCTTGCCGTCGGCATGCAGGGGCAGGCGGATGCCTTCGAGCCCCGCCGCCTCGGGTGCGATCTGGAGAATGCTGCGGTCCGAGCCGCCGAAAGGATTGCCATAGCGGGTGGCGGGAAAACTCCGCACATCGCTTACGGGAGTGCAGGAGGCCTGTTTCCACGGTTTGCCGGCAGCCGCAGCCCCGACAGGCAGCGTCAGACACAGCACGCCCGCCAGTTGAAAGAGAAGATCGATTCGCATAGGTTTTATTCGTTTTTCGTTCGAGGATTCTTCGTGGATTCTTCGTTCGGGGGGTTATCCGTTCGCTCTTTCGCGCTGTCGTGTGCAGCAGACAAAAGAGCATGCGAGAACAAATATAGGCAAAAAAGATCGAAAAACCGCGGCCCGGCCCCCCTTTTTATACTTTTCGGGAGCGGCGGGGGGCTCCCGGCGAAAAAAGCCCCCGAAAAGTTGGGAAATCCGCCCCCGGTTCGTATCTTTGTGTAGTCCGGCCGGAGGTCGCTTTGCAACCGACTTGTATTCTCGGGACGCAGCCCGCGGAGGGCATGCTCGGAGCGGGCCTGCGGGAACGTGGCGGCAATCCTCCTTTCGGATGCAATGTCGGCCCGCAGCCGAGCGGTGGGCACGCACGAGCGGACCTGCGGGTCGCGAAATGCAGCCCTCCGCCCGGGGCGGCTGCGGGCTGCCGACCTCTACCGAGGTCGATTCCAGTCGCAAGAGACAAGCCCGCAGCCGAGCGGATGGGCTTGCGACGGAAAGGAGCAGCCCTCCGCCAGGGGGGGGGAAAAAAAACTGCGGGTTGCCGGTCCTGACGGACCGAAACAAGACTGCCGATCGCTGCGCGACCGAACTTTCCGACAAACACCACGAACCCGAACGAACACAAAACCACAGATACGCATGAAAAAACAACTGATCCTACTGCTGCTGCTCTGCGCAGGCGCGACAGCCTCCGCCCAGCAGGTGATCGAGGCTACGCCCGAGACCTTCACCGAAGCGGTCAAACAACTCCGCAAGGCGGTCAAGAACCAAAAGAGCGACGTCGTCGTGCGGATGCACGGCGGCACCTACCACTTCGACCGACCGCTCGTGCTGAACGAGGCGCTGGGCGGCCGGAACGGCCACACCGTCCGCTTCGAGGCGGCCGCCGGCGAACGGCCCGTCATCAGCGGCGGCGTCCGCATCGAGGGTTGGGAGCAGGTGCACGGCAACCTCTACAAGGCCACCTTCGAGAGCGACCGCAAGCAGCGTACGCTCCTCGTCAACGGCCGCCGCGCCCGCATGGCCGGCACCGAGACGCCGGTCACCGCGCTGGGCAGCTACGGCGAAATCACCGTTACGGGCGACGAGCCGTGGGCCTTCGGCGCTGGCAAAAGCGTCGAGGGGATCCGCTTCGCGGCTGGTGCCGAGGTGATGCCCTTCCGCAACCCCGAGGATGTCGAACTGCTCCAGAACAACGTCTGGACCGAGAAGACCCTCTGCGTCTCGAAGATCGAAAAGTGGGGCGACGAGATCGCCATGGCGCTGCAACAGCCCTATTCGACGATTCTCAACTCGCTGGCCTGGGCCGGCAAGACCAAGTTCACCGGCGCCTTCATGATCCGCAACGCCTATGAGCTGCTCGACCGTCCGGGCGAGTTTTACTTCGATCGCGCGAACCGGACCATTTATTATATGAGCCGCGGCGAGGATATGTCGAAGGCCGAGGTGATCGCCCCGCTGACCGAAGGTCTGCTCCGCATTGCCGGTTCGTCGTGCGCCTCGAACGTCGAAAACATCACCTTCGAGGGGATCACCTTCTCGCACGACGCCTGGAACCTGGTCGAGCTGGAGGGATCGCACGGCTTCGGCGGCATCCAGTCGCTGGGGCTCGCGATGAAGTACATCCCCGACGGCAACTGGCATCCGACCAAATACAACAGCTGCGACGTGCCGGCCGGCACGATTGAGGTAAAGAACGCCCGCAACATCCGCTTCATCCGCAACCGCTTCGAACATCTCGGCGCGGCCGTGGCGGTGAACCTCGTGAACGACGTCAGCGATTCGGAGGTGACGGGCTGCTACTTCAACGATCTGTTAGGCAATGCCGTGAGCGTCGGCCACCCGCAGCACTACGAGATTGGCGACGGCGACCCGGGCTGCGTCTACGCCCCGGGCATCGAGGGTGTCTGCCGCGACATCGCCGTAACGAACAACTACATCCGCAACATCAGCCTCGACTTCCGCCAGGCCGAGGCGCTGCTGGGCTTCTTCGTCCGGAACGTCCGCTACGACCACAACGACATCTACGGCGTGCCCTACAGCGCCATCGCCCTCGGCTGGTGGTGGGGCAATGCGAAGATTCCCGAATCGAAGGTCGCCGGCGGCAACTCGATCAGCTACAACCGCGCCGGCCACACGCATCAGATGCTCTCCGACGGCGGCATCATCTACATGCTGGGACGCCAGCCGGGATCGGTGGCCCGCCGCAACTACCTCTTCGACGGTCCGCGCTGCATCTACCCCGACGACGGCTCGTCGGGCTGGCTTATCGAGGAGAACTTCGTCGTCAGCCTCTACCAGCTCTGGTTGCATATCGACTCGGACCGCGACTACGACATCCGTCTCGTGAATAACTTCGTCAAGGACAACCGCCTCGTGAACAGCGGCAACGGCACGACGATCGAGGGGACGAAGGTCTACCGCAACATTCCCTTCGGTCCCGAGGCGCTGGCCGTGCAGGAGGAGTCGGGCATCGAAAAGGCCTACCAGGATATCATCCCCGCCGAGGAGCCCGAACCGATCGAAGTCATTCCGCTGCGCACCGCCAAACGCAAGAACGTCTTCTGACGGGAACGGCCTTACGCCGATCGGGCCCGCTGTTTTCGGACAGCGGGCCCGATCGGCTTTTTCAAGGCTGTAATTCAAAATTAAATAGGGGATGGGGTTGCGACGTAGAGGAGCAGCCCTCCGCCCGGGGGGCGGCTGCGGGCTGCCGATCGCTGCGCGATCGATCAGGACAAAAGGCTATCCACAACGAACAATGTCTGCAGATTGCTGCGCCCTCACGGGCGCAAATTCATGATTCAATATTACATCCCGGAAGCCTCCTTACCGCCTCACGCCGACCTCATCGACCAGCCGGTTCACCCGCCGGCGCAGCCGCTGCACGACCGGCACCCAGATCGTTGCCAGCGCCACCAGAGCGCCGAAAGCCGCCCCGAGCGTGTAATCCCGCAGAAATTCGATTGCGGGAAAGAGCCCCCAGCAGAGCAGACCGAGCGACACGATGACCGCGAAGATCCGCGACATTCGGCAGAACATGCTAACAGCGAAGTCGTAGGCCTTGTTCGCCCGCCGCAGCCGGGCATAGTCGTCGTCGCCCTCAAAGGGACCATCGGCCACCGCTCGCTGCAGGTAGATCCGCCGGTTGTCCTCATAGACGACCCGGCTGCCGCACTCGGTCAGAAAGTTGAAATAGGCCTCGCTGACCCGGTCGTCGGCCATGCGCTCGACGAAATCGACCCGGTAGCGGAACACATCGGGCGTCCCTCGCCGGAAGCGGTAGCGGAATCCGTTCCGACGGAAGAAGAGCCACCCTGCGGCGGCCTTATCGTTCAACCAGCACTCCTCGCGCTCGTAGTCGGCGATCGTGAAGAAGCGCCAGACGGTGCGGTACTCTTTTTTCTCTTTCATGGCTTTATCGTGTTTCTTCGAATAAGATGCGTTCGCCGTTGCGTACTAATTCGCGCAACCGTTCGAGCTCGGCTTCCAACACGGCACGCCCCGTCGGCGTAAGGCGGTAGGTCTTCTTGCGACCGGCGCAAGCCGGCTCCGACTGCTCGATCCACCCCTTTTCGAGCAGTGTCGAGAGAGCGCCGTAAAGCGTACCGGCCGAAATGACGAGCCGGCCGCCGCTCAAAGCCGCCGTCCGCTGCATGATGCCGTAGCCGTGCAGCGGCTCGGTAAGGGCCAGCAGGATGTAATAGACAGCCTCCGTCAGGGCATTGTTCGTCGTGTTCATCGGTCGATCGGATTTATTTCGGAATTCGATATATCGGATTCCGATACAAAGATAACCGATATATTTGCATTTTTCCAAATGTTGTGCGTATTTTTTTCAAAAAAAAGCAGGACAGCCGAAAAAAAGCCGCCCCCGAAACATTCGGAGGCGATTTTCTCGGTCGATCGTCGTTTGCTGCCGGCGCGACCGCGCCGATTCCATTTACAAGGAGTTACATCGCCGCCTCGATCTCCTGCAGCGAGACGAGTTTGTGCACGATGGCGTAGATCGTGAGACCGGCAGCGGTGTGAATCTGCAGCTTCGCCGTGATGTTGCGCCGGTGCGTGGTGACGGTGTGGATCGAAAGGCAAAGACGGTCGGCGATCGTCTTGTTGGTCATCCCTTTGGCCACGCAGGCGATGATTTCGCGTTCGCGCTGGCTCAAGGTTTCCGCATCAGCGGCGGGTGCGGGCACGGTGGCAGGCTCCTCGGCGAAGACCGAATCGCCCTGCCGGCGCAGCGAATCCTCGAGCAGCTCGACAGCCGGAACGAAGAGCTGGTCCTCGACGCGGCAATGGGACGTCAGGTCCTGTTCGCAGTTGATAAGGTCGAACAGCACGGCGTTCAGCAGGTTATTCTCACGGCCAGGGTAGTAGCGGATGATCAGCTCCTTGAGCTCCCGCAGCTTCGGACCGATCGCGTTATGCTTCTCGGCGAAGGCCGCGATCGTGTAGCGGCGGTCCAGCCGTCCCTGCAACAGCTGCCCGACATAGGCGAAGACGGTCGTATTCTCGTACTCCATGTGACGGCGGACCTCCGTCACATACTCATCGTAGAACTTGACGAGGAGCAGGGCCACATCGCTGCGGCTCGCATAGTCGATCGCCTCGATCAGCTTGCGGCGGATAGCCGGCAGGTTGAAATCCAAAAAATAGGTGTGCGCACGCTGCAGATAGTCGATCAGCGTAGCGAGCGAGAGGGTAGACAGATCGACGCTGCGGCCGCGGCCGAAGTTGGCGACAGCCAGGAACGTGGGGGTGTCCACCCCCTGTTCTTCGCAGATCTCGCGCACGCACTTGTCGCCGAAGCCGAGCGAAATGCCGAAACGGCTCATCACCATGAGCAGGGCACTGTTGTCACCGATCAAGTCCCGCATGCGGTCCGTCGCGCGATATTCGGAGAGGCTGTTCATCGATCCGTTTTTTTGACACGCAAAGATACCTTCCTTCCGCCATCGCTCCTATACCCAAAAATAAGGATTATCCGCCGCCGGCATCGCGCCAAATACCTCACTTTTGCGTATTGCCGGCACGTTCCCAGTCCGTACCGCCGCTATAAAAACAGTCAGCCGCCCCGCGCAATGCGGAGCGGCAGTCATTATCGAGCACCAAACTACTTCGCAAATAAACCGTCCAACGCCCGCTTGATCGCCTGACGAATATCGTCCGCCTCAGTCGATCCTTGCCCCTCTGCAGTGCATGAACATACCAGTTCATTCGTTGAAGCCGATATGAATTGGATCGTTACCTCTATCGTGTAACCAAATCCGCGATTTCGCCTGCCGCTCTCGCCATAATTTACAATCAACGTCTCTTCGGCTAATTCAGATTTGATTTCCGGCAATACGATATATCCTTTTTGGATGAGCGCCCCCGATATGATATCGCCCGGATTAACGCTCTTCGTAGTCGATGAGCCGTATATCCCATATTGCCCGCCAAAGGTGCTCCCGGTACTGGAGATCAACTCTTTTGTCGGTAAAATATACGCATACTTAAAAGTTTCCACCGGCGCGTTTTTTACGATTACCGGAACACGAAGCGGAGCACACGCTCCCAACATCAGGATACAGCCCCAAATTACCGTTAGACATCGAATCGGTTTCATTTGTAGTGTTGTGAATCATTTTTGTCCTCCAGTTGCCACAAGGACTGTTTATACACGAAGCGTGGAACTGCAAATGCCACGTTCTGAATTGGAGGTCGTAGGAAAACCTATACACACGAATGTAGTAATAGCAGCCCACGCTAATGCGTGAGAACCACTATGCTATCCTTGTGTGTAATTGTGAAATTTCCTACGTTTCCAATTCACAAGATGAGCATAACGCTTCTTTTCATATATCCGGAAAGAGTTGTCTCAATTCCAACACAAAAGTACTGAAATTTTTCCGAGAATCCGATTGCATTCAGGATTTTTAGTTCTCTTCAAAATTCGATATAGCATAAAAACAGACGGCCGCCCCGCATTGCGCGGGGCGGCCGTCATTATCGAGCACCGGCGGTGACTACATCATGCCGCCCATGCCGCCGGCAGGCATTGCCGGCACGGCGGGCTGCTCGGACTTCTTCTCGGCAAGCACGCACTCGGTCGTGAGGAACATCGAAGCGATCGAAGCGGCGTTTTCGAGTGCTACGCGCGACACCTTCGTCGGGTCGATGATACCGGCTGCGAGCATATCCTCGTAGCGGTCGTCGCGGGCGTTGTAGCCGAACGAGCCTTTCCCCTCGCGAACCTTGTTCACAACCACCGAGCCCTCGCCGCCAGCATTGGCGACGATCTGGCGCAGCGGTTCCTCGATGGCACGCTTTACGATCTGGATACCGGTCGTCTGGTCGTCGTTGGCACCCTTCATCCCTTCGAGGGTCTTCGTGGCGCGGATGTAGGCTACGCCGCCGCCCGGGACGATGCCCTCCTCGACAGCGGCACGCGTTGCAGCCAGGGCGTCGTCTACGCGGTCCTTCTTCTCCTTCATCTCGACCTCCGTAGCGGCACCCACGTAGAGGACAGCCACACCGCCGGCCAGCTTGGCCAGACGCTCCTGCAGCTTCTCGCGATCGTAATCCGAGGTCGATTTCTCGATCGAGGCGCGGATCTGCGCCACACGGGCAGCGATGGCCTGCTTCTCGCCGGCGCCATCGACGATCGTCGTATTCTCCTTGTTGAGCGTCACCTTGTCGGCCGTACCCAGCATTTCGAGACCGGCATCCTCGATCTTCATGCCCTTGTCGGCCGAGATCACGGTCGCACCGGTCAGCACGGCGATATCCTCGAGCATCTCCTTGCGGCGGTCGCCGAAGCCCGGAGCCTTGCAGGCGGCGATCTTCAGCGTGCCGCGCAGCTTGTTCACCACGAGGGCCGAGAGGGCCTCGCCATCGACATCCTCGGCGATGATCAGCAGCGAACGGCCGCTCTGTGCCACCGGCTCCAGAATGCCCATAAGCTCCTTCATGGTCGAAACTTTCTTGTCCGTGATCAGGATGTAGGGCTTCTCGAGCTGCGCCTCCATCTTCTCGGGATCGGTGATGAAGTAGGCCGAGATGTAACCGCGGTCGAACTGCATGCCCTCGACCACTTCGACGTGCGTCTCGGTGCCCTTGGCCTCCTCGACCGTGATGACACCCTCCTTGTTGACCTTGGCCATCGCCTCGGCGATCAGCTTGCCGATGTTCGAGTCGTTGTTGGCCGAAATGGTGGCTACCTGCTCGATCTTCGCGAAGTCCGAACCGACCTCCTGCGACTGTTCGCGCAGCGACGTTACGACCGTCGAGACGGCCTTGTCGATGCCGCGTTTCAGATCCATCGGGTTGGCGCCGGCCGTAACGTTCTTCAGACCCACACCGATGATGGCCTGTGCCAGCACCGTGGCGGTCGTCGTACCGTCGCCCGCATCGTCGTTGGTCTTCGAAGCGACCTCGCGGACCATCTGGGCGCCCATGTTGGCGAACGAATCCTCCAGCTCGACCTCCTTGGCGACCGTGACGCCGTCCTTGGTGATCTGCGGTGCACCGAACTTCTTGTCGATAATCACGTTGCGACCCTTGGGGCCCAGCGTTACCTTCACGGCGTCCGACAGCGCATCGACGCCCTTCTTGAGGAGCTCGCGCGCCTCTACATTATATTTGATCTCCTTTGCCATGGTTGTAAAGATTTTAAGCGGTTAGATAATAGCCAGAATATCGTTCTGACGCATGATGAGGTACTCCGTCCCGTCGACCTGGATCTCCTGGCCCGAGTACTTGCCGTAGAGGACCGTGTCGCCCTCCTTGACTTCCATCGTTACCTCCTTCGTGCCGGGGCCGACGGCGATGACCTTGCCGGCCAGCGGCTTTTCCTTGGCCGTGTCGGGAATAATCAGACCTCCGGCGGTCTTCTCTTCAGCGGGATTCGGGAGGATGAGCACCCGATCCGATAAGGGTTTTACGTTCATGGTTCTTTCTGTTTTTTTGAGGTTATACTTGTTGTTTGCTGTCTGTTTCGCACGGACAACCCCTTTTCCAACAATTGGTGTGCCAAGCCCGGGTTGGCAGTATTTTTGTCAGCGGCCGCCGCCGGAGGCTGACAATTTGACAGACCGGCAGCACCGAGGCTGACAAAACGGAAGAAAAAGAGGGATTCCGCCCGCCGATCGTTTTTCTTTTTTCGAAAAATTGTATTATCTTTGCACGGAAATCATCCGACAGCCGGACATTCCGTCCGGCAATCATCAACAACGACCTTATTATATATGCAGGATCTGGAAGCGCTCTCGGGTAAAAGTCTATCCGAATTACGTGAAATCGCCGCGGTGCTGGGCATCGACGGCTCCAAACTCAAAAAGCGCGAATTGCGGGAGCGCATCGCCTCGCTCGGGGCCGGGGTTCCCGAAGAGATACAACCCGCCCCCGAACAGCCGGTCGAACGGCCGCGGCGCGGACGGCGCCCGCGGCTGGCTGCGAGCGAAGCGGTCGCCGAAACGACAGGAGCGGCAGCAGCCGAAATGCCCGCGGCATCGAAGCCGTTCGCCCCGGCGGATGCCTTCGCCGAACCTTTCCCTTCGGCGGACCCCTATGTCCCGGCAGACGCGTTCGGACCGGCCGATTCCTTCGGTCCGGCGGAATCTTACGCAGCTGCGGAACCCTCTGTGCCAGCCGAGGCGCCCGCACCCAAACGCCGCGGCCGCAAGCCGAAAGTCCGGCTCGAACAGGAGGCGGCCGCTGCGGCAGAGCCCCGCACCGCCGAGCCACGTTTCGCTGAATATCCTACCGAGCCCCGCACCACGGAGTATCGGCCCGCAGAATCCCGCCCGGCGGAGCCTTTCGGAATGGCCGAACCGATCGTCCAGGCGCACACGCCGATCATGTTCGAAAACGAGATCATCACCAAGGACGACTATGCGGGTGAAATCGAGGGCGAGGGAGTGCTCGAGATCATGCCCGACGGCTACGGCTTTCTCCGCTCGGCCGACTACAACTATCTTAATTCGCCCGACGACATCTACGTTTCGCCCTCGCAGATCAAGCTCTTCGGCCTCAAGCCGGGCGACACGGTGAACGGTGCGATCCGCCCGCCGAAGGAGGGGGAGAAGTACTTCCCGCTCGTGCGCGTGAACGAAATCAACGGCCTGAAGCCCGAACACGTCCGCGACCGCGTGCAGTTCGAATACATGACGCCGCTCTTCCCGAGCGAGAAATTCTGTCTCACTGGCAAGGGGCACAACAGCCTCTCGAACCGCATCGTGGACCTTTTCTCGCCCATCGGCAAGGGGCAGCGCGCACTCATCGTCGCCCAGCCCAAGACCGGTAAGACGATGCTGCTGCAGTCGATCGCCAACGCCATCGCCGACAACCATCCCGAGGTCTACATGATCGTACTGCTGATCGACGAGCGCCCCGAGGAGGTGACCGAGATGGCCCGCAACGTCAAGGCCGAGGTGGTCGCCTCGACGTTCGACGAGCAGGCCTCGCGTCACGTGAAGGTGGCCGAGATGGTGCTCGAGAAGGCCAAGCGCATGGTCGAGTGCGGTCACGACGTGGTGATCTTCCTCGACTCGATCACCCGCCTGGCGCGCGCCTACAACTCCGTGCAGCCCGCCTCGGGCAAGGTGCTTTCGGGCGGTGTCGATGCCAACGCCCTGCACAAGCCGAAGCGCTTCTTCGGCGCGGCCCGCAACACCGAGGAGAAGGGGTCGCTGACGATCATCGCCACGGCCCTCATCGACACCGGTTCGAAGATGGACGAGGTGATCTTCGAGGAGTTCAAGGGAACGGGCAACATGGAGCTTCAGCTCGACCGCAAATTAGCCAACAAGCGCGTCTACCCGGCCGTCGACGTGATCGCGTCGAGCACGCGCCGCGAGGACCTGCTGCTGCCGCGCGAGGTGATGAACCGCACGTGGGTACTCCGCAAATACCTGTCGGACATGAACACCGTCGAAGCGATGGAGTTCCTCCAGAAGCAGATGAACCTCACCGAAACCAACGAGGAGTTCCTCGCCACAATGAACCAGTAGGGGAGAGGGAGGTGAATTCAAAATTCAAAATTCAAAATTCAAAATTCAAAATTCAAAATTAAGAATTAAAAATTACAATGCAGCGGGCGACGCGGGCAGCAGCTTGCGGAGGGCACGCACGAGCGGACCTGCGGGCCTCCGCCGCCGGGAGGCTGCGGCCCGCTACGGTTCCTTCCGGAACCGCAAATGAAAAATGAAAAGTGAAAAATGATATTCGGGCAGCAGCTTGCGAAGCGCACGCAGGAGCGGCCCTGCGGGACGCGAGTGCGGGCCTTCGCCGAACGAAGTTGCGGCCCGCTGCGCCCATTCGGGCACAAATTCATTATTCAAGATTCAAAATCAAGCGCTTGTCCAACGTCTGCGGCATCGATCCCACTCGGGATAAGCCCGCAGCCAAGCGGACGGGCGTGCGACACAAAGGAGCAGCCCTCCGCCCGGGGGCGGCTGTGGGCTGCGGCGCCCATTCGGGCGCAATTAAAAATGAAGAATTATTTTCGGGCCGCGGCTTGCGAAGGACCCACGAGCAGGCGCGAGTTGCGGGCCTTCGCGGGGCGAAGCTGCGGTCCGTTCAGCCTTTTCAAGGCCGAAACTGCACAGAACATCGACAAATGCGGCCCGCCAATCGTTGTGCGATGATTCGGTGCAAAAAGCCCGCAGCCGAGCGGCGGGCCTGCACGAGCGGACCTGCGGACGCGAAGTTGCAGCCCTCCGCCCGGGGGCGGCTGCGGGCTGCCGGTCGCTCCGCGACCGAACTTGCCGGCAAGCTCTTTCACAAAAATAGGCGGCTGCGGCTCGCCGGTCCTAACGGGGCGAGACAACTCGGCCGGCCGACCTATGCGAAGTCGATAGATGCAAGTGATGCCCGCACCGACACGCTCGGGCTGCAGCCTGCGAAGGACGCGTAGGTTCGGGTACGAACTGCGGGCCTTCGCCGCCGGAGGCTGCGGCCCGCTCGGTCCTGACGGACCGATTTAAACTCGCGATAAGCCCTCCGCCGGGGGGGGGCGGCTGCAGCCTGCCGATCGCTCCACGACCGAATTTACCGGCAAGACACCCCGGCAAGGTCCGCTCGGTCCTGACGGACCGAAAAGACGGCAGCCCAGTCTGACCGACCGACAACTAACGACTAAAACCATAAACCATGAAGAGACTTTTGCTTTTCTGCCTGGCCCTGACGGCTGCTCTCAACGCCTTTGCTTGGGGGCAAAAAGGGCATGACGTAACGGCCTGGATCGCCGAACAGCACCTCACGCCCGAGGCGGCCGCTGCCATCGACCGCGTGTTGGGCGGCCGTTCGCTGGTCTACTACGCCAACTGGATGGACAACGCCAGCCACACGCCCGAGTATGCCTACAGCAAGACCTGGCACTACCTGAACATCGACGAGGGCGAGACGCTCGAATCGCAGCCCCGCCACCCGAAGGGCGACATCCTGACGGCGCTGAACGGCATCGTCGGCCGCATCGAAAAGGGCAAGCTCTCGCCCGAGGAAGAGTTCGACCAGCTGCGCATGCTCATCCACCTCGTGGGCGACCTCCACTGCCCGATGCACGCCGGCCGTTCGACCGATGCCGGCGGCAACCGCGTGCCGGTGGTCTACTTCAACCGTCCGGCCAACCTGCACGGCATCTGGGATACGTCGCTCGTCGAATCGGCCCACAACTGGACCTTCACCGAGTGGCAGCAGCAGATCGACCGCCTTTCGGCCGAGGACGCCGCCGCCGTCCAGCAGGGCACTTTCGAGGAGTGGTTCTCCGAGACGGCCTCCTATGCCGCGATGATCTACCGTGTGACGCCCGAAGGGACGAAAATTTCCTATGACTACCTCAATACGATGACCCCCGTGATCGAGCAGCAGTTCCTGCGCGGCGGGCTCCGTCTCGCAGCCGTTCTTAACCGCTTATACGGCAATAAATAAGGAAGCGAAGCGCACCGCACAATAAAGAGCCGCCGCTGGACGTTATGCCCCCAGCGGCGGTTTTCGTATCCGGTGCATCCGGCTACCGGCCGCTCTTGCGGAACTGCGAGGGCGAGACGCCCGTATGCTTGCGGAAGAAACGGCCCAGATAGCTCTGGTCGGGAAAATGCAGCCGGTAGGCGATCTCCTGCACCGAGAGGGTCGTGCTGCGCAGCAGCTGCTTGATCTCTAAAATCACCGCTCCGTCGATCACCGTCTTGGCCGAATGGCCCGAGACCGAGCGGGCGATCGTCGTCAGATAGCGCGTCGAAACGCAGAGCTGCGCGGCGTAGAATGCGACCTCGCGTTCGCTGCGGCAGTGCTGCCGCACCAGCTCCGCGAAGCGGCCGAACAGCTCGCCCTGCCGCGTGGTGACCGCCGACCGTTCCTCCGACGGCTCGTCTGTCCGCTCCATCACCTTGTCGCAGGCCTCCATCAGCGCGTTCTGCAACCGGTTCCGGACGATCGTATCGCGAAATTTGCCGCCGCGTTCGAAGTCGTAGGTCACCAGACCGAGCCACATGTTCATCGCCGGCACATCTTCGGTCCGGAGTGCTGAGAGCGGATGCTGCTTGACGATCCGCATGAAGTCGAAGTCGAGCGGAAAGACGGCCTCCGCGAAGAGCGACGCGGAGAAGACGACGAGTTCCACCCGGAAGTCGTCGCTTCGCCGGCCGAACGAGAGGAGCGATCCGGGGAAGAGAAAGGCGACCGTGTTGCGCCGCATCGTGCCGGCGAAGTCGTCGATCATCAAATCGGCCGTTCCCCGGCGGCAGCAGAACAGGGCACCCGCGGAGCAGCGCTCCGCACGGTTGTCAAAAAACGACATATCGGAGGCGCCGATCGAAAACTGTTCGCCCGCGGGCAGGCGGAGCGGATCGATGGGTTTCATCGGGAAAAGATTGTTGCATTATTGAACAAAAGTAACCATAACTTGTGAAATAAACAACCGGGTGTTCCGAAAAGTACCAATAAAAAGTACAACATAAAGATCGGAAAGAGGATAAAAAGCGTACTTTTGCACCGAACGAATTGTACAGTCAAAAATAATAAATGGAAACTATGAAAGAAAGATTAGTGAGAGTTGCTGCCGCGGCATGCGCCCTGGCAGCCGTCGGGTGCGGACAGGCACCGGTGGCGACGGGCCCGGCCCAATACGCCATCATCGAGGTCTCGACAGCCAGCCGCGAGATTCCGAGCACCTATTCGGCGACCGTGCGCGGCCGTCAGGACATCGACATCTATCCCCAGGTGGGCGGAACGATCTCAGAGCTCTGCGTCACGGAGGGCCAACACGTCTCGAAAGGGCAGACGCTTTTCATCATCGACCAGGTGCCCTACAAGGCGCAGCTCCAGACCGCCGAAGCCAACGTCGCGGCCGCCAAGGCGGCCGTAGCCACCGCCCGGCTGAACTATGACAGCCGCAAGGAGCTCTTCGCCAAGAACGTCGTCTCGAAATTCGATCTTTCGACGGCCGAGAATTCGCTGCTGAGCGCCCAGGCACAGCTGGCCCAGGCCGAAGCGCAGCGCGTCAACGCCGCCAATTCACTCTCCTATACCGTCGTGAAGGCGCCGACAGCCGGCGTCGTCGGCACGCTGCCGTACCGCGCGGGCGCTCTCGTGAGCGCTTCGATGCCCCGTCCGCTGACGACTGTCTCGGACAACTCGGTAATGTACGTCTACTTCTCGGTGAACGAAAACCAGCTCCTCGACCTGACCCGCCGCTACGGCTCGATCGACGAGACGCTGAAGCAGATGCCCGCCGTGCAGCTGCAGCTCAACGACGGCACGTTCTACGACGAGCCGGGCCGCATCGAATCGATCAGCGGCGTGATCGACACCTCGACCGGCACGGCCCAGCTGCGCGCCGCCTTCCCGAACCGGAACGGCCTGCTGCACAGCGGCAGCTCGGGTACGGTGATCCTGCCCAACACCTATGAAAACTGCATCGTCGTGCCGCAGGGTGCCACCTTCGAGCTGCAGGACCGCGTCTTCGTCTACAAGTACATCGACGGCGCAGCCAAGTCGGCCGCCATCGAAGTCGAGAAGATCAACGACGGCAAGGAGTATATCGTCCGTTCGGGTCTCAAGGTCGGCGACCTGATCGTCGGCGAAGGTGCCGCCATGCTGCGCGAGGGGACCCCGATCGCGCCGAAGCAGGCCGCTTCTGCAACCGCCCAGGCCCCCGCCGCCCAAACCGAAAATGCAAAGGAGGAGTAAACCATGAATCTGAAGAATTTTATCGAACGTCCCGTACTGGCGTCGGTCATCTCGGTGCTGATCGTGATTGCCGGTATCATCGGACTTGCGTCGCTCCCGGTGGAGCAGTACCCCGATATCGCGCCTCCGACGGTAATGGTGAGCGCCACCTACCCGGGCGCCAGCGCCGAGACCATCCAGAAGTCGGTGATCGTTCCGCTCGAGGAGCAGATCAACGGCGTGGAGAACATGCAGTACATCACCTCGACCGCCTCGTCGGGTTCGGCCTCGATCCAGATCATCTTCCGACAGGGAACCGATCCGGATATGGCCGCCGTAAACGTGCAGAACAAGGTGGCGATCGCCTCGTCGCTGCTGCCGGCGGAGGTGACGAAAATCGGTGTGGTCACCATGAAGCGTCAGACTTCGATGCTTCGCGTCTTTTCGACCTACTCGCCCGACGACCGCTATGACGAGAACTTCATCTCGAACTACGTGATGATCAACATCGAGCCCCGTATCAAGCGTATCGCGGGCGTCGGCGAGGCCTTCACGCTCGGTTCGGACTACTCGATGCGCATCTGGCTCAAGCCGGAGGTGATGGCCCAGTACCGGATGGTGCCTTCGGATGTCACCTACGCCCTCGCCGAACAGAACGTCGAGTCGGCGGCCGGTTCGCTGGGCGCCCAGTCCGAGAACGTCTTCCAGTACACGCTGCGCTACAAGGGCCGCCTCACGACCCCCGAGGAGTTCGGCGAAATCGTCATCCGTTCGACCGAGGACGGGCAGGTGCTCCGCCTGAAAGATGTCGCCGATATCGAACTCGGCGCCGAGTCCTACGACTACAAAGGCTTCCTGAACGGCCACACGGGCATCACGACGATGGTCATGCAGACCGCCGGATCGAATGCCACGCAGGTCGTCGAGGAGATCGACGCGCTGCTCGACGAGGTCCGTGCCGAGATGCCCGAAGGGCTGGACGTCACGGGCGTCATGTCGGTGAACGACTTCCTCTACGCCTCGATCCACGAGGTGCTCAAGACCCTGATCGAGGCCTTCATCCTCGTCATGCTGGTCGTCTACGTCTTCCTGCAGGATATCCGCTCGGCGCTCGTTCCGGCCGTGGCGATCCTCGTTTCGCTGATCGGTACCTTCGCCTTCCTGTGGGCAGCCGGCTTCTCGATCAACATCCTGACCCTCTTCGCCCTCGTGCTGGCGATCGGTACGGTGGTCGACGATGCGATCATCGTCGTCGAGGCGGTGCAGGCGCGCTTCGATATCGGCTACCGCTCGCCGAAGAAGGCCACGATCGACGCCATGTCGGGCATCGCATCGGCCATCATTACCTCGACGCTCGTCTTCATGGCGGTCTTCATCCCCGTCTCGATGATGGGCGGCACGTCGGGTGTCTTCTACACGCAGTTCGGTCTGACGATGGCCGTCGCCGTGGGTATCTCGGCCGTCAACGCCCTGACGCTCTCGCCGGCCCTCTGCGCCCTGCTGCTCAAGCCCTACCTGACCGAAGACGGCAAGGCCAAGGACAACTTCGCCGCCCGTTTCCGCAAAGTGTTCAACACCTGCTTCACAGCGGTGATGAACAAGTACAAGTTCGGCGCCCTGGCCTTCATCAAGCACAAATGGCTCATGTGGGGGACGCTGGCCTGCTCGCTCGGCCTGCTCGTCGTGCTGATGAACAACACCAAGACGGGTCTGGTCCCCGATGAGGATATGGGCGTCGTCATGGTGCAGGTGTCGGCCGCGCCGGGCTCGACGCTGCACGAGACCGACCGCATCATGCGGACCGTCGCTTCGCGCATCCAGGCGATCCCGCAGGTCGAGAAAGTGATGCAGGTGGCCGGTTACGGTCTGATGGCCGGTGCCGGCTCGTCGTACGGCATGTGCATCGTCCGTCTGAAGGACTGGGAGGAACGCCCCGACAAGGAGGATGCCGTATCGGCGGTGATCGGCCAGATCTACGGCCGCACGATGGACATCAAGGAGGCCCAGATCTTCGCCATCGCTCCGCCGATGATTACCGGCTACGGCACCTCGACCGGTTTCGAAATGCACCTGCAGGACAAGGCGGGCGGCTCGATCAACGACTTCTACAACGTCTATCTGCGCTACATCGCCGCGCTGAACCAGCGCCCGGAGATTCAGATGGCCTACTCGTCGTTCAACATCAACTTCCCGCAGTACATCTTCGACATCGACGCGGCGAAGGCCAAGCGCGCCGGCGTCTCGCCCTCGGATATTCTGTCGAACCTGGCGACCTACTTCGGCAGCGCCTACGTGTCGAACATCAACCGCTTCTCGAAAGTTTACCGCGTGACGATGCAAACCGACCAGCGCTACCGCCTCGATCCCGAGTCGCTGAACAACATCTACATCCGCAACGGAGCGGGGGAGATGGCGCCTGCCAGCCAGTTCGTCACGATGCAGAAGGTCTACGGCCCCGAGGTGCTGAACCGCTTCAACCTCTACAACTCGATCGGCATCAACGGCTCGGCCGCCGACGGCTATTCGTCGGGCGACGCGATCAACGCCATCCGCGAGGTGGCCGCCGAGGTGCTGCCGCGCGGCTACGGCTACGACTTCAGCGGTCTGACGCGTGAAGAGACGACCACGACCAACAACACGGCGATCATCTTCGGCATCTGCATCCTGCTGATCTACCTCATCCTCTCGGCCCTCTACGAGAGCTACCTCATTCCGTTCGCCGTCATTCTGTCGGTACCGTGCGGTCTGATGGGCAGCTTCCTGCTGGCCAAGGCGATGGGCATGGAGAACAACATCTACCTCCAGACGGGTATCATCATGCTGATCGGTCTGCTGTCGAAGACGGCCATCCTCATCACGGAGTTCGCCGCCGACCGCCGCCGGCAGGGCATGACCCTTTCCCAGGCCGCCATTTCGGCCGCCAAGGCCCGTCTGCGCCCGATCCTGATGACAGTGCTCACCTGCGTCTTCGGTATGCTGCCGCTCGTCTTCTCGCACGGTGCGGGCGCCAACGGCAACTCGACCCTCGGCACGGGCGTCGTCGGCGGCATGATCGTCGGCACGCTGGCCCTGCTCTTCCTGGTGCCGATGCTCTTCATCGTCTTCCAGACCCTGCAGGAGAAGATCAAGCCGGTCCGCTTCGAAACAGCTGAGGCCGAAGAGGTTAAAAACGAGTAACATGAAATTTATGAAGAAAACGATTTTGATATGCCTGGCAGCCGCTCTGGCCGGCTGCGGCATCTACAAACCGTACGACCGTCCCGAGGTCGGGACGGAGGATCTCTACGGTGCCGCCGTCACGCCGTCGGAGGAGGAGTCGCTGGGCGACCTGCCGTGGCGCGAGCTCTTCACCGATCCGCAGTTGCAGCGTCTCATCGAGCGGGCGCTCGCCGAGAATACCGACCTGCAGAGCGCCAAGCTGAAGATCGACGAGGCTGCCGCCGCCCTTCAGTCGGCCCGGCTGGCCTACCTGCCGAGCATCAACCTGGCACCGCAGGGGGCTCTGTCGAGCTTCGACGGCGCCAAGCCGACGAAGACCTACCAGCTGCCTGTGACGGCGAGCTGGCAAATCGACCTCTTCGGCGGCACGACGAATGCCAAGCGCCAGGCCCGCGCCGGCTACGAGCTGTCGCTGGCCTACGAGCAGGCGGTCCGCGCGCAGCTCGTCTCGGGCGTCGCCAACCTCTATTATACGCTGCTCATGCTCGACGAGCAGGTGCGCATCACGGCTTCGACGGCCGGGATCTGGAGCGAAGTGGTCGAGAAGGCCCGCGCGATGAAGGAGGCCGGCATGCTCAACGAAACGGCAGTCTCGCAGTACGAGGCGACCTACTATTCGGTTCTTTCGTCGGAGCGCGACCTGAACTACAACCGCAAGACGACCGAGAATTCGCTCTGCTCGCTGCTGGCCCTGACGCCGCAGACGATCGAGCGCGGCACGCTCGCCGCCCAGGAGCTGCCCGAGCAGGTTGCCGCGGGTTATCCCGCCCGGCTGCTCGACAACCGGCCCGATGTCCGCGTCGCGGAGCTGTCGCTCATGCAGGCCTACTACGCCACGAGCGAGGCCCGCTCGAAGCTGTGGCCCTCGATCTCGCTGAGCGGCTCGGCCGGCTGGACCAACAGCGGCGGCATGGGGATCACCAACCCCGGCGATCTGCTGCTGAGCGCCGCCGGGTCGGTTCTCCAGCCGATCTTCAACGCCCGGGCCAACCGCAACCAGCTCAAGATCATGAAGGCGCAGCAGCAGGAGGCCGAGCTCGCATACCGGCAGACGCTGCTCAACGCCGGCGCCGAGGTGAACGACGCACTGGCCCAGTGCCAGTCGGCCCGCGCGAAGCGCGAATACCGCGCCCGGCAGGTCGAGGCGATGCGCCGCGCCATCGAGAGCACCGAGCTGTTGATGCAGTACACCTCGACGACCTACCTCGAGGTGCTGAATGCCCGCCAGTCGCTGCTTTCGGCCGAGCTCTCGCAGGTGGCCGACCGCTTCGACGAGCTGCAGGGGGTCGTGAACCTCTACCAGGCACTCGGCGGAGGTCGCGAAGAGTAACGGCAGGAACTTTCCCGGAGGCGGCTTTCGGTGCCTCCTCCGCGATTCGAAACACTGCGGTACCCGTTGTCGGGTGCCGCGGTGTTTTTTTTGGAAGAGGGGAGAGGCGGGCCGAAGCCTGCGGAGGGCACGCATACGAGCGGACATGCAGACACGAGTTGCAGGATTGTTTGCGGCCAGCCCGCAGCCGAGCGGATGGGCAGCACGAGCGGACCTGCGGGACACGAAGATGCAGCCCTCCGCCCGGGGACGGCTGCGGGCTGCAGCGGCTTCACAAGAAGCCGCAAATTCAAAATTCAAGATTCAAAATTAAATGATCCTGCCGGACACGCTTGGCTCGCATTCCGATTCGGGCTGCAGCCTGCGGAAGGCACGCACGAGCGGACCTGCGGGACGTGAGTTGCGGGCCTCCGCCCGGCGGAGGCTGCGGCCCGCACGACCTCTTACGAGGTCGATTCCTGTTGCAAGACAAGCCCGCAGCCGAGCGGAGGGGCTTGCTTTCGAGCGGCGCGAGGATGCAGCCCTCCGCCCGGGGGCGGCTGCGGACTGCTGCGCCCATTCGGGCGCAAATTCAGCATTCGAAATTAAATAATCTTGCCAGACACGCTTGGGCACGCATTCCGATTCGGGCTGCAGCTTGCGAAGGGCGCATACGAGCGGACTTGCGGACGCGAGTAGCGGGCCTTCGCGGGGCGAAGCTGCGGCCCGCTGCGGTTCCATTCGGAGCCGCAAATTGATAATCAATTAAGTGTGTTCCTGCATTTTCGGGCTGCAGCCTGCGGAGTGCGCGCTCGAAGCGGCCCGCACGGTCCTAACGGACCGATTCTAACTCGGGACACCCCCTTTTTCTTCTCGAATAAAAACCTTTCGCGCAATAAAACCCCGGCAGCCTCCGTTTTCCGAATGGTGTGGAAATTCCGAAATGATTCGAAAGGAGAAATAATCGGGTGCCGTTTCGGGTTTTCCCCCGCTTTTTATTATCTTTGCCATGTTTTCGAACCCAATAGAAGATACGAAATGATGAGAAAGATCCTGCGAATGTTCTTTGTGGTGGCTCTGGCGGCCGTTGCGGCAGCAGCCTGCAGCAAGGACGACAAGGACGGTTCGGTCGCCTATGCGCAGAAGGCGCTGTTTCTGAATTACGGCGAGAGCGCGACGATCGGTTTTTCGGGAGTGAATATCTCTTCCTACTCCGTGTCGAGCGTCCCCACCGGCTGGAAGACCCCCGAAATCAATACGACGACGATGACGATGACCGTCACGGCGCCCGAAGCCGATGCGGAGGCCAAGACGACCGGATCGATCGTGCTGCGCGGCGTGACCCACGGCGGCGAGGCCGTCTCGGCGTCGCTCTTCGTTTCGCTCGCGACACCCGAAATCGATTTGAGCGACGCGCCTGCCAACTGCTATATCGCCAACCGGCCCAACGCCCTCTATCTCTTCGATGCGACCTGCAAGGGTGACGGCTCGCCGATCGCCACGAAACAGGTGGCGGTCATCTGGCAGACCTCGATGAATCTTATCCGCTATCTGAATCTGGAAAAAGACGGCAAGGCAAGCTTCTTCGTCGAGGCCGACGATGACGATGAGACGATCGTCGAGCGCGGCAACGCCTTGATCGGCGGCTACGACGCCGACGGCAACCTGCTGTGGAGCTGGCATATCTGGATCACCGACTTCGACCCCGAAGCCGATGCGCTCTCCTACGGCGACTACCGCGTGATGAGCAGGCAGTTAGGCGCCCTGCAAAACGGGAATGCGGACAAAGACGAAATCTGGAACTCCTACGGCCTCTATTACCAGTGGGGGCGCAAGGATCCTTTCGCCGGGCCGACGGATTGGAACGCCTCGAAAGGGATCACCGCGACGCTGTTCGACGGCGAAAGCAATACGGTGCGTCTCTCGACGGTTGCGCTGGATGCCGAAACGGGAACGTTCGCCTATGCGAATGCGCACCCGATGCACTTCATCACCACCGCGACGAACGATGCCGGCGGACAGTGGCTGCGCGGAGGCGATCTCGTGAACGGCTGGTCGAGCCAATGGGAGGCGGTCAACGATCCCTGCCCCAACGGCTGGCAGGTGGCTCCTGCAGCCGCTTTCGAGGGGCTGCGGATCGACGACGATCTGGCGGCCGAGGCGGCGACCTACGAAAAGAAATACGGCTGGAAGCTGACGAACGGCGTCTCGTCGTCGTTCTATTTCGCCGCCGGCCGGCGCATCTACGCCGACGGCACGATCCAGAATCTGTTCGACGAATCGCTGCTCGCACGCAGCTCCGCCATCGAGGCGCAGCCGTGGGTCGGCTATAACTGGACGAGCGATGCGACGGGCGGCCCGACGGTCTTCTGCTTCTGGTTCGTCAAGGCTGATCCGACCCGGAGCGGGCTGCGCACCGATCTGCGCATGAGCCCTGCCAACGGCATGTCGGTCCGCTGCATCCGGAAACGGTAAAGAAGGATCGGTTCGCACCGAATACCGATCGGGCCGCTCTCTTTCGAAGAGCGGCCCGAATTTTTTGTCAGCCGGTCGTCCGTCCAGTCCGTCCGGTCAGTCCGGAACGCAGCCTCAATTGTCCCGGTCGAGGAAGAAGATCGGAATATTGGCGATGAAGAGGTCCCGGGCCCGCAGGCTGTCGCGCTTGGCGAGCAGCTCCGAGAGGCGGACCATGCCGATCACGTAGTTGCTCTCGGTGCTGATGTACTGTTCGAGAATCTCCTCGAAATGGAGCACGTGCAGGATGTTCGTCTGCGAATAGCGCACGTAGATCTTCAGCGACAGATCGGTCGTATAGGTCGGTTTCTGGAGGTACTCCCGCTTCTTGTACTCGTAGCGGTAGTCGTGCAGGCGGGCCATCACGTCGCTCAGGATCGACGAGGCGGTGGGCAGCGAGCCGGCCCCCTTGCCGAACATGAACTGGCGGTCGTAACACTCGCCGCGGATCACCACGCCGTTGTATTCGTCATCGACGCTGTAGATGTAGCGGCTCGGCTCGACGAACTCGGGCATGACGAACATCGTAAAGTGCTCGTCGCTCACCTTGACCACCTGGGCCACGAGTTTGATCTTGACCCTCTTTTCGCGGGCATAGCGGATATCCGACTCGTGGATCGAGGCGATGCCGTAGGTGAAGATCCGCTCCGGCGCGACGTAGGCGCCCAGGGCGTGGACAGTGATGATCACCAGTTTGAAGAGCGAATCGTAGCCCTCGATGTCGAACGAGGGGTCGCTCTCGGCGAAGCCCAGCTCCTGGGCCTGGCGCAGTGCATCGGCGTAGCTCTCGCGATGGTCGAAGACACGCGATAGGATGTAATTCGACGAACCGTTCAGGATGCCCTTGACCTCGAGCAGCAGATCGTTGTCGTAGTACTCTTCGAGGTTGCGGATGACGGGAATCGAGCCGCACGACGAGGCGTCGTAGAGCAGCGCCACCCGGTTCTTCTTTTGAATCTCGATCAATTCGGGCAGGTGCTTGGCGAGCATCGCCTTGTTGCCCGAGACGACCGGGATTCCCTTCAGCAGCGCCTGCCGGACGATGCGGTAGGCCTCCTCGGCATCGTTGATGACCTCGACGACGAGGTCGATGTGCGGATTGTCGAGAATCTCTTCCGCCCGGTCGGTGAAAAGGGCGGGATCGACCGCGATCTTCCGCGGTTTCTTCGGGTCCCGGACACAGATGCGGGCGATCTCGGCGTGGGCGTTCTTCGACTTGCGGATCACTTCGAAGACCCCCTGGCCGACGACGCCGAAGCCGAACAGGCCGATGTGAATGTTACTCATGGGGCGTATCGTGGATGAATGGATAAATGATTCGGTTCAATTGCTCGTATTCGACCAGAAAGCCGTCGTGGCCGAAGGGCGAATCGATCTCCTCGTAGCGGCTGCCGGGAATCTGTTGCTGCAGCTCCCGCATTTCGGCGGGGGTGAAGATTATGTCCGACGTGATGCCGACGAGAAGCGTCCGCGCTGTGATGCGGGCGAGGGCCTGCGCTGCGCCGCCGCGGCCGCGGCCGACGTCGTGCGTGTCGAAGGCGTTCAGAATCGCGTAATAGGAGTACGCGTTGTAACGCCGGCACAGTTTTTCGCCTTGGTACTGCTGGTAGGTCGAGGCGCGATGGAGGGCGGGGTTCTCCTCGCGATCCTGCTGTGTGAGGTTGTAGCCGAGCGAACCGCGGTAGGTCAGCAAACCCAGGGCACGGGCGGCCGCCAGCCCCCGCATGCCGGCATCGGGGCGCCGCTCGCCGAAGGTGCGGTCGGCCTCGATGGCCATGCGCTGCGTCTCGTCGATGGCGATCGTCCAGGGCGAGGCCTTGGCCGCCGTGGCGATCAACACCAGCCGCTCGAAGCGCTGCGGCTCCGCCACGGCCCACTCCACAGCCTGGAAGCCGCCGACCGAACTGCCAACAAGCGCCGCGATGCGGTCGATGCCGAGGGCGTCGGCCAGCAGCCGGTGCGCCGCCACCATGTCGCGGATCGTGAAGGCGGGGAAGTCGCCGTAGCGGGGTTCGCCCGTGGCGGGGTCGACGGAGAGAGGCCCTGTGGTGCCGTAGTGCGAGCCGAGGATGTTGGCGCAGACGACGAAGCAGCGGTCGGGGTCCAGAAAGCGCCCCTTCTCGACCGTATGCGGCCACCAGTCGGCAACGTCGGAATTGGCCGTCAGCGCATGGCAGACCCACACGACGTTGCCGCGGCGGGCGTCGAGCCGCCCGAAGGTGTGATAGGCGATTTGCAGGTCGGAGAGCGTCTCGCCGGATTCCAGGCGAAAAGCGCCGTGTCGGTAGAGGGGCATCGGAGTGCGGTTTCTGTCTTTCTTTGCAAAGGTAGTATTTTTTTCGCGGGAACCGAAATCGGGGCGGTTGTCTTTCTCATCGGGCGCGGGGGCGCGGGTTGTGGATGCAGGTTGCGAACAAGTTCGAGCGCACAGCGATCCGCACGACTTCTTGCGAGGTCGATTCCAGTTGCAAGACAAGCCCGCAGCCGAGCGGACGGGCCTGCTTTCGAGCGGCGCAAGATTGCAGTCCTCCGCCCGGGGCGGCTGCGGGCTGCCGGTCCTGACGGACCGAGCTTGCAAATAAACATTTTCACCAAGACCGGCTGCGGCCCGCGGGCCGCAGCCGGGGGGCGGCAGAGGCCTGCTGCTCGCATCCGCTCGTGCGGTCGCTTCGCAAGCCGCGGCCCGAACATTTTAATTTTTCATTTTGAATTGCGCCCGAATGGGCGCAGCAGCCCGCAGCCGCCCCCTGGCGGAGGGCTGCATCTTCGCGTCCCGCAGGTCCGCTCGTGCAGGCCCATCCGCTCGGCTGCGGGCTTGTCTTGCAACTGGAATCGACCTCGCAAGAGGTCGTGCGGGCCGCAGCCTCCCGGCGGCGGAGGCCCGCAACTCGCATCCGCTCGTGCCGGTTCTCCGTAGGCTGCAGCCCGAAGACTAAACGTATGCACTTCATTCTGAATCGTGGAATTTTGAATTTTCGGCTTCGAAAAGAAGCCTCCACCAAAAAAAAAGACACGGCCGGGAACCTCTCCCGGCCGCACTTTCGATTTTCAGAATCCGAACCACCCGTCACTTCTTCTCGGGTTTGGCGATCGTCTCGCGCATCTGCGTGTCGGCCATGATGTTCTTCATCTTATAATAGTCCATGATCCCCAGGTTGCCGTTGCGGAAGGCCTCGGCCATCGCCAGCGGCACCTCGGCCTCGGCCAGAATCACCTTGGCGCGGGCGTCCTGCGCCTTGGCCTTGTTCTCCTGTTCGAGCGCCACGGCCATCGCACGGCGCTCCTCGGCCTTGGCCTGCGCGATGTTCTTGTCGGCCTGCGCCTGGTCCATCTGCAACTGGGCGCCGATGTTCTTGCCGACGTCGATATCGGCAATATCGATCGAGAGGATTTCGAAGGCCGTCCCCGCGTCGAGCCCCTTCTCGAGCACCACGCGCGAAATCGAATCGGGATTTTCAAGGACGATCTTGTGCGAATCGGCCGAACCGATCGACGACACGATTCCCTCGCCGACGCGTGCCAGCACGGTCTCCTCGCCGGCGCCGCCCACCAACTGCTTGATGTTGGCGCGGACCGTTACGCGGGCCTTGGCGATCAGCTGGATACCGTCCTTGGCCACAGCAGCCACGGGCGGGGTGTTGATGACCTTCGGATTGACCGACATCTGCACCGCCTCGAAAACGTCGCGGCCGGCGAGGTCGATCGCCGTCGCCATCTTGAAGTCGAGCAGGATATTGGCCTTCTGTGCCGAGACGAGCGCATGCACGACGTTCGTGACGTTGCCGCCGGCCAGATAGTGGGCCTCCAGCTCGTTCGGATCGAGCGAAAGCCCCGCCTTCGTGCTCTCGATCATCGACGAGACGATCGTCGAGGGGGGCACCTTGCGCCAGCGCATAAGAATCAATTGCAGCAGGCTGATTCGGACACCCGAAACGAGCGCCGAGAACCACAGTCCCACGGGAATAAAGTAGAAGATCAGCCAGACGGCGATCAACGAGACGAACACCAGCAAGGCGACAAGACCCATTTCCATAATTTACAGTCGTTTTTAAGATTAGTCGATGCGTTTGACGATGACATTGGTATTTTCGAACCCGACCACCTCGACTTTCGTCTGCGGATCGAGGTAGGCCCCCGTCGATTTGGCCTCGTAGCAGCGGCCTTCGATCTCGACCCGGCCCATCGGAGCCAGACGCGAGCAGGCGATGCCGCGCGCCCCCGTGCGGAGCGTGTCCGACGGCAGGGGCGTGCTCGACGAGCGGATCTGCTGCTTGAGCGAGAAGCGCTGCCAGGTCCGGGCGCGCAGCGAGACGACCGTCACGAGGAGCGAAGCCGCCAAACAGACGGCGAGCACGACGAGCCCCGTCGTCGTCCCGAAGCGGTCGAATGCCAGATAGACGGCCGAGCCGTCACAAAGGAGCGCCAGCACGGCGCCGATCGAAACTCCGGGCAGCAGCAGCAATTCCGCCACCAGAAAGAGAAGCCCCAGCAGGAGCAGCAGGATCAAATACCACATACGTTCAATCGTTCTTCGGTTTCCGGTGATAAAGATAACTTTTTTTTCGGATTTTCCTATGGTTCGGCCCGTTAATCGGCACCTATTCGCCGATCGCCTCCACGCGAATCTCGGGCGTCCCTTCGGCGGCCTCCCGCAGCGCCGCGGCCGCCTTCTCGGCCTCCGCGCGCTCCGTGAAGGGGCCGATGACGAAGAGATCCGCGCCGACGCGCGAAATGCCGGCAGCGGGGTAGAGCGCCTTCAGCGCTTCGCGCATCGGCTCCGTCAGCGCATCGCTGCCGTTCAGCTCGACACGATATCCCTCGGCGCCCGCGGTGGGCGGCTCCTTCGAGAGGTTGCGGAAGTCGCCGTCCTCCCAGACGACCACCTCGGGCCGGATGAATCCGCGCCGCTTGAGCCGCGCCTGGGCCTCGTAGGCCTCGGCCGCCGTCGCGAAGCCGCCCGCAAAGTAGCACCAGCGCCCCTTGTCGTCGATCAGGTAACTGAGCGGCACCGTGTTGCGGAAGAGCGAGACGGGCCGTTTCGTCTGGAAGGTGCCGAGCAGGATGCGGTAGATCGTGCCGCGCTCGTAAAGGCGGCACTCGGGGATGGGATGCTGCGTCGTATAGGGCGAGCGCGACACGAAGCGCACCGAGTCGTACTGGATGAAGATCCGGTCGTCGAGCGAAAGTTTCGGCAGCTGGTAGTCGATCGCCGCCAGCTGCTCGCGCACGCTCCGCAGCGAGTCGCACGCCTCGTTCAGCCCGAAGGTCTCGGCCACCGAAATCTCATAATCGACCAGCACCCGCTTGCGGAGGAAATAATCGACCAGCACGTCCGAGGCGGTCTCGCCCTGCAGCGAGGTGATCGTGCGCATCGCCTCCGCGATGCGCGCCGACTGCCGGTCCAGCAACTCCTCCCGGCGCAGCGCCTCGAGCAGGTAGTCGTAGGCGTAGCTCTTGTTGTCGAAGATGTAGTTCCAGAGGGTCGCGAGCGAATCGGCCGTCTGCCGGCTGTGCTCGGCCGTCTCGGCGAAGCGCCGCTTCAGGTCGAGCGCCTCGGCCTCGACCCGCACCGTATCGAAGGCGCGCTCCATGGCGGCCAGCGAACTATAGTCGTCCAGGTAGCGGTTCACGCACTCCACGGCCCGCATCTCGCGCCGCTGTGCCAGCAGCAGCGCCAGATGGTCCTGCGAGGCGAGGTAGTGGGCGAAGGGGCGGTTCCGCACCAAATTGCGCACCTTGAGCGAATCGGGCAACTGCAGCGGGTCGGGCTCCGAGGCATGCTGCCCGGAGGCGCCGGCATCGAGGTTGGCCAGCACCCACTCCTGCTCGATGGCGTTGATCCGGTCGATGATGCGCCCCTTCTGCGTACGGACCTCGAAGATTCGATTCTCCGACTGCATGATCTGCTTCGAGTAGAGCTCCTGATGCTCGGGATCGTCGCGCAGCTGTCCGCGGATGCGGACTACGGCCGCTGCGATCGAATCCTCGCGCTGCTGCAGCAACGCATCCTTGCGCAGCAGCGACATGTACTCCTCGTTCAGCTCCAACCCCGCAATGCGGGCCTCGACGGGTTGCTGCGCCTGGGCGGCCATCGCCGCAAGCGTCACGAAGAGAGTAATACAAAGCGTTCGCATATCGTGTTTTACCTTATTTTATCTCCACCATTTCATGAATATGAGTTGCACGAGCCCGAAAATCTCCAGACGCCCGAACAACATCAACAGCGCGTCGATACCCTTCATGAAGGCGGGCATCGCGGCGAAGTTGTCCATCGATCCCACCTCGCCGAAGCCGGGGCCGACATTGCCCAGGCAGGCGATCGCCCCCGTGAAAGCGGTCGTGGCGTCCAGTCCGCAAAGTGTTCCGAAAACGGCCCCCGCCAGCAGCAGCATCATGTAGGCCACGATGAAGACCAGCACCGAGTAGAGCATATCGCTCTCCTGGATCACGCCGTCGAGCTTGATGCGGATCACGGCATTCGGGTGGCGCTGCTGCTTCATGCGGGCCAGCATCATCTTGACGGCCAGCACCAACCGGTTGACCTTCACACCGCCCGCGGTCGAGCCGGCGCAGGCGCAGACGATCGAGGCGAAAACGAGCAGGATCACCGCGAAGGAGGTCCAGCCGTTCGTGTCGGCCGTCGCGAATCCCGTCGTGGTGATGAGCGACGTGACCTGGAAAATCGCATGCCTGAACGCGGAGGTCGGCGTAGGGTAGATCTCCGCGGCGAAAAGGCTCGCGGCGACGAGCAGCGACAGCCCCAGCAGCAGCCCGAGGTAGTGGCGCGTCACCTCCGAGCGGAAGAGGTTGTTGCGCTTGCCGGTGACAGTGGCATAGATCAGACCGAAATGGATGCCGGCGATGGCCATCGTGCCGATAAGGATCGTTTCGATCAAGGGGCTGTTGAAATAGGCGATACTCGTGTTCTTGGTCGAGAAACCGCTCGTGGCGGCCGCCGACATGCTGTGGCAGAGAGCGTCGAACCAGTTCATGCCGGCCAGCTTGAGCAGCACGGTCGAGAGCAGCGTGAGGCCGACGTAGACCACCAACAGGATCTGCACGATGATCTGCGTCCGGTAGCGGAAGTTCTCCTTCGCGAGCGAGGACATTTCGACATTCGAGAGGGTCATCTTGCTGCGGCCCATCGAGGGGAGGATCACCAGAGCGAACATCACGACCCCCATGCCGCCGATCCAGGTCGAGGACATGCGCCAGAACTGCATGCCGCGGGGCAGGGCCTCGATATCGCCGAGGATCGTGGCGCCGGTCGTCGTGAAGCCCGAGACGCTCTCGAACCAGGCGTTGATGAAGTTGAACTCGCCGCCCCAGATGAGGTAGGGGAACATCCCCACGACGCAGGCCAGCAGCCACGAGCCGACGACCACCGCGAAGCCCTCCTTGTTCGAGAGCTGTCCGACGCGCTTGTCCACGAAGATTTGCGGGAAAGCCCCCAGGAGGGCTGTCAGCAGGGCCGAGAGGAGCAGCGGATAGAAGGCCGAATCCATGCCGCTCGCGTAGGAGATGCCTACTGCGACCAGCATGAAACCGGCGATGAAGAGCATCACCTCGCCGACATATCGCATGACCAGATCGATCCGCATGGTTAGATTCGTTTCGTATTGGACTTCAACTAAATTTCAGGTTTGACCTCAGGCAGCGCTTCGGGAATTTCGCACCGAAGCCTGTCAGGACTTCGACTGCCGCTGCTGGTTGATGAGCGTGTCGATCTTCTCCTTGAGTTCGAGCACCTCATCCTTGCACTCGCTCCTCACCGTGAAGGGCATTTTGAAGGTGAGGAAGTTCCCGAGGCTCCGGTTCATATCGAGAATCGGATTGACGCAGTAGATCGACATGAAGTAGTAGAGCATGAGGACGATGGCGATCATCACCAGCAGCGAGATCAACACCGGCGTGACGGCGCGGTAGGCGTTCTTCTTCATCTGCTCCGTGCGGGGCGCCAGCGAACTCTGCGTCGAGGTCATGTAGGCCTTCACGGCTGCCGAAAGGCGGTTGTAGACCTCCTCGAACTCCTCCGTGTACCATTGGTCCACCGGGCGCGCCGTCTCCGCAGCGAGGGTCGGGCGGGCGAGCGGCGAAGAGGCCGCCAGCGTGTCGGCGGAAGGGGTTGCGGGAAGCGATGCAGCCAGGGCCGAAGCTGCCGCAGTCGAAGCCGGCTGTGCGGGAGCTGCCGTCGGAAGCGCGGATGTTGCCTGCTGTGCGGGAGCTGCCGCTGGTTGCGCGGGAACGGCCGACTGCTGCGCGGACACAGCAGCTGTCGGTTGTGCGGGAACGGTTGCCAGCTGTACAGAAGCGCCCCCCGGCGCAGGCAGGGCCTGCCGTTCGGCATCGGCGAGGTAGCTGTCGACCAAAATCTTCAACTCGGTGGTGGCGAAAGCCAGCGAATCGAGGAACGACTTGTCGAGAGCCTCCTCCTGAGCCACCGACAGGACCGTCTCGAGCCGGGCCAGCGAAGCGCGGCAAAGGCTGTCGGCCCGCTCCTCGCCGAAGACCGTCCGGCGGATGAGGGCCACGTTCAGTTCGTGCGCCGCGTCGAGCATCTCCTTCGCCAGCTCGATGTTGCGGCGGCTGGCCTGCAGGATGTCGCCCGCGCCGCGGCCCAGACGGCCCAGCTCGACGAAGGAGAGCATTCCCGAGACAAAGAGCAGGCAAACGATGCTCAAAAAGGCGATCGTCACCCGTTTACGCATACCGGTCATAGGTGGTTTGTATTTGCTGTTTCGCTGTCCGGTCCGTTCGGCCCGCAGCCGGGCTTTCGGCGGCGCGCTCCCGAACGGAACAAAGAACTTGCAAATATACGCATTTAATCCCGAATTTCACCGATCAAATCGTGGGAATCGTCCATCGAAAGGAGTTTTACGCGGCAGATGCGGTTGATCCGGCTCCGGTCGTAGGGGACCTTGACGCGCCGGTAGTTGCCCGTAAAGCCGAACATCCACCCGCCGCGCATCGTGCTTTCGAAGAGCACCTCCGCCTCCGTGCCGACCGCCCGGGCGCAGAAGTCGGCGTGCAGCTGCCGGCAAAGGGTGTCGAGCTCGGCCGCCCGGCGCGTGGCGACGGCCGGCGAGACCTTGTCGGGCAGATCGACGGCCGGCGTGCCGGGGCGCTCCGAGAAGGGGAAAATGTGCAGGTACGAGGGGGCGATCCCCGCCAAAAAATCGTACGTCGCCCGAAAATCCGCCTCCGTCTCCCCCGGGAAGCCGACGATCACGTCGATGCCGATGAAGGCATCGGGCATCGCCCGCCGCACCGAGGCGATCCGCTCGGCGAAGCGGACCGTCGTATAACGCCGCCGCATGAGGCCGAGGATCCGGTCCGACCCGCTCTGGATCGGGATGTGGAAATGGTGCTGGAACTTGGACGAGGCGGCGCAGAAGTCGATGATCTCATCCGTCAGGAGGTTCGGTTCGATCGACGAAATGCGGTAGCGGTCGATCCCCCCGACCCCGTCAAGAGCCCGCAGCAGGTCGATGAAGCGCTCGCCCGTCGTCCGGCCGAAGTCGCCCGTGTTGACCCCCGTCAGGACGATTTCGCGCTGTCCGGCGGCGGCGATGCGGTGCGCCTCGCCGACCAGATCGGCGATCGGCAGGTTGCGGCTGCTGCCGCGGGCGTAGTGGATCGTGCAGTAGGCGCACTTGTAGTCGCAGCCGTCCTGCACTTTCAGGAAGGCCCGCGTGCGGTCGCCCGTCGAGAAAGCGGCGAAGAAGCGCGTCAGGTGCTCCGTGTCACAGGAACAGACCTGCGCAGGGCCCTTGCCCGTCAGCTCGATCACCCGTTGATATAAATCTCCCTTGTAATTATTACCCAGCACAATATCTACACCGTCGATCGCAGCGATCTCCTCCGGCCGGAGCTGGGCGTAACACCCCGTGACGGCGATGATCGCCTGCGGGTTCCGCCGGTGCAGCCGGCGGATGAGGTTGCGGCACTTCTTGTCGGCATGCTCCGTGACGGAGCAGCTGTTGATGACGCAGATGTCGGCTTCGGCCGTCGGTGCGACGCGCACGAAGCCCCCCTCGGCGAACTGGCGGGCAAGGGTCGAGCTCTCCGAAAAGTTGAGCTTGCAGCCCAGGGTATGGAAATTGACGCGGCAAGATTGCATGGCGGAAAGGGTTTGTTTTTGTCCGGAACGGTCGGGGGCGCGCTCGCGCTGCTCTCCCGGCGCGGCAGGCGCCATGCGGCAAGCCGCAGCAGGCGGGCGCCGCGGGGCGGAAGTCCGGCGCTTCCGGCAGGCGAAATTACGAAATCTTGGGCGAAAGAGGCGAGCGATTCGCAGAAAAAATGTAAATTTGCGCGCAATTAACTTTCGACAGCCTTCTTTACGATGGAATTTTTCGACGATCTGTTCCGATACGGCTATCTCGGCAACGCCTTCGCGGCGGCGCTGCTCTCGGGCATCGCCTGCGGGCTGGTCGGCACCTACATCGTCTGCCGCCGCATGGTCTTCCTCGCGGGCGGCATCACCCACGCCTCGTTCGGCGGCCTCGGGCTGGCCTTCTGGATGGGCGGTAATCCGATCCTCGGCGCCATGCTCTTCGCCCTCGTCTCCTCGATAGGCATCGAGTGGGCCGGCACGCGCGGCCGCATCCGCGAGGATTCGGCCATCGGCATCATCTGGTCGATCGGCATGGCCCTCGGCGCTTTCTTCATGAGCCTCCGCCCCGGCTACACCTCGGGCGATCTGGCCGCCTATCTCTTCGGCAGCATCATCACGGTGACCGACGGCGACATCATCGCCCTCGCCGCCCTCACCGCGCTGCTCGTCCTCGGGGCCGCGCTCTGGCTGCGGCCGATCATGTACGTCGCCTTCGACCGCGACTTCGCCCGCAGCCGCGGCATCCCGACCCGGGCCGTCTCCTACGGCATGGCGGCCGTCATGGCCCTCGCGATCGTCCTCTCGATCCGCATCATGGGCATCGTGCTGCTCATCTCGCTCGTCACGATGCCCGTCGTGATCGCCAACACGCTCTTCCGCTCGTTCCGCCGCATCGCCGTCGCGGCCCCAGTCATCGCCGTCGCCGGCAACACGGCGGGGCTCGTGCTGAGCTACGAGCAGGAGGTGCCTCCCGGCGCCGCCATCATATTTACGCTCACCGTTGGGTTGATTGCCGTAAAACTGTTAACTTTGCACCGAAAAAAACCGACCGCCGCGGCATGAAGACCATCCACAAACTCGTACTGAAGTCCTACCTCGGGCCGATGATCCTCACCTTCTTCATCGTGATGTTCGTCCTCATGATGAACATCGTGTGGCGCTACATCGACGAGCTTGTGGGCAAGGGGCTGAGCGCCGGCATCATCATCGAGCTCATGACCTACTTCATGGCCAACATGCTGCCCCTCGGGCTGCCGCTGGCCGTGCTGCTGGCCGCCATCATGACGATGGGCAACCTCGGCGAGAACTACGAGCTGCTGGCGATGAAGTCCGCCGGCATGTCGCTCGTGCAGATCTCCAAGCCGCTCATCATCCTCATCGCGATCGTCTCGGTCGGCAGCTTCTTCATCGGCAACAACCTCGTGCCCTACGCCAACAAGAAGGTCTACAGCATCCTCTACGATATCCGCCAGCAGAAGCAGAACCTCGAATTTCAGGACGGCCTCTTCTTCAACGGCATCGACGATATGTCGATCCGCGTCAGCCACCAGGACCCCGAGACGCACCTGCTCACCGACGTGCTGATCTACGACAACCGCGAGGCGAACGGCAACATGAACACGATCGTCGCCGACTCGGGCTACATCCGTCTCTCGGACGACAAGCGCTTCCTGCTCGTCACGCTCTTTAACGGCGAGACCTACGAGCAGACGCGCACCACGGCCAACAACCACCAGTGGTTCACCAAAAGCGCCCTGCGCCACCACATCTTCGACCGACAGGACCAGGTGATCCCCATGAGCGGCTTCGAGATGGGCCGGTCGGACGCCAACCAGTTCTCGAACAGCCAGACGAAGAACATCAATGAACTGCAGCGCGCCATCGACTCGCTCGAGCTGCTGGTCAGCTCGGCCACGAGCCGGTCCTATGAGCCGCTGCTCAAGGAGCGCGTCTTCTCGTCCGACCACTCGGTCTTCGCGGAGCCCGACTCGGTGCGGATCGACCGCAGCGCCTTCCGCGAACTGGTCGTGCTCGATTCGCTCGAGACGCTGCCGATGCGCACCCGGGAGCGCATCTGGGACCTGGCGCGCTCCACAGCCAAGAACTCGCGCAACCTCTTCACGTTCGACGAATCGAACGCCAAGGAGGCGCTCAACCAGCTCTACCGCAGCCGCGTCGAGTGGCACAAGAAGATGTCGCTGCCCGTCTCGATCATGATCTTCTTCCTGATCGGCGCGCCGCTCGGGGCGATCATCCGCAAGGGAGGTCTCGGCCTGCCGGTGGTCGTCTCGGTGATCTTCTTCGTGATCTACTACATCATCAGCCTCTCGGGCGAGAAGGCGGCCAAGGAGGGCAACTGGGAGGCCGTCTACGGCATGTGGCTCTCGACCTTCATCCTCACGCCCATCGCCGTCTACCTGACATACAAGGCGACCAACGACTCGGCGCTGCTCGACACGGACTGGTACGCCGGCAAGTTCAAATACCTGCAAGAGAAGATGCAGCCGATGTTCGACCGGCTGAAAAACACGATAAAACGTCTACGCGAATGGAAAAGCAAACGATCTTAAATAGCGTCGAGGAGGTCATCGAGGACTTCCGCAACGGCAAGGTGGTCATCGTCGTCGATGACGAGGACCGCGAGAACGAGGGCGACTTCATCGTCGCCGCCGAGAAGATCACCCCCGAGGTGGTCAACTTCATGCTGCACGAGGGGCGCGGCGTGCTGTGCGCCCCGCTCTCGGAGAAGCGCTGCGACGAACTGGGGCTCAACATGATGGAGGAGAACAACACCTCGCTGCTCGGGACCCCCTTCACCGTGACGGTCGATCTGTTGGGCCACGGCTGCACGACGGGCGTCTCGGCCCGCGACCGCGCCGCGACGATCCGCGCGCTGGCCGACGAGGCGACGCTTCCGGCCGATCTGGGGCGCCCGGGCCACATCAACCCCCTGCGGGCCCGCGACCGCGGCGTGCTGCGCCGCCCGGGCCACACCGAAGCGGCGATCGACCTGGCCCGGCTGGCCGGGCTGAAACCCGCCGGCGCCCTGATCGAGGTGATGAACGAGGACGGCACGATGGCCCGCCTGCCGCAGCTCGTGGAGACCGCCCGCAAATTCGGACTGAAGATCATCTCGATCGCCTCGCTCATCGAATACCGCCTGCGCGAGGAGTCGATCGTCGAGCGCGGTGTGACGGTGCCCCTGCCGACGGCCTGGGGCGACTTCCAGATCACGCCGTTCCGCCAGAAGAGCAACGGCGTCGAGCACGTGGCCCTCACGAAGGGGACGTGGCGCGAGGACGAACCGGTCCTCATCCGCGTACACTCGTCGTGCGCCACGGGCGACATCTTCGGATCGTACCGCTGCGACTGCGGCGACCAGCTCCACCGGGCGATGCAGATGATCGAGCAGGAGGGGCGCGGCGCCATCGTCTACCTGAACCAGGAGGGGCGCGGCATCGGGCTCTGCAACAAGATACGCGCCTACCAGCTGCAGGACGAGGGGCTCGACACGGTCGATGCCAACATCCGTCTGGGCTTCAGGGCCGACGAGCGCGACTACGGCGTCGGGGCGAGCATCATCCGCGAGCTGGGCATCCGCCGGATGCGTCTCATGACCAACAACCCCTCGAAAAAGGCGGGGTTGGAGGGTTACGGGCTGCGGATCGAGGAAATCGTGCCGATCGTCGTCGAGCCCAACCCCTACAACGAACGCTATCTCGAAACCAAGCAGAAGCGCATGCACCATACGCTCGGGCTGGAAAAATAGGGGAGGACGCAACATGGAAGCGAAATCGATCCGTATCGTCTTCATGGGGACGCCTGAATTCGCCGTGCCCTCGCTTCGGGCGCTGGTCGAAGGAGGGTATAACGTCGCGGCGGTCGTCACGACACCCGACAAACCCGCCGGCCGGGGCCGGCGGCTGCACGAGAGTGCTGTGAAGATCGCCGCCCGCGAGCTTGGGCTGCCGATTCTGCAGCCCGAGAAGCTGCGCGATCCGGCCTTCGTCTCGGCCATGGAGGCGCTGCGCCCCGACCTGGGGATCGTGATCGCCTTCCGCATGCTGCCCGAGGTGATCTGGGCGATGCCGCGGTTAGGGACCTTCAACCTGCATGCCTCGCTGCTGCCGCAGTACCGCGGCGCGGCACCGATCAACTGGGCCCTCATCGACGGCCGGCAGGAAACGGGCGTCACGACCTTTCTGCTGAACCGCGAGATCGACAAGGGGGCGATCCTCGGCCAGCGCCGCGAGGCGATCGCACCCGACGATACGGTCGGCACGCTCTACGAGCGGTTGATGGAGCTCGGCAAGGGGCTCGTGCTCGAGACCGTCGAACAGCTGGCGGAGGGCCGGATCGTACCGGTCGAGCAGCCGCAGGAGGATGCGACGCTCCGGCCGGCGCCCAAAATCTTCAAGGAGGACTGTTTGATCGACTGGACGCTGCCCGGGCGGCGGATCGTCGATTTCATCCGGGGCCTCTCGCCCGCTCCGGCCGCATGGAGCCGGCTTATCCGCGACAGCGAGGAGCGTTCGTCGGCCAAGATCTTCCGCGCCGTTTTCGAGCCCGCCGACCCCGATGCCGAGCCCGGAACGATCGAGACCGACTGGCGGACGCGGCTCGCCGTGGCCTGCGCCGACGGCTGGATCCGGCTCGAGGAGCTGCAGATCGCCGGCAAACGCCGCATGGGCGTCCGCGAGCTGCTGGCCGGATTCCGCGAGATCGAGGCCTACCGGTTCGGTTGATGCGTTGGCCGCGCCGGGAGGGAAAGCGGCAATGATTCCTTGCAAAACAGTAATTTCAAGATTTATTCGGGCCGCAGCTTGCGCGAAGAGTGCGCACGAGCGGACGCGAATAGCGGGCCTTTGCGAGGCGAAGTTGCGGCCACCGATTCCTTTTGGTTCGATTTTGCTTGCAATACGCCCGCAGCCAAGCGGATGGGCTTGCTTTCGAGCAGCGCGAGATTGCAGCCCTCCGCCCGGGGGCGGCTGCGGGCTGTTGCGGTTCTTTCCAGAACCGCAAATTCAGCATTCAAAATTCAAGATTCAAAATTAATGTTCGGGACGCAGCCTGCGGAGGAATCGCACGAAGCGGACCTGCAGGACGCGAGTTGCGGGCCTCCTCCGCCGCCGCCCCAGGCTGCGGCCCGCTGCACCCGTTCCGGGTGCGATTAAAAATGATATTCGGGGCACAGGCTGCGGTCCGCCGATCGCTGCACGATTGATGCTGTGCAATAAGTCCCCGACCAAAAGCGGACCCCACGGATAGCAGGGCCCGCTCGTTTTGATTTGCGGAGCAAAAACAGGGATCGTCGCAGGCTGCAGCCCGAATCGGAATTGCCGCCGTCTACAACTCTCCGACGAGGACCTTTTCTTTCTCCTTGATCGCCAAGGGCTTCATGCAGAAATACCAGTCGTAGCAGGTCAATCCGTCGATAAGCTGCTGCGTACCGTCATAAGTGGTCGGAGCGCCGACGACAATATCGTCGCCCGGGCGCCAGTCGGCCGGCAGCGACACGCGGTTCTTGTCGATCGTCTGCAGACCGATGAGAACGCGTTTCAGCTCCTGGAAGTTGCGCCCCAGCTGCATCGGATAGCTGATGACAGCGCGGATCTTGGCATCGGGATCGATGAAAAAGACGCTGCGTACGGCGGCCGTCGTGCTGACGCGCGGAGCGATCATGCCGTATTTGCGCGCCACCTCCATCGACATATCGGCAATGAGGGGAAAATTCAGCGCGACACGGCTGTAGCCCTTGTACTCGATCCGGTCGTGGATCGAACGCAGCCAGGCGATATGGCTCGAATTGGTGCCGATCGAGAGCCCCACAAGGCGGCAGTTCAGCGCCTCGAACTCGTTCTGCATGGCGCCGAACAGCACGAACTCCGAGGTGCAGACGGGCGTGAAGTCGGCCGGATGGCTGAAGAGAATGACCCAGCGGCCACTGTAGTCCTCGGGAAAATGAATCGTGCCCTGCGTCGTCTCGGCGACGAACGACGGGGCGGTTTCGCCGATCATCGGCGTGCGGTAGGTTTGCGTGTCCATCGTACAAAATTTTCGATACTCCGGCGGGTGCAAATTCGATACCGAAAGGCGCCCTACGGGCGCAAATTCAAAATTACTTCATTTCGGGCCGCGGCTTGCGAAAGGACCGCATACGAGCGGACGCGAGGAGCGGGCCTTCGCCGCCGAAAGCTGAGACCCGCTCGGTCCTGACAGACCGATTCCTGCCCAAGTCAAGCCCGCAGCCGAGCGGACGGGCCTGCACGAGCGGACCTTCGGGACGCGAGGAAGCAGCCCTCCGCCCAGGGGCGGCTGCGGGCTGCGGCGGCTTCTTTACGAAGCCGCAAATTCAGAATTCAAGATTCAAAATTCAGAATTACAATATCGGGTCGCAGCTTGCGAAGGGCAAGCACGAGCGAACCTGCGGGACGCGAAGTGCGGGCCTTCGCCGGGGCGAAGCTGCGGCCCGCCCGGTCCTGACGGACCGAATTTGCCCTCCCCAACGCCTGGGAACTGCCGGCCCATCGCCCGCTGCACGATCGAACCGGTCACAAGGCCTCCGCCGCCGGCAAAACGAACGCCGCTCCCTGCAGGAAGCAGAGAGCGGCGCGAATCGCAGCTGAAGAGGCGACCCTTACTCGGCAAAGGAGTGGATCACGACGCCCGAGCGCAATTTCGGCTCGAACCAGGTCGTCTTCGGCGGCATGATATTGCCCGTGTCGGCGATGTTGATAAGCTGCTGCATCGAAACGGGGTAGAGGGCGAAGGCCACCTTCATCTCGCCGCTGTCGACGCGCCGTTTCAGCTCGCCCAGGCCGCGGATGCCGCCCACGAAGTCGATCCGCTTCGAGGTCCGCAGGTCGGCGATTCCGAGGATCCGATCGAGCACGAGGTTCGAGAGGACCGTCACGTCGAGCACCCCGATCGGGTTCTGATCGTCGTAGGTCCCCGCCTTGGCCGTCAGGCTGTACCACTTGCCTTCGAGGTACATCGAGAAGTTGTGGAGCGCCGTCGGGCGATACTCCTCCGCGCCCTTCTCCTCGACGACGAACGACTCGGCGAGCTTCGCGAGCAGTTCGGCAGGGGTCAGTCCGTTCAGATCCTTCACCAGACGGTTGTAGTCGATGATGCGAAGCTGCGAGGCGGGGAACGTCACGGCCAGGAAGTAGCAGTACTCCTCGTTGCCGGTGTGGTTCGGATTCTTCGCACGGCACTCGGCACCCACGCGAGCCGCAGCGGCCGTGCGGTGGTGGCCGTCGGCCACGTAAAGGGCCGGAATCGAGGCGAAGATCTCCGTGATGCGGTCGTTGGTTTTCCGGTCGCGGATCACCCACAGCTTATGACCGAAGCCGTCGGCTGCCGTAAAGTCGTATTCGGGCTCGGCGGCGGTCACCTTGGCAACGATGGCGTCGATCTCGGCGTTATCGGGGTAGGCGAAGAAGACCGGCTCGATGTTGGCCTGCTGGTTGCGGACGTGGATCATGCGGTCCTCCTCCTTGTCGGGGCGCGTCAGCTCGTGCTTCTTAATCGCCCCCGAGAGGTAATCCTCGAAGTGGCAGCACATAGCCAGACCGTACTGCGTGCGCCCCTCCATCGTCTGGGCATAGACGTAGTAGTACTCCTCGGGGTCCTGCTGCAGCCACCCCTCGCGACGCCAGCGGGCGAAGTTCTCCACCGCCTTGCGGTAGACCTCCTCCGAATGTTCGTCGGCAATCGGCGTGAAGTCGATCTCGGGTTTGATGATGTGCAGCAGCGAGCGCTCCGTGGCCTCGGCCTGCGCCTCCGCCGAGTTCAGCACGTCGTACGGACGCGACGCCACCTCGGCAGCATACTCCTTCGGCGGACGGATGCCGCAGAAAGGTTTGATTCTTACCATAATATAGAACGTGTTTTAAGGTTTGTACTGTCTCTGTTTTTTCTGTCTGCCGGACTTCGGACGCACTGGAACCGCTCCCGTCTTCGGGGCGAAGCTTGCGAAAGGCACACCCGAGCGAGCAAAAGCGGACACAAGTGCAGGCCTTCGCGGTAGGATTGAAGATGCGCGTGCCGGAAGGGTTGCAAGGTCGAGCTTGCCGATCGTTTGGCGTCAGTTCGATGCCGCAGGCATCGGCGGGCCGCAGCCTCCGGCGGCGAAGGCCCGCAGCTCCTCTGCGTCGCTGACGCGCCTTCGCAGGCTGCGTCCCGAAATTCCTTTTGAAGCAGGGAACCGGCCTTGAAAAGGCCATGCGGGCCGCAGTCTCGTCCGGCCTCACCGGCGCGCCCCCTCCGGCCGCGGGCTACCGGTTCACCTGGAAACGGGTGTTTCCGTTCACCAGGAAGTCGATCGTCTGCCGCGCGGCAGCCAGCCCGGCGTTGATGTTCGCCTCGGCCGTCTCGGCCCCCTGCTTCTTGGGCGTCGCGAAGAAGCGCTTGCCGAAGAGCTCCTCCAGCTCGGCCGCATTCGCGGGGGCGATGTCGGTGATGTATTTCAGGTCCGTGCGTTCGGCCAGGGCCCGTTTCAGCCCCTCCTCGTCGATCACCTCCTTGCGGGCCGTGTTGACCAACGTCGCCCCCTTGGGCATCGAGACGAGACGGTCGTAACCGATCGAACCCTTCGTCTCGGCCGTCGCGGGAATATGCAGCGAGAGGTAGTCGGCCCGGCGGTAGAGCTCCTCAACCGAAGCCGCGGGCTCGACGCCGTCGTTCTCGAAGAGGGCCGGATCCGTCACGTAGGGGTCGTATGCGATGACATTCATCCCCAACGCCTTGCCCTTGCGGGCCACCAGGCGGCCGACGTTTCCGTAGGCGTGGATGCCCAGCGTCTTGCCCTGCAGTTCAGAGCCCGTCCCGGGGGTGAAGCGGTTGCGGGCCATATAGATCATCATCGCCAGCGCCAGTTCGGCCACGGCGTTCGAATTCTGTCCGGGCGTGTTCATCACGACGATCCCGCGGGCCGTGGCGGCGGCCAGATCGATGTTGTCGTAGCCGGCACCCGCCCGCACGACGATCTTCAGCCGCTTCGCCGCCCCGATCACCTCCGCCGTGACCTTGTCGCTGCGCACGATGAGCGCATCGGCCTCGGCGACGGCGGCCAGCAGATCGGCCCGGTCGGTGTATTTTTCGAGCAGCAGCAATTCGAATCCCGCCTCCTCGACGATCCGGCGAATGCCCTCCACCGCCTTGGCGGCGAAAGGCTTCTCGGTTGCAACCAGTACTTTCATCTTCTGTTTCAATGTGGTTAGTTCCTGTAATTCGGTCTGGTCCCACGCCACGACCTCACCCGTGAGAGCGCTGTACGACGTCGGAATCTTGAATTGTACGGCCATCGCCTCCGTTTATTTGGCGTGTTCGGCGGCGAAGTCGCGCATGCACTGCACGAGCACCTCGACGCTCTCCTTCTGCAGGGCGTTGTAGCACGATGCGCGGAAGCCGCCCACCAAACGGTGCCCCTTGATGCCGACGATGCCGCGCTCCTTGGTATACTCCAGGAAGGCGGGCGCCAGCTCTTCGTACCCCTCGCTCATCACGAAGCAGATGTTCATCAGCGAGCGGTCCTCCTTCTCGACCGTTCCGCGGAAGAGCGGGTTGCGGTCGATCTCGCCGTAGAGCAGCCCGGCCTTCTCTACGTTGCGCCGGTACATCTCCTCCACGCCGCCGATCGACTTGAGCCACTTGAGCGACTCCTTGAGGACGAAGATCGGGAAGACGGGAGGCGTGTTGAACATCGAGTTGTTGTCGATATGGGTCTTGAACTGCATCATGGTCGGCAGGTCGCGCACGACGCGCTCCATCATATCCTCGCGGATGATGGCGAAAGCGACGCCGGCCGGCGCCAGATTCTTCTGCGCGCCGCCGTAGATCATGGCGTATTTCGTCACATCGACCGGACGCGAGAGGATGTTCGAACTCATGTCGGCGATCAGCGGCACCTCGACGTCGAGGTCCTCGTGGTACTCCGTGCCGTAGATCGTGTTGTTCGAGGTGATGTGCAGGTAGTCCAGATCGGCGGGGACGGCGAAACCCTTCGGAATGTAGGTGAAGTTGCGGTCCTCGGAGGAGGCCAGCACCTCGACCTCGCCGTAGCGCTTGGCCTCCTTGATCGCCTTTTTCGACCAGACGCCCGTATTGACGTAGCCCGCCTTGCGGCCGAGAAAGTTGGCCGGAATTTCATAAAAATAGGTGCTGGCGCCGCCGCCGAGATAGATGATCTTGTAATTGTCGGGAATATGAAGCAACTCGCGGAAGAGAACGTCGGCCTCCTCCATCACAGCGTCGAAGTCCTTCGTGCGATGCGAAATCGAGAGGATCGAGATCCCCGAATCGTTGAAATCGAGAATCGCCTTGGCGGCGGAAGCGTAGACCTCATCGGCCAGCAGCGAAGGGCCTGCGTTGAAGACGTGTTTTTTCATGGGTTGAGAAGTTGTTTTACGGATATTTGTTCGTTTAGACAAATATACTGATTTTTTTTCGTTTCAAAGCCCGAAAGGCAAATAAATTTCAATCGAGAGGGCGAAACGGCGGCTTTTTGAATTGTTTTTACTACTTTTGTTCCGACTTTAGAACCGATCGTCCTATGGTAAAATCCATGACCGGCTTCGGCAAAGGCGAGGCCGCAATACAACAGAAGCGGATCACGGTCGAGATTCGCTCGCTCAACTCGAAACAGCTCGATCTGAACCTGCGCCTGCCGGCCGTCTACCGCCAGTCGGAGTACGAGATGCGCGGCATGATCGCGCGGACGGTGCAGCGCGGCAAGGTCGATGTCTTCGTCACGGTCGAGTCGCAGCAGGCCGAAGCGCCGGCCCGCATCGACCGCGAGCTGTTCCGCACCTACCTGCACCAGCTGACCGATGCGCTGACCTACTCGGGCATCGACGCCTCCTACGATGCGATCGTGCCCGCCGTACTGCGCATGCCCGAGGTGGTCTCGACCGACGGGGAGACGATCTCCGACGAGGAGCACGCCGCCCTGCTGGCGGCGACCGAAGAGGCTGCGGCCCATCTGGAGGCCTTCCGCCGGCAGGAGGGGGCGACGCTCATCGCCGACCTGCTGAAGCGCGTCGATCTGATCGAGGGCTACAAGGAGGCCGTGACCCCCTATGAGACCCGCCGCTCGGAGACGATCAAGGGGCGCATCCGCGAACAGCTGGCCCGTCTGGCGGTCGAGGCCGACGCGGGCCGGCTCGAGCAGGAGATGATCTACTACCTCGAAAAGCTCGACATCACCGAAGAGAAGGTCCGCCTCACGAACCACTGCCGCTACTTCCGCGAGGTGGCCGCCGAGGAGGAGGGCGTCGGCCGCAAACTGGGCTTCATCGCCCAGGAGATGGGCCGCGAAATCAACACGATGGGGTCGAAGGCGAACGACACGCAGATCCAGATCCTCGTCGTGAAGATGAAGGACGAGTTGGAGAAGATCAAGGAGCAGGTGCTCAACATTCTGTAACGAAGATGGGCAAGGTGGTGATCTTTTCGGCCCCCAGCGGTTCGGGCAAGACGACGATCGTGCGGGCGCTGCTCGCGCGGTACGGGCGTTTCGAATTTTCGATCTCGGCTACGAGCCGCGCCCCGCGCGGCACGGAGCGCGACGGGGTGGACTACTACTTTCTCTCGCCCGGGGAGTTCCGCGACCGCGTGGCGGCCGGCGACTTCGTCGAGTGGGAGGAGGTCTACGCCGGCACCTGCTACGGCACGCTCCGCAGCGAGGTGGAGCGCATCTGGGCGAAGGGGCACGTGATTCTCTTCGACGTCGATGTGATGGGCGGCATCAACCTCAAGCGCATCTTCGGCGACGAGGCCTGCTCAATCTTCATCCAGCCCCCCTCGATCGGGGAGCTGCGCCGCCGGCTCGAAGGGCGCGGCACGGACGCTCCCGAGGTGATCGAGAAGCGGGTGGCCAAGGCCTCTTTCGAACTCGCGCAGGCGCCTGCCTTCGACCATGTGGTCGTGAACGACCGTCTCAACGAGGCGGTCGCGGAGACCTGCGCTATATTGGATGAATTTCTGACCCGTTGACGCCCATGCAACAGCGGGTCATGCTCTATTTCGGGTCCTTCAACCCGGTTCACCGCGGACACATCGCCCTGGCGGAGTATGTTCTCGATGCGGGGCTGTGCGACCTCGTGACGCTTATCGTCTCGCCGCAAAGCCCCTACAAGGAGGCTGCGGAGCTGGCGCCCGAGCTGGCCCGCTTCGAGATGGCCGAGCTGGCCTGCGCCGCCTCGCGCCACCCCGAGCGGATCAAGCCCTCGGCGATCGAGCTGCTCCTGCCGAAACCCTCCTACACGATCCATACGCTCCGCCATCTGGAGCAGACGTGCGGCGAGCGGATGCGCTTCTCGATCCTTATGGGCGGCGACCAGCTCGCGGGGCTGTCGGGGTGGCGCGAGGCGGAGCAGATCCTGCGCTATCCGATCTACGTCTACCCGCGGCGCGGGCAGGCGGCCGAGTGGCCCGAGGGGAACATCCGCCTGCTGGAGGAGACCCCCTATTTCGACCTTTCGGCCACCGAGGTCCGGGCGGCCGTGGCAGCGGGGAAGGACACCGCGGCGATGCTCCACCCGAAGGTGGCGTGGTATATCCGGGAAAAAGGGCTGTACCGGAAGTGATATTAGCGGCTGGTGCGCCTCGGTGCCCGGTCGGGGTATTTCGGTGTTCGGTCGGAACATTTCGGTGCCCGGTCGGGACGCATCGAACCTTGATCGGTATGCTTCGGAACTCGGTCGGAGCGCAGTCCTTTTCCTGCAGAGGCCCGCAGCCCGAAAGCGAATGGATATATCCCGGGGAAATGGCTATATCGGAAATAGTGCAAAATGCAGCGCAAGCCGCGCGGGCCGCAGCCCTTTCCCCGCAGAAGCTCGCAGCCCGAAAGCGAATAGTATACGGGGGGGCTATATCGGAAATAGCGCAAAATGCGGCGTAAGCCGCGCGGGCCGCAACCCCGCCCCGGCGGAGGCCCGCAGCTTGACAGCATGCGCGCCCTCCGCGGGCTGCGTCCCGAGCAGCACCCGCAGCATACCCCTTGCCGCAAACGGGGCGGCAGCAGAACGATCCCGGCCGCCCCGCGCGACCGAACACAATACGAAACGAACCATAAACCGATTCGACATGGCAAAACTCAAAATAGCCCTGCTGGCAGGCGGCGACTCCTCGGAGCGCGAAATCGCCCTGCAAAGCGCGGCGCAGATCGAGGCGGCGCTCGACCCCTCGAAATACGAGGTCTATCTGATCGACCTCCACCATCGCGACTGGCACTACACGACGCCGGACGGGCGCCGCATCCAGCTCGACAAAAACGACTTCTCGCTGACGGTAGACGGCCGCCGCACCGAATTCGAATACGCCCTGATCCTCATCCACGGCACCCCGGGCGAGGACGGCAAGCTGCAGGGCTACCTCGACATGATGGGGATTCCCTACTCGTCGTGCTCGATGACCTCGTCGGTGGTGACCTTCGACAAGATCACCACCAAACGGACCCTGGCGGGCGGTTCGATTCCCTTGGCGCGCGGCAAGTTCCTCACCCGCGCCGAAGCGGCCGACCCTGCCCTCGATCCGGCGGCGATCGCCGCCGAGCTCGGCCTGCCGCTCTTCGTGAAGCCCAACGCCAGCGGCTCTTCGTTCGGCGTGACGAAAGTCCGCACCGCCGATGAAATTCCCGGCGCGATCGCCGAAGCCCTCACCGAAAGCGATGCCGTCCTTATCGAGGAGTGCATCACGGGGCGCGAGATGGGGTGCGGCGTGCTGGTCGCCGGCGGGCGGGAGTACCTCTTCCCGATCACCGAGCTCCGCGCCAAGAACGACTTTTTCGACTACGAAGCGAAGTACACCGCCGGCCGCTCGGAGGAGATCACCCCGGCCGACATCACCCCCGAGGTGCGCGAAAAGCTGAACCGCATGACCCTCGAAGCCTACCGGCGGTGCCGCTGCTCGGGCGTCGTTCGCGTCGATTTCATCGTCACGGAGGCCGGCGAGCCCTACCTCATCGAGCTCAATTCGATCCCGGGCATGAGCGCCGGCAGCATCATCCCGAAGCAGGCCCGCGCCATGGGCATGACCCTCGGCGAGCTCTACGACCTCATCATCGAAGATACGCGCCGCAAATGATCGAGATCGACGACAAAATCGTAAGCGCGGATTTGCTGCGCGAGCACTTCTGCTGCGACCTTGCGCGCTGCAAGGGGATCTGCTGCGTCGAGGGCAACGCCGGCGCGCCGCTCGAAGCCGACGAGGTGGAGACGCTCGAACGGGAGTATCCCGCCTTCCGCCCCTGCATGACCGCCGCCGGCATCGAGGCCGTCGAGCGGCAGGGCTTCATGGTCCTCGACGAGGAGGGCGACCGCACGACGCCGCTCGTCGATGATGCCGCGTGCGCCTATGCCTATACCGAAAACGGCATCACGCTCTGCGCCATCGAGAAGGCCTGGCGGGAGGGGCGGACCCCTTTTCGCAAACCCATCTCGTGCCACCTCTATCCGATCCGGCTCATGCACTTCTCGAACGGCTCGATCGGGCTGAACTACCACCGCTGGTCGGTCTGCGAGGGGGCCCGCATCTGCGGCCGCCGGGAGGGTATCCCCGTCTACCGCTCGCTGCGCGAGGCGATCGTCCGCCGCTTCGGCGAGACCTTCTACCACCAGCTCGAAGAGGCCGAAGCGCTTCTGAAACAACCGAAAAAATAACGGAACAACATGAAAAAATACCTTCTGACCCTTCTCCTCGCCCTTGCGGCATTCGGGCCCGCAGAGGCCGCCCGCAAGCCCCGCCGCACCGACAAGACCGTCGCCGCCCAGAACGATTCGCTGCGCCGCGTCACGCAGCTGCAGGCCGCCCGCATCGATTCGCTGCTCGACCTGCTCGACGTGCCGCGCAGCACGGCTGCCGAACACCGGCCGACCGCCGCAGCCGGCCGGCCGCTCAGCCCCGAGGAGCGCGCGGCCGACTCGGTTGCCGAGCTGCGCCTCCGCCTGCAGCCCAAGCGGATCGCCTCGCTGCCCGACATCGACAGCGTCGCCGTGCTCGACACGCTCGACTCGGGCCACGAAGCGCTCTACGTGATCCTCTACGCCAACAACACCTGGAAATACGTCCGCAACCGGGCGATCGCCAAGGACGCGACAATCTTCGAGAAGTATTGGGACACGAAGACGCTCTTTCCCTACAAGGATTTCGACTACAAAGCATTTCCTGCGGCGGTCGTGATCGATCTGGTCGATTCGACCAACGGCTACCACTCGCCGTACCGGCCCGCCACGATCCGCAGCCGTTACGGGCCGCGCCGCGGCCGTCCGCACCAGGGCGTCGATCTGCCGCTCAAGACGGGCGATCCGGTCTATGCCGCCTTCAGCGGCCGCGTCCGCATTTCGGAATACAACCGCGGCGGCTACGGCAATCTGGTCATCATCCGCCACGACAACGGTCTGGAGACCTACTACGGCCACCTCTCGGAGCGGTTGGTCGAGCCGAACCAGTGGGTCGAGGCGGGGCAGGTGATCGGTTTGGGCGGCTCGACGGGCCGCTCGACGGGGCCGCACCTCCACTTCGAGACGCGCTACTACGGCCAGTCGTTCGACCCCGAGCGGTTGATCGACTTCAAGAGCGGCACGCTCTCGCGTGAAACGTTCCTGCTGAAACGCTCCTATTTCAGCATCTATTCGCATGCGGGGCAGGACTTCGAGGACGAGATCGCCAACGAGGAGCAGGACAAGAAGGAGAAGGCCGCGCGCGAGGCGATGAAGTACCACCGCATCCGCAAGGGCGACACGCTGGGGGCCCTCGCCCGGCGCTACGGCACGACCGTGAAGAACATCTGCCGCCTCAACGGCATCAAATCGACCACCACGCTGCGCATCGGCCGCACGCTGCGGGTGCGATAGGCGGCGGATGCGATAGGGCGGTGCAGGGCCGGGTAAAACGTTTCGGCTCCGGCAGGGCGGTGCTTCACCGATAGAGCAGCATTGCGAAACAGCCGACAGAGCGGTGCAACAGCGCCAATAGGGTAGTCCGGCAGCACCGGAAACAGACGGGAGGATTCCGAAACGCATTGGAATCCTCCCGTTCTTTTTTCCCTCCGGCACACGCCTCCCAAGCGGAATCGGGGCCGCCCGCTGCATTTTTTCGGCCCCGACATTTTGCGTATTCGATCTTTATTGCTACTTTTGTTCTGCCAATTGCATTTTCTCACCAAAACGAATCGCCTATGGTAAAATAACATCGAGCCTTCAACAGCATTCCCGGTCGCCGCTCTTCGACGGACGATAAGCGGTCGACCCATACATAAAAAGCGTTATCTTTATACTTGCTTGTCGAAATCTGGTAAATTTCAAAGCTGCAAAGGAATAAAGTTTGACGCTCACGTCTTCATCGACGTGGGCTTTATTCTATATTTTGCAGCTAAGGTATACCAGAACCTCGACAAGCGGATAGAAGGATTCAGTCCCACGTTTTTTTATGTCCTTATCCGAAAAACATCGCTTTCGCCGTGGGACCGGCACAACCATCTTTACCGAAAAACATGAAGAGACTGCTCTTTTTCCTGTTCGCCGCGGCCGTTCTGACTTCGTGCGCGACGATCTTCAACGGGTCGAAAGCCAAAATCACGGTCGACAACACCCGTCCGGTTACGACGCCCGTCACGCTGACTGTCGACAACAAAAGCTACTACAACGTCGAATTTCCGACCAAGATCCGCATCAAACGCGGTTTCAAGGCCACGCAGATCACCGCCACGGCCGACGGTTACGACGACGGTTCGGCCACGGTAAACAAGAAATTCAACGGGACGACCCTCTGGAACATCCTCCTCGGCGGCATCCCGGGCATGGCCGTCGATGCCGCGACGGGTGCCCTGATGAAGCCCGCCGATAACCACTACACGCTGAACATGCAGCCCAAGAACTACGTCGAGCGGATCGAGCAGCCGAACCTGCCCGCCGAACTGCCGGCACCCGCGGCAGCTCCCGACGAGCGCGTAACGCACGACGAGCCGGGCCGGACGACACTCGAACAGACCGTCATCCGCTGGTATTTCGAATCGGAGCCGCAGGGAGCCCGCATCTTCTGGCGCGTCGTGTCGAGCGTCCCCGACGAGGTGAAGAACACCAACGAGCTGTGGCTCGGCAATACGCCTTTCGAGGAGACCCGTTCGTTCAACATCCTCGGCCTGACCTACGAGAACGCCCGCAACGTGCAAATCGAGATCAAGGTGCGCCGCAGCGGCTACATCGACCAGACGAAACGGTTCAACGTCCGCCAGGCCATCGACCAGCAGGAGATCAGCTCCTTCTTCGACATGGTCAAGGCCGACGAGTAACAGCATTCGCAAAACCTGAAAAACTGACTGACGATGAAAACAATCCATCCGAAACGACTGTTCGCGCTGCTCGGCGCGCTGCTCTGCACGACGACCCTTTTCGCCAAGGGGCCGATACACACGCCGCCCATCAACCAGACCTTCACCTTCACGAGCGCCCCGGCCGGTGCGAAGGTCTACTACCAGGGACGTCTGATCTGCGCCTCGACGCCCGGAACGGCCACGATCACCTGCAAGGGGGTCATCACGCCGACGAACAAGAAGGAGATGCCCGCCGCCATCCAGCGGGCCGCCTACAACAGCCGGCTGACTTTCACCTTCGTGAAGGAGGGTTATCTCACACAGACGGTCGACATCGAGCCGACCATCACGCAGCGGAAATCCAAATTTCAGTTCGACTGGCAAAGCTCGGTCGTCGGCGATCTGCAGCCCCTCCCGGAGCAGCCGTCGCGCGACCGTGACCGGTCGATCCCGGCCGGTGAGGCTCGGAAGGCCGTCAGCCGCGATGCGGCGGGCCAGACGACACTCGAACGCACCGTCATCCGCTGGTACTTCGAATCGCAGCCGCAGGGGGCCCGCATCTTCTGGCGCGTCATTTCAAGCGTTCCCGACGAAGTGAAGAACACGAACGAGAACTGGTTAGGCAACACGCCCTTCGAGGAGACCCGCTCGTTCAACATTCTGGGCCTGACCTACGAGAACGCCCGCGACGTGCAGATCGAGATCAAGGTGCGCCGCAACGGCTACCTCGACCAGACGAAGCGGTTCAACGTCCGCCAGGCCATCGACCAACAGGAGATCAGCTCCTTCTTCGACATGGTCAAGGCCGACGAGGAGTAGGGGAGCATGCGCCAAATTGCGGCTCCCGCCGCTTTCGCTGCCTTTGCCTGCAGCCTAAACGAACCGTCCGACGGAATGAATCCATCGGACGGTTCCTTTTTTACAGGGCGGGCCTGGGGGCTTTGCGGTCGAGATACCGCCGCTATCTACCGGGGTCCGTAATCCCGTGCACCGAAGATGAGCGAGCCGACGCGCACCGAGGTCGATCCGCAGGCGACGGCCAGCGGATAATCGTCGGACATACCCATCGAAAGGGTGTCGAAAGCGGCATCGAAAGCGGGCCGCAAGGTCTCGAAAGCCGTCCGCAGCGCCTCGAAATCGCGCCGCACGACCGTCTCGTCCTCCGTGTTGGTGGCGATTCCCATCACGCCGCGCACGCGAAGATTCGGCAGTTGCACAAAGGCGCCCGAGCGGACGTATGCGAGCAGGTCGTCGTAATTCCAGCCCGTCTTGCTCGCCTCGCTGGCTACGTGTATTTCGAGCAGTACATCGATCGTGCGGCCGCAGCGGAGCGCTTCGCGCTGGATCGTCTCCGCCAGCCGGGGGCTGTCCACCGATTCGATCATCGCCACGAAGGGCGCGATCAGGCGCACCTTGTTCGTCTGCAGGTGGCCGATCATGTGCCAGCGAATATCGCGCGGCAGCGCCTCGTATTTGGCATACAGCTCCTGCGGGCGGCTCTCGCCGAAATGGCGCTGGCCGGCGGCATAGGCCTCCTCGATCGCTTCGAGGGGGTGCGTCTTCGAGACGGCGACCAACTGCACCCCCGCAGGCAGGGTGCGGCGCACGGCTTCGAGTTGTGCGGTTACGGACATGCGATTTGGATTTGAATGGGTAAAATTACAAAAAAGAGCGGGAATCGGCAAGTATTTCCGGCGGAGCACGCGCTTTCGGGACGGATCGGGGAGTTGGGCGAGCAAGGGAAGGACTGACTGCCTCGACACGCGGAGAGCCCCTCTTAAAATAACACCGATGCCTTCAGGCATCGGCGGGCCGCAGCCTCCCGGCGGCGGAGGCCCGCAACTCCTCTGCGTCATTGCGTGCTCCGCAGGCTGCGACCCGAACGCAGCATTTTTCATTTTTAATTCTTCATTTTACATTTGCGCCCGAACGGGCGCAGCAGCCCGCAGCCGCCCCCGGGCGGAGGGCTTTGCCTCGGGTGGATTGATACCGCAGGCCGGTCCGTCAGGACCGTGCGGGCAGCAGCCTCCGGCGGAGGCTCGCAACTCCTCCACGTCGTTGCGTCCTCCGCAAGCTGCAGCCCGAATATCATTTTTCACTTTTAATTCTTCCTTTTTCATTTGTGGCTCCGAATGGAACCGCCGCAGGCTGCTTGCCCGATTTCGTAATTTTGAATTCCGCCCTTGAAAAGCCCGTTTTAGTTGTCCGTTTGCGATTTGTTTCGTAAATTTGGCTGCAAAACCTTTTACGTTATGAAGAAACGATCCCTTCTCTGCGCAGCGGCGGCCCTTCTGCTCTACGGCACGGCTGCCGCCTGCACCAACTTCATCGTCACGCGCGGCGCCTCGACCGACGGGTCGATCATGGTCAGCTACGCCGCCGATTCGCACGCCCTTTACGGCGCCCTCTACCACACCCCGGGCGGCCGTCACAAAGCCGGCTCGATGCTGCCCGTCTACTGCTGGGACGAGGGCAACTACCTTACCTCCATTCCGCAGGTCCCCGTCACCTATTCGACGATCGGCAACATGAACGAGCACTCGCTCATCATCGGCGAGACGACCTACGGCGGCCGTCCCGAGTTAGTGGACAAGAGCGGCAAAATCGACTACGGATCGCTCATCTACATCACGCTGCAGCGCGCCCGCACGGCCCGCGAGGCGATCCGCACGATCGTCGAACTGGCCAACGAATACGGCTACGCCTCGTCGGGCGAATCCTTCTCGATCGCCGACCGCGAGGAGGCCTGGATCATGGAGTTCATCGGCAAGGGCTTCCGGGAGAACGGCCGGGGCGGCAATGCCGACAAGGGGATCGTCTGGGTAGCCCGCCGCATTCCCGACGGCTATGTGTGCGCCCATGCCAACCAGGCGCGCATCACCTCCTTCCCGCTCGACGATCCCGAGAACTGCCTCTACGCTCCCGACGTCATCTCCTTCGCCCGCGAGCGGGGCTATTTCAGCGGCAGCGATGCCGAGTTCAGCTTCGCGGACGCCTATGCACCGGCCGACTTCGGCGCGCTCCGCGGCTGCGAAGCCCGCGTGTGGGCCTTCTTCCGCACCGTCGCCGAGGGAATAGACGTCTACGAGGATTACGCCATGGGCTACAACCCGCAGCATAAGATGCCCCTTTGGGTCAAGCCGGCCGAAAAGGTCTCGCCCAAGACCCTCTTCGACTGCATGCGAGACCACTACGAGGGGACCCCGATGGACATGACGAAGGACCTCGGTGCCGGCGGCCACGCCTGCCCCTACCGCTGGCGCCCGATGTACTTCGAGGTGGACGGCGTCGAATACTGCAACGAGCGCGCCACGGCGACGCAGCAGACCGGCTTCTGGTTCGTGGCGCAGGCCCGTCCGCAGCTCCCCGCCGACATGGGAATCCTGTGGTTCGGTGTCGATGATGCCGCCACGTCGTGCCTCACGCCGATCTACTGCTCGGCGACCGAGGTGCCCGAGTGTTTCCGCGAGGACAACGGCTCGATGCTGAACTATTCGCCGACGTCGGCCTTCTGGCTCTTCAACCGCACGACCAACTTCGCCTACATGCGTTATGACATGATCTCGCAGGATATCCGCAAGGTGACCGATGCCTGGGAAAACAGCCGGTTGGAGGAGGTGAAGCGGCAGGATGCCGCCGCCTTCCCGTCGCCCAAGGCCCGCCGCAAGGCGCTGACCGCCTACAGCGTCGAAACGGCACAGGAGCTCTTCGACCGCTGGCAGCGGCTGAACGCCTATCTGCTCGTCAAGTACATCGACGGCAACGTCAAGAGCGAGCACGGCGACGTTCTCACGTTCCTCGACGGGGATGGTTCGCCCGCGCACTGGGTCGAGAACGGCAGCGGCAAACAGATTCCGGACAAGATCCAGTTCCCGGGGTACAACGAAAAGTGGAAGCGCGCCGTGGCCAAGGACAACGGCGAGGTGCTGAAAGTGGTGAAATAGCACCGGCCGCCGTTCGTCCGGGCCCGCCTGCGGGCTCCGCGGCGAGCGGGCCGAATGGCTGTAAAACGAGAAGCGAAATGAAATACGATATTCTGATTATCGGCTCGGGACCGGGCGGCTACGTCGCGGCGATCCGGGCGGCCCAGTTGGGCAAACGGGTGGCGCTCGTCGAACGGGCCGAGGTGGGCGGCGTCTGTCTCAACCGCGGCTGCATTCCCACGAAAGCGCTCATCAAAAGCGCCCAGGTCTACCTTCACTGCAAGGAGGCCGCCCGCTACGGCATTGCAGTCGAAGGGGAGGTGCGCCCCGACCTTGCGGCGATCGCGGCGCGTTCGCGCACCGTGGCCGAAACCATGTCGAAAGGGGTGCAATTCCTGCTGAAGAAACATGCGATCGACCTCATCTCGGGCTTCGGCCGCCTCCGGGGGCCGCACACGGTCGAGGTTGACGGCACCCTCTATGAAGCCAACCACATCATCCTCGCCACGGGTGCCCGCCCGCGCGAAATGCCCTTTATGCCGATCGACGGACGGCATATCCTCTCATCGAAAGAGGTGCTGCTGCTCGAGCGGCTTCCCGCCTCGATGATTGTCGTCGGCACGGGCGCCATCGGCAGCGAGCTGGCCTGGTTCTATGCCGCCCTGGGGGTCAAGGTGACCCTCGTGGAGTACATGCCCCGCATGATGCCGCTCGAAGACGAGGAGGTCTCGAAGACGATGGAGCGCGCCTTCCGCAAGCTGCGCGCTACGGTGCTCACTGGGACGACGGTCAAGGCCGTACGCGTCGTGGAGGAGCATTGCGAAGTGGAGGTCGAAGGCAAGAAGGGGAGCGAGGTGCTGACCGCCGAGCTCGTCCTCTCGGCCGTCGGCATCGCAGCCAACATCGAGGGCATCGGCCTCGAAGAGGCCGGCGTGCGGACCGAGCGCGGCAAGGTGGTCGTGGACGAATACTACCGCACCTCGTGCAAAGGAATCTACGCCATCGGCGACATCATCCCGACGCCGGCGCTGGCCCACGTCGCCTCGGCCGAAGCAATCTGCTGCGTCGAGGCGATCTGCGGACTGAATCCTGCACCGATCGACTACACGACGATTCCCTCGTGCATCTTCACCTCGCCCGAGGTGGCTTCGGTCGGGCTGACCGAGGAGCAGGCTGCGGCCCGCGGCATCGCCTGCAAGGTGGGGCGGTTCCCCTTCACAGCCTCGGGCAAGGCAACGGCAGCAGGGGAGCGCGACGGTTTCGTAAAACTTCTCTTCGACGAGGAGGAGCGGCTGATCGGCGCCCACTTAGTTGGCGGCAGCGTCACGGAGCTGCTGGCCGAGCCGACGATAGCCAAGGCGATGGGGGCGACAGCCCACCGCATCGCCCGCACGATCCACGCCCACCCCTCGATGAACGAGGCGGTGATGGAGGCGGCCGAAGCGGCGCTCGGCATGGCGATCCACGTGTAAAGGGGGTCGGGGCTATTACTGATTTTTCCCCCGTCAGAGTTCATTCTGGCGGGGAAGTTTTTTTTATTTCGGAGGAGTTGTTAGACAACCGTAGAGTGCGGTCGGCTGGTGCTTGCTGTTTTTTTTTGCAGCGAAACCGGTTGCGGAGCGACCGGCGGGCCGCAGCCCCGGTTGTGGCCGAAGTGTTCGCCTGCAAATTCGATCCCGTAGGGATCGGCAGCACGCAGCAGCGAGTTGCAGGGAAAGTTTTTGCTGGCAAAATCGGTCGCGCAGTGACCGGCAGCCCGCAGCCGCCCCCGGGCGGAGGGCTACATCCTCGCGTCCCACAGGTCCGCTTGTGCAGGCTCATCCGCTCGGTTGCGGGCTTTTTTGCACAAATTCAATCGCGCAGCGATTGGCCCTCCGCAAACTACGCCCCGTAGACACGGAATATTCGTGGTAATTTTTGGCTTATGTGCCAAAAAGAGACATAAAACTTGTGTAATGGATTGAAGTTGTTATATTTAGGCTAAAAACAACAA
>CANQIF010000009.1 GCA_947623965.1 uncultured Alistipes sp.
TTTGCTTAAAATGCCTCAAAGATAATCATTCCCAATTTATTACGAGTTTTTCATCCTACTTTTTGCATATTAGACCTAGATATCGAAAAACACCATTTACCATTAATTAGTAACTATCAACACATAAAAAAGCGACACATGTACAGTAATTTGATACTGTACATGTGTCGCTTTTTCTTGTTACGCAGTTCAGTAAAAGAGCTACTTCTTCCTTAAACCATAATTACGATACACTTATATTTATACTTGGTTGGTTTGCTGTCTTTCGTTCGCTCGCGCGAAGCCTACGACCGTTCCCGGGCGACGATGCGGCGGTAGATGCAGGTCGTGTTCTTGCAAATGACGCAACCGTAGGCCCGCCGCCGGACCGTCGCGCCGATGCCGATGATGCCGCTCACGGATTTGATCGGCGACATGAGGCACGATGCGCTCAACTCGATGCCCGTCGGGTTGTCGCCGACGAGGGCGAAGAGCGGCTGCTGGTCCCTGAGCGGCCAGTTGCAGTAGCCCGGACTGTAGCGGTTCGTGATCTTCCGGCCGCGCGCCGCCTGCTCCGCCTCCAGCTCCCGCTGGATGCGGTTCATGGCCCGTTCGACCGTCAGCGATCCGATCGCGTCGATCACGTAGGCCTCCAGAATGTCGCCCGCCGCATTCAGCGCGTGCGCCTCATCCGAGAAGAGCGCCCCGGCCGTGCAAAGGAAGAGCGCCGCCTCGTCGGCTCCCTTCAGGTAGCCGCACACCTGCACGCCCGTCTGCAGCGCCACCCCCTCGATCTCGATGCATCCGGCGGCCAAGTCGAGCCGGTCGACGCCGGCCGTCACGTAGCCACCCGCCGCCTCGCATGCGCTCGTCCGGAGCTCCTCCAACCGCTGCTGCATGTAGAGGTAGGCGGGATGCTCCGGGTCGGCGGCGTGCAGGTAGCGGGCCAGCTCGTCGAGCGGCGGCAAAACCTCGCGCAGCGGATAGCGGAAAGATCGGAAGCGAGCCACCCTATCGACGCTCGTTGAAGGCCTCGACGGCCTCGAAGAAGGCTTTCAGATTGGCTTCGGGAACCCGCGGCGGCAGGTCGCAGCCCGACGAAATGACGAAGTTGCGAACCCCGCACGTCCGCTCGAGCAGCTCGGTCGTCGCAGCCGCCACCCGTTCGGGCGTCGCCTGCTTGAAGATGCCCACCGGGTCGAGGTTGCCCATCACCAGAATATCCGCGGGAATCTCCTGCAGCGCCTGCACCATATCGATGCGGTTGCCGAAGTGGAGCGCCCGAGCGCCTGTCGCCACCATGGCGGCGGTGCACTGGCCCACGTTGCCGCAGTTGTGCAGCACGACCGTGAAGTCGTCGTCCTGCACCGCCTCGACGATCTGCCGGATATAGGGCGTAGCGTACATCTCGTGGTCCTCGTTCGAGAGAAGCCCCGCCGCCGGCTCGGCCATCACGACGCCCGCCACGCCCGTCGCCTTGAGGGCGCGGCAGTAATCCGTGAGGAAGGCGGTGCACTTGTCGAGCAACGCCAGGATGACGTCGGGTTCGATATAGATCGCCGTCATGATCTCGCTCATGTCGTAGAGGCGCCCTGCCAACGAGAAGGGACCGATGCAGCCCGCCAGCACGGGACGGTCCTTGATCCGTTCGGCGGCCAGCCGGTTGGCCTCGAGGTAGGCGGGCACGCGGCCCGCGTCGAGCGTGGGGATCGCCAGCGCCTCGACCGACGCGGCATCCGAAACCAGACGCTCCGTAACGGTCGGGATCTCCTCCTCGGGAATCAGAATCTTCGCGCCGAAGGCCTCGGCCTCGACCGTAAGGTCCATGATGACGGTCGAAGCGGCCGAAGGATAACGCTGGGCAAGCGCTTCGATAGCGGCGAAGTGCACCTTGCCGTCGGTGACGGCTTCGCGGACGCTGCGTCCGATGTACTCGATACCCGGGTGGGTCATGATCGGCAAGGCGATGCGCCTGTCGGAACCGATCACGCTGTCAATCCATTTTTTCATGACGTTTTTATGCGGTTTGGTTGGTTGCGTTCAGGAATTGCTCCAGCAGCTTGATGTCCTCCTGCGGATCGGCGGCGTAGCCGTCGGCGCCGATCTCCGCGGCGAACTCGGCCGAAACGGGAGCGCCGCCGACGATGAACTTCACCTCGGGGTGCGTCTCGTGCACCTTGTCGATGATCGTCTTCATGTTGGTCATGGTGGTCGTCAGCAGGGCCGAGAGACCGACGTAGGCGCCGGGGTGCTCCTCGAGCGCCGCGAGGAACTTCTCGGGCGAGGCATCGACACCCAGATCGACCACCTCCCAGCCGGCGCCCTCGACCATCATGCAGACGAGGTTCTTGCCGATGTCGTGCAGGTCGCCGAAGACCGTGCCGATGATAAAGGTGCCCTTGCGCTTCACCTCGCCCGACGAGAAGTAGGGCTTGATGTGGGTGAGGGCGGCATTCATCGCCTTGGCCGAGAGAAGCATCTGGGGGACGAAAATCTTTCCGTCGGTGAATTTCTGTCCGACGCAGGTCATGGCCGGAATGAGGGCCGTATCCATGATCTCGGAGGGCGAGAGACCGGCATCGAGGGCCTGGCGGGTCAGCTCCATGGCTCCGTCCTGCCCGCGCATCTGGGGCGGATAGGGCGAGGCGGCGTTGATCTTGCCGAATTCGACGCAGGTGAAGAGTTTTTGCAAAAGTTCGTTCATCGTTGCGCTGTTTTGGTTTGTTTAGGTGGCACAAAAATAGCGAAAAAAGCGGGATTTCCCCCGCTTTTCCAAAAAAATATGGAACCGGCCGCTATTCTGCGGACGCTTCGTAGCGCGCCCGGAACTCCTCGCGCGTCATCGAGCCGAAGTCGCCGACAAGATACTGCATATCCGTCGAATGCTCCGCCGCACTCTGCCATGCTTCTATAGGCTCCCGGTAACTTCTCCGCAAAATCATCCGGTCCGCGGAAAGCCAAACCACATACAGCTCCGAATGGATGGCTCCCGATTCATCGGTCAACACGATCGTTTTCCGTCCGGAATCGTAAGACCATTCGTATGCGACCGCCCGGTAGAAAGGCGGGTAGTCCAGGTTGATTCCCTCGATGCAACGCGAATCGGATTCGAACAGGAACTGCTGAGCGTAGCTCTTTCCGGTAAGCAGTTCGTCCGCGTAGACCCATTCGCCATCTCGGTGTTCATTCAGGACGAGAGCTTCGAAAACCGACGAAGTCAAGGTCGAGAGCAGGGCCTTCTCATCGATTCGCTGACGGAGGGTTTCGTAACGTTCGATCTGGTCGAACGTCATCGATTTGTCCCATGCGGGCAGGTCGTCGCCTTTGTCGCAGGCGACCAAAAACAACAGGGAGAGGTAACATATCCAGTTTTTCATCGGTTCGTTTTTTTTAGATACATTCAACAAAATTGCATTTCCGCCATTTAGAAACACAGCACGCAATGGATTCGGCAGCCGCTTACTTCTCGGAGGAGAAGTAGCGCTCCTGAAACGCTTCGCGCGTCATCGAGGTAAAGTCCCCGACAAGATATACTTGATCAACGTCCGATACTTCATTATGGAAAATTTCATGCAGAATCATGCGTCCGGCAGAGAAATAGACAATCGCCATTTCGACAATCACGTCCGAAGGATCATCCACCGCATGCAAGACGATCGTTTTTCGTCCGGAATCGTAAGAGAAACCATAAGAGATGACTTTAGGGGTATACAACCAATCAAAAACACCTTCAACGCAGCGACCGGCAGCTGGATCGAACAAAAAAAATTGATTCCTTGTTGATCCGAAAAGCGGCGCATTGTGATACATCCACGCACCGTCTTGATGAAAATTACAAACCGTACCGGTAAAGGCAGACGAAGATAGGGCGGCAGTCAACGCCGCCTCATCGACAGCCACTTGCACAGCGCCATAGCTTTCAATCTGCGCCAGCGTCATATAAGGATCCCATGCGGGCAAGTCGTCGCCTTTGTCGCAGGCGACCAAAAACAGCAGGGAGAGACAGCATATCCAGTTTTTCATCGGTTTATTTTTTAGTTACATTCAACAAATATTTAACTTGCTTCTCGAAATTTCCATCCTCCTGATTCACTAAATCCGGATTATCATACTCTTTATTATCTGCTTTGTTCGGATCATAGACCCCAAAAGCAAAATAGCCGTTGCATTTTCCGCTCCAGCCCCAATTGAAATGCAATACATAGCGCTCGACTACTGTAGACGAGGTTACCAGATACATGCCTTCGGACAAATCCTTCGGATCGTCAAAGCCCACAATACCGGGATCGGGATCGACCCATTCGTAATACTCCACGCCGCATTTGTAATTGACAAAACCGTCCGCCACCCAAGTATGACCGGGGGCATTACCACTTGGCGCAAGACCGCAAACCAACGCAGGTCTTTTCGCACGTATACTCGAAAAGATCTCGGACATGGTTCGAGATTTCAACGTATCGGAAACGGAATACCCGAAACTTCGGAAAGCTTGATTTACTTTACAATTATCCGTACCACTTATATTATTATTATTAAAATAGCGCATACCTACACGGTTGCCGATTTCCCGCATCAACACAGCGATCCGATCATGAACGATTTCAATACCGACCATTCCGCTCTCGCTGTTCACCATCTTCTCCCAATCCAGATCGACCGTGTCTCCAATCCAGTGATTTCCTATCACTGTCGATAAATCGATCGACGAAGGAGCTCGATAATAGGCCATTATTTGCGCCATTGCAGTCGCAGTACACCCGGCGATTCCATTCGAACAATAGGCTCCGTAGATACCTTCCTGCCCCCATTTCGTAGTCAGCAGCAGACCGACCGTTTCGTCGGTATCGTACTCGACCTGATAGAACCGCGGCCGCGGATCGGGAACCAACGGGATTTCCGGACCGGGACCGGAAGGTTTGCTGCTCATCAGCTGCGCCATGTAGTCGTCGAACGGTTCGACACCTGTCGGTTCGCCGTAGACGTAGTGGCCTTTTTCGGTAACGGCGATCAACGGATCGGCCGATGCGTCGGCCGCAATGATCGAAAAGCTCGCATCGTCGGCGAAGTTGAACACATACAGCAACGTATCAGTCGTGCCGCCAGCCGCACGTGTACCGGGAACGACCACGCAGTCGCCCGAAGCGATCGTCCGGGGAGCTGCACCGCGCGTCGCCGGCACACCGTCCAGCAAGCCGATGCTTTGCAACGCCAAGGCATGGGCTTCGTCGTAACTGCGCACGAATGACACGCGCTTTTCAGGCAGCTGCGGAGCCGGATCGCCTTCGCTCTTCCGGCAACCGCCCGTCAACAGCACGATGCACGAAAGCATCCATAAAAATAAATTGTATTTCATCGGGGAATTTATTGGTATTCTTTGCAAATATAACCATTTGATTTGAAATATCAAATTCTGCCTGCACTTTTTTCAAACATTTACTAATTACTAATTTACGGTTTTGATAAGGAATTGCAAAAGCATGCAGCTGCTGGTCGTTGCTAACATATTTTGTGGCAAGATCGGTCCGTTAGGACCGGCTGCCCGGAGCCGCCCCGGGCGGAGGGCTTTTTGCCTAAAATCAATTGCGCAGCGATTGGCGGGCCGCAGCCTCCCGGCGGCGGAGGCCCGCAGCTCGTACCCGAACTTGCGTGCCCCGCAGGCTGCAGCCTGATTTCGTAATTTTGAATCTTAATTTTGAATTTTAAATTGCGCCCGTAGGGCGTTGCAACCCGCAGCCGCCCCAGTTTTGGAGGAAATACCTGCCAGCAAATTCGACGTCGAAGACGTCGAGCAGCCCGCAGCCGCCCCCGGGCGGAGGGCTGCTCCTATCCGTCGCAGGCCCGTCCGCTCGGCTGCGGGCTGACCTTGCAGCTGGAACCGGTCCGCCAGGACCGAGCGGGCCGCAGCTTCGCCCCGCGAAGGCCCGCTCACTCGCGTCCCGCAGGTCCGCTCGTGCGTGCACTTCGCAAGCTGCGCCCCGAATATCATTTTTTCATTTTTAATTTGCGGTGTCAACGAAACCGCAGCCGCCGCTTCGTTTTTCCGAAGTCCGATTTTGAAAATCGCCGCCGAATCGTTATCTTTGTTTGATTTTGTCAAACCCGACTTCCCGATGAAACGGATTCTGCTGCTTACGACGACGATGCTGTTCCTGCCGCTGCTGCTCGCGGCGGGCGAAATCTGGGTGGCGCCCCACGGCGACGACCGCGCCGACGGCACCCGCGAACACCCCCTGCGCACGCCGCAGGCGGCGCTGCAGCGAGCGCGCGAATGGCGCCGCACAGCCGATCCGCGTGTCGGGGGCGGCATCGACCTCCTTTTCGAAGCGGGCATCTACCGTCTCGAAGAGCCTCTTTTCATCCGTCCCGAGGACAGCGGTACGGCTGCCTCGCCGACCCGTTTCCGTTCGGCCGACCCGGCCCGCCCCGCCGTCTGGAGCGGCGGCGTCGAGCTCGCCGACTGGACGAGGGAGGGCGAGCTGTGGGTCGCCGAGGCGCCCCGCACGCAACAGCGGCCGTTGCTGACCCGGCAGCTCTGGAGCGCCGACGCCCTGCTGCCGCGCGCCCAGCTCTTCGAGGAGGGGACGCTCGCCCGGATGATCGACTTCGATCCCGAGAACCGCACCATCACCATCCCCCGCCCCGCTGTCGAGGGGCTCGACCGCGCCCCGCAGCTCGAAATGCTGGTCCACCAGCGGTGGGCCATCGCCCTGCTGCGCGTCCGGGAGCTGCGCTATGAGGGCGACCGGGCCGTCGTCCGCTTCCTCGAGCCCGAGAGCCGGTTAGAGTTCACGCACCCCTGGCCGCAGCCCGTGATCGGCGGCGAGCGGGGCAACTCCTCCTTCACGCTGCTCAACGCCCGCGAACTGCTGGACCGTCCCGGCGAGTGGTGGCAGAACTACGCCACAGGGCGCATCTACTACCGGCCGGCGGCCGGCGAGCGCACAGCGCCCCGTCTCACCGTGCCGCGTCTGCGGCGGCTCGTCACCGTCGCCGGCACGGCGCGGCGTCCCGTGCAGCATCTCCGCTTCGAGGGGATCGTCTTTCGCCACGCCGCCTGGGACCGTCCGATCTACCAGGGTCACGTGACCCTGCAGGGAGGCTTCCCGCTCTTGGATGCCTACAAACTCCGCGAGAAGCCCGGCTTCGCGTGGGACCCAAACCTCGAGAACCAGGCCTGGGTCGAGCGGCCCGACGCCGCCGTCGAGGTGCGCTTCGCCGAGCGGATCGCTTTCGACGGCTGCCGCTTCGAGCAGCTCGGCGCCACGGGGCTCGACTATGCCGCCGGGGTCCGCGATGCCGCTGTCGAGCGGTGTTCATTCCGAGGCATCGGCGGCTCGGCCATCCTCGTGGGGCCGTTCGGCGAGGGGGCTTCGGAGCAGCACATTCCCTATCCGCTGACGGGCGGCGAGGAGGCCCTCTGCGAAGGGATCCGCCTCGTCGGCAATGACATTGCCGACGCGACGCAGGAGGACTGGGGCGCCGTGGGCATCGGTGCGGGCTACGTCCGCGACACGGAGATCGCCGGCAACACGGTCATGCGGGTCAACTACTCGGGCATCGCCGTCGGCTGGGGCTGGACGAGCCGCGACACGGGGATGCGCAACAACCGCATCGTCGGCAATACGGTGACAGACTACGCCCGGCAGCTCTACGACGCGGGGGGCATCTATACCCTCTCGAACCAGCCCGGTTCGGTGATCGAGGCGAACGTCATCGGCCTTCCCGGCCCCGCCCCCTACGCCACCAACGACCGCGGCTTCTGCATCTACCTCGATGCCATGACCGACGGCTACACGATCCGCGGCAACTACTGTCCCGAGGCGCGCTTCGGCACGAACAACCCGGGGCCCGCGATCGTGTGGGGCGCGAACGGCCCGGAGATCGACCGGCAGGCGCTGCGCGCGCGGATCCGCCGCATGAAAGAGAAAAGACAGCTATAATCCAAATCACTTACACGTGAAACAGACGAATTATCATTTGTTCGACTTTCTCGATTTCGATCCCGACCTGAAGCGGGACGAATCGCTCTGGAAAGCCTGCAAGCCGACGGCCGTCGAGGCCGCGGAGGGGGAGATTCGGATCACCGTACCCTTTCAGAAACAGCTGCTGCAGGCCGACATGGCGGCCGACACGGCCGTACCGCGCATCGCGCATACGCTCATCCTCAGGGCATACGGTCCCGAGGTGCTGCGGCTCTTCTTCGACACGGCCGGCCGCACACCGGGCGACGCGAGCGAGATGCTCTGCCCGACGCCCCGCATGCAGCGGCAGGCGCTGACGGCCGCCGAGGCGGACGGCGTGTGGCGCTTCACGGACAGCGAGGGGCGCCTGCGCGGCGAGCTCGACCTGCGCGAAGCGCCGATCGACTTCTGGAGCGACCTGCAGCCCGCCCCGCAGGAGACGATCGATCTGACGCTCTACCCCGACGGACAGGCCGGCAAGGCGGTCCGCCTGAGCGCCTTCGACCACTTCTCGCCCCCGCGCTACGACGCCCTGCCGCTGGCCTACTGCCGCACGCGGATCGACGAAGAGGAGCTGGCGGAACAACAACCCGGCGGGCAGGCCGGCGAAGGCCAATGCGGGTGCGCCGGCAGCGAAGAGGCTCGCAAAGGCCAATGCGGGTGCGCTGACGGCGGGGAAACCCGCACTGGGCAACCCGGCAGCGGAGCCTTCCGCGACGAGCGGGCGACCCTTTCGTTCGAATGTGCGGCGGACGAGTGTTTCGCCGGCACGGGCGAGCGCTTCGCGAAGATGGACCTCAGCGGCCGCACCTTCTTCCTGAAGAACCAGGACGGGCAGGGGGTCAACAACCGCCGCGCTTACAAGAACATTCCCTTCTACCTCTCGAGCCGCGGCTACGGCGTCTTCTACCACACGAGCGACTACTGCAAACTCTCGCTGGCCGACCATTCGACCCGTTCGGTGCAGTTCCTCTGCGACGCCCCGACTGTCGATGCTTTCCTCATCGGCGGTGCGACGCCCGAGCGGATTCTCTTCAACTACCGCTCGCTGACGGGCTTTCCGCCGATGCTGCCCCTCTGGAGTTTCGGCATCTGGATGAGCCGCATGACCTATTTCAGCGCCGAGGAGGTGGAGGCCGTCTGCCGCCGGCTGCGCGAGGAGAAATACCCCTGCGACGTGATCCACCTCGACACGGGGTGGTTCCGCACGGACTGGCTTTGCGAGTGGAAATTCAACCCCGAGCGTTTTCCCGATCCGCGCGGCTTCCTCGCCAAACTCAAGGCCGACGGCTACCGCGTATCGCTCTGGCAGCTCCCCTACGTGGCGCAGGGGGCCGAGCAGATCGGCGAGGCGAAGCGCAACCGCTACATCGCCCCGCTGACCCGCGAGCAGGAGCGCACCGAGGGGTCGAACTTCTCGACCCTCGACTACGCCGGCACGATCGACTTCACCTACCCCGCCGCGACCGCCTGGTACAAAAAGCTGCTGAAGGAGCTGCTCGACATGGGCGTCGCCTGCATCAAGACCGACTTCGGCGAGAACATCCACATGGATGCCGACTACTACGCCATGCGTCCCGAGCAGCTCAACAACCTCTATGCGCTGCTCTACCAGAAGGCCGCCTACGAGATCACGCGCGAGACGACGGGCGAAGGGATCGTCTGGGCCCGCGCCGCATGGGCCGGCTGCCAGCGCTACCCGCTGCACTGGGGAGGCGACTCGGCCTCGACGTGGGACGGCTTGGCCGGTTCGCTGAAGGGCGGGCTGCACTTCGGCCTCTCGGGTTTCGGGTTCTGGAGCCACGACGTGCCGGGGTTCCACTCACTCCCGAATTTCATGAACTCGCCCGTCCGCGACGACATCTACGTCCGCTGGACTCAGTTCGGCGTCTTCACCTCGCACATGCGCTACCACGGCACCAGCAAGCGCGAGCCGTGGCACTACCCCGCCGTCGCACCGATCGTGAAACGCTGGTGGCGGCTGCGCTACCGGCTGCTGCCCTACATCCTGGAACAGGCGAAGCGGACCTCCGAGACGGGATTCCCGATGCTCCGGGCGCTGCTGCTGCACCACCCCGACGACCGGCAGGTCTGGCACATCGACGACGAATACTACTTCGGCGACACGTTCCTCGTGGCGCCCGTCATGAACAGCCGCGGCGTGCGCGACATCTACCTGCCCGAGGGGCGATGGGTCGATTTCTTCACCGGCGAACGGTTCGAAGGGGGCCGCTGGCTGAAGGGGGTCGAGGTGCCGCTCGACCGGATGCCCGTCTACGTCCGCGAAGGGGCCGGGATCGACCTCTACCCCGACGAGGAGATTTCGTGCACGGACCGGATGGATCTTTCGCACGCCGAACGGCTCGTGATCGACGAACGGTTTGCGGGGCTGAAGTTTTAGGAAATTCGGCGGGCGACGGTGCAGCCGGGTATGGATGTTCCCTGCCGGAGCCGCAAAGAATCGGCGGCCGGAGGCGGGGCGCAGCCTGCGGAAGGCACGCGCGAAGCGGACCTGCGGGACGCGAAGATGCAGTCCTCCACCCGGGGCGGCTGCGGGTTGTTGCAGCCTTTGCAAGGCTGCAATTAAAAATAGGGCTCGGGGCGCAGCCTGCGGAGCGCACGCAGATTCGGGTACGAACTGCGGGCCTCCGCCCGGCGGAGGCTGCGGCCCGCTCGGTCCTGACGGACCGATTTCAACGCAGGACATGCCTGCAGCCGAGCGGGCGGACCAGCACGAGCGGACCCGCGGGACGCGAAGATGCAGCCTTTGCAAAGCTGTAATTGAAAATGGAGCTCGGGGCGCAGCCTGCGGAGTGCACGCTCGAAGCGGACCTGCGGGACGCGAGCTGCGGGCCTCCGCCGGGCGGAGGCTGCGGCCCGCACGGTCCTGACGGACCGATTTCAACGCAGGACATGCCTGCAGCCGAGCGGGCGGACCAGCAGGATGTGGAACATCGGCCGCAGCTTGCGAAGGACGCACGTGACTGCAAGGAGCTGCGGGCCTTCGCCGCCCCCCAGGCTGCGGCCCGCCGATGCCTGCGGCATCGAACCTTACAATAAGCCCGCAGCCGAGCGGTGGGCTTGCTTTCGAGCGGCGCGAGAATGCAGCCCTCCGCCCGGGGGCGGATGCGGGCTGCCGACGTCTTCGACGTCGAATTTGCCGGCAAAGCACCTCGGCGACAACCGCGACCGCTGCGAGCTGCCGCTCCTGGCGGACCGATACGACACTGCAAACTGCCGATCCCTGCGCGATCGCTTTCCTCCGAAAGCGTTTCGGGCAACCGACCGAAAAAAAACAAAAACAGAACAAACACGAAATAACCACTACCGAACATGCAAACCTGGAAAACGAATTGGGAGGAGTCGAAAAAGAACTACCTCGCCTGGTGGCAGCACAAGGGATGCGTCCTGACGATGTGGGAGCACCTTCAGGAGGGGGTTGCCCCGCATGCCGACGTGCCGGCCCCTGCGCCGGCCGCCGACTGGAACCAACGCTGGTTCGATCCCGTCTGGCGATCGGCCGAACTGGATCACTACGTGGCCCATAGCTCGCTGCTGGCCGACATTCCGCCCGTGGCGAACACGCAGCTCGGCCCCGGCTCGCTGGCGGCGATTCTCGGCGGCCGCCTCGAAGGGGGTCCCGACACGATCTGGATCCATCCGGCCGACGCCGTCGGCGAGGAGATCGTCTTCGATCCCGAAAACGCTGCCTGGAAGCTCCACAAGGAGCTGCTGAAAGCCTGCAAGGAGCGGGCGCAGGGCCACTACTATGTCGGCATGCCCGACCTGATGGAGGGGCTCGACGTGCTGGCGGCGATCCGCGGCACCGACAATGTGCTGCTCGACACGATGATGGATCCCGAACTGTTGGACCGTCAGCTGCAGCAGGTGAACGACATCTACTTCCGTGTCTACGACGAGCTCTACGACATTGTCCGCGAAGAGGACGGCATGGCCTTCTGCTACTTCTCGATCTGGGGGCCGGGGCGCGTCAGCAAGCTGCAGAGCGATATCTCGATCATGATCGGCGAGGAGGAGTACCGCCGCTTCGTGCAGCCCTACATCCGCCAGCAGTGTCAGAAGCTCGATTACACGCTCTACCACCTCGACGGCGTGGGGGCAATTCGCCATCTCGATGCCCTGCTCGAAATCGAGGAGCTCGACGCCATCCAGTGGACCCCGGGCGTCGGCGAACCGCAGGGCGGCGACCCGAAGTGGTACGACCTCTACCGCCGCATCAAGGCGGGCGGCAAGTCCGTCGAGGCCAACTGGATCACCCTCGAAGAGCTCGAGCCGCTGCTCGACAGCGTCGGCGCCGAAGGCATGCTCCTCAGCATGGATTTCAAGAACGAGCGCCAGATCGAGGAGGCGCTGAAAATCGTCGAGCGCTACCGGTAGCCCGACAATCCGGCACTCCCCTCCGCGGCCGGCCGCGGGATGCAGCAGGATACCGTGAAGCGTCTATGGCTCTTCCCTTGTCCGCTGCCCCGTCCGGTTGCCGCACCGCACGTTCCGAACCCGGTCCGCCTTCCGACGAAGGCGGACCGGGGCGGATCGTTTCCACCCGACCGAAACCACCTAAACAACTACCTATGATCCACGCCAAATTTCTGCAAACGCTCGACTGGGGCATCCTGATCGGCTATTTCGCCGTCCTCTTCGCCATCGGCATCTGGGCCAGCCTCAAACGCAAGAAGGGCAGCTCGCTCTTTCTGGCCGAGCACTCCCTCAAGTGGCATCACATCGGCTTCTCGATGTGGGGCACGAACGTCGGCCCCTCGATGCTCATCGCCTCGGCCTCGGCCGGCTTCACGACCGGCATCGTCTCGGGCAACTACGCCTGGTACGCCTTCGTCTTCATCTGTCTGCTGGCTTTCGTCTTCGCCCCGAAATACCTCGGGTCGAATGTCTCGACGCTCCCCGAATTCATGGGGCGCCGCTTCGGGCAGTCCACCCGCAACATCCTGGCCTGGTATACGATCGTCACGATCCTTATCTCATGGCTCGCGCTGACGCTTTTCGCCGGCGGCGTGTTGATCCGCCAGGTCTTCGACATCCCGATGTGGCAGTCGGCTCTGCTGCTGCTCGCCGTATCGGCCTTCTTCACGATGCTCGGCGGTCTGAAAGCCGTAGCCTACACGAACGTCTACCAGATGCTGCTGCTCATCTTCGTATCGGCGACGATCGTCATCGTCGGCCTCGTCGAGGTCGGCGGCATCGACGGCCTTGCGGCGAAGGTTCCCGCCGACTACTGGAAACTCTTCCGGCCCAACTCGGACGAGGCCTTCCCGTGGCTCCCGATCGTGCTGGGCTACCCCGTGATGGGCGTCTGGTTCTGGTGCACGGACCAGTCGATGGTGCAGCCCGTGCTGGCAGCCAAGAACCTCCGGCAGGGGCAGTTGGGGGCCAACTTCACCGGATGGCTCAAGATTCTCGACGTACCCCTGTACATCCTGCCCGGTATTCTCTGTCTGGCCCTCTACCCCACGCTGCAGAACCCCGACGAGGCCTACATGACGATGGTTACGAACCTCTTCCCGGTCGGCATGGTCGGGCTTGTGCTGGCTGTGCTGACGGCCGCCCTCGTCTCGACGATCGGGTCGTCGCTCAACGCCCTGAGCACCATCTTTACGATGGACGTCTACGTCAAGAAGATCAACCCCGCGGCCTCGAACAAGGAGATCATCCGCATGGGGCACCTCGCGACGATCCTCGGCGCCGTCGTTTCGGTCAGCATCACGATCGCCATCGACAGCATCCAGGGGCTGAACCTCTTCAACGTCTTCCAGTCGGTGCTGGGCTTCATCGCACCGCCCATGACGGCCGTATTCCTGATGGGAATCTTCTGGAAACGCACCACGAGGCGAGCCGCCAACTTCACGCTGACGGTCGGCACGCTCATCAGCCTCGGCATCGGCGTGCTCTATCTGTGGGTGCTGCCCGAGCTGAACTGGCCGCACTTCATGTTGCTGTCGTTCTACCTCTGCCTCTTCCTTATCGGTTGCATGGTCGTCATCTCGCTGACCGACCGCACGCCCGCCGAGGAGGGGACCGAACCTTTCACGAAGCTCCACGAACACAGCGGCATGCTCGTCAAGGTGCTGTGGGCGTTGCTCATCCTCGTGATGATCGGGCTTTACATCTACTTCAACTGACGTTTCGGCTGGAGAGGTTTTACACACAGCCTTAGCGCACGCACGAAGATCGGCGGGTGCAGGGCTTCAGGCATCGGCCGCGGTGGAAAAATCGCAGCCGATGTTGTTTTATAAGGGGTATCGGTTTCTAAATTACGTTGGAGGCGGGCGGGCAGCCTGCGGAGAGCACGCTCGAAGCGGACCTGAGGAACGCGAGTTGCGGGCCTCCGCCGGGCGGAGCCCCGGCCCGCAAAGGCCTGACGGACCAATTCCAGCTGCAAGGCAAGCCCGCAGCCGAGCGGATGGGCTTGCGACGTAAAGGAGCAGCCCTTCGCCCGGGGGCGGCTGCGGGCTGCCGGTCGCAACGCGACCGATTTTGCCGCAAAACTCTTCGGCGACGACTGAAAGCTACGGACCACACACCTTCTCAAGGCCGAAATTCAATATTAAAATTCGGGCCGGAGCTTGCGAAAGGACCGCACGAGCGGATGCGAAATGCGGGCCTTCGCCGGGCGAAGCTCCGGCCCGCACGGTCCTAACGGACCGATTCCAGCTGCAAAGCCAGTCCGCAGCCGAGCGGACGGACCTGCGACTTTAGAGGAGCCGCCCCCGCCCGGGGGCGGCGACGGCGGCTGCGGGCTGCTGCACCCATCCGGGCGCAAATTCAGAATTCAATATTCAAAATTCAGAATTACGAACTCGGGCTGCAGCCTGCGGAGCTCGCAAGTTCGGCAACGAACTGCGGTCCTCCGCCGCCCCCAGGCTGCGGCCCGCAGACCTCTTGCGAGGTCGTATGGACAGCATAAAACTTCAACGACTGCAGCCCTCCGATGCCCAACGGCTCGATCCCCGCCCGAGAAAAGCCCGCAGCCGAGCGGACGGGCCTGCGACGAAGAGGAGCAGCCCTCCGCCAGGGGGCGGCTGCGGGCTGCCGACGTCTGCGACGTCGAATTTGCTGGCAGGTATTTTCCTCCAAAACTGGGGCGGCTGCGGGCTGCCGGTCGCTACCGCGACCGATCCTGCTGGCAAGCGTTTCCTCCACTACCAGAGGCTGCGGCCCGCCGACCTCTAAAGAGGTCGAATGTTCCACATAAAACATCAACCCTCCTTAAAAATTCGCGAAGCCCTCCATCCACTGACAAAAAAAGCACCGCAACCCGAAGGCTGCGGTGCTGTCGTGCGATCCGCGCAAGGCGGCACGTCTACTCGAATTTGACCAGGATGCGGAAGACCTTGCCCGGAGCGGCAGCCCACTGCTGCATCGCCTCGTGTGCCGTCTCGGGCGTCGCGACCGCCGAGATCAAGCGGTCCTTCGGGAAGTCGGGATGCTCCTCGAGGAAGTGGATCACGGCCCGGAAATCCGACGGCATGGCATTGCGCGAGCCGCGAATATCGAGCTCCTTCTGCACGAAGAGTTTCGTCTGGAATTCGACGCTGCTCTTGGCGTAGCCGATGCAGACGACACGGCCCGTGAAGGCCACCTCGTCAACCGCCATGACATAGGTCACGGGCGAGCCGACCGCTTCGATCACCACGTTGGGACCGTGGCCTCCGGTCAGCTCCTGCAGACGCTCGTGGACCTGCTCGGTCTTCGTGTTGACCGTGTATTTAGCCCCCAGCTCACGGGCCAGCGCCAGTTTTTCGTCGTCGATATCGGCCGCAATGACCGTCGCACCGCGCAGCGCGGCCCGGACGATGGCGCCGACGCCGATCATGCCGCAGCCGATCACCATCACCGTATCGATATCCGTCACTTCGGCACGCGATACGGCGTGGAAGCCGACACTCATCGGCTCGATCAAGGCGCAGTCGCGCGGCGTAATCGCACCGGCGGGGATCACCTTCTGCCAGGGCACGACGATGTAGTCGGCCATGGCGCCGTTGCGCTGCACGCCGAGCGTCTCATTATAGCGGCAGGCATTCACGCGGCCGCTGAGGCACGACGAGCAGGTGCCGCAGTTCGTGTAGGGATTGATCGTGACGGTCTTTCCCACGGTGAGCGACGCCGGAACATCCTCGCCCACTTCGGCAATGCGGCCGCCGATCTCGTGGCCCGGAATCACGGGCAGCTTGACCATCGGGTTGCGGCCGAGGTAGGTATTCAGATCCGAGCCGCAAAAGCCCACATAACACATTTTGACCAGCACCTCGCCGCGCTGCGGCTTCGGAGCTGCGATTTCTGCCACCCGCATCTCGGACGGGGCGGCGATTTGTACCGATTTCATGGTTCTATTCAATGTTTGGTTTTTATTGTTCCTTTTATATGCAACTTTTTCCACTGCGCCACGAGCCGAACAAGTTCGGCCCGGCATTCGAATAGATTCTATCTCATAGAGGTCGTGCAGGCCGCAGCCTCCCAGTTGTCACCGAGGTGTTTGGCGGCAAAATCGGTCGCGCAGCGACCGGCAGCCCGCAGCCGCCCCCGGGCGGAGGGCTGCTCCTCTACGTCGCAGGCCCGTCCGCTCGGCTGCGGGCTTTTCTCGGGCGGGGATCGAGCCATTAGGCATCGGAGGGCTGCAGTCGTCGAGGTTTTATGCTATCCATACGACCTCATAGAGGTCGTGCGGGCCGCAGCCTCCCGGCAGCGGAGGCCCGCTGCTCCTTACCGTCGCTGGCGTCCTCCGCAGGCCGCTGCCCGAAAATGATTTTTCATTTGCGGGTCCAAATGGAACTGCAACTCTCGTCCGCTTTTGCGTCCATTTATGCCAGCCGAGCCGCTATTCGGACATGTTCCGGATGTAGGGCAGATCGACGAGGTGGCGGAATCCGTAGAACTCCTCGGCATTGCGGCCGAGGAAGAGGGCCTTCTCCTCTTCGGTCAGCTTCCTCGTCTTCAGCAGGAAGTCGTAGGACATGCGGTAGGTGATCGCCGTGATCGTGCGCGGATAGTCCGAGCCCCACATAAGGCGGTCCATCCCCACCTCGTCGGCCGCCTCGCGAATGGCGCGCACAGCCCCCGGGAAGGGGTAGAATTCCGAATTGTAGAGCCACGTGATCCCGCCCGACTCGATGCGGACATTCGGATAACGCGCCAGGCGAATCTGTCGCATCCAGTGCTTGCCGGTCGGCATGCCGAAGTGTCCCACGGCGACGCGCAGGGCGGGGAACGTCTGCATCACCTCCTCCATTTGGGCGATCTGCGAGGCGTCGTCGTCGAGGTCGATCGAGAGCAGCAGGTCGTGCCGCTTCATGAAAGCGAAGAAGTCCATCATCTTCGGATCGGTCAGGCTGACCGTCGCAAGGTCGGTCTTGAGGCGGTTGCCGGGGACCTTGAATGCCCGGAAACCGCGCGCCAGAAGCGCCTCGGCCTCGCCGACCACGTTGTCGCCGAAGTAGTCGCACATGCCGCAGACGAAGAAACGGTCGGGATAGCGGCTCACGACCTCCTCGAGGTAGTCGTTCTGGAAGCCGTCGATATACTCCTGCGTGATGACGGCGGCCGAGACCTGCGCGTAGTTCATGTTCGAGAGGAAGACCTCGGCCGAGTTGCAGCTGTTGACCAGAAAGGGAGAGACCATCTGCACCTCCTCGCCGAGGAACATCGAACGCCCGTTTCGGAGCGAACAGATCTCCTTGCCGTTCCAAGTCGCCTCCTGGTACAGCCACAGATGGGCATGAGCGTCGATAATTTTGAAATTCAGCTTTTTCATTCAGTTAGGAGTTTGCCCAGCTGACCCGCTGCTGGTCGCCGATAATTGTACGCACCTCCTCGACGAGCTGCCAGTCGATCGGCTCCTCGACGAAGGCGAGATTCTTTTTCACATTGACCGGATTGGCCGAGCTGAAGAGCGTCGTGGCGATACGGTCGTTGCTGACGGCGAACTGCATGGCCAGCTTCTCGATCGGATACCCTTTGGCGGCACAGTGCGCAGCAGCCCGTTTGCAGGCCTCGACGAGCGGTTTCGGCGCCGGGTGCCAGTCGGGCACGCCGCGCTGCGAGAGCAGCCCCATCGAGAGAGGCGAAGCGCTGACGACGCCGACGCCGTGCGCCTCGAAGAAGTCGAGGAAGTCGGCCAGCTTGTCGTCGCAGAGGCAGTAGTGGCAAAAGTTCAGGACGCTTTCGACCGTCCCGGCGGGAACGCGCTCGATGACCCAGCGCAGGTTTTCGAGCTGCAGGTCCGTGATGCCGACATGGCCCACGACACCCTCCTCGCGCAGCTCGACCAGCGCGGGCAGCGTCTCGCCGACCACCTGGTTCAGGTCCGAGAACTCGATATCATGGACGTTGATAAGGTCGATGCGATCGACATGCAGGCGCTCCATGCTCTCGTAGACGCTCTCCTTGGCGCGGCGGGCCGAGTAGTCCCAGCTCTTGACACCGTCCTTGCCGTAGCGGCCGACCTTCGTCGAGAGGTAGTATTTGTCGCGCGGCACGTTGAGCAGCGCCTTGCCGAGCACCATTTCGGCCTTGTAGAAGCCGTAATAGGGCGAGACGTCGATGAAGTTCATGCCGCCCTCGACGGCCGTGTAGACCGCCTCGAGCGCCTCGCTCTCCTTCGTCTCGTGGAAGACGCTGCCCAGCGACGACGCCCCAAAACTGAGGTTCGAGACCTTCATGCCCGTTTTGCCGATTTCATGGAATTTCATAGGGTATATGATTTAGTCATTTCGATTTTATACGCTTCTCGAAGCGGGATCGGAATCCGATCAACAAATATAACCTTTTATCCTGGATTCTGCAAGCGGAGAGGGGTGCAAATGCAAAATGAAAAAGAAAGAATGAACGATGCCGGCTTTTGAGCCCGGGTGGGTCCGTGAGGGTGTAAATTCAAAATTACGGAATCGGGGCGCAGCCTGTGGAGGGCGGCAGCGACATTAGCGAGCTGCGGGCCTCCGCCGCCCCCAGGCTGCGGCCCGCACGGTCCTGGCGGACCGGTTCCAGCTGCAAGGCAAGCCCGCAGCCGGGCGGACGGGCTTGCGACGTAGAGGAGCAGCCCTCCGCCCGGGGGCGGCTGCGGGCTGCTGCGCCTCCTTGCAGGAGACGCAAATTAAAAATTCAAAATGAAGAATTAAAAATGATCGTTCTTTCTAATTCGGGCAGCAGCTTGCGAAGGACCAGCACGAGCGGACGCGAGAAGCGGGCCTTCGCCGGGCGAAGCTGCGGCCCGCTGCGCCCTTGCGGGCGCAAATTCATTATTCAAAATTCAAAATGAAAAAGATCTGTCAGACGCATTTGGGCATATATTCCAATTCGGGGCGCAGCCTGCGGAAGGCACGCCAAGTTCGGAGACGAACTGCGGGCCTCCGCCGCCGGGAGGCTGCGGCCCGCCGACCTCTGCGAGGTCGATGTCGCGCAGAAAAAAGCCCGTTCCTCTCACCGAGAAACGGGCCGTATTCGGGATGCAGGGCTCCCCTACTCCCACTCGATCGTTGCTGGCGGTTTCGAGGAGATATCGTAAACAACGCGGTTCACCCCGCGGACCTTGTTGATGATCTCATTCGAGACGTCGGCCAGAAATTCGTAGGGCAGATGAACCCAGTCGGCCGTCATGCCGTCCGTCGAGGTGACGGCGCGCAGTGCGACGCAGCGTTCGTAGGTGCGCTCGTCGCCCATCACGCCGACGCTCTGCACCGGCAGCAGAATCGCGCCTGCCTGCCAAACCTGGTCGTAGAGCCCCGCCGCACGCAGTGCGTCGATATAGATTTTGTCCACATTCTGGAGGATCTCCACCTTTTCGGGCGTAATGTCGCCCAGAATGCGGATCGCCAGCCCCGGACCGGGGAAGGGATGGCGGCCGATCAACTGCTGCGGAATGCCGAGCGAGCGTCCTACGCGGCGCACTTCGTCCTTGAAGAGCAGCCGCAGCGGCTCGACGATCCGCAGGTTCATCCGCTCGGGCAGGCCGCCCACGTTGTGGTGCGACTTGATCGTCGCCGAGGGGCCGTTCACCGAGGTCGATTCGATCACGTCGGGATAGATCGTCCCCTGCGCCAGCCACTTCACGTCGCGGATGCGCTGCGCCTCCTCGTTGAAGACCTCGACGAAGTCGCGACCGATGATCTTGCGTTTCTTCTCGGGATCGCTCACCCCCGCCAGGTCGGCGAAGAACTTCGCGTCCGCCTTCACCCCCTTGACGTTCAGGTTCATGTGTTCGTAGGAGGCGAGCACCTCCTCGAACTCGTTCTTGCGCAGCAGGCCCGAATCGACGAAGATGCAGTAGAGATTCTTGCCGATCGCGCGGTGCAGCAGCACGGCGGCCACCGTCGAATCGACGCCGCCCGAGAGCGCCAGCACCACCTTGTCATCGCCCAGCTTCGCACGCAGCTCGGCCACGGTCGTCTCGACGAAGCTCTCCGAAGTCCACGTCTGCGAGCAGCCGCAGATGCCGGCCACGAAGTTGCGCAACAGCTGCTTGCCGTCGGTCGAGTGGTAAACCTCTGGGTGGAACTGGATGCCCCACGTCTGCTCGCCCTCGATGCGGAAAGCCGCCACGCGCGCGTCCTCGGTCGAGGCGACGATGCGGTAGTTGTCGGGGATCGCCGTGATCGTGTCGCCGTGCGACATCCAGACCTGCGTCTGCGCGGGCAGCCCCTGCATCAGGGGGTCCGACGCATCGCCCACGGCCAGCATCGCACGGCCGTATTCGCGGCTCGGAGCGGGCTGCACCTCGCCGCCGTAGCCGTAGGCCAGGTACTGCGCACCGTAGCATACGCCCAGCAGCGGCAGCCGGCCCTTGATCCCCTCCAACTGCGGAATCGGCGCCTGCGCGTCGCGCACCGACGCGGGACTGCCCGACAGAATCACACCCCGCACCGAAGCGTCGAGGGGCGGGATCCGGTTGAAGGGATGGATCTCGCAATAGACGTTCAGTTCGCGGACACGGCGGGCGATCAGCTGCGTGTACTGCGAACCGAAGTCGAGAATAAGAATTTTTTCCATCTGTTGAGGTTGTTTGTTTTTCAGCATTTCCTGCGGCAAACGGTCCGACGGCCTCTTCCGACCTGCGGTTCCGGCCTTACCCCCTTACTCTCTTGCCGTTGCTCCCCGGCTGTGCGCTACCGTTGTTTCACGGGGCGGTTGTAGCACCCGGCCAGCCGCATCTCGGCAGCAAAGGCCTCGGGGCCGATTTCGCGGATGCGCTCGATGCACCCGCGGCGGTCGGAGCGAAAGATGAGCCCGAAGAGCTTGCCGATAAAGCTGTTGAACTTGCGGCATTCGGAGAGCGGCATCACGGTGCATTCGGCACAGCTTTGCCACCCGTGATCGAGGCAGCAGCGGCGCACCTCGCACCACTCGTGCTTCCGGTCGGCGAGGCAGCCGGCACATTTTCCCCGGCTGTAGGAGCGGCAGGCGCCGCAGAAGAGGCCGCAGGCGGCGACCGGTTCGGACGGCATCATCAATCTATATTTATTGTTTAATCGTTACCGTTCGCTCGAATAGTTGGGAGCCTCGCGCGTGATGGCCACATCGTGCGGGTGGCTCTCCTGCATGCCCGATGCGGTGATACGGATGAACTGCGCACGCTGCAGGGTCGGGATATCCTTCGCTCCGCAGTAGCCCATGCCCGAACGCAGGCCGCCGATAAGCTGGTAGACCGTCTCGCCGAGCGACCCCTTGTAGGGAACACGGGCGACGATGCCCTCGGGGACGAGTTTGTTGATGTTCCCTTCGCACCCCTTCTGGAAGTAGCGGTCGGCCGAGCCAGCCTTCATGGCGTCGATCGAGCCCATCCCGCGGTAGGACTTGAACTTGCGGCCGTTGTAGATGATCGTCTCGCCCGGGGCCTCCTCCGTGCCAGCGAACATCGAACCGATCATCACCGAGTCGCCGCCCGCAGCCAGCGCCTTGACGATGTCGCCCGAGTAGCGCAGACCGCCGTCGGCGATCACCGGCACGCCGTATTTCGCAGCCTCCTTCGCAGCGGCGTAGATGGCCGACAATTGCGGCACGCCCACGCCGGCAATGATGCGCGTCGTGCAGATCGAACCCGGGCCGATGCCGACCTTGATGCCGTCGGCACCCGCCTCGATGAGGAAGCGGGCCGCCTCGGCCGTGGCGATATTGCCGGCCACGACCTCCAGATGGGGAAATTCGGCCTTGATCTCGCGCAGCTTGCAGGCGATGTTGGCCGAATGGCCGTGCGCCGAGTCGAGGACCACGGCATCGACATCCTCGGCCACGAGGGCGCGGACACGGACCAGCGCATCCTCCGTGATGCCGACACCCGCGGCCACGCGCAGACGCCCCTTGGCATCCTTGCAGGCGTTGGGATGATCCTGCACCTTCGTAATATCTTTATAGGTAATCAAGCCGACCAGCCGGTCCGCGTCGTCCACGACGGGCAGCTTCTCGATCTTCGAATTGAGCAGAACCTCCTTGGCGTGCTCCAGTTCGGTCGAATGGGTCGTAACGAGCCGCTCGCGCGGGGTCATCACGTCGCCGATCAAGCGCCCCATATCGCGTTGGAAACGCAGGTCGCGGTTGGTGACGATGCCGATGAGCTTGCGCTCGCCATCGACGACGGGGATGCCGCCGATCTTGTTCTCGTGCATCATCGCCAGTGCATCGCCGACCGTGCTCTCCTTCGAGATGGTGACCGGATCGTAGATCATGCCGTTCTCGGCACGCTTCACGCGGCGCACCTGGGCAGCCTGCTCGGCGATCGTCATATTTTTGTGGATCACACCGATACCGCCTTCACGCGCCAGCGCGATCGCCAGCGGCGCCTCCGTAACGGTATCCATCGCCGCCGAGACGATGGGGATATTGAGCGCGATATTACGCGAAAAACGGGTCCGGACCGAGACCTCTCGCGGCAACACTTCCGAATAAGCGGGGATGAGCAGCACATCGTCGAACGTAAGTCCTTCGGGCTGCACCCTCTCGTTGATGAAAGACATAATGAACGTGGATTTTTGTTGCCCGCAAAAGTACGCATTTTTTCTCAAACCGCCTAACCTGCGGCCGGCACGGAGCGGCGATTTATCAACATTTTTTCATAAAAGGAGGTACGGGGAGCGGCGGCGGTTCCGTTCGGAACCGCAAATTCATAATTCAAAATTCAAGATTCAAAATTAAGATGGAGGTACCGGGCACGCTTGGGTTTATATTTCAGTTCGGGCAGCAGCCTGCGGAGGGCTCGCATGTTCGGGGACGAACTGCGGGCCTCCGCCGGGCGGAGGCCCGCACGGTCCTGACGGACCGATCCCGGCATAAAGACACACCACGACAACCGGCAGCTGCAACCTGCTCGGTCCTGGCGGACCGGAACAACGCCGCGACCCGTCGATACCTGCGGGATAGAACCCGACGGCCAGCCCGCAGCCGAGCGGACGGGCTTGCGACGTAAAGGAGCAGCCCTCCGCCAGGGGGCGGCTGCGGGCTGCGGCGCCCTTTCGGGCGCAATTAAAAATGAAAAATAGAGAATTAAAAATGATATTCGGGTAGCAGCCTGCGGAAGTCGCAAATGACTATAAGGAGTTGCGGGCCTCCGCTGCCCCCAGGCTGCGGCCTGCTCGGTCCTGACCGACCGATCCAACGCCGCCCGGCGTACCTCGTCATTTTTCCTATTTCATTCTCTCGTTTCGCTCCGTTTTCAAAATAAAAAATTACTTTTGTAGATCGAAACGAATACAACCAAAACACCCATACACGATGTTCGATTCCTTTGCCTCGCGCCATATCGGCGTCAACAACGAAAAAGACCTCCAAGCCATGCTCGACGTGATCGGCGTCCGATCGGTCGACGAGCTCGTCTCGCAGGTCATTCCCTCCTCCATCCGTCTCAAGAAGCCACTCGCCCTCCCACGCGAGGGAATGAGCGAATACGCCTTTGCTGCCCACATCCGCGCCTTGGCCGAGCGCAACCGGCCGCTGCGCTCCTTCATCGGCATGGGCTACTACCCCTGCGCCGTACCGGCGGCCGTCGCCCGCAACGTCTTCGAAAATCCCGCCTGGTACACCTCCTACACCCCCTACCAGGCCGAGATCTCGCAAGGACGTCTCGAGGCGCTCCTCAACTTCCAGACGGCCGTCATTTCGCTGACGGGGATGGAGATCGGCAACTGCTCGCTGCTCGACGAGGGCACGGCCACGGCCGAGGCGATGCTCATGATGTTCGCCCTGCGTTCGCGCGAGGCGGTCCGGGAGGGGCGCAACCAACTCTTCGTCGACCGCAACCTCTTTCCCCAGACCCTCGATCTGCTCCTGACCCGCAGCGAGCCTTTCGGCATCGAACTGATCATCGACGACTACGACGAATACGTCTTTACAGGCAAGGAGTTCGGCGCCATCGTCCAGTACCCCGCAGCCGACGGCGCCGTGCGCGACTACGCCGCCTTCACGGCCGAAGCCCACGCCAAGGGGGCACTCGTCACGGCCGTGGCGGACCTCCTCGCACTGGCGCTGCTGAAGACCCCGGGCGAATGGGGTGCCGACATCGTCACGGGCTCGACGCAGCGTCTCGGCACACCGATGGGCTTCGGCGGTCCGAGCGCCGGCTACATGACCACGCGCGAAGCCTTCAAGCGCAACATGCCGGGCCGCATCATCGGCGTCTCGGTCGACCGGCTCGGTCACCGCGCCCTGCGCATGGCGCTCCAGATGCGCGAGCAGCACATCAAGCGCGAGCGCGCCACCTCGAACATCTGCACCGCCTCGGCGCTCATGGCCTCGATGGTAGGCTTCTACTGCGTCTACAACGGCGCCGAAGGGTTTCTGCGCGCCGCCCGCACCGCCCACCGCGCCGCCTGCAACACAGCCCGCGCCCTCGAGGCGCTGGGCTACCGGCTCGCCAACACCGCCTTCTTCGACACGCTCGACGTCGAGGCCGAAGCGGCCGTCGTCCAGTCGATCGCCCTCGAAGAGGGGATCAACTTCTACTACCCGACCGACGGCCGCGTCCGCCTTTCGTTCGACGAAGTGACGACCGACGAGGAGGTCGAGAGCGTTATCCGCATCTTCGCCACGGCCCTCGGCAAGCGTCCGAAGGCCGCCAAGGGGGATGCCCCGACGACGATCCCCGAGCCGCTGCGCCGCACATCGGCCTTCCTGACCGAGCCCGTATTCAACCGCTACCGCTCGGAGAGCGCCCTCATGCGCTACATCAAGCGGCTCGAACACCGCGACATCTCGCTGGCCGATTCGATGATCTCGCTCGGCTCGTGCACGATGAAGCTCAACGCTGCGGCCCTCATGCAGCCGCTGTCACTGGCGGGCTTCCAGGAGATGCACCCCTTCGCCCCCGCCGACCAGTGCGAGGGCTACCGGGCGATGATCGGGGAGCTGGAGCAGGATCTGGCGACGATCACCGGGCTGGCGGCCTGCTCGCTGCAGCCCAACTCGGGCGCCGCAGGCGAGTATTCGGGTCTCATGGTGATCCGCGCCTACCACCAAAGCCGCGGGCAGGGCTACCGCAACATCGTGCTGATCCCCGCCTCGGCCCACGGCACGAACCCCGCCTCGGCGGCGATGGCCGGCATGAAGATCGTCACGGTAGCCTGCGACGCCAACGGCAACATCGACGTCGAGGAGCTCAAGCGCAAGGCCGAGGAGCACGCTTCGGAGCTCTGCTGCCTCATGGTCACCTACCCCTCGACGCACGGCGTCTTCGAGAGCGGCATCCGCGAGATCGTCGATGCGGTGCACGACGCGGGCGGCCTGGTCTACATGGACGGCGCCAACATGAACGCCCAGGTGGGGCTGACGAATCCCGGCTACATCGGGGCCGACGTCTGCCACCTCAACCTGCACAAGACCTTCGCCATGCCTCACGGCGGCGGCGGCCCGGGCGTGGGCCCGATCTGCGTCGCCGAGCCGCTGAAACGCTTCCTGCCTACCCACCCGATCGTCGCCACGGGCGGCGAGGAGGGCATCACGGCCGTCGCCTCGGCCCCTTGGGGATCGGCCATGCTGCTGCCGATCACCTACGGCTACATCAGGATGCTCGGCGAAGAGGGGCTGCGCCGGGCGACCGAGATGGCGATCGTCAACGCCAACTACATGGCCTCGGCCCTCAAGCAGGAGTTCCGGACCTACTACACGGGGCAGACGGGCCGCGTGGCGCACGAGATGATCCTCGACCTGACCCACTTCAAGCACGACTACGACATCGACTGCGGCGACATCGCCCACCGGTTGATGGACTACGGCTTCCACGCCCCGACCCTCTCGTTCCCCGTGCACGAGACGCTGATGGTCGAACCCACCGAGTCGGAGCCCAAGGAGGAGATGGACCGCTTCATCGAAGCGCTCGTACGGATCAAGCGCGAATGCGAGGCGGCCGCCGCGGCCGGCGAGGCGGACAACGTCGTGAAGATGGCCCCGCACACGGCCGGGGAGCTTTGCGGCGCCTGGGAGCACCCCTACACGCGCGAGGAGGCCGCCTTCCCGCTCGACTGGGTGCGCGAGGCGAAGTTCTTCCCCTATGTGGCGAAGATCGACAACGGCTTCGGCGACCGCAACCTCTGCTGCGTGAACGCGGAGTAGCGGCCAGGCGCAAAAAGCGAAGAGCCGATTCCCCGGACGGGGATCGGCTCTTCTTCGTCTGCTTCGGGAGAGGTTATTTGCGGGTAAATTCGTAACCCGTGTTTCCATAATATTTTTTCAATCGGAGCTTCGTGGCAGTCAGCGTAATTTCATATTCGCCGTCGAGCTGCGAACCGATGATCTCCAAATAGCGTTCTTCGGGCTGATAATCATATTCTAAGTTCTCCGTCGAACTGCCCGAACCATCCGGGTAAACGAAATCGATAACGCCCGTCTTGTTCGAATTGAACCGAAGCGTGATAATCGTTCCATAATCATTGACCTGCCCCCACGTGCCGACAATCGAATTGTCCCCGGCCGGATCGTCGTCATCGTCGCTGCAGGAGGCGGCAGAAAAGCTCGTCGCAAGGAAAAGCGACATCAGAAGAAAGCGAAAAAAGTTTTTCATGCGAAATAAATTTTAAATGAACGATGCAAAGGTAGGGCATCGCGACGGAACGGACAGCCTGCCGGCGGGACGGGATCGGTCACAGTTGTGTGTCCATTTTGGTCTCAACCGCAGCTACCGCATCGGAGAGATCGGCGAAGAAGTCGTGGTCGAGGATGCACGAGATGCGCAGCAGCAAACTCGTATCGAGGCTCTCCTTTTGAAAAATACGGTATACATTTCGCCGATCGCAGGACAAATGCCGGGCCAGCCAGCTCACGCTGTGCTCCTGCCGGCGCAACTCGGCTTCGATCAAAGCTCCTACAGGGATATGTTTCATGCGGTGTCCAACCGCAACCCGGCCTCCGGGGTTGCCAGTCATACAATAAGAAAGTGTGAGGCTCGATCGTCTATCTGAACGGAGGCTCTGGTAAACCCAAACACAAATAAACAATGCCCCACACCCGTATTGGGACACGGAGCAAAAAAGTTGCCGTGTCGGGGAACCAATACAAGGCGACGAGTGCGATTGCTCTCCTTGTGTTTAACAAAATGTACCAGATTCCGTTCAAGGATAAAAGCGATGACACTTTCATCGAAAACAATATGTCGTTATTCGTCGAATAACACCACAAAGATACGAAAAGTCGAGAGCAGAAACAAGTGTCAGCTTGATTCTGCCGAGACGGAGTATCTAAGGCGAAGCCAAAGATACAAATAAGCCGAGCGCAAAAACAAATTTATTTGCAATTTTGCCGGGTAATACATTGCTCCTGTGGGTCGCAGCTTGCGAAGGGCCGGCACAAGCGGGCGCAAATGCGGACGCGAGCAGCGAGAAGCGGACCTGCGGGCGCGAGTTGCGGGTCTTCGCGGGGTCGAAGCTGCGGCCCGCTGCGGTTTCATTCGAAACCGCAAATTCAGAATTCAAAATTCAAGATTCAAAATTAGATTTATTTACAGGTCACGCCAGGGCATTTATTTCGAATCGGGACGCAGCCTGCGGAGCACGCAGATTCGGCAACGAGCTGCGGGCCTCCGCCGGGCGGAGGCTGCGGCCCGCCGACCTCTTCGAGGTCGCATGTACAGTATAAAACACCAACGACTGCGGCCTGCACGGTTCTGACGGACCGATCCCGACGCAAGATACCCTACGGCGAGTTGACCCTGAGGCCCGACGGTTGACACGCGACCGATTTTGCCAGCAAGCATTTCCCAACAAAAAATTTCCTCCGAACCCAAGGCCCGGAGGAAATAGGACAAATCGACGAGACAACTTACAGTTTATAGACCTCCGAGCCGGCAAGCAGCAGGCAGCCGAGGCCGTAATCCTCGAAGTCGGGCATCGAATCGACCGTGACGGGCTGGCCGTCCTTGGGCTCCTTGCCCGTCCCCTGGACGTAGCCCAGGAAGCCATTCTCCTGGACCGATTCATGCGCCATGGCCTCCCAGGCCCGGACGATGACGGGCAGGTACTCCGTCCGCTCCAGCAGTCCATTGTTCACACCCCAGGCCATGCCGTAGACGAAGAGCGCCGTACCCGTCAATTCCTTGCCGCCGAAATCGTCGGGATCGGCCAAGCTCACGTTCCAGAAGCCGTCCGGGCGCTGGCACTTCTTCAGGGCGGCGCACATCGTCCGCAGATCCTTTTCGTAGGTCGCCCGATGCGGATCGTCGGCCGGCAGCTCGCTCAGCACGCGCACCAGCGCCGCCACGATCCAGCCGTTGCCGCGCGACCAGTAGCAGGATTTGCCGTTCGGCGTCGTGTAGGGCGGCACGAAGGCCGCGTCGCGCCACCACAATCCGTCGCGCTCGTTGTAGAGCCCGCCGGCCAGTTCGTTGCGCGTGAAGGCGTACATTTGCCACGCCTTCTCGAAGCAGCGCGGGTCGTTCTTCAGAGCGCCAAACTTCACCAGCACCGGCATGCCCATCTGCACGGCGTCGATCCAGGTCCAGTCGCCGACCTGCGGCGTAGAGAGCAGCATCTGCACGTGCGAAGCGGTCTTGCGCAGCCGCTCGGGTTCGGGGCACAGCCGGTACAGATCGATGTAGGTCTGCGCGCAGCAATAGTTGTCGGCATTGCGCGTCGTCGTGTCGTCGCGCCGCATTCCCCACCGGTGGAAGTCAGCCCAGCGGCAGGCGTAGTCGTAGTAGCGGTTCTCGGGATGGATTGCATAGAGCGCCATGAGACCTTCGTAATAGACGGCCCGTGTCCAGAGATTCGACTCATAGCACTTCTTGCGGGCGTAGTAGGGAATCACGGCTGTCGGATCGGCATACTTGCGCATGAAATAATCGTTGGCGCGCACCATCGTCGCCAATACACCGTCGCGATCGGGCGCCGGCTGCGCCTCCGATACGGACGGCAACAGCAGCAAAAGGAATAGAAGGATTCGGTTCATCAATAAAAGGTTGTAGCAAGGTTCTTATTCTCTTTGGCTGCGGCCAAGCATGTTCGGCGCTGTCTTCGGCTTATCGAACATCTGCGACCTCACAGAGGGCGTGCGGGCCGCAGCCTCCGGTTGTGGTGAAAACGTCTGCGAATAAACTCGACGTCGCAGACGTCAGCAACCCGCAACCGCCGGCTTTCGAGGAAATGCCTGCCTGCAAACTCGATCGCGCAGCGATCGGCAGCCCGCAGCCGCCCCCTGGCGGAGGGCTGCTCCTCTAAAGTCGCAAGCCCGTCCGCCCGGCTGCGGGCTTGTCCTGAGTTGGGGGTCGGTCCACCAGGGCCTTCGCGGGCCGCAGCTTCGCCCCGCGAAGGTCCGCTGCTCCTTTGCGGTCGCTCGCGCAGCCGCTTCGCAAGCCGCAGCCCGAGACAGCAAAATTATTCATTTTTAGCTTCATTTTGAATTTGCGTCCATAGGGCGCAGCTGGCCGCAGCCTGGGGCAGCGAAAGCGACAGTCTTTGCAGCCACTTCGCAAGCCGCGGCCCAAGCTTAAACAACCTACCGGAGCGAGCCCGGTTCGACCGGAGGGGGTCAATACTGTTCGTTTTCGTTGGGGAAGTCGCCCGACTTGACGTCGCCGACGTAGCGGCCGACCGCCTCCCGCATCGTCTCGAACAGATCGGCATAGCGGCGCAGGAACTTGGGTTTGAAACCCTTGTTGATTCCCAGCATATCGTGCACGACGAGCACCTGGCCGTCGCAGCCGGCACCGGCGCCGATGCCGATCGTCGGCATCGAGACCTCCTTCGTGACGCGCGCCGCCAAAGCCGCAGGGATCTTTTCGAGGACCAAACCGAAACAGCCCGCCTCGTCGAGCAGTTTCGCGTCGCGGAGAAGCTTCGCGGCCTCGGCCTCCTCCTTGGCCCGCAGGCCGTAACCGCCGAACTGGTGCACCGACTGGGGCGTCAGTCCGAGGTGGCCCATGACGGGAATGCCGGCGGTCAGAATCTTCTTGATGCAGGGGAGCAGATCCTCGCCCCCCTCGATCTTCACACCGTCGGCCCCCGACTCCTTCATGATGCGGACGGCCGACGCAAGAGCCACGTCGGGATTGCCGCTGCAGGTGCCGAAGGGCATATCGACCACCACGAAGGCGTGTTCGACGGCACGCACGACCGAGGCGGCGTGGTAGATCATCATATCGAGCGTAATGGGCAGCGTCGTGGTGTAGCCGGCCATCACGTTGGCGGCCGAATCGCCCACCAGAATCACATCGACACCGGCGGCATCGACGATCTTGGCCATCGAATAATCGTACGAGGTAAGCATGGCGATCTTCTCGCCGCTGCGTTTCATCTCCGCCAGCTTCGCCGTGGTGACGGGGCGGACTTTCGATTCTACTGACATGTTTTTATGCAGAATGGGTTGACGTTTCCGGAATACGGGCCGCTTCTGCGGCCGTTCCGACAGGCAAATGTACGAAACTTTATCGAAAACGGAAACGGATCGGCGGACGGATTTGCCGGTTCGTCCGGAAAGCCCTGTCTTCGGGCCGTTGCAGCATCGCATCCGATCCTAAAAAAGTTTCTATATGCAAAAGGTCATCCGCTATTTCAGCTGCACAACCTACGGCTTATTGTTGATCGGTACCGCCATCGGGGTCTTTCAGGGTACCATGCACCCGCTGGCGGCGCTCTTCACGCCGGGTGGCATATACCTGCTTTTCGCGGGATGCCGGTTCGCCATCCGCTTTCTGTTCTGGTACGACGAATTGCGGCAGGAATTCAACCGCAAGGCCGGCGAACGGATCGTGCCCCGGGAGCGTCTCACGTGGCAGCTGCTCACCTGCTGGCACGGCTCGACACCGCAGGCCACCCGCTGGCGCCGCCGCTACAACTTCATGGCGATCTTCGCCACTCTGATGTGCTGCTCGATCCTCATCTACGGCGTGTTGATCTATCTGGCCCTGGGGCTCATCGGCGGCTCCTCGAGCGGTTCGAAAAGTTCAGGGTCCTCGGATGGATCAAACGAAATTCCCTGGCAGTATCGAGGCTGCCATAACTGCCGATGGGGTTACAGCACGGCTGCGAACTTGCCGGCGGAGGCAATACCGCGGGAAGGGGCGGCACCTGTTCGCGCTGGGAACAATGGCATAAAAAACGATCGAGAATAAATGATGCGGCGAAGGCCAGAGGCGGGAGGCGGCGCCTGAGCGGGCGCAAACTCATCCTCCAATAGGGTTGCCGGGGCACTGGCTTCGGGCCGGAGCTTGCGAAGGGCACGCTCGAGTGGACCTGGGGGGGACGCGAGCTGCGAGCCTCGGCCGGGCGGAGGCTGCAGCCCGCCGATCCCTTTGGGATCGATTTTGGCGGACAAGCCCGCAGCCGAGCGGCCAGGTTTGCGACTTGGAGGAGCAGCCCTCCGCCAGACAGCTGCGGGTTGCTGCGCCCATTCGGGCACAAATTTATCCTTCAATAGGTTTGCCGGGGACACTGACTTCGGGCCGCGGCTTGCGAAGCGCCTGCACGAGCGGACGCAAAGGCGGACGCGAGTTGCGGGCCTTCGCGGGGCGAAGCTGCGGCCCGCCGGTCGCTGCGCGACCGAATTAACAAACAATCACAACAGCCATAATCGGCGGCAGCGTATTGCGTCCATCCGGGCACAAATTCAAAATTATATTCGGGCCGGAGCTTGCGAAGGGCACGCTCGAGTGGACCTGGGGGACGCGAGTTGCGGGCCTTCGCAGGGCGAAGCTGCGGCCCGCCGGCGCCCTTGCGGGCGCAATTCAAGATTCAAAATTCAAGATTCAAAATTAAATTTGTCCGCAAATCATGCCTGGGCGTTTATTTCAGTTCGGGCTGCAGCCTGCGGAGGGTGCAACGACATAGAGGAATTGCAGGCCTCCGCAGCCCCAGGCTGCGGCCCGCCGGCGCCCTTACGGGCGCAATTCATGATTCAAAATTCAAGATTCGAAATTAGATTTGTCCGCAAATCATGCCTGGGCGTTTATTTCGATTCGGGCTGCAGCCTGCGAAGGGCGCAACGACGTAGAGGAGTTGCGGGCCTCCGCCACCCCCAGGCTGCGGCCCGCACGGTCCTGACGGACCGATTCCAAACTGAGGCAAGCCCGCAGCCGAGCGGTGGGTTTGCTCGAGCGGACTTGCAGGACGCGAAGAAGCAGCCTCCACCCTGGGGCGGCTGCGGGCTGCTGCGATTCCTTACCGGAATCGCAAATTCAAAATTAAAAATGAAGAATTAAAAAGGAGCTCGAGGCGCAATCTACGGAGCACACGCAAGTTCGGCAACGAACTGTGGGCCTCCGCCACCCCCAGGCCGCTGCCCGCCGATGTCTGGCGGCATCGATTCCGTACGAAAGACCAACCGTCTGCAGCCCGCCGTCTATGGCCGCAGCGCCTTGAAAAACTCCCACAGCACCACCCCGCCCGAGACCGAAACGTTGATCGAGTGCTTCGTGCCGATCTGCGGAATTTCGATCGCGCCGTCGCAGCGGTCGACCGCCTCCTGCGCCACCCCCTCGACCTCGTTGCCGAAGAGAAGCGCATAGCGGCATCCGCGCTCCGCACGCCAGTCGTCGAGCATCACGGCCCCCTCGACCTGCTCGACGGCCAGCACCCGGTACCCTTCGGCCTTCAGCCGGTCGACCGCATCGAGGGTCGAGGCGCTGTAGCTCCAGGGAACCGTCAGTTCGGCCCCGAGGGCCGTCTTGTGGATCTCGCGGGCGGGCGGCGTCGCCGTGATGCCGCAGAGCACGATCCGCTCGACGGCGAAGGCATCGCCCGTCCGGAAAAAGGCGCCGACGTTCTGCATCGAGCGCACGTTGTCCAGCACGACCGTCACAGGCATCTTCGTCATCGCGGCAAAGGCCTCGGCCGTGGGCCGGCCGAGCGCTTCATTGGGAATTTTTCGCATGGGAAATCGATATATCGTGGGGCAAAAATAATCAAAATCGAAATTTTTCCCTACTTTTGTCGCTTGAACATATCCGACGTTCGAAACGTAAAACGCAACACTATGGCAAGCGAAACCACCGAACCGAGGGAGAAGTCCCTCAATTTCATCGAAGAGATCATCGAAGAGTCGATCGCCAAGGGCGAAAAACGCGTACAGACCCGCTTCCCGCCCGAACCGAACGGCTATCTGCATATCGGCCACGCCAAGAGCATCTGCATCAATTTCGGCATGGCGAAGAAGTACGGCGGAAAATGCAACCTGCGTTTCGACGACACGAACCCCGTCAAGGAGGACACCGAATACGTCGATTCGATCAAGCGCGACATCCGCTGGCTCGGCTTCGACTGGGCCGAGGAGCGCTACGCCTCGGACTACTTCGACCAACTCTACGAGTGGGCCGTGCTCCTCATCCGGAAAGGGCTCGCCTACGTCGACGACCAGACCCAGGAGCAGATCCGCGAAAACCGCGGTACGGTCTCCGTGCCGGGTACCCCCTCGCCGTGGCGCGACCGCTCGGTCGAGGAGAACCTCGACCTCTTCACCCGCATGAAGAACGGCGAGTTCCCCGACGGATCGAAGGTGCTGCGCGCCAAGATCGACATGGCACACCCCAACATGCTCTTCCGCGACCCGATCATGTACCGCATTCTGCATGCCGAACACCACCGCACGGGCAACAAATGGTGCATCTACCCCATGTACGACTACGCCCACGGCCAGTGCGACTCGATCGAGCGGATCACCCACTCGATCTGCACGCTCGAATTCGACGTGCACCGTCCGCTCTACGACTGGTTCATCCAGGCGCTCGGCATCTACCCTTCGCACCAGTACGAATTTGCCCGTCTGAACCTCACCTACACGATGATGTCGAAGCGCCGCCTGCTCAAACTCGTGCAGGAGGGGGCCGTGATGGGTTGGGACGACCCCCGCATGCCGACCATCTGCGCTCTGCGCCGCAAGGGCTACACGCCCGCCTCGGTGCGCAACTTCGCCGAGATGGTGGGCGTCGCCAAGCGCGACAACGTGATCGACCTCGGCAAACTCGAATACTGCGTCCGCGAGGATTTAAACAAAGCAGCCGAACGCCGCATGGCCGTGCTGAACCCCCTGAAGGTGGTCATCACCAACTACGAGGAGGGGCGCAAGGAGTATTTCACGGCGATCAACAACCCCGAGAACGAAGCGGCCGGGACGCGGCAGGTTCCCTTCTCGCGGGTGCTCTACATCGAGCGCGACGACTTCATGGAGAATCCCCCCAAGAAGTTCTTCCGCCTGCAGCCGGGCGGCGAGGTGCGCCTGCGCTACGCCTACCTCATCAAATGCGAGGAGGTGGTCAAGGATGCCGAAGGCAACATCACGGAGCTGCACTGCACCTACGACCCGCAATCGGGAGGCGGCTCGTCGAGCGACGGCCGCCGCGTGAAGGGCGTCATCCACTGGGTTTCGGCCGACGACGCCTTCGAGGCCGAGGTGCGCCTCTTCAATCCGCTCTTCCTCACGGAAGACCCCGACGACTGCGCCGAGGGAAAGACGTGGGAGGACAACCTCAACCCCGATTCGATGGTCCGGATCAAGGGCTGGCTCGAGCCTTCGCTGCGCGAGGTGCCCGTCGGGCAGGCCGTGCAGTTCGAGCGCGTGGGCTACTTCTGCCCCGACACTGATTCGACGCCCAAACATCCGGTCTTCAACCGCACGGTGACCCTCAAGGATTCCTGGGCCAAGATCAACAAATAGGAACAACCGGCACGCACCTCTCCGCAAACCTCTCATAAGGGGATTTTGCGGAGAGGTTTTATTATATCAAACGCCATATTTATGCTTTCATCGAAATTCCGGAGCGCCCTGCGCCGGTACGGCCTGGCCGGTCTGTTTCGCGCCGGCCTGCAGCGTATACTGCGAACAATCGGCATCATCTGGATTCGCAATGAACTCTATCGAAAGGCCTGCTCGGCTCCCGAAAAAGAGGTGCCACCCTATCGGGAGCTGGTATTCGCGGATTTCGAACGGCAAGCCGCATTCGATCCGCAATGGTTCACCCCGATCCGGCTGCAGCAGATCGCCCGCCGCTTTCGGGTACCGGAAACAACTGCGTTCGGATGCTTCGACGGTGAACAGCTCATCGCCTACGGCTGGCTCTCGGGAAAATACATGGGATACTCGAAGCAGCTGCTTCCTGCCGGCGACGGCTATCTGTGGGACGATTACACGCATCCCGACTACCGCGGGCAGGGCTTGCATACCCAGATAATTCGGATTCGTGACCAGAAACTGTATGAACGAGGGCTCCGTTACGGCGTAGGCATGGTACGGGATTTCAACCGTGCTTCGCGCCGGGGATTCGAACAAGCTGGGTATACCCTGTTCGAACGTTACACAGTCTGCGGCTTTCGGGGCGGGAAACTACATTGCACGCGCCGATACGGGAAAGCTGCTCCGGAAATATCGCTTCGTTCCTGACTTGTCAGGAAGATGTTTTGCGTCCAATTCGTCATTGCAGACGTCGGCTGTGCGCTGCCGGTGTTGCAAGGTAAATACCTGTTTGCAAAATCGGTCCGATAGGACCGGCAGCCCGCAGCCGCTGACCATGCCAAAGTGGCTTGTTGCAAACTCGACGTCGGAGACGTCGGCAGCCCGCAGCCGTCCCCGGGCGGAGGGCTGCAACTCCTTACAGTCGGTGCCGCCCGTCCGCTCGGCTGCGGGCTTGCCTTACACGGAATCGACATCGCAAGAGGTCGGAGGGCCGCAACCTCTGCCGGCGGAGGCACGCTGCTCCTTAACGTCGCATGCGTGCCCCGCAGGCTGCAGCCCGAGCATAATTTTGAATCTTGAATTTTGAATTCTGAATTTGCGCCCAAATGGGCGCAGCGGGCCGCAGCTTCGCCCCGCGAAGGCCCGCTACTCGCGTCCGCCTTTGCGTCCGTTCGTGCCGGCCTTCGCAAGCCGCGGCCCGAATATCATTTTCCACTTTTCATTCTTCATTTTTCATTCGCGCCCGAAACGGGCGCAACGGGCCTGAACTTCGCCCGGCTCCGGTCCGAATCCAGACCAAACCAAAAAACCGACCTACTCCTCGACCGTTACGGCCATCAGGCCGATCACCACGTCGTTCGAAAGGGTCTCCAACTCCAGCTCGGCGAGCTCCTTCGCCGGATCGACCGGCATTTGCAGCACCACGGCGGCTCCGCCCTCGATGTAGCGGGCTCCGACCCCCTCGATGCCGAATTGGCGGTCGAGGTAACGGCTCATTTTTCCCGATCCGAGGTGCAGCCGTTCGAGCGGCAGGAATTCGGCGTGCTGCCGGTCGAACGGCGCCCGGAACGCATGTCCGTCGTGGTAGGCGATCTGTTCGACCGGGGCCCAGGTGTCGGGGTTGACGATGGCGAGCGGCTCGGCGCTGCTTCCGTCGGCGTAGCGGACGCGCACGATGCCGTTCTCGATCCGGCATTGCATCGGGTTGGTCGATCCGGCCAGCACGAAGATCAACTGCCGGCCCCGCCCCGAAAGGGGCACGGCAAGACGGTCGGGGTACTGCTTCCACAACGACGTGTAGCAGATGTTCGGCCCTGTGTGCGCCATGCGGAAAGGGATGCGCTGCGTGTCGCTCTCAAGACCAGCTCTGTTCCCGGAACCGTCCCCAAAACCGGAACTGTACCCGAACCCGGAACCGTCTTTGTTCCCGAAACCAGTCCCGTTTCCGAAAACAGAACCGTCCCCGAGGCCGACCCCGCTCTCTCTCCGCCCGCGCAGCGGCTCGCGCTCCGCCGTCAGCAGCCCCGTGCGGTCGTCGAGCCGCTTTTCGAGCAGTCGGCGGCGCAGGCCGCTGTCGTCGATCGCCACCGTGTCGGTCGGATGACACCACTCGCCGAAGCCGTGCAGCGGTATTTGCAGCGTGGTCGTTCCGCTGCGGTTCGAACGGTAGGCATTGCGGTAGATGTCGGTGACGCAGGCATTGTAGAAACGGCTTATATCGATCGTGCGGTAGCGCCGCGCGCTCCCGGATTTTTCCACTTTCGAGGGTCCGGAAGCTTTCGAAAGGCCGGGAACACTGCGGTGCGAATTGCCGGGACCCCGCCCAACCGAGGAAGCCTGCCCAGCTTCGAAAGCTCGCCCGGCTAAGGAAGTCTGCCCGGCCTCGGAAACCCGCCTTGCTCCAGAAAGCCCTTCGGACCCCGCCTTGGCCCCAGCCTCGGCTCCCGTCTCAAAGCCTCCCTCCCGGACCCAATAGGCCAGCCCGTCGGCTGTTTCGTATTTCACGAACCGAAGGCCGCCGGCACGTCCCCACGTTTCCCCGGTGCAGCGGACCTCTCCGCTCTGCGGCCGCGTCTCGATGCACACCTCGCGGCGGAGCCCCGCTCCCAGGGCGATGCGGATGCGCGGGGTCCCGAACGAGGGCTCGACCCGCTCCCAGGCCGCCTTGCGGCCGTCCACCGTCACCCGCTTGATCCGCCGGTCGCCGACCGGAACGACCAGTTCGCAGCGGGTGCCGGCCGGGTAGCGGTTTTCGATCGTGTAGCGGATGGCGCCGCTGTCGCGCTGCATGCGGTAGGCGATGTCGGGCAGTTCGATCGCTGCGCGGTCCCAGGCTGCGGGAAATCCCGGGCGGAGCTCCACGCGCCCCTCGGCGCCGAGCAGGTCGGGCCGGATGCCGAAGAGCCCCTCGACCAATGCCCGGGCCCAGACGCCGATCGGGTCGGCGAAGTCGCGGTAGCACTCGCCGCGTGCGGCGTCGAGGTAGCTGAGCTGGCCGAAGTTGAGCGGCGAGGCGCCGAGGTACATGTTGTCGAGCGCGACACTCTTCATAAGAGCGAAGGCCTCCTCGCTCCATCCCGCCTGCCAATAGGCCAGCGCTGCATGCATCGCCTCGGCGATGGCGACGTTGTTGATGCTCCAGGCATAGGGCTGCCACGTGGTGGTGGCCGGAATGCACAGACCCGGAACCTCCGGCCGTCCCGCTTCGCGCACGGGAATCTGCGGCAGGTGCTCCAGCGCATAGCAGGCCGTGGCGGCCGCCTCGAAGGAATCGCCCGCCTCCGAGTCGATCGTGTGGTATACGGTCCACAGCGCCGCCGCGGTGTGCAGCCGGCGGTGGCCCGTCGCGTCGCGGTATTCGCCCCAGTGCAGCCCCTCGGCATCCCACAGCTGCTCGTGCATGGCGCGGCGGATCGCCTTGGCCTCCTCGCGGTAGGGGGTCGGATCGAGCCCGAGCCGTTCGGCGATGCGGGCCGTCTCGCGATAGGCGTAGAGGTTGTAGGCCGAGGAGTGGGCGACGGCCCCGCCGCCGTAGAAGAGCGCATCGCTCGCCCAGATGCAGCAGTAGGCGTCGTAGAGGTGGTCGCCGTCGGGGTCGAAGTTGCGTTTTTCCCATTGCAGGTGGCGCTCGATGACGGGGAAGAGTTGCCGCATAAGGGTCGTGTCGCCCGTCGCGCGCAGGTGGCGCAGGAGGGCGTCGATGTAGACGAGATTCATATCGTAGTGCGACATCTCGCGCCGCCCCGGACGCCGGCAGATGTAGCCGTTGCTGTACATCGGCGTACCCCAGCGCTTCTCGGCGCGGGCCAGATTAAGAGCCGAATCGAGCCGCGGATGGTCGTAACAGGGCTCGACATCGGTCACCTGGTTGGCGGCGTAGGTGACGAAGTGGGTGCGGGCCCGGTCGTGGCGGCCGATGGCGTCGCCCGCGTAGGCGCCGCGCCAGCCGAGATGCTCCGTGCGCCAGCCGACCGCCCCGTGCAGCCAGGTCCGGCCGCTCCAGATGCCGTCCGCCGCGATGCACAGCGCCCCCGCGATCGGGTCGATCCGGGGATCGGGCGTCTCGATCCGCATCCCGCCGGCCAGCAGGCTCCGCTCCCGCTCGGCACGGGTCAGGAGGAGAGCCGGATCGTGCTGGCTGCACGCCCCGACGGCCTGCGGAACGTAGGCCACGAGCCGTTCGCCGTGCGGGGGCAGCTCGATGACGCCGGTCAGATGCGGCGTCGGTTCCAACCGCCGCTCCGACAGCGGAATGATGAGTGTTACCTCTCCCTTTGCTTTCGCCTCGTAGCTCACCCGGACGACCGCTCCGTCGATGCGGTATGCGTTCGTTGCGCAATCCTCGGGCTTGAAGTCGAAACAGTGCGGATCGTCCACGCCGAGGTCGCCGTTGCGGTAGAACTTCTTCCCCGAGACGCCGCCGAAGCGGACCCCGATGCGCTGCACACGGTCGGTCGTGTTGCGCAGACGCCACAGCGCCGCATCCTTCACGCCGCGAAGGGCGGGCGGCAGTTCGCCGCCGCACGCTGCAGTCGGGCCGTTCTCGCGGTTCGTCCGTGCGATATTCGAATGATATGAATCTTTATTGGAGATAAAATATGCTTTTTCACTGTTATTCAGACTTCTGCCATTCTGATTCGCTCTCGCCTCCGCCGCATGGGGTGCGGCAGAAACGGCAAACGTGTCAGGAGCGCCAGGCGCGTCGGGCGCGAGGTCCGACACGCGCAGCACCTGCGCCTCGAGCGTGACCCCTCCCTGCGCATAGTCCATGCGCCCCGCCGTGTAGCGGGCCGTGCAGCTCCCTGCGGGGAGCTCGAAGCGCAGGTTTCCGCCCATGCCGGGAAGGTAGATGCCGAATTCGGGCGTGTCGCTGCACTCGACGCGGAACCCCGTGTGGGCTCCGTACAAGGCGCGGTTGAAGCGGCCCGGACCGTCGTGCGTCACGACCCCGCCGCCGTCGGGAAGGTAGTGCGGCGGCCGCGGCCGGAAAGAGGGCTCGTTGAAGGTGTAGCTTTCATCGAGCTGCGGACGCCCGAATTGCTGGGCTTCAACGGAATTCGCATCGAAAAGAAACGGGGCTGCGAGGAGCGCGGCCCGCAGAGCGGCGCCTCGCATCACGGCAGCGGCTGCAGACCTTCCCAGCGGACCTCCCACTTCCCGTTCTTCGGGAAGCCCGGATTCTCGACCGTGCAGCCGTCCCAGCCGGCGCACATGAGGGCCACGGTGGTGAGCAGACCGCCGTTGCCGGGCAGGTAGCACCGCAGCCGGGCATCCTGGTAGTTGTGGCCGTTCGGGAGGTAGGTATTCGTGCGGTTCTCCATGAGGATGGCGTCGATCGCCTTTTCGGGCTCGCCCAATCGCACGGCGCACATCGCTGTCGTGGGGTAATCCCAGCCCCAGGTCTTGTTCCAGTTCCAATTGGCGCAGACCCAGTCGAGCGTGCGGTGCATCGTCGCCGGATCGAGCAGCGGCGACTGCGGCAAGACGCCCAGTGCGGCCAGCACGGCCATGTGGTCCGACGTGAAGCGGATGTCGCGGTAGGTCTGGGGCGCTGTCTCGGCCGCGAGGTAGAGCCCATCGGCCTCGGCGAGCGGCGAGAGCTTCCGCCGCAGTTCGTCCCACCCGGCCCGGCGCTCCAGCCCGCGGCGCTCGCGCCACTGCTGCGCCACGCCGAGCGCATAGTGCCAGTAGGCCAGTTCGAAGGGCGGATTGACCGTCTCGGCGGCCCGCAGCGTCTCCTGCGCGGGGATGATGCCGCGGAGCACGTAGCGGTCGTGTTCGGCATCGTAGTCGGCGAAGTCGTACATGAAGGCGGCCGTCTCCTCGACCAGGTCGCCGTAGGTTTCGAGCAGCTCCCCGGAGGGGCGGGCCCGGTAGAGGAGCTCGGCTAAATAGATGAGGTGGGGCTGCTGCCAGATGAGGAACGAGCCGGTCTTCGAGGGGGCCTCCATGGCCGACGGGTCGGTCATCTTCATCCAGCGGAGCCCCTCGAAGCCCTGCCGGCGGGCGATCTCGCGGGCCGTCGGGGCGGCCAGGTGGTACCAGGCGAGCGACCGTTCGAGCAGCTCGGGATGGCCCCACAGCGCGAACTGAGCCTGGTGCCAGAAGATCATTTCGAGGTGGAACTTGCCGAACCACGAGTTGTAGGTGAGGCCCGTCTCCTGCGGGGGCGTGTCGCCGGCGCACTGCACGGCCAGCAAGTATTGCGAGAGGACGATGCGGCGCTCGAGCTCGGCGGCGCGCGGATCGGTCGCCCGGCTCAGATCGACGGCGGCCCCCTGCTCCCAGAACTGCTGCCAGTGGGCGGCCGAGCGGGCTTCGACGTCGGCGATCGGCAGGGCGGCGACCTCGATCGGCTCCAGCTCCTCCTCGCCGGCCATCGCCTCGCGGATGGCCGTCTCGTCGTTCGAGGGGGTGAAGTGCGCCGCGAGGGCCCACTCGTCATCCTCGGGGGTCAGCACGAAAGCGTTGCGGCTGCGGCGCGCGATCGAGGCCGTTCCCTCCCAGGCGAGCCGGACGTAGTAGACCGTCCCGTCGATCGTGCGGCGCAGCGTCGCACCCCGGGGCTCCGAGGCGACGAGCTCGGTGTCGTGCAGCTCCTCCTTGGTCCAGTCGCAGCCGTCGTCCGAATGGCCGCCCGTAGGATAGGCGAAGCGGATGACGACGGGCAGCCGGCGCGTCGAGCGGATGCGGGCCGCGATGCGGTCCACCGAGGGGTCGCAGACCGTGGTCACCTCGACGCGGGTCCCCCCGACGGTGAAGGCCGAACGGATCGTCCCCTGCCAGAGGTCGAGCTGCTGGTCGATGTCGCGCAGGCTGTCGGGGTCGAGGCCGTCGAAGCCGATCGTCCCGAGGTGCAGCCGGTGGGGGTTGACGCGGTACCAGTCGGCGGCGCCGGCGCCGCGCCCCTCCTTGGGCTGGGTGGCGTAGCGCTCCGTGCGGCCGCGGCCGAAGTCGTAGTCGCGCAGGGTCTCCTCGTGGCGGTAGTTCTCGGGGTTGGCGAAGGAGTGCCAGCCCCAGTCGCTTTGCGTGCCGAGGGGGACGCCGTGGGCGTAAAGTTCGGGAAAGCTCTGCAGCCCCGTCACGTCGGCCGTGAAGGCGAAGCCGCCGTTGCCGACGGTGAAGGAGGCGAGCGTGTCGATGCGTGTCGTTCGGGGGGCATGGCGTTCGACGAGCGCCATGCGGTCGATGCGCTCCTCGACGGCGGTGCATCCCGCCGCGAGGAGCAGCGCGGCTGTCGCCGCGAAAAGAGGTCGGTTCATATCGGGTTGATCCTAATTGATTTTTTGTTGTCAGCGTTCGGCCGTCTCGCCCGGCGTCGGTCTATGGCCGGCGCCGGTTCGCTCTCGGCCGGTTGCCTTGCTTCCGTTGTCCGCCGTTTGCCGCCGGTTTCGGCTCTTTGGCAGCCGCTGTCGGCCGTTTTGCCGCCCGGCGGGCCGCTCCGTTTTCCGCCGGAGCCCCACTCCTGCGCCCGGCTATCGGTGCAGTTCGAGGCACCCCATGATGAAAGGGCCGGTTCCTTTCGCATCGTTGTCGCGGATGCGTTCGCCGATGTAGTATTCGAAGCTGCCGTCGCGGTAGGGGTCGCCGCCCAGTCCGCCCACGGCACAGCAGCCGATGAGCGAGAGGGTTCCTTCGTCGTCGGCGAAGATCATCCGCTCGGTGAGCGCTTCGAAGGCCTCGCGGGCGTAGCGCCGGTAGCGGGCCGGCAGATACCCCCGGTTGACCGCCTTGGCGTAGGCGTACATGAATTGCGCCGTGACGGTCGCCTCGGGGTAGTTGCCCGGCTGGTCGGGGCAGTCGAGCACCTGGTACCAGAGGCCGCCGCGGCGGTACCGCGGCAGGGCGTCGGCCAGTCCGCGCAGATAGCCGATGATCTCGGCGCGGGCGGGATGGCCGGCGGGGATGAAGTCGAGGTTGTCGACGAGGGCCATGAACCACCAGCCGATCGAGCGGCCCCAGAAGTTGGGCGAATGGCCCGTTGCGGGGTCGGCCCAGCGCTGCGACCGGCTCTCGTCCCAGGCGTGATGGTAGAGCCCTGTGGCGGGGTCGTGGGTGTGCAGGTGGCAGAGGCGGATCTGCCGCACGGCCTCCTCGATCCACTCGGGACGGTCGAAGACGGCGCCGTATTGCGCCAGGAAGGGCGAACACATGTAGAGGCCGTCGAGCCACATCTGATGCTCGTAGCGGCGCTTGTGCCAGAAGCCGCCGTCCGAGGTGCGGGGCTGCTCGCGCAGCTGGTCCGCGAGCCGGTCCATGGCGAGGCGGTATTTCTCCTTGCCCGTCTCGGCGTAGCAGTCGAAGAGGTATTTGCCCGAGTTGATGAAGTCGAGGTTGTAGGCTTCGCGGTCGTAGCGGTGGATGCGCCCCTCGGCATCGACGAGCGTGTCGGCCAGCTTTTCGACATAGTCGAAGTAGGTGCGGTCGCCCGTGGCGTGCCAGAGTGCAGCATGGCGCAGCATCCGACGCCCTGCGAATAGCCGAAGAAAGGGGCCCGGCCGAAGTCGAGCTGCCATGCCTCGGGGAAGCGCTTCATCTCCGAGGCGGCGAAACGGAGGGCGTAGCTGTCGGCGGCGGGGCGGCGGGGCTGGCGGGCTGCCGCCGAGACGGCGAAGAGAAGCAGGACGAGGGTCGCGAAAGGTCTCATGGCGGGTTTCTGGGCGGAAAGTTTGGAATCACTTACAAAAATAAACCAAGAATTGGAATTTTCCAACGCGGAAACTTCGTATTTTTTCGCTATATTTGCGCAATTGTAATGTTGCCCGTTATGGATCTGAAAACCGTACAAACCGAGCTGCGCCGCCTCTCGGCCCTGGCCGAGGGGTGGCGGCGGCCGCAAGATATGACGGCGATCGAGCGCGACCTGGTGCTCGCCCGCCTGCGCGATCTATACGAGGCGGTTTCGTTCGGCTTCGATGCCGCGGCGGAGAGCTGCCTGCCGGAGGTGCCCCGGATGCCGGAGGATGCCGGGGCGGCCGTCTCCGGCCCGCAGGCGGCCGGGGCCGTTTCGCCGGTCGCAGCTTCGGCGGCGGCCGGAACGGAGCCCGGAATTTCCGTCGAGGCTTCGGCCGAAATGCAGGCCGATGTGTTCCCCGCCGGCCGGCCGGCCGGCCCGAAATCCGCGGAGGAGCCGGCGACGGAGCCGATCCCGGAATCGGCAACGGCTGAAAAACCGGCGGAGGAACCCGCCGGGGAACCGGTCGACGAGCCTGTGACCCTCGATGCCGACGCCTTTCTGTCGCTCGACGGGCTGTTGCGCCAGCCGGTCGCCGCACTGCGGGAGGAGCCCCGCTCCGGATCGGCTTCGGAACGGGCTGTGACGGCCCCGGCCTCCGAGGCTTCGGAGGCTCCGGCTGCCGCATCTTCCGCATCGAGCCGCGCGTCGCACGCAGTTTCGGCCTTCCGCAGCCTCTTCGACGATGAATCGGAGTTGGTGCGCCACCGCCGCAAGCAGCAGGTCATCATGTCGCTCTACGATACGGTGCCCGAGCCGGCGCCGAAACGCGCGAAGGCCTATGCCGACGTGCCGGAATCCGCCGCCCCGTCCGGCGTCTCCCGCTCCTCCCGCTCGATCGGCGGGGAGGTGATCGAGGTGTCGGAGGCCTCCTTGTCGGCCGAACTGCCCGTCGTGGGTATGCCCGCCGTCGAGGCGCTGGCCGCCGAGGTCGGAACGGCCGCGGCCAAGGCTACTGAAGCGGCAGAAGCTCCCGAAATCGCAGAAACGCCCGAGCCTGCCGAGGCGATCGAAAGTGCCGCGTCGCAGGAGGAGGCGGAAGCCGCGGATATGCCGGCGGCAGCGGCTCCGGTCGAGGACACACCGGCGCCCGAAGAAACGGCGGCGCAGGAGCGTGCCGAATCGGTCCCCGAAGCGCCGTCTGCTGAACCGTCGGACGAAGAGCCCGCTGCCGAATCGTCTGCCGAAGTGACCGCCGAAGTGACCGCCGAGGAGACTGCCGAAGAGACTGCCGAAGCTGATTCGGCCGAAAGCAGCGCAGAGGCCGTTGTGGAAAATTCCGTTGAGGCCGCCCCCGAAGAAGCCAGCGAGGAGGACCCCGGAATCGTTATGGATGAGGCTTCCGAAGCAGTCCTCGGGAACGCCTCCGATGACGTCCTCGGGAACGCCCGTGAAGAGCTCCCCGGGGACGTCTTCGAAGATACTCCCGAAAATACCGTCGAGCGCGCTTCCGGGGAGGCTTCCGGGGAGGCCGCGGCGAATGCCCCCGAGGCTTCTGCCGATTCCGTTGCCGAACCGCAGCCGTTTGCTGCACCCGCCGCATCGCCGGCCGCCCCGGCTTCCCCCGCTGCCGGCACCGTGCTGGGCGAGGTGATCGCGCCGCACGTGCAGACCTTAGCCGACACGCTGGCCGCCTCCGCTTCCGACGATGTAGCCGCCGAGCTGCGCCGCCGCGAGCCGGTCACCGATCTGCGCCGCGCCGTGGGGATCAACGACAAGTTCCTGCTCATCCGCGACCTCTTCGACGGCAACGGATCGCTCTACGAGATCACGATCCGCCGCCTGAACGAGTTCGACAATTTCGACGACTGCATGATCTACATCGCCGAGCACTTCGCCTGGAATCCCAACTCCGACGGTGCGAAGCTGATGATGGAGCTGCTCGAACGCAAATTCGCCTGATCCGACGATGGCCAAGCTCTATCTGGTGCCGACCCCGATCGGCAATCTGGACGACATCACGCTGCGGGCCGTGGCGGTGCTCCGCTCGGTCGATCTGATCCTGGCCGAGGACACGCGCACAACCTCCGTGCTGCTGCGCCACCTCGGGATCGAAAAGCCCCTCCGCTCGCACCACAAATTCAACGAACACGCCACGGCGGCTCTCTTCAGCGAGACGGTCGCCGCCGGGCGCGATGTGGCGCTCGTTTCGGACGCTGGTACGCCCGGCATCTCCGATCCGGGCTTCCTGCTCGTGCGCACCTGCGTCGGGCAGGGCATCGAGGTCGAGACGCTGCCCGGCGCCACGGCCCTCGTCCCGGCGCTGGTTGACAGCGGCTTCCCGTGCGACCGCTTCTGCTTCGAGGGCTTCCTGCCCCAGAAGAAGGGCCGCCTAAAGCAGTTGCAGCGCCTCGCCGAGGAGGAGCGGACGATGATCTTCTACGAATCGCCCTACCGCGTGGTGAAGTGCCTCGAACAGTTCGCCGAGGTCTTCGGTGCGGATCGTCCGATCTCCGTCTCGCGCGAACTGACCAAGAAATTCGAACAAACCCTTCGCGGCACGGTGGCCGAGCTCCTCGACCACTTCCGCACGACCGAACCGAGAGGCGAATTCGTCCTGGTCGTGGCGGGCCGGCCGCGCAAACCCAAATCCCCGGAAGAAACCTCGCCCGAAGATGAAAACGAATGACCTCCATGTCGGCCAGCGCATCGCCCTGGAGCTGTTGTGGGGCCTCGCACGCTGCATCGCCGTGCTGCCTTACTGGTTCAAGTACTACGTGCTCGAATCGATTCTCTTCTTTCTGTTGTGCGATCTGCTGCATTACCGCCGCAGGATCATCCTCGAAAATCTGCGCAACTCCTTTCCCGAACGGAGCGAACGGGAGCTGCGCCGACTGGCCCGCAAATACTACCACACGCTGGCCCAGATGTTCATCGACACCTTCAATTTCACCTATATGCCTGCGCGCAAGATCCGCCGCTGCTTCTCGATCGAGAACATCGACGAGGAGCGCCGCCTGACGCGCGGCGGCGACTGGATCGCCATCATGGGACACTTCGGCTGCTGGGAGGTGGGCTCCTTCATGCCCTTCTACGACGATACGGTCCAGGCGGTCGGCATCTACCATCCGCTGCGCAGCAAGGTGCTCGACAGCTTCTACCGGAGGCTGCGCTCCTCCTCCTATTCGGTGCCGGTGGCCAAGCGGCAGGCGATGCGCTTCTACCTCCACCACCGCGACACGGGCTACAACGGCCGCCGGCTGGCGCTCGGCATGATCGCCGATCAGAACCCGCCGGCACGCCCCGATGCCCACTGGTTCCGCTTCCTGAACCAGGATACGGTCTTCTACGACGGTGCCGAACAGATGGCGGTGCGCTACGGCATGCCGATTCTTTTCACCGCGGTGGAGCGGGTGGCGCGCGGACGCTACCGCATCCGCTTCGAATCGCTTTACGACGGTGTCGAGCCGGTCGGAAAACACGAGATCACGGAACGCTACGTCCGCCGTTTGGAGCGGATGATCGTCGAACGGCCCGAACTTTGGATGTGGTCGCATCGTCGTTGGAAACAGAAACCCGATGCCGAAATGTAAAGTCGTCATATTGAACTGGAACGGCGCCGGACAGCTGCGCCGCTATCTGCCTTCGGTCGTCGCCGCGACCCCGCCGGAGGTGGAGATCGTCGTGGTCGACAACGGTTCGACGGACGATTCGGCGGCGCTGCTCGAACGCTCCTTTCCGACCGTCAGGCTGTTGCAGCTCGACCGCAACTACGGCTTCGCCGGCGGGTATGACCAGGCGATGGAACAGATCGGGGCGGACTATGTCGTCCTGCTCAACTCCGATGTCGAGACCCCTGCGGGGTGGCTCGAACCGCTCGTGCGCTGCCTCGACGAACACCCCGACGTGGCGGCCTGCGCGCCGAAGCTGCGCTCGACCGAAGCGCGCGACCGCTTCGAGTATGCCGGGGCGGCGGGGGGCTTTCTGGACGGGCTGGGCTATCCTTTCTGCCGGGGCCGCGTGCTGCGGAGCGTCGAGCGGGACTGCGGACAGTACGACGACGCGTGCGATGTCTTTTGGGTGACGGGGGCGGCCTTCTGCTGCCGGACTGCCGTTTTCCGCGAGCTGGGCGGGTTCGACGAGCACTTCTTCGCTCACATGGAGGAGATCGACCTCTGCTGGCGGATGCAGCTGGCGGGCTACCGCGTGCGGATCGTCCCGGAGAGTTGCGTCTACCATTTCGGCGGCGGCACGCTCCAGACCGACTCGCCGCGCAAGATCTTCTTCAACCACCGCAACAACCTCGCGATGCTCTTCAAATGCGCCTCCGGCTGCCGCCTGCTCGCGGTGCTTCTGTTGCGGCCGTGGCTCGACCTGCTGGCCGCTTCGACCTATCTGCTGCAGGGCCACGGCGCCAACTTCTGCGCCGTGTTCCGGGCCTGGGGTTCCTTTCTCGCGAGCCTCGGCCGGCTCAGGCGCCAGCGCCGGCAGCTCCGCGCGGGCGGGCGGGTGCCGGAGCCTGCGACGATCTGGCACGGTTCGATCCTTTGGCGTTATGTTCAGGGGTGCCGGACTTACCGGGAAATTATCGGATAACAGGCTTGCGGCCGGCTTTGCGGGACTGACGGCGGTCGGGGTCGGATTTTCAGTTTTTTTAGCCGTCACTCGCGTATATTTCAGGGACGATTTCTTGTTTTAGAACTTATTTCGTGGTTGAGGAATTTCCTCGATACTGCTTTTCCCCGTGCCCTTTTTATTCGGAGATAACGTATTGTCCATTATGCAGTTATCGACTTTCTGCAGCCGGCAGCGACTGGTTGTCGAGTTGGTTGTTCCGTAAGCTGTCGGAGCTTTCGATCGGGTTTTCGGGGAGCAGATAACCGGCCGAGTCGAGCCGTGCGATGGCCGCTTCGATCGCCTCCTGCCAAAGATCGGATTCGGGGCGGATCGTGACGGCGAAGGTCCGGTCGGGGAGGAGTTTCAGATCGTGCGTGAAGCTCGAACGGGCGAAGGAGATGCGGGCCGTAAGCTCGTCCGGCACTGCGTCGGTTGAGAGGGTGAAGCGGTTCCCGCGGACTAAGCAGGAATCGATACGGCGTTCGATCCCCGTGTCGTCGGTCGTCGAGAGATAGGCGTATTGATAGTCGAGCCCCCGGAGCTCCTCCGAAAAGCATCCTTCGATGATGGCCGTGCGGCTCGGCTGCTCCAGTTGGAGATAGAGCACAGCGAAAATAGCGAGACACAGAATGACGAAGATGGCGGTGTTTTTCATCTTTTCCAATTTTTATGTTTCGGCAAAGATAGTACTATTTATTTAGAATACCAAGCGGCATTAAAAAAACGATTTCGCTATGGCTTCGGTGGAGCCGCAATTTTAATCGAATGGGTGTAATACACGGACCGGTTCGGGTGCGTATTTAATTCGGGCCGCGGCTTGCGAAGGGCCGGCACGAACGGACGCAAAGGCGGACGCGAGTAGCGGGCCTTCGCGGGGCGAAGCTGCGGCCGCTCGGTCCTGACGGACCGGTCCCAACTTGGAGGCCAGCCCGCAGCCGAGCGGACGGGCGTGCGACGTAGAGGAGCAACCCTCCGCCTGGGGGCGGCTGCGGGCTGCCGACGTCTGCGACGTCGAATTTATATCAAGACATTTCGGCATGGTCGGCGGCTGGCAGTCTGCCAGTCCTATCGGACCAATTTTTCCAGCAAACATTGCCACCTCAACCAGCTTTCGCGGGCAGCCTCCAACAAAAAAATGCCAATTTCTCCCTCTCGAACCAGATCCAGCAGGCGAAATCATCCGACATTTTTCCCGTCAAAAGTTGCAAAAACGGAATTAATGCCGTATTTTTACCTGGATAAAAAGGATCGATCGCGTCCGGTTTATCCGAAGCGGCGGGAACCCGACAGAATCCCGGAACGAAAAGCCGAACAGCCCGGGCGCAGAGCGATCGAAAACAACCATCCATCAACCGACTAAATTACCGATGAAAAGTTTAGGTATCGATATCGGCTCCTCGTCCGTCAAGGTCTCGCTGCTCGATATTGCCACGGGCGCATGCGTCGCCTCCTCGACCAATCCCTCGCAGGAGATGCCCATCGAGGCGCTGCGCAGCGGCTGGGCGGAGCAGGACCCCGAAATGTGGTGGCGCTATGCCGTCGAGGGAATCCGCAAAATCGCCACCGACCATCCCATGCGCGAGGTGGCCGCGATCGGCATCACCTACCAGATGCACGGCATGGTGGCCCTCTCGAAGGAGCACCGGCCGCTGCGCAAGGCGATCATCTGGTGCGATTCGCGCGCCGTGGAGATCGGCGCCGAGGCGCTCGATGCGATCGGCCGCGACTTCTGTCTGGCCCACACGCTCAACTCGCCGGGCAACTTCACCGCCTCGAAGCTGGCGTGGGTCAAGCGCAACGAGCCCGAACTCTTCGCCGAAATCGACCGTTTCATCCTCCCGGGCGACTACATTGCCTACCGTCTCTCGGGGCGTGTCTCGACCACTGTCAGCGGTCTTTCCGAGCAGATTCTCTGGGACTTCAAGGAAGAGCGGCGCGCCGATTTCGTCGCCGACTACTACGGCATTCCGCACACGATGATCCCCGAGACAGGCGTCTCGATCGGCATCGAAGCCCGTACGGATGCCGGGACCGAAGCGCTGCTCGGCATTCCCGAAGGGACCCCCATCGCCTACCGCGCCGGCGACCAGCCGAACAACGCCTTCTCGCTCAACGTCATGGAGGCGGGCGAAATCGCCGCAACGGGCGGTACGAGCGGTGTGGTCTACGGCGTGGTCGATACGCCGAAGGCCGACCCGTTGTCGCGCGTCAACACCTTCGTCCACGTCAACCACCGTCCCGAGGCGCCGCGATACGGCATTCTGCTCTGCATCAACGGTACGGGATGCCTCAACTCGTGGATGCGCCGCAACGTCGTGCGCGAGACCCTCGGCTACGGCGAGATGAACAACCTCGCCGCCCAGGCGCCCGTCGGCTCGGACGGGCTGCTGGTCCTCCCCTTCGGCAACGGTGCCGAACGCGTCTTGGGCAACCGCACGACGGGGGCCGCCATCGTCGGCATCGACCTCAACCGTCACACGACGGCCCACATTCTGCGCGCCGCGCAGGAGGGCATCGCCTATTCGTTCCGCTACGGCATCGACCTCATGCGCGATCTGGGGCTGAAACCCGACGTGATCCGCGCCGGCAAGGCCAACCTCTTCCTCTCTCCCCTCTTCCGTCAGACGCTGGCGACCTTGACGGGCGCCCGCATCGAACTCTTCGACACCGACGGTTCGCTCGGTGCGGCCCGCGGTGCGGCACTCGGCGCCGGCTTCTACAAGAGTCGCGAGGAGGCATTCGCTTCGCTGCGCCGGTTAGAGACGATCGAACCCCGCGAGGCGGACCGTGCCATACTGGAGCAAAGCTACGAGGCCTGGAAGCGGGAGGTGGAGCGCAGAATCGGATAAGACGAGAGCGAGGCCGAGCTTGTTTGTGCGTCTATTCCGGTTCGGGCAGCAGCCTGCGGAGCGCACGCAAGTTCGGGGACGAACGGCGGGCCTCCGCCTCCGGGAGGCTGCGGTCCCGCTACGCCCTATGGGCGCAAATTCAATACGAGGTCGATTCCTATTGCAAGGCAAGCCCGTAGCCGAGCGGACGGGCCTGCGATGTAAAGGAGCAGTCCTCCGCCCGGGGGCGGCTGCGGGCTGCTGGTCGCTGCGCGACCGAACTCGACGCCAAACGCTCCGCAACAAACAGCGGCTGCGGGCTGCCGACGTCTCCGACGTCGAGTTTGCAACAAGCCACCTCGGTACGGTCGGCGGTTGCGGGCTGCCGGTCGCTGCGCGACCGATCCGGCTCGAGGGCAACTTCTCCACCAGCGGCTGCTGTGGCCCGCCGGTCGTTGCGGGACCTGACTCGATGTCAAACGCTCCGCAACGGACAGCGGCTGCGAGCTGTCGATCGCTACGCGACCGATCCGGCTGGAGGACACTTTCTCCACCACCAGCAGCTGCGGCCCGCTGGTCGTTGCGCGACCGAACTCGACGCCAAACGCTCCGCAACGAACAGCGGCTGCGGCTCGCATGACCTCTGCGAGGTCGACAAAATAGCGAAGATACAACAACGAAACAACCTATAAAACCATTTATTTACAACTATGGCAAAAGAATTTTTCCCTTCGATCGGTAAGATCCCGTTCGAAGGCAAGGAGTCGAAGAACCCGATGGCCTTCCACTACTACAATCCCGAACAGGTCGTAGCTGGCCGCAAGATGAAGGATTGGCTGCGTTTCTCGATGGCCTGGTGGCATACGCTGTGCGCCGAGGGTGCCGACCAGTTCGGCGGCGGCACGAAGCACTTCCCCTGGAACGAGGCGGCCAGCCCGATCGAGCGTGCCAAGGCCAAGATGGATGCCGGCTTCGAGTTCATGCAGAAGATGGGCATCGAGTACTACTGCTTCCACGACGTCGATCTGGTCGATGAAGATCCCGATCCGGTCAAGTACGAGGCCAACCTCCGGGAGATCGTCGCCTACGCCAAGCAGAAGCAGGCTGAGACCGGCATCAAGTTGCTGTGGGGCACGGCCAACGTCTTCGGCAACGCCCGCTATATGAACGGCGCCTCGACGAACCCCGATTTCGACACGGCAGCCCGCGCCATGCTGCAGATCAAGAACGCCATCGACGCCACGATCGCCCTCGGCGGTGAGAACTACGTCTTCTGGGGCGGCCGCGAAGGGTACATGTCGCTGCTCAACACCGATATGAAGCGCGAGAAGGAGCACATGGCGACGATGCTCACGATGGCCCGCGACTACGCCCGCTCGAAGGGCTTCAAGGGCAACTTCTTAGTCGAGCCCAAGCCCATGGAGCCGATGAAGCACCAGTACGACGTCGATACGGAGACGGTGATCGGTTTCCTGCGCGCCCACGGTCTCGACAAGGATTTCAAGGTCAACATCGAGGTGAACCACGCCACCCTCGCCGGCCACACCTTCGAGCACGAGCTGCAGTGCGCCGTCGATGCCGGCATGCTCGGTTCGATCGACGCCAACCGCGGCGACTACCAGAACGGCTGGGACACGGACCAGTTCCCGATCGACCTTTACGAACTGGTGCAGGCTATGATGGTGATCGTCCGCGGCGGCGGTCTGCAGGGAGGCGGCACGAACTTCGACGCCAAGACGCGCCGCAACTCGACCGATCCCGAGGATCTCTTCATCGCTCACATCTCCGGCATGGACACGATGGCCCGCGCCCTGCTCATCGCAGCCGACCTGCTGGAAAATTCGCCCTACCAGAAGATGCTGGCCGAGCGCTACGCCTCGTACGACGGCGGCAAGGGCAAGGAGTTCGAGGAGGGCAAACTGACCCTCGAAGAGGTCGCTGCCTATGCCCGCACGCACGAGCCCAAGCAAATCAGCGGCAAGCAGGAGCTCTACGAAGCGATTGTGAACATGTACATCTAAATTCGTTTTCCGGGCGTTCGACCCGGAAAAACCGGAAAGTCCTCTTTCGCGATGCGAAAGAGGACTTTTTCATTTAAGAACAGGGCGCTGCGCTTTCCTATCATTCAAGATCGGGACGCAGCCTGCGGAGGACACGCAGATTCGGCAACGAACTGCGGGCCTCCGTGCCCGGGAGGCTGCGGCCCGCCAATCGCTGCGCGATTGATTTCATGCAAAAAGCCCGCAGCCGAGCGGATAGGCTTGCGACGGAAAGGAGTAGCCCTCCGCCCAGAAACGGCTGCGGGCTGCTTGCGCCTCCTTGCAGGAGCCGCAAATGAAAAATTCAACATGAAGAATTAAGAATGATCTTCGGGCCGGAGCTTGCGAAGGGGCGCACGAGCGGACCTGTGGGACGCGAGGAGCGGGCCTTCGCGCGGCGAAGTTTCGGCCCGCTGCGGTTCCGTTCGGAACCGCAAATTCAGCATTCAAAATTCAAAATTACAGATCGGGACGCAGCCTGCGGAGGACACGCAGATTCGGCAACGAACTGCGGGCCTCCGCCCGGCGGAGGCTGCGGCCCGCCAATCGCTGCGCGATTGATTCCTTGCAAAAGCCCGCAGCCGAGCGGACGGGCCTGCGACGTAGAGGAGCAGCCCTCCGCCCGGGGGCGGCTGCGGGCTGCCAGTCGCTACGCGACTAATCTTGCTGGCATACATTTTCTCCACCACCTGCTGCTGCTGCGGGCTGTCGACGTCTCCGACGTCGAATTTGCCGCAAAACGCCTCAGCAAGGACCGACGGCTGCGGGCTGCCAGTCGCTACGCGACTGATCTTGCTGGCGCACAAATTCTCCATCACCTGCTGCTGCGGGCTGCCGACGTCTCCGACGTCGAATTTGCCGCAAAGCACCTCTGCAAGACCTGCTGCTGCGGGCTGCCGGTCGCTCTGCGACCAATTTTTTCAGCGGCCCCCTTCCACCACAATTAACTGCTGCGGGCTGCGCGGCGCCAGCGCAGGTAGCCGGCGACAGCCAGCCCCGTATAGAGGAGGTAGAGCCCCGCCGTGAAAGGGATCTGCTTATAGAGGTAGAGCCCGACGGTGATCGCATCGACGATGCCCCAGACGAGCCACTGTTCGACCAGTTTGCGCGAGAGCATCCACATCGCCACGACCGAGAGTGCGGTCGTCAGCGCATCCCAGAAAGGAACCGTGCTGTTCGTGAAGCGGACCAGCACGAAGTAGATCGCCGCATGCGCGGCAACATAGGCGGCAGCAAGGGCGGGCACGAAGCGTCCCGGCGTGTGGCGGATCAGCATCTGCTCCGTCGGGTGTTCCCGTGGCCCTCCCCGCGACGAGGTTTTCCGCCAGACAAACCAGCCGTAGAGCCCCGCCAGGATATAATAGAGCTGCATCGAACAGTCGGCATAGAGCCCCGACTTGAAATAGAGCACGCCGTGCACGCAGGGCATGACGAGGCCCACGATCCAAAGGCGGATGTCGGCCCGGTATTCGAGCCACAGATAGAGCAGCCCGAGCACGATGCCCGTCAGCTGCAAAAAGAGTTTCCAATCCATCGTTTTTCGTTTTTGGCAGGGCGGCCGGGGCAAATCCGCTCATCCGCACCGTCTCGCGAAACGATGCGGATGAAGCGGACCCCGGTGGCCGGCCGGCTCTGTTCGGGCCGGGTCGAACGACGGCGGCTGTTCCATCCAATCCGTTGTCGGCCAGCCGAAGCAGGTCAGAAGCGCACCGTCACGTTGGCCAATGCGTGCAACGGAGCCTGCGGGAAGTAGTAGGCCATGTCGTAGCGTTCGCCGTCCCACATGTAGGAGTAGGCGTAGCCGTTGCTCTCGTAGCGGGCGTCGAAAAGGTTGTAGAACGTCAGGCCGAAGCGGACGCTGCGGGCGGCCTTCGTGCGGAGCGTGTAGCCGAGATTGAGATTCGTCACGCAGTAGGCATCGAGCTGCTGGGCCCGGTTCTCGGTGTTCGTGAGGTATTGATCGCCGACCCACTGCGTCTGGAAGACGGCCTCGAAGCCGCGGTGATGAAAATCGAGCGAAAGCGCACCCATCGACTCGGGCGAAAAGGCGATCGTCCGGTCGCCCAGGTTCTCGCCGTAAGTGGGGCTTTCATAGAGCTCGTCGATGTAGTTCTCGATCTTGTTGCGGCTGAAGGTGGCATTGGCGCCGAGCGTGAACCACGGCGTCGCACGCCACGAGGCCGAAAGCTCGACGCCGCAGCGGTAGCTGTCGGGGACATTGATGTTCAGCGCATTCAAGCCCTCGTTCACCATGCCCGTCGGAACCAGCTGGTCCTTGTAGTCCATGTAGTAGAAGTTCACGCCGGCCGAGAAACGGGGCGACGCGAAAGTGTAACCCGCCTCGTAGTCGTAGAGCTTCTCAGAATCGGGATAGCTGTCGTCGGCCGCGAACATGTAGCGGTCGGTGAAGTCCGAACGCGTCGGCTCCTTCTGCGCCACGGCGAACGAGGCGTAGAGCGTGTGTCCCTTGGCCGGACGCCATTGCAGTCCCAGATGCGGATTGAAGAAACGGTAGGTTTCGTTCACGTCGATCGGCTGCATGCCCACCTCGCTGCTGTGGAAGTTGTCGTTGACGCCCCAGGCTTTGTAGCGGACGTAGCGGTACTGCAGATCGGCGAAGAGGTTCAACCCCTCGGCCACCGTCCAGCTGGCACGGGCGAAAAGGTTGGCATCCTGCTTATCGACGTCGTTGTCGTACCAGCGCTTGTCGCCGTAGAGCTCGGGATCGAGCTCGTCGACCCAGTCCAGTTCGCCCCAGTGGGGGCAGGTGTAGTAGCTCCACGAGCCGCCGAAAGCGAGGTCCAGCCATTTCGAGGTGTAGTGCGCCGCAGCCTGCAGACCGCCCAGGTGGTTGCGCATCAGCTTCTCGCGAATCAGATCCCGGCAGATCTCGCTGCCGGTCTCGTCGAACGCGAGGTTATCGGGAAAGAGGTATTCGCAGAGCTTCGCATCGTCCTTGTACTGCTTGTAGTAGCCATAGCCGTAGGTGTAGAAGGCCGTGGCGTTGATCGACCAGCGCTCGTTGAAACGGTGATTGAGGATCAGCTGGTTGTTGATCTGCAGGTAGTTATCGGTCTGGTCATCGTAATAGGCGACCCGCTGCCACTCGTAATCCTCGCTGTTCCACACGGTGAACGGCCCCGTCGGGGAAGCGTACATGCCGCTCGAATTGTAGCGGCGGCCGTTGCGCTCCATCTCCTCCTTCGTCGCGCCGTTGTAGGTGAGGGCCGTCCGGGCCTGGCCGCCGAACGAGACGAATTTGAGCATCGTATTGCCCTTGTAGTATCCGGCCTGGAAGAGGTAGGATTTCAGATCCGTGGCACCGCGGTCGATGTAGCCGTCCGAACCGATGTGCGTCAGACGGGCGTCGAGGACCCAGTGGCCGCCCAGCAGCCCCGAGGAGAATGCGACAGCCTGTTTCTGGGTGTTGTAGGAGCCGTAGGAGAGCGAGGCCTCGCCGCCCGGCACGGTCGAAATGGCTTCGGTGGTCATGTTCACGGCACCGCCGAAGGCGCCCGTGCCGTTGGTCGAGACGCCGGCGCCGCGCTGGATCTGGATCGAGCCGACCGACGAGATGAGATCGGGGGTGTCGTACCAGTACATCGAATGCGAGTCGGGGTTGTTGAGCGAAACGCCGTTGACCGTCACGTTCAGACGCGTGGCGTCCGTACCGCGCAGACGGATCGAAGTGCCGCCGATGCCGATGCCGGTCTCGTTCGTAGCGATCATCGAGGGGGTGAAAGCCAAGGCCGAGGGGAGGTCCGTGGCGTAGCTGTTGCGGACGATCGTTTCGCGGTCGAGGTCCTCGTAGGCGACCGGCGTACGAGCCGTGGCGCGCGTGCCGACCACTTCGATCTGCTGGAGGTGGTAGATGCGAAGCGAATCTTCGTCCGTCTCCTGCTGTTGATTTTCAGTGCGCGGCAAGACTTCGGCCCGCACCGGTGCGACGGCGATAAAAGCGGCCGTCAGGGTGAAAAAAAACCTTTTCATCGTTTAACTTTGGGTTGATTAAACTTGAAAAGGGGTTTCGAATATCGATTATGCTTTCCCGGTCTCGGCATTACCCGTCTCCGGTACAATGGGTATAATCTCAGCCCGGAAACCGTCCGCCGATCCGTTCGCGACCGCATCGGTGCCGGGTCCTTCCTCCGAAGAGGTCCGACCAGCTCGGGTTGTCTTCCGGACACCCCTTTTGTTGTCGGGGCGAAGATACGGCTTTTCGGATGAAAAAGAAAAAATTAACCGGGAAAAATGATGCAGCGAGGTGCGGCGGCTGCGACAAAGCCGCAGATTCAGCATTCAAAATTCAAAAATACTTCGGGGCGCAGCCTGCGGAGGGACGCCAAGTTCGGCAACGAACTGCGGGCCTCCGCCGGGCAGAGGCTGCGGTCCGCTGCGGTTCCTTGCCGGAACCGCAAATTCAGCATTCAAAATTCAAAATTCAAAATTAAATCGGGCCGCGGCCTGCGGAGGTCGCGCACAACTGCAAGGAGTTGCGTGCCTCCGCCGGGCGGAGGCTGCGGCCCCACAGTCCTGACGGACCGATTCCAACCCGAGACAAGCCCGCAGCCGAGCGGACGGGCTTGCGACCATAAGGAGCAGCCCTCCGCCCGGGGGCGGCTGCGGGCTGCCGGTCGCTGCGCGACCGAGTTTGCCGGCAATCACTTCCACCTCACACTGGCGGCTGCGGGCTGCGGCGCCCGTTCGGGCGCAATTAAAAATGAAAAATGAAGACCCCTATTCAACATTCGAATCGGGCTGCAGCTTGCGGCACGATGGGTAATTTTGAATCTTGCATTTTGAATTTGCGTCCGAATGGGCGCAGCGGGCCGCCACCCTCCCCCACCAACAACGAAGCGGGCCGCCCTCCCCGAAGGAAGTGCGGCCCGGCCTCGTACAATCAAAAGGGCTATTTCAGCACCACATCGTCCTCGTCGAGGATCACCAGCTGGTAGGTGATGTAGCGTCCCGACGTGTTGGTGTACTTCGTGTAAATGGCCGTCAGGTCCACCGTCGCTCCGTCAGCCGGAATCGGCGCCCCGCGGAACTGCGCATATCCGCTCGTGCGGACCACGTAGTTGCCCGGCGCAGCCGCCGTATTCTCGCCCGGATTCGTCTTGTCGTAGCTGAACCACGCCGATCCGTAGAAGTAAGTCGTCGTCGGCGCCCCGTTCAGGCTGCCCCATGCGGCCCAGGTCGGCGTGCCGCCGATGAAGTCGGCCCACGTCACCCCGTTCAGTTCGCCCTCCGACGTCCGATCGTAGGAGGTCGAGTTGGCGAAGTAGTTCGGGAAGTTGTTCTGGTAGCCCCACTTCGCCTTGCCGTGCACGCTCTCGATCCCCTCGAAGCGGACCAGCCGCCCCAGCGCGTCGTCGGTGAGCGTCGCATAGTTCGTGCGGTCGATCACCAGCGTGTCGGCCGCCGTCATCCCCAGCTCTTCACCGCGGTGCAGGTGCTCGCGCACCAGCATCGGCACCTCGAGGTTGTCGTTCGAATAGGAGCTGTTCGCCGAGGCGGCGCCGATGCTCACCATGCCGCGGTAGTTGCCCAGCACGAGCCCCTTGAGTTCGACGAAGAGCTCGCGCCCAGCCGGATAGAAAAGGTAGTTGCCCGTGGTGATCTTGAGCTCGATGGCCGACTCGGAGCTCTCGTCGTAGAGGTAGAGCGACTTGTAAAGGCTGCCGTAACGGTCCGTCGAGATCACCTTGCCGCGCGTGTAGAGCGGCTCGTCGATCGCCCACGAGGCCACCGAGCCAGCGCCGGCGCCCGTCCGGCTCCAGAACTGCTCCTTCAGATCGCGGATCGAGATGTAGGTCAACCCCTTCGACACGAGGTCGGCATCGGTGTAGACCGCCTCTTCGGCCGGGGCATCGAAATCGTTGTAACAGCCGGCGAAGAGCAGCGCCAGGGCCGTCGCCGACAGGTATTGGAAGATTCGTTTCATAGTCATCATCTGTTTTTAGCCCCCTCTTTAGAAGCGGAAATAGAGGTTCATGTAATAGGTCGTACCGAACATGTAGAAGTACTTCGAGTCGAAAGGCTGGTAGCTCGTGACGGCCGTCTCGGTGTTCTTCACGAGACGCGTCTGCTCGTAACCGCCCGTCTTGATATCCTGGTCATTCAGAATATTGTTGACGCTCAGGCTGAAGCCGAGCGTGTACTTGCGCATGATCGACCAGTTCTTGCCGACGCTCGCATTCAGCACGAAGGCCGACCCGAAATTCTCCTGGCGACGGATGTAGGCGATGTCGGCCGGCGTCATGCCGCTCGAAATCACCTCGTCCGTGCGGTAGATCGGGCTCATCGAAAGGTACATGTTGTCGTAGAAGTTGGCATCGAGCGAGAGGAAGAGATTCCGGTTCGAACGGTACGCCAGGCCGATGTTGGCGGCCAGCTGCGGCGTGCTCTCGACGTGGAAATCCTTCCAGTAGACCCGGCCGCGCGAGATCACGGCGGCGCTGTTGTCCTGCGTCTGGACGTAGTCCGGATTGGAGTCGTAGGTGTACTGGCCCCAGCTGACGGCCGCATTGAGCGTCAGCCCGCGCCAGATCGGCGCCGAGAGGGCCGCCTCCAGACCGAAGTGCAGCTTGTCGATGCCGCTCATGGCGAAATTCGTGTAGGTCGAGGCCACATCATCGTAGTACGAGAGAACCTTCGCCTGGTCCCGAATCGTCGTCACGAAACCCGACAGGCGCGCCTTGAGGTCGCCTAAGCGGAGGTTGTACGACGCGTCGGCCGCGAAGATGCGCTCCTCCTTCAGATTGGGCGTCACGGTGTTGCGCGTGCGCGGCGAGACGAAGGCCGAGCGGAAGTCGGGCGCCTGCTGCATGTAGAGGACGTTGGCCTCGACGACGTGCGCCGCCGAGAAGCGGTAGGCCAGGTTCAGCTTGCCCTTGTAGGTCAGGAAGTCGAGCTTCTCGGAGTCGCCCTTCGAGTTGTCGGGGAAGAGCCCCTTGCGCCAGCGGCCCTCGCGCCACATGTTCGCGAAGCCGATCTCACCGCCGGCCGTCACGGCCAGCCGGCCCACCGAGAAGGCGTACGAAAGCCAGGCCGACCCCTTCGCGACGTGGGCGTAGTAGTCGTAGCTGTACTTGTCGCCCTTGCGTGCGGCATGCGCCGCGCCGTGTGCGAAGTAGTAGTCGAGGTTGTTCTGGTAGGCCTCGGGGGTCGATGCGAAGTCGCGCTCGGCGAACTTGTCGATGTCGGCCCAGTAGTCGCCGCCCAGCAGGTCCTTCACCTCGGAGTAGTACTCCGTGCGGTTGCGGCGCAACGCGAGGCCTGCATTGAGCTTCGAGCCGTTGCGGAAGAGGTGCGAGAAGAGCGCCGCGAAGTTCAGGTCGCGCTGGTCCGTGTGGCGCGCCTCGACCATGTAGTTCGACCGGCGGCCGGGGCCGTAGAGCGCCTCGTCGGCCGGATCGTTCTGCAGGTAGTTCGTCTGGTACATGTTATCCCAGTCGAAGTGGCGGATGTTGTCGTAGTTGGCCTGCCAATAGACCTGCTGCATGGCGGCGCCCGCGGGGTTGCCGTCGCGCTCGAAGTAGCTCGGCAGATAGCGGTAGTAGTCGGGGCGCGGGTCGGGCCCGTTCTGCCACGTGAGGGCCGAGTAGCCGTTCTGTCCGAAGCGGTAGGAGGCCGCCAGCGAGAGGCGCGACCGCTCCGAGAAGTCGGCGATGTAGTTGAGCATCACGAGCGGTTCGTGGTAGTCGCGCACGCGGGCGTTGCGCCGCTTGCCGTCCTGCCAGCCCCAGTTGGGGTTGTAGTAGTTGTTGCCCACCAGGTCGTAGGCCTCCTGCGTCGAGGCCTGCTGCGCACCGCGCTCGGTCGGGGCGCCCAGCACCGTGAGGGCCAGCCGGTGGCGTGCATTGAACTCCTTCTCGACAGCGGCGAAGTAGCCGAAGGCGTTGTAGTAGACCCCGTCCACATAGTCGTTGCCGCCCTGACGCGTCGAGAGCGAGAAGGCGTACGACCAGCCGTTGTCCTGCCGGCCCGAAGCGTAGGTCGCCATGACGCGGAAGCGGTAGTTGCTGTTGGCCGAGACGAGGCTCGCGCGCAGCCCCTTGCGCATCTGCGAGGGGAGCGTGACGATGTTCGTCGTCCCGCCGACGCCGCCCAGACCCACCTCCGAGATGCGGAGCCCCGTGGTGTTCTCCTGGTTGCGCGTGGCGTCGTTCAGACCGCTCCACAGCGACCAGGGGGTGTAGCCCGTGAGGGCGTCGTTGAGCCGGATGCCGTTCATGTAGACGTCCTGGTACTGCGAATCGTAGCCGCGCACGTTGAATCGCATCTCGCTGAACTTGTACGAGGCGATGTTGTTGAAGACGTCCTTCGAAGCGGAGAGCGACGTGGGAAGCGACTGCGCATCGGAGCCGGTCTCGACGTCGAATTCGGCGAAGATCGAGTCGTCGAGCGCCTCGCGCTGCGAGGCGGGCACCATCACGACCGCCTGCATGTCGTGGACGAGCCTGTCGACCCGCACGGCGATCGTCAGCGGCTCGAAGTCGGGTGTTTCAAAGCGCAGGGCGTAGTTCCCGGGCTCCACCCCTTCGATGAGGAAGGCGCCGTCGGATGCGGAGAGCGCCGTGCGATCGCCGGGCGTCATCGTGATCCGCACGCCGTCGAGCGCCGCACGTCCCGCACGCGAGACGACGCGGCCCCGGACACCGCCCGTCTGCGCCGACGCGGCGAGCGTCAGCACCGAGAGGAGGAGGGTGAATAGCTGTTTGAGTTTCATATTCGATCGATTTATTTATTTTCCATGTAGATATAGACCGGGAAGTGGTCGCTGAAACCTCCCTGGAAGGTGTTGCCGACGAAGGTGCGCAGCGGATAGCCGCGATACTGCCCCTCGCGCTGCATCATGTAGGGGCGGCGGAAGATGTTGCCGTAGTATTTCGACCCGTCGGCCCGCCGCAGCTGCAGCTTGCCCGTGGTGCCCCGCGCCAGATTCTCCGTCACGACGATGTTGTCGAAGAGGTTCCAGGCATCGCCGTAGGCCAGCGTGCCGAGCCCCGCCTTGTGCATCTCGTAGAAGGGGTTGAAGAACTCCCCCGCCGCGAGCTCCTTCATGCGGCCCCGGGCGCCGAGCCCCTCGGTCATGCTGGGGTCGGTCGGGTCGTCGTTGAAGTCGCCCATGGCGACGATCTTCGTCGCCGGGTTGCGCTGCAGCACCGAGTCGGCCAGGCGGCGCATCTGCTCGCCGGCGGCGATGCGCTTGAAGGCCGAAGCCTCCTTGCCGCCCAGTCGCGAGGGCCAGTGGATCACCATGAAGTAGAAGGGTTCGTCCTCGATCGTCCCCCACATCGTGAGGATGTCGCGCGTGCGGAAGTTCGGCAGCGCGGGCACGTCGGTTTTGACCGCCGCGCTCCCCTCCAGTTTGAAGAGGTCGGGGCGGTAGAGGAAGGCGACGTCCACGCCGCGGGCGTCGGGCGAGTCGTAGTGCACGATGCGGTAGTCGGCCGGCGCCAGCTTCGGCGCGGCGACGATGTCTTCGAGCACCGAGCGGTTTTCGAGCTCCGAGAAGCCGATCACCGCGGGATAGATGCGGTCGGCGGCGGCGATGTCGAAGAGGACGCGCTCGACGTTCGCGAGTTTCTTGCGGTACTTGGCCGAGGTCCACTCCTTGGGGCCCTCGGGGGTGAACTCGTCGTCGCGAATCTCGGGGTCGTTGATCGTGTCGAAGAAATTCTCCAGGTTGTAGAACATCACCTTGTAGGGCTTCTGCGCGAAGCAGACGGCCAGCAGCGATACCAGCACCAGCGTCATGAACAATTTTTTCTTCATTGTCGAAGCGTTTTAACGGTTGCTTACAGCCCCCATTTCGAGGGCTCCTTCTGCGTCTTGACCTCGGCGGGCAGCGTCGGGAAGAACTCGAAGCCGGTCAGCTCCTCGATCTCCTTCACGCTCCGCACCCACTGGGGCGCCTCGGTCGAGACGTTCGTGTTCTCGACCCAGAAGCCGATCGTCATGAGCTTCGAGGCGGGCAGATCGCCCAGGCGGTCGCCCGACGTGCGGACGTCGCCCGAGACCGTGCGGGCCAGCACCTTGAAGTAGTGCGACGGGATCGGGCAGACGTTGCCCTGCTTGTCGGTCGTCGTGCGCGGATCGGCGCCCCAGTAGGCGCCCGTCACGACGTAGAGCGTATCGCTGCACCGCCAGTCGCGGACCCGTTTTTCAAGGTCAGCCCAAGGCTTCTGGTTGAGCGTTCCGTTCTGCGGCGTCATGTTCGAGAAATAGAAGGTCTGCGCCTGCATCGTGGCGTCGGCGTTGCGGTCGGCGTTGGGGATCTGGTGTCCGCGGTTCCACGTCGTGCCGTTCACGTAGCCGCTGAAGAGGACAGGCTGCCACTCGCGCGGAATCTCGGGATCGTAGTCCCAGGTCTCGACGCGGCCCGAGCCGAGGTAGGCGCTGTGCATCGGGTAGGCCACCCACCACGAGGCGCGCTTCGTGCGGTCGAAGCAGAGGGTGAAGTTGCGCTTGGTCCGCATCGCGCCGCCCTGCGACTCGTCGGGCACGGGGCAGTAGTGCGTCACGTAGGTAAAGTCGTCGTTCTCGACCCGCGCCGGGATCTCGGGCCACTGCCAGCTCGTCACGGAGGGCTCCCCGGCCTCGCTGCCGCCGGCGGGCTGCACGACGGCCAGTTCGACGGAGCTGCCCTCCCCTACCGTGATCTCGACGATCGCCGTACGGGCCTGCTCGGTCGGATTGGACTTGTAATAGATGAAGAGGCAGCGTTCGGGGAGGGTCGAGCCGACCGTGCCCGACGCTTCATGCTGCGTCGTGCGCAGGTCGAACGAGACCCACTGCAGGTCGTCGTCGCCCGTGATGCGGGCCGTCCAGGGCTGTCCGGCGACCGCCGTCTGCGTGAAGCGGAGCGTCATCGAGCCGCCGTCGGGCGAGGGGGTCTGCAGATCGGCCCAGGCGACGGGCGCTACGTCGCCCGGAGCGTCGTCGCTGCTGCTGCAGGCGGGCATCTGCACAGCCACCAGCACGACGAGCATCATCGTCCAGAGGTGCCGGAGGGAATATACGAAAAACGAAGTCATCGGATTCCAATTTTCAAGGTCAACGGTTCATCATCAATAGGCCATCCAGGCGATGTTGCCGATCGCCACGCTGTTCGCACCCGTGTTCATCTGCGGCGCGAAGCGGATCGTGAACGAGGCGCCCTTCAGGTCGGCGACCGACTTGCCGGCCGCGAAACCGGCCGTCTCTTTCGTCAGGTCGATTACGTTGTCATCCTGCTTCTTGAAGGTGGTGGAGACGGGAACCGTACCGCTCCAGATCGTCGTGCCGCCGACGGCGATCGTGATGTCGATCGCCTCGGTCTTGCATGAGGTCGTCTTCTGCGACTCGAACTTGAGGGCCTGGATACCGCCCGTCAGCGTGCCCGAGACGAGGTAGGGTTCCTTGTTCTTGACCTGGAACGAGATCGGCGTGCCGGTGAAGTCCATATAGGCGGTCGAAGCGGCGCCGACACAGATGTAGAGCCCCTTCCAGCCGTCTGCCACCTCCGTCTCGGAAGTGTTGTAGCTGGAGGTCGCCGTTGCCGAAGCGAAGGTCTGGGCCGTCCACTCGCCCGAAGGTCCGGGCGTCGGATCGGGATCGGGCGTCGTGCCGCCGGTCGAAGCGAAGGGCTCGATATCGGCGAGCGTCGTCGGGATCAGCTGCGGCGTCGTGTCGAATACCGACCAGATACCCTTGATCGTACCCTGCCTGTCGGCGACCGTCACCGTTTCGCCGACCGCCCACTGCTTGCGGTTGTAGACCGTAAACTCCGTACCGTCCGTAAAGAGCAATCCCGACGTAAAGGTCATGCCCACGGCATCGGCCGTCGGACGGGCGCCGGCGATCTGAACCGGTACCGACATGTACTGCTCATGGTTCGTCACCAACTGCGAAGCCGTCAGCGTCTTGTACGAAATCGTCGCGCCGCTCGAAAGAATCTTGACATCCGCAGCCTTGATGCCCTTGTACTCGCGCATGTTGTTGTAGGGTGCATATTCGGCCGTGGCGAGCGAAATCGAAACCTTGTCGCCGACCTTCAGCCCAAGCTCCATCAAATCGTAGCTGTAGAATACCATACCGCTGTGCGCCGCACCGTCGTTGTCGCAGACGATCACGTTGCCCTTGGCGAAGTTCTCCGTGTCGCCGCCGATGGCTGCCACGTAACCCTCCACCGTCTTGTCAGCCACCGAAGTGCCTGCGATAGCCAGCTCGACCAGCTCTTTCACCGTCAGCGCTTCTGTCGGCTGCGGAGGCGTCGGCGTGTCGCCTGAACCCACGAGCACATAGGACGTACCGGTTGCATCGAGCTTGTAGAGCTGCGGCATGGCGCCGGCTTCCGTGCTCGCTACGACCTCATTCAACCCGTTGTACGACTTGTACTGGATCCACTTCGCCTTGTCGACGTTCGTGATCTTGAAGGTGCCGTCGTCATTCTTCGCAAAGGTCCAGTCGTAGCTGTAATCGGCCTGTCCGAGCGCATCGACCGGATTGAAAGAGTTGTACGTGCCTTTCATCGCGTAGTATTTGTTGTCGCTGCCCTTGATCGTATAGCGCCCCTCGGCAGCGGCGGCGTCGATCGTCCAGTCGCAGGTCTCGTTGCCCGCCGCGGCGATCGCATCGCCCGAAACGGTTACCTCTTTCATCAGGATGTAATAGGTCTCGGCGGGAATGGCAGCCAGCGTCTTGCCGTCGATGTTCCAGACCATCATATAGCGGCCGGCGCCCGGGAAGCTGTCATCGCCCGGCTGCGGAGGCGTCGGCGTATCGCCCGCTTCGAGATCGACCGTCTGGCCGCCCTCGCCGACGGTGAGCGAGCAGTCGTCGACCGCAAAGACCGAATCTTCGTCGGCGGCGAACTTGATGTAGAGTTTCTCCGTCGCCTTGGCCAGCGTGAAGTCGGCCGTCGCATAGACCCAGATTTCGTCGGTCTGCGCCTTCGTGTAGGTGATCTCCTTCCAGGCATTGCCGTCCGCACTCAGATAGACATGGAACTTCCCGGCATCGAAGGTATTGTCGTACGTATCTCCGTTTTTCTTCGAATACCGGCCGCCGAAGTTCAGCTGCAGTTTGGTCTGCTCGGCCGTCAGGGCCAGATTGCCGACCGCGAAAGCGGGCGATCCCGTACCCAGGAAGCAGAAGGCGGCACCCGAGGCATCGGGATAGCCGGCACTCAATTTACCGGTTTCGCGGATCGAGACTTTGCCCGATGCGGCCGTGTAGGTGACATTCGCCGCAGCCGAACCGCCCTTTTCCCAATCGGTATAATCGGCGACCAGCGGTTTGTCGGCACCCTGGGCACCGAAATTCTCGTGCCACAGTGCGTTCGTGGGCTGGGGGGGGGTCGGCGTGTCGCCGCCGGCCGTGCCCTGCGAAAGGTCGATGGTCGGCCCGTTGCCGTTGAGCGTCGTCAGCTTGATATCGTCCAAACGGAAGGCCGACGAGACATTCGCCGTGAAGCGGATATAGAGGAACTCGCTCGGGGCGGCCAGCACGAAGGGTGCCGAGGCCTCGATCCAGTAGGGACGTTCGGTATCGCCGTCGTTCTTCGTGTAGGAGAGGTCGGACCACTTCTCGCCGTCGCCGCTGAGCTGCACCTTGAAGAGCGCCGGATCGAAGGTGTTGTTGTACGAACCGTCCGCACCCTGGCTCGAGAAGCTGCCGATGAACGAGAGGTTCAGACGGGTCTGCGCCTCGGTGAGGGTGATCTTGTTCACCGAGAAGGTCGCGGGAGCCGCACCGAAGAAGACGACGTTCGGACCCGAGCCCTCATTGGCGAGGCCTGAGCTGCGGAGCGAGGTATTCGTGCCGCTGTAGGTGACGGTGGCGGCACCCGTGCCCTCGGTCGCCCAGTCCGTATAGGCGGAGACGAGCGGCCAGGGGCTCGAAACCGAAGCCGAACCCATCGTCTCGGAGTAGATCAACTCCTCGGCGACCACTTCGCCCTGCTTGACGGCGACCGTCTTGGTCATGTAGACGCCGTAGGTGTTCGAAAGGCTGATCGTAAAGGAGCCTTCGCGGGCGTAGCTGCTGCCCGGAAGCACCACTTCGACCTGCGTCGTGCCGACGCCCTCGACGGGATCGAGCGTGATCCACTCGCTCCCCTCGGCCGGGGCCAGCGACCACGGGCGGTTGGTCCGCACCGTAAAGGTCGCCTCGCCGCCCTCCTGCGAGAAGGCGAGCTGCTCGACATCCGTTTCGAGATAGGGCATTCCCTCATCTTCGTTGTCATCGACGCACGCGATCAAAGATGCCGTCGTAAACAGCATCATCGCGCCGAACAACCATCTGTTCAAAATCGATTTTTTCATATTTACAGAAAGTTTAAGAAATTTATTCGCTTTGCACGTGTATTTTCCTGGCTTGCAAGTTCTTGTTCGCCGGTATTCGTTTGCTTGTCTTTCGATTGCTTCTCGCTTGTCCTCGGTTTGTCCTCGGTTTGTTTTTGGTTTGCACGCCGCTTTGTTCCGGTTGAAGAACAGAACGGGATTATACGCTTTCAAAGATAATTTATTTTTCAGAAACGACAAAATCCGCAACACTTTTTTAACAAAAATACAGCCAGATTGAAATATCGGAAGTTCGAGACGGCGGGAGGAGCGGCGAGAGGGGCGAGAGGCGCCCTTACGGGCGCAAATTCAAAATTCAAAATTAAAAATTCAGAATTACGAACTCGGGGCGCAGCCTGCGGAGCACGCATATTCGGATACGAATTGCGGGCCTCCGCCCGGCGGAGGCTGCGGCCCGCACGGTCCTGACGGACCGATTTCAAACCGAGGCATGCCCGCAGCCGAGCGGTGGGCGTGCACGAGCGGACCTATGGGACGCGAAGATGCAGCCCTCCGCCAGGGGGGGGCGGCTGCGGGCTGCTGCGCCTCCTTGCAGGAGCCGCAAATTAAAAAGTCAAAATGAAGAATTAAAAATGATCGTTCTTTCTAATTCGGGGCGCAGCCTGCGGAGGACACGCTCGAAGCGGACCTGTGGGACGCGAGCTGCGGGCCTCCGCCGGGCGAAGGCTGCGGCCCGCTGCGGTTCCTTTCCGGAACCGCAAATGAAAAATGATATTCGGGCCGGAGCTTGCGAAGGGCGCGCGAGCGGACTTGCGGACGCGAGCTGCGGGCCTTCGCGGGGCGAAGCTCCGGCCCGCCGATGCCTAACGGCATCGAAATCCTCTCAAGGCCAGCACGCAGCCGAGCGGACGGGCGTGCGATGCAAAGGAGCAGCCCTCCGCCGGGGGGCGGCTGCGGGCTGCTGCGCCCGTTCGGGCGCAAATTCAGAATTCAAAATTCAAGATTCAAAATTAAGTAGGGTACCAGACACGCTCGGGCATACATTTTCTATTCGGGGCGCAGCCTGCGGAGGGACGCCAAGTTCGGCACGAACTGCGGGCCTCCGCCGCCCCCAGGCTGCGGCCCGCACGGTCCTAACGGACCGATTTCAATCCGAGGTATGCACGCAGCCGAGCGGACGGGCCTGCGACCATAAGGAGCAGCCCTCCGCCCGAGGGCGGCTGCGTGCTGCCGGTCGCTGCGCGACCGATTTTACCGGCAAGCCGTTGCATCTTCGTGCAAAAAAACCGCATCCGGACCTCCGCACACAACAAAAACCGCCCCCGCCGGACAAGATCCGGCAGGGGTGGAATCAAAACAAATCGCTCTTACGGGCCGCAACCCGCCGAAGGCCGCAAGCGCCTCGCGCAGCCTTACCGGTCTGCATGCAGTTCACCGGTCTGCAAACGGCTTACCTGCCCGCAAGCCTTTCACCGGCGCGCGAGCTGCTCCTCCAGCAGCTCGACGGCATCGGCCACGCAGTCGTTGCAGGGGCGCAGCACCACCCCGCTCTCGAGCCCCTTCAGCTCCTTGCAAACCGTCGATCCGTTCCGCTCGCGGAAGCGGGTCATCAGTTCGCGCATCCGCCGCTTGGCCTCCGCACGGTCCTCGTGGAGCAGGCCCAGTATCACGCCGGCACCCACCAGAGCGCCGCAGGTACCCTCGCCGCAGCCCATGCCGCCGCCGAAGGCCCCTGTCAGCCGGTGCACCGTCGCCTCGTCCAGCGAAGTCAATCCGCAGAAGGTGCAGGCCACCGACTGGGCGCAATTGTACCGTCCGTTCCGCTTGCGCGCGACCGCCTCCTCTTTTCTCGAAGCCATTGTCCCGGACTATTTCTTCGTGACGCGGAACCAGTCGGCATCCAACCAGCCGCCGTCGTTCTTGCCGATCGCGGCATCGGTGTAGTAGCCGATCTTGGCGCCGATCCAGTGGCCGGCCTCGGCCTCGAACTCCTCGCCGAACTCCTTGTAATGCTTGCCGTCGGCGCTGTAGGCAAAGCGGCAGAACATCCGCGGCTGCTCGCCGTCGTTCCACACCTGCCGGATGCGGACCCGCAGCCAGACATCCGCCGGCTTGCCGTCGGCAGCGTAGTCGGCCGTCGCCACAGCCCGTTCGGCCGTCCGCTTGCGCATGGCATCGCGGCAAAGCCCCTGCTCGACGACGATCCGGCCATCGGCATAGCGCAGACCGATCGTCGCATAGCTGTGGCCCATGACGATCAACCCCGCGCGGTCGCCCTCGTACGAGGGGCAGAAGCGCACCTTGGCCGTCGCCGTGTAGTCGGGGGCATTGACCTTCTGCAACAGCAGGTTGCCGTTATCCGAGAGGTTGTGCCACTCGCCGTCGTGCGGACGGCAGTAGAGCCGCAGCATCCCGGCCGTCGGATTCGTGAACATCCAGCGGCGCTCGGGATTGGCGTGCCACTGCCACTGGAGCCCCAGCGTCCGCGCCGAAAATTCGTCGCTGTCGGCCGGCGTCTTCACCGCCGAGGGGACGCGCGAGGCGGGCTTCGTGTAAGTCAGCACCGGTTCGCCGATGCCGTTGCCGTCGGCATCGACCCCCATCGTACACCAGTCGTCGTCGGTCCACTGCATCGGCTGCAGGTGGCAGACACGGCCGTAGGCGTACATATCGACGAAGTGCAGGAACCAGCAGTTGCCGGCCGTATCCTCGACCCAGCCGCCCTGGTGGGGGCCGGGAATCTTCGTCGACCCCTGCTCCAGCACGGTGCGGATCTCATAGGGCCCGTAGGGCGAACGCGAGCGCAGCACCACCTGCCACCCCGTCTTGACGCCGCCCGCAGGGGCGAAGACGTAGTACCAGCCGTTGCGCTTGTAGAACTTCGGCCCCTCGACCGTCGGATGTTCGCCGTGGCCGTCGAAGATCATCACCTCGGGACCGATCAGCCGCTCGCCGTCGGGCGACATCTCGCAAACCGAGAGGATGCTCTTGAAGCCGGCGCGCGAACCGGCCCACCCGTGTACGAGGTAGGCCTTGCCGTCGTCGTCCCAGAGCGGCGTGGTGTCGATGATGCCCCGGCCGGCCTGCACGAGCAGCGGCTCGCTCCACTTCCCGCGCGGGTCCTGCGTCTTGGTCATCAGCACGCCGCGGTCCGGATCGCCCCAATAGATATAGTACCATCCGTCGTGGAAGCGGATCGAGGGGGCCCAGACGCCGTCGCCGTGGCGCGGGCGGTCGAACCAGTCGTAGGGCGGCTGGTTCAGAAAAACATAGTTCACGATCTCCCAGTTGACTAAATCGGTCGAGTGGAGGATCGGCAATCCCGGCGCGCAGTTGAACGACGAGGCGGTCATCCAGTAGTCGTCGCCCGTGCGGATCACGTCCGGGTCCGAATAGTCGGCGTAAAGCACCGGATTTTTGTACTTGCCGTTGCCCAGATCGGGCGTCCAGACCGTCTGCGCCGCAGCAACGGCGGTCAGCAGCACGAGGCTGCAAAAAAGCGTCAGTCGTTTCATGGTTCGGGCAGGTTATTCAGCGGCCGATGCAGCCTCGGCCGGTTCGGTCTTTTCCGTCGAAGCCGGTGCGGCCGTTTCGGCTGCGGGGAAGGTGCCGTCCCACGCGTCGTGGAACTGCTCCGAACCGGTCTTTACGGCATAAATCTTTTCGAGGGTGTACTCCGCAGCCTCCTCGTCGGTCAGCTCCTTCGACCAGGCGACACGCTGCGAGCGGTCGGCTCCGGCCCCCGTGCAGCGCCACTCGGCGTAGTAGGAGGTGCGCTCGCGATCGGGCGAGCCCCAGTTGTGCCACCCCTCGGGCCGAATCTCGGCCGGGAGCTCGCACTCCATCCAGACGGTGCGGGCCGTCGACTTCCAGGGGCGCCCGAGGTAGAGTTTCGTCACCCCGTCGGCCGCCGTCACACGGCACTTGCGGAAGACGAAGCCGTACTTGTTGCGCTCGGTGGTCGAGGCGGCCGTGATGTAGCTGTTCTGTTTGCAGTGGATCTCGCAGTTGTCGAAAACGGTGATCGAGGGACCGAAAATGAAGTCGGTCGTCCCCTCGATGTAGCTGTCCTTGACGTAGATGCGCGCCACGTAGTTCTTCGGGAAGAAGGTGTCCTGGTCGCCGAGCAGGCGGCAGCGCTCGATGCGGATGCGGTCGCCGCGCGTCTCGAGCGCCACGGCCTGGCCCACGCGGCCCGCATCGTTGGCGATCGTCAGGTTCTCGAGCCACACCTCGTCGGCCTGCACCGACATGGTCCAGCAATCGTAGGTGGTCATCTTGTAGCCGTCCACGACCTTGCCCGAGTGGTCGTTCCAGACGATCTGCACCTCCTCGGCATCGCCGTCGCCGACAATCCGCAGCTTGTCCTTGTAGACATCGACCGTCACCTTCTCGCGATAGGTGCCGGGCTTGACGTGAATCGTGCGCCACACGGGCGACTTCGACGGCAGCGCGTCGAGGCAGGCCTGGAGCGTCGCAAAGTCGCCCTTGCCGTTGCAATCGACGACATATTCGGTCTTGGGCGCCTGCTGCCCGCACGAAACGAGCAGCAGCGCCGCAACCGCAGTCAAAAGGTTCTTCATCATCGCACCCCTCCGTTAAAGCGTTACACCCGTTTTGAAGATGGCGATCTCCTTGAAGCCCGTCCGCTCATGTTTGAGCGGCTCGCCGTCGACCGTCGCGAGGATCTTTTCGATGAGGCGCTCCAGCACCGCGTGCGGCTCCTCGTCCTCGACCATCGTACCGGCATTGAAGTCGATCCAGTTGCTCTTGAACTTCGAGAGCTGCGTGTTGGTCGAGATCTTCATCGTCGGCACGAAGGCGCCGAACGGCGTGCCGCGGCCCGTGGTGAAGAGGACGATCTGGCAGCCCGAGAGAGCCAGCGACGAGGCGGCCACCAGGTCGTTGCCCGGCGCCTGCAGCAGGTTCAACCCCTGCTTGACGATCGGCTGGCAGTAGGTCAGCACATCGACCACCTGCTGCGCACCGCCCTTCTGCACGCAGCCGAGCGACTTCTCCTCGAGGGTCGTGATGCCGCCCTTCTTGTTGCCGGGCGAGGGGTTCTCGTAGATCGGCTGGTCGTACTTGCGGAAGTAGCCCTTGAAGTTGTTGATGAGGCAGACCGTGTTGTCGAAGACCTCACGGTTCACGGCGCGGTCCATGAGGATCGTCTCGGCGCCGAACATCTCGGGGACCTCCGTGAGGACCGTCGTGCCGCCCTGGGCGATCAGCCAGTCCGAGAAGAGGCCCACGAGCGGGTTGGCCGTGATGCCCGAGAAACCGTCCGAGCCGCCGCACTTCAGACCGACGCGCAGGTAGCTCAGCGGCAGCGGCTGCCGCTTGTCGGCGCGCGTCTTCTCGACAAGCTCCCGGCAGATGCGGACACCCTCCTCGATCTCGTCCTCGACCTCCTGGGCGATGAGGAACTTCACGCGCTCGTCGTCCCACTCGCCGATCACCTCCTTGAACGAGGCGATCTGGTTGTTTTCGCAGCCCAGCCCCAGCACCAGCACGGCGCCGGCATTGGGATGCTTGACGAGCGCCGCCAGCGCATGCTGCGTGTTGGCGTGGTCCTCGCCCAGCTGCGAGCAGCCGTAGTTGTGCGTGTAGACGCGCACGTCATCGAGGTGCGAGCAGTCGCACTCGCGCTTCACACGCTCGGCGATGGCCTGCGCCTGGCCGTTCACGCAGCCCACCGAGGGGACGATCCACAGCTCGTTGCGGATGCCCATCGTCCCGTTCTTGCGCAGGTAGCCCATCACGCGCAGGTCGTCGCGCTTCGCGAAGTCGATCGGATAGTTCTTCGGCGCGTAGGTGTACTCCAGATCGTCGCGCAGGTTGGTCTTCAGGTTGTGCGAGTGGATCCAGGCCCCCTGCTTCACGGGCGCCGTCGTGTGGCCGATCGGATAGCCGTATTTGATGACATTCACGCCCTCGGCAAGGTCCGTGAGCGCCACCTTGTGGCCGCGCACGATATCCTCCTGCAGCGTGATCGGGCGGCCGTCGATTTCGAGCGTCTCGCCCTTCTTCAGATCGTCGGCGATGGCCACGGCGACGTTGTCCGCCGCATTGATTTTCAGCAATCGTTTCATGTTTCGTTCGTGTAAAAAAAGCGATTCGGGCGGGGCGGCACTTCTGCAAGGTCGCTCCGCCCGGATCCGGTCATTCGTAAAGGCTTATGCCAGGAACTTCTTCAAAGCGGCGGCCATGCCCAGCGTCTCGATGTCGGCCAGGTACTTCGCCACGGCGGGCACGAAGCCCGGGACCTCCGAGAAGTCCACCGTGAAGATGCCGCTCTCCTTGACGATCTTCGACACGGTACCCTCCAGATCGGCCCCGTTCCAGTTGTTGCGGATGTAGGCGACGAACTCGGCCGTGTCGTCGGGCTCGAACCCGCTCTTCGGACCGTAGTAGGCCATCAGGGCGGCGAACGTGAAGCACTCGTGCTCGGCCAGCTTGCCGGCCTTGAACCAGTTGTCCTTGACCGTCGGGTAATTGCGGGCCTCCCACTTCGACAGCGAGTTGAGCGAGATCGACTTCAGCATGTGCTTGATGTAGGGGTTGTAGAAGCGCTCCAGAATGCCGGCGGCGAACTGCTTCAGCTCGTTCTGGTCCTCCTCGATCATCGGGATCACCTCCTCGGCGACCATCTCGTTGACGAACTTCTCGATGTCGGGCGTGTTGAAGGCGTCCATCACCGTTTCGCAGCCCATCAGCAGACCCATCGTGACCATGCCGGTGTGCGAACCGTTCAGGATGCGCACCTTCTTGTCGCGGAACTGCTTGATCGAAGGCATGAAGATCACGTGCAGCCCGGCCTTGTCGAGCGGCAGCTCCTTCATCACCTCCTTGTAGCCGGGACCGCCGATGGCCCACAGGTGGTAGAGCTCGGCCTTTACGACTAAGTTGTCGTCGAACCCGATCTCCTCCTTGATCTCATTGATCGTATCGCGCGGGAAGCCCGGCACGATGCGGTCGACGAGCGTGTCGCAGAAGTGGCAGTTGGCCTCGACCCAGTCGATGAAGTCCTGGCCCAGCTTGTGGTACTGCGCATGCTTGATGACGTACTCGTGCAGCGTCGAGCCGTTGTTCTCGATCAGCTCGCAGCAGATGATGCAGAGGCCCTTCGTCGGATCGCCGTTGAAGTGCTTGAAACGCTTGTAGAGCAGCGCCGTCATCTTGGCCGGGTACGACTTCGGCGGGCAGGCCGTCAGGTCGTCGCCCTCCTCGTAGCGGATGCCGGCCTCGGTCGTATTCGAGATCGTGATCTTGAGCTCCGGCGAGAGGAAGTACTTCTCGTACTTGGCGTACTCCGTATAGGGGTTGAACGAATCCATGACGCTCTTCACGAGGCGCACGTCCTTCTTGGGCTGCTTGTTCTCGATGCCCTCGAGGTAGACGTGGTAGAGGTTGTCCTGCCCGTTGAGCAACTCGATCATCCGGAGCACCTTGTGCTCGGGATCGAGAATCGGCTGGCAGATGGCCACGCCCGCATTCATCACGCCCTTCTCGTTGGCGATGTCGATCTGCCAGTCCACGAAGGCGCGCAGAAAGTTACCCTCGCCGAACTGGAGGATCTTCACGGGACGCTCGACCTTCTCGACGGTCGATTTGTTCAATTTCCGAATCATTGGATGATAAGATTTTAAAACGATAGTTTGGTTACTTCAAAACAATGGGTTTGTACTTCGGCACGAGGGTCTTCATGATCGACCAGGCCAGCACGTAGGCCACGGCGCAGATGCAGAAGATGATCATGTAGCCGGCGGGCTTGCCGCTGAAGCCGAAGAAAGTGAAGGCCTCGCCCTGCGCGGCGGCATAGTCGAAGAGCAGACCGGCGCCCTGGTTGATCAGGTAGGAGCCGATACCGCCCGCCATGGCGCCGATACCGGTGATCGTCGCGATGGTCGACTTGGGGAACATGTCGCCGGTGGTCGAGAAGATGTTGGCCGACCAGGCCTGGTGACCCGCACCCGCGATGCCGATGATGATGGCGGGGAACCACACCGAGATGCCCTGCATGGGCTGGGCGAAGAGGGCGAAGAGCGGGAAGAAGGCGAAGATCAGCATCGCCCGCATGCGGCCTGCATAGGGCTCCATACCCTTCTGCTCGACGAAGTACTTCGGCAGATAACCGCCGCCGATCGAGATGACCGTCACGATCAGGTAGAGCACGAAGACGAGCATCTTACCCGTCATGGTCTCCATCGAATAGCCGCACTCCGAGAAGTAGGCCGGAGCCCAGAAGAGGTAGAACCACCACACGCCGTCGGTGAAGAACTTGCCGATGATGAACGACCAGGTCTGCCGGTAACCGAAGCACTGGAGGAACGGAATCGCCTTCTCCGCGTCGGCTGCAGCCGGCTTGCCGGCTCCGTCGGCCTCGTCCTGCAGCATGTAGTCGAGCTCGGCCTTGTTCACGAACTTCGACTTTTCGGGCTTCTCATACATGAATGCCCAGAAGAACATCCAGATGAAGCCCAGACCGCCGATGATGATGAAGGCCATCTCCCAGCCCCACGCCGAGGCGAGGATCGGGATCGTCAGCGGAGCGACCAGCGCACCCACCGAGGCGCCCGCATTGAAGAGCGAGGTGGCCAGCGCACGGTCTTTCTTGGGGAAGTACTCGGCCGTCACCTTGATGGCGGCGGGGAAGTTGCCGGCCTCGCCGAGCGCCAGAATGGCGCGGCAGGCCAGGAAGAGCCAGACGCTCAGCCCCGCGACGGCCATGGCGGCCGTCGATCCGGCTTCGATCGCGCGCAGCGCGTCGAGCGATTCGTAGCCCTCGATCTGCATCGTCACCCAGCCGCAGCCGGCGTGCATGCAGGCGCCGAGCGACCAGACGCCGATGGCCCACAGGTAGCCCTTCTTGGTACCCATCCAGTCGACGAACTTGCCCGCGAAGAGGCAGGCGCAGGCGTAGAAAAGGGAGAAGAAGCCGGTGATCGTACCGTAGTTCGAGTCCGACCAGTGGAACTCGGGAGCGATGAAGTCTTTCCAGGTCAGGGAGAGGACCTGGCGGTCGAGGTAGTTCACGGTCGTCGCCACGAAGAGCAACAGGCACATCCACCAGCGCCAGGAGGTCATTTTCTGCTTGTTTTGTGTCATTTCAAGTCGTAGTTTTTCAAAGGTGGATTATTTCGCGCGGACTTCGGCGATGATGTCGAGGCATTCGCGGCACTTGTTCGTCACGTATGCCCAGTCTTCGGCCGCCACCTTCTCCTTCGGGAAGAGCTTCGAACCCATGCCTACGCAATAGACGCCGGCCTTGAACCAGGCAGTGAGGTTGTCGCGTTCGGGCGATACGCCGCCCGTGACCATGATCTTCGACCAGGGGCAGGGAGCCATGAGACCCTTGACCATGTTCGGACCGTAGACGTCGCCCGGGAAGAGCTTCGTGAGGTCGCAGCCCAGCTCCTGGGCCTTGCCGATCTCCGACACCGTGCCGCAGCCGGGGCAGTAGGGAACCAGACGGCGGTTGCAGATCGGAGCGATCTCGGGGTTGAAGAGGGGACCCACGACGAAGTTGGCGCCCAGCTGGATGTAGAGCGCCGCCGTGGCGGGATCGACCACCGAGCCGATGCCGATCGCCAGCTCGGGGCACTCCTTGGCAGCCCATTTGACGAGCTCGCCGAAGACCTCCTGGGCGAAATCGCCGCGGTTCGTAAATTCGAAGGCGCGGACACCGCCCTCGTAGCAGGCTTTGACGACCTTCTTGGCCACCTCGACCTCCTTGTGATAGAATACCGGAACCATACCGGTCTCGCCGATCTTCTTCAGAACGGCGACTTTATCGAATCTTGCCATTGTGTGAATACTTATATATATAATACCTGACGGTTCGTCCGCGAGCTCCGGCAGCCGGTCGGGCTGCCGGAGCCGCAGGACGCGGACGATTTTCCGCTACCGCTGTACGCGGCCGTTGGCGTTGCCGCCGGCCAGCGACTCGACCTCCTCGGCCGATACGAGGTTGAAGTCGCCGTTGATCGTGTGCTTGAGAGCCGATGCAGCTACGGCGAACTCGAGCGCCTCGCCCTGCGTCGGCTTGGTCAGCAGGCCGTGGATGATGCCGCCCGAGAAGGAGTCGCCGCCGCCGACGCGGTCGACGATCGGATTGATATCGTAACGCTTCGACTCGTAGAACTCCTTGCCGTTGTAGATCATCGCCTTCCAGCCGTTGTGCGTGGCCGAGAAGGACTCGCGGAGGGTCGAAATGACATACTTGAACCCGAAGGTCTCGGCCATCTGGCGGAAGATGCCCTTGTAGCCCTCGGCATTCGTCTCGCCGCCCTCGACATCGGCATCGGGCTTGAAGCCGAGGCAGAGCTCGGCATCCTCCTCGTTGCCGATGCAGACATCGACGTACTGCATCAGGGGACGCATGATCGACTGGGCTTTCTCCTTGGTCCAGAGCTTCTTGCGGAAGTTCAGGTCGACCGAAACCGTCACGCCGTGGCGCTTGGCGGCCTCGCAGGCCAGCTTCGTCAGCTCGGCAGCCTTGTCGGAGATGGCCGGCGTGATGCCCGACCAGTGGAACCACTGGGCGCCCTCCATGATGGCGTCGAAGTCGAAATCCTGCGGATCGGCCTCGGCGATGGCCGAGTGGGCGCGGTCGTAGATCACCTTCGAGGGACGCATCGAGGCGCCCGTCTCCAGGTAGTAGATGCCGACGCGGTCGCCGCCGCGGGCGATGTAGTCGGTCCGGACGCCGTACTTGCGCAGCGCGTTGACGGCCGACTGGCCGATCTCGTGCTTTGGCAGCTTCGTCACGAAGTAGGCCTCGTGGCCGTAGTTGGCGCAGCTGACCGCTACGTTGGCCTCGCCGCCGCCGTAGACGACATCGAACGAATCCGACTGCACGAAACGCGTGTTGCCCGGAGTGGACAGGCGGAGCATGATCTCACCTAAAGTTACGATTTTCATTGTGTTTAGATCTGTTTTTTATTGGATTAGAACTTGAAATAGTTTTTCGCATTGCGGTAGCATACGCCCTCGACGATCTCGCGGCCGATGAAGTCGATCTCCGAAGCGGGCAGGAGCCCCTGCTCGATATCGTTGCCCAGCAGGTTGCAGAGGGTGCGGCGGAAATACTCGTGGCGCGGGTACGAGAGGAACGAGCGCGAGTCGGTCAGCATGCCGACGAAGCGGCTCAGCAGGCCCAGCGTCGAGAGGGCGTTCATCTGCTTCTCCATACCGTCTTTCTGATCGAGGAACCACCAGCCCGAGCCGAACTGGATCTTGCCGGCGCCGTAGCGGCCGTCCTGGAAGTTGCCGAGCATCGTGGCGACGAGCTCGTTGTCGCGCGGATTGAGGTTGTAGATGATCGTGCGCGTGAGCTTGTCCTGTTCGTCGAGCCTGTTGAAGAATTTCGACATCTTCTTGGCCACCGTGAAGTCGCCGATCGAGTCGAAGCCCGTGTCGGGGCCCAGCCGGCGGAACATGCGGCCGTTGTTGTCGCGGATGGCGCCGTAGTGGAACTGCTGCGTCCAGCCCGTCTCGTGGTCCATGACGGCGAACTCGATCATCATGGCGCTCTTGTACTTGAGGATCTCCTCCTGCGTCAGCTGCCCGCCGCCGTAGACCTTGAGGAAGATGGCGTCGATCTCCGACTGCGTGTAATCCTCGGCATAGAACTCCTCGATGCCGTGGTCCGAGAGGCGGCAGCCCACCTCGCCGAAGAACTTGTGGCGCACGCGCAGCGCCTCGATCACATCCGCGAACTTGCGGATCTCGACTCCCGAGACCTCGGCCAGGCGGTCGATGTAGGCGCGGAAGTTGGCCGGCACCTCGACGGCCATCGCCTTGTCGGGACGCCACGTGGGCAGCATCTTCACCTTGAAGCCGTCGGCCTTCACCTTGAGGTGGTGTTCGAGCGAGTCGACCGGGTCGTCGGTCGTGCAGACGGCCTCGACGTTGTAGTGCTCCATAAGGCCGCGGGCGAAGTATTCGGGCTGCTGCAGCTTCTCGGTGCAGTAGTCGTAGATCTCGCGGGCGGTGGAGGGGTTGAGCAGCTTCGTCACGCCGAAGGCGGTTTTCAGCTCGAGGTGGGTCCAGTGGTAGAGCGGGTTGCGCATCGTGTAGGGCACCGTCTCGGCCCACTTCTCGAACTTCTCCCAGTCGGTCGTATCCTTGCCCGTGCAGTAGCGCTCGTCGACGCCGTTCGTGCGCATCGCGCGCCACTTGTAGTGGTCGCCCTCGAGCCAGATCTTCGAGAGGTTGTCGAAGCGGTGGTTCGAGGCCACGTATTCGGGGATCAGATGGCAGTGGTAGTCGATAATCGGCATCTTGGCCGCGTGCTCGTGGTAGAGGCGCTCGGCAGCCGGCGTCTGCAACAGGAAGTTGTCGTCATTGAACTGTTTCATAATCGGATATTTGTTGGATTCGTTTGCTTTCGATTCGTAAAGGTAAGCAAACTTTCGCGATTTTACAACGAATTTCCGCGCGAAATTGCATCGAATATCGGGCGGCGGAGGATGTATTCTGCAAATTTAATCGTAAATTTGCCAGCAAGAGCCGAAAATTTACAAATTCAAATCCATGAACAAAACCCTTCTTTTTCTTGCGGCGGCGGCCCTGACGGCCTGCGCGCCGACGGTGAAGGTCGAGGTCGAGAACCCCACCGGCACCGCACGACACAGCGAGACGATCGAGCTCGCCTGGTCCGACCTCGCCTCCCTCAGAGGGCTGACGGCCGAAAACGTCCTCGTCCGCGACGCCGCGGGCTCGGAGATCCCCTCGCAGGTGATCTATGCCGGCGAGAGCGAGCCGCAGGCCCTCATCTTTCAGACCGATGCCGCAGCCGGCGAGAAGCTGCGCTTCACGGTCGGCCCCGGCCGGCGCGCCGACTACCCCGCGAAGGTCTTCGGCCGCCACGTGCCCGAGCGTTACGACGACTACGCCTGGGAGAACAACCTCGTGGCCTACCGTCTCTACGGCCCTGCGCTGGAGACCTCGCCCGAGAAGCTCATCACGCCGGGCATCGACGTCTGGGTGAAGTGCTCCGAAAAGTTAGTGATCGACGACTGGTACGCCAAGGGGGACTACCACCACAACTACGGCGACGGCATGGACTGCTACAAGGTGGGCGTGACGCTCGGCGGCGGTGCCTCGCTGCCGATCGCGGACGGCGTATTCTGGCCGATGGGCCACAACTACCTGACGCAGCAGACGCTCGACAACGGCCCGATCCGCACCACCGTGCGGCTTACCTACGCGCCCTTCAACGTGGACGGCACGGCCGTGTCGCTGACGAAGACCATCACGCTCGACGCCGACAGCCGCTTCAACCGCATGGAGAACCGCTATGAGGGGCCCTTCGGCGAGATGCCCGTGGCAGCCGGATTCGTGCGCCACGACGTGAAGCGGACCGAGACGGGCGAGACGTGGCTGGCGATGGTCGAGCCCGCCTCCGACTCGAAGCAGCCCGAGGCGGACGGCGACATCTACCAGGGCATCGTGCTGCCGCAGGGGAGCGGCGCCGCGATGGCAGCCGACACGCTGGGCCATGCCGTGGCGATCGTTCCCGTACGGTCGGGCGAGCCGATGGTCTACTACAGCGGTTCGGGCTGGAGCCAAGGCGGCGTGGCCGACATGGAGGCCTGGCTGGCGCTCGTCGCCGAGCAGCGGGCCAAAATCGAGCAGCCGCTGCGGGTCACCCTCCGATAGGCGGACCCGGGTGGCAGGTCCCTTTCGGCCTGCCCGAACAAGGCTGAATGCGGCGAGGGGCAGGGCGGTTCCATTTTGAAACCGGGACGCAGCCTGCGGAGGCCGCATACGACCGGAAGGAGTGGCGGGCCTCCGCCGCCGGGAGGCTGCGGCCCGCTGCGGCTTCCGTGAAGCCGCCTGTTTATTCAAAATGAATTCGGCCCGCCGGCCCCGATGTTCCGAGTCCTGCATACAGCGGGGGCGGACGACAAGCCGGCCCCCGAGCCTGACAAACCCCGAGTGCGGCGGGCGGGACCGGACATCCGGTTCCGCCCGCACCGCATCGGAAGAGATGCAAAACTTTTTTTTCGACACAACCCAAAGCCATGAAACATTCCCTCTTTCTCTATCTCGCCCTCCTGCTGCCGGACTTCTGCGCCGCGCAGCCGCAGGGAGCGGGCGCACAGCCGAAGCAAGACACCCTTTACGTCGTGGCCTCGCACTTTCGGGCCGGGCAGGAGATGACCGCCCCGGGCGATGCGGACAACATGATCCGCTTCGTTCTGAAAGAGCGCCCGACCGTGCCGTTCAACCAGTCGGCGGTCCGCCAGCGCACCGACGAGGCCCGCATCGCCCCCGATGCCGCGAAGCCCTACTTCTCGGTGCGCTTCGCCCTGCCGATTCCCGCTGCCTACACCCCGACCGAGACGGGCGAACTGGTGGGGCTCGACTACGGCGTCTTCCACCACAGCCACTCGCCCGGCTTCGAGGTGATGCCCAACGGCGACGCCTTAGCCGTCTACTTCAGCTCGCCCCGCGGACGCAGCGAGAGCGACACGATGGCCACCTTCGTGCAGGCGCGTCTGCGCTTCGGCTCCGAGGAGTGGGACATGCCGGAGCTCTTCTTCGACACGAAGCACGGCAACGACCAGTCGGGGCTGCTGTGGAACGACCGCGGCACGATCCGCTTCTTCGGCGGCGGCCGCGACCTCTCGTCCTACATTCCCTTCCGCATGGCCGTATCGACCGACAACGGGGCCACGTGGACCTTCTCGGTTCCGCAGTTGGACACGGCGGCCGCAGACTTCACGGCGCAGCCGATCAACAGCGCTTTCCGCGATCCCGCAGGCAACCTCTACATGGCGATGGACGCCGACGGCAGCCAGAGTTTTCTCTGGCGCAGCCGGGACGAGGGGCGCACGTGGGAGGATATGGGCGGCCGCACGACGGGGCGCCACTCGACCATCGTGCCGCTCGACGACCGGGGCACGCTGCTCTCGATCGGCGGCAAGAATGCCAGCGTAAAGGGCTGGACGCCGCAGAACATCTCGCACGACTGGGGCGCCACGTGGGAGGAGGCGACCCCGGCGCCCTTCCCGCCGTTGGGCAGCGCGCAGCGGCCCTCGATGATCCGCCTGCAATCGGGCAGTCTCGTCCTCGTCACCGACTCGTACCTGCTCAAAAAGAATATTCCGGCGCCCGAGGGGTGGCAAAACGGCGACAACTGCGTCATCGCCATTTCGAAGGACAACGGCCGGAGCTGGCACATCAAGTCCCTGCCCGTGCAGCTGCCGCACAACAGCCGCCGGGCGCACCCCTCGCTCGGCTATGCGACCGTGCGCCAGGCCCCGAACGGAGTGATCCACATCCTAACCTCGGCCAACTACCCCGGTCTGCACTACGAGCTGAACGAGGCGTGGATCTGGTCGGATGCCGGGGATATGCAGCAGGAGACGGTGGGCGGCAAGGTCGAGCGTTACACGGAGCGCTACCCCGACGGCCGGATCAAGGCCGCGTGGTCGGCATGGATCGGCCCCAACGGCCGCTACCTGCTGCACGGCGATCTGACCGACTACTATCCGGACGGAACCGTCCAGCACAAGGCCAGCTACAAGTATGGCCGCAAGCGCGGGACAGAGCTCTTCTATGAGCCCGACGGCACGCTCCGCTGGCGCTGGGAGCGCGATTTGAAGCGCAACCGCGGCGTCTGGACGCAGTACTGGCCCAACGGCAGGAAGCGCGTCGAATCGAACTGGAATCTGAAGCCCACGCCGCGCGATCTGGAGCGCCCGTTCATCGGCTATGTCGCCGAGGGGACGGCCACCCACTGGAACGAAGACGGCACCCGGAAGGCGGTCTACCGGTTCGAAAAGGGCGTTCCGGTGCAGTAGCCGGGGCGGCCGGGAGGGGAATTGCAGCGGTTCGATCCAAATAGCCGCAGCAATCGGAGGCAGCCGCCGCGACGCTTCGGGGAAAAACCGACGCAGCCCTACCCCGCCAACGAACAGACACACCCCCTTCGGCTGGAACGCCGAAGGGGGTGTGTTTCATTCATCCGGGGCGCGCCGTGTCCGTCCGACGCGATCCGCGAGGCCTCAGAAGAGCTTCTTTTTCGAGGTCGTCACGACAAAATCTTTCAGGTAGAAGGGTTCGAAATAGGCGATGTCCTCCTTGCGGCCGGCATCGAAGGCCTCCTGCGCCAGCCGGACCAGACCGCGGGCCGAGGGGGCCACCTCGATGCAGCGGGCCCCGTCGAGCAGTCCGGCGCACTTGCGGGCCCCGTTGCCGAAGATCACGAAGGGGCGGCCCGAGCGGCGTTCGGCGGCGAAGCTGTCGCCGTCGATCACCTTCGCCGAGACCTCCCCCAGCGCCGCGCCCCGGCTGTCGAAGAGCTGCGTATAGACCTCCATGCGGCGGGCATCGACCATCGGGCAGAGGATCGCCTCCTCCCAGCGGTCGATGTCGAGGATCCCCGCCTCGTAATCCTCGCGGGCTACCTCCGCGAGGGCGTTGAGCGAACCCACCGCGAGCAGCGGTTTGCCGATGCCGTAGCAAAGGCCCTTGGCGAACGAAACGCCGATGCGCAGCCCCGTGTAGGAGCCCGGCCCCTTGCCCACGGCGACGGCATCCAGCTCCTCGGGCTGCAGATTCATCTCGCCGAGCAGTTCATCGACGAAGACCGCCACCTGCCGGGCGTGGTCGCGCCCCTCGTCGCTTTCGCGCAGCGAGAGCAGTTCGCCGTCGCGCGCTATTCCCACGGAGCAGATGTCCGTGCCCGTTTCAATACAGAGTATCAAGGCCATAGCGTTATCTATTTTCGAAAATTCTTCATCACTTTGTCCATTTCGCGGCGGGCGTCGCTCTCCTTGAGGTGCTCGCGCTTGTCGTAGGCCTTGCGGCCGCGCGCCAGACCGACGGCGATCTTCGCCAGACCGCGCTCGTTCAGGAAGAGGCGCAGCCCGACGATCGTCAGCCCCCGGTCCTGCGAGGCACGCTCGAGCTTCGTCAGCTCGCGCCGCGTCAGCAGCAGCTTGCGGTCGCGGCGCGGCACGTGGTTGTTGCAGGTACCCCAGGCGTATTCGGCGATGTTGACCCCGCGGATCCACAGCTCGCCCCGGTCGAAGTAGCAGTACGAATCGACCATCGAGACCTTGCCGGCGCGGACCGACTTGATCTCCGTGCCGACCAGCACGACACCGGCCGTCCACTCTTCGAGGATCTCGTAATCGAAGGTGGCGCGCTTGTTTCTTATGTTGATTTTTTTCTGTTCGCTCATAACTCAAAACGGCACATAAATTGCACTTTTCATCGACAGGGATGGGTATCGGATCAAGGTAACTAATTCTTTTATCTTCGATATGTTTTACACATCTTTCTGTTTATTTTCTGTTTGCACACGGTACGCGTAGCGATACGTGTACGATTCCGACACCGATCCCGCTCCGCTCCGCAAGGGGCGGAGTTTTTTTTGCCGGGCAAGAGGCGGGGCACAGGACGCGAGTTGCGTGCCTTCGCCGAGCGGAGGCTGCGGCCCGCTGCGGTTCCAATCGGAACCGCAAATTCATCCTTCAAAATTCAATATTCAAAATTAAGTACGCTTGTCCAGCGTCTGCAGCGTCAAATCCACCCGAGGCGAGCCCGCAGCCGAGCGGACGGGCCTGCGACATGGAGGAGCAGCCCTCCGCCCGGGGGCGGCTGCTGGCTGCCGGTCACTGCGCGACCGAATTTACGAGCAGTCATTTCCACTACAACAAGCGGCTGCGGGCTGCCGATTGCTTCGCAATCGAGTTCGTCGCAAAACACCTCGGCAATAATCGGCGGTTGCGAACTGCCAACGTCTCCGACGTCAAATCCGGCAGCAAATGGTCCGAATACAATCGCGACATCGGGCCGCAGCCTGCGAAGACCCGCTCGATGCGGACCTGCGGGACGCGAGCTGCGGGCCTTCGCCGCCGGAGGCTGCGGCCCACCGATGCCTAACGGCATCGATCCTGCTGGCGGCGAGCCCGCAGCCGAGCGGACGGGCCTGCGACGTGGAGGAGCAGCCCTCCGCCAGGGGGCGGCTGCGGGCTGCCGGTCGCTGCGCGACCGAATTTGCAAACAGACATTTTCACCCCAACAAACGGCTGCGGCCCGCCGACCTCTTCGAGCTCGATCCACTACCTGTGCACACGCCCGTCCGCATTCCCGCTACAGAATCATCCGCTGCAACTTGTTGGCAATCGTTACCTTGATCGCATTGAGGTGCGTCAGCTGCCGCATGATCGCCGCCAGCTCCTCGTCCGAGAGCTCCTCGTTCCGCAGCTTGGCCTGCTCCTCCCGGATCAACCGTTCGATCACCTTCGACTTGTAGAGCGTCACGGCCTTCGGCACCCCGACGGCCAGCATCTCCTCGTCGCTCTCGATGTGCACCTCCTTGCGTTTCCACAACTCGCTCGGAACGTAGTTGTCGTCCGAGGTAAGCAGATCGACCGAGACGTTGCACACCTCGGGATCGATGTGATTCAGGAAATAATGCACGGGCACCTCCACCCCGCTGCCCAGCTGCCGCCACTGCTCGCGGTAGGTTTCGAGGATGCGGTCGTACCGCGGGTCGGTGAAGTGGAGGTTATCCTCGTCCAACTCGCCGAAGATCACCTCGGCGACGTTGCAGGGAACCAGGTTCGGCCCCTCCTTGAAGTCGAACGAGCGGTGGCCGTACTTCAGCAGATCCTTGACCAGTTCGCGTTCGAGCGCCGGCACACTGCTGCCCGCCTCGATGCGGGCCGCCGGCTGCACCTCCACGGCCGCAGGCGGGACGGAGGGGGTTGCAGCCGCCTGCTCTTCGCGGCGGCGGGCTGTCTGCCGGCGGACGAAGTCGTCCGTTTCGCGATCGCCCGTCGAGGAGAGGCGTTTGCGCGCCACCTCGCCGATGAGGATCTGTTCGTCGATATCCATCGTGCGGGCGCACTCCTTGATGTAGACCGACCGCTGGATCGGATCGGGGATCTGCGCGATCGACTGCACCATATCCGAAATAAGCGCCGCCTTGCGGATCGGATCGCCCTGCGCCTCGGCGATCAGCAGATGCGCCTTGAAGTCGAGGAAGTCCTGCTCGTTGCTGCGGATGTATTCCCGGACCTGCTCCGTCGTACGGCTGCGGGCGAAAGTATCGGGGTCGTCGCCGTCGGGCAGCAGGACGATGCGCACGTTCATCCCCTCGCGCAGGATCATATCGATACCCCGCAGCGAGGCGTGGATGCCCGCGGCGTCGCTGTCGTAGATCACCGTGATGTTGCGCGTGAAGCGCCCCAGCAGCCGGATCTGCTCGGTCGTGAGCGACGTGCCGGAGGAGGCGACGACGTTTTCGACTCCAGCCTGGTGCATCGAGATCACGTCGAGGTAGCCCTCCACGAGGATGGCGACGTCCTGCTGCTGAATGGCCCGCTTGGCGAAGTAGAGGCCGTAGAGCTCCCGCTTCTTGCTGTATATTTCGCTCTCGGGCGAATTTTGGTACTTGGCGACCTGCTTGTCGGTCCGCAGCGTACGGCCGCCGAAAGCGACAACGCGGCCCGAGATGTTGTGCACGGGGAAGATCACGCGGTCACGGAAGCGGTCGTAAAGCGAGCCGTCCCGTTCGCTCTTCAGCGAGAGGCCGGTCGAGAGCAAAAATTCGCTTTTGTAGCCCGCCGCCAAGGCGTCCTTCGTCATGCGGTCGCCCCGGGCAGGGCAGAATCCGAGCCCGAACTTGCGGATCGTCGCGTCGGTCAGGAGGCGTTTCTCGCGGAAATAGCTCAACCCGACCGCCCGGCCTTCGGACTCGTTGCAGAGGTAGGAGACGAAATAGTCGGCCGCCCAGCCGTTCAGGGCGAACATGCTCTCGCGGTCGTTGTTGCGGCGAATATCCTCCTCGGTCTGCTCGCGTTCGCGGACCTCGATGTGGTAGCGCTTGGCCACCATGCGAAGCGCCTCGGGATAGGAGCAGGCCTCCTGCTCCATGACGAACGTCACGGCATTGCCGCCCTTGCCGCAACCGAAACACTTGAAGACCCCCTTTGCGGGCGAAACGATGAACGACGGCGTTTTCTCGTTGTGGAACGGACAGCACGCGGTATAGTTGACGCCCTTGCGTTTGAGCGTCACATAGTCGCTGATGATTTCGACGATGTCAGCGGCGGCATAGATTCTATCAACGGTTTCTCGGTCGATCATGTCGTGCAAAGATACGAATAAGCCGAGTGCAAAAACAAATTTATTTGCATTTTGCCGAGACGGAGTATCTAAGGCGCAGCCAAAGTACGAATAAGTCGAGCGCAATGCCAAATTTATTCGGCCTCCGCCTGCAATTTTGGGTTCGGGCTGCAGCCTGCGAAGACCCGCTCGAAACGGACCTGCGGGACGCGAAATGCGGGCCTTCGCCGCCGGAGGCTGCGGCCCGCTGCGGTTCCATTCGGAACCGCAAATTCATCATTCAAGATTCAAAATTCAGAATTACCAATCGGGGCGCAGCCTGCGGAGTGCACGCAAGTTCGGGTTCGAACTGCGGGCCTCCGCCGGGCGGAGGCTCCGGCCCGCCGATCGCTGCGCGATCGATCCCAACGCAAGCCCTCACAAACACAGCTGCGGCCCGCACCGGCGCCCGAAACAGCGCTCCGATGCAGGCCGCAGCCTTTTCGAAAGGAGGCATTCAGATCCGTCCCTTCAGACGGTCGTATTCGATCGAAGCCCAGACGAAGGGCCCGACCGCCTTGCAGTCGTTCTCGCGGATCGGCTCCGAGATGTAGTAGTCGAAGGTGCCGCTGCGGCGGTTCGCACCGCCCAGCCCGGCGACGGCGCAGCAGTCGGTGATCGAGATCGTGCCGTCCTCGTTCTCGCGCACGAAGCGATCGACGAACTGTTCGTAGCGCTTCGCCCCCTCGGCAGCATACGACGCGGGCAGGTAGCCTAACCGCGCCCCCTTGAGCATCGCATAGACGAACATGATCGAGCCGGTCGCCTCCTCGTAATTGCCCTCGCGGCCGGGAGCATCGAGCACCTGGTACCACATGCCGCTCTCCGCATCGGCATAGTCGGGCAGCACCTTGCACAGTCCCCGCAGAATATCGACCATCGGCTGCGTCCGTTCATCCGCGCCGAGGTATTGCAGCGTCTCGACGAGCGCCATCGCATACCACCCCTCGGCGCGCCCCCAGGCGTGCTGCGACTGTCCGGTCGCCGGATCGCACCAGAACTGCTCGCGCGCGTCGTCGTAGGCGTGGCGGTAGAGCTTCGTCGCGGGGTCGTAGGTGTGCCGTCCCACCAGCACGAACTGGTTCACGATGTCGGCGATATAGCGCTCCGCGGCCGCGGAATCGGCCGGGGCGATGTTCCGCATGACGTACTCGGCATAGAAAGGCTCGGCCATGTAGATGCCGTCGAGCCACATCTGGCGCGGGTAGGTCTTCTTGTGCCAGAAGCCGCCGTCGGGGTTGCGCGGATGCTCGCCCAGCTGGCGGAAGAGCGTGTCGGCCAGCCGGCGGTAGCGCTCCTCGCCCGTGCGGTCGCAGAGCCGGAAGAGCGGGCGCCCGGGGCAGATGTGGTCGAGGTTGTAGCGCGTCCGCTCGTAGGTCGGCACCGTGGCGTCGGGCCGCACGATCGTGTCGTAGTAGCGGGTGGCGTAGGCGTAGAAGTCGGGGCGGTCGTAGACCTCGGCCGCATCCATCGCCGAGAGGAGCTCGAGCCCCTGCGTGTAGTTCCACTTCAGCTTTCCGGGAGCGATGCCGTCGAGCGTCGCGGGCGACGGGTTGCGGTGCATCTCGCTCTCGATCATGCGGACCGCCAGCGGCTTGTCGCCGTCGATGAGCGAACGGTCGGTCGTCGTGCAGGCCGTCAGGGCCAGCACGGCGCAGCCCCATGCGAATGATTTCATCATAACGTCGTTTTCAGGATTATTTTTGATTCTCGTAGTGTTCCAGCAGCGCCTCGGCCTGCTGCTTCGTAAGGCGGTGCGACCACGCCGCGCGGCCGTGCTTCACGGCACCGGGCCCCTTCGAGCCGTATTCGCCGTAGAAGGCGGTCTCGCGGGCCTCGGGCTTGCTCCAGTCGTGCCACCCCTCGGGACGGATGTGGGCCCCCAGTTCGCAGCGGATGAAGACCGTCTGCGCGTGGTTGCGCCAGGGGCGGCCGAGGTAGCATTTCGTCACCCCCTCGTCGGCCGTCAGGCGGCAGTCGACGAAGGTGAGGCCGCACGGCAGCCCCTCCCAGGTCGAGGCGGCCGTAATGTAGGAGTCGGACTTCGACCGGATCTCGCAGCGCGTGAAGAGCGCCGAGGCGGCGCCGAAGATGAAGTCCGTCGTCCCCTCGATATAGCAATCCTCGAAGCGGACCCACGTGTTGTCGGTCGGCGCCTGCCCCTCGCGGTTGCCCTTGCCGTAGAGGTAGAGCGTATCCTGGTTGCCGAGGAAGCGGCAGCGGATGAAGCGCAGGTTCGAGGCGAGCGTCTGCACGGCGACCGCCTGGCCGACGCGGCCGGCCGCATTCTCGAAGGTGACGTTCTCGACCGTCCAGCCGTCGGCGCCGAAGTAGACCGTCGAGGAGCCCGAGGTGCCGACGTTGCGCCCGAGGAGGCTTTTTTTCGAGGCGTAGTCATCCCACGTGACGACCGCCCGGCCGACGCCGTAGAGGCGCACGTTGCGTTTGGTCTGCGGGATGGCGATCTTCTCGCGGTAGACCCCCTCCGAAAGGCGGATCGTCGCCGCAGGGTTGAAGTCGGGCACCGCCGCGATCGCCTCGGTCAGCGTGAAGAAGTCGCCCGACCCGTCCTGGGCCACCACCAGATCGGCGATCCGCAGGTGCGCGGCCAGCTCCGGGAGCTGTTTTTCGACCTCCCGGGCCACCATGCGCGAGACGATGTGGGCGCCGCGGACATTGAGGTGCGTATTGTCCTCGCGGCCGTCGGGATAGCGGGGCGAGGTCCCCTTCGCCACCCACATGAAATAGGCGCGCGAGGCTTCGTCGCCCAGTTCGCGCAGCCACGCCTCCGTCAGCGGCTCCATTTCGAGCAGCGTCACCCCTTCGGTGCGGGCCACTTCGCGCACGCGGTCGGGGTATTCGCCGTGGGTCTTCAGCAGTTCGCCTTTCTCGTCGAAGTGGCGGCGGGCGATCGGCGTCAGCAGCACGGGCGTCGCCCCCCGTTCGCGCGTCTCGCGCACGTAGCGGCGCAGGTTCTCGGCGAAGATCTCGGGCACGGAGCCCACCGTCTCGTGATGGACCTTCTCGTCGTTGTGTCCGAACTGGATAAAGACGTAGTCGCCCGCCCGCAGGCTGTCGCAAATGGGCGTCCAGCGCCCCTCGTTGCGGAACGACTTGGTCGAACGGCCGTTCTTGGCGTGGTTCTCGACCACGACCGTCTCGTCGAAGAAGGCGCGGAAGAGCTGCCCCCAGCCCCGCTCGGGATTCTGCTTTTCAAGATCCTTGTCGGCGCAGGTCGAGTCGCCGATCAGGTAGACGTGGGTCAGCCGCGTTCCGGCCGAAGCGCCGACCGCCGCAAGCAGCGCCAGCGCGAAAAGAAGTTTTTTCATCGGTTATCGGTTCTTTTCCGTTCGATCCAGGCGCTTCGGTACGGCGCCGCAGGGTCTTCGGACCTTGCGGCGCCGCACGACCGGACCGCTTATTTTCAGTTGATCTTCACCACAGGCTCCGAAGCCTTCGAAAGACGGGCGTTCGCGGCCGTGATCTGCGGCGAGTGGATATAGACGCCCTGGTTGCGGCTGCCCGTCACCTGCAGGGCGCAGGGCATCTCCTCGGGGCAGACGAAGTGCTCCGTATGGAGGTTCTTCACGTTGTTCAGCTGGAGCGCCGGCCCCTCGGCGGGCACCACCTTCACGTTGCGCAGCATGACGTCCGACGACTCGTTGATCTGGGCGCCGCCCGCAGCGTAGAACTGGGCATCCTCGACCGTGATCCCTTCGACGTTCATCTCGGGCAGGCCGTTGAAGTACATCGCCCGGCGGGCGCCGTGGCAGCGGATGTTCCGGATGGCGATCTTGCGGAAAGCGGGGGTCGTCTCGTCGACCGGCAGAGCCGGCATATCCGAAGCCTCGCCCTCGTCGCCGTCGGCAAAGGCCTCGGAGGCCGACTTGCCGCCGTAGAAGAGGTCGAAGAGGACGGCATCGTTCAGGATGTTGTTCATCGTCACGTTCTCGATGAAGATATTCTCCACGACGCCGCCGCGGCCGCGCGTCGACTTGAAGCGCAGGCCGACATCCGTACCGGAGAAGGTGCAGTTCTTCACGCTCACGTTCTTCACGCCGCCCGACATCTCGCTGCCGACGACGAAGCCGCCGTGGCCGTGGAAGACGATGCAGTTGTCCACGACGATGTTCTCGCAGGGGATGCCGCGCTTGCGGCCCGCCTCGTTCTTGCCGCTCTTGATGCAGATAGCGTCATCGCCGGCATCGAGCGACGAATTGATCATCAGCACGTTCTTGCACGACTCGATATCGACGCCGTCGCCGTTCTGCGCATAGTCCGGGCAGCGGACCGTGATGCCGTCGATGATGAGGTTCGTGCAGATGGCCGGATGGATCGTCCAGCAGGGCGAGTTCTGGAAGGTCACCCCTTCGAGCAGCACATTCTCGCAGTTGTGGATGGCCACCATCACCGGACGCAGGAAGTCGTGCATCCGCTCGAAGTCGGCCATCGTGGCGTGCTCGGCGACGTTCTGGTCCGTGGCGGACTTCACGCCGCGCAGGTAGCTTTCGGTCGGGTACCAGTTGTTGCCGTCCTCGGAGACGATGCCGCCGCTGGCGACGAGCTTCTGCCACTCGCCCTCGGTCAGCTTGCTGCGCTTCACGTGGCGCCAGGCGTCGCCGCCGCCGTCGATCACGCCGCCGCCCGTGATGGCGACATTCTTCACGCCGCGCGCCGAGATGGGCGACTGGCAGCGCCAGGTGTCGAGCCCCTCGAAGATGATCTGCGTGAGGGGATAGAGCGACTGGTCGCCGCTGAAGAGGATCATGGCGTGGTTCGCGAGATGCAGTTCGATGTTGTCCTTCAGCACGATCGGGCCCGTGAGCCAGATGCCGTCGGGCACCTCGACACGGCCGCCGCCCTGCTGCGAGAGGGCGTCGATGGCGCGGGCGAAGGCGTCGGTGCAGAGGGTCATGCCGTCGCCGGCGGCGCCGAAGTCGGTGATGCTCACCGTCCGCGACGGAATCGCGGGACGCTCGACGAGCGGCATTTCGAACGGCAGATCGGCCTGCGCATCGTAGAGCGTGCCGCAGGGCGGGCAGCAGGCGGAAAATGAGGCCGCCGCGAGGATCAAAATAGCGTGTTTGAGGTTCATAGTGTAGATTTTTTGGTATTTGTCGGTTCTTCGGGTCGGGATCCGTCGGGACGAATCGGATGGATCATACAAATATAAGAAATTCTGCGGAAAAATGAGCTGTTTTTCCGCAGAATCCCTCCATTTTTTCGCGAAGCGCCGCCGGCGTTCCTACTTCAGGCGCTCGACCCGCACCGGACGGGCCGCCTCGCGGACCGATTCGAGCACGCCCGAGAGCAGTTCGTCGTCGCTGCGGTCGGCCAGCCAGCCGCTCTTGCGCCACCACATGTCGAAGACGTAGTCGATCCGTCCCTGCGCATCGGGGGCCACCTGGAAGAGGTAACTCGCCTTGTCGTCCTCCTTCGAGACGATCCGTACCCCCTCGGGGAGCGCCACGGCCAGCGCCACGGTCTCCTCGGGCCACTTCGCATAGTCGTTCTCGGGGTGGTCGCAGCCGATCTGGGCCACGGTGCGGTCGCCGCGCAGCACCCGCGTGCCGCGCATCTTCATCACGCCCGTGGTGAAGAGGAGCCCCTCGAAGTCGCCCTCGAGGCGGTTCTCGACCTGCACGTCGCTGTGGCCCGCATAGAGGATGTAGCGCGAGGTCATGGCGATCCGGCGGCCGCCGTAGTTCCACCCCTCGACGCGCATCTCCATGATCGCGCGCACGGGGCCGCGGGCTACGATACGCGCCTCGCGGCGCTCGAAATCGGTGATGTGGGTCATGCCCGACGCAGGGTCCCACCCTTTCAGCACGCCGACGCCGATCGATCCGAAGACGCGCAGGTTGTCGTGGCCGAAGCCGGCCGCCAGCTGTTCATCGGTCGAATACCACATCGAGCGGCGCAGCTCCAGCTGCGGCCGCTTCTTGCCGTAGGTGTCGATCGTCTGCTTCTTGTCGAAATAGACGCGGTAGGCGGCCAGCTCCGACTCGATGGCCGGGCCGTGGTGGTGCAGCTTGCGGTACATGTCGTCCTTCGTCGAGGCGAGCGTGTCGCGCTCCGAGAGGGTGCCGTCGGGATTTTTCCACCACATCTGGGCATTCACGCGCGAGACGGGCGCGTCCGCAGCGGGGCGGTCGGAGAAGATCACCTCGAAATCGCGCGAACGGAGGATGTCGGCCACGAAAGCCGCCTCGCCGAGCGCCTTGTCAAGCTGGGCCGTGACCGGCCCCTCGTCCGAGCGCACCTCGACCCGCTCGGCCCAGGCCGGCACGTCGGAGATGACGACGGGGCAGGCGGCCCGGTAGCCGTCGACCGTTACCCGGTAGGTCGTGCGGAGGCTTTTCGCCTGCACCAACGATGCGGCGCCGAGCGCCAGCAGCAGCAAAGAGATTCGTTTCATATTCGGTTATTGCAATTTATCTAAGATTCGTTCCAACTCCGCGGCGCTGCGGATCGCGCCGGCAGGCCACCCCTGCGTGAAGCTGCAAAGGGCCTCGGCGGGGCGGATCGAGACCTTCGATTCGTCCACGGCCGCAGCATCGAGCCCCAACTGCTCGGCGAAGAAGCGGTAGACCGCGGCCCGCTTGTTGACGCCGTAGTCGTGCCGTTCGTCGGCGAAATGGGCGTTCTCGACGGCATCGGTCTTTCCGTAGAAGCTCCAGATGCGCCGCAGGTAGGGGTATTCGAGCGAGGGATAGGTATGGGTCCAGTCGCCGCCGTCGCTCACCGTCAGGACGGGTTTCGGCGCCATGACGGCCGCCAGCAGCTCGGTCGTGCAGCTGCCTCCGGCCGCCCAGGCGATGGGGCGTCCGCTCTCGCAGGGGCAGCCGCCGTCGAAGTGCGAGACGAGGTGCACGACGGGAGCCAGCACGGCGAAGCGGCCGTCGACGAGAGCCAGCAACAGCGTGTGGGTCGCGCCGCCCGAGCCGCCGGTCGCGGCCATCCGCTGCGGGTCGAGGTCGTCGCGCGTGCGCAGGATCCAGTCCGTCACGAGTTTCGACCAGAGCACCTGCAGCTGCATGGCATAGGGGGCGTGGTGCGCCTCGATGCCCAGCTGCTGCTCCGATTCGCCCCAGGCGACGATATCCAGATCGACCGCCACAGCCCCCATGCGGGCGAAGGTGGCCATGCGGTACTGCTGGTCGGGACGGTAGCGGCCCTCGGGCCAGTGGCCGGCGGGCGAGACGATAAGCGGATGGCGGCCCCGCGTCTCCGGGGCGTAGATCGTGCCGCAGACGTAGAGGCCCGGGAGGGTTTCGAGAGCGTAGTTCTGCGTCGTATAGCCGTCGTGGCGCTCCACGGCGCCGAGCTTCACGGTCGGATCGGCCACGGCGCCGCGCAGGAAGGGTTCGAGCCGGAGGATATGCCGCGCATCCTCGCGCACCTCGGCGGCGCGGCGCTCCCAGGCGACGCTGTCGGCATACTGCGACGCCAGCCAGGCGAGCAGCTTTTCGCCGTCATCGTCCGTGCGGCGGTGGTATTCGTAGGGGCGGACGCGGATCTTCGCGCCCTGGCGCTCCCACTTCAGGTCGAGCGGACGCAGCAAGTTGTCCAACGTCTCGTCGAGCGAATAGGGGCGGACGCGCGCATCGGCATAGCGGAGCAGGCAGGTGTCGGGGGCGAAGTCGCGGCAGTCGATCCGCACGCCGAAGCGGGCGGCCGCCTCGTCGAGCACCTCGCCGAGCGGGCGGGCGAAGGGGGCCTCGGAGCGGGCGATGCGCCGGGCGGCTGCCGACGGAGAGGGGGTGAAGGAGTATTGCGCGACGGCATCGACAGCCCCCCCGCCGAGGAGGCAGCCGAGGGCGCAAAGGCGGATAAGACGGTACGGTTTCATGACGGGTTTTCGTTTGGGTTACGCAAATATAACAAAAATACGCGCAATTATTTTGGTTTCTCCCGAAAAGAAGCTATATTTGCACACCTTTTCGGCGGAAAACGCGCCGCCGGGAGTTTCGGAGAGGTGGGTGAGTGGCTGAAACCACCGGTTTGCTAAACCGACGTACGGGTTATTCCGTACCACGAGTTCGAATCTCGTCCTCTCCGCTAAAGACGGCCGACCGATCAATCGGTATGATCGACCGGTTCGGTTCGGCGAATGGACGAAGCCCTGCAATCCTGCAGGGCTTCGTTTTTTTGCGGGCGATGCTCCGGTTGTTCCTTGCGGGGGCTTCGGGCGGTGCTTGCGGGAGGAGCGGGACGCAGCCTGTGGGGTGCACGCTCGAAGCGGACCTGCGGGACGCTCGAGTTGCGGGCCTCCGCCTGACGGAAGCTGCGGGTTGCGGCGGCATCGCCGAAGCCGAAAATTCATTATGCAAAATTAGATTCGGGCCGAAGCTTGCGAAGAGGCCGCACGAGCGGACTTGCGGACGCGAGGAGCGGGCCTTCGCGGGGGCGAAGCTCCGGCCCGTTGCGCCCTTTCGGGCGCAATTCATAATTCAAAGTTCAGAATTACCAATCGGGGCGCAGCCTGCGAAGGACGGCACGAGCGGATGCGAGCTGCGGGCCTTCGCCGCCCCCAGGCTGCGGCCCGCCAATCGCTCCGCGATTGATTCCTGCTGCAAAACCAGCCCGCAGCCGAGCGGACGGGCTTGCGACGTAGAGGAGCAGCCCTTCGCCCGGGGGCGGCTGCGGGCTGCCGGTCGCTGCGCGACTGAAATGACACTGCAACCCGCCGACCTGAAATAATTTATTGAGGAGCCCCCGTCCCGTGCGGCACGGCCGTAAAGAGGTCGCGATCCGCGGGCCACGTCTCCACGCGGGCCATCGCATCGCGGATCGTGCGGCCGATGCCGTTCGTGAACGAGGCGCCGCGGTAGTGGCTCGTATTGGCGATGAAGACGAAACTCAAGCCGTTCGGGCGGTATTCGATGTAGGCGCAGGTTCCCGACATGGTCCCCGTGCGGACCAGCACCCCGCTTTCGGAGCGGCACCGCGCCCAGCCGTAACCGAAATCCCCCTTGCGGCGGATCTGCTTCATCTCGGCGACGCTGCGGGCGGAGAGCACATCGGGCACCCGGCTGCGACCGTCGATCGAAGCGACCAAGCGCAGCAGCTCGGCCGACGAGCAGACCCAGGCGCCGGCCCCCTGCAGCCCCGCAATATCGTTGCCGCCGTATTCGCGCGGCCGCAGGGCCCCCGAACCGTCGTAGGAGAGAATCCGCTCGCCCGGAGCATGACCGTAGTACTTCACCTCGCGCGGGTAGCGCTCCTCGTAATAGTTGCGGGCCAAGTGCATATCGTAGCACCCCGCCGGGTAGAGCACGTGCGTACGGATATACTCCTCGTAGGAGAGGCCCGAGACCTGCTCGATCACGCGCGAGAGGACCAGATAGCCGACGTTGGAGTACTGCGCCGAGCCGCCCGGCTCGCACCGCAGCCGCAATCCCAACTGGAAGGCGATCACATCGTCCGCCGTGAGGCGCTTCGTGCGCCCCGTCCAGCGCATCACATCGGCCGAGCGGAACATCGGGTCGCCCATCCGGCGGCTGAAGCCCGAGGTGTGGTTCAGCAGATGGCGCACGGTGATCTTCACGGCGCGCTTGTCCTTGATCTCGGGGAAGAGCTCCTCGCCGAGAATCCCGCCGGGACCGAAGACGCGGTCCTCGACGGAGAGGCGCCCCTCCTCGCAAAGTTTCATGATGCCGATGGCCGTGATGAGCTTCGAGGCCGAAGCGATGCGGAACAGATCGCCCGCCTCAACGGCGATCTGCCGTTCGGCGTCGGCCCACCCGAACCCCTTGCAATAGATCAGCCGCTCGCCGCGCATGATCGCGAGCGTGGCGCCCCGAAGGTTGTTGCGGGCCATCCAGCTGCGGATCGAACGCTCCATGCGGACCGTGGCCGGCAGATCGGAGAGGGCATTGCAGATCGAATCGTTCAGGCGGTAGCCGATCTCGGGCCGCTCCTCGACCGCGGCGAACGTCTCGCGCGGGCGGCAGCTGCGCACGGCGAGCGTCAGGCCGGCGACGAGCAGGGTCAGGACGACGAAGAGTTTATAGCGTTTCATGGGTTCTTTCAGGAGGTATGGAGAGACAAAATTAGGCAAAACACGTCATTTCGGCAAATAAAAACGGCCGAGCCGGCCATCTTTCGGGGTGAAATACCCGACCCGGCCGCTGACAGCGCCGGCCATCTTTCAAGGCGAAGCGCCCCACCCGACCGCCGGCGAAATCAGCCATCCTCCAGGGTAAAACGCCCCTGTACGACCGCCGAAGAGACCAGCCAGCCGAACGAAAGGAAGCCGGCCCGAACATAACCCGTCCGGACGAAAAAAAGCGCGATCTCCCGCAAAGGGAGCATCGCGCTTCGCTTTCTGCCCGCCCGCAGGGGGGGGGTAAGATTACTTTCCTTCGAACGTCGTCCAGTCCACCTTGTGGTACTGCATCTTGTTCTCGAAATCCTTCATGCCGATGATCACGCCCTTCGTACCGGCGATCTGCTCCTCGAAATCGTCGAGACGGAACGAGATCCACTGGCCGTTGGCGCTCACACCCGACGTCGTATCGTCGCCGATGCTGTGGCAAATCTGCAGATTCAGATAATCGGCATCCGTCACCTCCGGCGCGAAATCCTCGTCCTCGACGCTGACCAGCGTAAAGCGGTGCTTCGTGATATCCTTGGCGTAGTACCCGAGGGCGATCGTCAGGATCTCTTTCGTCGAAGTCAGCAGGTTGTTCTGGAAAATCACGACCGAGGTGTCGCCCAGCGCCTTCATCGCCTCCTCATCGGCGACAACGGCCGTTTCGCCCCATGCAGGCGACATATCCACGCCGTAGACGGCGATCGTATAGTCGTAGCCGGGGAGCTTCTGCGCGTCATCCAGCAGGTTGTAGGCGACGATCACGCGGGCGCCGTCCTTGAGCAGCCCCTGGAGTTCGGGGACGCGGCTCGTATCGCCCGGATAGAGGGTCGTGTGGTCGTCGCACTCGAAATAGTAGCCGCCCGAGATGCCCCCGGCATGCACGACGGCGAAGGCGCTGTAACGGGCGAAGTCCGAATCCGACTCGTTGCACGAAACGAGCGAGCAGGCCGCGAGGGCGCTCATCAAAAACATTGCGAATCTTTTCATTTCTTTCTTTTTTTAAGTTATCTTCACTTCGTAAACGGATCCCGACGGGGATTACTGCATACAAAGGTATCAAAAATTTTCGATATCCCCCCTTTTCGGTTTTTTTTTGCCGGCGATGCAGTCTTTCGGCCCCGCCGCCGTTTATCCCAGCAGAGGCTGACCCGATCGATGAAGGAACGAGAACTCTCCGAGAGATGCCGCTGCGGCGACCGCGCAGCGTGGCGCGAGCTGTACGACCGTTACGGCGGCCGGCTGCTGGCGCTTTGTCTGCGCTATGCGGGCGACCGGGCGGCGGCCGAAGATCTGATGCACGACGCCTTTCTGAAGATCGTCGGTTCGATCGACCGGTTCGCCTACCGCGGCCCGGGGTCGCTGCGCGCCTGGATCGAACGCGTCACGATCAACCTGGCGATCGAGCAGCTGCGCCGCAAGGGGCGGATGCCGATGCAGTCGATCGAGGCGGCGGCGGAGCAGCTCCCGGCCGAAGAACACGAGCCGACGGCCGAGGCGGTCGATGCCATCCCCCAAGAGCGGCTGCTGCAGCTGATCGCCGAGCTGCCCGAGGGCTACCGCACGGTGTTCAACCTCTACTGCCTCGACGGCTGTTCGCACCGCGAGATCGCCGCGATGCTCCGCATCAACGAAAAGAGTTCTTCGTCCCAGCTGGCCCGGGCCCGCGCGCTGCTGGCCGCCCGCATCAGGGATTATTACAATAAAAAAGAGAAGCCATGAAAGAGCGAACCGACTGGACGGAACGCGTGCGGCAGCGGCTGCGCGAGACCGAACTCGCACCGCCCGAACGGGGGTGGGAACGGATCGAGGCGGCCTGGCCGTCCCCCGAGGCGGCGCCGGAACGACGGATGCCGTTCGCCGGGTGGAGGCGCTGGCGGGTGCCGCTGGCAGCGGCCGCGGCGGCCGGCCTTCTGCTGGCGACCTTCTGTCTCTACCCCACCCGACCGCCGATCCCCGCCGACCCCGGGATCGAATACCTTGCTGCAAATGAAACGGCGGGAGAGGTAGCCGGGAAGACCGAGGACAAGACCGCGGGTGATTCATCGGGCAGGACCGAGGACAAGACCGCGGGCGACTCTTCGGGCAAGACTGCGGACAAGGCGACACACGATCTCTCGGGCAAGACCGCGGACAAGGAGGCAGCCGGCGAACGCCATTCGACCGCCGAAGAGCGGCAGCGACCGGCCGACCCGCAGCGGCCGGAGAGCGACAAGCGGCAACCGGAGACCGAGAGCCAAGAACCGAGAACCAGCAGCCAACAACCGACAGCAGAGAACCAACAGCCGGCAACCGACAATCAACCGTCGGCAGCCGATAACCGGCAACCGGCAACCGGCAACCGACAACCGACAGCCGGCAGCCGACAGCCGACAGCGGGGCCTCGCCGTCCTGCCGGCTTCCCCGCCGACCTGCGGGCCTATGCCGAAGCGGCAGGCGGAGGGGCGAAGCCGGCCCGCCGAAGCGCCCGCCGCGTCGCGCTCGCCCTCTTCGGCAGCGGGAGCCTGCAAAACAGCCGGAGCGGCTTCCAGGGGCTCCAGCCGAGTTTCGATCCGGGAATCCTGCTCGATGCCTCCTTCACGGCAATCGGCAGCGACCTGAACGTACGGAAGCAGAACGACTACGCCCAAAGCACCTTCAACCACCGCCGTCCGTGGAGCATCGGCATAAGCCTGCGCCACGATCTGGGGCACGGCTGCTCGCTCGAAACAGGGCTCGTCTACACCTGTCTGCACTCCGAGGTGACGACCCGCGGCTACCGCACCGACCAGCGGCTCCACTTCGTGGGAATCCCGCTGCGGCTGCACTGGGCCTTCGTCGACCGGCCGCGCGTCGGGCTCTACGTCGGAGCCGGCGGCATGGTCGAACGGTGCGTCAGCGCCCGTCTGGGCAGCGAGCGCCGGAGCGAACACCGGCTGCAGGGATCGGTCGGCGCCCTGCTCGGGGCCGAGTACCGCTTCAGCGGCCATGCGGCGCTCTACTTCGAGCCCGAATGGTCCTATTACCTGACCGACACGCGTCTGCGCACGATCCGCACCGACGATCCCGGCGCCACGACCCTCCGCGTCGGCATCCGCTTCGGCTTTTAAAGTCGCTGAGGCGTTTCCGGGGAGGACATCCAGAAACCGCTGCCGCGATTCCGCAAGGGGCTTTCAGAAACCGCGGCTGCGATTCGGGAATGCGGCCCGTTCGCTTTCGGCCCGTCGGATGCGAAAGCGGGCTGCGCCGTCTTGTTTTGCCCGATATTTGCACGGAGCGTTGCAAACACACCAAAAAACTGTTTGCAACATGAAACACCTTTTCACGAAACTTTCGGCAGCGGCGTGCGCCCTGCTGGCAAGCACCGCCCTGGTATCGTGCGACTCGTCGGACAGCGCCGGCATGGAGACCTTCTTCGAACGGATGGAGGTCAACTTCGTCTACGCCCTCAGCAAGGATCTTCACGAGCTGACCGATGTCAAGCTCACCTACACCGATCCCGCGGGCGACGGGACGCCCCAGACCGTGACGCTGACCGAGTCGGTCTGGTCGACGAAGTTCCAGGTCAAGAAATTCCCGGCCACCTTCACGGTGACGGTCGCCGCGACGCTCAAGGAGAACGCCGACCTCAGCAAGGCCAGCTACACGCTCACGCGCGAAATCACGACCGAGTTCCTCGAATACCGCAACGACGGCAAGATCTACTGGTTCCAGGGGCCTGACGTCGATCGCACGGCTTCGATCGTCGAGATCGACGAGAACAACCCCAATGCCGTCAAGGAGGGGATCGATACCGCTGTCGCCTCCCTGAACCAAAGCTACACCTACACCGTCACGAAGAAGAGCGACGGCAATTACGAAGTGGTGTCGAACAACCAGTAACGGCGTTCGATCCACGCGAAGCGGGCTGCACCAATCCCCCCCGGTGCGGCCCGCTTCGCCGTTTGGGCGCAAGTTCAGGATTCAAAATTCAAAATTCAGAATTATGGAATTCGGGGCGCGGACTGCGGTCCGCCCGGCCTTTGCAAAGCCGAATCGCGGACATTCCGCCCCGTCGCCAGGCAGCAGCTGCATTTATTGCAAGGCTCCGCCGCCCAGCGCCTTGAAGAGGGCGATGCGCTGCGTACAGTAGGCGATGAAAGCGTCGGAGAGCTCCATGCGGGTCTGCAGCAGCTGGCTCTGAGCCGCCAGGACGTCGAGGTAGCTCGCCTGATTGCGGCTATACAGGCGCCGGCTGTAGTTCCAGGCATTGAAGAGCGCCTCGTAACGCTTCGAGAGGTTGGCGGCTGTGGCGTGCTTCATTTTGTAATACATCAATGTATTCGAGATCTCCATGCAGGCCGCGAAGAGCGTCTGGCGGAACTCGGCGATCCGCTGCTCACACTCGATCGTGCGTGCCCTGCGGTTGTAGCGCAGTTCGCCGCGCCGGAAGATCGGCTGCGTAAGCCCGGCGAAAAGGTTGTAGATGACCGAGCCCGAGAAGTCGGACCAGGAGCCGTAGAAGCTCTCCTCGGTGGTGAACCCCGCCTGCAGCGTCAGGGCGGGATAGCGGGCGGCGCGGGCGGCATCCTTCAAATGGAAAGCCTCGCGCACGGCCTTTTCGGCCGCCATGACATCCGGACGGAAGCGGACGAGGTCGGCCGGGACACCGATACGGATCGAGTCGGCAAGCTGCCCTTCGGTGAGGATCTCGTCGATCGGCGAACGCTCGATCGTCCCCCGGTCGCGGCTGAGCAGCAGATTGAGGGCATTTTCGGTGATGAAAATATCGCTTTCGATCTCCGGCTTGAGGGCCTTGGCGCGGAAAAGCTCGGCCCGGGCTTGCTCGACAGCGAGGTCAGAACGGGTGATATCGGCCCGGTTCATCTCCGAACGGGGCAGCCGGCGGCCTGCCGGATCGATCGCGCCAGCGATCTCTGCCCGGCGGCGCGCCTCCTGCTCGACGAGGTAGGCCTCATTGCTGCGGATAATCTCCTGCACGGCCCGGAGCTTCGTATCGAGCCCGACCAGGCGATAGTAGAGCGTAGCCACGTCGGCGATGAGTTTGACCTTCACCCCCTGCATGCTTGCCTCCTGCCGCAGGAATGCCTCCATAGCGGCCCGCTTCGTGCTGCGCAGCCGCCCCCACAGATCGATCTCCCAGCTCGAGAGCGTCAGCCCGATGCCATGCGTATTGGAAGGCTTGGGCCGCGGATGGACCTTCAGCTGGTTTTGCGAGAGCCGCAAATCGACACTCGGCCAGAAGTCGCCGCGCGTGCGGTCGAAATAGCCCGCGGCCTTTTCCAGCCGGAGCATCGAACCGTACAGCGTGAGGTTGCGGGCAAGCGCCGTATCGATCAACGCTTCGAGACGGCGGTCCGTGTAGTAGTTTTTCCAGAACATCGAAGCCGCCGAAAACTCCTCGCTCACGAATAGCAGACTGTCGGGTTTGCGGTAGGCAGACAGTTCGACGGCGGTATATTGGTCCCGGTAAGAGCTGCGCAGGCAGCCCGACGCCCCGAAGACGCAGAGAAATACGACAGGGAGTAACGATCCGTTTCGCATACGTTTGGAACTTTTCGACGGAACAAAGGTAGTGAAAATCGGTCTAATATGCAAAAAGTAGGATGAAAAACTCGTAATAAATTGGGAATGATTATCTTTGAGGCATTTTAAGCAAA
>CANQIF010000010.1 GCA_947623965.1 uncultured Alistipes sp.
GCTTAAAATGCCTCAAAGATAATCATTCCCAATTTATTACGAGTTTTTCATCCTACTTTTTGCATATTAGACCTATTTTGCCGTATTAGCCCACCTCTTATATCATTCAAAAGAGAATTCGGCAAGCCCTCAAAAAACACTTTATTTATGTTATTTCCTATATATACCCCACCATAGTAAAGTAAAGTGTTTTTGGAGGCATTTTGGCCCGAAATCAATCGAACAATCCGTTCACCAAATTCACCGCTTCGTCTTTCTTGCGGTTGATGATTTTGGCATACACTTGCGTCATCTTTACGTCCGTATGTCCAAGCAATTTCGAGGTCGTATATAAGTCAGCTCCGAGCGTCAGCATCATCGTTGCAAATGTGTGCCGGGCTGTGTGAAATGAGAACCGCTTGTCGATACCTGCCGCCTTCGCCCACGGTTTGAGCAGGATGTTGATATGCGTCGTGGAGGGCAAGTCGAATACATGGTCCTCCGATGTCTTGTCGCCCCGCTCCGGCATCCAGCGCAATGCTTCGGGCGAGAGCGGCAGATAAATCGGTTCTTTGGTCTTTTGCATCACGACCTCCAACCGATAATGTCCGTTGTCCACATAGACATTTCCCCATTTCAGCCCGATAATATCGCTAAGCCTCAGTCCGCAGAAGCAAGAGAATAGATATGCCTGTTTTACCACCTCGTTCTTCATCGGAGCGGCAATCAATGCCCGAAGTTCTTCAATGGTCATATATTCCCGCTTGCTCTCCGGGCGACGTATCTTGTCCGAGTTGCCTATTTTCGTAAATGGATTTACTTTTATTATGTCGGCACGGATAGCAGCGTTCAATGCGCCGTTCAGCACCCTGTAATAGTTTTGTGCCGTAAATCGGGAGACTGGCTTTCCCATAGGGCGATACTCCGTCAAAAGGTAGTCGATATAGCCTTGACAAAACTCCTTGTCGATTTGCTCCATCGTTACCCGTTCGCCTGCGTAGTCTTTCAGAATTTGGATAGCGACCTTGATTTGGTGTCCGTCCTTTTTGCCACGCTTCTGTTGGTTCTCCATGTAGGTATTCATCCAATCGAGCAGGAACATCGTCTCCTTATCGTCGGCACGCTTGATTCCGGCTTCGCCGTTGGTCAGTTCGATGATGCGCTTCGACTTGATTGCATTGGCGGCAATCATTGTCGCCTTGTTTTGCCGGCGAGCATTATCATCGACCTCTGGAATGATATACATTTTTAGATATTCATACGACCTCTTGCCGTTGCGGTAGATATCAAGATAGAGGCTCTTGCTGCCGTTGGAAAGTTCTTTCATCCGAAGACGGATCGGCTCTTTGACTTTGGCGGGTTTTCTTACTCGTGGCATAGGCTTTCATTTTACTCGTTATTCCTGTTGCAAATATAGAAATAATAACCGGAATAGAGTCACAAACAAGAAACAAAAATACACCAAACAAGAACCAAACAACTGCAAACGATGAAAACAGATGAAATTCGTATATCAACATAAACAACTGTAATAAAGTATGTTTATCTTCATTTTATTGGTTCTTGTTTTCATATGCGACCATTACTTTATAAATGTAGTAGTTTTTAAAGAATCAAGGGCAACGAACAGCACTCATTTCTTGTTTAGATCATGGTTCGGACACAACAGATACGCCCTGCCCCATATCTACTCAAGTGTGGGGTATCGCGTCGTTTATTTTTGTTTGGGTTTTGTCAGAACCTTCTTGCGGATAAACGAAATTCAGCTCCACACTTCTGTTGTTTTATAGAAAAAGTCTTTTAGGAGCTGGGAAGACAAAGAGAAAATAACCATGAAAAAGTTCTCTATTTTTGCTCATGCAATTCAAAAAAGTGTGTTAAGTTTTGCTCTTTTGCTGTCGGCCTGTCTGATGGGGTTCACCTCTTGCAATGATGATGATGACGAGAATAACGGGGGAATCGTTGGTACTTGGCAATCTGTACATGTTGATACGTGGGAAGAAATCGATGGTGTCCTTTCTGAAGATGGGTCATATAGCGGCCCATACACCGGAGCGACTGCTGTTTTCACAGCCGATGGCAAATATATTCTGAAAGAGGATGGAGAAACGGAAACGGCAACTTACAAGTTGACAGGCAATAAACTGATTCTGGAGGCTGATGGTGACACCTCTGAAGCTAAAGTGCTGGAATTAAGTAATAACAAACTTATATTGGAGTTTGTTGAGATCGATACGGGGTATAAATATTATGAGAAGGCAGAATTTAAACGGGTGAAATAATTACCTTCAAAAAAATGCAATAATTCCACACACGGCAGATACGATGAAAAAATTTATATATTGCTTTCTTGCCTGGCTCTTTCCATTGGGCGTTTATGCACAAAAAGCTCCTGTTAACGATGTTCATTCGGACAAAGTGGATTCATTGACGCAAGTCGTCAACGACCTGTCTTCCCAAGTGAAAAAAGCGGAAGACGACAAGCGGAGCGAAGCCATTTGGAAAAAACGGAGCAAGTATTTTCAGATCGGTTATATAAACCAGACGCTTACCAATCAGGATATTCCCGATATGAAATGGAAAAACGACTTCGGTGTTTCCTTGGCTTTTGGCCGTACGTTTTATCTCCACAAGAAACCGTTGTTCAATATGTTGAAATTCGGTTTGGACGCAACCTGGTTGGATATTTCCTATGCTAAATATTCACAACCCGAAGGGTGGGTGGAACCGTCCGAGGCTATCGAACAAGAGTACCCCGATGAAGAGATTGATTTGGGTGTGCATCAGATAGAACTTGGCCTCCATGTCGGTCCTTCCATCACCCTTAATCCGGTGCATCATCTTAAAATAAGCGGCTATTTCCATTTTATACCATCGGGAAGCATCCTTATTATGAATGATGAAGCGAACTCAAGCTATGTGTCTAATTTCGCAGCAGGTGCGGCGATTGCATATAAAGCGATCTCCTTGGGTATCGAATCACGCTGGGGAAAGGCCAAGTATAATTCGTTCTCCGCGGATGAAAGTGCAATGGATACAGAGGATATGGAGGGGGATTTTGATCTGGACGATGCGTTGACGTCCGGTAAAAACCGTATGAAAACCAAGTCTATTCGTTTTTATCTGACGTTCCGTTTCTAAATCGGTAAATAAGAGAGCCATATCATTCTCTAAAAGGCGTTTGATATGGCTTTTTTGTTTGCACAAAGTTTGGTTCGATAAGCAACGATGTGGCGGAGCTGTGGGCTTTCGCCGCTGGGAGGCTGTGGTCCGCACGGTCCTGACGGACCGATCCTAATTCCAGGCAAGCTCGCAGCCGAGCGGACGGGCGTGCATGAGCGGACCTGCGGGACGCGAATTGCAGCCCTCCGCCCGGGGGCGGCTGCGGGCTGCCGGTCGCGCAGCGACCGATTTTACCGACAAGCATTTCCACCACGACCAGCGGCTGCAGGCTTCCCGCAAGCAAAATCGATCCCGCAGGGATCGGCGGGCCGCAGCCTCCCCCCGCGGAGGCCCGCTGCTTTTGCAAGCAGGCGGACCCCGCAGGCCACGGCCAGAAAACGAATTAGCATTGGCGCGGCAATTCATTTTTGATTTTTCATTTTTAATTGCGCCCGCAGGGCGCAGCGGGCCGCAGCTTCGCCCCCGCGAAGGCCCGCTGCTCGCGTCCGAAGTCCGCTCGCACGGCTCCTCGCAAGCCGCGGCCCGTTCCCGCCGCGCCGAAAAAATATTTTTCCCATCCGGCGTTTCTTTTCCCGTTTTTTATGCTACCTTTGCGACGGAGAAAGGTCTCCGCTGCGGGCAACCCGCTCGGAACAAAAGGGAATCCGGTGCGAATCCGGAACAGTACCTGCTGCTGTAAGTTCCTCTTTTCGAATACAACACGAAAAGAACCGCAAGTCTCGCGCAAAAACCACTGGCCGAAAGGCTGGGAAGGAGCACGAAACGGAACAAGTCAGAAGACCTGCCTTTCCCGAACCGACGTTTTTCCATAAGCCAAGGCGCCGAGCCAAGGCCTGAAAAACGGCGTGTAACCACTGATTTGCCGCCTGCAGGAATACGGGTACGAATCAAAACAGAGCCTCTTTCCGTCCCGCTTGAGGACCGCCGGCCGAAGCGCCCCGCGCGTCGATCGCACCCGGCCCCGTCAGCGGCGAAAAATTCCGGCAAGAGCGCGCACCGTTTTGTATTCTCCCATACGCCGTATTCCGCAGTCGCGCGGGATACGGCGATTTTTTTATACTAATACAAAACATGATGAAACGCTTTTTTTCCTGGGCCCTTCTGCTGGCCCTCGCTTGTGGAGCCGCAAGCTGCGAATACGATGACGACGAACTGCAGTCGCGCGTGGATGCCCTCGAAGCGCAGGTCGCTACGCTGCAGGACCTCGTCGATGCCCTGAATGCAGGCAAGTACGTCATCCGCACCGAGACGGACGCCAATGGCGCCATCGTTCTCGTCTTCAACGACAACACGTCGGTCTCGGTCGGCACGCCGGGCGAAACGGTCTTCTTCACCTCGGTCGTGGAGAGCGAGGATGCCGTGACGATCACGACCTCCGACGGCCGCGTCATCACGCTGCCCAAGACGAGCATCTCAGCCGTCTTCGCCGAGGGTGAGACGGGCAAGGTGAAGGCCGGCACGACGCGCGACGTGCAGCTCGTGCTGTCGCATGTCGCCGACTGCGCCCTCGTCAGCGACAATCCCGACTGGAAGATCGCCCTCGACGGGATCACTGCCAATGGAGCGGTGCTGCGCACGACGGCGCCCGAAGAGCTCACCGAGAGCAACACGACCGCCGATATCCGCCTGCTGCTGAGCGACGAGCGCGGCGAGTTCAAGATGGTGAAGCTGACCCTCACGGCCTTCTACGACCTGCGCACCCTCACCTTCGAGGATGGCGATTACAAGGGGACCTCGACCGTCGCGAACTACTGGACGTCGCTCGTCGATACGCCCCAGTACGGCGGTCCGCTGCTCTACGGCAACGAAGAGGGCTACATATGGTACGACGAGAAGAACACCGAGCTGCGCTCCGGCATGCTCGGCGGGGAGATCTTCGGCGATGAGATGTTCGCTACGGATTTCTGGTACGGCGGTCAGGCCATTTCGAACTACTACCTCGCCAACATCGAGGAAGGCAGCTCTACCACACAGCTCTCCGTCTCGACCGGCAAGGAGGGTGCCGCCGGTCACAACGGCTCGAAGAACTTCTGCATCCACTTCGATGCTTCGTCGATGATGGGGCTGGGCATGCACTTCGAGTTCGTCGACGGAGAGCACGTCGTCGACCACATGTGGGTGACCAATACGAGCTATGCTCTCAACTCGCTGACCTACGGCGACAGCTTCGCGGCCGCCGGCGAGACGAGCTGGTTCAAGATCGTCGCCACGGGTTACGATGCCGAAGAGAATGCGACGGGAACGACCGAATTCTTCCTTTGCAAGGAGGGGCAGATCGTCAAGGAGTGGTCGAAGTTCGACCTTTCGACCCTGGGCAAGGTCGCCCGCGTCGAATTCACCTTGCAGGGCAGCGCCGATCTGTGCGGTGACTGGGGCTTGAATACCCCCGCCTACTTCGCCTACGACGACGTTACGGTCCGCTTCTGACGCGAATGCACGATTATGCGGGGAGCGCGCCGGGTGGCGGCGACCTGCAGAGCCAACATTTTGGTATTTGTTTAGGGAGGCATCTCCCGTCCCTCGTACCGAGGGGGCGGGAGATGCCGTTTTTCAGGGGGGGGGATCGGCAAACCTCGGCAAATCCACAAACTCCGTTTGCGGTTTGCCCTCTCCTTCGTATCTTTGGCTTCGCCGAAGATACTCCGCCTCGGCAATGCCCAAATAAATTTGGCATTGCGCTCGACTTATTCGGTATCTTTGTCCCCAGACAATCCCTAAACAAAAACAAGATGAAACGGATTCTTTTCGGAATGCTCCTTCTGACGGCTGCCGGCGCGGCCTGGAGCTGCTCGGACGACGACGGACCGGGCTATACGCTGCGCGTACTGACCTTCGAGGACGGCGACTACCGGGGCAGCTCGACCGCCGCAGGGTACTGGACGTCGCTCGTCGATACGCCCCAGTACCAAGGTCCGCTGCTCTACGGCAACGAGGCGGGCTACACGTGGTACGACGAAAACAACACCGGCCTCTGCTCCGGGATGATCGAGGCCGATTTCTGGTCCGGCGGCCATGCGATCTCGAATTACCGCCTCGCCGGCATCGGGGAGTGCGACTACACGAAGCAGCTCGCCGTGCCGACCGGCTCGGAGGGAGCCGCCGGCCATAACGGATCGAAGAACTTCTGCATCCACAACGGCTACATCGACGCCTCGTCGTTCATCCAGACGCTTCCCGCCCTGCGGTTCCGCGACGGCCGGGCCCGCGTCGTGGACCACCTCTACGTCACCAACACGAGCTACGTGCTCCGCGCGCTGAAATTGGGCGACGGCTTCAACCCCGCCGCAGGTGCGGAGAGCTGGTTCAAGATCATCGCCACGGGATATGACGCCGCCGGCGCCGAGACGGGCGCGACGGAGTTCTACCTCTACCGAAACGGCGCCGCCGTCGAGGAGTGGACACGGTTCGACCTTTGGACGCTGGGCGAGGTGGCCCGGATCGCGTTCAACATGCAGGGAAGCGCCGACCTGTACGGCGACTACGGCCTGAACGTTCCCGCCTACTTCGCCTTCGACGACGTGGCGGTCCGCTTCTAACGCCGCCCCGCCCTTCCCCGGGAAAGCGAATCGCCCCCGCCGCGACAGTTGCGGCGGGGGCGATTTTATTTAGGGAACGCTTCGATTAAAGGAAGATCAACTGCGTCAGTACATAGACCGGCAGCAGGATCACGAGCGAGAAGCGGAACATGTAGCCGAAGAAGGAGGGCATCCGGATTCCTTCGGATTCGGCGATCGCCTTGACCATGAAGTTGGGGCCGTTGCCGATGTAGGTCATCGCACCGAAGAAGACGGCGCCTAAGGCCACGGCCTTCAACAGCAGTTCGGGGATGCCGGCCACGTAGGTCGCCCCCTCGACGAGCGGCAGACCCGACGCGACGGTGTGGAAAGCGACGGCCGTGGGGGCGTTGTCGAGGAAGGAGCTCAAGAGACCGGTCGAGTAGAAGAACTGCCAGGCCTTCGTCAGTCCGAGCGACGAGGCGTGCTCGTTCAGGTAGAGCAGTGCGGGCGTCATCGTCGTGAAGATGCCGACGAAGAGGATCGCCACCTCGGCGATCGGGCCCCACGAGAAGTGGTTCGCCTCGCGGACCGGGCGCCGCGTTGTCGCGAGCGAGAGGAAGACGATAGCGAGCAGGGCGATTTCGCGCAGGAACTTCAGACAGATCGGGGCGTCGTGCGCAGCCATGGCAGGGATGTAGGAGGCATTGAGGAAGATGACCGAGGCGATGACGCCGGCGAGCCACAGGAAGTTGATGCGGCCCGAGACGCAGATCGGCTCGATTTCGGTGTTGTCGCGGGCGCGCAGATCGGCCGGTTCCTTGCGGATGTAGTGCCAGTCGAGGAGGGCGTAGATCGCGAGCAGCAGAGCGCCGACGAAGAGCCACTCGGGCACGAGGTGCATGAACCAGCCGAACGAGGCGCCGCGCAGGTAGAGCAGGAAGAGCGGGGGGTCGCCGAGCGGGGTCAGCACGCCGCCGCAGTTGGCGACCAGGGCGATGAAGAACATCACCGTATGCGTCTTGTGGAGGCGCTGGCGGTTGATCTGCAGCAGCGGGCGGATCATGAGCATCGCCGCGCCGGTCGTTCCCATGAACGAGGCGATCAGAAAGCCGATGCCGAGCAGCAGCGTATTGACGGCCGGCGTCGCGGAGACATCGCCGCAGATGTGGATGCCGCCCGTCACTACGAAGAGCGCCAGCAGCAGGACGATGAAGGGGATGTAATCGAACAGCAGCTGGTGTTCGACATTCGGGCCCAGCCCGATGTGCGCGAGGTAGGCGGCCGTGGGGATCGCCAGCACGAGCGAGACGAGCAGCTTGTTGCCGTTGTTCTCCCACCAGTGTTCGGCCACGAGCGGCGCCACGGCGATCGTCAGCAGCATCAGCGCGAACGGGATCAACATCCAAAGTTCAACTTGTTGCACCATGTTTTTCGTTTTTTATTGTAAAGGCTAACAAAGATACGACCTTTTCGGCAAAAACTGCGCAAAAGGCGAAATTTTGCGTGCCACGGAAGAGGAAATTCAAAATTCAGGATTCAAAATTCAGAATTACTCGCGGGGCGCGGCCTGCGGAGCGCACGCAAGTTCGGGTACGAACTGCGGGCCTCCGCCGGGCGGAGGCTGCGGCCCGCTGCGCCCGTTCGGGCGCACATTCTGAATTACGATATCGGGCTGCAGCTTGCGAAGCGCCTGCACGAGCGGCCCTGCGGACGCGAGCTGCGGGCCTTCGCCGCCGGGAGCGGCGGCCCGCTGCGGTTCCATTCGGAACCGCAAATTCATGATTCAAAATTAGGCAAGTCTTCCGGACACACTTTGGCATACATCCCGTGTCAGGCTGCGGCCCGCCGATGCCTGCGGCATCGATCCTGTCCGAAGCAAGCCCGCAGCCGAGCGGACGGGCCTGCGACGCAGAGGAGCAGCCCTCCGCCCGGGGGCGGCTGCGGGCTGCGGCAGCCTTTGCAAGGCTGCAATTAAAAATGAAAAAATGAAGAATTAAAAATGATCCCCGGGACGCAGCCTGCGGAGGGCGCGCACGACTGTTAAGGAGCAGCGGGCCTTCGCTTCCGGGAGGCTGCGGCTCCAGTCGAAGCCGCGAATTCAGAAAATTCAAGATTCAGAATTAAATGAATTTGCAGGGCACGTTCGGGCTTACTCCCGGTTCGGGCTGCAGCCTGCGGAGGGCGCGCACGACTGTTAAGGAGCTGCGGGCCTCCGCCGCCCCCAGGCTGCGGCCCGCTGCGCCCGTTCGGGCGCAAATTCAGCATTCAAAATTAAACGGGGCTGCCGGGGCACAATTAGGCTTATTCCCGGTTCGGGCCGCGGCTTGCGAAGAGCACGCACGAGCGATAAGCGAGCAGCGGGCCTTCGCGGGGCGAAGCTGCGGCCCGCTCGGTCCTGACGGACCGGGTCACACACCGTGTTATACATTCGGTATCTTGCGGCCCGCCAATCGCTGCGCGATTGATCCATTGCAAAAAGCCCGCAGCCGAGCAAAGAAGCGGCATCGCCGCCGCCTCACCTCCCCGCAGCCGTTCCGGCGAGCGTCCGGGCGACGAGGGCCGGCGGGGCATCCTTGAGCAGGACCCGTTTGTCGGCGTCGAGAAGGTAGAACGACGGCACAGCGCGCAACACGTAGCGCCCCTCGGGGTAGCGGTCGCCGGCGGCGTAGCCGATGATCCAGCGGTCGGAGAGGGTCGGGAGCTTGCGGCGCCACGCCTCGGGGGTGCCGTCCACGCAGATCGCAGCGATCGCGAGGCGTCCCGCGGCGCACTGCGCGGCGATCGCGGGGTCGTGTTCGAGCCAGTCGATCTCGGCGGCGCACTGGGCGCATTCGGCATCGTAGAAGAAGAGCAGCAGGCGGTCGGCGCGCACGTCGTGCAGGGAGCCGGTCGAGCCGTCGGGACGGAGCCACGCGAAGTCGGGCGCGACCGTTCCGGGGCGGTTGAGGGCGATCTCGGCGAGCTGGGCGCGGGGGCGGATGCGGCAGGCGTCGTCGAGCCCCGGGGTAGCGAGCACAGCGCGGAGAAAGAGGGTGTAGGCCGCTTCGTCGAGCATGGGCGAATTGGGGTCGTAGAGGTATTTTTCGGCCAGACCGGTCAGCGAGAACCAAAGGTCCGAGGCGGGTTCGGCGCGGTCGAGGAGGTCGGCGACGGCGGGGAAGAGGGCCGTCGTGTCGGCATGGGGGAAGAGGGCGATCCAGTCGACGAACTGCTGCTCCATAAAGGCCTCGTCGCGGGTGCGGCGCGTGTCGCGGAAGTCGAGGGCATCCCAGAAGTGGGCGACGAGGTAGGCGGCGCGCTGGCGCGGATCGCGCAGCGCGGCGGGAATTTCGGGCAGCGGCAGTTCGTCGGGCTGCGCAGCGGAGCCCTCCGCAGCACCCGACGCACCGACACCCGAGCCGGCAGCGGCACCCGAGCCGGCAGCGGCACCCGCAGCACCCGAACCTACACCCGAAGCAACAACGACATCCGCCGCACCCCGGCCGACACTCGCGGCACCTTGGCCGGCTCCGGCACCACCCGACGCCGCACCCGCAGCACCCCGGCCGGCACCCGCGGCCCCCGAAACAGCTCCTGCACCATCACCGGCAGCACTCGAAAGAGCGGCCCCGACAACACCGGCATCCCCTCCCCTGCCGGCAGCGGAACCGGCAGCGGCGGCAGCCGGGGTTTCCGAAACGGAACCTACGGAGGCGGCGCGGCGGGCGGAACGGTTGCCGCAGGCGGTCAGGGCAACGGCGAGCAGCAGCAGGCACAGCGGCCGGCGGATCATCGAGGCGGTCTGAAGATGAAAGAATGCATTCAAAGCGATATCCGGTTAGATTACAGATGCAAAGTTAAGCAAAACATCGCTTCCTTCAACAATCAATCCACATCGCGCACGCAGCGGATTCGACGCCACGTACCCTGGTTTGAATCCGAAAAGTTATATTCATTCCCGTCATCCGCTGGTGTATTGGTCCAATAGTCCCAGTTCGGATTTATGCGATTGTTATATTGAATTCCGCAATAACGATAGGATATCGCCCCGGTAACATCTTTAGGCAACATATCGTACGTGCAAGTCAGCCATTTGGTCAATTGCCTTGTCGGTTCGGCGAATATCTGTACCGTTGCATCGCCATATTGGTGCAGGCGGCGCAGAATCGTGAGCTCCTTTTGCGTCGGAACGCGCCAGGTACCCTTGTCTGTTCCGCCCTCTTCTTCCGAGTACTGCCCGCAAAAGCCGTTTTCGCGCAGCGACTTTGTCCATCGCTCCTCGGTCCAACCGGACAAATAATACCCCGACATCGAAAGACCTTGATTGGCATTCAAATCTTTACAATCATCCTTGGCATACTGGAATGCCTTGTAGGGTTGGTTGTAGTCGTCATTTATCGGATGCGGATCGATGCCGCGCCCTTCAACTTTGAACAGACGCAAAACGGTCGGATCGTAATAGGTCTGCGATACGATTCGATTATTCCGATCGTGCTGGTATGCCGGTTGTATGGGGTCCTCCTCCATCAACCGCTGCGGGACGCTTCCGAGATTGCGGATACAGCGGATATTCCAACCCGTCAACCAACTTACATTAGGATTTATTCCTCTCGTTCCCAACGAACCACCCTCTTCGGCCCACACAAGAAAAGCATCGGAAGTAATATAATGGAAATAGGTATGATCATCGGACCGGATATACTCTTTCGGATTAAATCTGCCGACCGGCACCAACGGATCGGACAACGCTTTAGCACCGATCTGTATACGGAGGTATTTACCCGCCGTCGGCAGGTACCAACGGAGCTCGTTCGCATCGATCACGCCGTTGCCGTTGATATCGCGGTTGCGCGACATGCAGGCATAAAGTGCCTTATAATATTCTTCAGTTTGATTCGGATCATAATAGCCCCGGGTTAGACCGACATCGTCATTTCCCATAATATCTCCATTATTTGCTGGTTGCAACAGCGGAACGGGATAAAGCGTCGCAGGTCGCCAAAAATAGTCGGTCTCCGATAGGTTCCAAGTTCTCGACTTGCCGGATTCTTCAGGCCAGGGATCAATGGCCGGCACATTTCCTGCTTTTTGAAAAGCGACCGTCTTCTTGGTTTCTATACCATTCTGAATAATCGTAATTTCCTTTTCTCCATAGGCAGCCAACACGCTGTTCCATTGTTTACCGCCTTCCAACCGATTATACCACATGTTCCAGCGGCCGTTGTCGCGGTTCCAGAACTGAGCGGTACCATCCACATGCGGTTTTTCATCCGCCCACCGCAGGTTGAGGCCGTAGCTTTCGTTCGTATGCTCGGCGCCGAAAGCCGTACCGTCGCCGACGCCGGACTGGTCCGATATGTAGAACGTCTGGATCGACTGCTGTTCGATCCGGTATTTGGCATAGGCATGGCGGCTCTCGCCGTCGGGCGAGCTCCGCCGCCCCGAAATCGAGAGGTTGCAGACGCGCGGACGCTCGTCGACATAGTTGTGCCAGCCGGTCTCCCTGTATTGGCCCGCCGCCAAGGCCGTACCGTTCGCATCCTCGGTGCTCCACATCTGCGACCCGTCGGTATCGTAGTAGTAGACGTATTCGCGGGCGAAGCAGGTGAACCAATAGATTTCCTCCCCTTTTTCATTCGTCACCGGCTGGAAAAACGGCTTCTTCGTGTCGATATAATTCGCCTTGTAGTTTTTCAGATCCTCGAGGTAGAGCAGGTCGGGATCGTTCTCGGGGATGAAAAAGTGCGAACCATCCTCCGCGGCATTCTTGCTCTCTCCGTCCTTGAAGAGGCGCAGGGAGCTCTTGTCGCGCGTCGCCTTGAAGCAGATCCAGCTGTAGAACTGCGAGAGATAGTAATACCGATTCTTGTCGGTCGTTTTCAGATTCTGCAAATTTGCATACGTATAGGTATCGGCGCGCCCCGCCGCCGAATCCTCGTCGTCGACGATGGCGATCTCATTGCCGTTGAAATAGGCCATCAGGCTGTACGAAAGGGCCTCGAGTTCCGATACGGTGAAGCCGACATTGAAGACGCAGTAGTGGGCGTCGAGGTCGATCCGGGTCTCGGAGGTGTCGACGACGGTCCCCTCGGCGCCGGGCTGGTTCTCCGTGCCGTCCTGAACCTCTACGACGATGCTTTCGAGGCCGTTGACCGTGACGTTGTAGGTATACTCCGTGTTGCGGCGGCAGTTGAAGTCGAGCGACTTCGCCGCCTCGTCGTTCCCGCCCTCGCAATAGCCGAGGTGGACGACATAGGTCACGTCGCCCGTGCGGGTGTACGTATTCCCCTCGCCGTCCGTCACCGGGTAGGAGACCGTGGCGTTGATCTCGACGAAGGAGGCGAAGTTGTTCACATTGGCGTTCGGGCCGCCCTTGTCGGCCATGGTGACCGGCGGGGTATCGTCAGCGCACAGCATTTTGTAGAGGCCCGTATTGGTCTCCTTGACGGTGCCGTCGTGCATGCGGGTCGCGGCGGAGGGGGTGTCGGAGGCGCCGGCGACCGGCTCCTTGTACTCCCGTTCGCGGTCGTCATAGACCGTGCCGTAGGTGGTCGTTTCGCCGTTCGCGGTTTCCGTCCAGGTATGGCCCGTGTGCTTGTTCTCGAACTGGTAGAACGAGAAATTATAGGTAGTCTCCGCATCGGCGCCGGTGTCGGCGCGGGTCGAATAGGTGGTGATGGAGGTGGAGCGGAGGGCGTCGATGTAGTTGTGCTCGTAGACGTTCGCGGTCGAGCTCTCCAGCGGCTTGAAATCGGGCGTGAACCTGCCGAAGATATACTGCTCCTCGTCGGCGGCGTTCGTCTCCCGCTCGTAAAGGTAGCAGAGTATGGGCTTGTAATGCACGCGCCAGCTGTTGACCTTGACGGAGACCTGCTTTTCCGTGTTCCCCGTGACGGAAAACTTCACGTGCGAAAGGACGCGGCGGAGGTGGATGGAGCCCTTATCCTTCAGGTCGTTATCGTTGGGCGAGAGTGAATAGGTGTTTTTATTCGAGGCGATCCAATCCGCGCCGGAGGGGTGCGAGTCGGTCTTGGGAACGAAGACGCCCGACATGAGGAAGGGGGCGCCGCCGTCGGAGAGGTCGCGGGCATCGTTGGGCAGTACGACGATCGAGCAGAACTCGTCCCAGGTCGATACGGCGGCGAGCAGGTCCCGCATCTTCCAGCGCAGGAGCGATTCATCCGCCGCTCCGAGCCCGGCCGCCTCGTTCGCCTTTTCCTGGAGCGTCTCGTTGCCCGTGATGCCGTAGTAGTAGGTGTAGTTGGCCACGGCGACGATCCGGCTTTCGCCCGATTTGGTCTCGATTTTCCCGATCGGGTTCGGGTTGCTCGTTTCTTCGTTGTCGGAGCTGACATCGAAGAAATCCGAGCCGGTCATTTGACCGGTGTACGCATTGAAGATGCCGACCCAGACGCCCTCGACTTTCGAGGGGCTCGTCTCGGCGCGGGAGAGGACATCCATATCGGGGGCGCTCCACGAGAGCGTGACCGTGGCGGGGCGCCCCTCGCCGTCGAAGGGGAGCAGCTCCTCGGGGTCGCGGGTGCAGCCGCCGAGCAAAAGCAGCACCGAGAGGGCGCCGCAAAGCAGACGATGCGGTATAGGAAGCGAACTAATCATAACAAATTACAAACTAAATCTCTAAGCCATCGGATCGTGCCCTGCACAGCGGGCATACGGTTCCTGCGGCTTCTGCGAGCCCCCACGGCCCCACGGGTCACGCGGCCTTACAGCCGGCTCTGCGACCGGCGGCCACGGGCCGCACGGGCCCACGGCTCTACAAGCGGCGGCTACGGGCCACACGGCCCCACGGCTCAACAAGCGGCGGCTACGGGCTACACGGCCCCACGGCTCAACAAGCGGCGGCTACGGGCTACACGGCCCCACGGCTCTGCGACCGGCGGCCACGGGCCGCACGGGCCCACGGTTCTGCGGCTGCCACGGCTGCCATGCCCCTGCGGGCACACGGATCGGCGGTCCGAAGCCGGCAGCCCACTGCCCACTGCCTACTGCCTACTGCCCACTGCCGGCCGGCGGCGCGCTAATCGAATTCGATCTCCGCGCTGCCCGTCTCCCACTTGCAGACTGCGTAGTACACCGAGGGCTGCATGCTGTCGTTCACCGTGACCGTAAAGCGGTAGATATGATTGCGGACCAGCGGATACGCCGATTGCGTCGGATGCGACGCGCCGGGCAGGTAATTGGCGAAAAAGATGTTGGGATTCGAATTGCTCTCGTCCGGCTCTATTTTTTCGCTGTCTTTTCGCTGGTAGTGAAGCACGATACCGAAGGCGGCAGGGTCCGTGGGAAGGGCGTATTCGGGCAGGTAGCAGCGGTAGAGCTCGACCGGCTTGCCTTCGGTATTCGTGGCCCCATCGATCTTGGCGAAATGGCGCTGCATCACGGCGTTCTCGGCGTCCCCGGAGGTGCATGCATTGAGCCACCCGTCGGAGGCGTCGTGGGAAGTCGTCTGCCCCGGGTCTTTCGGCGCGAGGGAATAGGCGTCGTTCCCGGTGGGGAATACCACTCGCAGATTGTTGAGCGTGTGCTCGGAGACCCAGACCACCTCGACTCTGGCCAAGGCCCGCAGCAGGTTGATCTCGCCCAGATCGGTCTGCACCTCGGGACGGAACGCCGCCGCCGTGTAGCGCCGGCAGCCGTACATCGGCAGGCCGTCGGGCAGCAGATCGCCGGCGGAGACGAAACCCGACGAGGCGGTTGCTTTTTTGTCCCATTTGCGCGCCGCGGCATTCACGGCGGAGAGGCGCAGATCGGGTTGCGTCGTATCGAGGCCCTCGGCGACGTTGGCCAGCACCACGAAGCGGAAGCCGCCGGCGCACTTTTTCGCCACGTCGGCCGACAGCTCGCCCTCGACATACCACGAGGTGTCGATCCCTTCGGTCCCGGTCCCGATCACCTCCCCGGCGGCGTCAGTGCCGGTGCCGGTTCCGCTTGTACCCGTTCCGCCGGTGCTGCCGGTGCCGCCCGAGCCCGTGCCGGGACCCGTGCCGACGGGGGAGACGCTCGTCGGCGTGAACTCGGCGATGAACTTCGAATCGCCGGCATTCCCGGCGTTGTCGAAGAGGTAGAAATGAAGCTTATCCTTGTACAGCGCATACTCCGCCTCGGTGCCCTGATTGAAACCGTGGCCGTCCCCCGCCTCGGCGCGGGCCGAGATGGTGAAGCCGACCTGCACGGGGGTGTCCGGCCCCGAGGGGCCGTCGCCGCCGTCGTCGGTGCAGGCCGCCGCCCCCAGCGCGAGGCCGAGGAGCGGGAGCGCCGCGAACAGCGCCGGCAGGATTCCGTATCGTTTCAGTTCGAACATGGCAAAGCGGGTCAAAGGTCGACGTCCTGCGGCACGACGCGCCAGTCGTTGATATAAATATACGTATCGATCCAGCGGCCGCCGCTGTCGAGGAAGAAGGTGAGGGCGTAATCGTCCTGGCGGTCGAGATACTCCTGGGCGTCCATTTCGCGGTTGTAATACCCCTTGACGAAGAGGAGGTATTTGACGAGCTGCAGCGAAAAGACCGTTTTGCCCGTCTCGCGGACCTTCACCGTGAGATAGGGGTTGTGGCCCTCCTTCACGAGGCGGCCGATGGTGAATTCGGCGAGCGCCACGCCCACCGAGATCGAGCCGTCGGCGCGCGGGGCCGCCGCAGCCGGGGTCCCGGCAGCCGGAAGATCATCGTAGATATCCTCCTCGGGGCCGAGATCGGCGAAGCCCGTCGCGACATGCCAGGCGGGATAGACGAGCCGCTCGTCGGGCAGCAGGGAGTTGTCCCACTCCATCCGGCCGTTGTCGTCGGTGATTTCGAAGATGAAGTCGTCCTCGGCGATCGGCTCCCCGCCCTGCTGGTTGAGCACGACGCGGATGCTGTTCGTGTTCTTCTTGAGCGGCAGGTCGATGACGTGCACGCCCTCCTCTTCGGGGAAGTGCTGCGCCTCGACATAGCCGTGGTACAGGGGTTTCAGGCCGCCGTCGGGATCGACCGCGGCGCGGCCGGCGGCATCGCGCGTGCGCGTCATCGTGCAGCGCAGCGCCTCCTTCGTGTCGGCCGCGGGAACCGAGAACGAGAGCCCGCCGTCGGTCAGTCCTTCGCCGCACCAGGCCAGCAGATCGTAGTCGCCCGGGGCGAGTTCAACCGGCATGAGGTAGCCCTCCTCTCCGAGTTCCGCACCCGAAGCGCTCTGCTGCAGGACGAGTTTGCCGCTGCGGTCGAAGACATAGAGGGTCACCGCCTTGACCTCGTGGGCGAAGGCATCGGCGAACTTCATGTTCCAGTCGTAGCGGAAGCGGATGCGGTAGTAGGCCGTGCAGTCGCCCTCGCCGTCGTAAATCGCGCCTTGGCAGGCGGTCATCGCAGCGAGTGCGACGACCGCCCACAACGGACGCAGAAGAAATGCCGGCAGTTTCATCGGTTCGGACTAAAGATCCACGTTCTGGTTGACGATGTGCCACGAGAGGATGTTCAGCGTGGCCGCCAGATAGTAGGTTTCGGGGTTGTCGGTCGGAGTGATCGGCGCATCCGGATCCCAGACGGCATGCCCGAGCTTGGTGATCTTGTTGACCGTCAGCATGTAGAGGTGGTTGCGAACAACCCCGTATTTACCAACGACATCCGATCCGTCGGCCGGCTGGTTGAGGTGCTCGATGGGAATGATGTAGTACATCTTGCCATCCTTGAAGCCGTCGGCAGGGCTCAACGAATTGAAATACCCGTTGATGGTCTCGGCCGTCACCACTTCGCCGGAGCCGTCGGCTTTGGTGTTCCACGTGTTTGCAGCAGCAGCCTCCGTCAGAACGAGCTTGACCTTTCCGGCGCCGTCCGAATGGTTCGCAAACGTCAAATCGGCTGCGGCGATCGGCGCATACGGATCCGTTCCCACTTGCTTGTACAACGCATGCGAGTTGACGACATCCGCAATGGCTTTCGCCTTGTACGAAGCCTCTTCGTAAAGGGTGCCCTTATAGCGGAGGAGCGTTTTCGCATCGGCCGCCGTACCGTCCGTTACGACCTGCATCTGTGCAGCGACCAATGCATAGGTGGCAGCGGCATGCCAGTCGAAAGCCGGTGTCCGATCTGCGAACATCGTTGCATCGAACGTATTCTCAAGGCAGTATTCGGCTGCACCGGCCGCCGTAGCCGCGCGCGCGAAGGTCTTCGCGTTCAGCACCGGCGTCGTACCCGTATAATCGTCTGCGGAAGCGAACGTATAGTTCGGGTCCTTGGCCCAGAACGAGCGGTAGTTGGCCGCACTGTTCCAGCCGGACCACAGATTCGTATCGGTCCACGTATGGTCGATGTTCTTCAACACATAGCTCGACTTGTTGGTGCCCGCCAGGGTCCAGCCCGTAATGGTAATCTTGAGGTCCTTGTGCTGGATCGCATCACCCTCGCCGACCGGGTAACCCGCCAGCGTCGAGTTGTTGTCCAAATCGGTGCCCTTCGTCAGCTTGGCTTTGGCGGCCACGCGCTCCACATAAATGCTACGGGCGCGCCTTCCGCCTCGGCCTGCGTCTTGCAGAGGGAGGCGGCCGGAACCGGCGTTGCGCACATCGCCTTCGCAGGGCTGTCGGTCGAAAGATAGGTGGCGTTGGTCATCAGAAACACCGTACTGCTCGTCTGGGCAGCGCCTTCGCTCGAAGTGACGGCCCGGCCGTAATTCGCTGTCGTCAGAGCCATGGCCTCCGTCAGCGACTTGCCGATAAAATCGTTCTCGCTCAGGCCTTCGGGCATATTCAGCACGGCCAGCACCTGCGCGGGGACATAGCCCGATTCGTTCTGCAGAATCACCTGCACGCTGCCGATATGCGACACGCTGCCGACAGGGATCTGCGAGCTGGGATCGAAGGCCGAAAGGGTGATCCCCTGAACGGCGAAATTGCCGTCTTCGTCATAGAAGAAGAACGCGGCGTCGTTCACCTTGGATTCATCGGCCGCTCCGGCGTCATATTCGCCGTCCGCAGCCCGGCCGCCGCCGTTGGCGGAGACGATCCGGAACGAAACGTAAGATTTGCCGGTCCCTGCATTCGGGTCGGGCCCGGGCTCATCGCTGCCGTCGCTCGTGCAGGCGGTCAGAGCGGCGCAAGCGGCCATTCCGATCATCAGATTCTTGATTTTCATAAGTTTGTTCTTGTTTTTGAGGTTAATGATTTCCTTTTTCATGCGCTATATAAACGCGAATCGGCCGCTCCGTATTGTCTCCGTCCGGATGCCGCCGCCTCCGCGGGATTCTTCCGTCAGGGCTGCGTCTTCAGTTCGGCCAGCTGCGCCAGCGCCTCCGCCGCCTCCGCGACACCGCCTGCGGCCGCCTCCCGGAACAGCGGCTCCGCAGCCTCGTAATCCTTGCCGAGCGTCGCGCAGACGCCGCGCGCATAGAGCGCCTCGGGGGTCGCACCCGCCCTGGCCAGGTAGGCCGCCGCTGACTTCAGGTCGCCCTTCGCCATCGCCGCATTGGCCGCATTGAGGTTGGCCGTCGGGTCGCTGGGGTACATCCGCACGCAGGTCTCGAAGGCCCCGTTGAACTCCTCGCTCCCCGGCTCCATCTGCTGCGCGGCGAAGAAGAACTCCGCGAGGCTCAGCCGCTGCGGACGCGTGCGGATGAGGCGCCGAATCTCCCCGGCATCCGTATAGCTGCGGATCACGTAGTCGATCCGGTAGTCGGAGTGGCGCAGCGCCGGGTAGCAGTTGTCGAGCAGGTAGCGATACTCCGCGGGGTAGGCCGCGCGAATCTTCCGCTCGCGGGCGTCGGGATCGCCGCCGGCGTCGATGATCGCCAGGATCTCGGCCCGGTGCTCCAGCCCCGAGGCCTCGACGAAGCGCCGCAGCCCCTCCCAGTCCTCGGGCTCCCACGAGACGGCGATGAAGCCGGGCGCAAAATGATAGTAGTCCGAGACGTAGCGTTTCAGCGCCCCGGTGCGCCCCTCGGCCAGCCGGGCATTGGAGGCCCAGGAGCCCTCGGGCGAGGCGAAGCCCTTGATCGCAAGGGCCTTGACCGTGATGTCGGCATCGTTGCGCACCGAGTCGATCGTGGCGCGGATCTTCGCCAGCTCCTGCCGGTTGCCGCGGTAGTCGGGGCGGATCTCCGTGCGGTTCACGGGGAAGTCGATGAAGGCGCGACCCTCTAAGTGGCGCTCCTTGACCGCCTCGGCCTCGGGACGCACGTAGACGAAGTGCGGCACGTAGACCACCTTGCGGTAGCCGCCGAGGACCGTCTCCTCCTGGGCCAGCACCCGCTGGCAGCAGCCGCAGTCGCTGCGGCGCACCACGAGGCGGGCGCCGTTCATCCACTCGGCATAGGGAACCTCGGCGCGGTAGCTGACGGGCTCGCCGCCGAGCTTCGAGGCGCGCAGCACGAGGTCGCCCTCGGTCCCCAGCGCGCCCAAACCGTTGCGCTCGTGATAGAAGTAGCGGCGCCGGCCGTAGACGCCCACCGACTGCAGACAGAGGCTGTCCGCGCCGTTCACGAGGCGCGGAGTCAGCACCACGGCCCGGTTCGAGGGGACGTCGAGCGCGCGGAGGTCGAGTTCCATGCCGACCTTCATCATCGAGCCGTCGGGGGCGACCGTCACGCGGTCGAAGCCCACAGCCCCCTGCTGCGCAAAGAGGGGCGAGAAGCAGGCGCAGGCCGCGGCCGAAAAGAGGGCGGAGAGGAGGATTCGGATCGGTTTCATCGTTCGGGGGTTTTCGGGGCGTTTGGGAGGGGCGTTTTCGGGAGCGCCAAAAGAGGCGTCAAAAGAGGTAAACCAGGTTGATGGCCGCCTTGGTCGGACCGACGTAATGGTGCGGCCGGTTCTCGGCGACCTTCTTGCCGCAGCCGACGCAGCGGAAGCGGTCGTATTTCGTGTAGATGTAGCCGAAGCCGAGCTCGGCTTCGAGGTTCCAGTGGCGCCCGAGGATCCAGCTGTAGCCGTAGGCGACGCCTGCGCCCGCGAACCACCCCTGGTAGCGGTACTCCCGGAGGGGCGAAAAGTCGGTGCCCAAGATCGAAAGATGGGTCTTGATGCCGCCGACGTTGTACTGGCCGCCGAGCAGGTGAGCGCCGAGGAAGTGGCCCGAAAAGCGGTCGCAGAACCAGTAGCGGGCTTCGGGCTGCACGAGCCAGTGTTTCCAGCGGCGGCCGTGCGAGAAGGTCCAGCCGTTGAAGTTGCCCGAGAGGTCGATGCTCCAGCGGGGGGCGAGCCCCACCTCGACACCGAGGTTGATCGTGGCCGTCGCATCGTAAAGCAGGTTGCTCTTGACGGCTGTCTTCTGGCCGTATGCCATGGCGCAGCAAAAGAGGGTCGAGAGGAGCGCGATACAGGATTTCGATTTCATAATCGTAGGGTGTTCGGCCGTTCGGGCATCGGTTACGTTTTGACAAAACTAAACGGATTTTTCGACTTTTGCAACTTTTTCAAAGGGAGAAATCCCCCCCCCTCGATTTTTGCGCAAATAATTGTATTTCAGCTGTTTAACAAGCAACTTTTTTTCGGCGGACGGGGCGTCGGAGCGGGCGTCGGAAGGCCATTCGGAGACGATTCGTCTTGCCGGCGCCGCCGAAAACGGTGAAAGCCGCCGGGAACGAATCCCGACGGCTTTCATTTTCAGGGGTTCCGCCCTTCGGCAGATCCCTTACGGATTGTCGCTTCGCAGCGCGGCGAGCAGGAAAGCCCTTACTCGGCCTTAACGGCCTCGACAGCCTTCTCGACAACCTCCTCGGCAGCCTTCTTGGCGCAGTCTGCGCAGGTGCCGTCGCACTCGCCGGCCTTCTCCTGGCAGCACTCCTTCTTGCACGAGTCAGCCTTCTCGCAGCAGCCCTCGGCAGCCTCAACGGCCTCGACAGCAGCAGCTTCAGCATCGGCGGCAGCGGCCGTCTTGTTCGCATTGCCGGCGCAGCCGACCATGGCGGCAGCAGCCAGAACGATCAGAAAGGAATAGAACTTTTTCATACCTCTAAATCTTTTAGATGAAACGATTTAACGACGCAAATATATGTATTCGCGACCGAACCGCAAAGAAAAAAAGTAAAATTTTTCAAAAAAGCGGTTTTTTTATTCCAAAAGGTCGGCGACGAGCAGCTCGACGCTCTTCGGAAAAGCCTTCGGGAAGAGCTCCGAGAGCCTGCCTTTCAGGATGATCGCCTCCTCGATGGTGAGGCAGTTGCCCACCGTGACGCGGAAATAGGGATTCTCGTAGTCCATGTAGAGCTTCACGTCGGGGAAGTGCTCCCGGAAAAGGTTGCTGGCGGCCGTGGCGCCGGCGCGGGCATCCTGTCCGTTGTCGAAGAAGATGCAGACGCGGTAGCCGCGCAGACGGGTCGGGGCAGGGCGCGAGGCGAGCCGCGCCACGGCCGCGGCGGCATCGCCCGCCTCGGTCACCGTGACACGCCCCTCGGAGGGGGCCCCGGGGGTGAGGGTGTGCGCCAGGCGTTCGCGGAACGCGGCGAGCGACTGGGCCTGCGCGGTGCCGGCTGCGGCGAAGAGCAGCCAGAGGGTCAGAAGAAAGAGGTTGCGATTCATGGTCTTTTCAGTTTTTTTCTGGAGTTTTCGGTTTCTTCTTTTTCTACGCGGATGCTGCGGAAATTCCACGCGGATGCCGCGCGAAAGGGCGGGTTATTCGGGTCTCGGCGCCCGCAGCAGCCTGCCGAGCTCCGCATCCACGCCGAAGGTGCACAGCAGCTGCGGCACGGAGAGTCCTTCGCGGCTTATTTTTATAGGTATCATCCCGCCGCGCCCCTTCATCCGCACCGAGACCCGCCAGTCATCGAGGCTGCCCGCTTCTATCGAGCGCAGCAGGGGGAGCCAGGCCAGCGCGTCGGCATAGTCGAGGCGCCATTTCGTGGGGAGCTCGCCCGAGGTGCGGCGGCGCAGCACGACGGGGTCGAGCAGCGTGGCCGTCAGGGTCGGCCGGGAGGCGTCGCGGTAGTAGAACGTGAGGGTCATCTCCTTGAGCTTGAGGTTGTGCGCCGAGTCGTTCGTGGCGCGCAGGACGACGAGCAGGTGCGTGAGGCCCTGGGGGCGGACCCGCTCGACCCCTTCGAGGCGGACCTTCTCGCGCATGCGGTGGGCGGTGTCGCAGGAGGTGAGCGCCGGCAGAAGCAGCAGCGGCAGCAGCAGGCGGAAAAGGCGTTTCATCGGTCGGAGTTTACGGAGTTGGACGAACTGGCAGCGGCGTTTCGGGCGCCGGCCTGCATTGCGGCCGATCCGGCACCGCCGCGGGTGGCCGCCGCAGTGGCACGGAGGCGGGAACGGAGGCGGGAACGGAGGCGGGAACAGAGGCGGGAACAGAGGCGGGCGCGGAAGCGGGCGCCGCAGGGTTTGACGGTTTCGCTACTCATAACGCATGGTTTCATCGGGTTTGACGGTCGCCACGACCGATGCCGGCACGGTCATGAGCAGGAAAATCGCCGCGGCGAAGCCCCCGTTGAGGGCCAGCCACCACCCCCATTCGACGGCGATCGGAACCGCCGAGAGCAGGTAGCCCTCGGCGTCGAGCTTCACGAAGCCGAAGCGGGCCTGCAGGGCGCAGAGGGCGAGCCCCGCAGCGTTGCCCCAGACGAGGCCGCGGAGGGCGATCAGGGCCGCGCGGTAGCGGAAGATGCGGCGCAGCGAGGCAAGGGGCATCCCGAGGGCCCGCAGCAGGCCGATCATGCGGATGCGCTCGAGCACGACGGTGAGCAGCGCGGCGGACATATTGAAAAAGGCGACGGCGAGCATGATCGCGAGGATCACGGCGGCATTCACGTCGTGGGCCTTGAGCCAGTCGAAGATGTTCGGGTAGAGCTCCTGCACGCTGAGGGCGGCGAGGTTGTCGAAGCGCTCCTCCTCGTCGCAGAAGAGCCGCCGGTCGAGCCGCGCGGCGAAGTCGGGGGCCCCGTCGAGCCGGTCGAGGACGATCTCGCACCCCGTCACCTCGTCCGCCTCCCAGAGGGAGAGGCGCTGGACGTTGCGAAGGTCCGTCAGGAGCGTCGTGCGGTCCAGCTCGTCCATCCCCGAGGCGTAGAGCCCCGAAATCCGGAAGCGGTCGCGGTGCGGCCGGGCGTCCGGCTCGATGAAGAGCAGCTCGATGCGGTCGCCGACCCCGACGCGCAGCGCCTCGGCCAACCGGCGCGAGAGAAGCACATCCTTCGTGCGGACCGAGCCGCCGATGCGGGGCAGGGCCCCCTCGACGAGCCACTCGCCGAAGGCCGTGAGGTCGTAGGCGGCATCCACCCCCTTCAGCATCACCCCCTCGACCGCCTCCTCCGTGCGGATGATGCCGCCCCGCAGCGCATAGCGGGCCAGACGGCGGAAGCCGGGCTCGGCCGCGGCGAGCGAATCGAAAGCCGCCGGCAGGCGGACCGGCACGGCGTCGGCCGAGCCGATGTTGCGCGGATCCGTCACGACGACATGCGACGAGAAGGAGGCCAATTTGCGCGCGATCTCGCGCTTGAACCCCACGATGATCGCCAGCGAGAGGAGCATCGTCGCCACGCTCAGGGCCACCGAGACGACGGCGATGCGCTCCATGACGGAGCGCGAGCCGCCGGAGGGGCTCCGCGCGATGCGGCGGGCGATGTCAAGTTCGAGTTTCATCGAGGCCTTTTTCGGAAAATATGATGCAAAGTAACGCATAATTTCGTACTTTTGCCCCATACAAAGCCCGCTTTTTGCAAAAAAGCGGAGCTGTAACCGTTAAAACCATGCACACGATGTTTCTTCAACCGCTCTTCGCCCTGCTCCAGGCAGGATACGCCGACGGCCGCATCCCGGGCCAGACGGGGATGTTCCTGCTGATGATCCTCATCGGCGTCGCCGGCTGGATCGTGCAGGCCCGCCTGCAGGCCGTCTTCAAGAAGTACGCCGAGGTCCCCTTCCCCGGGGGGCTGACGGGCGCCGAAGTCGCCGAAAAAATGCTCCGCGACCACAACATCCGCAACGTCCGGGTGACCCACGTCCGCGGCCAGCTCACCGACCACTTCAACCCGCAGACGATGACCGTCAACCTCAGCGACACGGTCTACGGCTCGCGCAGCGTCGCCGCGGCCGCCGTCGCGGCCCACGAATGCGGCCACGCCGTGCAGCACGCCCGCGCCTATGCGCCGCTCGTGCTGCGCTCGCAGCTGGTCCCCGTCGTGCAGTTCGCCTCGACGGCCGCCACCTGGGTGATCCTCGCGGGGCTCGTGCTGCTGGCCACGACCCGCAACGAGCTCCTCTGCTGGATCGGCGTCGGCATGATCGCCCTCTCGGCCCTCTTCTCGCTCGTCACGCTGCCCGTGGAGTACAACGCCTCGGAACGCGCCCTCGAGTGGCTGCGGTCGAGCCGGCTCATGGCCGAACCGCAGCTCGGCCAGGCCCGCATCGCCCTGCGCTGGGCCGCCCGCACCTACCTCGTGGCGGCGCTCAGCGCCGTCGCCTCGGTGCTCTACTACGTCTTCCTGATCCTCGGGCGCCGCGACTGACGCCCCTCTGCACATGGCCGACCCCCGAACCGACTACGCCCTGCGCGGACTGCAGATCGCCGCTCTGGTGACGGTCGTGCTGCTCGTCGTCAGCTTCATTCCGCCCGTCACGGTGGGCGGCATGCGGCTGCGCCGCGCCAACATCTTCTCCGACCTCTACGCCTTCGAGGAGCGCGCAGCGGCGAAAAGTTCGTCGGTCGAGCTCTTCGACGAGCGGGAGTTCGCCGTCGATTTCGACGCCGTCACCCGGCAGATCGACGCCGCGCCGCTCCCGCCCGACCCCGCGGAGCCGGCCCCCGATGCACCCGGCCCCGCCGCCGACACGCTGCGGCCCGAAGCGGCCGTCAGCTTCGAATGGCGCCTCGCCGCGCAGGCGGCCGAACGCCCGGCCCCGCAGCCCGATCCGCACCGCTACGCCCCGCGACTGACGCCGATCGAGGATTTCAGTGCCGACGGACGCTTCGCCGCTTTCTGCGACACGCTGCTTACGGCCGACCGCCCCGTGCGCATCGCCGTGTTGGGAGACTCGTTCGTCGAGGGAGACATCCTCACGGCCGACCTGCGCGAGCGGCTCCAAAGCGCCTTCGGCGGCCGCGGCACGGGCTTCGCGCCCATGGCCTCGCCGCTCACCGCCTACCGCCGCACGGTCCGCACCCAGTCGAAGGGGTGGACCGCCTACAACGTCATGAAACACAAGAGCGTCCCCGCCCCGCTCGGCGAACACTTCTACGTCTCGGGGTGGGTCTGCCGCCCGACCGACGGCGCCTCGACCCGCTGGGAGGCGACGCAGTACCGCCGCCGGCTCGACTCCTGCACGACGGCCCGCGTCCTCTTCATCGCCCCGGCGCGCAGCCGCATCGAACTGGTGCTCAACGACACGCTGCGCCGCCGCTTCACCGTCGAGGGGGCGCCGCACGTGCGGCAGACGGTCGTCACGGCCCCCACGATCCACACGCTCGAATTCCGCGTTCTCGAAGGAGCCTCGGAGATGATCGGCTACGGGGCCGTCTTCGAGCAGAAGGGGGTATCGGTCGACAACTATTCCGTGCGCAGCAACAACGGGCAGGCGATCTTCCGCACGAATCCCGCCGTGAACGCCCAGATCAACGCCCTGGCGGGCTACGACCTGGTGATCCTCCAATACGGGCTGAACATCATGCAGGCGGGGGTTCGCTCCTACACGAGCTACGGGGCGCAGATCGAGAAGATCATCGCCTACGTGCGCCACTGCTTTCCGACAGCGGCCGTGCTGGTGATGGGGGTCAGCGACCGCGCCGTGCGGAACGAGCAGGGGATCGCCTCGATGGATGCCATCCCCTACATGCTCGACTGCCAGCGGACGGCGGCCCGCAACCAGGGGGCGGCCTTCTGGTCCACCTACGATGCGATGCAGGCCGACGGCGGCATCAGCGAGTTCGTGGCGCGCGGCTGGGCGGGGAAGGATTTCACCCATATCAACTACGCCGGCGGCCGGCGGGTGGCCTGGGCCCTCTTCGATGCGATCAACGTCGAGGCGAAGCGCGCGGCCGAGCAGCTGCAGCGCCGCACCGAACCGGTCGTCGACTCGGCGGTACGGGCTTCGATCGACCGCATCGGCATCCGGCCGACGCTCCGCCCCGGGGGACCGGACCCATACGGGGAGCAGACGGCGAACCGCGGCGGGCAGGCAGCGATGCGCCCCGACCGGCAGCAAACGGCAGGCGCCCCGGCATCGGCCGCTGCGGCAATCTCGGGAAAAGCAACGGAAAACACCGCCGAGACCGCAAGTGGGGCCGCCACGGCGGCGCCTTTGGAGAAAGCCCCCCGAAACGCAGCGGACAGGAGCGCCGGAGAAACCGCGGACCGCGCTGCAAAACGGGCCGGCAGACGGGCCGCGAAGCAGGCGGAACATCCGTCGAAACGAACTGCGGAACGGGCAGCGGAACGCTCCGCAGCCACGAACGCCGCAACCGCCGCCCCACGCAAAACCGCCGCGACCCGATCGACCGGCAGCGAAACCGCGGCCCGGGCTGAAGTCGCAGCCGGGACAGCCCCCGGGGCCGGATCGAAACGGCCCTCCTACGCCGCTTCGGAGGCGCTTGCAGCCGCAGCCGCCGTCCTCCTGGCACCGCCCGCCCGACCCGCCCGACCCTAACGAAGCGCCGAAACGATGAAGGAGCTGTTCGAAAGGCTTGCGTCGCTTCTCTCTTACGACGCCTCTTCGCCGCTGATCTTCAGCAGCGGCCTTTTTCTGTTTCTCTTCGTCGGCTTCTTCGCCCTCTACCGGCTGATGCGCCGCACGACGACGCTCCGCATCGTCTACGTCGTCCTCTTCTCGCTCTACTTCTACTACAAGTCGAGCGGCATCTACTTCGTCCTGCTTCTCCTGGCGGCCACCTACGACTACATGATCGGCTACTCGATCTACCTGAGCCGCAGCCCGCGGGCCCGGCGCTGGTTAGTCGGCGCCAGCGTCGCCTGCAACCTCGGCATGCTGGGCTACTTCAAGTACACGAACTTTCTGACCGAAATCGCCAACAGCCTCTTCGGCAGCGGATTCCTCGAGTTCCAGAACATCTTCCTGCCGGTCGGCATCTCCTTCTTCGTCTTCCAGTCGATGAGCTACACGATCGACATCTACCGCGGGCAGCTGCGCCCCCTCGACCGCTGGATCGACTACCTCTTCTACCTCTCCTTCTTCCCGCAGTTGGTCGCCGGCCCGATCGTGCGGGCCCGCGACTTCATCCCGCAGATCCGCCGCACACCGGAGATCACGCGCGAAATGCTGGGATCGGCCCTCTGCCTCCTGCTGACGGGCCTCTTCAAGAAGGCGGTCGTCTCGGACTACATCGCCCTGAACTTCGTCGACCGCATCTTCGACGAACCGCTGCTCTACACGGGCTTCGAGTGTCTCATGGGCATCTACGGCTATGCCCTGCAGATCTACTGCGATTTCTCGGGCTACTCGGACATGGCCATCGGCCTGGCCCTCGTCATGGGGTTCCGCTTCCCGAAGAACTTCGACGCCCCCTACCGCTCGGCGACGATCACCGAATTCTGGCACCGCTGGCACATCTCGCTCTCGACATGGCTGCGCGACTACCTCTACATCTCGCTCGGCGGCAACCGTCGGGGCCGCTTGCGCACCTACCTCAATCTGCTGCTGACGATGCTCCTCGGCGGCCTGTGGCACGGCGCGGCGATCCGCTTCCTGCTTTGGGGGGCGCTGCACGGCGTGGCGCTGGCGCTGCACAAGATGTGGCTCGCCGCCGTCCCCGGCGCAAAAGTCGCGGGGCGCGACATGCACCCCGTCAGCCGGCTTTTCGGCATCCTGCTCACTTTCCACCTCGTTTGCCTCGGCTGGCTCGTCTTCCGCGCCGACTCGATGCAGACGGCCGAACTGCTGCTGCACCAGATCTTCACCGCCTTCGACCTCTCGCTCGCCCCGCAGGTGGCGGCGGGCTACCGCGGCGTCTTCCTGCTGCTCGCCGCAGGTTTCCTGCTGCACTTCGTGCCGGAGAGCGGCGACCGCCGGTTCGAACGCTTCGTCACCGATGCCCCGATGGGGGTGCAGGCCGCCCTGCTCGCAGGGATGATCTGGGTCGTGATGCAGGTCAAGAGCGCCGACATCCAACCCTTCATCTATTTTCAGTTCTGACGTTTTTTCCGACCCGTAACCCATGTACACCTTCGATCACGACCTGTTTCTGGCTCTCAACTTCGACGGCGGCGACGGCCTCGACCGCGCGATGCTCGCCGTCTCGGGGACCCCGCTGTGGATCCCGCTCTACCTCCTGATCTTCTGGCTCGTCGGCCGGCGCTACGGCTGGCGGATGCTGCTGCTCTTCATCGGGCTGCTGGCGGCAGCGATGGGGGCCGCCGACATCGTGGCGGGAATCTTCAAGCACAGCGGACCCCTCGGCGGCCTGCTCCCCGACTTCGCCCCGCGCTGGCGGCCGATGTTCACCCCCGAATTAGAGGGGCTCGCCATTTCGCCCGACTCGCTGCGCACGCTGCGCGCCCTGGGGCTGCCGGCCGATCCCGCCGTCCACGTCCCGCTCGAAGCCGTCGGCGGGCACTACGGCACCGTCTCGGCCCACGCCTCCACCGTCTGCTCGCTCGCACTGCTCGCGATCCGGGTTCTTCGGCGCCGCTGGTTCACGATCCTCATGACGCTTTGCACCCTCTTGATCTGCTACTCGCGCATCTATTTGGCGAAGCACTTCCCGATGGACATCTGCTGGGGGGGGGTCCTGGGGCTTCTCCTCGGCTGGGGCGCCGCGAAGCTCTTCTTCGCGCTCGAACGCCGCTTCGGGAAACGGGCGGTCGGCAAGTGAAAAATTCAAAAGGAAGAACTAAAAACAGCGCGCAGCTATCCGGAGAAGTTGCGGGCTGCAGCTTGCGGAGGACGTGCGAGCAGACTTGCGGACGCGAGCCGCGGACCACTGCGGCTTCGACGAAGCCGCAGATTCAAAATTCAATATTAAGCAACGCTGCCGAACACATTTGGGCTTACTCCCGTCGGGGCGCAACCTGCGGAGGACATGCAGATTCGGACACGAACTGCGGGCCTCCGCCGGCCCCAGGCTGCGGCCCGCACGGCCTTTTCAAGGCCGAAATTCAAAATTCATTATTCAAAATTCAGAATGACGAAATCGGGCCGCAGCTTGCGAAGGACGTGCGAGCGGACTTTCGGACGCGAGCAGCGGGCCTTCGCGGGGCGAAGCTGCGGCCCGCTCGGTCCCAACGGACCGCCCCTAACTCAGGACATGCCCGCAGCCGAGCGGACGGGCTTGCGACGCAGAGGAGCAGCCCGCCGCCCCAGCCTCGGGGCGCAGCCTGCGAAGAGACCGCGCGAGCGGACCTTCGGGACGCGAACTGCGGGCCTTCGCCGCCGGAGGCTGCGGCCCGCACGGCCTTTTCAAGGCCGCAATTCAAAATTCAATATTCAATATTCAAAATTAAGCAACTCTACCGAGCGCACTTGGGTTTACTCCCGGTTCGGGCTGCAGCCTGCGGAGGACACGCAGATTCGGATACGAACTGCGGGCCTCCGCTGCCGGAGGCTGCGGCCCGCTGCGCCCTCACGGGCGCAAATTCATCCTTCAAAAAAAAGAACTGCGGCCCGCTCGGTCCTAACGGACCGACCCTAACTCAAGACATGCCCGCAGCCGAGCGGACGGGCTTGCGACGTAGAGGAGCAGCCCTCCGCCCAGGGGCGGCTGCGGGCTGCCGATCGCTACGCGACCGAATTTGCAGGCAACCATTTCCTCCAAAACCAGCGGCTGTTGCGGGCTGCCGATCCTGACAGACCGATTTTGACAGCACATCTTCCACAACTGGCGGCTGCGGGCAGCTGCGCTTTCTTGCGGAACTGCAAACCCGAAGCGACCCACACCCCAAAACGCGCCTTCCAAAGCCACACAAAAAAACGGGCACCGCAACCCTGCAGTACCCGTTTTGCAACGATGCGATCCCGAAAGGGTTACATCTTCTTGCCGACGTTCGTCTTCTTGGCCATCTTCGGAGCCGCAGCCTTGGCGTTCACCTTGGCAGCCGCCTTCGAAGCCTGTTTCTCGCTCTCTACGACCGTCGCATCCTCGACAGCGTCCGTCGTCTTCTTGCGCGAACGGCGCGTCTTGGGCTTCGCCTCCGTCGCAGCGGCGGGAACGACACCCAGCGTGTAGGGCTCGTTGAAGTCCACGAACTCGATGATGCACATGTCGGCCGCATCGCCCAGACGGAAGCCCGTCTTCAGGATGCGCGTATAACCGCCGTTACGCTCGGCGATCTTCGGGGCGATCGTGCGGAACAGCTCCGTCACGGCCTCCTTCTGCTTCAGGTACGAGAATACGACACGACGCGAGTGGGTGGTATCCTCCTTCGACTTGGTTACCAGCGGCTCGACAAACATGCGCAGCGCTTTCGCTTTGGCAACCGTGGTCTCGATGCGCTTGTGCAGGATCAGCGACGAAGCCATGTTCGACATCAGCGCCTTCCGGTGCCCTGCCTGGCGTCCGAGGTGGTTGTAATTCTTATTGTGTCTCATAATTCATTGCGGGAGTTCCACGGAAGAACTCGAATTGAAAGTTTTTTACTGTTTTTGCGGTGGTCGGACTAATCCTTATCCAGTTTGTAGATCGCGACGTCCATCCCGAACTTGAGGTTCAGCGAAGCCAGCAGCTCGTCGAGCTCCGTCAGCGACTTCTTGCCGAAGTTGCGGAACTTCAGCAGGTCGTTGCGGTTGAGCTTGACCAGGTCGCCCAGCGTATCCACGTCGGCCGCCTTCAGGCAGTTCAGCGCGCGCACGCTCAGATCCTGGTCCGACAGCTTCGTCTTGAGCAGCTGACGCATGTGCAGTACATCCTCGTCGAACTCCTCCGAGCCCCCCTTGTCCTCCATGTTCACCGTGATCTTCTCGTCCGAGAAGAGCATGAAGTGCTGGATGAGGATCTTGGCGGCCTCCTTGAGGGCATCCTTCGGATGGATCGACCCGTCGGTAGTAATTTCCAAATTCAATTTCTCGTAGTCCGTACGCTGCTCCACGCGGTAGTCCTCGATCGAATACTTCACGTTTTTGATCGGCGTGAAGATCGAATCGATCGGGAGCGTACCGAAATCGGCGTCCGCCGGCATGTTCTCCTCGGCCGGGACGTAGCCGCGCCCCTTGCCGATCGTCAGCGTCATCTGCATCTTCGTGCCGGGAGCCAGGTGGCAGATCACCAGATCGGGATTCAGTACTTTGAAGAACGAGAGGTAATTCGAGATATATCCGGCAGTCAGCTCCGTAACCCCCGCAACGTTGATCGACACCTTCTCGGCATCCTGATTATCGACCGTGCGGATAAAACGAATCTGCTTCAGAAAGAGGATGATGTGTAACATATCCTCCTTCACGCCGGGGATGGCGGCGAACTCGTGATCGACCCCGGAAACCTTCACCGCCGTAATCGCATAGCCCTCGAGCGACGAGAGCAGGATCCGGCGCAAAGCGTTTCCGACCGTTCGACCGAATCCGGGCTCCAGCGGTCGGAATTCGAACTTTCCGAACGAAGAAGTAGATTCGAGCATGATAACCTTTTCAGGTTTCTGGAATGCTAATATTGCCATAATCTTGAATTTGTTTATTTACTACTTCGAGTACAACTCGACGATGAGCTGCTCCTTGATGTTCTCGGGAATCTCTTCGCGTTCAGGGTTCTGAATGAATTTTCCGCTCATCGTAGCGCCGTCCCACTCGAGCCAGGCATAGCGGCTGCGCTGGCTGCCTGCAAGCGAGTCGGCGATCACCTCGAGGCTCTTCGACTTCTCGCGAACCGACACGATGTCGCCGGCGCGCAGCGAGTACGAAGGAATGTTCACGACGGCGCCGTTTACGCAGATATGGCAGTGCGAAACGAGCTGACGGGCTGCGGCGCGCGTCGGGGCGATGCCCAGACGGTAAACCACGTTGTCCAGACGGCACTCGAGCAGCTTCAGCAGGTTTTCGCCCGTGATGCCGCCCATGCGGGCCGCCTGCTCGTAGGTGCGCGAGAACTGCTTCTCGAGCAGACCGTAGGTATACTTCGCCTTCTGCTTCTCGCTCAACTGCGTGCCGTACTCCGACACCTTCTTGCGCTTGCGTGCCAAACCGTGCTGTCCGGGAGGAAAGTTACGCTTCTCAAGCACCTTGTCCGCACCATAGATAGCCTCGCCGAACTTACGGGCGATTTTCGATTTAGGTCCAATATATTTTCCCATTGTTCTTCTCTTGTTTTGTTGTTTGTTATACGCTTCTCAAGCTGTTCCGGATCCGTCGGGCGCCTTAGACGCGGCGACGGTTCGGAGCACGGCAGCCGTTGTGCGGCAGCGGCGTAACGTCGATGATCTCCATCACCTCGATCCCCGCGCCGTGGATCGTGCGCACGGCCGACTCGCGGCCTGCACCCGGACCCTTGACGTAAACCTTCACCTTGCGCAGACCCATGTCGTAAGCGACCTTGGCGCAGTCGGCTGCCGACGTCTGTGCGGCATACGGCGTATTCTTCTTCGAACCACGGAAACCCATCTTACCGGCCGAGGACCAGCTGATGACATCGCCGGACTCGTTCGTGATGGTGATAATCACGTTGTTGAAAGTCGAGTGCACATAGGCGTTGCCCACCAGACCGACCTTAACAACCTTCTTCTTGACTGTTCCAGTTTTCTTTGCCATAATTCTCTAAAGATTACTTCGTTGCTTTTTTCTTGTTTGCGACGGTCTTCTTCTTGCCCTTGCGCGTGCGGGCGTTGTTCTTGGTCGACTGACCGCGGACCGGAAGCCCCAGACGGTGCCGGATGCCGCGATAGCAGCCGATGTCCATCAGGCGCTTGATGTTGAGCTGAACGAGCGAACGGCACTCGCCCTCGACCTTCAGACCCAGATCGGCGATCGTCGCGCGAATCGCACCGACCTGCTCGTCGGTCCAGTCCTGGACCTTGACGTCGTAGCCGATACCGGCCGTTTCGAGAATGTGGCGGGCGGTCGAGCGACCGATACCGTAAATATAGGTCAGACCGATCTCGCCTCGTTTATTTTTGGGTAAATCTACACCGACTATACGTGCCATAAATTTCTTTTTTCTACTTTAATGTTGGTTTAACCTTGGCGCATTTTGAACTTGGGATTCTTCTTGCAGATCACGTAGAGCTTACCCTTACGCTTCACGATCTTGCAATCCTCGCTTCTCTTCTTGATGGATGCTTTTACTTTCATGGTTTTTCAAGCAATCTGGTTCATGTACTGTTATTTGTAACGGAACGAGATGCGGCCCTTCGTCAGATCGTAGGGAGTCATCTCCACCTTTACCTTGTCCCCGGGAAGGATCTTGATGTAGTGCATGCGCATCTTTCCCGAGATGTGGGCCGTCAGCACGTGGCCGTTGTCGAGCTCAACGCGGAACATCGCGTTCGACAGCGCCTCGATGATCGTCCCATCGCGTTCGATAGCAGCTTGTTTTGCCATAACGTCGTTTTTAGTGTTTGATCGCCCGTTCGATGATGCTGAAATCCGTCAGTACGTCGGGCCCGTCCTTGCGGATCGCCACGGCGAACTCGTAGTGCGCCGCCGGTTTGCGATCCCGCGTGCGGACGGTCCAGCCGTCCTCTTCGTCGAATACCACCGCCTTTTTGCCCATCGTGATCATCGGCTCGATGCAGATGACCATCCCCTCCTTCAGGAGCGGGCCGCGGCCGCGCGCGCCGTAGTTGGGAACGCCGGGGGCCTCGTGCATCTTCCGGCCCAGACCGTGTCCCTCCAATTCGCGTACGACGCCGTAGCCGAACGATTCGGCGTATTCCTGTACGGCGGCCGAAATATCGCCCACGCGATTTCCGGCTTTCGCCTGTTCCGTACCCTTATAAAGAGCCTCCTTGGTGACCTCCAGAAACCGGCGTACTTCCTCGCTGACTTCACCGACCGTAAATGTGTAGGCCGAATCACCGACAAACCCCTTCATAAACGTACACGTATCGACCGAGACAATGTCGCCCTCCTTCAGAACGACCTTGTCCGACGGAATGCCGTGGACCACCACCTCGTTGACCGAAATGCACAGCGTGGCGGGAAAGCCCTCGTATCCGAGACAAGCGGGAACGGCTCCGTGCGCGCGGATAAAATCTTCGGCGATTTTGTCCAGCTCCCCGGTCGAGACTCCCGGCCGAATGTGGCGACCCACCTCGGCCAGTGTCTCCGATACCAGGATGTTGTTTTCTCGCAGGAGCTCGATCTCCTCGTCCGTTTTCAAATGAATCATCTTGACGTATTCAATTACTTCGTCCGACCTGCAGCTAATGACGCCCCTGGATGCGGCCGGTCTTCATCAGGCCGTCGTAGTGGCGCATCAGCAGGTAGCTCTCTATCTGCTTGAGCGTGTCGAGTACCACACCCACCATAATCAGCAGCGACGTGCCGCCGTAGAAGTAGGCGAACTCCTGCTGGATGCCGAGGAACCGGATGGCCAGCGCCGGCAGGATCGCCACGATGGCCAGGAAGATCGAACCCGGCAGGGTGATACGCGTCATGATGGTGTCGATGTAGCCCACGGTCTGCTTGCCCGGTTTCACTCCCGGGATGAAGCCGCCGTTGCGTTTCATGTCATCGGCCATCATTTGAGGATTGACGATAATCGCCGTGTAGAAGTAGGTGAAGGCGATTACCAACACGGCCAGCGTAACGTTGTACCAGAAACCGGTCATCGAGCTGAAGGCGGCTCCAAATCGGGTCCCCTGGAAGAGCATCGGGATGAACATCAGCGCCTGCGCGAAGATGATCGGCATCACGTTGGCTGCATTCATCTTCAGCGGGATGTACTGACGCACACCGCCGTACTGCTTGTTCCCGACGATACGCTTGGCGTACTGGACAGGGATCTTGCGAACGGCCTGCACCAGCGCGATCGTCGCCATGAAGACAAGGAAGAGGAGCACCAGCTCGAAGATCAGCATGATGGCGCTGCCCGTGGCGGTCTGCAGGCGCGAGTTGACCTCGGCCAGCAGGGCGTGCGGGAGACGGGCCACGATACCGATCATGATGATGAGCGAGATGCCGTTGCCGATTCCCTTGTCGGTGATCTTCTCGCCGAGCCACATGATGAACATGGTGCCGGCGATGAGGATCGTCGTCGCATAGCAGACGAATCCGAACGAGTTGCCGTAGACGAACGCCGTGGGGGCCTGATGGTAGAGGTTGGCGATGAAGGCCGGTCCCTGGAGGATCAGCACGCCGATCGTCAGGAATCGGGTCCACTGGTTCATCTTGCGGCGGCCGCTCTCACCCTCCTTCTGCATCTTCTGGAAATACGGAATCATCATGCCCATGAGCTGGATGATGATCGAGGCGGTGATGTACGGCATGACTCCGAGCGCGAAGATGGCGGCGTTGCCGAATGCACCGCCAGAGAAGACGTTCAACAGACCCAGAAGTCCGTTGCCCTCCAACTGGCTGGCATACGCCGACCCCTCGCCCAGGGCGTTGGGGTTGATGCCCGGAATCACTACGAAGACGCCCAAGCGGTAGACCAGGAGCAGCCCGATCGTGTACAGGACACGTTTGCGCAGCTCCTCGATCTTGTAGATGTTCTTGAGCGTTTCGACCACTTTCTTGTTGGCAGCCAAAAGAGCGATGACCGCTAAAAAGACGATGCCAACAACGAGATATTGATTCATAATACAGGTTTTCTACGGTTTCGACTTACAGTTTTTCGACGCTGCCGCCGGCGGCCTCGATGGCTGCCGATGCGCTGGCCGAGAATGCGTGCGCCTTGACGGCGAGCGCCTTCGTAAGCTGACCGTTGCCGAGGATCTTCACCTTGTCGTTCGACGAGACGAAGCCGGCTGCGATCAGCGTATCGACCGTTACCTCCGTGAGGTTCTTCTTCGACGAAAGCTCCTCGAGGGTCGAAAGGTTGATCGCCTTGAACTCCACGCGGTTCCGGTTCGTGAAGCCGAACTTCGGCAGACGACGCTGCAACGGCATCTGACCGCCCTCGAAACCGAGTTTGCGCGAGTAGCCCGAACGCGACTGGGCACCCTTGTGGCCGCGCGTCGCCGTGCCGCCGTGGCCCGAACCGGCACCGCGGCCGATCCGTTTGTCGTGGTGCGTAGAACCCTTTGCGGGTTTGAGATTATACAGTTCCATTGTGTGTTGTGATTCGTTACCGTGTTAAACTTATTGAGCGATCTGCTCCACCTTCACGAGGTGCTGCACGCGCTCGATCATCCCCTTGATGATGACCGAGTCGTCGTGCTCGACCGTTGCGCCGATCTTCTTCAGACCGAGGGCGTCGAGGTTGGCGCACTGGCGCTTCGTGGCGCCGATGCGGCTCTTGACCTGGGTGATTTTCAATCTTGCCATTGTTCGTTCCGAGATTAACCGTTAAACACCTGCTTCATCGAGATGCCGCGCAGACGGGCCACCGTGGCGGCATCGCGCAGTTCGCAGAGGGCGCCGAGCGTGGCCTTCACCAGGTTGTGGGGGTTCGACGAGCCCTTGCTCTTGGCGAGCACGTTCTTGATACCGAGCGACTCGAGCACGGCACGCATGGCACCGCCGGCGATGATACCCGTACCGGGAGCGGCCGGACGGATCATCACGAGCGACCCGCCGAAGCGGTACTCCTGCTTGTGGGGGATCGTACCGTTGATGACGGGGATCTTCACGAGGTTCTTCTTGGCATCCTCCACGCCCTTGGCGATGGCAGCCTGCACCTCCGAAGCCTTGCCCAGACCGTAGCCGACGACGCCGTCCTCGTTGCCGACGACGACGATGGCCGAGAAACTGAATGTACGACCTCCCTTGGTTACCTTGGTAACACGCTGAATGCTTACGAGTCTGTCCTTAAGCTCGAGGTCGCTGGTGCGTACTTTCTTTATGTTGGTATTAGCCATGGTTGCTTGATTAGAATTTAAGTCCGCCTTCGCGTGCTGCTTCGGCCAGCTGTTTAACTCTTCCGTGATAGAGGTAGCCGTTGCGGTCGAAAGCTACCGTCGTGATGCCCTTGGCGGCGGCGCGCTCGGCAGCCAGCTTGCCCACGAGGGCGGCCACCTCCGACTTGTTCTTGCCTGCGGCAGCCTCGACGACCTCCTTCTCGAGCGACGAAGCCTGCGCCAGCGTCACGCCGGCCAGATCATCGACGAACTGCACGTAGATCTGCTTATTGCTGCGGAATACCGTCATGCGGGGCTGTGCGGGCGTCCCGGAAACGATCTTGCGGATGCGCATCTTGATACGCGCTCTTCTTTCTATCTTGTTCAGTGACATAACTTCAGACTATTTACTATTTGGCACCTGCCGACTTGCCGGCCTTGCGGCGCAGCTGTTCGCCGACGAACTTGATACCCTTGCCCTTGTACGGCTCCGGCTTGCGCAGCGAACGCAGCTTGGCGGCTACCTGGCCGATGAGCTGCTTGTCGATGCTCTTGAGGGTGACGATCGGGTTGCCCTTCTTTTCCGTCACGGCCGTAGCGGTGATCTCCTTGGGGAGCAAGAAGTGCGTATCGTGCGAATAGCCGAGGCTCATCTCGAGCACCTGGCCCTTCACCTCGGCCTTGAAGCCGACGCCCACGAGCTCCTGTTTGATTTCGTAGCCCTTCGTCACGCCGATGACCATGTTGTTGATCAGCGCACGGTAGAGGCCGTGCATCGAACGATGGCGGGGCTGGTTCGTCGGACGCGACACCAGCACGGCGGGGATCTCCGCACCCGTGTGGGGGTCCGTATGCGTGCCGACCGTAACGGTGATGTCCGAGTCCACTTTCTGACTCAACGTACCAAGAGGCCCTTTCACGCTTACCGTATTGTCGGCAGCGACCTCGACGGTCACGCCGGCAGGCAGGTTTACAGGTAATTTACCGATTCTTGACATTGTGTTGTTGGTTTAGATTTCTTGTTTTTCATTCCTCCCCTTTCTTCGCCCGGGCCGTCCGAATCCGTCCGGCGCCGCATCGGGTTTGTCGAAAAGGGGTGTTTCGCCGTTCGCTGCGGGTTAGCAGATGTAGCAGAGCACCTCGCCGCCCACGCGCTCCTGACGGGCCTTGGCGTCGGTCATGATGCCCTTCGAGGTCGAGAGAATGGCGATACCCAGACCGTTCTGCACGCGGGGCATCTCGTCGACCGAGGTGTAGCGGCGCAGACCGGGACGGCTCACGCGCTTGAGCTCTTTGATGGCGTTGCACTTCAGGGCGGCGTCCCACTTCAGAGCGATCTTGATCGTGGGGTGTCCCTTCTCGTCGGTGTCGAACTTGTAGGCCAGGATGTAGCCCTGCTCGTAGAGGATCTTCGTGATCTCACGCTTCATTTTGGAACCGGGAGCTTCAACCACTTTTCGGTTGGCTTTCACCGCGTTTCTAATTCTGGTCAGAAAGTCCGCAATAGGATCAGTCATAACGAATAGAAAATTAAAATGTAAGTAATTTGTTAATTGTTAGTTTGTTGCTCTGCGCTTCAAGCGCATAAGCGCGCAAATTTACACATAATTTCGCAGAAATGCAAGCCAAAAGCTACATTTTCAGCGAATTTCCCGTCATCGGGACCGGATGCGGCACGGCGGAGGCCTTTTGCCGCTCCTCCGGCGGGCTCCAAACGCCCGCTGCCGAAGGCCGGACCTTGCGCGCCACGGCCCGCCGGCGAACCACGCCGCGTCCCGAAAACGCAAGGTTTTCATCCAGCCTGGGAGAGCGCGGTTTGCCCGGAGATAATCCGCGACAATCGAAAGTGCGCCCCTTTTCGTCTGGCCGGACACGGCATCGGGTTGCCCGAAGGTAAGCCGCAACAGAAAAAGGTACGCCCCCTTACACGGCACCGGATTTGCCCGGACTATGCCGAGGCAAACAAGGGGGCATGCCCTCCTCGGCAGGCCGGTGCTCGGTCGGGGCTGTCCGGGTTAAGCCGCGACAGACAACGGCGCTCGTCCTTATTGTCAGGCCGGACAATTTGCTCAAGCTATACCGGAACAAACAACGGCGCATCTCCTTTTCTCCAGCCCCCCGCCGCACCGGATTTTGCCCGCGTCTGCGCCGAAGCGGGAACCGCCCGGCGTAAACGAAGCATGTCGGCAAGCCCTTGTCCGCCAACATGTATCCGTGCAAAAGGCCGAAGCGGCGTTTCCGATTCCTCGCCCGCCCGGCGGAGGCCTGCGCCCCGCTCACCGGCCGGGGCAGTTCCCGGAAGTTGCCTCGGGCCCCTTTTCGTGCCCAAATGTCGAACCCCTCGTGCGGACCCCGCCGCCGGGAAGTTATCGCTCGCCTGAACGACACTTTCCCCGACCTTGCGATCCGCCTACGCGGGAACAACACCCGTATCGGCTCCAATTCGTTTCACGCACCTTTTCCCGCCGCAGCATAACCAAACCCGGCTCTGCTTTCTGCTTGTCGAAAAAGGGCCTCCTCTTCCCGCCCCCGGGCAAACCCGAATAAATTCGGTCCGCACACGGCTTGTCGAAAAAAGGTCGTTCACGCCCCTTTCCCCGCTTCGGCCGAATCCGAACGAACTCGGCCCCGGATTGAAAAAGGCTGGATCGGCCGGCGCACCGGAACCGGCATCGGAGGGAGCCTGAACCCGCTCCGCCCCTGCCGCCGTGCACCTATTCCGATCTCGGGCTGTCACACCCTCCCGAAATATGGAACCCTCGCCGGAAACATCCCGCCCGGGAGGCGGGAAAGCTCCGGCCATCGAACGACCGCCGGCGGAGGCCTCCGTGAAAGGGGCCCCCGCCGGGGATCGGACGGTTACCAGCTGGCCTTCGTGACGCCGGGGATCAACCCCTTCGAAGCCATCTCGCGGAACTGGATACGGCTGATGCCGAACAGGCGGATGTAGCCCTTCGGACGCCCCGTGATCTTGCAGCGGTTGTGCTGACGAATCGGGTTCGCGTTGCGGGGCAGCTTCGAGAGTGCGATCCAGGCCTCCTCGTGGTCGATCTCGCCGGCCTTGAGGGCGGCGGCGATCTCCTCGCGCTTATGAGCGTAGCGGTTTGCGAGCTTCACACGCTTTACCTCGCGTGCCTTCATGGACTCTTTTGCCATAGCCTAATTCTTTTTAGCGTTTTTGAAAGGAAGGCCGAACTCCTTCAGAAGGGCGTATGCCTCCTCGTCGGTCTTGGCCGTCGTTACGAAGGTGATCTCCATGCCGAAGATCTTCGTGATCTTGTCGATGTCGATCTCCGGGAAGATGATCTGCTCGGCGATGCCCAGCGTGTAGTTGCCCTGGCCGTCGAACTTCTCGTTGATGCCCTTGAAGTCGCGGATGCGCGGCAGCGCCACGGCGACCAGACGCTCCAGGAACTCGTACATCTTGCGGTCGCGCAGCGTGACACGCACGCCGATCGGCATGCCCTTGCGCAGCTTGAAGTTCGAAATATCCTTGCGCGAACGCGTCTGGACGGCCTTCTGACCCGTGATGAGCGTCAGCTCCTCCTGGGCGACATCGATCAGCTTCTTGTCGGCGATGGCCTGACCCATACCCTGGTTGATGACGATCTTCACCAGCTTCGGGCACTGCATCACGCTCGTATAGCCGAACTGCTTCATAAGGGCAGGCAGAATCTGCTCCTTATACTGTGTCTTGAGTGTGGGAATGTAAGCTGCCATTATTTGATCTCCTCCCCTGACTTTTTAGCGTAACGTACTAATTTACCTTCGGCATTCGCCTTGCGGCCCACCTTCGTCGGCTTGCCGCTCTTCGGGTCGAGCACCATGAGGTTCGACACGTGGATCGGAGCCTCCTTCTCGATGATGCCGCCCTGGGGATTCTTCGCGTTGGGCTTCGTGGCCTTCTTGCAGATGTTCACGCCCTCGACGATCGCACGCTGCTTCGACACCTCGACCTTCAGGACCTTACCCTGCTTGCCTTTGTTGTCGCCGGCCATCACCTGAACCGTATCCCCCTTCTTAATATGCAATTTAACTGACATATCCGGACTGTTTTTTGTGATTAGAGAACCTCGGGTGCGAGGGAGATGATCTTCATGTACTGATCGCGCAGCTCGCGGGCCACGGGACCGAAGATACGGGTACCGCGCATCTCACCCTGATTGTTGAGCAGCACAACGGCGTTGTCGTCGAAACGGATGTACGAACCGTTGGCGCGTCGGATTTCCTTGGTCGTGCGGACTACCACCGCCTTCGACACGGCGCCCTTCTTGACGTCGCCCGACGGCGTCGCACTCTTCACTGCTACGACGATCTTATCGCCGATCGAGGCGTAGCGACGTTTCGTGCCGCCGAGAACGCGGATGCAAAGGACCTCCTTGGCCCCGCTGTTGTCGGCCACTACGAGTCTTGATTCCTGCTGTATCATAACTACTTGGCTCTTTCAATGATTTGTACTAATCTCCAACGCTTCGTCTTGCTCAGCGGGCGGGTCTCCATGATACGCACCGTGTCGCCCTCCTTGCAGCTCTCGTCCAGGCACTCGGCGACGAACTTCGTCGTCTTGTTCACGAACTTGCCGTAAATCGGATGCTTCACCTTACGGGCAACCGCAACCACAATGGTCTTCTCCATCTTGTTGCTGACAACCACGCCGATTCGCTCTTTTCTCAGATTTCTTTCCATAGTTGTTCCTCCTTATTTAGCGTTCTTTTGACGCAGAACGGTCAGCATGCGAGCTATGTCTCTGCGGCTCTTCTTGATGATCGACGGATTCTCGACGGGCGACACGGCGTGCTGCACCTTCAGCTTCGCGAGCTGAGCCTTCTCGGCCTCGATGCGTTCAACGAGATCCTTGGTCGAAAGTTCCTTGATTTCTGCACTTTTCATCTTGTGTCTCCTTATTAAAGTGTGGTTTCGACGTAATCACGCCGTACAATGAATTTCACCGGAATCGGCAGCTTCTGCGCTCCCAGGCGCAGCGCCTCCTGCGCCACGGCCAGGGGCACCCCTTCGGCCTCGAAGAGGATGCGGCCCGGCGTTACGGGGGCTACGAAGCCCTCCGGATTACCCTTACCTTTACCCATGCGGACCTCGGCGGGCTTCTTCGTGATCGGTTTGTCGGGGAAGATGCGGATCCAGAGCTGCCCCTCGCGCTTCATGTAACGCGTGATGGCCTGACGGGCGGCCTCGATCTGACGGCCCGTGATCCAGGTCGAGTCGAGGGCCTTGATGGCGAACGATCCGTATGCAAGTTGGTTACCTCTTTGAGCAAGTCCCTTCATACGGCCTTTCTGCATTCTTCTAAATTTGGTCTTTTTCGGCTGTAACATCTTAGTTTTGCTTTAAAAGGTCCTACTTACTTGTTGTTGTTGCGACGGCGGCCGCCACGGCGGTCACCGCGGTCGCCGCGTCCGCGACGCTCGCCGCGCTCCGAGCGCTCGCCGCCCTGCGGAGCCTGGGCCGAAGCGCCCTGCAGCTCGAAGAGGTCGCGCTTGCCGTAGACCGTACCCTGGCAGATCCACACCTTCACGCCGAGGATGCCGACCTTCGTCAGCGCCTCCGTCAGGCAGTAGTCCACGTCGGCACGGAAGGTGTGCAGCGGAATGCGCCCCTCCTTGATCGTCTCCTTGCGGGCCATCTCGGCGCCGCCCACGCGGCCCGAAACCTGCACCTTGATGCCCTCGGCGCCCATGCGCATCGTCGAAGCGACGGCCGTCTTCACGGCGCGGCGGAACGACACGCGGCCCTCGAGCTGGCGGGCGATGTTCTGACCCACGATCACGGCATCCACCTCGGGACGCTTCACCTCGAAGATGTTGATCTGGATCTCCTTGCCGGTGAGCTTCTTGAGCTCCTCCTTCAGCTTGTCGACCTCCTGGCCGCCCTTGCCGATGATGATGCCCGGACGGGCCGTCGAGATCGTCACCGTAACGAGCTTCAGCGTGCGCTCGATGATGATCTTCGAGATCGACGCCTTCTGCAGACGGGCGTTCAGGTACTTGCGAATCTTTTCGTCCTCGACGATCTTGTCGCCGAAGTTCTTGCCGCCGAACCAGTTGGAATCCCAACCCTTGATGATGCCCAGACGATTTGCTATCGGATTTACTTTCTGTCCCATCTGCTTACTTGTTTTCTACGGTTACCATTTTGTCTACGACGATCGTCACATGGTTCGAACGCTTGCGGATGCGGTGTGCACGTCCCTGCGGCGCCGGCTGAATGCGCTTCAGCATGCGGCCGCCGTCCACGAACACCTCTTTCACGCAGAGCTTCGCATCCTCCAGACGCTCGCCCTCGTTCTTGGCCTCCCAGTTGGCGATGGCCGACTTGAGGAGCTTCTCCATGCGGATCGACGCCTCCTTCTTCGAATAGCGGAGGATGCCCAGGGCCTTGTTGATCTCCACGCCGCGGATGATGTCTGCGACCAGACGCATCTTGCGGGGCGAAGTCGGGCAGTCGCGCAGCACGGCGATCGCCTTCTGCTTCTTCTCAGCCGAGCGCTTCTCGGCTGCTATTGCTTTTCTTGCACCCATATCCTACTTATTTTTTCTTGTTACCGGCATGCCCGCGGAAGGTACGCGTGGGAGCGAACTCGCCGAGCTTATGACCAACCATGTTCTCGGTTACGTAAACCGGGATGAATTTGTTTCCGTTGTGGACAGCGACCGTCTGACCTACGAAGTCAGGCGAGATCATGCTTGCCCGCGACCATGTTTTGATGACCGCCTTCTTGTTGCCCTCGGCCTGTGCGACAACCTTCGCCTCGAGTTTCGGGTCGATATACGGTCCCTTTTTTAATGAACGGCTCATTATGTACTCTTGATTTAATTATTTTTTCTTCTTGGAAATAATGAACTTCGTGGTCGTCTTCTTCGGATTGCGCGTCTTGTAACCCTTAGCCAACAGACCCTTGCGCGAACGCGGGTGACCACCGGAAGCACGGCCTTCGCCACCGCCCATCGGGTGATCCACCGGGTTCATGACGACACCGCGGTTGTGCGGACGGCGGCCCAGCCAGCGGCTGCGGCCCGCCTTGCCCGACGATTCGAGGTTGTGGTCGACGTTCGACACGACGCCCACCGTGGCGCGGCAGGCAACGAGTACCATACGAGTCTCGCCCGAAGGCAGCTTGATGACGGCGAACTTGCCCTCACGAGCCAGCAGCTGGGCGTAGGAACCGGCCGAACGCGCCATGGCGGCACCCTGACCGGGGTAGAGTTCGATGTTGTGGACCACCGTACCCAGCGGAATCTCGCTCAGCGGGAGCGTGTTGCCCACTTCGGGTGCGGCACCTGCGCCGCTCATGACGGTCTGGCCCACCTTCAGGCCGTTCGGTGCGATGATGTAGCTCTTCTCACCGTCGGCATAAACCAGGAGTGCGATGCGCGCCGTACGGTTCGGGTCGTACTCGATCGTCTTCACGGTCGCAGCGATCCCGTCCTTCTGACGTTTGAAATCGACGTTGCGGTACATCTGCTTGTGGCCGCCGCCGATGTAGCGCACGGTCATCTTGCCGTCGTTGTTCCGGCCGCCCGAACTCTTCTTGACGCTTACGAGCGACTTTTCCGGCGTCGATTTCGTGATCTCGTCGTACGCGCTGATAATCTTATGTCTCGTACCTGCGGTAACAGGCTTAAATTTCTTTACTGCCATCTTCGTTAGATATTACTGTAAAAATCAATCTTATCTCCCTCCTTCAAGGTGACGATCGCCTTCTTGAAGTTGTTGGCACGGCCCTCCAGCAGACCCGCTTTCGTGTAGCGGCTCTTCAGCTTGCCCATGCAGTTGACGGTGTTCACGTTCGTTACGACGACGTTGTACATCTGCTCTACGGCCTGACGAATCTGCAGCTTGTTAGCCCGCACATCAACGATAAAACCGTAGCGATTCAACTTTTCGCCCTGAATCGTCATTTTCTCGGTTAAAACCGGCTTAATAATAATCTCCATGGTTGTTTTGCGTTTTTATGCTAACAAAGTGTTCAAAACCTGCTCGGCTCCCTCCACGAGGACGATGGCCGAGGCGTTCATCACGTCGTAGGTGCAGACGTTCTGCGCCAGCACGGGCATGATGTTGGGGATGTTGCGGCACGAGAGCTGCAGGTTGGCGTTGCCCTCGGGCAGCACGAGCAGCACCTTCTTGTCGGCTACGTTGAGCGCTGCGGCGAGTGCGGCGACCGTCTTGGTCTTCGGGGCCTCCATCGCAACGGGCTCGAGCACCGTGATGGCGCCGGCCTGCGCCTTGTAGGTCAGCGCGCTGCGGCGGGCCAGCTGCTTGAGCTTCTTGTTGAGCTTGAAGCCGTAGTCGCGGGGCACGGGACCGAATACGCGGCCGCCGCCCGGGAAGAGGGGCGAGAGGATCGAGCCGCAGCGGGCGCCGCCGGTGACCTTCTGGCGCTTGAGCTTGCGGGTCGAGCCCGTCACCTCGTTGCGCTGCTTGGCCTTGTGCGTACCCTGACGCTGATCGGCCAGGTACTGCTTGACGTCGAGATAGATCGCGTGGTCATTAGCCTCCACGCCGAAGACGGCCTCCGAAAGAACGACCTTGCGGCCCGTCTCCTTACCCTGTGTGTTCAATACAGCTAATTCCATACTACTTCTCAATGGTTAAATATGCACCCTTTGCACCCGGAATCGAGCCTTTCACAAGGATCAGATTGCTCTCGGGAATCACTTTCAGAACCTTCAGGTTCAGTACTTTCACCTGCTCGCCGCCCATCTGGCCGGGGAGGCGCTTGCCGGGGAATACGCGCGAGGGGTACGACGATGCGCCCAGCGAACCCGGCTTGCGCTGACGGTTGTGCTGGCCGTGGGTCTGGCCGCCGACACCGCCGAAGCCGTGGCGCTTCACGACGCCCTGGTAGCCCTTGCCTTTCGAGATCCCGGTGACATCGACCCAGTCCTCTTCGCTGAAGAGGTCAACGGTCAGCGTATCGCCGAGATTCACCTCAGGCATGCTCTTGAACTCCGCGAGCTTGCGCTTCGGCGTCGTTCCGGCCTTCTTGAAGTGACCTAACAAACTGCTGGCGGTGTGCTTTTCACTCTTCTCGTCATAGGCAATCTGGACCGCGTCGTAAGCGTCTTTCTCCACGGTCTTGATTTGCGTAACAACGCACGGGCCAGCCTCAATGACAGTGCATGGAATATTCTTTCCCTCGGCACTGTAAACGGAAGTCATTCCGATTTTCTTTCCAATAAGTCCTGACATTTGTTGTCTTGTTGGTTTGTTATAAATAAGTGAAGTCTTTTCTTCAACTGTTCCGGGCCGTTCAGGCACGCCTTACAGCAGCTCCGGCCCCCGGCCGGCCTGCCGCAGGCGGCGCCTGCACCCGGGGCGAGGTGCCGCGGGAGGCACTCAGCGGAGCCCCTCCCGCGGCCTCGGCGGGGTATTACAGCTTGATCTGAACATCGACACCCGACGGGAGCTCGAGCTTCATCAGCGCGTCGATCGTCTTGGGCGTCGACGAGTAGATGTCGAGGATCCGCTTGAAGGTGCAGAGCTGGAACTGCTCGCGGGCCTTCTTGTTGACGAAGGTCGAGCGGTTCACCGTAAAGATCTGCTTGTGGGTCGGCAGAGGCACCGGGCCGCTGACTACTGCGCCCGTGCTCTTCACGGTCTTAACGATCTTCTCGGCCGACTTGTCGACGAGATTGTGATCGAACGACATTAACTTGATTCTGATTTTCTGATCCATATCGTTTGCTTATTCTATATCCTTACGTTTACCACTCGCCTTCTCGATGATCTCCTTGGCCAGACCGGCGGGGACCTCCTCGAAGTGCGAGAACTCCATCGACGAGGTGGCGCGGCCCGACGAGATCGTACGCAGCACCGTCACATAGCCGAACATCTCCGACAGGGGGACCTTGGCCTTGACGACGCGGGCCGTACCCTTCGACTCCATGCCGGTGATCTGGCCGCGGCGCTTGTTCAGGTCGCCGATGATATCGCCCATGTTCTCCTCGGGGGTTACGACCTCGACCGACATGATCGGCTCCATGATGATCGAACCGGCCTTGGGAGCGGCGGCGCGATAGCCGTTGCGGGCAGCGATCTCGAACGAGAGCTGGTCCGAATCGACGGGGTGGAACGAACCGTCCTTCAGCGTCACCTTCATCGAGTCCATCTGGTAGCCGGCGAGGGCGCCGTTGGCCATGGCGGCCTCGAAGCCCTTCTGGACCGAGGGGATGAACTCCTTCGGGATGTTGCCGCCCTTGACTTCGTCGACGAACGTAAGGCCCATCTTGCCCTCCTCGGCGGGGCCGATCTCGAAGATGATGTCGGCGAACTTGCCTCGACCGCCGGTCTGCTTCTTGAAGACCTCGCGGTGCTGAACCGTCTTGGTGAGGGCCTCCTTGTAGTTCACCTGCGGAGCGCCCTGGTTGATCTCGACGCCGAACTCGCGGCGCAGACGGTCGACGATGATGTCGAGGTGGAGCTCACCCATACCGCTGATGACCGTCTGACCCGAATCCTCGTCGGTGTGCACCGTGAAGGTGGGGTCCTCTTCGGCCAGCTTCGCCAGGGCGATGCCGAGCTTGTCGAGGTCCTTCTGGGTCTTGGGCTCGACGGCCAGGCCGATCACCGGCTCGGGGAAGGTCATCTGCTCGAGCACGATCGGGGCGTTCTCGGCGCAGAGCGTATCGCCCGTGCGGATCTCCTTGAAGCCGACGGCTGCGCAGATGTCGCCGGCCGAGACGCTCTCGAGCGGGTTCTGCTTGTTGGCGTGCATCTGGTAGATGCGGCTGATGCGCTCGCGCTTGCCGCTGCGGGCGTTGAGCACGTAGGAGCCGGCGTCGAGCTTGCCCGAGTAGACGCGGACGAAAGCCAGACGGCCGACGAAGGGATCGGTAGCGATCTTGAAGGCGAGGCCGCAGAAGGGCTCATCCTCCGACGCCTGGCGCACCTCGGGCTCCTCGGTCTTGGGGTTCGTACCCTCGACGGCGGGAACATCCAGCGGCGAGGGGAGGAAGGCCATGACGTAGTCGAGCAGCTTCTGCACACCCTTGTTGTGGAACGACGAGCCGCAGAGCATCGGCACGATCTGCATCGAGATCGTCGCCTTGCGGATGGCGGCCAGCAGTTCGTCGGCGGTGATCGAGTCGGGATCCTCGAAGAACTTCTCCATCAGGACGTCGTCCGTTGCGGCGACCTCCTCGATGAGCTTCGCACGCCACTCGGCGGCTTCGGCCTTCATGTTCTCCGGAATCTCGCGGAGCTCGAAGTTGTCGCGGACGGTCTTGTCGTCGAAGTAGTAGATCGCATTATTATATATAAGGTCTACCAGTCCCTCGAACTTGTCCTCGGAGCCGATGGGCAGCACGACCGGCAGGGCCGTGGCGCCGAAGTGCTCCTTGATCTGCGCGCATACGGCGAAGAAGTCGGCGCCCGTGCGGTCCATCTTGTTCACGTAGCCGATGCGGGGGACGTTGTACTTGTCGGCCTGACGCCATACGGTCTCCGACTGGGGTTCCACGCCGCCCACGGCGCAGAAGGTGGCGATCGCGCCGTCGAGGACGCGCAGCGAGCGCTCCACCTCGACCGTGAAGTCCACGTGTCCCGGGGTGTCGATCAGGTTGATCTGGTACTGGTGGTCCTTGTAGTGCCAGAAGGCCGTCGTGGCGGCCGAGGTGATCGTGATGCCGCGCTCCTGCTCCTGGACCATCCAGTCCATGGTAGCGCCGCCCTCGTGCACCTCGCCGATCTTGTGGGTCTTGCCCGTGTAGAACAGAATACGCTCCGACGTGGTCGTCTTACCGGCATCGATGTGCGCCATGATACCGATGTTGCGCGTGTAGTGTAAGTCTCTTGCAGCCATTTCGGGTATTCTGTTTTAGAAACGGAAGTGTGCGAATGCCTTGTTGGCCTCGGCCATGCGGTGCATCTCCTCCTTGCGCTTGAAGGCGGCACCCTGCTGGTTGTAGGCATCCACGATCTCAGCAGCGAGTTTGTCAGCCATCGTTTTGCCGGCGCGCTTGCGGGAGAACAGAACAAGGTTTTTCATGGAAATAGAAATCTTGCGCTCCGGACGGACCTCCATGGGGACCTGGAAGGTGGCGCCACCGATACGCTTCGATTTCACTTCGACTTGAGGCGTGATGTTCTCGAGGGCCTGTTTCCAGATTTCCAGCGGAGATTTATCAGCGTCTTTCATCTTCTTGCCCACCAGCTCCAGTGCATCGTAGAAGATGGTGTAGGCAATACTCTTCTTACCATCCAGCATAAGGTTGTTCACGAAACGGGTCACGGCCACGTCTCCGAACTTCGGATCCGGAAGTAGAATTCGCTTTCTTGGCTTAGCTTTTCTCATTGCTATGTTTTCTTAAGGTAGTTGCTCTTGGTTTTGATCGGATTACTTCTTGGCGTTCGCCTTCGGGCGCTTGGCACCGTACTTCGAGCGGCGCTGGCGGCGGCCGTCGACACCGGCCGAGTCGAGCGCACCGCGCACGAGGTGATAACGAACACCGGGGAGGTCCTTGACACGGCCGCCGCGGACGAGCACGATCGAGTGCTCCTGCAGGTTGTGGCCTTCGCCGGGGATGTAGGCGTTCACCTCCTTGCCGTTGGTCAATCTGACACGTGCCACCTTACGCATAGCCGAGTTAGGCTTTTTCGGGGTCGTCGTGTACACACGGGTACAAACGCCACGGCGCTGCGGACACGCGGCGAGTGCGGGCGACTTCGATTTGTCCTCCAGCGCAACTCGGCCGTTACGAACTAACTGTTGAATAGTAGGCATGTTAACTGTCCTTTAATTTGGTTAATTTTCTATTTCCATTCTCCAAAATGGACTGCAAAGGTACGAATAATTTTCGAAAACACAAGCCGATCGCGCTCTTTTTCGCCCTTTTTTCAGGATTTTAGCGCGGTTCGGATTCTTTTTGCCTATAAAATCTCCGACAGAATAAGCTCCGCTTATCGCGAACGCCGTGCAGAACGGCTAACTCGCTGGCCGCATACCCGTTACGGACGCGCGCAAGAGCGGCGCGGAAAAGTAGTTGAAAGGCCCCCTGGGAACGATCCTCTGCGGGCGTGCCCGCAGAGGGGCCGAAAGGACAAGCCGCACAAAACAGCAGGCGCCCCGCAAAGGAAGCGCCTGCAACAGATTGAGAAAAAGATCTCTACCGGCTATATCAGCACAACTTATTTCAGCATGGCCAGAATCGCCATGGCGGCGAAGAGCAGCTGCCACAGACAGACCTCCCGCTGCAGCTTCCGCAGCGTCCGCCCCTCTCCGCCGGCAGCCTCCCGGCCGATGCACACCCACCGCACGACGGCGGCGATGCCGACAGCCGCGGCGGCAAGCAGCGCGGCTCCTTCCGTAAAGACGAGTTTCATGCCCCGAAGATACGCATTTTCGGGAGAACCGGCCCCATCGGCCGGGAAAAAAGCGCGGACCGGCAGCCGGAAAGGGAAGAAACGGAGGAAACGGCGGGCAGTTCCCGAAAAATTTACTACTTTTGTCCTTCAAAAGAGATCACACCGCCATGGAATACAACTTCAAGGAGATCGAAGCCCGCTGGCAGCAGCGCTGGCGCGACGAGCACACCTACCGGGTCGGGGTCGACCCGAAGCGTCCCAAATACTACGTCCTCGACATGTTCCCCTACCCGTCGGGCGCCGGCCTGCACGTCGGCCACCCGTTGGGCTACATCGCCTCGGACATCTTCGCCCGCTACAAACGGCTGAATGGCTTCAACGTCCTCCACCCGATGGGCTACGACGCCTTCGGCCTCCCCGCCGAGCAGTACGCCATCCAGACGGGGCAGCACCCCGCCGTCACGACGGCGAAGAACATCGCCCGCTACCGCGAGCAGTTGGACAAGATCGGCTTCTCGTTCGACTGGGAGCGCGAGGTGCGCACCTGCGATCCCGCCTATTACAAGTGGACGCAGTGGGTCTTCCTGCGCCTCTTCGACCACTACTACGACAACACGGCCGGCCGGGCCCTCCCGATCGCCGGCCTCGTCGCCCGCTTCGAGCAGGCGGGCAATGCCGGTCTCGACGCCGCCTGCACCGCCGAGATGCACTTCACGGCCGACGAGTGGAACGGCTGGAGCGACGCGGAGAAGGAGCGCGCGCTGCAAAACTACCGCCTCGCCTTCCGGGCCGACACGATGGTCAACTGGTGCCCGAAGCTGGGCACGGTGTTGGCCAACGACGAGGTGCGCGACGGCCTTTCGGTGCGCGGCGGCTACCCCGTCGAGCAGAAGCGGATGAAGCAGTGGCTGCTGCGCGTGACGGCCTACGCCCAGCGCATGCTCGACGGCCTCGACGCCCTGGAGTGGAGCGACTCGCTGAAGGAGATCCAGCGCAACTGGATCGGCCGCTCGGAGGGGGCGCAGCTCTTCTTCGACATCGCCGGCTCGACCGACAAGCTCGAGATCTTCACGACGCGCCCCGACACGATCTTCGGCGTCACCTTCATGGTGGTGGCCCCCGAGCACGAGCAGCTCGCCGCCCTCACGACCGAGGCGCAGCGCGCCGAGGTCGAGGCCTACGTCGCCGAGACCCGGAAACGCTCCGAGCGCGAACGCATGGCCGAGACGCGGCGCGTGAGCGGCGTCTTCACGGGCTCCTACGCCGTGAACCCCTTCACGGGGCGCGAGATTCCGATCTACGCCTCGGACTACGTCCTCTCGGGCTACGGCACGGGGGCCATCATGGCCGTGCCGGCCCACGACTCGCGCGACTGGGCCTTCGCCCGCCGCTTCGGATTGGAGATCGTCCCCGTGGTCGAGGGCGGCAACGTCGAGGAGGCCTCCTACGACGCCAAGGAGGGGCGCATGATCAACTCGGGCTTCCTCGACGGCAAGGAGGTCCGGGAGGCGATCCCCGCGATGCTCGGGGAGATCGAGCGCCGCGGTCTGGGGCGCCGCCGGGTCAACTACCGCCTGCGCGACGCCATCTTCTCGCGCCAGCGCTACTGGGGCGAGCCCTTCCCGATCAGCTACCGGGGCGAGACGGCCCATCCGCTGCCGGACGACCGTCTGCCGCTCGAGCTGCCGCCGATGGCCGACTTCGGCCCCACGGAGCAGGGCGAGCCGCCCCTGGCCCGCGCCGCAGGGTGGTGCACGGCCGAAGGGGAGCCCTACGAGCTCTCGACGATGCCCGGCTTCGCCGGCTCGTCGGCCTACTACCTGCGCTACATGGACCCGCACAACGACACGACCCTCGTCGGCCGCGAGGCGAACGCCTACTGGCGGCAGGTGGACCTCTACGTGGGCGGCATCGAGCACGCCACGGGCCACCTCATGTACTCGCGCTTCTGGAACATGTTCCTCTACGACCTGGGGCTCGTCTGCGAGCCCGAACCCTTCCGCCGGCTCATCAACCAGGGGATGATCCAGGGGCGTTCGAACTTCGTCTACCGCGTCGTCGGCACCAACAAGTTCGTCTCGTACGGGCTGAAGGATCAGTACGAGACGCAGGAGATCCACGTCGACGTGAACATCGTCCGCAACGATCTTCTCGACACGGAGGCCTTCCGCCGCTGGATGCCCGACTTCCGGGACGCCGAGTTCATCCTCGAGGAGGGCAAATACGTCTGCGGCTGGGCGATCGAGAAGATGTCGAAGTCGATGTTCAACGTCGTGAACCCCGACTACATCGTCGAGAACTACGGCGCCGACACGCTCCGCATGTACGAGATGTTCCTCGGGCCGCTCGAGCAGTCGAAGCCCTGGGATACGAACGGCATCGACGGCGTGCACAAATTCCTCAAACGGCTGTGGCGCCTCTTCTACGACCGCGACGGCCGCCTGCTCGTCACGGACGAAGCCCCGGACGAGAAGGAGCTCCGCACGCTCCACAAGACGATCCGGAAGGTGACGGAGGATATCGAGAACTTCTCGTTCAACACCTCGGTCGCCGCCTTCATGATCTGCCTCAACGAGCTGGGCGACTGCTCGAAGCGGGCCGTGCTGGAGCCGCTGACGGTGCTCCTGGCCCCTTTCGCGCCCCACCTCGCCGAGGAGCTCTGGCACGCCTTAGGCCACACGACGACGGTCTGCGACGCGCACTACCCCGTCTGCGAGGAGAAATACCTCGTGCTGAGCACCTTCGAATACCCCGTGTCGATCAACGGCAAGCTCCGCTTCCGCCGCTCCTACCCGACCGATGCCGACGCCGACGCGATCCGCGCCGACGTCGTCGCGCAGCCCGAGGCCCAAAAGTGGCTCGAGGGGCGCACGCCGAAGAAGGTGATCGTCGTGCCGAACAAAATCATCAACATCGTCATCTGAACCCGCCCGTCATGAAACGCCTCCTGACCCTTTTCCTCCTGCTGACAGCGGCGGTCTTCGCAGCCGAAGCGCAGGAGATGCGCGCCGCAAAGGTCCTCCCGATCTGGGACAACGCGACGGCACCCCATTCGAACGGCCTCGCGGAGCCCGAACCGGCCGTCGAAAACGGCCGGCCGCGCTTCACGACGCGCGCCGAGCTCTACCTCTACCCCGCCGATCCGGCGAAAGCCTCCGGGCGCGGCGTGGTGATCTGCCCGGGCGGCGGCTACCGGCACCTCTCGATGGAGAACGAGGGGGCCCGCATGGCCGAGTGGTTCGCCGCGAACGGCATCACGGCCGCCGTGCTGCGCTACCGCATGCCCAACGGCCATCCCGAGGTGCCGCTGGAGGATGTCGAGCAGGCGCTGCGCATCCTGAAGGGGCAGGTCCCGGGCGCCGAGGGCTTCACGGCCGAACAGGCGGGCGTCGTCGGCTCGTCGGCGGGGGGCCACCTCGCGGCGATGGTCTCGACCATGGGCGCCGTCCGGCCCGCCTTCACGATTCTCTTCTACCCCGTCATCTCGGCCGACGCCGCGCGGGCGCACAAGGGGTCGTTCGACAACCTGCTGGGGGCGAAGCGCTCGAAGCGGGCGAGCCGCCGCTACTCCCTCGAGCGGCGGGTGACGGCCGCGACGCCGCCCGCCTTCCTGCTGCTGGCCGACGACGACCGCACGGTCCCCCCGGTCAACAGCACCCTTTATTACAACGCCCTGAAGGCGCACGGCATCCCCGCCTCGATGCACCTCTACCCGATCGGCGGCCACGGCTTCGGCATGCGCGACTCCTTCCCCTTCAAGGCGTCGTGGCAGGCGCTGCTGCTCGACTGGCTCGACCGGACCGTCCCGGCGACCCGCTCCGGGGAGCCGGAATAGCCGGGGTGCATCGGCCGAATACCTTTAAAAGCTTCGCCCCGGCGCGAAGCCACTGACAACGAACACACGAAACAGCGATATGGCAGACAACACCATTTTGAACCGGCTGGACGGTCTGAAACTCAAATACGAGGAGACGGGCCAGAAGCTGACCGACCCCGAGGTGATCGCGGACGTGAAGCAGTTCATCCAGCTTACGAAGGAGTACAAGGAGCTCGAACCGATCATCGAGACCTCGGAGCGCTACCGCACGGCGCTGGCCAACCTCGCCGAGGCGAAGGACACCTTCGCCAACGACAAGGACGAGGAGATGCGCGAGATGGCGCGCGAGATGATCGCCGAGCTCGAACCCGAAATCGAGCGGCTCGAGGAGCAGATCAAGCTGCTGCTGATCCCGAAAGACCCGCAGGACTCGAAGAACGCCATCGTCGAGATCCGCGGCGGCACGGGCGGCGACGAGGCGGCCCTCTTCGCGGGCGACCTGCTGCGCATGTACACGAAGTACATCGAGTCGAAGGGATGGCGCTACGAGATCACCAACGCCTCCGAGGGGGCCGTGGGCGGCTTCAAGGAGGTCGTGATGAAGGTGACGGGACAGAACGTCTACGGCACGCTCAAGTACGAGTCGGGCGTGCACCGCGTGCAGCGCGTGCCGCAGACCGAGACCCAGGGGCGCGTCCACACCTCGGCCGCCTCGGTGGCCGTGCTGCCCGAAGCCGAGGAGTTCGACGTCGAAATTTCGATGAACGACATCCGCAAGGACATCTTCTGCGCCTCGGGCCCGGGCGGCCAGTCGGTCAACACGACCTACTCGGCCATCCGCCTGACGCACATCCCGACGGGCATCGTCGTACAGTGCCAGGACCAGAAGTCGCAGCTCAAGAACTTCGACAAGGCCTTCGAGGAGTTGCGCACGCGCGTCTTCAACCTCGAATATGCGAAATACCTCGACGAGATCGCCTCGAAGCGCAAGACGATGGTCTCGACGGGCGACCGCTCGGCCAAGATCCGCACCTACAACTACCCGCAGGGGCGCATCACCGACCACCGCATCAACTACACGATCTACAACCTCGCGGCTTTCATGGACGGCGACATCCAGGACTGCATCGACCACCTGATCGTGGCCGAGAATGCCGAGCGGCTGAAGGAGAGCGAACTGTAACCGGAAAACGCCTTGCGGCGAAGCGGTGCGGGGCAATTTTTCCCCGCCGCTTCGCGTTTGTCGGACATGAAGCAGCAGATACTGCGGCTCGCAGCCGCCCTCCTTACGCTCCTCGCCGCTGCGCCCCTTCGGGCGCAGCAGCCGCTCTATTTGGTCAACGGCATCGAACGGCCGGACGCCTCCGACATTCCGCCCGCGATGATCGAGCGGATCGAGGAGCTGCCCGCCGACGAGGAGACCATCGCCCGCTACGGCGAGCGGGCCGCGGGGGGCGTGATTCTCGTCATGCTCCGCTACGACGAGCCGCCCCGCTTCACGGCGGACACGCTTCCCTTCGCCCGCTACATCGCCCGGCGCGTCAGCTGGGGTCCGACCGATCCCACGGCGCGCGTCGTGCTGCGCTACCGGATCGCGACCGACGGCACGCTGACGGTCAGCGAGCTGCTCGAAGCGACCGACAACCGCTTCAAGCGCCGCGTGCTGAAGGCCGTCGCGGAGGCGCCGCGCTGGCAGCCCGCCCGCAAGGCGGGCGAGCCCGTCGAGAGCGAAGGGGTGCTGCGCATCCAACTGCCCGCCGGGCGCCCGATGCCCCGCCGGCCCGAGCTGGTGATCCGCTGACCGCCCCCCCAAGCGGCCGACCGCTGCCGGACCGCCAAGCCGCCTGCCGCGCCGCCGAAACGCAAGACCTCCAACCGCCGAAACGCTGAAACACCAAAGCACCGAACACCGAAACACCGAACCGCCCATCCAGCCAAACAGCCGAATCACCCGAACCCCGCCCCCGCCGAAACTTTCCAAAAAAACCTCTGCCGAAGATGTCCGCCCTCTCCTCCGTCCATCCGATCACCCTCTCCGAGCTGCAGCGCCGCGTCAAGGAGGCGCTCGTCGAGCGCTTCCCGCTCCCGGTGTGGATCACGGCCGAGATCTCCGAGCTGAAGGTCAACTACTCGGGCCACTGCTACTTGGAGCTGATCGAGAAGCGCGGCGGCGAGGGGAGCAACGGCGTACCCGCAGCGCAGGCCCGGGCCGTCGTCTGGCGCTCGGCCTATCCCCGCATCGCCGCCTACTTCGAGGCCGAGACGGGGGCGCCGCTCGCCGCCGGGATGCAGATCCTGGCGCAGGTGTTGGTCAACTACCACGAGCTCTACGGCTTTTCGCTGCAGATCAACGACATCGACCCCGCCTTCACATTAGGCGACATGGCCCGGCAGCGCCGCGAGACGATCGCCCGCCTGCAGCGCGAAGGGGTGTGGGAGATGAACCGGCAGCTGCCCCTGCCGCTCGTCGTGCAGCGCATCGCCGTCGTGTCGAGCGCCCGCGCCGCCGGCTACCAGGATTTCTGCAAGGAGCTGGCCAAGTCGCCCTACCGCATCGAGACGACCCTCTTCGACGCCGTCATGCAGGGGGCGGCGGCCGAGGATTCGCTCGTCGCGGCCCTCTGCGCCGTGGCCGACCGGCAGGCGGAGTTCGACGCCGTGGCGATCGTCCGCGGCGGCGGCTCGCAAAGCGACCTCAACTGCTTCAACGCCTACCGCCTCGCCGCCTACGTCGCCCAGTTCCCGCTCCCGGTCGTCACGGGCATCGGCCACGACAAGGACGAATCGGTCGTCGATCTGGTCGCCCGCACCCCCCTCAAGACCCCGACGGCCGCGGCCGCCTGGCTCGTGGAGCGGATGGGGCAGGTGGACGGCTGGCTCGAAGCCGCCGCCCTGCAGCTGCACGATGCGACGCTCGGGACGATGCGCGAGGCCGAAGTGCGGCTCGAACGGCTCCTCGGCGAGGTGCGCCGGCTGGCCGCCGAACGGCTGACGCGCGAGGGGCTGCGCCTCGAACACGCCGCGGCGATCGTTCCCGAACGGGTGCAGACCCTGCTGCGGCAGGAGCAGCTGCGTCTCGAGGGGGCCTCGGAGGCGGTCGCGGCCCACGCGCCGCAACGGATCCTGCAACTCGGCTTCGCCGTCGTCCGTGCCGGCGACCACGCCCTGCGGAGCGTCGGGGAGCTGCGCCGCAGCCGGCAGCTCACGATCGAACTGGCCGACGGCTCATACGAACTCGCGAACGACCCGCAGCGGCCTGCCACGCAAAAAGGGCAGCCGAAAGGCCCGAAACCCGCCATCGAAAACACCTGAACACGGATATCATGAAACGACTGTTCTGTCTCTTTTCGGCCCTTTTCGCGGCCGCCGCGACGCTCCCGGCACAGGAGCGCATCGAACTTTGGCAAGGGAGCGCGATGCCCAATTCGCGCGGCATCGAGGTGGCGGACAGCATCGCCAACCACCGCGTCTACCGCGTCGGCCGCCCCGCCATGTACCGCGTGGCCCCCGCCCCCGGGCGGAACCGCGGCATCGCCGTCGTCATCTGCCCCGGAGGCGGCTACCAGCGCTACGCCTGGGAGGTGGCGGGCTTCGACATCGCCCGCTGGCTCGCCGGCGAGGGGATCACGGGCTTCGTGCTGACGGCCCGGCTCCCCGGATCGCCCGACGTCGTCGATCCCGCAACCGTCGGCACGCAGGACCTGCAGCGGGCCCTGCAGCTGATCCGCGCCAACGCCGAGCGCTGGGGCATCGACCCGAACCGGGTGGGCGTCGAGGGCTCCTCGGCGGGCGGTCACCTCGCCGCCTCGGCGGGCGTGGCGCCGCAATGCCTCTACACGGGAACGGACGCCGTCTCGAAGCTGCCCTGCCGCCCCGACTTCATGATCCTCGTCTCGCCCGTCGTCTCGATGCGCGACGGCATCACCCACCGCGGCAGCCGCGAGCAGCTCTGCGGCAAGAGCCCTGACGAGGCACAGCTCGCCCGCCTCTCGATCGACGAGCAGGCGACGGCGCAGACCCCGACGACGCTCCTCGTCCACGCCGACGACGACCGCTCCGTCCCGGCCGAGAACTCGATCCGCCTCTACCGGGCGCTGCACGCCTGCGGCGTACCGGCCACGCTGCACATCTTCCCGAAGGGCGGCCACGCCATCTCGCTCGAGAAGCAGCCTGCCGGCACCGAGCTGTGGAAACCGGTCGTCGAGCGGTGGATGGACCTGCTCTACGGCGAGCAGCAAAAATAAGGGGCCCGATAGCCGCGCCTCCCGCTCCGGGGGGCCGCAGGGGCCGCGCCCCTTCTGTTTCAAGGAAAGGGGCCGCGGCGGGCCGCGCCCGCAAAAGACCGATCGAAACACCGAAAACGATGGCAAAGAAACAGACCGAATTCAACTACACGGCCTCGATCGAGGAGATCGAGCGCATCCTGGCGAAATTCCGCGCCGAGCAGCTCGACGTCGATACGCTGGCATCCGAGGTGAAGCGCGCCACGGAGCTCATCGCCGCCTGCCGCGCGCGGCTCAAAAAGGTGGAGGGCGAAGTGAACGAAATCCTCGAAGCGAAATGAAACGGCTCATCCGGTGGCTGCTCAACCACCTGCCGCGGCCGCTGCTGCAGCGCATGGCGGGATGGGCGATGCCCCTCGTGGGGCTCTTCTATGCGGGACGGCGCGTCTGCTGCCCCGTCTGCGGCCGGCGCTTCCGCCGCTTCCTCCCCTACGGCTACGTCGCCCCGCGGCCGAACGCCCTCTGTCCGCACTGCCTCGCCCTCGAACGGCACCGCCTGCTGTGGCTCTACCTGACGCGCGAGACGGAGCTCTTCCGCTCCCTGCCGCGGCTGCTGCACGTCGCCCCCGAGGTCTGCCTCCTGCGCCACCTCGCGCCCCGCTATGCCGCGGCCCGCGACCGTTACGTGACGGCCGATCTCGAGAGCCCGCTCGCCGACCTGCACTTCGACATCCAGCACATTCCGCTGCCCGACGCCTCGTTCGATTTCTTCCTCTGCAACCACCTTTTGGAACACGTCGCCGACGACCGGCAGGCGATGCGCGAGCTGCACCGCATCCTGCGGCCGGGCGGGCAGGGGGTGCTCCTCTCGCCCGTCGAACCCGGGCGCGCCGTCACCTTCGAGGACGACACGATCGTCGATCCCGCCGAGCGGACCCGCATCTTCGGCCAGTACGACCACCGGCGCATCTACGGCAGCGACTTCGTGGACCGGCTGCGCGAGGCGGGCTTCGAGGCCGAAGCGGTGGACTACGCCGCGACGCTCCCGGCCGAGGAGCGCACCCGCTACGCCCTCCCGGCGGACCTTATCTACGTCGTGCACCGCCGCGCATAGCCCGGAGGGGGGGGGTAGCGGCAGCGGAGCTGCAACGCTGCAGGGCTGCAGGGCTGCGGGACGGCAGGACGGCAGGAAAGCGGGACGGGCCGCTCTCTCCCGCGTAAATGCCGAAACGTTCCCGTAAAAACGGCGGCCTCTCCCGCGAAAACGCCCCTCCCTCCCGCAAAAACGGCGGCCCCACTCCCCGAAACGCCGGGGCTCCCCCGCGAGTACCGCCTCTTCCCGCGAAAAATCCGCATTTTCGGCCCCCGACGCACCGATATTCGGCGGCTTTTGCTACCTTTGCAGACAGTTAGGTTAAATTTCCGGAAAAGATGACTACGGCACGCTACGACAAGTTGCGCGCACAAGTGCGCGAATCGTTCTCCGAAACGACGGCACGGCTGGTCGACGAAGCCCTCGACTACGCCGCCGAATTTCTGCGGGACGAGCTCCGTTACGACGGCAGCCCGCTGCTCGACCACGGCGTCGCCGTCGCCGGCATCGTCATCGGCGAAATCGGCCTCGGCCGCAACTCGACCCTCGCCTCGATCCTGCACGACGTCGTGCGTCTGCAGCACAAGCGGCTCCCGGCCGAGGAGTTCCTCGCCTTCATGCAGACGATCCGCGACCGCTTCGGCGAGGAGGTCGCCGGCATCACCGTGGGGCTGGCCAACATCTCCGAGCTCAAGCTCAAGGCGGCCAAGGAGCAGGCCGAGAACTTCCGCGACCTCATCGTCAGCTACTCCGAAGACCCGCGCGTGATCCTCATCAAGCTGGCCGACCGTCTCGAGGTGATGCGCTCGCTCGACATCTTCCCGCCCGAGAAGCGGCGCAAGAAGAGCTGGGAGGCGATGAACCTCTATGCGCAGATCGCCCACAAGCTGGGGCTCTACGCCATCAAGAGCGACCTGGAGGACCTCGCCCTCAAATACCTCGAACCGAAGGACTACGACCACATCGCCCACAAGCTCGAGGAGAGCGCCGACGAGCGGCGCGCCTTCATCGCCAAATTCCTCGTGCCGATCGAGGCGAAGCTGCACAGCCTCGGCATCCGCTACCACATCAAGAGCCGCACGAAGTCGATCTACTCGATCTGGAACAAGATGCGCAAGCAGCGCGTCCCCTTCGAGGGGGTCTACGACATCTTCGCGCTGCGCATCATCATCGACTGTCCGCCCGAACAGGAGAAGCCCCTCTGCTGGACCGTCTATTCGGTCGTCACGGACTTCTACACCCCCAACCCCAACCGCATGCGCGACTGGATCTCGATCCCCAAGTCGAACGGCTACGAATCGCTCCACACGACCGTCTCGGCCGAGGGGCGCTGGGTCGAGGTGCAGATCCGCACCGAGCGCATGGACGCCGTCGCCGAGCGCGGCATCGCCGCCCACTGGCGCTACAAGGGGGTGCAGCAGGGAGGCCGCACGAGCGAACAGTGGCTCGGCCGCCTGCGCGAGGCGATCGAGGAGACGACCCACTCGCTGGCGCAGCGCTTCGACGCCAAACCCGCCTCGGGCGAGATCTTCGTCTTCACCCCCAACGGCGACCTGCGCAAGCTCCCCGAGGGGGCCTGCGTGCTCGACTTCGCCTTCGACATCCACTCGAACCTCGGCGCCGTCTGCACGGGCGGCAAGGTCAACAACCGGCCCGTCCCGATCCGCGAGGTGCTGCACAACGGCGACATCGTCGAAATTCTCACCCAGAAGAACCAGACCCCCAAGGCCGACTGGCTCTCGTTCGTCACCACCACGAAGGCCCGCAGCAAGATCAAGGCCTTCCTGCGCGAGGAGCAGGCCAAGCATACGCGCCTCGGGCGCGAGGAGCTCGAACGCAAGCTCAAGAACTGGAAACTCGCCATCACGGTCGACGAGGCGGTGAGCTATTTAGCCAAATACTACAAGCTGCGCCTCGGCACGGAGGTCTACGCCATGATCGCCACCAACAAGCTCGACTTCCTGACGATCAAGGAGCTGCTGACGCGTCACCTCTCGGGCGAAGCCGAGCTCGAGCGCCAGCGGGCCGCCGCGGAGCTCGAGCAGCGCAAGGCCGCCGAGCGGGCGGGGCGCACCGCCGGGCAACGGCAGGAGCAGCGGTCGGGCGACGCGCTGGTGATCGACGACGACATCTCGAAGATCCAGTACAAGCTGGCCCGCTGCTGCAACCCGATCAAGGGCGACGAGGTCTTCGGCTTCGTCACGATCAACGCCGGCATCACCATCCACCGCACCGACTGCCCCAACGCCCGGCGCATGCGCGAGAACTACCCCTACCGGGTGATCGAGGCGCGCTGGCGCCAGCACTCCGAGGGGGCCTTCCGCGTCACGCTGCGCATCGTCGCGGCCGACACGACCGGCATGGCGAACCACCTGACGGAGGTCGTCAGCCGCGAGCTGAAGCTCAACATCCGCTCGCTCAACTTCGGCGCCGGACAGGGAGGCATCGTCTCGGGGACGATCGACGTCGAGGTGCCGAGCGCCGCCGCGGTCGATACGCTGATCCACAGCCTGCTGCGGATCAAGGGGGTCCAGCGGGCCTACCGCATCAACTGACAACCGTTTTTTACATCCATTCACACACACCGTATTTCTACACCTTACAGCAAGAGATGAACAACAAAGCTATCAGCGTCGTTTTCGCCGAGGCGGAGCATGCCAAGTATGCCGAACGCATCTGCACGCTCATCTACGAGTCGGCTCTGCAGCGGGGGACGGGCATCGCGAAGCGGTCGCCCGCCTACATCGCGGCGAAGATCACGGGCGGCAAAGCCGTCGTGGCGCTGGACGGAGAAAAGCTGGTCGGATTCAGCTACATCGAGTGTTGGGAGCACGGCGACTTCGTCGCCACCTCCGGTCTGATCGTCGATCCCGAGTACCGTCACATGGGGCTCGCCGAACGCATCAAACGACGAACCTTCGAGCTGGCCCGACGACGGTTCCCGTACGCGAAGCTGTTCAGCATCACCACCTCGCTGCCCGTGATGAAGCTCAACTCGCGTATGGGCTACGTTCCGGTGACCTTCTCCGAGCTGACCGAGGACGATGAGTTCTGGAAGGGCTGCGAGGGGTGCTGCAACTACGACATCCTCCAGCGCAACCGGCGCCGCATGTGTCTCTGCACGGGCATGCTCTACGACCCGTCGAAGGAGCAGCCCCGCCCGTCGCGTCTGGCCCCCTACCGCATGTATCTCAAAAACGCCTTCAAAAAGCTCTTTCACCTGAAATAGCGATCACGCCCGGCCCGGCGGCCGCGGGGCCGCACCCTGCTGCGGGAGCCGCTGCCGCAGACCGCTGTCCGGGCACACACACGAAAAAAACAAAAGATTCAGCTATGGAAAAGAAAAAAGTGGTCCTCGCCTTCAGCGGGGGATTGGATACCTCCTTCTGCGCCAAGTACCTCTCCGAGGAGCGGGGCTACGACGTCTACACGGCCGTCGCCAACACGGGCGGCTTCTCGAAGGAGGAGCTCGCGCGCATCGAGGAGCGCGCCCTGGCGCTGGGCGCCGTCGAGCACGCCACGCTCGACATCGAGCAGGAGTATTACGAGAAGAGCATCCGCTACATGGTCTACGGCAACATCCTGCGCAACGGCACCTACCCCATTTCGGTCAGCTCGGAGCGCATCTTCCAGGCGATCGCCATCATCGAATACGCCAAGCGGATCGGCGCCGACGCCGTGGCCCACGGCTCGACGGGCGCCGGCAACGACCAGGTCCGCTTCGACCTGACGTTCCAGATCCTCGCCCCCGAGATCGAGATCATCACCCCGACGCGCGACATGACCCTGACGCGCGACTACGAGATCGGCTACCTGCGCCGCCACGGCATCACGGCCGACTACAAGAAGATGGCCTACTCGATCAACAAGGGGCTGTGGGGCACCTCGATCGGCGGCCGGGAGACGCTCCGTTCGGAGCTGACGCTCCCCGAGGAGGCCTACCCGAGCCAGGTCACGGCCCGCGGCGAGGAGACGCTGAAGCTCTCCTTCGAGGAGGGGCAGCTCGCGGCCGTCAACGGCACCCCCTACGCCGACCATGTGGAGGCGATCCGCGCCGTCGAGGCGATCGGCTCGAAGTTCGGCATCGGCCGCGACATGCACATCGGCGACACGATCATCGGCATCAAGGGGCGCGTAGGCTTCGAGGCCGCGGCGCCGATCCTCATCATCGCCGCCCACAAGATGCTCGAAAAGCACACCCTCACGAAGTGGCAGCTCTACTGGAAGGAGCAGGTGGGGACCTGGTACGGGATGTTCCTGCACGAAGCGCAGTACCTCGAGCCGGTGATGCGCGACATCGAGGCGATGCTTCTCTCGTCGCAGCGCAACGTGACGGGAACGGTCGAGCTCACCCTCCGGCCGCAAAGCTACACCCTCGTCGGCGTCGATTCGCCCTTCGACCTGATGAAGACCGACTTCGGCGAGTACGGCGAGGTGAACAAGGCCTGGACGGCCGACGACGTGAAGGGCTTCACGAAGATCTTCGGCAACCCGATCAAGATCTACCACAACGTCCAAAAACGCAACGGCCGATGATCCGCGCCGGCATCATCGGCGGCGCCGGCTACACGGCCGGCGAGCTGCTGCGCCTCCTCGTGAACCACCCCGCGGTCGAGCTCCGCTTCGTGCAAAGCTCCTCGAACGCTGGCAACCCGCTGACGGCGGTGCACGGCGGGCTGGAGGGCGACACGGAGCTCCGCTTCTGCGCCGAGGGGGACCCGGGGGCGGTCGACTGTCTCTTTCTCTGCTCGGCCCACGGCCAAAGCTCGGTCTGGATGGCCGGGCACGCCGTGCCCGCGGGGTGTTGCGTCATCGACCTGGCGCAGGACTTCCGCGACGGGCACGACGGTTTCGTCTACGGCCTGCCCGAGTGGCAGCGCGACCGCATCGCCGCCGCGGACCGCATTGCCAACCCGGGCTGCTTCGCCACGGCGATCCAGCTCTCGCTGCTGCCCCTGGCCGCCGCGGGGCTCCTCACGGACGACATCCACATCACGGCTGTCACGGGCTCGACGGGCGCGGGCGTCAAGCCCTCGGCGACGACCCATTTCAGCTGGCGGTCGGACAACCTCTCGGTCTACAAGGCCTTCGAACACCAGCACCTATTAGAGATCGGCCGCAACCTCCGGCGGCTGCAGCCCTCGTTCGGCGGGGCGATCCGCTTCGTCCCGATGCGGGGCCCCTTCGCGCGGGGCATCTTCGCCAGCCTCTACACCCGCTGCACGCTGCCGGCCGCGGAGGCCGAGGCGCTCTACCGGGAGTACTACGCCGCAGCGCCCTTCACGCAGCTCTCCGGGCGCCCGATCGACCTCAAACAGGTCGTCAACACGAACCGCGCACTGTTGCACGTCGAGCGGCACGACGACCTGCTGCACATCACGACCGCCATCGACAACCTCCTGAAGGGGGCCTCGGGCCAGGCGGTCCAGAACATGAACCTCCGTTTCGGCCTCGACGAACGCTGCGGCCTGAAACTCAAAGCTTCGGCCTTCTGACACCATGGAACTTTTCAACGTTTACTCGCTCTATCCCGTCGAACCGGTGCGCGGCAGCGGCTCGCGGGTCTACGACGCCGCCGGAAACGAATACCTCGACCTCTACGGCGGCCACGCCGTCATCTCGATCGGCCACGCCCATCCGCACTATGTCGAGGCGTTGCAGCGGCAGGCCGCCCGGCTGGGCTTCTACTCCAACTCGGTCGAAAATTCGCTGCAGGGGCGCCTCGCCGAACTGCTGGGCCGCGCATCGGGCTACGGCGACTACCGCCTCTTCCTCTGCAACTCGGGGGCCGAGGCGAACGAAAACGCCCTGAAGCTCGCCTCGTTCCACACGGGGCGCGACCGCGTGCTGGCCTTCGCGAAGGCCTTCCACGGCCGCACCTCTGGGGCCGTCTCCGTGACGGACAACCCGGCGATCTCCGCCCCCTTCAACCGCACGGACAAGGTCTCGTTCGCTCCGCTGAACGACCTCGACGCCGTGCGCACCGAGCTCGCCACGGGGCGCTACGCCGCCGTCATCATCGAGGGCATCCAGGGGGTCGCGGGGATCCGCGAGCCCTCGGACGACTTCCTGCGGGGGCTGCGCGCCTGCTGCACCGAGACCGGGACGCAGCTCATCCTCGACGAGGTCCAGTCTGGCTACGGCCGCACGGGCCGCTTCTTCGCCCACCAGCACGCCGGCATCCGCCCCGACCTCATCACGACGGCCAAGGGGATGGGCAACGGCTTCCCGATCGGCGGCGTGCTGATCGCCCCGCACTTCGAAGCCCGGCCGGGGATGCTCGGCACCACCTTCGGCGGAAACCACCTCGCCTGCGCCGCGGCGATCGCCGTGCTGGAGGTGATCGAAAGCGAAGGGCTCGTCGCGAACGCCGCCGCCACGGGCGGCTACCTGCTCGGCGAGCTGCGCCGCATGCCGGCCCTCAAGGAGGTGCGCGGCCGCGGCCTCATGATCGGCATCGAGATCGACGGCCCGGCCGCCGAGCTGCGGCGCCGCCTCCTCTTCGAGCACCGCATCTTCACGGGCGGGGCGGGCGCCTCGACCGTCCGGCTGCTCCCGGCCCTCGGCCTCTCGCGCGCCGACGCCGACCGTTTTCTCACCGCATTCAACACCCTCGTCCGATGAAAAAATTCACCTGCGTACAAGATATCGGCGACCTCCGCACGGCTGTCGCCGAGGCGCTGGCCGTGAAGCGCGACCGCTTCGCCCGCACCGAGCTGGGGCGCAACCGCACCCTGCTCATGCTCTTCTTCAATTCGAGCCTCCGCACCCGCCTCTCGACCCAAAAGGCGGCGATGAACCTCGGCATGAACGTCATGGTCCTCGACGTGAACCAGGGGGCCTGGAAACTCGAAACCGAACGCGGCGTGGTGATGGACGGCGACCGTCCCGAGCACCTGTTGGAGGCGATCCCCGTCATGGGGTGCTACTGCGACGTGATCGGCATCCGCTCCTTCGCCCGCTTCGAGAGCAAGGAGGAGGACTACGGCGAGCGCATCCTCGAGCAGTTCATCCGCTACTCGGGCCGCCCCGTCTTCTCGATGGAGGCCGCCACGCGCCACCCGCTGCAGAGCTTCGCCGATCTGATCACGATCGAGGAGCACAAGCGCACCGAGCGCCCCAAGGTGGTGCTGACGTGGGCCCCCCACCCGAAGGCCCTGCCGCAGGCGGTGCCAAACTCCTTCGCCGAGTGGATGAACGCCGCGGATTACGAGTTAGTCATCACCCACCCCGAGGGGTACGAGCTCGACCCGCAGTTCGTCGGGTGCGCCCGCGTCGAATACGACCAGCGCCGCGCCTTCGAGGGGGCCGATTTCATCTACGCCAAGAACTGGGCCGCCTACCGCGACCCGCACTACGGCGAGGTCCTCTCGAAAGACCGCGCGTGGACGGTCGATGCCGGGAAGATGGCACTCACGAACGATGCCTATTTCATGCACTGCCTCCCCGTGCGGCGCAACATGATCGTGACGGACGAGGTGATCGAGGGGCCGCGCTCGCTCGTCATCCCCGAGGCCGCCAACCGCGAGATCGCGGCCCAGGTGGTTCTCGGACGGCTATTGGAGGGGTTGTAGGATGGAACGCATCACCGTTGTCAAGATCGGGGGCAATGTCCTCGACGACCCCGAGGCCCTCGACCGCTTCGTCCGCGACTTCGCCGCCCTCGGCGGAGCCAAGATCCTCGTCCACGGCGGGGGCAAGTTAGCCACGCGGTTAGCCGGGCAGCTCGGCATCCCCGTGCGGATGGTCGAGGGGCGCCGCATCACCGACCGCGAGACGCTCGACCTCGTCACGATGGTCTATGCCGGGTTGGTGAACAAACGGCTCGTCGCCGCCCTCCAGGCCGCCGGCTGCAACGCCCTGGGGCTCTCGGGAGCCGACGGCGACATCGTGCGGGCCCGCCGCCGCGCGCCGCAGCCCGTCGACTACGGATACGTAGGGGACATCGAGCGGGTCGACATTCCCCTGCTCCGCATGCTGCTCGAAACGGGCCTTGTCCCCGTATTCCCGGCCATCCTGCACGACGGGGCCGGGGAGCTCCTCAATTGCAACGCCGACAGCGTCGCCGAGGGGATCGCCCGCGCGGCCGCCACGCTGGCGCCGACCGACCTCGTCTTCTGCTTCGAGAAGCGCGGCGTGCTGCGCGACCCGGCCGACGAACGGTCGGTCATCGCCCGCATCACCGCCGAAGGCTATCCCGCCCTCCGGGAGGCGGGCATCGTCAGCGGCGGCATGATTCCCAAGATCGAAAACGCCCTGAAGGCGGTCGAAGCCGGGGTCCGTTCGGTCCGCATCAAGCGGGCCGCCGACCTCCTCGACCCGCAGGAGGGGACCACCATCGCCTCCTGCTGACGCTATGCCGACCGCCGACATCCTCCCGACCGCACCCCGCCCCGAAGCAGCGACGGACAGCAACGCCGCAAAGCCGGAACGGCCCGACACGGCAACGGGACGTTCCGCCGAAACGCTGGGCCGCAACGCCGGAACATCTGTTGTTCGCCCCGAAGCAACTACGGACCGTCTTGCCGAGGCGGTCGGGCTGCTCCGCCGCCTCATCGCCACCCCCTCCCCTTCGCGCGAGGAGGAGGCGACGGCCACCCTGCTCTGCGACTGGCTCGCCGCGCGGGGCGTCCGGCCCGAGCGGCTGCACCGCAACGTCATCGCCCGCTCCGAGGGGTACGACCCCGCGCGGCCGACGCTGCTGCTCAACTCCCACCACGACACGGTGCACCCCGCAGCCTCCTGGAGGCGCGACCCCTACGCCCCGACGGTCGAGGAGGGCCGCCTCTATGGCCTCGGGGCGAACGACGCGGGGGCCTCGTTAGTCTGTCTCGTGGAGACCTTCCTGCGCTACCGCCGTACGCCGCTCCCCTTCAACCTGCTGCTCGTCCTCTCGGCCGAGGAGGAGTGCTCGGGCGAGCACGGCGCGCGGGCCTGGGTCCCGGCGCTGGCCCCCGAGATCGGAATGGCCCTGGTCGGCGAGCCCACCTCGATGCGGGCGGCCCTCGGCGAGCGGGGGCTCGTCGTCCTCGACTGCACGGCCCGCGGCCGCAGCGGCCACGCCGCCCGCGGCGAAGGGGTGAACGCCCTCTACCTCGCCATCGAGGATATCGAGCGGCTCCGCCGGCTGCAGTTCGAGCGGGTCTCGCCGACACTCGGCCCGATTCACATCGCCACGACGATGATCGCCGCCGGCACGCAGCACAATGTCGTTCCGGACCTCTGCCGCTTCACGGTCGACGTCCGCACGACCGACGCCTACACGAACGAGGAGACCGTCGCCCGGATCCGCGCGGCGATCCGCTCCGAGGCCGAGCCCCGCTCGACGCGCATCCGCGCCTCGGTGATCGCCGAAACGCACCCCTTGGTGCAGGCCGCCCTCCGGGCCGGAGCCGAACCCTTCGTCTCGCCCACCGCCTCGGACCGCACCCTCATGCCTTTCCCGGCGCTGAAGATCGGCCCGGGCGACTCGGCCCGCTCGCACACGGCCGACGAATACATCCTCCTCGACGAAATCGGGGAGGGGCTCCGCGGCTATGCCGCCATCATCGAAAACACCGCAAAAGCCTATGGCAACGAAACTTTGGGATAAGGGCTTCGACACGAACGCCTCGGTCGAAAGCTACACCGTGGGCGACGACCGCACGCTCGACCTGCGCCTGGCGCGCTACGACGTGCAGGGGTCGCTGGCCCACATCCGCATGCTCGAATCGATCGGTCTGCTCACGACCGCCGAACGGGAGCTCCTCACCGAAGGGCTCGAAACGATCGCCGCCGAGATCGAAGCGGGCCGCTTCCGCATCGAGGAGGAGGTCGAGGATATCCACTCGCAGGTCGAGCTGCTGCTGACGCGCCGCTTGGGCGACGTGGGCAAGAAGATCCACGCCGGCCGCTCGCGCAACGACCAGGTGCTGGTCGATCTGAAACTCTTCCTGCGCGATGAGCTGCACGGCCTCGCCGCTGAGGTCCGCACCCTCTTCGACCGGCTGCAGGAGCTCTCCGAGCGTTACCGGGAGGTGCTGATGCCGGGCTACACCCACCTGCAGATCGCCATGCCCTCGTCGTTCGGCCTCTGGTTCGGCGCCTATGCCGAGACGCTCGTCGACGACATGCGCCTCGTGGTCGCCGCCCGGCAGATCGCCGACCAGAATCCGCTGGGCTCGGCAGCGGGCTACGGCTCGTCGTTCCCGCTCGACCGCACGCTGACGACCCGGCTGCTTCGCTTCGAGACACTCCACTACAACGCGATCGCCGCCCAGATGAGCCGCGGCAAGAGCGAGCGCGCCGCCGCGAACGCCATCGCCGCCGTCGCCGCCACCGTGGGGCGCATGGCGATGGATCTCTGCCTCTTCCTGTGCCCGAATTTCGGCTTCGTCTCGCTGCCCGAGAGCCTCACCACGGGGTCGAGCATCATGCCGCACAAGAAGAACCCCGACGTCTTCGAGCTGATCCGCGGCCGCTGCAACCGCCTCCAGGCCCTGCCCAACGAGATGGCGCTGCTGCTGACGAACCTCCCCGTGGGGTATCACCGCGACATGCAGCTGCTCAAGGACATCCTCTTCCCCGCCTTCGAGGAGTTGCACCGCACGCTGCGCATGGCCGACTTCATGCTGGCCAACCTCCGGGTGAACGAACGGATCCTCGACGACCCGAAGTACGACTACCTCTTCACCGTCGAGGACGTCAACCGCCTGGTGCTCGCCGGGGTCCCCTTCCGCGAGGCCTACCGCGAGGTGGGGATGCAGGTGCAGCGGGGCGAATACCGTCCCGACCGCACCCTCCACCACACCCACGAGGGGAGCATCGGCAACCTCTGCACAGCGGAAATTCGCGCCAAGATGGAGCGTGTCATGAAGGAGCCGGAGGAGGCGTGAACGGCCGCCTCCGAATGAACGGAGAGGCCCGCAGCGGTTGCGCTGCGGGCCTCCCTTTTCCATACCGGCGGAGCTCCTCACGGGACGGGATCGTAGCCGCTGCCGCCCCAGGGATGGCAGCGCGACAGCCGTTTGAGGGTCAGCCACAGTCCTTTGACCGGACCGTAGCGGCGCAGCGCCTCGAGCGCATATTGCGAGCAGGTGGGCGTGAAGCGGCACGAAGGGGGCGTGAAAGGGGAGATGCAGCACCGGTAGAACTGCACTAAAGCGATCAACGGCAGGGCCGCGAGGCGCCTAAAGCCGCGAAGCGACCGTTTCCAGAATCTTTCGGACGGCATGGGCGATCTTGGCCGACGAAAGGAGGTCGGCTGTGGAGTAGACGAGCGCCAGATCGAGGTTGATCCCCTCGACGCGGCCGGTGAGCAGCTCCTTTTGCAGGCGGTAGGCCTCCTTCGTGCGGCGGCGCAGCAGGTTGCGGCGGTTGGCCCGCTTGTGGTAGCGCTTGGGAACCGAGAAGAGAACCTCGACCGAAGGGACCGAATCCGCCTCGGCGAACCAAAGGTAGCGGAAGGGATAGACGAAGCCGCTCTCCCCCTCGCTGAAGAGGCGGCGGACAGCCCCCAGCGTGCGGAGGCGTTCGGAACGGGGCAGCGAGCGGTCGGCGGTCATGATGCGAAGCGGGTTGACGAGAAAAAGGTTGACGATCGAAAAAACGGGCGAACCGGCAAGCGGCCGGACAGCTGAATAAAAGGGGTCGGGGCCAACCGGACCGGGGTGTCGGAGCCGAAATACCGAGGGGGGGGGCATCGCGGAGCCGGGCAGGCCGCCCCGGGGAGCTATTTGCCCTCCGGCACGGCACGGCGCGCGCGGTTGCGCTTGGCCAGCTTGTTCTGCTGCGAACGGATGAAGGCCTCCTTCTCCTCGTCGGTGACCAGTTCGACGGGGTGGATCTCCTCTCCCTTGGCCACCTTCGCCAAGTAGAGGTCCACGGCCTTGCCCATCGACGGCGCCTCGGGCGTCGGGGCGTTGGCCTGCACGGTGAGCCCCGCCCCGATGGCGGTCCGCAGGGTTCCCTCGCCGAAGACGGCGATCGCAGGGAGCTGCTCCGTGCCGAACTGTTCGACGAGCGCCCGCACGTCCGACGGGGAGTAGAGGGCCAGCAGCTGGTAGTCGTCGAGCTTCAGCTCCGCGAGGTCGGCCGCGACGGTCCGAGAGAGGATCACCGGATCGACCGCCAGCTTCAGCTTGGCGAGCGTCTCGGGCAGCTCGGGCTTGTGGGGCTCGCTGAGCGCCAGCAGGAAGCGCTCCTCCTTGTGTTTGACGATCTGTTCGACGAGCGAGGTGAACGACCCGTCGGCGAACGAGATCTTGCGTTTGCGGTAGACGATGTATTTCTGGAGGTAGAGCGCCACGGCCTCGGTCTGGCAGATGTATTTCATCGTTTCGGGCACGGTGATGCGGGCCTCCTCGCAGATGTGGAAAAAGCTGTCGACCGTCGTGCGCGAGGTGAAGATGATCGCCGTGTGGTCCAGAATTTCGATGCGCTGTGCGCGGAACTCCTTGAGCGTCACGCCAACGACCCGGATAAAGGGCTTGTAGACGACGTCGACGCGATGCTTTTGCGAAATTTCGTAGAACGGCGATTTCTCGATCAGGGCCGGTTTCGGTTGCGATACCAATATACTCTTCACGGTTTTCGTAGCTTGTTTTTGCGTTTCTTACAAGGCATATCGTCCCGCAAGCAGCATCCACAGGCTCAGCGGGAAGATTTCCACGACGCAAAGGTACAAAAACCAATGCAAAATCGAAACTTTTTTTGCAAGAAACAACATAAGGGTCTCGCGGAGGTATAAAACGGATAGAACGGACAACTCGATGATAATCACCCATAACCAGCCCTTTCCGGTTCCCTGCGGCAGGAGCAGCAGGAGCAGGAGCGGCGGCGTGGCGGCGACGGTCAGCAGCGCCGCCGCATGGCGCTTGACGAGCCACAGCCGCTCGATGAGCGGCCGGCTGTAGGTCAGCACCCCGACGACGAAGGTCACTCCCCGCTGGTAGAGCAGCGAGAGGGCCAAAGCCGCCGCGACGCCCAGGGTACAGAGCGCCGCCGCCGTGCGGGGCCACCCCTCGACGAAGGCGGGCGGCAGCAGCGGCGCGGTGAAACGGACGACGGCGAGGGCCGCGACGAAGATGCCCAGCGTGCAGCAGATCGTCAGGAAACGGACGTAGCTGCTGCCCGCATCCTCGTAGAGCCGCTTTTCGGCGGAGCGGTCGCGCTGCAGACGCCCCGCAAGACGCCGCGCATCGCCGAGGTGGCGGTAAAGCAGCGCGGCATAGACGAGGAGGAGGAAGAGCGCGGCGCCGCCGTAGGCGGGTGTCGCCAGCGGATCGCGCGGCGCGGAGGCAGCGACGGCGGACGGCGGGACCTGCACGGAGGAGGCCCCGAAAACTTCGGCGGGCGACGCCTCGCGGTAACGCGGCTGCTGTTCGCCGGCGGGAAGCGGTTCGAAGCCGGGGAAAAAGGGATTCCGGAATGCGGCGGCCGGTGCCGGCTCCAGCGAATCGGCCGGCGGCAGCGAATCGGCAGGGATGACCGCGCCGTCTTGCAGCAGCGAAGCGGCCGGCACCGGCGTTTCGTCCGAAGGCTGCGGGGCGCCTTGCAACAGCGGATCGGTCTGCGGCAGCCGATCCGCCGAAGGCATCGGGGCGGCCTGCGGCAGCGAATCCGCCGCCGCTCCGGGCGCCCCGGCCAACGTCCCGGGCATCTCCGCCAACGCCTCGGGCGACCCCGTCAACGTTTCGGGCACTTCCATCCTCCCGGTATCGATCCAGCGGGCGCTCATCCTTCGTAGCTGCGTTTAAGGGTGATCCGGAAGGTGGTGCCCTTGCCAATCTCTGATTCGAGCACGGCGATCTTCCCCTGGTGGTACTCCTCGACGATGCGGCGCGAGAGCGAGAGCCCCAGCCCCCACCCGCGCGTCTTGGTGGTGAAGCCCGGCTCGAAGATCCGCTTCCAGTTGCCCTTGGGGATCCCCTTGCCCGTATCCCGGACGTCGATCATCACGTGCTTCTCGTCCGACGAGACCCGCACGTCGATGGCGCCGTGCCCCTGCAGGGCGTCGAGAGCGTTCTTCATGAGGTTCTCCACCACCCATTCGAAGAGCGCCGTATTGATCTCGGCCTGCACGGGGGCGATCGCCAGTCCGTTGTAGTCGAGCGTCACGTTGCGCGGAATGCGCTTGCGGAAGTAGAGGACCGACTCGCCCACCGCCTCGTTGATGTTGGCGACGGTGAGGGGGGTCTCGGAGCCGATCTTCGAGAAGCGGTCCACGATCTTCATGAGGTGGGCGAGGTCCTTGTTCATCTCCTCGACGGCCGACTGGTCGATCGGCTGCGTGCGCAGGTATTCGATCCACCCCAACAGCGACGAGGTGGGGGTCCCGAGCTGGTGGGCCGTCTCCTTCGCCAGCCCGATCCAGACGCGGTTCTGCTCGTCGTCCTTCGACGAGCGAAAGGCGATGAAGCCGATGAGCACGAAGAGGACGATGACCAGAATCTGGACATAGGGGTAGTAGAAGAGCGACTTGAGCAGGGCCGACTTGCCGTAGAAGATGATGTGGTAGTGACGGTTCGTCCAGCCGAAGCGGACCTGGCGCGGCGTGTTCTCGGCCGTGAAGCGCTCGATCTGGCGCCGCAGCAGGTCGGGATGCCCGATGATCCGCTCGGGGATGAGGTGCGAGCTGATGACCTCCAGATTCTCGTTGGTGATGATGAACGGAATGTTGTTGTTGCTCGAAATGAGGTCGTCGACCAGCGGGTCCTGCGTCTGGATCGTGCCGCTCAGCACGTCGCGGTTCAGCTGCTCCATGGCGTGGGCCCAGAGGGCCACATCGTGCTGCTCCTTCTCCTTGAGGCGGAAAGCCAATTGATTGGTATAGAGGAGCGAGAGCGCCCCGAGCAGGGCGCCCGCCACGATCACCGCCACGCGGTTGCGGAAGGAGAGGATTTTACGGAGTTTCATCGGTCGGTCATTTCCGCTCGGTATCCTGCTCGGCGAGGATCCGGCGGTATTCGGTCGTGTCGCGCAGCAGTTCGACGGCCCGCTGCACCTCGCGGTCCGACGGAAGCGCATTGCGCAGGACGCCCGCCGTATAGGCGTGGCGCTGGACGATGTCACCGGTGATCGACTCGGCGATCTGCTCGCGGTAGGTCTCGAGGTTCGTCCGCGTATCGTCGTGCAGCCCCTTTTCGAGCGTTTCGAGCTGCTGTTCGATCTCCTTGAAGCGGTCGTTCTGCGCCGCCTCGCGGATCAGCTGCAGCGCCCGCCGCGTCTCCGACTCGTAGGGCACCTCCTTGTCCTCCATGAAGGCGGCGAAGTCGGCGAAATCGGCATCCGTGATGCGGAAAGTCTCGGGATCGAGCGGACGGTAGCCGTGGCGCCGGATGTATTCGTCGCCGAAATCCTCGATGAAGCCCAGCGCGTAGAGCGTCGCGGCGAAGCGGCTGACGTACTCCGGCTCGGTGCGGAGGTCGGGCATGATGCCGCCCCCGTCGTAGATGCGGCGGCCGGCCGCCGTGCGGTATTCGCGGATGAGCGAGTCGGGAACGCTCTTCACCGAACCCTCCTGCGAGTGCGAGTAGTCGATCGCCTGGATGCAGCGGCCCGAGGGAATGTAATACTTGGCCGTCGTGAGCTTCAGCATCGCATTGTAGCCCACCGGCACAGTGGTCTGCACGAGCCCCTTGCCGAAGGTCCGCTGCCCCACGAGCACGGCCCGGTCGAGGTCCTGCAGCGCCCCCGAGACGATCTCCGAAGCCGAGGCCGAGGAGCCGTTGACCAGCACGACCAACGGCAGGTCGGGGAAGGCGGGCTCCGAGGGGGTCGTGTAGCGCCGCTCCTCCGTGCGGCCCTTCGTGCGGACCACCTCCGTGCCGCGGGGCACGAAGAGGCCGAGGATCTTCACCGCCTCCTGGAGGATGCCGCCGCCGTTCGAGCGGTAGTCGAGGATCAGGCCCCGCAGGTCGCCCTCGGCGCGCAGCCGTTCGATCGCCGCGCGCATCTCCTCGTAGCTGCCGTCCGTGAAGTCGCTGTGGCGGACGTAGCCGATGCCGTCGGCCGCATATCCCGCATAGGGAATCGCCGGAATGGCGATCCGCTCGCGCACGATCTCCACCGTCCGGCGCGTTCCGTCGAGCGACTCGATCTCGATCCGCACCGTGCTCCCCGGGTCGCCCTTCAGGCGCGAGGAGACCTGCTCGACGGTGAAGCCCCGCGCATCCTCGTCGCCGATGCGGAGAATGCGGTCGCCGATACGGAGCCCCGCCTTGTCGGCGGGCGACCCCTCGTAGGGCTGGGCGATCTTCACGTAATCCCCCTTCTGGCGGATCAGCGAGCCGATGCCGCCGTACTTGCCGGTCGTAAGGACCTCGAAGGCGGCCATCTGCTTCTCGGGGATGAACTCCGTGTAGGGGTCGAGGCGGCGCACCATCCCCTCGGCGGCCCCCTCCATCAGCTTGTCGCCATCGACCGGATCGACATAGCCGCGCGAGAGTTCGCGCATCACGTTGACCGCGATCTCCATGTTGCGTCCCAGCCCGAAGTCGTCGCGACGGGCGAAGACGAAGGCCCCGACGACGGCGGCCGCTGCGGCCGCCGCGAGGAAAAACCGGCGTATCTTATTCGTTTTCATCTCGTTCTATCATTTCTACATAACCTTCCAACCGATAGGCCACCCGCGCCACGCCCCGGCGGATGCCCTCCAGCTCGATCCACTGGCCGTACTGCCGCACGCGAATCTCGTCCTCGAAGAGGAGCAGCAGCCGCTTCAGGAAGCCGTCGCCGCGAAAGCGGAGCTCGTCCTCCGCCTCGCCGACGAGGCGGAAGCCCGCCTGGCGGAAGGCGGTCTCGATCTGCGTGCGGTGACGCTCGACATTCCCCTCGACGCGGCGGGTCATGAAGCCGAAGCGGGGATAGGTGGCCGCCAGCGCGACGATCGCGATGCCCAGCACGACGAAGCGGTCGGAGTGGAAGAGCAGGTAGAGCGTCTCGCGGGGTGTCAGCTGCGACGTCCCGGTGAGGAGCATCGCCCCCATCAGGACTATGCACAGAACGCAGAGGGCGGCGAAATATTTTACGGATCGGAGCAGGTATCTTTTCATGGTTGCATTTTTTATCGGGTCATCGGGCCGGCGGAGGCGCAGGGACCGCCGCTCCGGCCGGTTATTTTTCAAGGTTCGGCGCCAGCCGGCCGATCGCCGCGGCGACCTCCTCCATGAGCCACTTGGGGGTCGAGGTGGCGCCGCAGATTCCTACCGAGCGGACCCCCTCGAACCACGCCGGGTCGAGCTCGCTGGCCTCCTCGACGGTGCGGGTCCGCGGATTGGCGCGCCGGCAGACCTCGAAGAGGACCTTGCCGTTCGAGGATTTGCGGCCGCAGACGAAGATCACCGCATCGAAGCGTGCGGCGAACGCCGTGAGGTGCTGTTCGCGGCCCGAGACCTGGCGGCAGATCGTGTCGGCGATGGTGATCTGCGACGGATCGGCCGCCCGGCGGCGAATCTCGTCGCCCAACCGGTTGAAGAGGGCGATGCTCTGCGTCGTCTGCGAGAGCAGGTAGATCGGCCGCGTGAAGTCCAACTGGTCGAGGTCGGCCTCGCTCTCGATGACGATCGTCGGATCGGCCACCTGGCCCGTCAACCCCACCACCTCGGCGTGGCCCCGCTTGCCGAGGATCGCCACCTGGCCGCCGATAGGCCGCATTCTTTCGTGCGCCTGCACGACGCGGGCCTGGAGGCGCGCCACCACCGGACAGGTGGCGTCGATCACCTCGATGCCCAATTCGCGTGCCGCGGCATAGGTCGTGGGGGGCTCGCCGTGGGCCCGGATGAAGAGGCGGCACCCCCTCAGCGAGGGGAGCTCGGCGTGCGCGACGGTGCGCAGCCCCAGCTCTTCGAGGCGGTGCACCTCCATGCGGTTGTGGACGATGTCACCCAACGAGCAGACCCGTCCGCCCGCAGCCAGCGCGCGCTCGGCCGCCGAAATGGCCTGCACGACGCCGAAGCAGAAGCCCGATTTATCGTCGATTTCGATTTGCATGTGTCAGTTCGGTTAAAAGGTGTGGCGGCGCGGCGTGTATCCCGAGCCGCCCGGTTTGCAGGGACTGCGGGGTTTGCAAGGTTTGCAGGGCCCGCGGGGTTCGCGGGGTTCGCGGGGTTTGCGGAGTCCGCCCGGCGGAGGGGCCGCATCGCGCATTTCCCGAAGGGCTGCACCGCCTGCACTCCGAAAGGCTGCGCCGGATGCGTGCGATGCCGGGGCCGCTGGTTCGTCCTCGCGAAAGGTGCGCTGGGGAGGGGCGCCGGCCGGGGCTATTGCAGCGCCGCGATCCGCTCCATGACCCACGTCATCTGCTCGGCGACGGTCATGCGGCTGTTGTCCAGCACGACGGCGTCGGCCGCCTTGCGCAGCGGCGCGATGGCGCGGTGCTCGTCCTGGTAGTCGCGGTCGCGGATGTTCCGCTCGATCTCCTCGTAGGAGACCTGCTGCCCCTTGGCCGTCAGTTCGTCGTAGCGCCGGCGGGCCCGCACGGCGGGATCGGCCGTCATGAAGATCTTCAGCTCGGCATCGGGGAAGACCACCGTGCCGATGTCGCGGCCGTCCATCACCACGCCGCGGCGGCGGCCCATCTCCTGCTGCATGGCGACCAGCTTGGTCCGCACGGCGGGAATGGCGCTGACGCGGCTGACGCAGTTGCTCACCTCGATCGTCCGGATCCGCCCCTCGACCAGATCGCCGTTCACGTAGATGTCGCTCGCGCCGCGTTCGGGGTTGAAGCGGAAGGAGATGTCGACGCTGTCGAGCAGCGCGACGACCTCCTCCTCGTGGACGATGCCGGAGCGGATGGCCCCGTGCGTAAGGGCGTGGAGGGTCACGGCGCGGTACATGGCGCCCGTATCGATGAAAATATAACCCAGCCGGGCGGCGATGGCCTTGGCGAAGGTGCTCTTGCCGCACGACGAATAGCCGTCGATGGCGATGACGATGCGTTTAAGGGTGTTATCCTGCATGGGGTAAGATATCGAAAAAGGTGGATAATATGGTATAGATACCCAGTAGTCCGATGATGAGCCCCGCGACGCGGTTGATCGTGAGCATGTGGCGCGGCCGGAAGCGGCGACGGAAAAGGTTGATGACGAAAGCCAGGAAGGTCCACCACGCCACGGCGCCCCCGAAGAAGCCCGCGATGGTGAAGAGGGCCCGGGCAAAGGCGCCCAGACCGCTCCGCGTCAGATCGACAGCCGAAATTTCGAAGACGGCGAAGAAGGCCAGGATGTAGGGGATGACGACGATGAAGTTGGCGATCGTCAGGCCGAAGATCGAGGCGAAGTCCTGCCACAGCGAGGTGCGGCCGGCGCGGTTGCGGCGAATCTGCGGCACGGGGTTCTGCGCGAAGATGTAGACGCCGACGAGGATGACGAAGATACCGCCGATGATGCGCAGCAGGGTGCTGTACTGCTGAATCTCATGCTCGAGCATCGCATAGAAGAAGAGGGCGATCATCGCCATGAACGAATCGGCGCAGGCGACGCCGATGCCCGAGACGATGCCCGAGCGGCGGCTCTTCGAGAGGGTCCGCTGAATGCAGAGGACGGCCACGGGGCCGACCGTGATCGAGGCGGCGACACCCACCAGAATGCCGCGGAAAAGGATCTCTATGTATGCCAAAGGCGCCATCGTCGTTTCGATTCAGTCGTTTCGGTTCGGGGAAAAGTCGGCACGGAGCGGCGGCAGACATCCGCCGCTCGCACCGGCCCGCTTGCAAAGATACGAATAAGCCGAGGGCAAAAGCAAATTTATTTGCATTTTGCCGAGGCGGCGTATCTTCGACGAAGCCAAAGTACGAATAAGTCGAGCGCAATGCCAAATTTATTTTCGGGCCGCGGCCTGCGGAGGGCGCAACGACGCAGAGGAGTTGCGAGCCTCCGCAGGGCGGAGGCTGCGGCCCGCTGCGGTTCCTTTCCGGAACCGCAAATGCAAAATTCAAGATTCAAAATTAAATGGATTTTCAGGGCTCGCTTGGGTACACATTTCGATTCGGGCTACGGCATCGAGATCGTTCGGGCTGTCCCGCAGCCGAGCGGACGGGCTTGCAACGAGCAGCGCGAGATTGCAGCCCTCCGCCAGGGAACGGCTGCGGCCCGCTGCGGCTTACCAGAAGCCGCAAATTCAAGATTCAAGATTCAAAATTTAATGGGCTCGCTGGACACGCTTGGGCATACATGTAATTCGGGCTGCAGCTTGCGAAGGACACGCACGTTCGGACACGAACTGCAGGCCTCCTCCGCCCCCCAGGCTGCGGCCCGCCGATCGCGGCGCGATCGATTCTTGCGACCGAGCAATAACATCCTTACAGAAGAGTAAACCCGCAGTTGCCGGTTGCAGTAGAAGTACTTGCCCGTAAATTCGGTCGCATAGCGACCGACAGCCCGCAGCCGCCCCCGGGCGGAGGGCTGCTCCTTATCGTCGCAGGCCCGTCCGCTCGGCTGCGGGCAGGCTTTGCGTTAAGATCGGTCCGTTCGTACCGTGCCGCTGCTCCTTATCGTCGCAAGCGTGCTCCGCAGGCTGCGACCCGAATATCATTTTTAACTCTTCCTTTTTCATTCGCGCCCGGAACGGGCGCAGCGGACCGCAGCTTGCGAAGGCCCGCTACTCGCGTCCGCAAGGCTGCTCGCACGTCCTTCGCAAGCCGCGGCCCGAAAGCCGAATCTTCCAGCTTCGCATAAAACAGCGACAACCCGAACGAATAATCCGCCCCCCATTTTTTCGAAGATGTTGATAAAATATCGAAAACTTCGTCCTGCGGCGGGCGAACGAGGGCTGCGAATCGTTATTTTTGCCGTATCAATACAATGGTAATTATGGCAGAAGTACAACCGATGGGGATCGAAATCGAATTGAACGAGCAGGTGGCCGAGGGGATCTACGTCAATCTCGGACTTATCAACTATTCGACGTCGGAGTTCGTGCTCGACTTCGCGACCATGATGCCCGGCATGCCGAAAGCACGCATCAAAAGCCGGCTCATCATGACGCCCGAACACGCCAAGCGGTTGCTGCGCAACCTCCAGGAGAACATCGCCCGCTACGAGAGCGCAATGGGCAAGATCGAACTGCCAACCCCGGCACCCACCCACTCGACCGGTCCCAAAATGGGCGAAGCCTAACGCCCCCGGGGTCCCGGCCTTCGGATGCCCGAAGGCCCCCGGAATATTCCCGGACTGCCCGGGAAACCCCGCCGAACCGGTCGGGAATCTCCGGTTCCTTTCCCTTTTGTCTACCCCACGCCGGATAAAGTGTGTCGGGGCTTTTTGTCGAGCCTCTATCCCGCATCCCCCATTTTCAGACGCCTGCCTTCTTCAGCTCCCGGATAAACTCGGGCCAGCGTGCCCAGAGGTTCTCGGTCTGCAGCCACAGCTCGCGCGCTTCGGCCTCGACCGTCGGCCGCTCGCTCTCGATCGAGGCGAGGTAGGCGGCATCGGCGGGGTGCTCCTCCGCCGTAAACTCCCGGAAATAGGGGGCGAAGCGTTCGCGGAAGCGGATCAGCTCGCCCTGCGGCAGCACGCCGTCGCGGCGGAAGCCGGCCCACAGCAGCAGCAGCTCCCGCACGGCGTGCTTGTCCGAGACATCGTTGATCACCTCGTCGAAGAGCTCCTGCTCGTCCATCGCCTGGTAGTCGAAGGCAAGCAGCGTGCTTCCCTCCAAATGATCCTCGGGGTCGAGCTCGAGCAGCAGCTCCAGCATGGCGGCCGACATCTCGAAATCATCGATCAAAAAGTGGTCGATCGCCGTGGCGCGAAGCAGCTCCAGCGCAGCCCGCGAATTGGCGTGGTTCCATTCCAAAATCACCTCCTCATCGTCGGGCAGGAGCGCCATCAGACGCTGAAAAGCCTGGAATCGGTCGTTGCAGGCCTGCTCGACCTCCCCCTGCTGCTGCCGGCGGCGGCTCTCGGCGAGGATCTTCACAAAGTCGTAGGGGCCCGAGCCGATCAACTCGAACGTCTGGTCGGGCGTGGGGTTAAGCTGCGGTTTTTGCATCGCGGCGGAGTTTGAAAAGCATGATACACGTAATACACAAGGTCATCGCGCCGCCCGCCAAATAGGCGAGCATGCGGTTCTCCATGCCCAGGAACTGGTCCGAGACGAAGAGGAACGACGAGCAGACGTAGGTCATGAGCACGGCCGGCACGAGCGCGATCCAATAGTCGCTCCGCCGCTGCACGAGGTAGACCGTCACGGTCCACAGCACGATCGTCGCCAGCGACTGGTTCGTCCAGGCGAAGTAGCGCCATACGATATCGAAATCGACCGTCGTGATCCAGAAGCCGAGGAGGAAGAGCGGGATGCAGATCGCCAGCCGCTTCCCGTAGGAGCGCTGCTCGACATGCAGCATATCGGCGATGATGAGGCGGGCCGAGCGGAAAGCCGTATCGCCCGAGGTGATCGGTGCCGCAACGACGCCTAACAGCGCCAGAATACCGCCCACGACGCCCAACATGCCGTTCGAAATGGCATCCACGGCCCAGGCGGCGCTGCCGCCGTGCTCCTTCAGCTGGAGAGCCAGCTCGCCGGCGCCGCCGAAGAAGGCCATGGCGACGGCCGCCCAGATAAGGGCGATGATGCTCTCGGAAATCATCGCACCGTAGAAGACCGAGCGGCATTCGCGTTCGTTGCCTACGCAGCGGGCCATGAGGGGCGATTGGGTGGCGTGGAACCCCGAGATGGCGCCGCAGGCGATCGTGATGAAGAGCGTCGGGACGATCGGCAGGCGGACGGCGTCGAGCTGGTAGTTGTGCAGCGTCGTGAGTTCGGGGATCGTGTAGCCGCCCAGCACGACGGCGCCCAGCAGACCGAGAGCCATCGCCACTAATGCGATGCCGAAGAGCGGATAGACCTTGCCGATGATCTTGTCGATCGGCAGCAGCGTGGCGACGAAATAGTAGACCAGAATGATCCAGACCCAGGTCGAAGTGGAGAGCGCGGGGGTCATGGCGCCCAGCAGCTGGGCGGGGCTCAGCAGGAAGACGGCCCCGACGAGCACCAGCAGCAGCACCGAGAAGAGGCGCATGAACTGTCGCATGCCGCCGCCGAGGTAGCGCCCCACCACCTCGGGGATGCTCAGACCGTCGTTGCGCACGAGAAGCACACCCGACAGAAAATCGTGCATCGCCCCCATGAAGATGCCGCCCAACGTAATCCACAGAAAGGCCACGGGACCGAAGCAGGCCCCCAGCACGGCCCCGAAGATGGGTCCCGTGCCGGCGATGTTGAGCAACTGGATGAGGAAGATGCGCCAGCGCGGCAAGGGGACGTAATCGACGCCGTCATAGAGCCGATGACAAGGGGTAGCCGCCTGGCCGTCGATGCCGGCCAACCGTTCGAGATAGCGCCCGTAGGTGAAATAGGCCGTCACGAGGAGAGCCAAACAGACCGTAAAAGTGATCATGTTGCATGAATTTTACGCGAAGATAAGAAGAAAAGCGCGTTTTTTTCGAAAAACTGTTGCGGGATTTATTTTTTTTTCGGATATTTGCACACCGAAACGAAACAACCCCGCGGCCGCTCTTTTGCGATCGGCAGTTTGGAGGCCGGAAAGGCCAGGGGGAGGAAGCGAAGGGGGAGAGCTCGTTTCGAAAGGCCGAAATAGCTCAGCGGTAGAGCACTTCACTCGTAATGAAGGGGTCCCGAGTTCAAATCTCGGTTTCGGCTCTGAAAGAGGTTGCACGATGTGTAACCTCTTTTTTTGTCGGATCTGTCTCGTCCTGTAATAGCGTTACAGAAAAAGAGGTCTAATTGTAAAAACGGATGATGAAAACGATGTAAATTTTGTTTTTGAGTATTTTTGTGTCATTTAATATAAAGTGAGCAAAAATCTGTTATTACTGCGGGAGTAATCATACGGTCAAAAATGGTCGCAAAGAGCACAAACAGAGCTATAAATGTAAGTCGTGCGGGCGGCAGTTTGTGGGCGGAGTTCGTATAGATGACGAGCAACTAAAGACGGACTACATTGATGGGAAGCAAACCCTCGCCCAGCTCGCTCAAAAATATGACGTAAATAAAAGCACTATTTGGCGACGGATGAAAACCATGCGCCAAGTTCGGGTGATATCCAGATACAAAGATGTAGTCATCAATATGGATACTACCTACTGGGGTCGAGGCTTCGGCCTGATGGCTATCAAGGACACCTTTCGTAACAAAATCCTTTGGTATAAGTTTGTCCACAACGAAACCATTGCCGATTACATGGAGGGTATCGCGTGGTTGCGCGAACACGGGTTTCACATATACGGCATTGTGTGTGACGGTATTAGAGGTTTGTTTACCGCACTATACCCTTACCGTGTGCAGATGTGCCAGTTCCATCAGATGATGATTGTACGCAGATGTTTGACCAATCGTCCGGAGTTGCCAGCCGCACAAGAATTGCTTGATTTGACAAAGAGAATTACCTGTCTGGATAAGGCATCTTTTATCGCAGAACTTGACTTATGGCAGAAGCACTGGGGTGAGTTCCTCAAAGAGCGTACACACGATAAAAACGGACGCAGCACCTATACGCATCCGCGAGTAAGGAGTGCTTATTTGAGTTTGAAACGCAATATGAAATGGCTGTGGACCTTTGAGCAATACAGTCACTTACATATCCCAAAGACGAACAATGCCATAGAGGGAACTTTCACGGATATCAAAACCAAATTAAGGGTGCATTCGGGTATCTCTAGGCAGCGCAGAGTGGCTTTGATTCAGGAATATATAGCAAGACATTACTGCGCTAATCCTCGATTTTGCATATTAGACCGTAATTCTGAATTTTGAATTTGCGCCCGTAGGGCGCCGCAGCCGCCCCCGGGCGGAGGGCTGCATCCTCGCACTGCTCGAAAGCAGGCCCACCGCTCGGCTGCGGGCTTGCCCCAAAGCAGATTCGATGCCGTTAGGCATCGGCGGGTCGCAGTTTCGCCCGGCGAAGGCCCGCAGCTCGTATCCGAATCTGCGTGCCCTCCGCAGGCTTCGTCCCGAGCAATAATTTTGAATGTTGAATGCTGAATTTGCGCCCGAGAGGGCGCAGCGGGCCGCAGCCTGGGGGCTGCGGAGGCCCGCAACTCGTATCCGAACTTGCATGCTCTCCGTAGGCTGCAGACCGAGTTGGATACACTAAACCCGATAGCGTTTTTTACAGTTGTACCTGTAGATCGTAATTGTCTCGCCGCATAGAGCACCGGAATCATCCGATCGAAATCCGGTTTCTGCTTGCGTCGGGTTCGGCCGTATGATCTTCCCCAGCGGCCAGGTGTAAACATTCATCATAGGCCAGATTGAAGATATAGTCCCGCAATTCGGAACGACTGGCCATGCGACAGTAGCGGTAATCTTCTGCCAAACGAAGCCAGTGCCTGAACGTTTGCAGATCCGAGCTGCTCGATTCCAAATAAACTGCATCGGATGTTTCCTTGTTGAAAATCCCGTACAGACTGCCGTCGGCCGGGCATGCGGGATCGGTGCGGTGAAAGAGATAAACTTCTCCTGGAATGAAAGATTGATTGAATCGGTTTGGTTGTTTCATCGTTGCACTTTTTTTGCGGTATTAAAAAAGTGCGCGAAACCGAAACTCGCCCTATCCTAATTCACTCGTGGTTCGAAAACGATTCTGACGGATACGACAAGTCAGGAATCGCGCACTGTTGTTGCGCTTTCCCAACTGTTCGTCCGTCATGTGTTTTAATTTCGAATCTTTGTGAATTAAGACAAACAGCGCAATTATGATCCTTTCGGACCGATAATTGCATATTTCCAATCGCAAATATATTCCACTTTTTGTTTGCATCCAAATTATTCGGACTGTTTTTTTGTTTCTCTCTTTGATAATTTATTATTGTTTCGATGCCGCAGGCATTGGCGGGTCGCAGCCTCCGCCGGGCGGAGGCTGCGACCCGAGTTTCATTTTATATTGCGCTCTTTGGGGCGCAGCTGCCCGCAATTGCTTCATGCAAACCGACTGCTCGACCATCGAGGCAACGCATTTTCAAAAACAGTCTCCCAAGCTACGAAGATCAAAATTTCATTGCGAGCCTTTTGGCTATTGGATCGGACGTTTGTTTTTCGGATCTTTGCACCGACATATTTTTTACGACAATACCCCAAGAGTGTTGTATTTTGCCGAACATTCACTAACTTTGCGGAGCTGTCCCGACAACATATTTGTTTAGTGAAAGTGTTTCGCTAATCCTTGTACCGAAATCTGATCGTTTCCACAAAGACGAGGATAAACGACAACCGCTCATTTTCCAGTATATTTGCTCTCTCATTCTGAAAGATCCTGTTTGGTACGGGATATTGTTTCTTTATTCATTTTTGGGTTTTGTCAGAGCCTCTATTCAGATAAACGAACAACGCCACACTTGAACTACCCTACCCCTTTTTTTCGTCATCAATTGAAATACAATAGTCTTATTTGACACATATAGTCAAATGATATCATGATGTTTCCATCGCGTTTCATATTCCTAAGGATGCGGAACAACTTTTATCGGATTGGAGTTAACGACATCCGAGACTACTGGAAAAGTCTTCTATGCATACAAGGTCAAAATAGCGACTCAGGGAAAAGCACTGTGAACAAACGGACTTCGCCATTTGAGACGGCTTGCCCCAATATCGTACAAACATATATTTTTTATTGCGCACTTTCATTGACCATTTGATGATTCAGCGAGTTTATTGGCAATATTGGCCTGCAATTCTCCCGTTAGTTTAATATCGTGAAACCGCGAAAAGGGTGCAACAACCTCAAAAGGCCGCACTGCGAATCGCCCTGCAAGTCCCTTGCAAGAGGCCGCATTGCAAGAGACCGCCCCGCAAAGGTTCGCCAAACACTGAACCGCCCCTCCCCGAACCCGAAAAACAAGACCGCCTGACAAATCCCCGAAATTAAAAATCACCCCCGCCGGAATGAACTCCGACGGGGATGGCATCGTTAAAAACAGGACTTGTTAGGCAGCCTCTGTAATCTTATCTGTAAACGGTCTCTATTCGACAGGTTCTGGTTCTGGTTCGAGCACGGTCGCACCTTCGGCGCATTCGAGCTTGAAAGTGTCATCCCACACCACTTCGCACGCTTCGGGGAAATGCATCTGAACGGCATAAGTCAAACGCGGATTCGTTACTTCGCGGAACTTGGTTCCGTTTTTCATTTCGAGTTTGTTATGCTTTCTCGAACGCATACTTGCCATAAACTGGTGGTTGGTATCCGTTTGAGGGTCGTTGTCGCTCACCACGTCGCAACCGTCGAGAACGACCGTCTGATTAGCCGAATCCAGCATTTCGTCGGATGCCCAGTTATAAACCAGCGTCGCGAAATCTTCGGTCGGACCGCCGAACCAGTTGCGGCCTATGAGCTTCGAATTTTTCATATAGAACGAGCTGGCACCGCGTCCCCAGAGGTTCAGGGACGCACGACCGTCGAACACGCAATTCTCGGCGGTAAAGTCTATCATCGTTGCACACTGAACAACATTGATATTGTAATACAGACCTTCGATAGCCGAATTCCTCATCGTTACCTTCATCTTGGCGGTCGCCGTCTCCTCGGGAGTGCACAGGTATCCGAACGTAATACCGCGCGAATATGAAGGTACGGCATTCTTCTGCTCTGCCGAATATTGGTAATCCGTCTTCTTGTCTACATTGAGAGGTTCTTCCGAAGTGCTGATAAGTACATTGTCGAGCGTTATGTCCATGTCGGCCTTGCCGCTGTAAGCCGACAGATTGAGACCCGATTTGTCCTCAGTTCCGGTCGGTACGATGAATTTGCCGTTCGTAAAGGTGCACACCGCATTCTCGCATTCGATCCACGCCGTACGATCCGCAGTTTTAGTCGAGCTGATTACGAAATTGTCCATTGCGACTTTCGTTGCGCCGTTCACTATCTTCAGGCCGTAGGCATCTTTATAATCCACAACTATTTTGATATTGGCGATGGTTGCAGGAGCCGCGACGGTCAACTGACGGGTCAGCGTCGCATTTTTGGCATCGATAGCTTCGGTAGCATGATCGACCAGAATTTCGGTATAGCCCGATTTATCGTCGGCTACCAGATTGTCGAAGCTCTTCTGCGTATCGAAGCAGCGGTATATGACACTGGCATAACCATCGGCCTTAACGACCTTGTTTACCGTTCCGTAGAGCTTGGCATTGCCTTTCACGAGCGTCAAAGTTTCGATCGACGCATCCTCCGCGACTATCAGCGTATTATCTGCGGTCGTCGAACTTACATTCCTGTACACACCGTTAACGCCTACCGTCGACGCGTCGGTCTCGATCACTAAATTTTCGGCCGAAGCGGCGGTAATAGCTATGATCTTGGGAGCATTCGCGCTCTTATCGCCGTAAGAGACCGTAATCTGCTCGGTCGTTGCGGGTAATGTGAGCGAAAGAGCCACATCACTGTCGGTATAATTGTGGGGAATAACCACCGTTTCGGCCTGCTCGGGAGCGACAGCAATCACGATATTTTTCGCTCCGCTCTCCAATGCCGCATTCGCTTCGGCGACAGTAGCCACCTCAGTAATCTCGTGATCGATTTCGCCGTCGAAATCGGGAACGACCTCGATATTGATGTCGGTCTTTTTCGTAAGCAGATTGCCCGACACATTCGTGCGGTAGTTGCGTTGAACGGGGATGTTCGTAAACTCGTAGTCGGCAGCGGCCTTCGTCCCCGATGCGTTGATGAACGACATCGTAAAGTCAGCCAAATACTGCTCCTCGCCTTTGGGAGCGAAGATATAGTCCATCGAGAGCGTGCCGTTCTCGTCGATAACGGCAGCTTTGTCGGCGTAAACCAGAGCATCCGCAGCTTCGGTGAGCTCGCCCGTCAGCAGGTTGATACCCATAGGTACGGACTTGTATGCAATCGACACGTGCGTCGGCACGAGGTCAGCGATATTGGCAGCCCGAACGTCCGCCATATCGTTGGTTTTGACATTCAGCTGACCGAAAGGACGGCGCAATTGGACATTCACGTTCGTCGACATCTCGACGAAGAGTTTCTCGGAAGCGAAGAACGCGTCGCGCGTATCGTCGTTGCCGGCATAAACAGACGCATCCTTGACGGTTACGTTCGTCAGCGACGAGGTGTCGTAATGGTTGTCCTCGAAATCGTCGACGCCAGTACCTTTGGCCGCATCCGCCCAGAACACCAGATCGTAGGTTTTGCCCGAGATAAGGCGCGCTGAGAACTGAGCCTTTTTGTCGACCAAAGCTGCAACGGCAGGCTCGCCGTAACGAACGCCGTCGAGGTAAATCTCCATAATACAACGGTTGACCTCCGCGCCCTCGCCTGCAGCACGTGTACCGTACATATCCGCAGGCAGTGCGGCGCAGACAGTTACAAAATTTTCACCGCCGGCAACATTATCGTTAATATCGGTCTTTTGGCAGGAGGTGATGCCGAGCGCCAACACAGCTGCCGCAAAAAAAAGTTTTTTCATAGATTCGAATTGTCTTTATTTTTCAATCGGGGAACGGATAATAGCACTGTTACCAATCAATTCGCACTGAAACCGCCTCGCAAGGGGGCGCAATACCCCCTGCGAGCGTTCGGTTCGTTATTTGTATTCTTCGGGATATTCCTTTACTACAGTAACGCCGGTCTCGACATAATCGGCGGCATCGAGAGTTTTGCCGTAAAGATGTCCGACAAAATAGTTGCCGAGCATTTTCTGCGTAGAATTCCACGTAAGACCGTCGGTATAGAGTTTGACATTCTTCGCCGAACAACCTCTGCCCGTAACATCGACTATTCCAAGTCCGAAGAACGTACCGCTCGTAGCATTGTAACCTCCGACAAAACTGTCGGCAATCGAACATCTCTCGAAAATGGGAGCGATACCCTCCGCGAAGCCGCACAATCCGCCGCACTGCCAGTTGTTGATAACAACCGAGTTCTTTACGCTGATGTTCTCGAACGTTACGGTCGAATAGTTCTTGCCCATAACCACGCCTGCATAATGCTGACCCGCGCCTGTTTTGTCGATTATGCGCGCATTGTCGAAAATCAGATCTTTGACGGTCATATTACTTGCGTTTTCGCTGAACACACCAAGCGAGCCCTTGTCAGCCGTCCCCTGAACGTACATATTAGAAACAGTATGGCCTTTGCCGTCCAATACCAATCCATTCAGAATGCCGTCCCACGAAGAAATAGGGGTCCACTCTTTTGCGCCCAAATCGATATCGGCAGCAAGTTCGACGGTTTTACCGGCGAAATTCTTATTGCCATTGTTGACCAGCGACGCAAAATAGTAGAACTGCCCTGCAGTCTCGATTCTTATGTCGGTATCGCAATCCGTAATATTGACCTTGCCGTTGGCGTTGCGCATACCGCCGAGCATATCGCCGTAAGCCGAGAGATAATTGCGTGCATTGTCGTCGAGACGGTTAAGAGCTACATTTTCCACGTTGCAGCCGGTTATGGTCAAAATATCCGTTGCTTCAGAACCCTGCATACAGCCGATAAACTTGCCGAAAGCTCGCTTTGCGGCTAATTCACCCATATAAACATCGATCGTGCAGTGCTCTACCGAACAATTCTCGAACAGGCAGGTCGAATTGTACTGCGAACCGAGATAGCCCGCAAATCCGCCGATCTGTCCCGATTCATCGGGGACGTTTTCGGTAGACAAGTTGCTGTTCACCACCTTGCAACCCTTGGCCTCGACATTGTTTTCGGCAACGAAACCGATCATACCGCCCACTTTGTTCACGCCCTCGATCGTGCAGCCGTCGACCGTACAGTTGTCGAATACGATCTTGCCGTACGAACGGCCGATGACAGCGCCCGCATAGGCATTGCCCGCACCGTCGTTTACGGCTTTGATATTCGCACCCGCCACCGTAAGATTATATACCTTAACGCTTATGGCATTGCAGATCAATCCGGCGCATTGAACATTTTCAGCCTTGAAATTGGCGATTTTATGACCCTGGCCATCGATAGATACGCCATTCAGCGACTCGATTTTGAACTCCGCGCCTGCAAAGTCAATGTTGGCGTCGAGAACGACTCGGTTTACCGACTTGAAGAAATTCTTGTCGGCAGCAGCCACACCCTCCTTGAATGCGACGAGTTTACTGCCGTCGGCTGCGTGGAAAATGATTTGGCAGGAGTTGTCCTTTTTTACAACATTCTTGACAGTACCGTATACTTCGACACTGCCTTTCACCAAAGTGAGATCGTCAATCGTTACATCTTCGCCGACGATAAGCGTATTGTCAGCCGTTGAAGAGCTTACCTTTGCGTAGGATGCGCCGTCGAGGGATACGGTGGTATTCGGCGTTTCGATTGCGAGATCCGCCGATGACGGGATAGTCAAAGAGAGCGAAGCAGGATACTCCATAATGCCATCGACATATTTCACCGTCAATTTTTGGGTCAACGCGGGCAATATGACCGCTATGTCGTTCATCGTCGAGGGCAGGATGAGTTCCGCATCTTCAGTCGGAGCCTCGGTAACCGATACGTTCTTCGCTCCGTTCGCCAATGCCGCAGTCGCTTCGGCGACAGTGGTCGCCTCAGTAATCTCGTGATCGATTTCGCCGTCGAAATCGGGAACGACCTCGATATTTATGTCGGTCTTTTTCGTAAGCAGATTGCCCGACACATTCGTGCGGTAGTTGCGTTGAACGGGGATGTTCGTAAACTCGTAGTCGGCAGCGGCCTTCGTCCCCGATGCGTTGATGAACGACATCGTAAAGTCAGCCAAATACTGCTCCTCGCCTTTGGGAGCGAAGATATAGTCCATCGAGAGCGTGCCGTTCTCGTCGATAACGGCAGCTTTGTCGGCGTAAACCAGAGCATCCGCAGCTTCGGTGAGCTCGCCCGTCAGCAGGTTGATACCCATAGGTACGGACTTGTATGCAATCGACACGTGCGTCGGCACGAGGTCAGCGATATTGGCAGCCCGAACGTCCGCCATATCGTTAGTTTTGACATTCAGCTGACCGAAAGGACGGCGCAACTGCGCGCTTATGGCTGCGGCGGCGGTTATCTCTACGGTCTCCTTGCCGAAGAAAGCATCGCGAGTCTCGTCGTTACCGGCATAAGCGGATGCATCCTTAACAAAGACGTTCGACAGATCGCTCGTGTCGTAATGAACGTCTACGCCATTCTCAGCCGCATCCGCCCAGAAGACGAAATCGTAGGTTTTGCCAGCAACCAGACGTGCCTCAAACCGAGCCTTACCGCCTGTAACTTCGGCCACCTGACGCTCGCCGCAGAGAACGCCGTCGAGATAGATCTCCATTTGACAGCGGTTAATTTCCGAGCCTTCGCCCGAACGCGTGCCGTTCAATTCGGCGGGAACAGCGGCCGAAACGACAACTGCAGTTTCTCCCGTAACGGCTACACCGTCGAGAGCATCGCTCCTGCTGCAAGAGGATAGCCCCGCTGCAAGCATTGCGATCGATAAGAGTAAATTTTTCGTTTTCATTTGTTTGATATATTTGGTTGATTGATTTTATAATTCATACTGTCATCGGTCTGGCAGCGTGATGTTTATGTCGCCCTCGAAATCGGGATCGATGGCCGCTCCCGAATCTTTGCGGTCGGTGAGATACCGGCCGCGAATGATCGTCGTCTTGCCGCGCTTCAGATGCACCGGAATATCGGCGTATATGTTCAGCAGCTTTTCGGTCTTGCGGTCGTAGAGCAACAGCGTGAGGGTAACCTGCGACTCCTCGCCGTTGACGAAGATATAGTCGAAACCGAGCGACGCTTCGGTCTCGGTCTGCCGGGTTATCTCGCTGACGAACGACACCTGCGTTTCCGCCTTGTTCGGACGACCCGTATAGACGTTGTAACCTACGGGAAAATACATTCCGTAGGCCCATTTGATTATATAGTCCTCCCACGTCTGATCCGAACGCAGGGCAGTCATACGGCTGAAGAACTCGCGCACGTCTTCGCTTATCACCTCGACGCTGCCCATCGGGCATAACATTTCGTGCGAATAGAACTGCTTCGCAGACCACTCGCTCGGCGATATGTCCATATCGAAGCGCACTTCATAGCACTCCTTGCGGTTGTCGCTGCCGCGATATTCGTAAAAATAGCCTACGCTGGCCAAATCGTCCGTCGACAAAACCCTGCCGCTGCCGTCGGCCCCGTCGGCGCATACCGCCCACGCGACGACCTTGTATTTGCCCGCATTGAGAAACTCGGTGAACTCTATCGCAGCCGAAGCATCGAAATTGCGGTCGGCGCCCATCTCCTTGCGAACTACCAACTCTCCGTCGTAATCGTTTTTGTAGATTTCGACGACGAAAAACATATATTCGGCCTCGTTTCGCAATGCGAGGAACGAGCTGTGGGTGAATTCTGGATGCGTCGTAAGGCGTATCGTCGTCTCGATACGCGTCGGGTCGACACCTCCGTTTTCGGGATATTCGTGGACGCACGCGGCGGCGCAGAAAGCCGTCAGTGCAGCGAGCAGTATTTTATTCAAAAGCCACCTCATAGCACCGTCGCGTTATTTAATTCTGTAAATCAATGATATGCCGCAACGCGTAACGCCGAAATAATTTTTGCGCGACGTATCGAAGCGAGCCCCGTTTTTCGTATTGTAGTAGGTATTGTATCGGGTGTAGATGTAACCCGCACCTATGTTGAACTCCATCCCCCAATGGTCGGTGAACTTGAGCGAGTATCCGTAATCGATGCCCGCGCCGTACATTCCGTCGGCATCCTGATAGCGGTACTTTTTGTCGACAGCGATATTGAACTGACCGGCAATCAGATGCACGCCGAAAAAGTGGCCGGTCATCGAGGGTTCCAACCGGTAGCGCACCGACGGCGAGACGGTCAGCGTACGGAAACGATAGTTTCGCGCGACGGTCACCGACATATAATACACAGGTATATCGACCGACCAGTGATCCGCAAAACGGTACTCGACGGCGATATTGGGCACAACCAACGCCCAGAAAGGTATGTTCGTCTTGATATTCCAGCGATCCGCCTTCCAAGCGGAACCGCGCGACGAAGCAGTATCGGCAACGCTGTCGACCGCTGTTTCCGAATTCCTTCCCTTCAAAGAGACCGAGGCGTCGATCGGGGAATTTTCGGAAATTGCCGAAGTTACTGCAACGTTTTCGGTGGCCTCAGCCGCCGCGCGACCGTCATCCGAAGCGGCCGACGCACCGACGGCCGCAGTCGTGTTACAGGTTTTGCGGCCTTTCGTATCGCCCGTCGGTTCAGTGATGTCGGTAAGGTCGGCAGGTACTTGTTTCGCTTCGTTATCGGACGCTTCGGCCGAGACAGTCGTCGTATCGTCAACGGGATCGACGGATTCGGCTGAAATTGCGATAAAATCTTGATTTTCAGCTAATTTTCCATGGCGGGGGGGGTCGGGAGCATCGCGATCAATTGCATTGTCGTCACCACATCTTTGTCTCCGTTGTAGGGGACAGCGTGGTTATAGGTGCAGTAGTTATCCTCCCTGAGCCCGTGATTGGTAATATAGTAGGATTTGACCTGGTTGCTGCGATTGCTCGCCATAGCCATATTCGAATACTCCGAAACGAACGAAGAGCAATATCCGTGAATGGCCAGATACATATCGCCTCTCTTCAGGGCTTCGCGATTCCGATCTATCATTTCGGCTGCCCTGCGTATGACATCTTCGTTTCCCCCGAAGTGCATAAAGAACATATTCGTGCGATTTTTGAAGCGGAAAATGAAAACGGAGTCCTCGCGAACGACGGCGGTCGAATCCGCCCGTTCGTTTTCATTCACAGAGGAGGCGTACGCTTCAGGCAAGAAAAGCGCTGCGGCGAAAACGGCAGATAATATCGTAAAGAGCTTACGCACGGTCGGGAAAGGGTTACGGTAATTCTGTGTTTTTGACAAAGATATAATTTTCAATTCAATATACCAACAATAGTTCGTAAAAAAGTTAAGTCTAAGCGGCCCTGGCGGTAAATAAATTCCGTTTTGACGGAGTTCTCCTTTTTTTGCGTAATATTGCCCGGGAAGGCTCATACCGCAAGTAACGTCTATAGGCAGCTTGATTCTGCGATTGAAACGGACGTTGATAGTATTGTGAGGAGATATTTCGCTGCAAAGTACGCGTACTCCACATTTCATTGGCAGCCTCATTCTTATACCAAGTTCGGGCGTCATCACGCTGTTCTTGCAGGATGATCCGATAAGGAGACCACGACAGCCTTAACCTATGCGTCTGATTTAAGAAATTGTAGAGGTCGGTTCCTTCCGATACGACTGAAGATGGAGTTTGATGCGGACATTAAAATAGACCATACGCTCTTTGTTTCCTTTGCCGAAGACAATGCATTGTCTTTCTTGAAAATCAATCTGCACGATTGAGTCTTACGAGTTCTCCGTGCCAGGCGAGAGCAGAGGGAAAGCCAGTTTTCACTATGCCGAACCGCAGCCGTAAAGCGGACGTCAGTCCGAATTTAGAGGCGACATCTGACCATTCATTAGTAACGGTAGCAGTTCATTGCGTTGCCTTGTCAAATTCGATATTTCTTCTTGTAATTTGACAATTTGCTCAAAAAAATGAGAGATATTCTTTCCTCGAACTTATCGGCCATACCATTGTTATCCGGTATGGCTATCGTACTTTGTTGCAGATGGTCTTGTGGTATGTGCCCATAGTTGTTTTTCTGGCTTCTGCCATTTTCTTGAATACATAACGTAATCCAACAATTGGAAACAGTAGAATGATTTTGGGAAACTATTAGCAGAAGTGACCTTGAATATGTGCTGATTAAGTTCCCCAATCCCATATGCCCACAATATAACTTCAAGTGATGCAGACCATGAAAACAGTACAGCTCCATTATACACTTTTACAGCTCCTGGTATATTAAAAGTAACCTCTCCTGTCTCTGAAGTAATGCCATCGTGCATTTCTCTTATCTTGATTATTGGCAATGAGGTTTCTCTTACTTGTGGTCTAAATTTTGGCAAGCAAAACCATTGGTGAAAACTGCAAATTCAAAGAGGTTGCCACAATGCCAGCATACAGGGATGTTGCACTTTAGCATCTCGTCCCATTTCATAGCGCCACCTCTGCTTTTGTACGGTTTACCCTCCTTTTCGGGAAAATCAAACTGCACGAACCAGTAATCGTATAGTTGTTTAGTCATCGCTTCCAAATTCTGATTTAGCAAAAAGAAAGCATATCATAATTAGGACAACAACAAGTATTTGCAGCTATCCTAACGTATTTTTTTGATATGAAATCTAAAAAATTCATTTGTGCAAGGATCAAGCAACGCTCGTCACCGTGTATAGGCATATATCGTTCTGATATATAACTATTCGGTGTGGGGTATTGTTTATTTGCACATGGGTATTCCAGAACCTCTACTCAGATAAACGAACGGCTCCACACTTTCTTATTTTATATTGCAAACCAGCCGCAGCGGAGTTGATACGGTACAAACGCTGATCTGTTATGTGTTTGACCCAGCCAACCGAGTACGTAATCTGCCAGATAGCAGATTATAATCCACTCTTAAGAAGCCGTAATGCTTTAATTCGCAAAAGAATGAATATCAGGCGTACAGCCTTCGTTAACATTCAACCGATTATCGGACAGGATGGGATTGTTGCTGTTTTCCTTTGCAATGAATCGTTTGAAGTCAGGAATGATTCCCCTTTTGATTGTGACCTTCCTGAGAATAAATCTATTCAGGAATTGGCAGCGGGAGATATCTTAACGGCCCGTCACTTCTGAAAATTACTTAAATACATCGCTTTATGAAAAACCTTTTATCCCTCTTGCTGTGCAGCTTGTTGCTGTTCGGCTGCAGCGACAAGTACGATGACAGCGCATTGCGCAATGATTTGGACAACCTGGAAAATCGCATAGCGAAAGTAGAGGAGTTATGCAAGCAGATGAATACCAATATCTCATCTTTGTAAAAAATCGTGGATGCCTTGCAGAATAAGTTGTCGATTCTCAAGGTAGAGCCGATTTCCGACGGCTATATCATCCACTTTTCCGATGGCACTGCCGCGACAATCAAAAACGGCAAGAATGCCGAAACCGTTCCTGTTATCGGAGTGCGGAAAGATGCGGACGGTATCTATTACTGGACGCTCGATGGCAACTGGCTGACCGATGCCCAAGGGAACAAAATAAAGGCCCAAGGCACGGATGGAGCGAAAGACGACACGGGCGATAAAGGAGATACGGGAAATACGGGCGCCAAGGGCGTAACCCCTCAACTCAAAATAGAAAACGATTATTGGTTCGTCTCTTACGATAGCGGACAATCGTGGACAAAACTGGGCAAAGCGACGGGAGAAAATGGCAAAGACGGAACAAACGGCATCTTCAAAAGCGTGACGGAAGATGTTAATAACGTCTATTTCACGATGGCCAACGGTACGATTATTACCATTTCCAAGGGCGACAACTCGCAATTCGCGCTTGCTTTCGATACGGCAGACGTCGCCATCCTCCATGGCGGAGCGAGCAAGACCATTTCCTATACAATTGCAGGGGCAACGGAAAATACGATCGTCAAAAGGCTCTTGCGCAGGATGGATGGAAAGCTGTCGTAAATGCGACCTCCACGGATAAGGGAACGATTACGGTTACAGCTCCCGATCCGATCGTGGAGAGTGAAATTCTGGTATTCGCCAATGATGGAGCTTACCGGACCGTGATGGCATCGTTGAATTGCATGCAGGGGCAGATCAACATCGCAAACAACTCGGTGCAGACCGCACCTGCCGGCGGGACGCAGGAGGTCCGGTTGACCACGAATTTGGATTATACGATCGAGATTCCCGAGGAGGCCAAATCGTGGTTGTCGTTGGCTCCCGAGACACGAGCCATGCGGGATGAAACCATTGTCTTTACGGTTGCGGCCAACGAAGGCATTCAGCGTTTTGCGACAGTGGCATTAAAAGACGAACAAGGTATCACGCTGCAGACGATCATTTTTCGACAGTTGGGTGGCGTGTGCAATGAGGTCCATATCGAAACGAAAGGGGAATTGGAAAAGGTCTTGGCGGATTACGATTATGCCCATATCGAATCGTTGAAAATTACGGGCGTTCTGAACGATGTCGATTTTCTGTTTATCTATCGCATGATGCCCGACTTGAAAAACCTCGATATTGCGGAGGTAAATATTACGGCATTGCCCACACAAGCTTTTTATCAATCTAAGAATGTCGAGCATTTGATTCTTCCCAATACCTTGACAACAATTGGAAAAGAGATGTTTTATCAAAGCAATCTGGAAACAGTTATCATCCCTGCAAATGTAGAGACAATTGAATTGTCTGCATTCTCGGGGTGTAGGGCCTTGACCTCTATAGAGATTCCGGCAAGTGTGGAAACAATTGAGAAGGCCGCATTCCAAGGCTGTTCCACGTTAGCAACTGTAACATTTGAGAAAGGCTCCAAGCTCAAAACGATCGGGGGTGGGTATTATAAGAGTACAGGGTACGGCGCATTCTCGAGTTGTCCGATAACCTCCATCGAGATTCCGACAAGCGTGGAAACGATCGAGGCGGTAGCATTCAAAGGTTGTTCCGAGTTGACAACTGTAATTTTCGAGAAAGACTCTAAACTCAAAACGATCGGGGGTGGATATGATGATGTTTATGATGATACGCAGAACGGTACATTCTGTGGGTTGAAAAAACTGATGACCGTAGATATGTCTGCATGTACGCGGATACAATCAATCGGGAAGTATGCTTTTTATGAAGATTCCGAACTTCGTTTATTCAAGATAGGAACCATAATTCCTCCAGTATGTGTAGATTACGCATTCGATGGCATAAATCCGTATTCAGTTTTGAAAGTTCCGTCGGGATGTGCCGATGCCTATAAAGACGCAGAGGAATGGAAGAACTTTGCAAGCATTACGGGTTTGGATGAATAATAACCTGTAAATACATGTCGAATCGCTCTCTTGCGGTACCACACGGTATTGCAGGAGAAAACAATAAGAAAGGAGATGCAAAATTTAAGAAAAGTTGAATACTACGTGTCGGATCGCTATACTCCGAATTCCGGCTTTATGGATGGCGGCGATGCTGATGACAATGAAACGGGAATTGCCCTGTTTCATCGATTCGCTGATTCTCGTCAATTTTATAATGACGAGTATCATCCTCAGGCAGATGCGATTTTCGAAATCGAGGAGACCGGGGAAGTGAAGCAAATCGAAAGCTGGAGAATCAAACGTTTTATTAACGATTAACGCCAAAAGATAAACAAGATCGGGCTCGGATGGAGCGGCCGCATTCTGGCCCTCCGCCGAGCCTGTTTTTGGTTCATTTTCCGGACACCGCAGCACGCAGTTGTGAAATACTTGCTGGCAAAATCGGTCGCAGACATTCGTTGCAGGCCAGATTGAGGTGGAAAAGAAAAACTTCTTTTGAAATGAAAGTTTGATAGAATCGGTTAGATTGCTTCATACTTGCACTCTTTTTGTGGTTGTTAAAAAAAGTGCGCGAAACCGAAACTCGTCCTATCCTAATTCACTCGTGGTTCGAAAACGATTCTGACGGATACGACAAGTCAGGAATCGCGCACTGTTGTTGCGCTTTCCCAACTGTTCGTCCGTCATGTGTTTTAATTTCGAATCTTTGTGAATTAAGACAAACAGCGCAATTATGATTCACTTGGACCAATAATTGCATATTTCCGATTACAAATCTATTTCACTTTGGTTCAAGATAACTTTAGAGGATATTTTCTAAAGTTAGCGAGTAAAGATAAATATAAGTTTTTGTTTCTACAATT
>CANQIF010000011.1 GCA_947623965.1 uncultured Alistipes sp.
ATAAATGCGACTATAAAACACGAATTTTTATTGGAGGAGTTGTCGTGCGATTTAAGGACACAGCAGAAGGTGGTGGCTCAAAGTGTGGCGATATATAACGGTATGCGTCCGCACCTGTCGTGCGGTATGCTTACGCCCGACCAAATGCACCGCCAAAACATAAAGAAAGTTAAAACGTACAGAACATTAAACCACAACACGGGCGCCCGTATTGTTAACAAACTTTTATTATTTTTGTATCAAATCCTGTAACGCTTTTTTAGGACGACACACGTGATTTTGGAGGTGCGTTTCTGCACCTCGGTCGGCGCCTCGCCGAACCATTCGCGGTAGCACTTCGTGAAATAGCCCGGGGAGGAGAAGCCCACCGAATAGGAGATCTCCGAGACCGTGTTTTCGGTGAGCATGTCGGCCCGCTTCAGCCGCAGGATGCGCAGCAGCTCGGCCGGCGCGTAATTGGTCAGGGCCTTGATCTTCCGGTAGAACTGTACGCGGCTCAACCCCAGGTCGGTAGCCATCTCCTCGATCGACAGTTTCGAATCCTCCATGCGCCGTTCGACCAGTGCGGCGAAACGGCGGTAAAAGTCGTTGTCGATCTCCGAACGCATGCCTTCGGCCGCACCGGGCGTGCGCGGCTCGGCGAGGGGCGGCAGAAGGGTCTCCGAAGCAAAGGCATCGCGCAGACGCTTGCGGTTGCGCAGCAGCGATTCGCACCGCGCGACCAGCATCCGCGCATTGAACGGTTTCGACAGATAGGCGTCCGCCCCGCATTCGTAGCTCTCGATGCGCTGCTCGTCGAGCGAGCAGGCCGTGAACATCAGGATGGGGATATGCGAGGTCGAGAGTTCCGATTTCAGCCGCCGGCACACCTCCATTCCGTCGAGGTCGGGCATCATGACGTCGCAGATGATCAAATCGGGGGTGTATTTCGAAGCGAGGCGAATGCCCGCCTTGCCGTTCGAGGCCTGCAGGATCACGCAGCGGTCGCGCAGCAGCCCGCCGACTAAGGTGCGGATGTCGGCATTGTCATCGATCAGGAGGATCGACGGTGCGGTCTCCCTGGCCGGCTGCTCCGCCGCGTCGGGCTCCTCGATATCGGTCAGCTCCTGCGTAATGTCGGCTGCCGAGAGCGCGATTTCCGCCCCCTCTCCGTTCGGAGCCGCGGCCGCGTGTGCGATGGGGATCGCGACCGTGAAGGTCGCCCCCTTGCCGGGGGTGCTTTGGGCCGACACCGTGCCTCCGTGCATCTCGGCAAAGGCCTTGACGAGCGTCAATCCGATCCCCGAACCGTCGGGCTTGATCTTGTCCACACGGTAGAAGCGTTCGAAGATGCGCTCCAGATCCTCTTTCGCGATTCCCCGGCCGGTATCGGAGACCGTCAGGAGCAGCTGCCCGCTCTCGTTCGTCGAGAGGCGGACCGTCACCGTGCCGTTGGCGGGGGTGAACTTGAAGGCGTTGGAGAGCAGGTTGAAGAAGATCCGCTCGAACTTCTCGACATCCACGGCCATCGTGAAGCTCCGGCCGGATTCGATCGTGAGCGCCAGCTCAATGTGGCGCTTGAGCGCCGCGTTGCGGAAGGCCTCGGCCCACTCGGCGACCAGCACCGCCACGTCCGTCTCGGCGGGGTTGAAGGTCAGCTCGCCGCTCTCGTATTTCCGGAAGTCCAGAATGCGGTTGATCAACCGTTTGAGGATTCGGACGTTCTTGTCGGCCAGCCGCATCAAGGTCGTCTGGCGTTCGGTCAGGTTGTCGGCATGCACCAGCTGCTCCACCGGGTCGGCGATCAGTGTCAGCGGGGTGCGCAGGTCGTGCGAGACGTTGGTGAAGAAGACCAGCTTGGACTGCGTGGCCTCCTGCAGCTGCAGGCAGAGCCCGTTGAGTTCGTCGCGCTGGCGCTCCAGCTCCCGGTTCTGGGCGCCCAGCAGCTGCCGGTGCCGGACGTTGGTGCGGTGGGTGCGCAGCAGCATGAAGATTCCCGCGGCCAGCAGAAGCGCCACCAGGATCACGGTATACAGAGCGATGGTCTGCGCGAGGTGTCGGCTCCAGTAGTCGTCCACGCGGGTTTTGAGCCACTCCATCTTCTCGGTCTCCTCTTTGAGCGCCTTGTTCTGCAGAAGGAGAATCTCGGCATTCGACGCATCGACCGCCGGGGCTGTCGGGAAGATCAGGTTGCGTTCGTAGGGCTGCCCCCGGAGAATGGCCAGGGCCGTGCGGATCAATTGATGCCCTTCGGTCGGGTAGAGGAAGGTGGCGTCGATGACGCTGTCGGCCACGGCGCGGATGCCGATTTCGGGGGCGGCGTCGATTCCGATGATCTGCAGGTCGTGCATGCCGCGGTGCTCGGCAGCCCGGGCGGCGGCCACGGCCATCCGGTCGTTGTGGGCATAGACGGTGTTCGCATCGGGATGGCGCGCGAGCAGGGAGTCGGCGATCCGGTAGCCGTCGGTGTCGTTCCAGTCGCCGTATCCGGAGCCGAGCAGCTCCATATCGCCGCTGGCGGCGACGACCTCCCGGAAGCCCTGCTGACGTCCGATGGCGGGCGTGGAGCCCTGCAGCCCGCAGATCTCGACGATGCGGCAGGGGCCTTGCCGGCGCCCCCGGGCGAGGCGGGCCGCAGAGCGCCCGATTTCGAGGTTGTCGGCCCCCTGGTAGGCCGTATAGGTGTCGCCGAGGATGTGGCGGTCGAAGAGGATGACCGGAATGCCGGAGCGGTAGACCTCCGCAATGACGGGGGTGAGCGCCTCGGCCTCGTTGGGTGAGGCGATGATGATATCGAAGCCCCGCTCCGCGAAATAGCGGATATCGGCGATCTGCCGGTCGTTGTCGTCGTCCGCCGACCGGATCTCGATCTGGACATCGTTGTGAAAAAGGGCCTCGCGGCGAATCTCCTCGTTCATTTTCTCGCGCCAGTCGTCGGAACTGCACTGCGAGACGCCGATCCGGAACTGTTCCGTCGTGCGGCATCCCGCCAGCAGCACGACGGCCAGCACGAACCCCCAAATTCGAATATGACGCATGGTAGCTGTTTTTTCGTCCGTACAAGACAAATATACGTCTTTTTTCCTTTCCGTCAAAATAGTACGGAGGTTTCAATCCGTTGAAAAAAAGCGTCCGTGTAACATCCGGAACAGACAATGAACGATTTTTGACAGCGTCGTCGCCCCCGGCGCATTATCTTTGTGATCGGAAATTTCCGCGGGATACTCCCGAATACCGAACCTAAAAAAACCGACTGCTTCATGAACCTGCTTGCACGTTTTGCACGCTATGCAACCCTTGTCGCCGCTGCCGGAATGACGGCGGGCCTCTCCGCCCAGCCGATCGACATCCGGCATACCGCCCCCGACAACACCCTGGTCCGCACGACCGCCGATGCACACTATCTGCTCCTTCCCGTCGAAGACGATGCCCCCGACATGCGGATCGATGTACTGGACGGGGGCGCGATCGTTCACACCTGCTATGTACGGCTGGCGCGGCACGCCGTGGATTACACGGTGCCCTTCGACCTGACGCCCTACGCCGGACGGGAGCTTCTCTTCAACGTGATCGGCGAGGAGCCCCTGCGCCCGCATCAAATGGAGAAATTCGTCTGCTGGAAGGCCCTGCGCACCGCCGATGCGTTCGACACCGCGAACCGCGAGAAATACCGCCCCGTCTACCACCATACGCCGCTCTACGGCTGGATGAACGACCCCAACGGCATGTTCTGGAAAGAGGGTGTATGGCACCTCTGCTTCCAGTACAACCCCTACGGGTCGAAATGGCAGAACATGACGTGGGGGCACTCCGTAAGCCGCGACCTCGTGCACTGGACGCAGGAACCCTCCGTCCTCGCCCCTGACGGCTTGGGCAGCGTATTCAGCGGCAGCGCCGCGGTCGATGCCGCCAATACCGCCGGATTCGGGGCCGGGGCCGTCGTCGCCCTCTTCACCTCGGCCGGAAAGAGCCAGGTGCAAAGTCTGGCCTACAGCACCGACGGCGGAGCGACCTTTACTCGCTACGCCGCCAATCCGGTCATCGTGACTGAGCACGAAGCCCGGGACCCGAAGATCTTCTGGAACGGGCGGCTCGGCAAATGGAACCTCATCCTGGCGCACGCCCTCGACCGCGAGATGTTGATCTACTCCTCGCCCGATTTGAAAAACTGGCGTTTCGAGAGCGCGTTCGGTCGCGGATACGGCTGCCAGAAAGGGGTCTGGGAGTGTCCGGACCTCTTCGAGCTCCCCGTGCGCGGCACGCAGGAGAAGAAATGGGTGCTGCTTTGCGACATCAACCCCGGAGGCCCCTTCGGCGGCAGCGCCACCCAATATTTCATCGGCGACTTCGATGGGCACCGCTTCGTGTGCGATGCGCATCCCGACGAAACGCTGTGGATGGACTACGGCAAGGACCACTACGCCGCCGTGACCTGGAGCGACGCCCCCGACAACCGCCGCACGGCGATCGCCTGGATGAGCAACCGGGAGTATGCCGATGCGGTGCCGACCCTGCAATTCCGCAGCGCCAACACGTTGCCGCGCGATCTGGAGCTCTTCCGCCTTCCCGACGGCGCGCAGCATCTCGCCGTGAAACCGGCCCGGGAGGCGGAGCGGCTGCGGCGCGGAAAAACGACCCTCCCGGCTGCGGCGCTCACGGCTTCGCCCGTTGTCTGCCCCCTGCCGGCGGAGGCGGACGGGGTGTGCGAAATAGAGCTCGCCCTGGATTTCGGCCGTGCCCGGAAAATAAACCTCATGCTCTCGAACGAGGCGGTGGAGCGGGTCTGCATGACCTGCGACCTCCCCGATCCGAAGAAGCGGACTTTCGCCATGTACCGCCGGCAAAGCGGTGCGACGGATTTCGGCCTCGCCTTTCCGGCGACGACAGTGGCGCCCATGCCCGGGGCCGGGAACAAATGCACGCTGCGCCTCTTTCTCGACCGCTGCCCGGTCGAGGTCTTCGGAGCGAACGGCGAATTTGCCATGACCAATCTGCTCTTCCCCGCTTCGCCTTACACCTCGCTGACCTCCTCGGCCGAAGGGGGCGCGGCCTGCTTGGAGCATCTGACGGTCTATCCGCTCGGCACGGCCGAATAATCCGACAACCAACGTAAAAAACAGAAATAGATCATGAAAACCGAAACTTCAACCGTCTCGCCGAAACCGTCGGTTCTGGTGCAGATGATTCCGGTGATGCTGTGCTTTTTCGCCATGGGATTCGTCGATCTCGTCGGCACGGCATCCAACTATGTCCAGAAAGATTTGGGGTTGACCGATGCACAGGCCAACCTTTTCCCCTCGCTGGTATTCTTCTGGTTCCTGATTTTCTCCGTGCCGACAGGGCTGTTGATGAACCGCATCGGGCGCAAGAATACCGTGCTGCTCTCGCTCGTCGTGACGCTCGTGTCGCTCGTCGTGCCGATGTTCGGCGAGGGGTTCGCCGTGATGCTGCTCGCCTTCTCGATGCTCGGCATCGGCAACGCCTTGATGCAAACCTCGCTTAATCCGCTGGTCAGCAATCTGATCGGTCCCGCGCATCTGGCTTCGGCCCTGACGTTCGGGCAGTTCGTCAAGGCCATCGCCTCGTTCCTCGCCCCCCTCATCGCCGCGTGGGGGGCCACGACGATGCTCCCCACGGGCGATTTGGGTTGGCGCATGCTCTTCCCGGTTTATGCCGTGGTCTGCCTGCTCTCGATCGCGGCGCTCGGCATGACCCATATCGAGGAGGAGAAAGCCGACAAGGCCTCGGGATTCGGCGCCTGCCTGCAGCTGCTCGGGCATCCGTTCATTTTGTTCTGCTTCCTCGGCATCATCTGCCACGTCGGCATCGACGTCGGGACCAACGCGACCGCCCCGAAACTGTTGATCGAACGCCAGGGCATGGCGCTCGAGGCGGCCGGTTTCGCCACAAGCATCTATTTCATCTTCCGTATGGCAGGAAGTCTGCTCGGGGCCATCATCCTCCGCAAGGTCGCGGCACGCACCTTCTTCGGCATCAGCGCCGTCATGATGCTGGCCACCATGGTGCTGCTCTTCGCGGGCCGTTCGCAGGCCGTGCTCTACGCTGGCATCGCCCTCATCGGACTGGGCAACTCCAACATCTTCCCCATCATCTTCGCGCAGGCGCTGGGCGCCCTGCCCGAAAAGAAAAACGAGGTTTCGGGGCTGATGATCATGGGCCTCTTCGGCGGCACGGTCTTCCCGCTGGCCATGGGGATTGCCAGCGACACGCTGGGCGGGCAGTACGGGGCGGTCGGCGTCATGACGGTCGGCGTCCTCTATCTGCTGTTTTATTGGACGAAAATCAAACGCAACTGAAACTCGGAAATCATGAAAGGAACCATCGTAGGAATCGGCGAAGTACTCTGGGATGTACTTCCCGAAGGGAAAAAATTGGGCGGCGCCCCGGCGAATTTCGCCTACCACGTATCGCAGTTCGGTCTGGAGAGCTGCGTGGTGAGTGCTGTGGGCGAGGATCGTCTTGGAAATGAACTGCTTGCCAACCTCGACGAAAAGGGATTGAACCGGCAGATCGAGCGGATCCCCTATCCGACCGGCACGGTGCAGGTGGAGATCGACCAGGCCGGGATTCCGCAGTACGAAATCAAGGAGCAGGCGGCTTGGGACAATATCCCGTACACGCCGCAATTGGAGCGGCTGGCTGCCCATACGCAGGCGGTCTGCTTCGGGTCGCTGGCGCAGCGTTCGGCGGTGTCGCGCACGACGATCGGCCGCTTTCTCGACGCCATGCCGCAGGATGACGGCACGCTGGTCGTCTTCGACGTGAACCTGCGGCAGGGATTTTTCAACGCGGAGATTCTCGATGCCTCGATGAAGCGCTGCAACGTCCTCAAAATAAACGACGAAGAATTGGTCACCATCAGCCGGATCTTCGGATACCCGGGAATCGGACTGCAAGACAAATGCTGGCTGCTGCTGGGCAAATACAATCTGAAGATGTTGATCTTAACGTGCGGAATCAACGGCAGTTATGTCTTTACGCCGGGGCATTTCTCGTTCCGCGAAACGCCGGTCGTGCAGGTCGCCGACACGGTGGGGGCCGGGGATTCGTTCACGGCGGCCTTCATCTCGTCCGTCATCAAGGGCAAGCCGATAGCCGAGGCGCATCGCACGGCGGTCGAGGTCTCGGCATACGTCTGCACCCAGAACGGCGCCATGCCGCTTCTTCCCGCGGAGTATACGCGATAGGGCCGCCGGCCGGCGCCGCCGGCCGGCGGCTGGGTTAGCCGGGGCTGGGTTAGCCGGGGCTGGGTTAGCCGGGGCTGGGTTAGCCGGGGCTGGGTTAGCCGGGGCTGGGTTAGCTGGGTTAGCCGGGTTGGGCTGGTTGGCCGGGTTGGCCGGGTTGTCGGGTTGGCGAGGCCGGCCGGGCCGCAGGCCGACGATTGGGATATTATATAGAAAGTCGATTCCGTGTAGTCTGTCGATCTACACGGAATCGATTTTTTTGCAGCCCAACGAAGAATTCGATCGGGTGGGGCTCGGGGCGCAGCAGGAGCCGCTGCCCGCCCATCCCGAAAAGACAAAAAAAGACGGTTGCAAACAAGCAACCGTCCGATCCGAGAGCTGTTGACGAGGCTTGAACTCGTGACCTCTTCCTTACCAAGGAAGTGCTCTACCACTGAGCTACAACAGCAGTCTTTTGCTCTTTCGAGTGGTGCAAAAGTAAACAAGAAAAATGAAATGACCAAAAAAATATCCGACTTTTCGGATTATTTTCTATCTTTACTCGATTTTACAACCGAAAACCCATGAAAAAAATTCTGATTGTTGGCGCAGGCGGCCAGATCGGTTCCGAACTGACGGTCTATCTGCGAAAGATTTACGGCGGCGCGAATGTCGTCGCGACCGATATGCGCGACTGTCGCGAGCTGGGCGAGGAGGGCCCCTTCGAGGTGCTCAACGCCCTCGATGCAACCGCGATGGCCTCGGTCGTGGCGCGCTACCACATCGATACGATCTTCAACCTGGTGGCACTGCTTTCGGCCGTCGGCGAGCGCAATCCCCAAATGGCCTGGAATGTGAATATGGGGGCGCTGAACAACTCCCTGGAGGTGGCGCGGCAGCACCATTGCGCGCTCTTCACCCCCTCGTCGATCGGTGCCTTCGGCCCCTCGTCGCCCAAGGACGGAACCCCGCAGGACACGATTATGCAGCCGACCACGATTTACGGCATCTGCAAATACACCGGTGAGATGCTGGGCAACTATTACCACCACAAATACGGGGTAGACACCCGTTCGGTGCGCTTCCCGGGCATCATTTCGAGCGTGACGCTGCCCGGAGGCGGCACGACCGACTACGCCGTCGAAATCTATTACGAAGCGGTCCGCTCGGGCCGTTTCACCTGCCCCGTTCCGCCCGACGTCTATATGGATATGATCTATATGCCCGACGCCCTGCGGGCCTGTGTCGAACTGATGGAGGCCGACCCCGCGCGGCTGAAGCACCGCAACAGCTTCAACCTCGCCTCGATGAGTTTCACGCCTGAGATCATCTGCGCCGAGATCCGGAAGCGGATGCCCGACTTTACGATGGATTACGACATCGATCCCGTCAAGCGCGACATCGCCGAGAGCTGGCCCAATTCGCTCGACGACACCTGCGCCCGCGAGGAGTGGGGGTGGAAACCCGAATGGGACCTTCCGCGGATGACCGACGATATGCTGCTGCATATCCATCGGAAACTGCACAAATAGCGATGCGGCGTCTGGGAAGGTGGATCGTCGGAGGAGTGCTCGCGGCTGCGGCGCTGACGGTGGCGGGAGGCGGCTTCCTGCTCTCCGTGGCGCTGCGCCCTGCGGTGGAGCGCGATGCGGAGCACTGCTACCGCGATTTCTGCGGGGCTTATCCGGCGCTGCGTCCCTGGGCCGACTCGCTGCGGGCAGCCGGTGCGCTGCGCGATACGACGATCGCGGCCGGGGACGGCACCCGGTTGCAGGCCTTTTTCATCGGGGCCTCCGCTCCTGCGAAGCGGACGGCGGTGCTCGTTCACGGCTATACGGATCACCCTTTCGGGATGCTGCAGCTCGGATACCTATATAATCGGGTGCTGGGGTGCAATGTCCTGCTGCCGGCGCTGCGATACCACGGAGCCAGTGGCGGACGGTCGATCGGGATGGGGTGGAGCGACCGCCTCGATGTGCTGCGCTGGATCGACGAGACGGAGCGGTTGTTCGGAGCGGGACAGCGGGTGGTCGTGCACGGCGTCTCGATGGGGGCCGCGACGACGATGATGCTCGCGGGCGAAGAGCGGCTGCCGGCGAGCGTGACGTGTCTGGTGGAGGATTGCGGCTACACGAGTGTCTGGGAGCAGTTCCGCAAGGAGTTGCGCGAAGATTACGGCCTGCCCGCCTTTCCGCTGCTCTACGCGGCCGATGCGATTTGCCGGCTGCGCTTCGGCTGGGGGTTCCGGGAGGCTTCGGCGCTTCGGCAGGTGGCCCGCTGCGACCGCCCGATGCTCTTCATCCATGGCGAGCGGGACCGCTACGTGCTGACCGAAATGGTCTATCCGCTCTATGAGGCCAAGCCGGGTGTGAAGAGGCTTTGGATCGCTCCGGGCTCGGCCCATGCGGCTTCCTATGCCGATCATCCCGAGGCCTATACGGCCTGCGTCGCCGGGTTCGTCGAAGCTTATTTGCGGTGACGGAGAGGGCTGCGGCTTTGTGAAAGCCGCAAATTCAAAATTCAAAATTCAAGATTCAAAATTCAGAATTAAAATGGATTCCCCGAGCGAGCCTGGCTGTATGTTCCGGTTCGGGACGCAGCCTGCGGGGCACACGCAGATTCGGAAACGAACCGAAGCTCGGGGCGCAGCTTGCGAAGGAACGCACAAGCGGACGCGAGTAGCGGGCCTTCGCGCGGCGAAGCTGCGGCCCGCTGCGCCCTTTCGGGCGCAATTCAAAATTCAATATTCAAAATTAAAAGAGGTTTTCGGGCACGCTTGGGCATGCATTTCAACTCGGGCTGCAGCCTGCGGAGGTCGCGCACGACTGCAAGGAGTTGCGGGCCTCCGCCGCTGGGAGGCTGCGGCCCGCCGATCCCTGCGGGATCGATTTTGCTTGCGGGCAGCACGTGGCATTGTTTCGGTTCGTCAGGACGGCAGCCCGCAGCTGCCGATTTTCGCCGAGATATTTTACAGCAAACTCGACTGCACAACAGTCGGCAGCCCTCCGCCCGGGGCGGCTGCGGGCTGCCGGTCGCTGCGCGACCGAGTTTTTCAGCTGTCACTTCCACTACAACCAGCGGCTGCGGTCCGCCGATCGCTCCATGATTGATTATTTTTCGTACATGTATCCCACCCCCTTGACCGTGAGGATGTGCCGTTCGCCGATCTTCTGCCGCAGTTTGCGGATGTGGACGTCGATCGTGCGGTCCCCGACGACCACTTCGCGGCCCCAGATCTTGGCGTAGATCTCTTCGCGCGGGATCAGCTCCCCGGGGCGTTCGCAGAGCAGTTCGAGCAGCGCGAACTCCTTGCGCGGCAGCTTGACCGCCTCGCCGCCGCGGATCACCGTGTGGCGGGCGCGGTCGATCATGATCGTGTCGCCCGACGTCCCGGTCTCCTCGCCGCCGGCCGCCGGTGCGGCGATCTCGATGCGCTTGAGCATCGCCTGCAAACGGCTGACAAGCAGCTTCATCTTGATTGGCTTGGTCAGGTAGTCGTCGGCGCCGGCATCGAACCCCGTCAACTGCTGCTCCTCCTCGCCGAGGGCCGACAGAAAGACGATCATCGTATCCTTGAGCAGCGGATCGCGGCGAATGGCGCGGCAGGTCTGCTCACCGTCCATGACGGGCATCAAGCGGTCGAGCAGGATCAGGTGGGGGCGGAATTCGGCGGCAATACGCAGCGCCTCGGCGCCGTTCGGCGCCGTGCGGACTTCGTACCCCTCGCGCACGAGGTTGTAGCGGATGAATTCCAGAATGTCGATCTCGTCATCGACCAGAAGAATGCGGTGATTCATGGCAGCTGAAAAAGGGGGCGTGCGGGAGCCGTCGGGCTTTTCCTGCACGGAACTACGGCGAAGATAGCAAATTTTGGGTAAAAACCTTTCGCCGGCGTGGAAAAAACGTTATATTTGCAAGAATTATGTGCCTCCGCGTGGGGGTACGCCAAAAAATCGTTGTGATGGCTACTGAAAAACCAACCCTGTCTGCTCTGGATGAGCCCGTCAGCCCCGCTGTGGCTGAAGATGCGCAAACTACGACCGAGGCGCCCGTCGGGGTCGCCGAAACCGAACCCGTCGGAACCGAACCCGCAGCCGGAACGGTCGCGGCCGCCGTCGGGACCGTCGCACCCGGAGAGGGGACCGAACCCGCAGCGGAGCCTGCGGCCGGGAATGTAGAGCCGGGACCTGCTGCCGAACCTGCTGCCGAATCGGCGGTCGAACCGGTCGCCGAAGCTGCCGCCGAGGTTTCCGAGGCTTCCGAGGCCGGGGCTGCCCCCGCATCCGCCGTTGAAACGGCCGTTCCGGTTGAGCCGGCGGTCACCGAGGGTGTCGAGGTCGATTTCGCCGAGGAGGATGCTGCGCTGGATGCGCAAAATGCCGGTCTGGAGTTGGGCGAGGAGCTGGCCGAGGAGGCCTCGTCGGGCGAAGCGCTCGCCGACGACGAGTTCGCCGGCAAGTCGAAGACGGAGCTGCTCGACCGCTTTGCCCGCGAGCTCGAGGAGAAGCCCGTGCCGACGCTGCGCCGTACGGTCGAGGCGCTGAAGGTCGCCTTCTACCGCATTCGCCGCGCGGAGGTCGAGGCGGCCCGCCGGGCCTGGATCGAGCAGGGTGGCGCCGAGGAGGCGTTCACGGCACCGGTCGATGAGGCCGAAGTGCGGCTCAAGGAGCTGTTCCGGGAGTACCGCCGCCGTCGCGACGCCTTCATCGCCGAGCTCGATGCCGAGAAGGAGGCCAATCTGAAGACGAAGCTGGCGATCATCGAGGAGCTCAAGGCGCTTGTCGATTCGGACGAGACGCTGAACCATACCTTCACGAAGTTCCGCGAGCTGCAGCAGCGCTGGAAGGAGACGGGGCTGGTGCCGCAGGCCAACGTGAAGGATCTGTGGGAGACCTACAATCTCCATGTGGAGAATTTCTACAACTTCATCAAGATCAACAAGGAGCTGCGCGATCTGGATCTGAAGAAGAACTATGAGCGCAAGGTGGCGCTTTGCGAGCAGGCTGAGGCGCTCGTGCTGGAGCCTTCGGTGGTCGAGGCCTTCCGCAAGCTGCAGAAGCTGCACGACGAGTGGCGCGAGACGGGCCCCGTGGCCAACGAGTTCAAGGAGAGCCTTTGGGAGCGTTTCAAGGCCGCGTCGAGCCGCATCAACAAGCAGCACCAGGAGCACTTCGAGGCGTTGAAGGCCGAGCAGCTGAAGAACCTCGAACTGAAAAACGAGCTGTGCGCCGCCGCCGAGGAGCTGGCCGCACGCCCGATGACGGCGCGCAAGGAGTGGAATCGGGCGAGCGACCGTCTGCTGGAGATTCAGAAGACTTGGAAGACGATCGGGTTCGCCCCGAAAAAGGACAATACGCGCATCTACGAGCGTTTCCGCGAGGCGTGCAACCGCTTCTTCGAGCTCAAGCGGGCCTATTATGCCGGCATGAAGGGCGAGATGGAGCAGAACCTGCAGCTCAAGAACGAGCTTTGCGAGCAGGCCGAGGCGCTCTCGCAGAGCGAGGAGTGGAAGCGGACGACCGACGAGTTGATCGCCCTGCAGGCTCGCTGGAAGGAGATCGGACCCGTGGCGCGCCGCCACTCGGATGCCGTGTGGAAGCGCTTCCGCGCTGCCTGCGACAGCTTCTTCGCACGCAAGTCGGCACACTTCGCCACGGTCGATGACGCCTACGCGCAGAACCTCGAGAAGAAACGCGCGCTGCTCGACGAGATGGCGGCGGCCGATGTCTCCGAGGGCGGTTACGAGATGATCCGCGAGTTCCAGCGCCGCTGGGGCGAGATCGGATTCGTGCCCATCAAGCAGAAGGATGCGATCCAGAAACGTTACAAGGCGGAGGTCGACCGCCTCTTCGATACGCTGCGCGGCTCGGAGCGCGACCGCTCGATGGGCCGCTTCCGCGAGAAGCTTTCGGCGATGAAGGCGGGCGGCGAGCGGCGCATGCAGAGCGAGCGCGAACGCCTATATAATAAGGTGCGCCAGCTCGAGCAGGAGATCGCCCTGCTGGAAAACAACATCGGCTTCTTCTCGCATTCGAAGAACGCCGAGGCGCTTGTGGCCGAGGTGCGTGCGAAGATCGATCGCGCCCGCGAACAGATGCAGGCGACGATCGAAAAGGTGAAACTGATCGATCGGCAGAACACGGAACAGTAGCGGATTGCGGCGTTGTTTCGGTCCGGCAGGACCGGCAGTCCGCAGTTGCTGTTTTTGGTGGACGTGGTTGTTCGCAAATTCGACGTCGCAGACGTCGGCAGCCCGCAGCTGTTGTTTTTGGTGGACTTGATTGTCTGCAAATCCGACGTCGCAGACGTCGGCAGCCCGCAGCCGCCCCCTGGCGGAGGGTTGCTCTTTATGGTCGTAGGCCCGTCCGCTCGGCTGCGGGCTTGCCTTGCGGCTGGAATCGACCTCGCAAGAGGTCGGCGGGCCGCAGCTTGGGGCGGCGGAGGCCCGCAGTTCGTAGCCGAACTTGCACGCACTCCGCAGGCCGCGGCCCGAAACTATTGCAGGCAACGGGCAAGCTTTAATGATGAATTTAGAATTCTGAATTTGCGGCTCCGCTGGGAGCCGTCTGTAGCCGCCGGTTTTGGCGGAAATGGCTGCCTGCAAATTCGACGTCGCAGACGTCGGCAGCCCGCAGCCGCCCCCCGGCAGAGGGCTGCTTCCTCGCGTTGCTCGAAAGCAGGCCCGTCCGCTCGGCTGCGGGCTTGCCTTGCAACTGGAATCGACCTCGCAAGAGGTCGGCGGGCCGCAGCCTCCCGGCGGCGAAGGCCCGTAACTCCTTACAGTCGAGCGGAACCTTCGCAGGCCGTGGCCCGAAGATGGAGGACAAATTTGATTTAGTTTGCCTTAGCGGTTCCGAATGGAACCGTAGCGGGCCGCAGCTTCGCCCCGCGAAGGCCCGCTCCTCGCGTCCGCAAGTCCGCTCGAGCGCTTCTTCGCAAGCTGCAGCCCGCCAGCTTCGGGATTTCCGGCCTTGAAAAGACCGTGCGGGCCGCAGCCTCCGCCGGGCGGAGGCCCGCAGCTCGTGTCCCGCGGGTCCGCTTCGAGCGTGTCCTCCGCAGGCTGCGTCTCGAGCGCGCCGGTTTTTCGCAAAGCGTCAGCGGCTGCAGCTTGTTGCCGGACCCGCGAACCCGCCGCTTGCAACCCCGCCACCCGCAGGTTGCATTCCGGCGTGGCCTCCGACGGCCCCGATAGCCCCGGTGGCCCCGATAGAATAGTACAGAAACAAGAATAAACGACAGCTACAAAAAAATACGCTAACGCAGAATATGAAACTCACGAAACCCAAGTACATTTTTGTTACAGGAGGTGTCGCCTCGTCGCTCGGCAAGGGCATTATTTCCTCTTCGATCGCGCGGCTGTTGCAGGCGCGCGGCTATTCGGTGACGATCCAGAAGCTCGACCCCTACATCAACGTCGATCCCGGTACGCTGAACCCCTACGAGCACGGCGAGTGCTACGTGACGGAGGACGGCGCCGAGACAGACCTCGATCTGGGCCACTACGAGCGCTTCACGAACCATCCGACGACGAAGGCCAACAACGTGACGACGGGCAAGATCTACAAGAGCGTCATCGAGAAGGAGCGCCGCGGCGACTACCTCGGCAAGACCGTGCAGGTGATCCCGCACATCACCGACGAGATCAAGCGCCGCATCCAGTTGCTGGGGCAGACCAAGCGCTACGACGTCATCATCACCGAGATCGGCGGTACGGTGGGCGACATCGAGTCGCAGCCTTTCATCGAGTCGGTGCGCCAGCTGCGCTACCAGCTCGGCTACCGCAACTCGGCGCTGGTCCACCTGACGCTCATTCCCTACTTGGCCGCTTCGGGCGAGCTGAAGACCAAGCCTACGCAGCACTCCGTGAAGCAGCTGCTCGAAAACGGCCTCCAGCCCGACATCCTCGTGCTGCGCGCCGAGCAGCCCCTCTCGCTCAACCTGCGCCGCAAGGTGGCCCTCTTCTGCAACGTCGATGCGAATGCCGTCATGGAGTCGATCGACGTGCCGACGATCTACGAGGTGCCCCTCAAGATGCACGAGCAGCATTTGGACGAAGTGGTCCTCGAGAAACTCGACCTGCCGGCCGTGCAGGAGCCCGATATGGAGGGGTGGAAGGCTTTCGTGGAGCGCGTGAAGCACCCCTCGAAGCAGATCGAGATCGCCCTGGTGGGCAAGTACACCGAGCTGCCCGACGCATACAAGTCGATCTCCGAGTCGTTCGTGCATGCCGGCGCCGCCAACGATTGCAAGGTGAAGCTGCGCTACGTCAATTCGGAGAAGCTCACGGCGGAGAACGTCCGCGAGCAGCTCGGCCGGATGAGCGGCATTCTGGTGGCTCCGGGCTTCGGCAACCGCGGCATCGAGGGCAAGATCGAGGCCGTGCGCTTCGCCCGCGAGGAGCGGATCCCCTTCCTCGGCATCTGCCTCGGTATGCAGTGTGCCGTGATCGAGTTCGCCCGCAACGTGCTGGGCATCAAGGATGCCAACTCGAGCGAAATGGAGCAGACGCCCCACGCCGTGATCGATCTCATGGAGGAGCAGAAGGGCGTTACGGCCAAGGGTGGCACGATGCGTCTGGGTGCCTACCCCTGCCAGCTGAAGGAGGGGTCGAAGGTGGCTGCCGCCTACGGCAGGACGCTGATTTCGGAGCGCCACCGCCACCGTTACGAGTTCAACAACGACTACCTCGCCCAGTTCGAGGCGGGCGGCATGCGCGCCGTCGGCTTCAACCCCGATACGAATCTGGTCGAGGTGGTCGAGGTGCCGGACCATCCCTGGTTCGTCGGCACGCAGTACCACCCCGAGTACCAGAGCACGGTGCAGAACCCCTCGCCGCTCTTCGTCGCCTTCGTCGGTGCGGCGCTGGCGTATGCCGGAACGAAACGGGAGAAGAAGGCAACCGGAGAGGAAACCCGCTAACCACGTAAACGGGCGGGCGCTTCCCGCCCCGAATTAAACAAAGAGCATGGACAAGAGAACAATTGCAGGAATCGTCTTCATCGCGGCGATTTTCCTCGGATTCGCCTACCTGAACGGCCGTGAGCAGAAACGCTACCAGGAGGAGATGGCGATCTACCAGGCATACCAGGATTCGGTCCGGCGAGCGCAACAGGAGTTGGCCCCCGTCGACAGTGCGGCATCGCCGGCCGCGGCGGCCGTAACGGCTGCTGCGGCGGTTGCCTCCCCGGAGGAGACTGAGGCGGCGGCCCGGTCGGCAGCCGAGACGGCGCGGCAGCGCCGGGCGGCGCTCTACGGCGAGACGCTGACGGCGGCAGCCGAGGCGGAGAGCGAGGAGCTGACGGTCGAGAACGACCTGCTGCAGGTGCGCTTCTCGACGCGCGGCGGCCAGATCGCCGGCGTAACGCTCAAGGACTACACGAAGTATGCACCGCACGAGCGGAACGAACGCGTCGAGATGTTCGACCCCGCGGCCGAACGCTTCAACCTCTCGTTCTACCTGCGCAACGGGTTGAACGACGTGCAGCTCTCGACGGCCGACTACACCTTCGCGGCCGAGCCCGTGCGGCGGGAGGCCGACGGCACGCAGGTCGTGACGATGCGGCTTGCGGTGGCCGAGGGGGCGGCGCTCGAATACCGCTACCTGATTTACAATACGGCCTCTCCGGCGCGCGACTATTTGATCGACTTCCAGGTGCGGCTGATCGACATGCAGCACTGCCTGTCGAACCAGACCTCGATCGGCATCGACTGGACGAGCCTCACCTACCAGAACGAGCGCGGCTTCACCAACGAGAACATGTACACGACGCTGGCCTACCGCTTCCCCGACGAGGAGGCGATCGAGGAGCTCGGCATGAGCAACGACACGAAGTCGAAGGAGGTCTCGACGAAGGTGAACTGGGTCGATTTCAAGCAGCAGTTCTTCTCGTCGGTGCTGATCGCACCCGGGATGCTGAACGGCGCCCGGATGGGCTTCGAGACGATGCCCGACGGCTCGGGTTACATCAAGCGCTACACGATGCAGAGCTCGGTGGATTACGCGCCGGGGACCGACCGGTACGATTTCGCCTTCTACTTCGGCCCGAACCGTTACTCGATCCTGCGCAAGGTCTCGGTCGATGATCAAAAACTCTACCTCGAACGGGTCATCCCGCTGGGGTGGGGGATCTTCGGCTGGGTCAACCGCTGGTTCGTCATTCCGGTCTTCGATCTGCTGCGCAACCACATCGCCTCGTTCGGCATCATCATCCTGATCCTGGCCGTGTTGATCCGCCTCATCATCTCGCCGATGACCTACAAGAGCTACGTTTCGATGGCCAAGATGCGCCTCATCAAACCCGAGGTGGATGCCCTGGCGCAGAAATATCCCAAGCAGGAGGATGCCATGAAGCGCCAGCAGGCGACCATGGAGCTCTACCGCAAGGCGGGGATCAACCCGATGGGCGGCTGCATCCCGATGTTGATCCAGCTGCCGATCCTCATCGCCATGTTCCGCTTCTTCCCCGCATCGATCGAGCTGCGCGGCGAATCGTTCCTCTGGGCGTCTGACCTCTCGTCGTATGACAGTGTGCTGTCGCTGCCCTTCACGATCCCCTTCTACGGCGATCACGTGTCGCTTTTCGCGCTGCTGATGGCGATTTCGACCTTCGTGTTCTCCTACATCAACTACCAGCAGACCGCCTCGTCGCAGCCCCAGATGGCCGGCATGAAGTTCATGATGCTCTACCTCATGCCTCTGATGCTGCTTTGCTGGTTCAACAGCTATGCCAGCGGCTTGTGCTACTACTACCTGCTCTCGAACCTGCTGACGATCGGGCAGACCTACATCGTGCGGCGCATGGTCGATGACGACAAGATCCGCCTGGCGATGGAGGCCAATGCCGCCAAGAAGTCGAAGGGCAAGAAGTCGCGGTTCCAGCAGCGCTACGAGGAGCTGCTGCGCCAGCAGGAGATGCAGCAGCGCAACCGGAAGCGGTAGGCTGATGGGGGCCAGCGGGCAGCCGACAGGATGCGGAGTATAGCGATCGTCTGACGGGAGAGGCGCGGCAGCCGGTCAGTGGGCTGCGTGGCGCGATCGAAACGAACCGGACACCCTTTGCGGGTGCCCGGTTTGTTGTTTCGGGAAGAGGAGGCGTTCAAAGGAAGCCCGCAACCGTCCCCTGGCTGCGGGCAGGTTTGGAGCTGGGGAACCAATCTGGCGGCGGTTCGGCTTCTTAAAGCGGTTGATATTTGCCGCAAGATCAGCCCGCAGCCGAGCGGAGTGGGCTGGTCTCGTGTTGGGGCTCGGTCCGATAGGACCGCGCGGGCGACGGTTCGGCCTCTAAAGCGGTTGATTTTTGCCGCAAGACCAGCCCGCAGCCGAGCGGATGGGCCTGCATGAGCGGACCTGCGGGACGCGAAAATGCAGCCCTCCGCCCGGGGGCGGCTGCGGGCTGCCGACTGCTGCGCAGTCGGGTTTGCTGCAAAATATCTCGGCGAAAATCGGCGGCTGCGGGCTGCCGTCCTGACGAACCGAAACAATGCCACGGGCTGCCCGCAAGCGAAATCGATCCCGCAGGGATCGGCGGGCCGCAGCCTCCCGGCGGCGGAGGCCCGCAGCTCCTTATTGTCGCAGGCGTGCTCCGCAGGCTGCGACCCGAAACGGGATGTATGTCTAAGTGTATCCGGTAGCCCTGCTTAATTCTGAATTTAGAATCTTGAATTTTGAATTTGCGCCCGAACGGGCGCCGTAGGCCACAGCCTGGGGCGGCGGAGGCCCGCAGTTCGTACCCGAACTTGCGCACCTCCGCAGGCTGCGTCCCGAAACGGGATGTCTACCCAGGTGTTTAAAGCCGCGCCCCGGGTTCGTGTGGCTTTGCTGCTATTCTTCGCCGGTTGCATCCCGATCCCTCCCTCCAGCCGGCATCGCTATTATATACGGAGACGCCCCGCCTGCCGGAAGAAACGGCAAGGCGGGGCGTCCCGCATTGTTTGCAGTGTGCGGACGGCTATGCGCCGAAACCCTGGCCGATGGCGATGAAGTCGTCGGCTTTGAGGGCGGCACCGCCGATCAGACCGCCGTCTACATCCTCCTTGGCGAAGATCTCGGCGGCGTTCGACGGCTTGCACGAACCGCCGTAGAGAATCGGGCACTCGGCGGCTGCGGCGCCGAACTTGGCGGCCAGCACCTTCCGGATGTAGGCGTGGATCTCCTGCGCCTGCTCGGCCGTGGCGGTCTTGCCCGTGCCGATGGCCCATACGGGCTCGTAGGCGATTACGAGGTCAGCGAACTGCTCGGCCGTGAGGTTGTAGATCACCTCCTCGATCTGCACCTTCACCACCTCGAAGTGCTTCCCGGCCTCGCGCTCGGCGAGGTTCTCGCCCACGCAGTAAATCGGCGTCAGCTTGTTGGCGTAGGCCTGCTCCATCTTCCGGTTGAGCGTCGCGGAGGTTTCGCCGTAGTACTGGCGGCGCTCCGAGTGGCCGAGAATCACGTACTTGCAACCCAGTGCAGCGATCATCGAGGCAGCCACCTCGCCCGTATAGGCGCCTTTGGCCTCGGCGGCGCAGTTCTGAGCGCCCAATGCGATGGAGGACCCCTTCAGCGCCTCGGCGACCTGGGCCAGGTGCGTGAAAGGCGGGCAGACGATGAAGTTTACCTCGTTCGAGGCCAGCGCACGTTTTGCAACGACGCCTTTGGCCAGTTCGACACCTTCTGCCGGCAGGGTATTCATTTTCCAGTTGCCGGCAACGATTTTCTTTCTCATGTTCGGTTTGTTTTTATAAATAAAACGGTATATCAATGCGATCCATATTCCGATCGTAATGGCGATCGTCAACTGCAGCGCGATCCGTTCGCCGGTTGCGATGTCCTCCCCGAAGCGGATGGGGAGAAGCGTCCCTCCCGAGAAGGAGGCTCCGTAGGAGATCACGCCGAACCGGGCGCGCGCTTTTTGCGTCAACTTCGGCCACAGCGCCATGACTAAGCGCCCCCAGATCAAACCTCCGGCTACCAGCAGGACGGCATAGAAGACGATTGATTTGAGTGCCAGGTCGTTGAAATTCAATAAAAAGGCAACAAGGACCATCACGAAGCAGATGCGCAGCGCAAGGGCGCTTCCCGTCGTTCGTTTCTTCATGATCGGTCGTTTTTATTATCGTTCGTTTACATTCCCGGCATCTTCGGGGGCGCAACCTGCGGGGCATGCGTGTTCAGTTATGAACTGCGGACCTCCGCTGCCGGGAGGCTGCGGCCCGCCGATGCCTGCGGCATCGAGGTTGTTCGGGGCAGTCCCGCAGCCGAGCGGACGGGCCTGCGACGCAGAGGAGCAGCCCTCCGCCCGGGAGCGGCTGCGGGCTGCCGGTCGCTGCGCGACCGATTTTGCCAGCAGGCTCTTCCACCAAAGCGGAGACTGCCGGCCTCAGCGTCGCCCTCCCCAACCGTGTGCGGCGCTAAAATTCGGGCCAACACCAGTGCTTCACATCGTCCATCGAGGGGTTTTTTAGTCCGAGTTTGTTCTTCTTGTTGAACCCGCAAAGGTCGTTGAAGAACTTGCCCGGAGCGAGTTTGCGCAGCGATTCGACCGTGAGGTAGCCCATTCGCTGGATCGGCTCGACCCACTCGGCCGGAATGCCGGCGGCCTCGTACTGTTCGGGGGTGTCCACGGTGGGTTTCTTTTCGGGACGCATCGTCGGGAAGAAGAGCACATCCTGGATCGAGGTCTGGCCCGTCATGAACATCGTCAGGCGGTCGATACCCATGCCCATGCCCGAGCAGTTGGGCATACCGTATTCGAGGGCGCGGACGAAGTCCATATCGATGAACATCGCCTCGTCGTCGCCGCGCTCCGAGAGGCGCAGCTGCTCCTGGAACCGTTCGTACTGGTCGATCGGGTCGTTCAGCTCCGAGTAGGCGTTGCAGAGCTCCTTGCCTGCCACGAACAATTCGAAACGTTCCGTGAGGTCGCGGTTGTCGCGGTGGCGTTTGCAGAGAGGCGACATTTCGATCGGGTAGTCGCAGACGAAGGTGGGCTGGATAAGGTCTCCTTCGCAGTATTGCCCGAAGATGGCGTCGATCAGTTTGCCCTTGCCCATCGTCTCGTCGATCTCGACGTCGAGCCGTTTGCAGGCCTCGCGCAGCTGTTCTTCGCTTTGCCCCGTAATATCGTAGCCCGTTTTCTCGCGGATCGCGTCGGTCATCGTGAGGCGGCGGAAAGGCGCCTTGAACGAAATCGTCCGGCCGTCGATCTCGACCTCCGTGCGGTCGTCGTTCACGGCGCGGCAGACGCGCTCCAGCAACTGCTCGGTGAACTCCATCATCCAGCGGTAGTCCTTGTAGGCGACGTAAATCTCCATGCAGGTGAACTCGGGGTTGTGCGTGCGGTCCATTCCCTCGTTGCGGAAGTTCTTGCCGAACTCGTAGACGCCGTTGAAGCCGCCCACGATCAGGCGTTTGAGGTAGAGCTCCGTGGCGATGCGCATGTAGAAGTCGATGTCGAGAGCGTTGTGGTGCGTGACGAAGGGACGCGCCGAGGCGCCTCCGGGGATCGGCTGCAGGATCGGCGTCTCGACCTCCAGACACCCCTGCGCATTGAAGAAGTCGCGCATCGTGGCGATGATCTTCGCCCGCTTGACGAAGACTTCGCGCACCTTCGGATTCACGACTAAATCGACGTAGCGCTGGCGGTAGCGGATCTCGGGGTCGGTCAGTGCATCGAACTGCTGGCCATCCTTTTCCTTGACGATCGGCAGCGGGCGGATCGACTTCGAGAGCAGGGTGAAGCGGCGGCAGTGGACCGACAGCTCGCCCGTGTTGGTGCGAAAGGCGAAGCCCTCGACGCCGATGAAGTCGCCGATGTCGAGCAGCTTTTTGAAGACGGTGTTGTAGAGCGTCGGATCGCCCTCGGGACAGATGTCGTCGTGGCGGATATAGACCTGGATGCGGCCCGTGTGGTCCTGCAGCTCGAAGAACGAGGCGCTGCCCATGATGCGGCGCGAGAGCATGCGGCCGGCGATGCGCACCTCGGCGAAACGCTCGGGCTCCGCATCGAAGTGCTCGGCGATTTCGGCGGCCGAGGTCGTCACGTCGAAGCGCTCGGCGGGGTAGGGATCGATGCCCAGATCGCGCAGCGCCTGCAGCGACTTGCGGCGCAGCTGTTCCTGTTCACTCAATTGTTCGAAAGCCATAGTTATGCTGTTTTCTTATGTGTCCGATTTTCGGGAACAAAAATAGCGAAAAAAACGGAAACGGGGAAATTGCAGCGGCGGGACGGGCGGAATTCATGATTTAAAATGAGCCGTGGTCGTTTCGCGCTTTCGGGGCGCAGCCTGAAAAGGGACCGTGCGAGCGGACCTTCGGAATGCGAATTGCGAGACTCCGCCGGGCGGAGGCTGCGGCCTGCACGGCCTTTACAGGGCCGAAATTCAAGATTCAATATTCAAAATTAAAAGAGGCTTCCGGGCACGCTTGGGCATACATTCCGGTCCGGGACGCAGCCTGCGGAGGGCACGCTCGATGCGGACCTGCGGGACGCGAGCTGCGGGCCTCCGCTGCGGGAGGCTGCGGCCCGCCGACCTCTGACGAGGTCGATTTTATCATTAGACAAGCCTGCAGCCGAGCGGATGGGCTTGCGACGGATAGGAGCAGCCCTCCGCCCGGGGCTGCAGCGCCCTGGCGGGCGCAAATTCAAAATTCAAGATTCAAAATTCAGAATTTTATTCAGGGCTACAGCCTGCGGGCTTCCGAGGAGGGCAAGTGGCTTGCTATGTCCAAGAACGGCGAATTTCGGGACGCAGCCTGCGGAGGGCTGAAATCTCGTGCTGCTCGAAAGCTGGTCCGTCTGCTCGGCAGCGGGCATTTGCAGTGGTTCAATCGTGTAGTGATTGGCGGGGCTTTCCGCAAGCTGCGGCCCGATGATTACAAAGCCGGTAAAAATTAAAGAGCCGTCGTTGTGGACGGCTCTTTTCAGGCAATATCTTAATTGCTTTTCCTGACTCTTACATCGAGTGTGTCGGATCCTTCTTCAATGGTTATTTCTGCGGTCGTATCGGTCATGGACTTAACCTTGTATGTAAGATACAACTCTCCGCTTACGTAGGTTTTGATCGTCATCCCATTTATAGTATAGGTCCCGTGGCCTGTACCAAAAGCACCTTGTCCGTAATAGCTCCCGTCGTTATAAAAAGTGATGGAAAAGCCGAACTCGGCACTATATGGATATTTGGTAATGTCGATCCAGGTTCCATTGGCATAAATCGCTGTCCCTTCCCAGGTGCCTGCGATCCGGTCTTTGGGGATGGATTCGCCGTCGTCTTTCGAGCAGGCTGTAAATAGAAATCCGACAGCTGCACAGAGCAACAAAAGATGAAATAACTTTTTCATTTTGTTTGTGTTTTTTTTAGTTAAACTTATTTTGCTCCTCGTTGAGCCTTTGCCGACAGATGGCAACCGTTTAACAAAAAAAGAAACGTGGGTTATAGCTTACTGCAACGAGGTACGACCAAGCACCCACAAAAACATAAGCACAACCCACGCCATACGGCGCGGGCATTCAGTGTGCCTATTGGTGTTTTTGCTTCTAAAATTGGTCGTTTTCGTTGCAAGCCAATAGCCTAAATGCCATCAAAAATGTATCGCCTATTCGGCGATACGCTTACAAAAGTAGTAAAAAAGTTTGGTATTTTACCATATAAATATTCCTATTTTTGAAACAAGGAGCATGGGAGGCAGCGTATTTATACAAAAAAGGAGGTTGTGAAAATACGTAAGATCCTTTTGCCGATTAGGCAGCAAGGGGCGCAGTGTACGCCCGAAAGCGCGCATATTCAAAATAAGAATTATAACTCAGGCAGCAGCCTGCGGACCTCCGCTGCGGGAGCCTGCGGCCCGCTCGGCCCGGCCCAAACTTGAGACCAGTCCGCAGCCGAGCGGACGGGCTTGCGACGCAGAGGAGCAGCCCTCCGCCAGGGGGCGGCTGCGGGCGGCTGCGCCCATGAAGGCGCAATTAAAAATGAAGAATTAAAAATGATGCTTGGGCCGCGGCTTGCGAAGGCCCGCAACTCGCGTCCGCTTTTGCGTCCGCTCGTCCGTGTCCTACGCAAGCTGCAGCCCGATCAACCCGATATGCCATATTGAATTAGAATCTTGAATTTCGGCCTTGCAAAGGCCGTGCGGGCCGCAGCCTCCCGGCGGCGGAGGCCCGCAGCTCGCGTCCCGCAGGTACGCTTCGAGCAGGCCCTCCGCAGGCTGCGACCCGAAAATACTGGACAAACCTCGCCAATTTTGAATGATGAATTTGCCCCCGAATGGGCACGGCAGTCCGCAGCCGCCCCCGGGCGGAGGGCTGCAATCTCGCGCTGCTCGAAAGCAGCCCAGTCCGCGTGGCTGCGGGCTTGTCAGTTAACGATACGGCCCATCGCGTGGTGGCGGGGCTGTCCGGACAACCTCGATACCGCAGGCATCGGCGGGCTGCCGCCTGGGGAACGGCGGAGGCCCGCATCTCGCGTCCCGCAGGTCCGCTTCGAACGTGCTCTCCGCAGGCTGCAGCCCGAATTCGCGGGTTGGGCGGATCGTGATCGCTGCCGCAGGCAACAAAAAAACGCAGCCCCTCACCCTCTCTTCCGCTGTCACTCCTCCCCGGCGCCAGACACCTGGCCTCCCTCCCCGTTCGTCCGCTGGTATATAAAATGACCGACCCTCCCGGATAGGAAGATCGGTCGTTCGTCAGAAATGCTCCGCCTGCCTATCGGCTCTCGCAGTAGCGCCCCAGTGCGAGGTACTCTTCGTAGAGCGCCTGGTACTTGGCGTGGTTCGTCGGATCGGGTTTGTACTCCTTGGCGCAGCCCGAGGCCATCGCCTGCTGGGCCGCTTCGATCGTGGGGTAGAGCCCGGCTGCTACGGCGGCGAAGATCGAGGCGCCGAGGGCGCAGGCCTGGTCGCTCCGGCAGACCGAGATGGGTACGCCCAGCACGTCGCTCATCACCTGCATGACGAAAGGCGACTTGAGGGCGATCCCGCCGATGCCGATGCACTGATCGATGCGGACACCCTCGCGGCGCAGCCGCTCCATGATCGCCTTCGAGCCGAAGGCCGTAGCCTCGACCAGCGCCCGGTAGAGCATCGGGGCCGTCGTGCCGAGCGTGATGCCGGCGATGGCGCCCTGCAGCATCTGGTTGGCGTCGGGCGTGCGGCGGCCGTTCATCCAGTCGACGGCGATCACGCCGCTCTCGCCCACTGGAATCTTCTCCGCTTCGGCCGTCAGGGCGGGCAGGATGCGGTCGCAGGCCTTCTCCAACTCCTCGGGGGTGAGCTTGTCGCCCACGATCGCCTTGAGGGGGAATTCCAGCACGCGGCGCAGCCAGGCATAGATGTCGCCGAAGGCCGATTGCCCTGCTTCGAGACCGATGAGCCCCGGAATCACCGAGCCGTCGACCTGGCCGCAGATGCCCGGGATCAGCTTCTCGCCGATTACCTCGGGTTCGACGACCATGATGTCGCAGGTCGAGGTGCCGATGATGCGGACCCACGAGTAGGGTTTCACCCCGGCACCCACGGCGCCCATGTGGCAGTCGAAGGCGCCGCCCGCCACGACGACGTCGGTCGAGAGGCCGAGCCGCTTGGCCCATTCCTCCGTCAGGCGGCCGACCGGCTTCTCTGCGGTTTCGGTGGTCTCGAACATGCGGCCGCGCAGCCCCTTGAGCAGCGGATCGAGCGTCGAGAGGAACTCCTCCGACGGCAGGCCGCCCCATTTGGCGTGCCACATCGCCTTGTGCCCCTCGGCGCAGCGGCTGCGGACGATCTCCTGCGGAGCCGTCCGCCCCGTCAGCAGGGCCGGCATCCATTCGCAGTGTTCGACGATCGAGTAGGCCGCCCCGCGGACCGCCTCATCCGCACGCAGGACGTGCAGCGCCTTGGCCCACAGCCACTCCGAGGAGTAGATGCCGCCTTCGTAGGCCGAATAGTCGGTCTCCCAGCGCTGGCAGAGGGCGTTGATCTCGTCGGCCTCCCGGACGGCGGTGTGGTCCTTCCAAAGGACGAACATCGCATTGGGATTTTCGGCGAACTCTTCGCGCAGGGCCAGCGGAAGCCCCTTTTCGTCGATGAAACAGGGCGTCGAGCCTGTGGTGTCGAAGGCGATGCCGACGACGTTTGCGGCAACCTCCGACGACACGGCGCCCAGCACTTCGCGCACCGTCGCTTCGAGCACTTCGACGTAGTCTTTCGGGTGCTGGCGATACTGGTTGATCGCCGGGTTGCAGTATTTGCCCTCCTTCCAGCGGGGGTAGTAGCGTACGGCCGTGGCGAGCGTTTCGCCGTTGGCGGCATTCACGAGCACGGCTCGGGCCGAGTCGCTGCCGTAATCGAGGCCGATGACGTATTTGTCCATGGTTCGGTTCTTCTAATTGGGTTCTGCCGGTTGCGGAGCGGGAGCGGTTGCTTCGGTGATTTTCAGAATACGCCTCGCCGCGAGGGGCGGTTCGCAGCCGCGCGAAGGGACGCATCGACCGCAGGAAGTTGCGGCCCTTCGCCCGGGGGGCGGCTGCGGGCCGCCGACGCTGCGCGTCGTTTCGCTTCTCCACTCCGCCGTCGTTTTAGCAGAGCGCCTTGTTCAACATGTAATAAACTTCGTTCATGCGCAGCTCCTTTTTGAAGCCGGCGATGGTCGTCTCCTTGTCGATATGGATCATCTCGATCCCTGCGATCTCGGCGTAGTCTTCCCAGTATTCGGGCGTCAGGTCGTACGAGAAGCAGGAGTGGTGCGTGCCGCCGGCCAGGATCCAGGCGCCGGCGCCCACCTCGAAGTTGGGCATCGGGATCCACAGCGCCGAGGCGACGGGGAGTTTCGGCAGCGGTTTGGGCTCGATGCACTCCACGTCGTTCACGATGAGGCGGAAGCGGTTGCCCATATCGACCACCGTAGCCGTGACGCCCTTGCCGACCTTCGACGTGAAGACGAGACGGGCCGTCAGGCTCTTGCGGACGCCGATTCCGAGGAAGTGGACCTCCAGGCGGGGACGCTGCGCAGCGATGAGCGGGCAGACCTCTAACATGTGCGATTGCAGGATGGCGCTCCGCTCGCCGGCGAAGTTGAGCGTGTAATCTTCGAGGAACGAGCACCCTTCGGGCAGCCCCTGCGACATGAACCAGATGGTGCGGTAGAGGGCGGCCGACTTCCAGTCGCCCTCGGCGCCGAAGCCGTATCCCTCGGCCATGAGGCGCTGCGAGGCGAGACCCGGGATCTGGTCGAACTCGCCCAGATCGTCGAAGTTCGTCGTGAAGCCCTTCGCCCCCTTGGCCTTCAGCACGGCGCGGAGCGTCAGTTCGGCCTTGGCGGCGTTCCACACCTTGCAGTAGGGTTCGCCGGCGCGATCCTCCAGGGAGGCGTCGTGGTCGTACTCCTTGAAGTAGGTCGCCACGAGGGCATCGACCTCGCTGTCGGCGATCTGGCGGAAGTACTCCATCATCTCGCTGACGGGGCAGTAGTCTACATGGTAGCCCAGCCGCATCTCGGCCTCGACCTTGTCGCCGTCCGTGACGGCCACGTTGTTCATCTGGTCGCCGAAGCGCACGATGAGCAGATCCTGCGAATCGGCCCAGGCTGCGGCTACGCGCTGCCATACGGCGATGTGCTCCAACGTCTTGCTGTCCTGCCAGTAGCCGACTACCACCTTGCGCGGCCGGCGCATGCGGGCCGTGATGTGGCCGAACTCGCGGTCGCCGTGGGCGCTCTGGTTCAGGTTCATGAAGTCCATGTCGATCTCGTTCCACGGAATCTCGCGGTTGTATTGCGTGTGGAGGTGCAGCAACGGCTTCTTGAGCTCCTGCAACCCGTGAATCCACATCTTGGCGGGCGAGAAAGTGTGCATCCAGGTCATTACGCCGATGCACTTGTCATCGGCTTCGGCAGCCTTCATGATCGCCTTCACCTCCTTCGAGGAGTTGGCCGTGCCCTTGTAGACCACCTTCACGGGCAGCAGCCCCGAGGCGTTCATCCCCTTGACCATCTCCGTCGAATGGGCATCGACGGACTTGACGGCGTCGCCGCCGTATAAGAGCTGTGCTCCGGTTACGAACCACACCTCGAAATTTTCGAATGCTTTCATATCGAATCGTGTTTGTTTGTTGTTTGTCGTTTCAGTTTGTGTTGCGGCAGGCATTTGCCGGCTGCAGGTTTTTGCCCGAATCCATCGCGTTGCGATTGGCGGGCCACAGTCGCAGGTCGGCGTCGAGGGTTTTGTGGCAAACTCGATTGCGGAGCAATCGGCAGCCCGCAGCCGCCCCCGGGCGGAGGGCTGCTCCTCTGCGTCGCAGGCCCATCCGCTCGGCTGCGGGCTGGTCCGGAGTTAAGATCGGTCCATTAGGCGCAGCCGCACTTGGCGGAAGGTTGCATCCTCGCGCCGCTCGTGCAGGCCCGTCCGCTCGGCAGCGGGCAGGTCCGGGGTTAGGATCGGTCCGTCAGGACCGAGCGGGCCGCAGCTTCGCCCCGCGAAGGCCCGCTGCTCGCGTCTGCAAGTCCGCTCGCGCGTGCGCTTCGCAAGCTGCAGCCCGAGTGGATTTGTCGCACTTTATCGATCGCGTCAGCGTCAGCGACGGCGGGTCGCAGCCGCTGGTCGGCGTCGAGGCGTTTTGCTGCGAACTCGATTGCGAAGCAATCGGCAGCCCGCAGCCGCTCCCGGGCGGAGGGCTGCTCCTCTGCGTCGCAGGCTCATCCGCTCGGCTGTGGGCTGGTCCGGAGTTAAGACCGGTCCGTCAGGACCGAGTGGTCCGCAGCTTCCGCCTGGCGGAGGCTTGCCGTCCGTACCCGAATCTCCGTGCCACCGCCCGGCTGCGCCCCGATAGTCCGGCCCCTAACCTACTTCTTGCTTTGCCCGTAGTAGGCGTTGGCGCCGTGCTTGCGCGAGTAGTGCTTCTCGATGAGCAGGTCGTTCATCGTGAGATTCGGGTTGATGAGGTAGGCGGCGAAGGCCATCTTGGCCACCTGCTCCATCACGACGGCGTTGTGCACCGCCTCGTGGCCGTCCTTGCCCCAGGCGAAGGGACCGTGGTTCTTGACCAGCACGCCCGGCGTGTGCATCGGGTTCATCCCCGCCTCGACGAAGCGGCGGACGATCACCGTTCCCGTGTGCTTCTCGTATTCGCCCATCTGGTCGGCCGTCATGTCGGCCGTGCAGGGAATGGCGCGGTGGAAGTAGTCGGCGTGCGTCGTGCCGATGTTCGGAATGTCGCGCCCCGCCTGCGCCCACGCTACGGCGTAGGTCGAGTGGGTGTGGACGATGCCCCCCACCTCCGGGAAGGCCTTGTAGATTTCGAGGTGCGTCGCCGTGTCGGACGATGGGCGCAGCGCCCCCTCGACGATGCGGCCTTCGAGATCGACGACCACCATGTCCGACGGCTTCATCTCGTCGTAATCCACCCCGCTGGGCTTGATGACGACGAGCCCCCGCTCGCGGTCGATGGCCGAGACGTTGCCCCACGTGAAGATCACCAATCCGTGTTTCACAAGGTCCAGATTCGCCTGGCAGACTTGTTCTTTGAGTGTTTCCAACATAACGTGTTTCTTTTGACTGTTTCTGTTCGTTCCCGGGCCGCCGCCGGCCGCTTCCGTTGACCGCTCTGCCGGTCGCTCCCGTTGGTCGCTTCCGCCGGCCGCCGCCGGCCACTCTGCCGATCGCTTTCACCGGCCGCTTCCGCCGCCGCATGCCTTTCTGCCGGCTATCGCAGCACCCAAGCACCGGCCGACCCGGATGAAAAAGGCCGTCCGTTCGGCGGAGGAGCCGCCGAACGGACGCAGCCTGTTACCAAAGGGTATAATAGAGTATCACGAGGATCGCCACCACGCCGAGAGCGCCCCAGTTGAAGGCGGCGTCCGAGCGGAATACGGCAAGGTCGATCTTCACGGCCTTCGGATCCTGCACCGGATCCTTGGCGTTCGACCGGAGATAGATGGTGATCGTCACGAAGAGGGCGCAGAGGAAGAAGAAAGCCTCGAAGCCGTAGTTGCGCATCGTGGGTTCGATCACGCCGATGATGCCGCAAACCAAGCTGACGAGGGCGCCGACCGTCGTTACGCGGCTCCAGAAGAGCTGCGTCTTCACGGTGTGTTCGTCGAGGCGGTCGGCCGGGACGGTCTTGCGGCTGCGCAGCGACATCCAGATGAAGATCGTCGCCAGGGCGATGAAGACGTAGCCCATGCGGAGCAGGAAAGGCACATCGGGCAGCAGGAACTTGAAGAGGATCGAGAAGGCGAAGGTGCCGATGGCCGCCACAACGGCAGCGGCGCCCGAGGCGCGCTTCCAGAGCAGGCCGAGACCGAAGATCACCACGACGCCCGGATAGACGAAGCCCGAGTACTCCTGGATGATCTGGAAGGCCTGGTCGGCGGCTCCCATGATCGGGTAGACGGCGATGAGGGCCAGCAGCAGGGCGGCAACCGACGTGAGCCGGCCGACCTGCACGAGCTTCGTGTCCGAAGCCTCCTTGTTGATGAACTGCTTGTAGATATCCATCGTGAAGATCGTTGAGGTCGAGTTGAACATCGAGGCGAGCGACGAGATGACGGCGGCGGCCAGCGCGGCGAACGAAAGCCCCTTGACGACGACCGGCGTGAAGTTGCGGATCAGGAAGGGATAGGCGTCGTCCGAACGGGTGATCTCGCCGGCCAGCGAGGCGTAGAGGTCGGGCTGCTGCGTGTAGATGTAGTAGGCGCAGACGCCCGGAATGCAGACGATGAAGGGGATGAGGATCTTGAGGAAGGCGGCGAAGATCATGCCCCGCTTGGCCTCCTTGAGCGACTTGGCGGCCAGACCCTTCTGGATGATGTACTGATTGAAGCCCCAGTAGCCGAGGTTCGTGAGCCACAGCGCGCCGACGATCACCACGATGCCCGGGATGTCGAAGTAGGGATCGGAGGTGACGGCGGGGTAGAGGTCGGCATTGCGCGCCACGACGAGGTTGAAGTGCGTGTCGCCGGGGACTGTGCCGAGCTTCGAGACGATCTCGCTCAGGGCGCCGAGGGCGCCGCCGTCGATGTGGACCTCGCTGGCGATGAAGTCGAGGGCGAAGTAGGCCGTGATGAGGCCGCCGCCCACGAGGAAGGTCACCTGCATCACGTCGGTCCAGGCCACCGAGGCCAGACCGCCGTAGATCGAGTAGAGACCGGCGACGATGAAGAGGATCAGGATGATCATCATGAGGGTCATATCGATCGACATGCCGAGAAACATCGCGGGTGCGGCCGGGATGCCGAGGATCTGCTTGATGGCCAGGGCGCCGAGCCAGGCTACGGAGGTGAGGTTGATGAAGACGTAGAGGAAAAGCCAGAAGATCGAGAAGGAGAGGCCCACGCCCCAGTTGTAGCGCTCGCGCAGGAACTGCGGGATGGTGAAGATCTTGCGTTCGATCATGACGGGCAGCAGGAACTTGCCCACGACGATCAGCGTGGCGGCGGCCATGAGCTCGTAGGCCGCGATGGCGATGCCCGAGGCGTAGGCCGATCCGGACATGCCGATGAACTGTTCGGCCGAGATGTTCGCGGCGATGAGCGAGGCGCCCACGGCCCACCAGGTCAGCGTGTTGCCGGCCAGGAAGTAGTCGGTCGAGGATTTTTCCTTGCCATCCTTGCTGCGCGAGAGGAAAAAGCCCAGGCCGATCAGCAGGATGATGTAGAGTACGAAAATCGCGTAGTCGATCATCGCGAATCCGTTGTTCTGCAAAGCTTCAATCAGGTTCATTGTTTTGGTAGGACTGTTTTAATAGGTAGGATAGGTTGTTAAAAGGTGAGAATCCGGATTTATTGGCGCACGCCGAAACGGAAGACGCAGTGGCTCCTGTAGGTCTCGCCCGGACGCAGCACGGCCGAGGGCCAGGCGGGTTTGTTGGGCGTGTCGGGGTACTTCTGCGTTTCGAGGCAGATGCCCGTGCGCTGGCGGTAGGTGATGCCGCGCTTGCCCGTCACGGTGCCGTCGAGGAAGTTGCCCGTGTAGACCTGCACGCCCGGTTCGGAGGTGTAGACCGTCAGCTCGATGCCGCTCGCGGGCGAGTAGAGTACGGCGGCCGGCTTCGTGTCGTCGCCGGCGGTGTTCAGCACCCAGTTGTGGTCATAGCCGTTGCCGTTGCGGAGCTGCTCGAAGTCGAAGTCGGCGATCTCGGCGCCGAGCGTCTTCGGCACGCGGAAGTCCATCGGCGTCCCCTCGACGGGCAGGATCTCGCCCGTGGTCATGTAGGTCGAATCGACGGGGGTGTAGCTGTCGGCGTTGAGCTGCAGAACGTCGTTGAGGACCGTTTTCGTCGGGTCGCCGCCGAGGTTGAAATAGGAGTGGTTGGTCATGTTGATGATCGTCGGGGCGTCGGTCACGGCCTCATAGGCGATGTCGATCGCGTTGTCGTCGGTCAGCGTGTAGGTGACCTTCGCCGTGACGGCTCCCGGGAACTGCGCGTCGCCGGCGGGCGAATGGAGCGTCAGCACCAGTACGTTGTCGGCCGTCTGCTCGGCTTCGTAGATGCGGTACTGCCAGCCGTCGGGACCGCCGTGCAGGCAGTGGCCGAAGTTGTTCTTCGGGAGGTCGTAGGTCACGCTGTCGAGCGTGAAGCGGCCCTGGGCGATGCGGTTGGCGTAGCGGCCGATCGAGGCGCCGAAGTCGGAGGGAATGTTGCGGTAGTCCTCGATGTTGTCGAAGCCGAGGACGACATCCTGCAGGACGCCGTTGCGGTCTGGCACCATCACCGAGACGATGCGGCCGCCGAAGGAGGTGATGCAGACCTCCGTGCCGGCGGCGTTGACGAGGGTGTAGAGGTCGGTGGTGCGGTCGCCGACGACGGCCTGGAAGTCGGAGCGCAGCAGCCCCGAGCGGGTCGGCTGCTCTCCGTTGCAGCTGCAGAAGCCCGCAACGAACGCGCCTGCCGCCAGAACCGGCAGCGCGGAAAAGAGACGTTTCATGAGTATGGTTAGGTTTTGGTTTTCGGCTTTGTACGCGTTTCGTGCGCGTTCATTCGTTCAAATGTACGAAATTCCGGCCGAACGGCCAAATTTTTTTCGGATTTATTCCGCCCTCGGGCCTCACCGGCCCTCTTCCCGCCCTCTTTTGCGACCCCGATTTGCCTATGATGCCGGCGCGGGTTTCGGCATCGCCTGCCGGTCGCATCCGCTCCGGATGAAAAAATATTTTTTTTGGAGAAACAGTTGTAAAAATAGGATGATTGATTATATTTGTGTTCAAAATGATTGCAAACAATGCGGCCATCGTAGATAAATGCGATGCCGCCGGTCTTTTTTTCGAACCAAACTTAACGATACTTTGCTATGAATGCTCGTGATGTCAGAATCGATCCCTGCATTTCGGGGATGGCACAGCTGCTGTACGGCGGATTTACCTTTCCGCACGGCCGAACGACCGTGATCGCCGTGGCAGGCGGTCCGAATTGCGAAACATCCTTTTTCGGGCTGCAGCTGCTTTACCGGCTCGGCTTGCAGTTGGGCGTGACGCCGCAATACTGTTCGGCGATGCGCGACGTCTCCTTCTCGGAGGATTTGATCCTCGATATGACGATCTCTTCCTGCATCCGGCAGATGACGCAGCGGTACATCCAGAACGGCATGTCCGACGCGCTGCGGTTGGTGGATTTCTTTTTCGATGTCGATCATCTTTCGCCGCTGATCGACCTGCAGGCTCTCGGCATCGCCGATCTGAAACGGAATGCCGACGAGATGCTTTGCAAGGGGATCCTGCATTACAGCAATCGGACGAACGCCCTGCATATCCGAACGCTGAAAGGTATCAGCGATGAGGAAAACCTGCTTTTCAGGCGGCGCTACGAAACGCTGAACGACTATTTTGCGTTCGGGGATCCCGCAGAGATCGAACGGATCAACCGAAGCCTCGACCGACAGTGCGGCCGGATCGATATCATTCCGTATACCTGTGCGGCCCAGGAACCGGACGCGTTCGGCCCGAAAGTCCTGTCGGCGGTCTCCGCCTTCGAGCCGGATCCGACGACACGGGACTACTACGGCCGGCTGCTGAAGTACATGAAGGCGCTTCGGGAGATGCCGGTCGGACGCAGCGACGCGCAGGTGGTCATTCTGGTGCTCGATGACCGGAAGCAGGTGCCGGAGCATTTGGCCGATATCGTGATCCGCATGGAGAATATCGTCTCATCGGACTATTCGATCCAGCAGCTGCGGATCGACAAGTGCGACATCCAGGGTGCCAAATTGGGCTGGCATCAATACAAGCGGCGCGATTACGGCATCGAGATCTATCCGAGCCTTCATACTTATTTCGCCAAGCGCCGCTATCTGGAACGGGCGCTGGCCTACACCCATTCGAACGTCGTGACCGATACGTTCCAGGAATATCTGGAGCACAGCCGGAGACATCACCACGCAACGATCCGTTACGACCACTACGATGCCCACGACCGCTATCTGGAGGCGATGTTCCCGGACGATTTCCTCGAATATACGCCTGAGGAGGTTTTCAACATGATTCTGCTCGACAGCGAACGGAACGAGGAGGTCGTGTCGGATCGGAATGCGGACGAACGCTCGTCTCGCGAGATCCGCTTCGGCGGCGGAACGGGCGAGGTGACGGGTATCATCGGCGAGCCCAATACCTTCAAACGGTTCCTTGCCTACGGCAGCATGTTCAGCACGGCGGTAAGGGACGAGCACACAATGATCGTTACGCTGCACCAGGAGGTTCCCGTGATTTGCCGGCAGCTGCCCTGCCCGGCCTGCATCCGCAACCGCCGGAAGCGAAGCCGCTGCGAGAGCTGCCTTGAACACATCCATTTCATGAACTTCAATATCGGCTGCATCACGCCCAGCGAGTTCATCCACTATTTCGTGCAGCAGATCGACGTGCCGTTCCGGGACGGGAAACGGGTCCGGCGGATTATTCTGGACAATCTGCAGGTCGTCGACTTCTGCTTCCCGCTGTTGAAGCAAAGCGAGCTCTTTCTTCCTGCGCTCATGACCGTGTGCCGCGAACGCAACATTTCGCTCTATCTGTTGTGCGACAAGCACGGCGAACTGGTGGATGCCGTGCGGACGCTGGTGGACAACATCATCTGTACGGAGCGGACCGGGGAGAAGGAATTGAAGCTCTACGTCGAACGTTTCGCGCGCTACAATCTTTCGCCCAGCAAAATCTATTGTGCCGAGATCGAACCTGTGAAAGAGCTGTTTTCGTGCCGCGAGATCTATCACCACGACGACCAGCGCACCATTCAATTCGAACTGGAGCCCGATGTGATCGAGGCGTGCCCGACGCACACGATGGGAGATTATTGGAACCGATAAAAGAGCAAAACGATGAAAAACAAACGGAAAAATTGGTGGCAGGTGCATTGGGAAGACATCTTGGCCACGTCGGTGCCGGCGTTGATAACGCTTGCCGCCTCGATCGTGCAACTCTCGTTCGGGAGAGAGGGCGGCTCGTTCAAGTTAGACTGGACCTTGCTGAATTACGGAATGCAGACGCTGTTCATCGTCATCACGCTCTTCGTTTTGATTCGCTGCTGGTCCAAAGTGCGGCGGGATGTGGAGCAGGAGGGGGCGATCAAACGCTACCTGCGGGTCTATTGCCTCCTGCCGGATGAGGGAGACCGCGCGCTGGCGCTCTCCTATTCGGTCGTTTCGGGAACGGTCCGGCAGTTCTTCTGGGCCTGGTCGGCCATTTGGGTGCTTTGGCTGGCCTATTATTGCGGATCGCTGATCGAGTATTCCTATTCGCTGTCTCTTTCGGAAGAGTGTCGGAAAGGGTTCTGTTATTGTTTCGGCATGCGGAACATGGCGACCTATCAGAATACCCTCAATTTCCTGAGCAGCGCCTTTCTGTATGCGATTTACCTGATTCTGAACGAGGCGACCGTAAAACCCGAGGAGCGTCACCAGACGAAGAACATCCTGCTGCACGGCTTGATTATCATAGCGGTGCTGGCGCTGTTGTTCTTCGTGCCGACCATGATCGCGCAGACGGCCTGCCCTGCGCGGTACAACGGCATCATGCTCTACGTATCGCTGTTGCTGAGCATCTTTTCGACTGTGACGTTTACGTTGATTCTGGGAAAGCTGAACAGCCCCTATCTCCAGTTCCCAGGCTGGATGATTTCGGGCCTGTACATCTATGCGGTCGTACAAGCCTATGAACCGCTCACGACGATCTATGCGTCGTATTTCGATCTCTTAATAGAAAATGATAAATTGTGCGGGTTGTCTTGTATGGCGGATTTGGTACAGAAAGTCCTGCCTTGGATCACGCTTGCCGGAAAGATGCTGCTGATGCTGGCCCTGCTCTGGATCTCGGACGGACGCAGGCTGGTTTTCTACATCATCCACCAGAGCCTCTCGCTGACCGAAGCACCGCGCATGCAGAAACGGCTGGATCAACATCTGTCGTAACTGGTGCGAATCATCCGGTTTGGTTTTATGCACTGCCGCCTGCCGTCGATCGTAGACGGCAGGCGGCGGGCTTTTCGGATTTTTTCCGGATCAGCTTTTCCGCAGCTCCTCGCGCAGCTTTTGCAATTCGTACATGCGGTCGCGGTAACGGGCGGCGGCCAAAAAGTCGAGCGCCTTGGCCGCCCGTTCCATCTCTTCGCGCGCCTTGCCGATCAAGGCTTCCAGCTCCTCGCCTGTCTGCGGCAGACTGTTGCCGGCGGAAACGGCCGCGAACCGCGGCCCGCTGTCCGCACAGCTTCGTCCGTTCGCTCCCCGCTGCGCACCTGCTTCTTCGCGTCTCTTTGTATCCTTTGCGCCGCTGCCTGCGGAGTAGCTGCGATCGACGTCGGCCGCCATGCCAAGGGGCTCGGCGTAGTGCTCCTCCGTCGGCCGATGGACCGTCAGATCGACCCCCTCGGTGCTCTTGCCCGCCAGCAGGGTGCTTTGCCCCGTGCCGCTGCGCTTGGCCCGCGTGGGCAGCATCTCGTGCTCGACGTCGAAGCGGACCTGCTTCTCGCGGCGCCGGTTCGACTCGATGATCGCCCGCCGCATCGAATCGGTGCAGGTCTCGGCATAGAGGATCGCCTTGCCTTGCGCGTGGCGGGCGGCGCGTCCCGCGATCTGCGTCAGCGAGCGGACGTTGCGCAGGAATCCCTCCTTGTCGGCGTCGAGAATCGCCACCAGCGCCACCTCGGGCAGGTCCAGCCCTTCGCGCAGCAGGTTGACGCCCACCAGCACGTCGAAGAGCCCGCCCCGCAGGTCCTCGAGAATCTGGACCCGTTCGAGCGTATCGACGTCCGAGTGGATGTAGCGGTTGCGGATCCCCACGCGGTCGAAATACTTGGAGAGCTCCTCGGCCATGCGCTTCGTGATGGTCGTCACGAGGACCTTGTCGTCGTTGCGCACGCAGCGGTCGATCTCCTCGATGAGGTCGTCGATCTGGTTCTCGGTGATGCGCACCTCCAACGGCGGGTCCACGAGCCCCGTGGGGCGGATCAGCTGCTCGACGACCACCCCTTCGCTCTTCATGAGCTCCCAGTCGGCGGGAGTGGCGCTGACGTAGATCGAGGTGCCCTGCAGCTGCTCGAATTCGGTGAAGGTCAGCGGACGGTTGTCGCGCGCCGCGGGGAGCCGAAAGCCGTACTCCACGAGGTTCTCCTTGCGGGCGCGGTCGCCGCCGAACATGGCGTGCACCTGGGGAAGGGTCACATGGCTCTCGTCCACCACCAACAGATAGTCTTCGGGAAAGTAGTCCAGCAGGCAGAAGGGGCGCGTTCCCTCGGCGCGGCCGTCGAAGTAGCGCGAGTAGTTCTCGATGCCCGAGCAGTAGCCCAGTTCCTTGATCATCTCGAGGTCGTATTCGACGCGCTGCTTGATGCGCTGCGCCTCGGTCATGCGGCCCGCCTGCTCGAAGCAGGCGATCTGCTTGCCCAGATCGAGGTAGATCTGCTGCACGGCCTGGTGGATGCGCTCCTTGGTGGTGACGAAGAGGTTCGTGGGGTAGAAGGTGACGCTTTCGAGGGAGGCGATGCGCTGTCCCGTGGCGGGGTCGATGCTGTGGATCGCCTCGATTTCGTCGTCGAAGAACATCACGCGGAAACACTGGTTGCCGAACTCGCCGAAGGCGGCCATGATGTCGACCGTATCGCCGTTCACGCGGAAGGTCGCGGGCTCCAGCTCGCGCTCCGTGCGGGTGTAGAGCGCCTCGACGAGGCGGTAGAGGAATTGTTTGTAGTTGATGACCTGGCCCACCTCGATGCGGATCGCCGTAGCGTGGAAATCGGCCGGGTTGCCGCAGCCGTAGAGGCAGGAGACGCTCGACACGACCACCACGTCGCGGCGGCCCGAGAGCAGCGTGGCGACGGTGTGCAGCCGCATCTGCTCGATCTCGCTGTTGATCGAGAGGTCCTTTTCGATGTAGGTGTCGGTCGAGGGGAGGTAGGCTTCGGGCTGGTAGTAGTCGTAGTACGAAACGAAGTACTCGACGGCGTTGTCGGGGAAGAAATTCCGGAACTCGCCGTAGAGCTGCGCCGCAAGGGTTTTGTTGTGGCTCAACACGAGGGTCGGACGCTTCAGCTCGGCGATGACGTTGGCCACGGTGAAGGTCTTGCCCGAGCCCGTGACGCCTAACAGCGTGTTGTGCTGCGAACCGTGGCGGATGGCGTCGGTGAGCTGTGCGATCGCCTCCGGCTGGTCGCCCATCGGGGCGTAGTCCGATACGAGTTGAAAATCCATGAGTGCAAAAGTAGCGCTTTCTCTGCAAAGGCCGCGCATCGTTTGCAAAGGTAGCGCTTCGTGCCCGAAAAACGAAACGTTCGAAATGAAAAAACGGGAGCGGGGACGATTCGGGGCTTTTGGGGTTATCGGGGTTATCGGGGTTATCGGGGCTTTTCGGGGCGGTGCGAGAGGAAGGACGGCGGATAGAGGGTGGCGAGGTGTAGTGGAGAGTTGCAGGCGATGGAGGGGGTCGCCTGGAGGTGGCGGAGGACCTGCGGGACGCGAGTTGCAGGGCCTCCGCAGGCTGCGCCCCGAATTTTGTGTGATTTTGAATCTTGAATTTTGAATTCTGAATTGCGCCCAAAGGGCGCTGCAGCCCGCAGCCGCCCCCGGGCGGAGGGCTGCTCCTCTACGTCGCAGGCCCCTCCGCTCGGCTGCAGGCTTGACTCGAGTTTGGATCGCTCCGTGGGGCCGTGCGGGTCGCAGCCTCCCGGCGGCGGAGGCCCGCAGTTCATGACTGAACATGCGTGCGCTCCGCAGGCTGCGTCCCGAACTGGAATATAAGTCCAAGCGCATCCGAATGCAATTTTGAATCTTGAATTCTGAATCATGAATTTGCGGTTCCGGCAAGGAACCGCAGCGGGCCGCAGCCTCCGCCCGGCGGAGGCCCGCAGTTCGTATCCGAACTTGCGAGCACTCCGCAGGCTGCAGCCCGAGCATAATTTTGAATTTTGAATTTTGAATTTGCAGCTTCGCCCGGCGAAGGCCCGCTTTTCGCGTCCCGCAGGTCCGCTCGAGCGTGTCCTTCGAAAGCTGCAGCCCGAATGGGCGCTGCAGCCCGCAGACTTCGCCGAAGATACTTCGTCTCGGCAATGCTCAAATAAATTTGGCATTGCGCTCGACTTATTATTATCTTTGGCTTCGCCTTAGATACTCCGTCTCGGCAGAATCAAGCTGACGCTTGTTTCTGCTCTCGACTTTTCGTATCTTTGACTTCGTCGAAGATACGCCGCCTCGGCAAAATGCAAATAAATTTGCTTTTGCCCTCGGCTTATTCGTATCTTTGTAGCATCCATTTTGCTTGTTCATTTATGAAAAATCTGTTGCGTATGGCATCCGTGCCTTTCCTTGCAATCGCCTGCAGCGCCTGCTCGGAGCAGAGCTTCGGCGAGCGGCCGTGGATCGTCGATCGGTTCGACGACATCAAAGTGATCCGTTACGAAGTCCCCGGCTTCGAAGCGCTCCCGCTCGAGCAGAAAGAGCTCGTCTACTACCTCTCCGAGGCGGCCAAGTGCGGCCGCGACATCCTCTTCGACCAGAATTGCGCCATGAACCTTCCTGTGCGCCGCACGCTCGAAACGATCTATGCCGAGTACAAGGGCGACCGGACGACGGACGACTGGAAGGCGCTCGAAAAGTATCTGAAGAAGGTCTGGTTCGCCAACGGCATCCATCACCATTATTCGAACGACAAGTTCGTGCCTGAATTTACGGAGTCCTATTTCCTGCAGCTCTGCGAATCGATTCCCGCGGAGAAGTTCGGCGAGCTGTGCGGCATGATCGGGGAGGTGTGCCGCGCGATCTTCGATCCGGCGCTCTATCCGACGAAACTCAACCAGCGGGCGGGCGACGACCTGCTGCTCACCTCGTCGAGCAACTATTACCGCGGCGTGACGCAGGCCGAGGCCGAGCGCTTCTACGACGCGATGGCTGCCGCCGATGCAGGCAATCCCGAGCCGGTGAGCTACGGGCTCAATTCGCAGCTGACGAAGAACGAGCGCGGCGAGCTCGTCGAGCGGACCTGGCGGCTGGACGGCATGTACGGCCCGGCGATCGAGCGGATCGTCTACTGGCTCGAGAAGGCCGAATCGGTCGCTGCCGAACCCCAGCGGTCGAACATCGCAGCGCTCGTGAACTACTACCGCACGGGCGATCTGAAGGAGTTCGACCGGTACAACATCGGCTGGGTGCGCGATACGGTGTCGCACGTCGATTTCGTGAACGGCTTCATCGAGGATTACGGCGATCCGCTGGGGCGCAAGGCTTCGTGGGAGGCCAACGTGAACTTCCGCGATTCGGTCGCCTGCCACCGTACGGAGGTCATCTCGGCCAACGCACAGTGGTTCGAGGATCATTCGCCCGTCGATCCCGCTTTCCGCAAACCCGTCGTGAAAGGCGTCTCGGCGAAGGTCATCACGGTGGCGATGCTGGGCGGCGACTGCTATCCCGCCACGCCGATCGGCATCAACCTGCCGAATGCCGACTGGATCCGCAAAGAGTACGGTTCGAAGTCGGTGACGATCGACAACATCACCTACGCCTACGACCAGGCGGCCAAGGGCAACGGCTTCAAGGAGGAGTTCGTGCTGCGGGCCGAAGACCGCGACCGCATCGAGCGTTACGGCAAGCTGGCCGACGACCTGCATACCGACCTGCACGAGTGCCTGGGCCACGGCTCGGGACAGCTGGCGCCCGGGGTTTCGGCCGGGGCGCTGCGCAACTACTCCTCGACGCTCGAAGAGGCGCGCGCCGATCTTTTCGGTTTGTATTATATAGGTGATCCGAAGCTCGTCGAGCTGGGGCTTGTTCCCTCGTTCGAGGTGGCGAAGGCGGGGTATGCCGATTACATTCTCAACGGCATGATGACCCAGCTGGCGCGTATCGAGCCGGGCAAGGATGTCGAGGAGGCTCACATGCGCAACCGCAAGCTGATCGCCGAGTGGTGCTATGAGCACGGCAAGGCGGAGAAGGTGATCGAATGGGTCGAGCAGGAGGGCAAACGGTATGTCGTGGTGAACGACTTCGAGCGGTTGCGCGCGCTTTTCGGGGAGATGTTGCGTGAGGTGCAGCGGATCAAGTCCGAGGGCGACTACGAGGCGGGCAAGGCGCTCGTCGAACGGTATGCCGTGAAGGTCGATCCCGAGCTGCACCGCGAGGTGCTCGACCGCTATGCGGCGCTGCATATCGAACCTTACGGCGGCTTCGTCAATCCCGAATACGAGCCGGTGATCGCGGACGGACGCATCGTGGATGTGAAGATCTCCTATCCGGCGGACTTCGCTGCGCAGATGATGTGCTACTCGACGGATTATTCGTTCCTGCCGAATCGGAATTGATCGGTTCGCAGCTTTGCGGGTGACGGTCCCGGGGGACTCCCCGGGGCCGTCGCTCGTTTGTTGAGGCGGGGTTTACAGCTGGCTGCGGCCGCTGATTGATGCCGAGGCGATCATGTGTAAATTCGGTCGCGCAGCGACCGGCAGCCCGCAGCCGCTGGTTTGGTGGAAGGGGTTTTGCTGTAAGCTCGACGTTGCAGACGGCGGCAGCCCGCAACCGTCCCCGGGCGGAGGACTGCTCCTTTGTGCAGCAGGCCTGTCCGCTCGGCTGCGGTTTTTTTGCAAGGAATCAATCGCATAGCGATTGGCGGGCCGCAACCTGGGGGCGGCGGAGGCCCGCAACTCCTTATAGTCGTGCGCGCCTCCGCAGGCTGCGTCCCGAATCCGATTAGTTAAGCACATTTAATTTTGAATCTTGAATTTTGAATTCTGAATTTGCGCCCGAATGGGCGCGGCAGCCCGCAGCCGCCCCCGGGCGGAGGGCTGCTCCTTTACGTCGCCACGCCCATCCGCTCGGCTGCGGGCTTCTTCCGCATTTGGGAACGGTCCGATAGGACCGTGCGGGCCGCAGCTTCGCCGCGCGAAGGCCCGCATCTCGCGTCCGCATGTCCGCTCGTGCGTGCGCTTCGCAAGCTGCGTCCCGAACCCATAGGAAACGCGCCTAATTTTGAATCTTGAATTTTGAATGATGAATTTGCGCCAGAATGGGCGCCGCAGCCCGCAGCCGCCCCCTGGCGGAGGGCTGCTCCTTTATGTCGCAAGCCCGTCCGCTCGGCTGCGAGCTGGTCCCGTGTTTGGGAACGGTCCGATAGGACCGTGCGGGCCGCAGCCCTCTCCCGATCAATACCCGAGAATCCGGAGCATCGACCGGTAGGACTGCTCCTTGGCGAAGAGGCGCGTATAGTATTCGTTGTCCGACTTGTCGCGGTCGATGATGACGTGCTTCGGCGCGGGGATCAGGCAGTGCTGGATGCCGCCGAACCCGCCGAGCGACTCCTGGTAGGCCCCCGTGTGGAAGAAGCCGATGTACTGCGTGTTCCCCTGTTCGAGCTTCGGCAGGAAGATGGCGTTCGTGTGGAGCTCGGCGTTGTAGAAATCCTCCGAGTCGCACGTGAGGCCGCCCAGGAAGACCCGCTGGTACTCCTTGTTCCAGTTGTTGATCGGCAGCATGATGAAGCGCTGGTTGATGCCCCACGTGTCGGGCAGGGTGGTGATGAACGACGAGTCGATCATGTACCAGTTCTCGCGGTCGTTCTGCTGCTTCTGGTTGACGATCGAGTAGAGGGCCGCGCCGCTTTCGCCCACGGTGAAAGAGCCGAACTCGGTGAAGATGTTCGGTTCGTCGATGCCGTTGCGCTGGCAGATGTTCTTGATTTGCGCCACGATCTCCTCCGTCAGGTATTCGTAGTCGTAGTTGAAGTCGAGCGAGTTTTTCACCGGGAAGCCGCCGCCGATGTTCAGGCTGTCCAGTTCGGGGCAGATCTGCTTGAGCTCGCAGTAGACGTTCATGCACTTCGAGAGCTCGTTCCAGTAGTAGGCCGTGTCGCGGATGCCCGTGTTGATGAAGAAGTGCAGCATCTTAAGCTGAAACTTCTTGTTTTTTCGGATCTTGGTTTTGTAGAAATCGACGATGTCGTTGTAGCGGATGCCGAGCCGCGAGGTGTAGAAGTCGAACTTGGGCTCCTCCTCGCAGGCGATGCGGATGCCCACCTTGCACTTTTTCTCCACCGCGGCGTCGAAGAGGTCGATCTCCTCCTTGTTGTCGATTACGGGGATCGTGTTTTCGAAGCCGTCGCGCAGCAGCTGGGCGATGTTCTCGACGTATTGCGGACGCTTGAAGCCGTTGCAGATGATGTAGCGGTCCTTGTCGAGAATGCCGCTGTCGTAGAGGGCGTTGATGATGTGGATGTCGTAGGCCGACGAGGTCTCGAGGTGGATGTCGTTTTTCATCGCCTCCTCGAGGACGAACGAGAAGTGGCTCGACTTGGTGCAATAGCAGTAGTTGTACGAGCCGCGGTAGTCGACCTTGGCCATCGCCACGTTGAACATGCGCTTGGCGCGGTTGATCTGCTGCGAGATCTTGGGCAGGTAGGTGATCTTGAGCGGCGTGCCGTACTGCTTGATGAGTTCCATGAGGGGAATGTCGTAGTACTGCAGCTCGCCGTCCTCCACCGAGAACTCGTCCTGCGGAAAATCGAAGGTCTGTTCGATCAGGTCGATGTACTTGTCTTTCATGGTTCGCGTTCGGTAAATGGTTCCTCTTTTTCCGATCCGGCTCCGCCGCATCGCTGTTTTTCGGGCGAAGTAGCTCGGTCGGATGCCTCCCGGCAAATGCGATGCAAAATAGGCGATTATTTTCGAGATACGCAATACTTCATCCCGTTATTTCGAAATTCGCCGCCGTTTTTTGTTTTTTCCGGTGAAAAAAGGTAATTTTGAAGCCGTAAACCAACGAAAAAAAGGCTATCGTGTTGATTCGCATCCTATCGCAATACCTGCGCTCGCACAAGCGGCTGGTGATTCCCCAGCTGGGGGTCTTTCTGGTGAAGGATCCCGGGCGTACGGTGCTCTTCTCGGAGCTGGTGCGCCGCGACGACGGCGTGCTGCACGGCCTGCTCGTCGAGGCGGGCCAGAGCGACCTGGCGGCTGCGGGGGAGATCGACCGCTTCGTCTTCGAGGTGCGCCACGCCGTCGAGCGGGGCGAGAGCTGCTCCATGCCCGGACTGGGGGTGTGGCGGCCGGGACCGCATGGAACCATCGCGTTCGAATACCGTCCCGCTCCGGAGCCCGGCGAACCGGCGCATCCTGCCGCATCGCACGGCGGCCGGGAGCTGCGCACGGAGGGCCGCACCGCCCGCTCGGAGGAGCACAGCGCCGAAGAGCGGCGTTCCGGGGAGCGTCGTTTCGGGGAACGTCCTGCCGGAATGCGGAGTGCGGCCGGAACGGATGCGCCGGCGGAGCCCGCGACCCTGGCGTCGGACGAAGCGGACGAGCAGCACCTTTCGGTTTCGGCCAAGCGGAATCCGGCGCCCTACGTCAAGGGGCTCAACTACGGCCGTCCGCCCCGGAACACCGATGCCTTTACCTATGTCGACAAGCCCGTGCGCCGTTCGCCCGACCGCTTCGTGCTGGCGGCGATCGCGGCGCTGGTGATCGCGATCTGCGCGATCGCCTACGGCTACTACCACGATCTGGAGGAGCGCCGGGCGGCCGACCGGATGGTCGAGATGCTGGAGCAGGCGGCCCAGACCGACGGCGAAATGCCGGATGCGGAGGAGGCGCATTGAGCGGAACGGAGCGATCCGGACGGCCCGGACGGTCCGGACAACGCTGGACGATCCGTACGAAGCCGGAGGACCTCGGATGGTTCGAAGGGCTTGGATGGCTTGGACGACCCCGGGCGACCCCGGTGAAGCCGGCGGATCGAAATGAATGGAGAGACTACGAAACATGGCGACGACAGACATAACGACGGTTAAACAGCGTTTCGGCATCATCGGGACTTCCGAGTTGCTCGACCGGGCGCTCGAAGTGGCCCTGCGGGTCGCGCCGACCGACCTGACGGTGCTCGTTACGGGCGAGAGCGGCGTGGGCAAGGAGTTTTTTCCGCAGGTGATCCACGCCTATTCGGCGCGCAAACACAATAAATACATCGCTGTCAACTGTGCGGCGATTCCCGAGGGAACGATCGATTCGGAGCTCTTCGGCCACGAGAAGGGGGCCTTCACGGGTGCCTTCGAGGCGCGCAAGGGCTACTTCGAGGAGGCCGACGGCGGCACGATCTTCCTCGACGAGGTGGCCGAGCTGCCGCACTCGACGCAGGCGCGTCTGCTGCGCGTGCTGCAGTCGGGCGAGTTCATCCGGGTCGGCTCGTCGAAGGTCCAGAAGACCGACGTTCGGGTCGTGGCGGCGACGAATGTCCACCTGCAGGAAGCGATTCTGCAGGGGCGTTTTCGCGAGGACCTCTACTACCGTTTAGCGACGGTGCCGATCGTCGTGCCGGCCCTGCGCGAACGGCGGCGCGATATTCCGCTGCTGTTCCGCAAGTTCGCCGCCGACGTGGCGGCGCAGTACCGCATGCCGGCCGTGACGCTCGACGATGCGGCCCGCGAAATGCTCATGAACTACTACTGGCGGGGCAACATCCGCCAGCTCAAGAACGTGGCCGAACAGATCTCGGCGATCGAGTCCTCGCGCCTCATCACGGCCGAGGTGCTCTCCCGCTACCTCCCGGAGGTGGGACACGATGCGGCGCCGATGGCTGCCCCGGCGGCGCGGAGCGAGGGGGAGGGCTTCGCCAGCGAACGCGAGCTGCTCTACAAGCTGCTCTTCGATATGCGGGCCGAGATCGGCGACCTGAAACGCATGGTGGCCGAGCTGCTGCAGCGCGCGGGCGGCGGACGCCCGGAGCCGTCGTACGACGTGAAGGGGCTGCTGCCCTCGTCCACGGTCCGGACGGCGCCGGCGGAGACGGGGCGGAACGACGCCATCGAGACGACGCCCGTCTATGCCGAGACGGAGGAGGTCGAAGTCGAGGAGCCGCGCGAACGGACCAAGGCCGACGTGCTGCGCGAGCAGATCGTGCGGGCGCTGCGGCACAACAACGGCCGGCGCCGCGAAGCCGCCGCCGAGCTCTTCATGTCCGAGCGGACCCTTTATCGCAAGATCAAGGAGCTGGGCATCGAGGAGTAGCGATGCGGGATGAGGCCGGGCCGGGTCCGAGTTCGGGAACGGTCCGTCAGGATCGAGCGGGCCGGAGCTTCGCCCCGCGAAGGCCCGCTGCTTGCGTCTGCATTTGCGTCCGCTCGTGCGGTCGCTTCGCAAGCCGCGGCCCGAGTGCGGATTTTGCAGGTGGTAAGTGGGTTTGTAGATGAATTCGATCGCGCAGCGATCGGCAGCCCGCAGCCGCCCCCGGGCGGAGGGCTGCAATTCGCGTCCCGCAGGTCCGCTTGTGCAAGCCCGTCCGCTCGGCTGCGGGCTTGGCTCGGGTGGAATTCGGCCTTGAAAAAGGCCGGGCGGGCCGCAGCCGCCCCCTTGGCGGAGGGCTGCTCCTCCACGTCGCAAGCCCATCCGCTCGGCTGCGGGCTTGGCTCGGGGAAAACTCGGCCTTGAAAAAGGCCGGGCGGGCCGCAGCCTCCGGCGGCGAAGGCCCGCAGCTCCTTGCAGTCGAGCGGAACCTTCGCAGGCTGCGACCCGAAAGCGCTGAAAAAAAATGCTTGGGAACGCCCCTTTTCGATCAGCCGAGAGCAGGCCGAGCTTACTCGGACTATGCGAGGCGAGAAAAGGTGCAAAAAAATAGAATGAACATGAAACGTATCCTCCTTCTGTCGATCGCCGCCCTTCTGCTTTGCGGCTGCGGCGTATCGATCAAATATTCGCTCTCGGGCGCTTCGATTCCGCCCGATGCCAAGACCTTCTCGGTGGCCTACTTCCCGAACAACGCCACGATGGTCTCGCCGATCCTCTCCTCGACGCTGACCGAGGCGCTGGTCGATATCTTCTCGCGCCGGACGCGTCTGCAGCAGGTCGATGAGGGGGGCGATTTCGCCTTCGAAGGTGAAATCACGAACTACACCTCGGTGACCTCGTCGGTGTCGAGCGACGACTATGCCCTCCTGAACCGCCTGACGATCACGGTCAAGGTGCGTTTCACGAATGCCATCGACGAGACGATGTCCTTCAACAAGACCTTCTCGGCCTACGAGGATTACGAATCGACGCAGTTGCTGACCGAGGTCGAGGGGACGCTGATCCCCCAGATCGTCGACAAGCTCGTCACCGACATTTTCATGGCTGCGGCCTCGAACTGGTAACCGTATGGCTTCGGAAACACCCTTTTACGTCGATCCCGCGCAGCTCTCCGACAAGCGGCGGCAGCAGTTGATGTTTGCCTATCCGTGGCTGCGCCCCCTGCAGCAGCTCGCGCTCCGGCGGGGCGAGGAGGTGCCGCCGCTGGCTTCGCTCGTCGATCCGTGGCGGACCGAGACGCCGTTCGCAGCACGCCCTGTCGATCGCGAAGCTCTGCTGCACCTCACGTCGGACGACCTGATCGACCGCTTCCTGCAGGAGGAGGAGCTTCGCATCGTGGCCGAGGAGGGCGAGCCGGCCGAAGAGGTGCGCACCGAAGCCGAGTTGAGCGACGAGGATTGTCTGGTGAGCGAGCCGCTGGCCGAAATTTATGCAGCCCAGGGACTTCGCCGCGAGGCGATCGCAATTTATCGCAAATTAAGTTTGTTAAATCCCGAAAAAAGTGTTTACTTTGCCGAGTTGATCGAGCGTTTGGAAAACAATAATTAAAATTCAACGAATATGTTATACACGATTTGCATTGTTCTGATCCTGATTGCCAGCGTGTTGGTAATTCTCGCGGTGCTGGTTCAGAGCCCCAAGAGCGGTATGGCCGCCAATTTCGGCGCATCGAATCAGGTGATGGGCGTGCGCGAGACGACCAATTTCCTCGAGAAGTTCACGTGGACGATGGCCGCTGCGATTCTCGTGTTGAGCCTGGTAGCCACGACGGCCATGGACGGCAGCCGTGTCGCTGAGAGCAACGCTTCGCTGTCGAAGGATGCCAAGGCCCTGCAGGAGCGTATCATCGAGAGCGAGAGCACGATTCCCCAGGCCGAGATTCCGGCTGCCGGCATCGAGACGCCTGCCGAGGCACCTGCCGAAACACCCGCCGAGGCCGAGTAACCCAGGGGGGGGAGGGGACGAGACGTCGCCGGCTGCGATCGGTCACGGTCGGCCGCGCAAGAACAACCCCAAGCTGCAACCGACCGCGCGCAAGAACGAAGACGGTCGGAAGAACAAACCCAAGGAGGAGCGAGAATTCGCTCGATCCGGAGACATTCGCTGTAAGCGAGTGTCTCTTTTTTTGTCCCTGCGCCCACCGGGTCACCCCCCCCTCCGAACCGAACGGCACAAAAAAAGAGCGATTCTGTCATCGGGACAGAATCGCTCCTGCTTGTGGAGAATACGAGAGTCGAACTCGTGACCTCTTGCATGCCATGCAAACGCTCTAGCCAACTGAGCTAATCCCCCATTGCGACTGCAAATGTAGGATAAAAAATCGGATTTCCAAACTTTTCGCCGAAAAAAGATCGCCCGCGCCTGCAAAAATCGGACGCGCACCGTTTCGAACGCCTCCATTCGCCCCGAGCAAAGCTGCTTCTGCACCTGTCCTGAACCGCGGTCTGCCCGATGCCCGCCCCGTGTCGTCTGCCTCGCGTCGTCCCCAACACCTGCTCCGTGCTGGTCCTGCTGCCATGCCGCACGCCTCGTGAATCCCGGCATTCCCCGCCCGTGCCGCTCGTATTCGCACTGTCCGCCCGACACATCCTCTGTTTTGCCCGCCCGACGCTCCTTCCGGGCTCTCCGTCCAATGCCCTCTCCGTGCCGCCCGCCCGACGTCTCCGAAGCCCGCACCGTCCGCTCCGTTCAGCGCCGGATGCGGAAGAAGCCGCCGGAGGTGTCGAAACGGACCGTGTCGCTGCCGAAGAGCCGTTCGATGCGGCCGCTGCGGATCATCTCGTCCGGCGGCAGCAGATGCAGCTGCGGCGGATCGATGAGAGCTACGGCGTCGCAGAGCGAGAGGGCGATATCGAGCTCGTGGGTCGAGAAGAGGATGCACTTGCGCTCTTCGTGCGCCAGCCGGGCCAGCAGCGTGCAGAGCTCGTAGCGGTTCGGCAGGTCGAGGAACGAGGTGGGCTCGTCCAACAGGATGATCGGCGTCTGCTGCGCCAGCGCCCGGGCGATCATCACCCGCTGGCTCTCGCCGTCGGACATGCGGTCCAGGGTCCGGTCGGCGTAGTCCGCCATCCCCACCCGGTCGAGGGCGTGCGCTACGACGGCGCTGTCTTCTGCCTGCATGCGGCCGATCCAGTTCGTGTAGGGGGCGCGGCCGAGGGCCACCAGGTCGCGGCAGCGGAGGTCGGCGATGCGCACGCGCTCGGTCGTGACGAAGGCGACGGTGCGGGCCAGCTCCTGCGGCGGCGTCGCGTCGAGGGGGCGGCCGTCGAGCAGCACGCGGCCGCCGCGGACCGGTCCCAGCCCGGCCAGCGCCCGCAGCAGGGTCGATTTGCCTGTGCCGTTGCGGCCGATGAGTGCCGTCAGCGTACCGGCCGGCAGCTCGGCCGAGACCGCATCGAGCAGCGTGCGGGGGCCGTATCCGAGGGTGAGTGCTTCGAGACGGATCATGGCGTTTCAGCAGATGGATTTGTTGCGGACGACGACCCACACGACGATCGGGATGCCTAACAGGGCCGTAATCGTATTGACGGGAAGCGTGAGCCATTTCGAGACGATGTCGCAGCCGAGCAGCACGACCGCCCCCGCAAGGGCCGCCCCGGGCAGCAGCACGCGGTGGTCGGCATTGCGAAAGAGCATGCGCGCCACGTGCGGCACGGCGAGGCCGAGGAAGCCGATCGGGCCGCAGAAAGCCGTGACGGTGCCCGCGAGCAGGGTGGTGGAGAGGAAGACGAGCTGCCGGGTGCGGCGGATGTCGAGCCCCATCGTGCGGGCATACTGCTCGCCTAAAAGAAGCAGGTTGAGGGGTTTCACGGCCGCCACGGCGAGCGCGAGCCCCAGCGCCACAGCCGGCAGCAGCAGGGCCAGCCGGGCGGCCGTGACGTCGCCGAGCGACCCCATCGTCCAGATGACGAAGGCCTTCAGCGCCTCCTCGCGGCTCAGGTACTGGAGGATCTGCACGACGGCCCCGACGCCCGACGAGAACATCATGCCGAGGATGAGGATCACTAAAATGTCCTTGATGCGGCGGCTCACGGCGGCGATGACGGCGAGGATCGCCGCGGCGCCGAGCCACGCGGCGCCGGCAATGCCGAGCGAGGCGAGAGCGCCGTGGCCGGCAAGGCCGAGCAGCGGGGCGCCGAGGATGAAGAAGGCGACGCCGAGGCTGGCGCCCGAGCTGATGCCGAGCACGTAGGGGCCGGCCAGCGGGTTGCGGAAGAGGGTCTGCATCTGCAGGCCGCTGACGGCGAGGGCGGCTCCGGCGGCAACGGCGACGACAGCCTTCAGCAGGCGGATGTCGCGGACGATCTTGACGGTCGCGGCGGCTGCTTCGCCCCCCCTGAGGGCAGCCCACACCTCCCGCAGGGGAATGGCGACGGCCCCCACCGTCAGGTCGATGAGGAAGAGCGCGACGGCCGCGAGCGTCAGCGCGGCGAAGAGCAGGGCGGTGCGGGATCTCATGGGCGGCGGATCGTTTCGTGCGAAGCTGCGGGTACCCGCGGATCGGTGGGCACCCGCGGATCTGTGGGTACTCGCAGAACGGCGGGCACCCGCAGAATGGTGGATTCCCGCTGGCGGCGGCCCGCCGCCAGAACGGGGCCGGCGAGCGGCAGGGGGTTGTTCACGGTCATTCGATTTTTCGGTAGTAGACGAGCGTGTCGCCCTCCTCGGAGAGGGCGGCCAGCTCGGGGTGGAAGATGAGGATGAGGTCGCGCAGCACTAAATCGGGGTGTACGATGCCCGACTCCCAGTAGTCGTTGCCCCCCGCGGCATTCGTGCGACGGTCGCAGTTCCAGACGCTGCCCGTGCGCACGCACCGGACGTCGGCCAGCTTCGGCAGCCGCGCCCGGAGCTCGTCGAGCGTCGCGAAGCTGCCGGCATGGATCCAGACGTCGGCCTCGGAGAGGAGCAGCGCCGCCTCCTCGAGGTCGATCGGAAGCGACGTGTCGCCCGTGTTGCGGCGGTAGAGGTAGTCGCCTCCGGCGTCGGCGATCAGCCGCGCCACGTAGCTGCCGGTCGAGGCCATGAACCACGTGTCGCCGTAGGGGGCGTTGAGCATCACGCGGGGGGCTTTCAGCCCCTTCCCGGCCACGCGCTCCCGCCAGACATTGTAGCGCTCGGGAATCCCGGCGAAGAGCGCCTCGGCCTCCTCGCGCCGGCCGATCGCCTCGCCGACGGCCACCATCCACTCGGCCTTCCCGAGCGGCGACTCTTCGAGGTATTCGCCCACGTAGAGGAACGGGACGCCCAACTCGCGCAGCTTCGGCTCGAGGCTGCTGGCGCCCCCGATGCCGAAGAGCAGCACCAGATCGGGTTCGAGCGAGAGGAGGCGTTCGTAGTCGATGTTGCCCTCGTAGCCCACGTCGCCGATCCGGTCGCGGTTGGCGGCGACATAGGGGTTCGAGAGGTAGTCGATGCCCGAGACCCCGACGATCGTGCTGTCGGCCCCCAGAGCGTCGAGCATCGCCACGTGGGTCGAGGAGAGGCAGACGATGCGGCGGGCGTCGCCCCGCAGCACCTGCCCGTCGAAGCCCTCGGGCGCCTCCTCGCCGTCGCGGGCGATGTAGAGGGCCGTCTCGACTCCCTCGGCGCCCTGCCAGGGGCTGCGGACCCGGATGATCGTGCTCGCCCTCCCGGCGGCCCCGGCGATCTCGAAGCCCGAGGCGTACCCCGGGGTGTAGACCGCCCGGTCGAAATCCGCAAGGAGGGTCGTGCGGCGCCCTCCGCAGGCGGCGGCCAGCAGAAGAACGGCGGGAAGCAGCGTGCGCTGCAGAATTCGTTTCAACATCGTACAGTAGTCTTGTTTCTTTTTTGGGGCCGGACAGCCCGGCCCTTTATCGCTTCTTCCCCCACTTGGGGCGGATGCCGATGAACACCTCGAAGTTGATGCGCGGCATCGGACGCGACAGCACCGAGATATACTCCTCGTTGAGGAGGTTGTTCACGCTTCCCTTCAGCGACAGGTCGGCCCAGCGGAGCGCGAACTCCTTGCCGAGGGTCAGGTTGCTCATGTAGTAAGGCATCAGCTGGCCGCCGGTCAGCGTCTTGGCGTTGCTCGTCAGCGTGTAGCGCCTGCTGTAATAACACCACTTGTAGAGCAGCGACCAGCTGCGCCAGGCGAGCTGCGCCGTGAGGGTCGCCGAGTGCTCGGGAATGTAGGGCAGCTGCTTGCCGATCGAGCGGTCGCCCTCCGTGAGGGGCTCGCCGACGTTGATCGAGGGGGTCCACGAGTAGGTGGCGTCGAGGTCGAGCTTCCACTGTTCGGAGAGCGCCGCCGAGAGGTCGGCGTGCAGCTCGACGCCGTAGGCGTGGACATCCTTGATGTTCACCGGCGAGAGGAACCCCTTGACGGTCCAGAGCCAGAGGATCCAGTCGTCGATGTGCGAGTCGAACCAGGTCGCCGATCCCGTCAGCCGGTATTTGCCCGCTTCGCCCACGGCGAACGAGAGCCCCGCATCGTAGGTCCAGCCGCTCTCCTTCTTCAGGTCGGGATTGCCGCCCGGCAGGAAGTAGAGGTCGTTGAGGGTCGGGAAGCGGTAGTTGCGCGACACGGAGGCCTTGGCCACGAGGTTGCCCCGCTTCGAGAGAACCCCGTCGAGGAAGAGGGCCGGAATCACGGGCGACCAGACCGTGCCGTAGAGCTCCTCGCGCAGCACGAGCGAGAGGCCGAAGCGCTCCACGGGGCGCCACTTGGCCGACAGGGCTCCCGAGAGCTCGATGCGCCCCTTGTCGTAGCCCACCACCGCGGTGTGACCGTCCTGGCGGATGATGTTCTTGTCGGCGCTCTCGACCAGATGCTGGTGCGCCGTGAGGCTCGCCGTGAAGAGCCACCGGCTGCTGATGCTGTATTCGCCCTCCGCCTGCCCGTAGAAGGTGTCGATGCGGCTGCGCGAACGGGTCATGGGGGCCATCGTTCCGTTGCCCAGGTCGTTCTTGTAGTCGTAGCCCATCCAGGTGTGGATGTAGCCCGCCCGGGCGCCGATCTTCCAGTCGCTGCGCAGGTGGTCCCACGTGAGGACGCTGCGGAAGGTCCGCTCGCGCTGCGTGTTCTCGAAGAGCTGCTCGTCGGCATAGCTCGTCGTCAGCATCGGCAGGTCGCGGTCCGAATCGACGTACCAGGCGTTCAGCCCGAAGCGGTCGCCGCGCCCCGTGTTGTAGTAGACCTCCTGCAGCAGATGCAGATCGCGGTAGGAGGCGTTGCGGTTGCGCTCGGTGGGATAGTACTGGCCGATGATGTGCTTCTCCTCGTCGTAGATGTTCTCCTTCTTGTCGCGGTTGCGGTATTTGTAGTCATTTGGCGATGCGGAGAGCACCGCGCGCGTCGAGAGCTGCCAGCGGTCGTCGCCGTAGGTGAGGCGCAGGAACTCGTCGAAGGTCCCGAACGACCCGATGCCCTGGATGTACTGCAGCCCGAAGCCGCGGGCGTCGGCGGGCTTCGTCGCGAGCTTCACGCTGCCGCCCAGGCCGCCCCCCGTCTCGTTCACGGAGGAGGTGCCGTGCAGCAGCGAGGCGTCGTCGATGAAGTAGGAGGGGATCATCGAGAAGTCGGTCATGCCGAGCATCGGGTTGTTGATCCGCATGCCGTTCCACGTCACCTGCGTGTGCGAGGGCGAGGTGCCGCGGAAGGCCACCGTCGAGAGGGTCGCGCGGCCGTAGCTCTTGACGAAGATCGAGGAGTTGAACGCGAGCACGTCGGCCATCGAGAGGGCGATGTTCTCCTTGAGCGCCACCGAGTCGAATTTCGTCTGCTGGATGCCGATCTCCTTGATCGGCCGCCGGCCGACGATCGTCACCTCCGGAATCGGGTGGACACGCTTCGTCCAGTCCTTCGGCAGGCGGCCGGATTTGGGCTGGCCGTCGCTACCCGGCTGGCCGTCGGTTCCCGGTTCCCCTTCGGTTTTCTGCATCCTGTCGCTTTCCGGCAGGGCGCCCCCCGGCATCCCGTCAGCCCCCGTCAGCGCTTCGGCTTCCGGCTGTGCGGCGGCTGGGCCCGTCCCTGCCAGCAGAAGCAGCAGGACTGCGAATAGTGCGAATAGCGCTCTTTTCATGGTTCGTCGTTCGTTATTTCCAGCAGAAGGCCCCCGGGATGATCCCGACATAGAAGCGGTCGAGCAGCTCGCCCTGCTTCGAATAGCGGTAGACGAGCCCCTGCTGCTGGTAGTCGATGGCATCGGCCACGTAGAGGTCGCCCCGCACGGGATCGACCGTCAGCCCGTAGTAGATCGTCCCCGTGTCGGGGATGAAGGGGCGCACCGGCACGCGGTCGGCCGTGACATCCATCGCCCAGACGCCGCCGTTGATCCAGTAGAGCGTGTCGCCCGCACCGTTGAGCTGCACCTCCGAGCCGCGGTCGCCCTTCCGGAAGCGGAACTCCTTCTCGACGGTGAAGCTCTCGGCGTCGATGCGGTAGAGCGTTGGCGCCTCGAAGCCGTAGGGGCTCCCCTCGTAGCCGCCGTCGGTGATCGTCCACAGCTTGCCGTTGCAGTCCAGGACGAGCGACGTGGGCTGGATGCCGATCGTCAGCTCGCCGACCACCGTGTCGCTCTCCGTGTCGATCTTCAGGATGCGGTCCTGGTAGGACCAGCAGTTGACATAGACATACTTGCCGTACTGCACCATCTGCTCCGTCGAGCCGCTCTCCATCATCATCCGCGGACACGCGATGTGGCCCGTGACCTCGAACCGCGATGGATCGACGATGAAGATGCGGTTGTCCCAGAGCTGCGTCACGTAGGCCTTTTTGTCGGAGAGGAAGTGGATGTAGCGCGGCGAGGTGAGGTTCGTGATGCGGCCGACCTCGCGGAAGGTCTCCGGGTCGATCGCGAAGATCACGTGCGAATTGTTCACCACGACCCATCCCAACCCGTTGTGCAGGGTCATCGACTGCGCCACGTCGCCCAACTTCATGCCGTTCGCGCGGTAGAAAACTTCGTTTTCGACCTGTTTCGTCTCGGGATCGTAGTACGAGAGGGTGGCGTTCCCGTACTGGAAATTCCCCTCGTTGGTGATGAAGAGCCCGGCTCCCGAGGAGGTGAAATCCTCCGTCTCGCCGTAGTCCCACTCCATGCACCCGGCGAGCAGCAGGGCGGCGAGCGCCGCACAGCTCCTATATCGTAACAATCGTTTCATCCTCGTTGCTTGCGGGAAAGGCGCCCCCGGGCTTTTCCCTTGGTTTGAATTCGTTCGCTGCGGCGCGAAAAACCGCCGCAGCCGCCTCGCCGGCCCCTTCCTACATGGAGAGATCGCGGAACGAGAAGACCTCGGTCGAGACCTCGCCCAGCGGACCGCTCTTGGCGTTCACGCCGACCTGCACCTTGACGAAGTCGATGTACTGCAGCTCGATTGGCGTTCCGTCCGGACGGATGGCGTTGGCGATCCGGAAGCCGCAGCACTGCCCGTCGCCCGTCGCCGCATCGGCTCCGCCGAGGTCGTCCGAACCGACGTTGTCCGCATAGCCCCACCCGTAGGGGTCGTTCGCCCAGTAGCCGGTCGCCGGATCCAGCCGGTTTTGCGCCGGCAGCCGGGTGCCGCGCAGCGTGTAGCTCTCGGCCTCGATCCAGGCGGGGTAGTAGAAGTCCTGGTCATGGAAGGTCTTCAGATAATCGATCGATCCCTTTCCGCCCTCCGAGTCGGTCCACGGAACATCCATGCGGGCGCCGGCGGGACGGTAGTAGGTGACGGCATACTCCTGCAGGGTCCCCTCCCGGCCGGTTTCGGAGCCTTTCAGCTCGTACCACTCGTCGTCGGGCAGGCCGTTGCCGTTCGTGTCCTGCATCACCCAGACGATGCCCGCTTCGTTCGAGCCGCCCTTGGTGCTGAGAAAGGCGTTGCCCTGCACGGCAAAGTCGTACCCGGCGCCGCCGCGGTTCACGATGCTGTGGTCGAAGCCGACGATGAGATAGCCGCCGAAGCCCCCGAGCGAGACGAACTGCTGCCCGGCCAACCGCTGCAGGGCCCACTCGACGGCCCGCGCATGGGTCGTCTCGGCCCCCGTGAAGCCGCCCGTGCGGGTCTCGCCGATGAACTGTCCCGGGGCGGGGACGTATTCATACACCTTGTTCTGCACCTTCGAGCTGCCGGCCTCCTTCGCGCGGAGCAGCTCCGCCTCGCTCTTCGCGGCGGCGCGGACGACCACTTTGGCCGTCAGCGCCTCCGCTCCCCGCGTGAGGTGCTTCGTCAGCGCCTGCGGGGCGGAGGCCCCCTCCGTGACCGTGACGGCCACGCGGTAGGAGCCCGGCGCGGCCGGGGTGAAGCGGAAGGTGCGGTCGGTGCACGATACGGGGGCGCCGTCGACCGTCCAGCTGTATTGCGGACGGTCGAAACCGGTCGTGAAAGGCTTCAGGTCGATGCCGCGGCCGACGAGGGTCGAACGGTCGGTCGAGGGCTGGAAGTAGGAGAGGGCGGGGAACCCGACGGTGCGGGGCATCGCCTCGACCACCTCGACGGGCACTTCGCGCTCCGCGGTGCCGTCGATGTTCGAGGCGCGGATCGTGAGAAGGCAGCGGCCCGGGGTCGACTCGCGGAACACATAGGTGCGTTCGGTGCCGACCACCTTGCCGTCGCGCAGCCATTCGACGCGGAACCCCTCCACGTCGTCGTGCGCGAAGTCCGGGGCGAAGGTGTACTCCGTGCCGGCCTCCACCTTGAGCCCCTCCGGCGGCAGGACGAGCGAGATGACGGGCGGGGTGAGCGCCAGCACTTCGACCTTCAGCTCCTCTTCCGCGAAGCCGTTCTTGTTCTCCACGCGCAGCAGGAGGTAGACGTCGCCCGGCGTCTCCCAGGTGTAGCGGAGGGTGGGCTGGTCGGAGAGGAGCACGCCGCCGGCGGTCCAGGAGAACGCGGCCTCCTCCGCATACCGGTAGGCGGGGGCGATGGTCACCTCGCGGCCGACCTTGGCGGTGTAGACGCCCGTCTCGCTGTCGAGCTCGATGATGGGGGTTTCGGGGATCTCCTCCGTGATTTCGCCGTCCTTGTTGCAGGCTGCGAGGAGCAGGAGCAGCGCCGCCGGAAGCGCGCGGAACAGCCGGAACTTCCGGGAGGAAAACGCGGGGGCCGCGGCAGCGAACGCGGCTGCAAGCCATTGCGGGCGGAAAGAAGTGTGCATCATTTTAATAGGTGTTCTCGAAAAAAATCCGTTCGACGGAGAAGACGCGCCGAACGGGGAACTTTTTCGATCGAGAACGGGGGACGGGATGCAGGAGCCGGCGACCGCTCGTTTCGATAAACGCCGACACCCGCGGTCGTTATCTTTTCCGTCAAGGCAGGTCTTCTGACTCGTCCCGTTTGCCGCGCCTTCCCGATCGGGCGGATCAGTGGCAGTGCCGGCGGCAAACACTTCGGGGACTTACAGCAGCAGGTACTGTTCCGGATTCGCACCGGATTCCCTTTTCATTCCGTCGGCAGGCCGCTTTGCGCCTGCGCCGGAAACCGTAACACCGCAAAGATACACTCTTTTTCCGAAAAGGCCGATTTTATTTTTAGAAAAATTTCCGGACCCGGCCCAGCTTCGGCTGGCCCGGCCGGTTGAGGACGGCTGAAATCCCGCAGCCGTGGCTGCCTCCCTGCCCGCTACCGCTTCGGACGGATGCGGCGCAGGCGCAGCCCGAGCACGCCGAAGAGGGCCTCGCGGACGATGCCGCCCGACATTTTCGAGGCGCCCTCGCGGCGCTCGGTGAAGATGATCGGCACCTCCACGACGCGCAGCCCCAGCCGCCAGGCCGTGTACTTCATTTCGATTTGGAACCCGTACCCCTTCATGCGGATGCGGTCGAGGTCGATCCGTTCGAGCGCCCCGCGGCGGTAGCAGACGAAGCCGGCCGTCGTGTCGCGCACGGGCATCCCCGTCGCGCACTGCACGTAGCGCGAGCCGAAGTAGGAGACGAGCAGCCGCGACATGGGCCAGTTCACGACGTTGACCCCCCGCACGTAGCGCGAACCGACCGCCACGTCGGCCCCCGCCCCGACGGCGCCGAAGAGGCGCGGCAGGTCGTCGGGGTCGTGCGAGAAGTCGCAGTCCATTTCGCACAGGGCGTCGTAGCCCCGCTCCAGCCCCCAGCGGAACCCCGCGAGGTAGGCCGTGCCGAGCCCGAGCTTGCCGCTGCGCTCCAGCAGGTGGAGCCGGCCGGGCCAGGCGGCCTGCCGTTCGCGGACGATGGCCGCCGTGCCGTCGGGCGAGCCGTCGTCGATGACGAGCAGATCGAAGCCTTCGGGCGCGGCGAGCACCCGCTCGATCATGGCCGCGATGTTTTCGCGTTCGTTGTAGGTGGGGATGATGACCAGTTTGCGCATCTTCAGTGTCGGTTCTTCGGTTCTACGACGGACAAAGTTACTCTTTTTCGGCTTCGGTCGGTTCGTTTTGGCGGAAAAACGTTATCTTTGTGGCAAAACAAATCGTTTCCGATCATGAAAAAATCCGTGAAAATACCGTTGACCGTCCTGCTCGTCGTGCTGGCGGTCGTCTGGATCGGCCCGCTCGCTTTCCGCGGCCGGATCGAACAGATCGTCAAGCGCGAGGCCAATGCCCTGCTGCAGGCCGAGCTCGATTTCGAATCGTTGAATATCAGCCTGCTGCGCCACTTCCCGAATGCCTCGCTCGAACTGCGCGGCCTGACGCTCGCCGGGGCCGGCCGCTTCGCCGGCGACACGATCGTCGCCGCCCGCCGCATCTCGGTCGTGGTCAATCCCTTCTCGCTGCTCGGCGACGGGGGCTTCGTCGTGAAGAAAGTCCTGCTCGCCGCCCCGCGGATCCATGCCTGCAAGCTGGCCGACGGCGCCGTGAACTGGGATGTGATGAAACCCTCCGACGAGGCCGGGGAGCCGGCCGAAGAGGAGACGGGCGCCTCGTCGTTCAAACTCGCCGTGCGCGACTTCCGCATCTCGGACGCCGTGGTCCGCTACGAGGACGATTCGACCCGCATGGCCTTCTCGACCGATCCGCTCGATCTGCGGCTGCGCGGCGATCTCTCGGCCGCCCGCAGCGACCTCGACCTGCTGCTGAAGCTGCAGCGGCTGAACTTCCGCTCGGGCGTCGTGAAGCTCCTGAGCGATGCGACGGTCGAACTGAAGGCCTCGATCGATGCCGATCTGGAGAACAAACGTTTCGTCTTCTCGAAAAACTCGTTGAGCCTGAATGCCATTACGCTGACGCTCGACGGCTGGGCCCAGCTGCTCGAGGGCGATGCCGTGGCGATGGATCTCAAGGCCGGGACCGAGAACGTCCACTTCAAGGAGGTGCTCTCGCTCGTGCCGGCCTTCTACACGCGCGACTTCCGCCAGCTGACGGCGGCGGGCGAACTCGACCTCTCGCTCTGGGTGCGCGGCGAGCTGCGCAGCGGACAGTTGCCCGCCTTCGAGCTCCGGACCGGCGTGCGCGACGGCCGCTTCCAGTACGCCTCGCTCCCGAAGGCGGTGAGCGACATCCAGCTGGCGCTGCGCGTCGCCAACCCGGGCGGACCGATGGACCGGACGGAGGTCGACCTCTCGAAGTTCGGCCTTCGGATGGCGAACAACGCGGTCGCCGCGACCTTCTACGGCACGAACCTCGTCAGCGATCCCGAGCTGAAGGCCTCGCTGCAGGGACGGGTCGATCTGGGCGATATCCGCGCGGTTTACCCGTTGGAGGACATGACGCTCGCCGGGCAGATCACGGCCGATCTGAAGGCGGCCGGCCGCCTCTCGTCGCTCGAAAAGCAGCAGTACGACCGCTTCTCGGCCTCGGGAACCTTCGTGGCTGAAAACCTGGGGCTCAACATGCCGTCGCTGCCGCCCGTCGAGCTGCACCGCGCTGCGGCGACGATCACGCCGGCGGCCATGACGCTCGGCGAGCTCGACCTGGCGATCGCCGACAGCGATCTGTCGGCAACGGGCCAGCTGAGCAACTACCTCGGCTACCTGCTTCGCGGCGACAAGCTGTCCGGCCGGCTCTACGTGAAGTCGAACCTGCTGAACCTGAACCGGCTGATGCCGGCCGACGACGCGGCGGAGAAGCCCGCGCAGCCGGCCGCTTCCGAACCGGCGGCCGAGGCTGCGCCCGTCGCACTGAAGGCGGTGGCTGTTCCCGAGAACCTCGATCTGTCGCTCTCGACTTCGCTGAAAAAGATCCTCTTCCAGCAGATGACCATCACGGACCTCGCGGGCGGCATGCGCGTGGCGAACGGCGCCCTGACGCTCGACAACCTCTCGATGGGGCTCTTCGGGGGGCAGGCCTCCGCATCGGGCAGTTACTCGACGGCGGCCGATCCCGCACGTCCGCAGGTGGCGATGAAGCTGGGGTTGAAAGAGGCCTCGTTCCAGCAGACCTTCAAAGAACTGGAGTTGGTGCGCCGGTTGGTGCCGCTCTTCGCCAAGACGGGCGGCGACTATTCGCTTGCGCTCGACTTGCAGACAGCGCTCGACGACACGATGTCGCCTGACCTGCAGTCGGTTCACGCGACGGGCGAACTGCGGTCGGCCAACATCCATCTGCAGAACATCGAGGCTTTCAGCGCCCTGGCCAAGGCCCTCAAGAACGATAAGCTGCGTACGATCGAGGCCAAGGATGTGACGATCCGTTTCACGATCGACGAGGGGCGCATCACGACGCAGCCGTTCGATCTGAAGATGGGCTCGACGAAGATGACCTTAGCCGGATCGACGGGGCTCGATACGACGATCGACTACACGGCGACGGTCGAGCTGCCCGAGGGGGCGGCCGGCAGCCTGCTCTCGACGGTCGATGTCGGGATCGGCGGCACGTTCACCTCGCCCAAGATCACGCTCGGCGTGAAGAAGGCGGCCGAGCAGGCGCTTAAGAATGCCCTTGACGGGCAGGTGCAGAAGCTGACGGGCAGCGAGTCGCTCTCGGCGGAGGTCGAGAAGCAGGCGGAGAAGCTGCGTGCGGAGGCGGCAGCGGCGGGCGCCAAGCTCGTGTCTGCGGCCGAGGCGCAGCGCGACAAGCTTGTCGAGGAGGCCTCGAAGAAGGGGGCGTTGGCGAAGATCGCCGCCAAGAAGGCGGGCGATAAACTGGTCGAGGAGGCCGAAAAGAAGTCTGTCCAGCTGCAGCAGACGGCCGAGGAGCAGATCGCCAAGCTGACGGAACAGAAGAAAAACGAGTAGGGGAGCGGGTTCTGCTCGGAGATGTGCGACGGCCGCCGGATCAGTTCCGGCGGCCGTCGGGCGTTTGCGGGAGGGAAGTTGGCGCATTCGATTGCGCAGATCGGCGGACTACGGCTGCAATTGCGATCAAAATGTTTGCTGACAAAATCGGTCCGTCAGGACCGGCAGTCCGCAGCCGCCCCCGGGCGGAGGGTTGCTCTTTTGCGTCGCAGGCTCATCCGCTCGGTTGCAGGCTCGTCCCGAGTGTAATTGATGCCGTAGGCATCGGCGGGCCGCAGCCTGGGGCGGCGGAGGCCCGCAGTTTGTTGCCGAACCTGCGTATCTCCGCAGGCTGCAGCCCGAGGGCGAATTGTATTGGGTGTAGTAGTTCTTTTTTAATTCTTCATTTTTTCATTTTTTTAATTTGCGTCCGAACGGGCGCCGTAGCCCGCAGCCGCCCCCGGGCGGAGGGCTGCTCCTTTGCGTCGCAGGCTCATCCGCTCGGTTGCAGGCTCGTCGGAAGATTCGCTGCTGCAGCCAATGTTGAATATTGAATGATGAATTGCGCCCGCAGGGCGCAGCGGGCCGCAGCTTCGCACGGCGAAGGCCCGCCACTCGCGTCCGCAAGTCCGCTCGTATGCGATTCCTTCGCAAGCTGCGTCCCGATTGGCAATTTTGAATTTTGAATGCTGAATTTGCGGCTCCGGCAAGGAACCGCAGCGGGCTGCAGCCCGCGCATATCCGCCGCAACCCTCGGTCCCAACGCGATTAAACCGCTCCGACGACCACCGTCACCAACTTTTCGCGCGCCAGATAGCGCTGTGCGAGCCGCTGCACCTCGGAGGAGGTGATGCGGCGGATGCGCTCGACGTTCTCGCCGATGACGCGGTTCGTCCGGCCGCAGAGGATGTTTTCGATCGTGACGTCCGCCACGCCGAACGGACCGTCGAGGATGCGCATCATTTCGCCCGTCATGATGTTCTTGACCAACTGCAGCTCCTCGTCGGAGATCGGCTCCTCGCGCAGCCGCTCGATCTCGGCGTAGATCTCCGCGAGCGCCGCCTCGGTGACCTCCGCGCCGACCTGGGCCCCGATGGCGAAGTAGCCCTCGCGCTCGAAGTTGACCATCGCGGCCATCACGCCGTAGGTGTAGCCGTTTCGTTCGCGCAGATTCTGCATCAGCCGCGAGCCGAAGTAGCCGCCCAGCGCCGCCGCCACGACCTGCATTCCCAGAAAATCGGGATGTTCGCGCGGAAAGAGGAGCCGCCCGATGCGGATCGCCGACTGGACCGCCCCCGCATGCGGGATTCGCCGTTCGCGGGTCTGGCGGGGTTCCGGGAAGGGAACCCGTGCGGGCGGTTCGGCGGCGGGCAGCTGTTCGAGCAGGGCGATGACCGCTGCCCGCTCCGTCTCGCCGACGCGGCCGCTGCAGACGGCAAAGCCGTTCGCGGCGGTGTAGCGCCGCCGGTAGAAGTCGCGCAGATCCTCGCGGCGGAGCCGGTCGTAGGCGCTTTCGTCGAAGCATTCGCCGTAGGGGTGACGCTCGCCGAAGATCGCCTCGGCGAAGGCCTCGCGGGCGCGGACATCGACCTTCGTGCGGTCGATCCGCAGCCGCTGCCGGCGTTTGGCGCAGTAGGTCGCCACCGCCTCCTCGGGAAAGGCGGGGCGCAGCAGAATTTCGGCTGCCACGTCGAGCGTCGGCACGACGAACTTCGAGAGCATCGCGAAGTTGATGTAGGTGTCGTCGCGGTCGGTGTTGACATCGAAGTAGGAACCGTGGTAGTCGAGCCGTTCGGCTATTTCGTGGGCACTCATCCGCTCGCTCCCCTCGGCGAGCAGGTTGGCCGTCGCCGAAGCCGAGAAGGGAACCCGCTGCGTGGACGAACCGGCATGGAAGACGATCGAAAGGCGCAAAATCTCGAAATCGTCGCTCGCTAACAGGTAGAGCTTTATGCCGTTGCCGAGAACGACGGATTCCGCCTCGGCGATCCCGATCGCCTCCTGCACGATTGGACGCGGCGCCCGCCGCGGTGCGGAGGCTGCGGCCGGGGCGGATTTGCCGGATTCGCCGGCCGGTGCTGCAGTTTGCGTTGCAGTCCGGTTTTCGGCGGGAGCTGTGACCGGTGCCGCAGTCTGTGTTGCGGAGCGGTCCTCGGCGGGAGTTGCGGCGGAAGCTGCGGCCTGATTTTCGGCGGAAGTTGCGACCGGTGTTGCAGTCCGGCCCGTATTGCGTGTTGCGGCTTGCGGAGCGGTTGCCGCCGGTGTGGCGGCGGAAGCGTGCGTGGATCGTTTCATCGGCGTGCGCGGTAGATGAGGGTGGAACCGTTTTCGGGGCGGAAGGTGCGGCGGCAGAAGTCGAAGATGCGGTCGGCGTCGATCGAACGGTATTCGGCCACTTCGCGGTTTACGAGCTCCGTATCGCCCAGAAAATCGTAATAACCGAGGTTCATCGCCTTGTTCATGACGTTGATCTCGCCGAAAAGGGTGTTCGCCTCGAACTTGTTCTTGACCTTTTCGAGCTCGTAGCCGCTCGCCGCCTCGTGCTGCAGCGTCCCGATCTCGCGGCGGAAGGCGTCGGCGGCCTGCTCCTCGGTGGTGTCGGGCAGCAGCTGGCCCGTCAGGATGAAGAGACCCGGATCGACATCGCCCGTGATGTAGGCATTGACCGACGAGAAGAGCCGCTCCTTCATCACCAAACGGCGGTAGAGCCGCGACGAGTCGCCGCCCGCCAGCAGGTCCGAGACCAAGTCGCCCGTGTAGAAGTCGGCCGAGCAGCGGGCGCCCATGTGCCAGGCGACCGAGAGGGTGGTGGCGGGGACGTCGCGCTCGACGATCCGGAGCAGGGCTTCGGTCTGGAGCGGCTCGGCGGGCAGGGGCGCCGCGGTGAAGGGGGTGTCGGCGAGGGGGCCGAACCACTGCTCGGCCAGATCCAGCATCCGCTCCTCCTCCAGATCGGCCGAGATCGAGAGCACGGCGTTCGAGGGGCGGTAGAAGGTGCGGTAGAAGCGCTCGACGTCGGCGATCGTCGCCGATTCGATGTGCTCCGGCGAGCGGCCGATCGTTGCCCAGCGGTAGGGGTGCCGGCGGTAGGCCAGCTCGCGCAGCAGCATCGTCTGGTCGCCGTAGGGCTGGTTCAGGTAACGCTGGCGGAACTCCTCGATCACCACGCGCTGTTCGGCGCGGAGCTTCTCGGGGGTGATCTGCAGCCCCTGCATGCGGTCGCTTTCGAGCCAGAGGGCCGTCTCGAGATTCGCCGTCGGGAGCGTCAGGTAGAAATCCGTGTAGTCGTTGTTCGTGAAAGCGTTGTCCTCGCCAGAGGCCATCTGCACATGCAGGTCGTAGACGGGAACGTCGCGTGTGCCGCGGAACATGAGATGCTCGAAGAGATGGGCGAAGCCCGTGCGGTCGGGATCTTCGTTGCGGGCGCCCACCCGGTAGAGCAGGTTGACGGCTGCGAGCTTCGAGACGCGGTCGCGATTGACCACCACGTGCAGCCCGTTGTCCAATATGCGTGTTCGGTAGGGAATCATGAGCGACAAAAATACATCATCGGACGAAATTTCGGAAATGAATCCCGGAAAATCGGGATGCAAAAAGGCTTTCGATGCAAAAAAGATACCCAAGGCCAGAGGGTTGACGGCAGAATTTCGGGCGGCGGACGGTGCGGCGTTTCGGCGGGTTGTAGCCGCCGGTTGTGGTTGAAATGCCTGCCGGCAGAATCGGTCACATAACGACCGGCAGCCCGCAGCCGCCCCCGGACCGCGGGCTTGTCTCGAGTTTGGGGCGGTCCGCCAGGACCGTGCGGGCCGTAGCCTCCGCCGGGCGGAGGCCCGCAGTTCGTTGCCGAACTTGGCGTGCGCTCCGCAGGCTGCGACCCGAGTGTCATGCTGAATCTTGAATTTTGAATGCTGAATTTGCGGCTTCGCTGAAGCCGCAGCCGCCCCCGGGCGGAGGGCTGCTCCTCCACGTCGCACGCCCGTCCGCTCGGCTGCGGGCTTGTCTCGAGTTTGGGGCTGTCCGTCAGGACTGTGCAGGCCGCAGCCTCCCGGCGGCGGAGGCCCGCAGTTCGTCGAACTTGGCGTGCGCTCCGCAGGCTGCAGCCCGAGTGTAATTTTGAATTTTGAATTTTGAATCTTGAATTCTGAATTCTAAATTTGCGCCCGAACGGGCGCAGCGGGCCGGAGCTTCGCCCCCGCGAAGGCCCGCATTTCGCGTCCGCTTCTGCGTCCGCTCGAGCGGTTTCTTCGCAAGCTCCGACCCGAATTCAGAATTATTTTTATATCTTCCTTCTTCACAGTTCCGGCAGGGTCCCAAAGCAGCCTGCAGCTCGCACCCGAACCTGCGCGCCCTCCGCAGATTGCAGCCCGAAAATTCTTCCTTTTTAATTGCCGCCTCACCCGTTGTCTCGTCCGTCGCCCCCGCCTTTTTCGCCCGGAATCCCCGGCCGTGCCGAAAGTCGAAAATTGTTCGCCCGGGGGTTGTTTTTTCCGCCTCTTTTCGTTATCTTTGTGTCGCCGTATCGAATACGAACGAAAAAACACACATAATAACATCTCAAATTTTCTCAAAAAAATGGCAGAAAAGAAATTTATCACTTGTGATGGTAACTATGCAGCAGCTCACGTGGCTTACATGTTCTCGGAGGTTGCCGCCATCTATCCCATCACCCCGTCCTCGACCATGGCCGAGTATGTGGACGAGTGGGCCGCACAGGGTCGCAAGAACATCTTCGGCGAGACCGTCCGCGTCGTCGAAATGCAGTCGGAGGCCGGTGCCGCAGGCGCCGTGCACGGTTCGCTGCAGTCGGGTGCGCTCACCACGACCTTCACCGCATCGCAGGGTCTGCTGCTGATGATCCCCAACATGTACAAGATCGCCGGCGAGCTCCTCCCGGGCGTCTTCCACGTTTCGGCCCGCGCCCTGGCTTCGCACGCGCTGTCGATCTTCGGCGACCACCAGGATGTGATGGCTACCCGCCAGACCGGTTTCGCCATGCTGGCCACCTCGTCGGTTCAGGAGGTTATGGACCTCGCCGGCGTGGCCCACATCGTGGCCCTCAAGGCCCGCGTGCCCTTCCTGCACTTCTTCGACGGGTTTCGCACCTCGCACGAGATCCAGAAGATCGAGCTGATCGACGAGGCCCGTCTGACGGCCCTGTTCGATCGCGAGGCCCTGAAGCGCTTCCGCGCTGCAGCGCTGAACCCCGAGCACCCCGTAACGCGCGGTACGGCCCAGAACCCCGATATCTACTTCCAGGCTCGCGAGGCTTGCAACAAGTTCTACGACGCCGTACCCGACATGGTAGCCGAGACGATGAAGCAGATCTCCGACATCACCGGCCGCGAGTACAAGCCGTTCGTCTACTACGGCGACCCCGAGGCCGAGGAGATCGTCGTTGCCATGGGTTCGGTGACCGAGACCCTCAAGGAGACGATCGACTACCTGCGCAAGCAGGGCCGGAAGGTGGGCCTCATCACGGTGCACCTCTACCGCCCCTTCTCGGAGAAGTACTTCTTCGACGTCGTTCCCGCTACGGTGAAGCGCGTCTGCGTGCTCGACCGCACGAAGGAGCCCGGCGCCGACGGCGAACCGCTCTACCTCGACGTCCGTTCGATGTTCTACGGCAAGAAACTCCAGCCGATGATCATCGGCGGCCGCTACGGCCTCTCGTCGAAGGACACGACGCCCGCCCAGATGCTGGCCGTCTTCGAGAACCTGGCCGCTGCACAGCCCAAGAACCACTTCACGGTGGGTATCGTCGATGACGTGACGAACCTCTCGCTGCCCGTCGGCGAGGAGATCTCGCTGGCCAAGCCCGGCACGTTCGAGGCTCTTTTCTTCGGTCTGGGCGCCGACGGTACGGTGGGTGCCAACAAGAACTCGATCAAGATCATCGGCGGTTCGACGAACAAGTACTGCCAGGCCTACTTCTCCTACGACTCGAAGAAGTCGGGCGGTTACACCTCGTCGCACCTCCGTTTCGGCGACCTGCCGATCACTTCGCCCTACCTCGTGACGACGCCCGACTTCGTCGCCTGCCACGTGCCTTCCTACGTGGACAAGTACGACGTGCTGAAGGGTCTCAAGCCGGGCGGCTCGTTCCTGCTCAACTCGACGCACGACGCCGAGACGACCTGCCGCACGCTGCCCGACCACATGAAGGTCTACTTGGCGAAGAACAAGATCAACTTCTACATCATCAACGCCACGAAGATCGCCGCCGAGCTGGGTCTCGGTTCGCGTACGAACACGATCATGCAGTCGGCTTTCTTCAAGATCGCCGCTGTGATTCCCTTCGAGAAGGCGGTCGAGGAGATGAAGCACGCCATCCTGAAGTCCTACGGCAAGAAGGGCGAGGATATCGTGAACATGAACTATGCGGCCGTCGATGCCGGCGGCAACGCCGTCGAAAAGGTCGAGGTGCCGGCCGAGTGGGCTTCGATCGAGGTCAAGGCCGCTGCCGCTCCGGTGGACAGCAGCCGTCCCGAGTTCGTGCAGAAGATCGTCGATCCGATCAACGCGCTGAAAGGCGACCAGCTGCCCGTTTCGACCTTCGCCGGCCGTGAGGACGGCACGTGGGAGAACGGCACGGCCGCCTGGGAGAAGCGCGGCATCGCCGTGAACGTTCCCGAGTGGAAGATCGAGAACTGTATCCAGTGCAACCAGTGCGCCTACGTCTGCCCCCACGCCGCCATCCGTCCTTTCCTCGCAACGGAGGAGGAGGCTGCCGCTTCGGGCATGGAGTGGAAGCAGGGTCTTGGTGAGACGAAGGCCTACAAGTTCCGCATTCAGGTGTCGCCGCTCGACTGCACGGGCTGCAACAACTGCGTGGATGTCTGCCCGGCCAAGGAGAAGGCCCTCGTGATGAAGCCGCTCGAATCGCAGATGGCACAGGCTGCCAATTGGGAGTATGCGACGAAGAAGGTCGGCTACAAGGAGGTCGTGGACAAGACGAAGAACGTGAAGAATCTGCAGTTCGCACAGCCGCTCTTCGAGTTCTCGGGCGCCTGCGCCGGTTGCGGCGAGACCCCCTACATCAAGGCTATTTCGCAGCTCTTCGGCGACAAGATGATGGTTGCCAACGCAACGGGCTGCACCTCGATCTACTCGGGTTCGGCACCCTCGACGCCCTACTGCACCAACGCCAAGGGACAGGGTCCCGCCTGGTCGAACTCGCTCTTCGAGGACAATGCCGAGTACGGTTTAGGTATGCACGTCGGCATCGAGAAGCTGCGCGACCGCGTACAGGGCTACATGGAGGAGGCGATCGCTTCGTGCACGAAGTGCTCGGACGAGCTGAAGGCCGCCATGAAGAACTGGATCGAGTGCCGTTACTCGTCGACCCGTTCGGCCGAGGCTACCGCCAAGCTGCTTCCGCTCATGGAGGCCTGCGGCTGCGACTACTGCAAGAAGATCCTCGAAATGAAAGATTGGCTCGTCAAGAAGTCGCAGTGGATCATCGGCGGTGACGGCTGGGGCTACGACATCGGCTACGGCGGTGTAGACCACGTGCTGGCATCGGGTATGGATGTGAACATCCTGGTGATCGACACGGAGGTTTACTCGAACACGGGCGGTCAGTCGTCGAAGGCTACGCCGGTCGGCGCCGTCGCCAAGTTCGCGTCGAGCGGCAAGCGCATCCGCAAGAAGGATCTCGGCGCCATGGCCATGACCTACGGATACGTCTATGTGGCACAGGTTTCGATCGGCGCTTCGCAGCAGCAGCTCTTCAACGTGCTGAAAGAAGCCGAGGCTTACCAGGGGCCGTCGCTCGTGATTGCCTACGCTCCGTGTATCAACCACGGCATCAAGGGCGGCATGACGCGCACGCAGCAGGTCGGCAAGGATGCCGTCGCCTGCGGCTACTGGCATCTGTGGCACTACAACCCGGATCTTGAGGCCCAGGGCAAGAATCCGTTCGTGCTCGATTCGAAGGAGCCCGACTGGTCGAAGTTCCAGGACTTCCTGATGCGCGAGGTACGCTACACGTCGCTCAAGAAGGCTTTCCCGACGGAGGCTCAGGAGCTCTTCGAGGCTGCCGAGGAGAATGCCAAGTGGCGTTACAACAGCTACGTGCGCCGTTCGAAGATGGAGTTCTAACAACATCCCGATTCGATCTTGATGAAAAGGCCGGCGAGTTTGCTCGCCGGCCTTTTTTTCGAAGAGCGGAGTTGGACGGCGGAGAGAGGGCGCTTTTTGAGCGGATGGAATCGGTCGCGCAGCGACCGGCGGGCCGCAGCCGCTGGCTTTGGTGGAAATGTCTGCCTGCTGGATCGGTCCGTCAGGACCGGCAGCCCGCAGCCGCCCCCTGGCGGAGGGCTGCATTCCCGTGTCCCGCAGGTCCGCTCGTGCTGGCCCGTCCGCTCGGCTGCGGGCTGGTCTCGCGTTTGGGCCGGTCCGTCAGGACCGAGCGGGCCGCAGCTTCGCCCTGCGAAGGCCCGCTGCTCGCGTCCGCAAGTCCGCTCGTATGCGGTCCCTTCGCAAGCCGCGGCCCGAACCGAGAATAGACTCAATCGTGCCACAGCGATCTTATTTAATTTTGAATGCTGAATTTGCGGTTCCGAAAGGAACCGCAGCGGGCCGCAGCCTCCGCCCGGCGGAGGCCCGCAGTTCGTACCCGAACGTGCGAGCGCTCCGCAGGCTGCGTCCCGAATACACTGGGCAGCCGCACTCCATTTTGAATTGGGCCCGAACGGGCGCAGCGGGCCACCCGCAGCCCGAACCTGTAACACTATATGGATGTAGAAAAATAAACCGCAACCCCTTTCCGTTTTCTTTCCGATGTACGGCCTTTGCGATTGCAACAACTTTTTCGTCTCGTGCGAGCGTCTCTTCCGACCCGATCTGGTCGGCCGCCCCGTTGTGGTCCTTTCGAACAACGACGGCTGCATCATCGCCCGTTCGAACGAGGCCAAGGCGCTCGGTATCGCCATGGGGCAGCCGCTCTACCAGGTGAAAGCCCTGATCGAGCGGCACGGCGTGGCCCTTTTTTCGGCCAACCACACCCTCTACGGCGATCTGTCGCACCGCGTGATGACGACGTTGCGGTCGCTCGTGCCGTCGCTCGAGATCTATTCGGTCGACGAGGCTTTTTTCGACCTCTCGGGGTTCGACGAACCGTTGGATGCGCTGGGTCGCCGGATCGGTGCGACCGTCCGGCGAAATACGGGCATTCCCGTCAGCATCGGCATCGCTCCGACGAAGACGCTCGCCAAGGTGGCCAGCAAACTCGCCAAGCACTATCCGCGTCTCGAGGGGTGCTGCTACATGCACCGCGAGGAGGACATCCGCAAGGTGCTGTCGACCTTCCCGCTCCGCGACGTGTGGGGCATCGGCCGCCGCTACGGCCGCCGCTTCGACGAGATGCACCTCCGAACGGCCGCCCAGTTCGTCGATCTGCCCGAGGCATGGGTGCGGGGCCGCATGGGGGTGACCGGACTTCGGACCTGGTACGAACTGCAGGGACGTCCGGCCGTCGGCTTCGATGACCTCGGCAGCTCGCGGCAGCAAATTTCTCATTCGCGCTCTTTCCCGCACGAGATCTACGACCGCGCGGAACTCGAACGGATCGTCGCCGGGTTCGCCGCGGCCTGCGCCGAGCGGCTGCGCCGGCAGCGGTCGCTTTGCCGGACGATTCATTGCTTCTTGACCACCAACCGTCACCGCGAGGACCAGCCGCAGCGCTACGAAACGACGCTTTGCAGCTTCGCCGAGCCGACCGACAGCACGCTCGAATTAGTCAAGACGGCGCGGCGCCTGCTGCGCGAAATTTATCGGCCGGGATTCGGGTACAAGAAAGCGGGGGTGCTGTTGGGCGAGATCGTCCCCGAAGGAAGCGTGCAGCGCACCCTTTTCGGTTCCGTCCCGACGGAGAAGCATGCGCGCCTCATGCAGGCGATGGACGAGATGAACCGCCTCTACGGCCGCGGCAAGGTCAAGACGGCCGCCGAGGGGACGGAGCCCTTCCGCATGAACCGCGAATACCTCAGCCAACGCTATACGACCTCCTGGGACGAACTGTTGGTCGTCAAGGCGAAATAGAAGCTCCCCGCCGAACGCCCGCCACTTCGCCGCCACTTCGCCGCCACTTCGCCGCCACTTCGCCGCCACTTCGCCGCCACTTCGCCGCCACTTCGCAGCCCTTGCCGTCCTTGCCGTCCTTGCCGTCCTTGCCTCGTTCTCGCCCGCTTCCCGACCCCTGCTTCTGCTTCCGCTCCCGCCGAATGACCGCTTCGAACCCCGAACATTCCCGGTCGCCCTGCTGCCTGCTCCGCTCCCGTCCACTACCCACTACCCACTACCCACTGCCTCTTCCCGCCGCCCGGCTCCGAATACCGCTCATACAGACGTTTAATTTCCCTTCCCTGCACCATTTCCCGTTTTTTTTCGTAACTTCGTAAAAACATTCGATCCATGGAAACGATGAAAGCAGAGGTCGGGCGCCGCTTCGAGGCGCTCTACGGCGGTGAAGCCTCCTTTTTCGCCGCGCCCGGGCGTGTCAATCTGATCGGCGAACACACCGACTACAACGGCGGCTACGTCCTTCCGGGCGCCGTCGACAAAGGGGTCGTGGCGGCCATCCGCCCCAACGGCACGCAGCAGGTGCGCGCTTTCGCCCTCGATCTGGACGAGGAGTGCCGATTCGGCCTCCGTGAGGAGGACAAGCCTGCGCCGGCGTGGGCCCACTACCTCTTCGGCGTCTGCCGCGAGGTGCAGAAGCGGGGCGGCCGCGTGGAGGGCTTCGACACCGTCTTCGCGGGCAACGTCCCGCAGGGGGCCGGCATGTCGTCGTCGGCTGCGCTGGAATCGGCTTTCGCCTTCGCGCTGAACGAACTCTTCGGCTGCGGCTTCGACCGCTTCGAGCTGGCCCGCATCGGCCAGGCGACCGAACACAACTATTGCGGCGTGAAGTGCGGCATCATGGACCAGTTCGCCTCCGTCTTCGGCCGCCAGGGGTGTCTCATGCGCCTCGACTGCCGTTCGATGGAGTTCGTCTACGTCCCCTTCAATCCCGCGGGCTTCCGCCTCGTGCTGCTCGACACGCGCGTGAAGCACCAGCTCGTCGGTTCGCCCTACAACGACCGGCGCCTCTCGTGCGAACGGGTGGCGGCCGTGCTCGGCCGGGCCCTGCTGCGCGGCGCCACGCTCGACGAATTGGAGGCGGTCCGCGACCGCATCTCGGAGGAGGACTACCGCCGGGCCCGCTATGTGATCGGCGAGGAGCGGCGCGTGCTGGCCTTCTGCGAGGCGCTCGAACGGGGCGACGGCGAGGCGGCCGGTGCGGCGATGTACGCCACGCACCGCGGACTGTCGCAGGATTACGAGGTCTCGTGCGAGGAACTCGATTTTCTGGTCGAGACGGCCGCCGCATGCGGGGTCGCCGGATCGCGCATGATGGGCGGCGGCTTCGGCGGCTGCACGATCAACCTCGTGCGCACGGAGCGTTACGACCGCTTCATCGGGACGGCGACGGCCCGTTTCAAGGAGCGTTACGGCCACGCGCCGCAGGTCTACGACGTCGTTATCTCGGAAGGGGCGCGGCGCATCTGAAAAACGGCAAGTCGGAGGGGCGCCTTTGACGAACCGGCGAGCCGGAGAGGGCGCATCTGACGGAACGGCGGCTCGGCGCGCGGTGCATCTGACGGAATGATGGCTCGGTGACCGTGCATCTGACGGAACGGCGGCTCGGAAGGTGCGCATCGGACGAAACGGCGGAACCTTCGCCGGCTGTGCTGTCTGTGCAGTTCGGAGGAGCGGCCGTTCTCCGGCGAAAACTGAAAACCAACCCTAATCCATACCATGAAGAACCCGAAACTCCTTCTGTTGCTGTCGGCGGTCCTCAGTCTGGCCGCCGTCCGGCTCGCAGCCGCACATCCGGCCGAAGAGCCGCAAACGCAGGGGCCGGCGTCCGCCGCCCGCTCCGTCACGGTCCGCGTGCAGGAGTGCTCGACCGACGGGCCGACGATCGCCCGCGAAATCTACGGTCAGTTCTCCGAACACCTCGGCACCTGCATCTACGGCGGTCTGTGGGTCGGCGAAGATTCCGACATTCCGAACGAGGAGGGCTACCGCACGGATGTGTTGGAGGCGCTCCGGGCGCTCCGGGTTCCCGTGCTGCGCTGGCCGGGCGGCTGCTTCGCCGACGAATACCACTGGCGCGACGGCATCGGCCCCCGCTCGGAGCGGCCGCGGATGGTCAATTCGAACTGGGGCGGCACCGTGGAGGACAACTCCTTCGGTACGCACGAATTTCTGAATCTGTGCGAGAAACTGGGCTGCGAGCCCTACATCAGCGGCAACGTCGGCTCGGGCACGGTCGAGGAGCTGGCCAAATGGGTCGAATACATGACGGCCGAGAGCGGTCCGATGGCCGAGCTGCGCAAACGGAACGGCCGCGAGAAGCCCTGGAAGGTGCGCTACCTCGGCATCGGCAACGAGAGCTGGGGGTGCGGCGGCTCGATGCGCCCCGAGTACTATGCCGACCTCTACCGGCGGTACGCCAACTTCTGCCGCGAGTTCGACGGCAACCGGCTTTACCGGATCGCCAGCGGGGCCTCGGATTACGACTACAACTGGACCGAGGTGCTGATGAAGTCGATCGGCAGCCGGATGCAGGGCATTTCGCTCCACTACTACACGATCAAGGGGTGGCAGGGGAGCAAGGGCTCCGCAACGTGCTTTTCCGCGGACGAATACTACGAGACACTGGGCAAGGCGCTCGAAATCGAGCAGGTGATCCGGCGCCACACCGCCGTGATGGACGGCATCGACCCGGCGCGCCGCATCGGACTGCTGGTCGATGAGTGGGGCACCTGGTTCGACGAAGAGCCCGGCACCGTGCGGGGGCATCTCTACCAGCAGAACACGCTGCGCGACGCGATGGTCGCCGCTCTGACGTTCAACGTCTTCCATCGCCATGCCGACCGCATCCGCATGGCCAATATCGCGCAGGTGGCCAATGTCCTGCAGGCGATGGTCCTCACGCGCGGCGCCGAGATGGTCCTGACGCCCACCTACCACGCCTTCTACCTCTACCGGCCGCACCAGGGGGCGCAGTTCGTGCCGACGGCGTGCGACGCCGCCGAACGGCAGGTGACGCCGCAGCGGCGCATTCCGGAGGTGAGCGCCACGGCTTCGCGCGATGCGGAGGGGCGGCTGCACCTTTCGCTCGTGAATCCCGGGCTGGAGCGGGAGCAGCGGGTGACGGTTGCCTTCGAGCGGTTGAAGCCGTCGAAGGTCTCGGGGATGATACTCACGGCGCCGAGGATCGACGCCTGCAACGATTTCGGACGCGCCGACGAGGTGCGCACGAAAGCTTTCCGCGGGGCGAAGATCACCGCGGCGGGCATCGAGCTGACCCTGCCCGCCAAATCGATCCTGACGCTGGAGATCGAGTAGGGCGGGGCTTCCGCTGATGCGGCGAGGGCGGTATGCGATCTGCGCATGCCGCCCTCGGCCTGTTTGTTCGGCCCTCTCCGTTGTTCATTCGCCCCGGCTCAACCTTCGAGTGCGGCCGCTTCGCTTGCGCCGAGCTCCCGGACGACGCGGTCGGCGTATTTGCGCGAGACGGGCAGCTGCTCGCCGCCGATCGCAAGCCCCGTGCGCGTGGCGCCCGTGACGTGGGCCCGGCTCACGATATAGGCCCGGTGGATGCGCAGGAACCGCAGCTCGTTCAGGATCGCCTCCCACTGCGAGATGGGCGTCCGCGTGCGGAACTGTTCGCCGTCCACCGTGTGGACGACGACCTCCGTATCGTTCGAGGCGACGTAGAGGATCCGGTCCTCGGGCAGCGAGATGCGGCGGCGCTCCGAGATGAAGTCGATCCGCTGCGGCTGTGCCGCCTCGCGGCGGGCGAACCGGCGGTCCAGCAGATACTCGGGCAGGGCCAGCGCCCCCAGGAGAAAGAGGAGGAAGAAGGGGTTGAGGAGCAGCGGCGGAAAGGCCATTTCGCGGCCGAACCCCACCTTGTCGTGGTTGACTAAAAAGAGCAACAGATACTCTAATACGAGCGCTGCGGCCGCCAGATAGCCGATGTGCAGAGCCCGCCGCTGCGGCGTTTCGTAGGCCAGCTGCCGGGTGCCGTATTTGAGAAGCAGCAGCCCCGGCAGAAAGGCCGAGGCGACGAAGAAAGCGTCGTCGAAGCGATAGCCGAGCGACGAGAAAATCGCCGCCAGCAGCAGGGCGCACACGGCCCAATAGCCGAGGGTTACGAGGATTCGCATGTACAAAGATACGAAAAGCCGAGGGCAAAATGCAAGCTTGTTTGCGATTTTGCCGAGGCGGAGTATCTAAGGCGCAGCCAGAGATAGCAATAAGTCGAGCGCAATGCCGAATTTATTTGGGTCCCATTTGCGATTTTGAATTCGGGTCGCAGCCTGCGGAGAGCACGCAGGTTCGGCGACGAACTGCGGGCCTCCGCCCGGCGGAGGCTGCGGCCCGCTCGGCCTTTTCAAGGCCGAATTTAATAATGAAAGATGTCCTATTTTGCAATCGGGCCGCGGCTTGCGAAGAGCGCGCACGAGCGGACGCTGAAGCGGATGCGAGGAGCGGGCCTTCGCGGGGCGAAGCTGCGGCCCGCCGATCCCTGCGGGATCGATTTTGCTTGCAGAAAGTCCGCAGCTGCTGGGGGGGGGTAGTGAAAATGTCTGCCCGCTGGATCGGTCCGTCAGGACCGGCAGTCCGCAGCCGCCCCGGGCGGAGGGCCGCTACTCGCTTATCACTCGTGCAGCTTCTTTGCAAGCTGCGCCCCGTGTCATTTTTAATTCTTCCTTTTTCATTTTGAATTGCGCCCGAATGGGCGCAGCAGCCCGCAGCCGCCCCCGGGCGGAGGGCTGCTCCTTATTGTCGCAGGCCCGTCCGCTCGGCTGCGGGCTGGCCCGGAATTAGGATCAGTCCGTCAGGACCGTGCGGGCCGCAACCTTCCGGTGGCGGAGGCCCGCAGCTCCTTGGCGTCGCTCGCGTGCTCCGCCGGCTGCGACCCGAACTCCATTTTAATTGCGCCCGGTCGGGCTGGCCTGGCTGTATAGGCAGCCCCTTTCTTTGTACAGATAACGATTCGTCTGGTTTTATATAAAACTATGTATAAGTCGAGAGCATTGCCGAGACGGAGTATCTAAGACGAGATCAAAGATCGGCAAAAAGGCTTTCGGTGATCCCCCGGCGGAGGATACGAGGGGTTTTGATGTCCCGATCGGGGGATTCGACTTTGCACGGAGCGCCCCGAAGTCCGTATCTTTGCCGGTGAGGAATTCCCCGTAATGTTTCACCTTAAAAAACAACTGTTATGAAAAAGTTTATGTTATTCCAGCTCTTCGTGCTCGCATTCGTGCTCCTCCCGTTCGGAACCGCTGTCTTTGCGCAGGAGAGCATCTCGATCACCCCGTCGGCTGCTTCGGCGGCTGTTTCGACTGGCTCTGCCGTTTCGCCGACTGCCGATGCGGCGGCATCCGATGCAGGCGCCGTCCGTGCCGATACGGTCTATTCCGTCTCTCCGGATTTTCTGCCGGACAATCCCGATTCGTCGTGGAAAAAGGATGGCGAATCGGTCATCACGGGTCGCGACGGCGTTGTCTATGTTACCCGTCACTACTCGAAACGCAACTCGATTTTCGACCTCTTTTTAGAGGGCGGTTTGAACTGGATGGGGCTTATCACGCTGCTGCTCGTCGCTCTCTTTCTGGCGGCGTGGAAGGCGCCCGCCTGGGTCGAGGAGCTTGGGCTGCTGGCGCTCGCCGTCGGGTGGCTCTCGTTTTTGGTGGGATTGTACGGCGTCAGCGATGTCCTGCGTCACGAAGCGGGCGTCTCGCCTGCGATCCTCTGGTCCGGGCTGCGGGTCGGTCTGATCGCTCCGCTCTACGGCATGATCGTCTATGTCGTCTCGCTCGTGCTCCGGATCGTGCAGAAACCGCGGATCCGGTAGGCGCAAATTCCGAATGAAAATCGGACCGCAGCTTGCGAAGCGGCCGCTTTGTGCGCGCCCTCCGCAGGCTGCGCCCGATTATTTATTTTGCAGCTCCGAATGGAACCGCCGCAGCCCGTAACCGCCGGGCCTTGTTGGTGCGTTTTGCCAGTAAGTTCGATCGCACAGCGATCGGCGGGCCGCAGCCTCCCGGCGGCGGAGGCCCGCAACTCGCTTCCCAAAGGTCCGCTTCGAGCGCGCGCTCCGCAGGCTGCAGCCCGAATCGAGAATAGGCTCAACCGTGCCACAGCGATCTTATTTAATTTTGAATCTTGAATTTGCGGCTTCAGCGAAGCCGCAGCAGCCCGCAGCCGCCCCCTTGGCGGAGGGCTGCAATCTCGCGCTGCTCGAAAGCAAGCCCTTCCGCTCGGCTGCGGGCTGGCCAAAGGATCGTACAAGTAATGAATCGGCCTTGAAAAGGCCGTGCGGGCCGCAGTCCCGCAGCTTTCCGATCGCCAACCCAGGATTCGTTCATTGCATAAAAAAAAGGCGAGTTGCCCCGCCTTGCATGTTTTCACAACGGAATCATCCTTATTGTGATTTGCTTTTAAATCTGTGTTGCAAATATAGCATATATTTTAGACGAAATAAAATATTTTTGCTAAATTTACGACACATTTTTTTATCGGATTGCATATGAAACGAGTTCTCGGACTGGACCTTGGATCGTCGAGCATAGGATGGGCTGTCGTCGAGGAGTGGAGCGATGAGAGGCTTCAGGAAGAAAATGATCGCTCGGACAAGAGAGATCGTATCGTCGGTATCGGCAGCCGCATCATTCCGTTAAGCGTCGAGGAGAGCACGCAATTCACCAAAGGACAGGCGTTGACCAAAAATGCCGACCGAACGAAACGCCGCACCCAGCGCAAGGGGTACGATCGCTACCAGCTGCGCCGGGCGTTGTTGCTGGATGAATTGAGCCGTCTGGGGATGTATGACGGTTCGACTTTGAAACTTTCGAAGCTCGATTTATGGGGGCTGCGGGCGCAGGCGGTCGATCGTCAAATAGGATTGAAAGAATTGGGCCGGGTTCTGTGCCATCTGAATCAAAAACGCGGTTACCGTACGGTAAAGTCCGATTTCGAGGATAAGAAACAGGGAGCCTATGTGCAAGCCGTCGTAGAGCGGTATGGCGAACTGCACGCTCGCGGGATGACGATCGGGCAATACCTCTACAACGAATTAAAGGCCGATCCGGCATTCCGCTGCAAGGAGCGCATCTATCCGCGGGATGCCTATATCGAAGAGTATGACGCCATCATGACGCGTCAGCGCCTGTTTTATCCGGAACTGCTGACCGATGAAATCATTGCCCACATCCGGGATTATATCATTTTTCACCAGCGGCCGCTGCGATCGTGCAAGCACCTGGTCGCGAGGTGCGAATTGGAACGGCACGATGCCGAGGTGCGGGGCCGTGTGCGTAATTGCGGCCCCAAGGTGGCTCCGCGCAGTTCACCGCTTTTTCAGGCTTGCAAGATCTGGGAGTGTATCAATAACCTGAATATCCGAAATAGCAGGAACGAGCCTTATATCCTTTCCATCGGGCAGAAGCGGGCGCTCTTCGACTTTATGAATACGCATGAAAAGTTGAAGGCCAATGATTTCAAAGCCTTGCTCGGGATCAAATCCCGGGAGTGGCAAATCGGCAAATCCTTGGGAACGGGGCTGCAGGGCAACACCACCTATTGTGCGATCGCCAAAGCCTTGGAAAAAGATGCTCGGAAAGCGGATTTGCTGCGATTCGATCTGCAGGTGATCGACCAGGTAAATCCGGAGACCGGGGAAGTTCGGCCAATCATCGATCCGTCGTTCGAATCCCAGCCGCTCTACCGATTGTGGCATACGCTCTATTCGATTTCAGCCATGTCCGAACTGCGCGAGGTCTTGCGCAAGGGATTCGGAATCGAAGAGGAGGCCGAGCTCGACGCCTTGTGCCGGATCGATTTCGTCAAGAGCGGGTACGGGAACAAATCGGCCCGGGCGATGCGCCGTATTCTGCCGTATCTGCAGGAGGGGATGTCGTATTATGAGGCAAAGCGTGCGGCAGGTTATGACGATACGACGTTGACGACCGAAGCGAATCAAGCTCGGCCACTGGAGGAGAAGCTCGCGCCGATTCAGAAAGGGGACCTGCGTCAGCCGGTCGTGGAGAAGGTGCTTAATCAATTGGTGAATCTCGTCAATGCATTGCTGTCGGAGTATGGCCGTTTCGATGAGATTCGCGTCGAATTGGCCCGGGAGCTGAAGCAGAGCCGGGAAGAACGCGAGAAAACGACCAAAATGATCGGTGCCGCGACAAGAGAAAACGATCGGATTGCCGAAATGATTAAAGAATACGGATTGACGCCTACCCTTTCGCGCATCCAGAAATACAAGATGTGGGAGGAGAGCGGCAAAATATGTATGTATTGCGGGCAGCCGGTCAATGTGAAGGAATTTTTGCAGGGTTTCGGCGTCGAGATCGAGCATATCATTCCCCGCTCCGTCTTGTTCGATGACAGTTTTTCGAATAAAGTGTGCGCTTGCAGAACGTGCAATGCGGAGAAAAACAACAGGACCGCGTACGATTACATGAAGAGCAAAAGCGAAGGTGAATTCAATGCCTATCTTGCGCGGGTGGCCGATTTGGCGGAGAAGAACAGCATCTCCAAAACCAAGCAGAAGAAGCTGCTTATGCCGGCATCGGAGCTGCCCGAGGACTTCATTGAACGACAGCTGCGCGAGAGCCAATATATCGCCCGAAAGGCGAAAGAGATGTTGCAGTCGGTGTGTCGTCATGTCTATGCCACGAGCGGCAGCATCACCGATCTGCTGCGTCATGTTTGGGGATGGGACGACGTGCTGCACAACCTGAACTTCGAGCGGTACCGGGATGCCGGACTTACGAAGGAGGTGGAGCGCGAGGTGAACGGCCGGATAGTCTCCGTCGAGCGGATTGCGAACTGGTCCAAACGGATGGATCATCGCCATCATGCGGTCGATGCCCTGACGATCGCTTGTACCAGGCAGGGATATATACAGCGAATCAACAATCTGAACTCCTTGAAAGAGGAGGCGTTCCAATCATACTCCGACGAAAGGCAGGATGCGGCTACGCAGCGGCGGCTGACGCGGCTGGAACGTTATATCGCCAAGCAGCCGCACTTCTCGACCTTGGAGGTCGCCGCTGCGGTGGAAAATATCGCCGTGTCGTTTAAAAGCGGCAAACGGGCGGCGTGCCTCGGTAAACGCTACGTCTATCGCGGTGGTAAAAGAGTATGCGCCCAGACAGGAGTGCTCATTCCGCGCGGGCCCTTGAGCGAGGAGACGGTCTATGGTCGTATTTATAAAAACGGCAAGGAGGAGATCGTGGTTAAATACCCCCTTACAGAATTTAATAAAAAGATAAATCCGAAAAAACCTGAAAAGATTGTAGACAAGAACATTCGGGAAATTGTAATTCAGCGATTGGCTGATTATAAAACAAACTTGACGGCTGCATTTGCCGAACCACTGTTGGATCATCAGGGCAGAACGATTCACAGCGTAAGGTGTTATACGGGATTGAATGCTGCCATACCGCTGCGGTACAATGAACAAGGGGAGCCGATCGCCTTCGTAAACCCCGGGAGCAATCATCATGTGGCTATTTACGAAGATAAGGAGGGGAATCTGCATGAGCATATTGTGACCTTCTGGCATGCGGTCGAACGCAAGAAGTACGGCATCCCGGTTATCGTTACCCGCCCCGATGAAATGTGGGATTCGGTGACGAAAGAGATGCCTGAAACATTCCTTCGTCAGTTGCCGGAATCTGCTGGCTGGCACTTCCGTTTTTCGATGCAGCAAAACGAGATGTTCATCCTCGGCATGCCCGAAGAGGCGTATCTCGATGCGATGGAGGCAAAGGATTATGCAAGGTTGTGCGATCATCTGTATCGGGTGCAGAAATTGTCCCGCAATTATTATGTATTCCGACACCATTTGGAAACCTCGGTCGATGATAAATACGACGGCAAAACGAATGAATCCTTATCAATAAAAATGGGAAAGATGATTAGAACGCGAAGCCTTAAAGCGTTAAAAGGTCTGAATCCCCATAAAGTGCATGTAGGTGTAACCGGTAAAATTTCGGAAATATGATCAAGCGAACGTTGTATTTCGGCAATCCGGCCTATTTGAGCGTCCGGCTTGCGCAGTTGGAGGTCCGCTTGCCCGAGGTGGCGAAAAATCCGGCTTTGTCGGATGATTTCAAGGCCTCGGCCGTAAAACGCATTCCGATCGAGGATATCGGCGTAGTCATCCTCGACAACAAGCAGATAACCGTTACGCAAGGTGCATTGGGGGCGCTGCTCGACAACAATGTCGCCGTCATATCGTGCGATGAGCGTCGGATGCCTTCCGGACTGTTGCTGCCTCTTTCGGGCAATACGATTCAGTCGGAGCGGTTCCGTCATCAAATCGAGGCTTCGCTGCCCTTGAAAAAACAGCTGTGGCAACAAACGGTCCAGGCGAAAATACGGAATCAATCCTCCGTTTTATACCGCCGCCGCGATTTGGACTGCGGAAATATGGAGGCGTGGGCGAAGCAGGTGAAAAGCGGCGACAGCGACAATCTCGAAGGCCGGGCAGCGGCGTTTTACTGGCCGAATCTGTTCGGGCATATCGACGGGTTCCGGCGCGACAGAGAGGGGATCGCACCCAATAATCTGCTGAACTACGGCTATGCCGTTTTGCGTGCGGTCGTCGCTCGCGCCCTGGTGGGCAGCGGGCTGCTGCCGACACTCGGTATTCACCATCATAACCGCTACAATGCATATTGCCTGGCCGATGATATCATGGAACCGTATCGTCCGTATGTCGATATGCTGGTAACCGATATGGTCGATGCGGGGGCGGATTGTTCGATGTTGTCGGTTGAGATCAAGAGCAAACTCTTGTCGATCCCCGTTCTCGATGTTGTCATAGAAGGCCGTCGCAGTCCTCTGATGATAGGAGTGGGAATGACGACAGCGTCGCTGTACAAATGTTTTAGCGGCGAGTTGCGCAAAATCGCTTATCCGAGTTTGGAGTGATCGAACGGTTTAGCGAATACCGGATTATGTGGATATTTGTCTTCTTCGATTTACCGACCGAGACAAAGCGCGAACGTAAGATCTATGCCGATTTCCGCAAGAGGCTCTTACGCGACGGATTCACGATGTTCCAATTTTCGATCTATCTTCGCCATTGTCCGAGCCGCGAAAATGCCGATGTGCATATCAAAAGGGTGAAACAGTGGCTGCCCAAGGAGGGCTATGTCGGAATCCTTACCATCACCGACAAACAGTTCGGCCAGATGGAGCTCTTTCGCGGATGCCAGTTAATCGTTCAGGATGCTCCGACCCAGCAGCTGGAGTTGTTTTGATCAAACAGAAAAAGGATTTACGCTGTTTGCGGCGTAAATCCTTCGATCAAACACGGTGATTTTTCATCCTAATTGCATACGTAAACACCAGCGAATCTACTTGTTAGGTGGATCGTAGTGTGTTTGATATGTCAAAGATACAAATTTAAAAGCAAATCACAACAATGTCCTTTTCTCTACTGGCAAGCTCAAAAGTGTGTTTGATATGTCAAAGATACAAATTTAAAAGCAAATCACAACTGCCCTTCCGAATTAGAGGCATGTTTGGCTAGTGTGTTTGATATGTCAAAGATACAAATTTAAAAGCAAATCACAACTAGAGGGGTTGGAAATTGACGCCGTACGACAGTGTGTTTGATATGTCAAAGATACAAATTTAAAAGCAAATCACAACAATGCCTGTCGTCTATTTTTGCAGCAGTGGAGTGTGTTTGATATGTCAAAGATACAAATTTAAAAGCAAATCACAACTTCGGCAATCCGCGAGAATAACGAATAGCGAGTGTGTTTGATATGTCAAAGATACAAATTTAAAAGCAAATCACAACAATGCGCGCGTTGACAATATCGAAAGGCAAGTGTGTTTGATATGTCAAAGATACAAATTTAAAAGCAAATCACAACGTCCTGGCCTCGCTGCTCGGCGTCTCGAAAGTGTGTTTGATATGTCAAAGATACAAATTTAAAAGCAAATCACAACTGTAGTGACATCCGAGGCTACGTCGTCAACAGTGTGTTTGATATGTCAAAGATACAAATTTAAAAGCAAATCACAACATAACGCCTAACCCTATCCTCTATTGATAAGTGTGTTTGATATGTCAAAGATACAAATTTAAAAGCAAATCACAACACTTCAATTCAGATACACTGCGCCAACATGAGTGTGTTTGATATGTCAAAGATACAAATTTAAAAGCAAATCACAACACTTCAATTCAGATACACTGCGCCAACAT
>CANQIF010000012.1 GCA_947623965.1 uncultured Alistipes sp.
TCTATATCCTACTTTTTGCATATTAGAACAGATCGGATCCTTTTTCATCCTACTTTTTGCATATTAGACCTTTTTTTTGTCCGTATCGGAGAGGCACGGTCCCGATGCGACGCGGGGAACGACGGTCGCAACGCTTTGAACGGATGAGGTATGAGTTTATTCAGGAAAAAGAAGAAGCCGGACCTGTCGAATTTGGACAAGCTGCTGGCAATGAAAGATCCCTTTGTGACGTGGATGACCCGCGTTACCGCTGCGGACCTGGATTACCAGGATGCGTGCGGAAAGGTCGATCCGGCCGATCTGCAGGCACTGGTCGATAAACGGTTTCTGCACTACGCAGCCTACCAGGCGAAAAAGACGAAATAGACGAGCGGGCCGCTTTTGCAAGCCCATTTTTCTGTTTATCGGTCGCGTAGCGACCGAGCAGCCCGCAGCCGCCCCCCCTGGCGGAGGGCTGCTCCTCTACGTCGCAAGCCCATCCGCTCGGCTGCGGGCGCATCTCAAGTTGGAATCGGTCCGTCAGGACCGGCGGGCCGCAGCAAAATCGACCTCGCAAGAGGTCGTGCGGGCCGCAGCCTGGGGGCGGCGGAGGCCCGCAATTCGTACCCGAACATGCGGGCGCTCTGCAGGCTGCGTCCCGAAACGGGATCTATGTCTAAATGTGTCCGGAAGCCCTGCTTAATTCTGAATTTTGAATCTTGAATTTTAAATTTGCGCCCGAACGGGCGCAGCGGGCCGCAGCTTCGCCCGGCGAAAGCCCGCACTCGCGTCCGCCGTTGCGTCCGCTTGTGCGTCCCTTCGCAAGTTGCAGCCCGAGCTTGAATCGAAATAGGTGGCAGCGGAGAGCTGCTCCTCTAAAGTCGCAAACCCATCCGCTCGGCCGCGGGCTTGCCATCGGGTTCGGCGCCGAAAAGGGAACGGGCGTCGAACAAAAAAAGGTCCGACTCCTTTTCGGGGTCGGACCGAAGTTTTTATGCGCTGCGCACCTTACCGAACTTTCGCCCGGCTTGCGTCGCAGTTGTCGGAAAGTCAGCCGTCAGAAAACCGGTCCTTCGAAATTTAAAGGCCGCATAAGGGCCGCCTGTCAGCCCGTTGTCGGAAAGTCAGCCGTCAGAACGGCAGGTCGTCGGGATCCTCGGCCGGGGCCGGCGGGACGGGTGCCGCAGCAGGCGCCGTTTCGGGGGCATTTTGCTGCTGGCGGTTGTAGCCGCCGTTCCGGTTGCTGTTCCGGTAGCCGCCGTCATTGTTCCGGTAGCCGCCCCCGTCGTTGCCGCGATACCCGCCGCCATCGTTGCCGCGGTAGTTTCCTCCATCATTCCCCCGGTAACCGCCGCCGTCGTTCTCCTGCCGGTTGTCGCGGCGGCCGAGCAGGTTCATCGTGTCGGCCATGATCTCCGTCGTGTAACGTTTGTTCCCGCTCTGATCCGTCCATTCGCGCGTGCGCAGACGCCCTTCGATATAGAGCTGCGAGCCCTTGTGCACGAAGCGGTCGACTACGTCGGCCAGGCCGCGCCACAGCGTGACGGTGTGCCATTCGGTATGTTCGCGGTTTTCGTTCGTCGCACGGTCGCGGTAGCGCTCCGTCGTGGCCAGTCGGATACGGGCCACCTTGCCGTTTTCCGTGGCGCGTATTTCGGGATCGACACCGACATTCCCGATCAAAATGACTTTATTTACCATTGTTGTCCGTCGTTTGTTTAAAGTTCGCGAATCATCGCTTTGAAAAGTGTTTCCATATTGCCGGCCGCCTTGCGTCCCTGCCGCTGTACGTCTTCGTGGTCGCCGACCTCGTCCGAAAGGCCGCAGTTCGTGATGACCGAGACGCCGAAACAGGGGATTCCCATGTGGCGCGCCACGATCACCTCGGGAACGGTGGACATCCCCGCCGCATCGCCGCCGATCGCCTTGAAGTAGCGGTACTCGGCCTGCGTCTCGAACGTGGGACCCGTGCCGCCGACGTAGACGCCGTACTGGAGCTTGATGTGCTCGCGCTCGGCGATGGCCGTCGCACGCTCGATGAGCCCCTTGTCGTAGCAGTTGTGCATATCCGGGAAGCGGGGGCCGAGTTCGGCGAGGTTGGGGCCGATGAGCGGATTGGGCATCAGGTTGATGTGGTCCGTGATGACCATGAGGTCCCCGACGCGGAACGAGGTGTTGATGCCCCCCGAGGCGTTCGAGACGAAGAGGCGGCGGATGCCGAGGAGCTTCATCACGCGGACCGGGAAGGTGACCTGCGTCATTTTGTACCCTTCGTAGTAGTGGAACCGTCCCTGCATAGCGACCACCTTGCGCCCCTCGACCGTGCCGAAGATCAGGCGTCCCTTGTGGCCCTCGACCGTCGAGACGGGGAAGCCCGGAATCGAGGCGTAGTCGAGCGTGCAGACGGCTTCGATCTTTTCGCCGAAGTCGCCCAGCCCCGTACCGAGGATGATGCCCACTTCGGGGGCGAAGTCGTTCGTGGCGGTCCGGATCCAGGCCGCCGTCTTTTTAATTTCTTCTAACATCTTCTTCTATTTTTTGGAGAAAATCCGTTGCCGAATCTTCGATGAAAGCAATATCGATGGGCAGGTAGTAGAGGCTGCGCCGCACGACGGCCGGAATCTTCTTGCGGCGGCACATCTTCACGGCGTCTTTCTCCGTCGTGACGATGACCGCGTCGGGGTGCTGCCCGAGCAGTCCGGCCAGCTCCTCCATATCGCTCACGCGGTAGACGTAGTGGTCCTTGCGCGTCAGCTCGGCGACGACGTCGTACCGTTCGTGCAGCGTCTGCAGGAAAGGTTTCGGGTTGCCGATGCCCGAGAGGGCGATCACGCGGCGGCGCTGCGTGACGGGGGCGGCGGGCGCCTCGCCGGGGTAGACGGGCTGGGGCGTGAAGCTCTCGAAGCGGGTGAAGTAGATCTGCTGGTAGACGTACTTGATGAGAACCTTGCGCAGAATGCGGCGGTCGATCGGCGCCATCCGCTCGGGGCATTTCGTGACGATGAAGTAGTGGGCGCGGTAGAGCTGGTCCGGCAGGTCTCGCAACGAGCCTGCGGGAAGCATCCGGTCGCTCTGGATCGGCCGCGTCGAGTCGATCATCAGCACGTTGATCTTGGGGTCTACGTAGCGGTGCTGGAAGCCGTCGTCCATAATGATCAGATCGACCTCGGGGTGTTCGCGGCAGAGCCGGCGGATCCCCTCGACGCGCTTTTCGCAACAGACGACGACGGCCGACGGAAATTTGCGCTTGATCTGCAGCGGCTCGTCGCCCACGTCGCGGTAGTGGTCCTCGGGGTGTACCTCGACATAGCCCTTCGTGCGGCGCCCGTAGCCGCGCGAGAGGAGCGCCACGCGGTGCGAGCGCGACATATAGCCGATGAGCATCTCGGCCATCGGGGTTTTGCCCGTGCCGCCGACGGTGATGTTGCCGATGCAGATGATCGGAATATCGAACCGCACGCTTTTCAACACACCCCAGTCGAACAGCCGGTGCCGCAGGGACACCGCCAGTCGGTAGAGCAGGGCGATCGGGGCGAATAGCAGGTTGCGCATAGTCGGTTCGTCGGGTATACGGGGTGCTTGATACGATTTTGGTAAAGGTAGCGACTTTTTTCCGTTCCGGCAAACGAAAACGGCCTTTTCTTCGTCCGAAGCGTGAATCGGTGTGCTTTTCTTGGGTTTTCGGACGGTCGGCAGCGGTTTCTTGCAGGAACTGCGAAATAAAAATTCAAAATTTATGGCGGCTTGCCGATGCCTGCAACAAGCCCGCAGCCCGCTTGGCCTCCAGAGAGGGCGATTTTCTAATCGCCTAATTTCCGACGGCAGTCCCGCAGCCGGGCGGACGGGCCTGCACGAGCGGCCTGCGGGACGCGAAGCTGCAGCCCTCCGCCAGGGGGCGGCTGCGGTCTGCCGGTCCTGACGGACCGATTTTGTCAGCAAGCACTTTCACTCCGACCGGTTGCGTGCTTGTTGCAGGCAGATTCGATGCCGCAGGCATCGGCGGGCTGCAGCCTCCGGGCAGCGGAGGCCCGCAGTTCGTTGCCGAATCTGCGTGCGCTCCGCAGGCTGCAGCCCGAATTGGAATGTACGCCCAAGCGCCCCCGAAAGCCCTTTTTAATTTTGAATCTTGAATTTTGAATTCTGAATTTGCGGCTTCGATAAGAAGCCGCAGCGGGCCCCAGCTTCGCCCCGCGAAGGCCCGCACCTCGCATCCGCTCGTGCCGGCGCTTCGCAAGCTGCTGCCCGAGCATCATTTTTAATTCTTCATTTTTCATTTTTAATTGCACCCGCATGGGCGCTGCAGCCCGCAGCCGCCCCCGGGCGGAGGGCTGCTCCTCTGCGTCGCAGGCCCGTCCGCTCGGCTGCGGGCTTTTGCAGTGGGTCGATCGCGCAGCGATTGGCGGGCCGCAGCCTTGCGACCCGAACTGGAATATATGCCCAAGCGCACCTGAAAGCTCCTTTTAATTTTGAATCTTGAATTTTGAATGCTGAATTTGCGGCTTCGATAAGAAGCCGCAGCGGGCCGCAGCTTCGCCCCCGCGAAGGCCCGCTGCTCGCGTCCCGCAGGTCCGCTTCGTGCGGCCGCTTCGCAAGCTGCGCCCCGCGGATGCAGATGCGAATGCAAACCTCGGCAAAACCGCGAACTCCGTTTGCTTTTGCCCTCGGCTTTTCGTACTTTGACTTCGTCGAAGATACTTGGGCCTCGGCAAAACCGCAAACTCCGTTTGCTTTTGCCCTCGGCTTTTCGTACTTTGACTTCGTCGAAGATACTCGGGCCTCGGCAAAACCGCAAACTCCGTTTGCTTTTGCCCTCGGCTTTTCGTATCTTTGTCCGACTTTTTCCGAAAAGATGATACCGCGACAAAGATGACACCGCGACCTCCCTATATCCATAAGATCGACAACGAACAGACGGCCCTGCTGCCCGCCATCGAGTTCCGGGGCGAGATTTGCGTCGTCGACCGCGAAGAGCAGATCGAAGAGGCCTGCCGCTACCTCGCCGAGCAGCCGATGCTGGGTTTCGACACCGAGACCCGCCCCTCGTTCCGCGCCGGGGTGACGTTCCGCGTCTCGCTGCTGCAACTCTCGTCGGCCGAGCGCTGCTACCTCTTCCGGCTCAACCTGATTCCGCTGGCGAAGCCCATTCTCCAGCTCCTCGAGAACCGCGACCTGCCGAAGATCGGCACCGATGTGGCGGGCGACCTGCGCGCCCTGCACCAGTTGCGCCACTTCCGCGAGGCGGGGTTCGTCGATCTGCAGTCGCTCGTCGGCGAGTGGGGCATCGAGGAGAAGAGCCTGCGCAAGATGTCGGCCATCATCCTCGGCAAGCGGGTCTCGAAGGCGCAGCGGCTGAGCAATTGGGAGAGCTCGGCCCTCACCGAGAAACAGCAGCTCTACGCCGCCACCGACGCCTGGGTCTGCACGAAGATCTACCGCCGGCTGCGTCACGTCCCGAAGATCGGAAAGGAGGCGCAATAGCCGCCCGAATGCTGCCGCCGGGCTGCATAACACCGGACGCATAACCGCTGACTGTAACCCCTCGGGGCGTAAAACGCGGGGCCGTAAACCGCCTTGGTTGTGAATCTGCGGGTCGCAGAGCGCAAGCCGCAAACCGCCGGGCTGCGACGCTGCCCCTTCGGTCGTAAACCCCGGCCACAACCCCGGCCACAACCCCGGCCACAACCCTGGCCACAACCCCGGCCACAACCCCGGCCACAACCCTGGCCACAACCCCGCTGGCAAACCCGGCCGCCCCTCATCCCGAATCCCGGGAGGCGGTCACCGAAAACGTACAAACAGAGATTCCATGATACCGAAAATCGTATTACGCCGCGGCAAGGAGGAGTCGCTCCTGCGTCGCCATCCCTGGGTCTTCTCGGGGGCGATCGACCACATCGAGGCCGAATCGGAGGAGGATTTTAGCGAAGGTTCGCTCGTCGATCTCTTCACCCGCAGCGGCGACTTCATCGCCCGGGGCCACTACCAGATCGGCTCGATCGCCGTCCGGGTCCTTACCTTCGAACAGGAGCCGATCGACCAGGCGTGGTGGAACCGCCGCATCGCCGTGGCCTGCGACGTGCGGCGTACGCTCGGCCTGACGGAGAATCCCGAGACGACCTGCTACCGCCTCGTTCACGGCGAGGGCGACGGCCTGCCGGGGCTCGTCGTCGATCTTTACGGCACGACGGCCGTCGTCCAGTGCCACTCGGTCGGGATGTACCGTTCGCGCAAGGCGGTCGCCGAGGCGATCCGCGCCTGCTACGGCGGGCGGATCGAGGCGATCTACGACAAGTCGTCGCAGACGCTCCCCTTCAAGGCCGACCTCGGCGCCGTGGACGGCTACTTGTGGGGCGCCTCGCCCCGTGCGTCGCAGATCGTGCGGGAGCACGGCCTGCAGTTCGCCGTCAACTGGGAGGAGGGGCAGAAGACCGGCTTTTTCCTCGACCAGCGCGAGAACCGCGAACTCGTCCGCCGCTACGCTGCCGGCCGGACCGTCCTCAATACCTTTTGTTATACGGGCGGTTTCTCGGTCTACGCCGCCGAAGGCGGGGCCGTCGAAGTCTGCTCGGTGGACGCCTCGGAACGCGCCGTCCAGCTGGCGGCCGAGAATATGCGTCTCAACTGCGGCGACCGGATCCCGCACACCGAGATCACGGCCGACGCCGTGGAGTATCTGCGCCATATCGGCGACCGCTACGACCTCATCATCCTCGATCCGCCCGCCTTCGCGAAGCACCACAAGGTGCTCGGCAATGCGATGCAGGGTTACAAGCGGCTCAACGCCCGCGCCCTCGCGCAGATTCGCCCGGGCGGCATCCTCTTTACTTTCTCCTGCTCGCAGGCCGTCTCGAAGGAGCTTTTCCGCACGACGGTCTTTTCGGCGGCGGCGATCGCGAAACGCAAGGTCCGCATCCTGCACCAGCTGACCCAGCCCGCCGACCACCCGATCGACATCTACCACCCCGAGGGCGAATACCTCAAGGGGCTGGTGCTCTACGTCGAGTAGACAAACGCCCCCGAGACAGCGCATCGCCCCGCCGGAGTACACTTTCCGGCGGGGCGATGCGTTCCGGAAGCGGACGGCCGCTTTTACGATTCCTCCTCCTCTTCGCCCGCCGCTCCCGCATTGAGCAGATCGACCAGCTCGCCGGCCTGCTGGCAGGAGACCCAGATGCGGTCTTCGTAGACGGTCATCACCTCGACCAGGTTGCGCCATTCAGAGGCGTAGATTAGGATGCGGTCGAAGTGGCGCAGGTCGAAGAAGTGGCCGTAGTAGCCGAAGAATCCGCACCCGCCGAAGATGGGTACGAGGAGTTTCATTTCGTCGGGCTGCACGAGCCGGGCGCCGGCGATTTCGTCGCGCCGCAGCTCCGTAATATCGAGCAGGCAGCGAATTTCGAGCTTCTCGTCGGTCAGCACCAACCTGCGCGGAATCGAGAGGGCCATCAGGATCAACAGCGCCCCGATGCAGGAGATGAACCAGGCCGAGAGATACTCCCCTTCGTAGAGCCAGTAGAGCCCCCAGCCCAAGCCGATGTAGACCAGAACGTAGAGCGCCGTCCAGTAGAGGGTCCGGCGGTCGATGCGGTATTTGTAGGTGCGGATCATGGCTGTTCGCAGGGGGTGACGGGGCCGCCGGGGTTGCCGGACCGGTCGGGGTTGCCGGACGGGTCGGATGGGGTGGGGAAGTCCGGGGTATCGGGGCTGCCGGCCCCGGAATCGGCGGCTGCTTGCAGCGCTTCGGCTTCGGCCTCCAGCAGCGCCGCGGCGATCGTCAGGTCGTCGGGCGTGGTGAGCTTGATGTTGCCGCGCTCCCCGTCGCAGAGGTGCACCGCCTCGCCGGCCGCCTCGACGACCGAGGCATCGTCCGTGAAGGCGGTCGTGTAGGGCTGCTCGTAGGCGCGGTCGAGCAGGGCCCGGTCGAAGAACTGGGGCGTCTGCACGATCCGCAGGGTTCGCCGGTCGAGGATCCGCGACCGCCCCTCCGCATCGACGCAGCGGTAGGAATCGACCGCCTCGACGACCGGGACGGCCGACCCGTAGCGGGCCGCCTCCCCGGCTGCGCGACGGATCAAGGCCTCCGAGGCGAGCGGCCGCACGGCATCCTGCACCCCCACGATTGCGGCGTCGTAGGCCACGGCCGCGAGGCCGTTCTTCACCGAATGGAACCGCTCGGCACCCCCCTCGACGATCGTGTGGGCGGGCACGTCGAAACGCGCCTTCAGCTGCTTCCAGTATTCGATGTGGGCGGCGGGCAGCACGACGATGAGTTGCGCCGCGGGCAGCGCCCGGTGGAAGCGGTCGAGCGTGTGGGCCAGCACGGGACGCATTCCGAGCAGGCGGAACTGCTTGGGGATCGTGCCGCCCATCCGGGTGCCGCCGCCGCCGGCGACGATGATGACGGAGGTTCGTGGTTGCATATCGGGATATACTTATTTATACGTCGCCGGTTGCCGGCCGGCGGCTGTTTCCATACCTTTTTCCCTGCGTTAGCAACAGGTTATTTCTTCGTCTCCGCTTTCTCTCTTTCCGCCGCGTTCATTCCTGCGGCGCCGGCCAGCGTGTCGGCTCCCCGCAGCGCCTCGGCCGAGGGAAGCGAGTCGAGCTGCGTGATGCACGCCTCGATCGGCACGTCGCCCTCCAACTCGGCGACGATGCGGTCGCGGACATATTCGAACTGGGGCCGGAGCGCCGCGGCGATCGGCTCGGCGGGCTCCTGCGGGACGGTCAGCGGGTTGATCGGCGAGCCGTTTTTCCAGATGCGGTAGTCGAGGTGCGGACCTGTCGAGGTGCCCGTCGAACCGACGTAGCCGATCAACTGCCCCTGCGCGACGCGCGTTCCGACGGCGATGCCCTTCGCGAAGCGGCTCAGATGGAGATAGCCCGTCACGAGACTGCCGGCGTGCTTGATCTTGATCGTGTTGCCGCCTCCGCCGCCCCAGCCGCGGAAGGTCACCACCCCGTCGGCCACGGCCCGCACGGGCGTCCCGGCCGGCGCCGCGTAATCGACCCCCGTATGGGGCCGGCGCACCTTGTGCACGGGGTGCAGCCGCGAGTAGCTGAAGTGCGAGCTGATGCGCGAATATTTCAGCGGCGCCTTCAGCAGCTGCTTGCGCAGCGAGGCGCCGTCGGCCTCCCAGTAGCGCAGCCGGTCGTCCTGCCGGAAGGGAATCGCGTAATAGACCTTGCCGCGCTGCTCGAACTTGGCGCCCCAGATGCGGCCGACGCCGATCGACACCGTGTCGTCGATGAAGCGCTCGTCGTAGATCACCGTGAAGTTGTCGCCCTTCTGAATGCTGAAGAAGTCGACCGTCCATTGGTAGATATCCTCCAGCTCGGCGGCCAGCGCATAGGGCAGATTCTGTTCCATAATCGCCCCCCAGAGCGACGAGTGGATCGTGGCGGTGCGCTTCGTGCGGCGCACGGCGGTGGGCTTTTCGCCCAGCTCGACCGAGACCGAATCGCCCGCGAAGCCGAAGACGACGTATTCCGCGACGGAGCGTTCGTAGGCCAGGAAGTCGAGGTGGGGGGTGTGGAGCGAATCTTCGTGGATGAAGGCGGTGTACTTGTGCCCCGCGCGGATGTTGCGGAGCGGGAAACGCTCTTTCGAGGCCTTGTCGAGCCGGTCGATCTGCGCGGCCGACACGCCGAAGCCGCTCAGGATGCGGCCCACGGTCTCGCCGGACTGCACTTCGCCCGTTTCGAGGCGGTAGCGGTCGGCGTCGATGCCGTAAACCAGTCGGACGGGGCGCTTCTCCTCTTCGGGTGTGTCGGCCGCGGAGCGGGAACGCGAACAGCCTGCGGCCAGCAGCAGCGAAGCGCATAGGAAAGGAAGCAATCGGGACGATTTCATCGTGGATACGTTTTAGCCAATACTCAAACGGAACGGCTCGCGCGGAGGGTTCGGCGGCGCGTTTCGCGACGCGTTTTTGCAGCGGCGGTTTTGCCGTTCCGTCTGGCAAAGATACGAAAAGCCGAGGGCAAAATGCAAACGAAGTTTGCAGATTTTGCCGAGGCGGAGTATCTAAGGCGCAGCCGAAGTACGAAAAGCCGAGAAATGAGGCCGCATTTTTAATTCTTTATTCTAATTGCAGCCTTGTAAAGGCTGCAGCAGCCCGCAGCCGCCCCCGGGCGGAGGGCTGCTCCTCCACGTCGCATGCCCATCCGCTCGGCTGCGGGCTTGTCTCGAGTTTAGACCGGTCCGTCAGGACCGAGCGGGCCGCAGCCTCCGCCCGGCGGAGGCCCGCAGCTCCTTGCAGTCGTGCGCGCGCTCCGCAGGCTGCGTCCCGAATCGGATTGAGCGCCTAAGAACCCTGCAGGCCCAATTAATTTTGAATCTTGAATTTAGAATTTTGAATTTCGGCCTTGCAAAGGCCGTGCGGGCCGCAGCTTTGCCCGGCGAAGGTCCGCTGCTCGCGTCCCGCAGGTCCGCTTCGAGCAGTTCCTCCGCAGGCTGCAGCCCGAATGGTAATTTTGAATCTTGAATTTTGAATTCTGAATTGCGCCCGAATGGGCGCAGCGGTCCGCAGCCTTCCGGCAGCGGAGGCCCGCAGTTCGTACCCGAACGTGCGCGCGCTCCGCAGGCTGCAGCCCGAATTCCATCATTCTGAATTTTGAATCTTGAATGATGAATTTTCCATCAGCTTTCCGTCCTTGGCGAGCACGATTGCGCCTTCGCTTTGCATCGTGCGCAGCAGCTCGGCAATCCGTTCCGGCCGGCCGCCGAACGAGGCGAGCAGCGTGCGGGGATCGGCCGGTTCCCGGCGAAGCGCTTCGAGGATCGCTGCGCGCAGCGCCCGGTCCTCCTCCCCGTTCTCGTTTCCGTTCTCGCGCAGCCTGGCCGCCCGCCGTTCGGCCAGGCAGAGGTCGCAGATGCCGCACGGGCGGCTCTCCTCGGCGCCGAAGTAGCGTTCGATCACCTCGCTGCGGCACTCCGTTTCGTTCGTGGCATAGCGCAGCATCCCCTCGAAACGTTCGTGCGTAAGCTCCTTGCGGCGCTGGTAGGTCTCGGGGGCGATGTAGAGGTCGGCCCGCGGCAGCCGCTCCTCGTTGAAGTAGAGGATGGGCGAGGCGTTGGCGGGAATGTAGCGGATCACGCGCAGCTGCCACAGCCGGCGCAGCAGCTCGCGGACCCGTTCGACCGTGTAGCCGCTCCAGGTGGCGATCTGCTGTTCGTCGATCGGCCGGAAGTCGGTGAAGACGCCGTTGTAGAGCCGCAGCAGCACCCGGATGAAGGGGTCGAGCTCGTCGCGCCGCAGCCGCAGCCGGTAGAGCTCGTCGCGGCTGACGGTGAAAAGAATGCGCGCCGGATGCTCGCGGGCGTCGGTCAGGGTCAGATAGCCGTTGAGCTGCAGCAGCTTGATGGCGCACGATACGCTCCCTTCGTAGAGATGTTCGCGGGCGCAGAAGTCATAGATGTTGAAGAGAAACGAGGCGCCGTCGCCGTCGCCGACGGCCACCTGCAGGTAGGAACAGAGTTTTTCGTAAATGTCCTTGACCCGTTCGAGGGGCGGAAACTCCTGCTCGAAGCTGCGGACGATGCGGTCGGCGTCGTCGGGGGCGACCAGCAGCAGGGCGTATGCCCGTTTCCCGTCGCGGCCTGCGCGGCCCGCCTCCTGGTAGTAGCTTTCGAGCGAGTCGCACATCGTGTAGTGGACGACGAACCGGACGTCGCTCTTGTCGATGCCCATCCCGAAGGCGTTCGTCGCGACCATGATCCGTACCCGGTTTGCCAGCCAGGCCTCCTGACGGGCCGAACGCTCCTCGTAGCGGAGGCCGCCGTGGTAGGCGGCGGCCGTCTCGCCCTCCGAGCGCAGCCATTCGGCCAGCTGCTCGGTCGCTTCGCGCGTGCGGACGTAGACGATGCCCGAGCCGGCGACGCCATGCACGAGGCGTAGCAGCTGGCTCTCCTTGTCCTCGGTGTGGCGGACGCTGAAAGAGAGGTTGGGCCGGGCGAAGCTGCTGCGGAGCAGGTGCGGCTCGGCGAAGCGGAGCTGTTCCATAATGTCCGCCGCGACCCGGGCGGTGGCCGAGGCGGTCAGCGCCAGCACGGGGACCTCGGGCAGCAGCTTGCGCAGCTCGGCGATGCGCAGGTAGGCGGGGCGGAAGTCGTAGCCCCACTGCGAGATGCAGTGAGCCTCATCGACGGCCAGCAGCGAGACGGGCATCCGCGCCGCGCGGGCGCGGAAGAGCTCCGTGGCGAGCCGTTCGGGTGCGACGTAGAGGAATTTCGTGTCGCCGTAGACGCAGTTGTCGAGGGCGATGTCGATCTGACGGGGCGAGAGCCCCGAGTGGATCGCCACGGCGCGGATGCCCTGACGCCGCAACCGGTCGACCTGGTCTTTCATCAGGGCGATGAGCGGCGTCACGACGATGCACAACCCGTCGCGCATCATCGTCGGGAGCTGGTAGGTGAGCGACTTGCCGCCGCCCGTCGGCATCAGGGCCAGCGTGTCGCGCCCCGCCAGCACGGCACGGACGATCTCGCCCTGCATCGGGCGGAGCGTGTCGAACCCCCAGTAGCGGCGAAGGGTCTCGCGAAGCAGGGTGTCCGTGTCGCGTGCGTCGCGGGTATCGCGTGTGTTGCGGTCGTGCGGTTCCATCCCTGCAAAGATACGAAAGCCGAGGGCAAAAGGCAAACGGAGGTTACCTTTTCTATTGCACAGCAATTGGTGGGCCGCAGTTCATTTTGCATTTCGGCCTTGCAAAGGCCGTGCGGGCCGCAGCCTGGGGGCGGCGGAGGCCCGCAGTTCGTACCCGAACTTGCGTGCGCTCCGCAGGCTGCAGCCCGAATGGTAATTTTGAATCTTGAATTCTGAATTTGCGGCTCCGCAGGGAGCCGCCGCAGCCCGCAGCCGCCCCCGGGCGGAGGGCTGCTCCTTATGGTCGCAGGCCCGTCCGCTCGGCTGCGGGCTGGTCTCGAGTTCGGGCCGGTCCGGTAGGACCGAGCGGGCCGCAGCTTCGCCCCGCGAAGGCCCGCAACTCCTTGCAGTCGTGTGCGCGCTCCGCAGGCTGCGTCCTGAATCGGTAATTTTGAATTTTGAATTTTGAATCTTGAATTTGCGGCTCCGCAGAAAGCCGCCGCAGCCCGCCCCGAAAAATCGCATCCGTCCGTTTGCTTTTGCGCGCGTTTTTTCGTACCTTTGCACCCGTATGAAAATTCGACCCGAATACACGGTCCGCGAAATGGCGGGCGAGTATCTGATCGTCATGCCGGGGCGCTACGGCGCCGATCTTACGCGTGTCATCGCGATCAACGCCTCGTCGCTCTACCTTTGGGAGGAGCTGCGGGAGCGGGAGTTCGGCACGGAGGATGCAGCGCGTCTGTTGATCGAACGCTACGGGATCGACGCCGAAACGGCCCGCCGGGATGCCGAGGCCTGGGCCGGCCGCCTCGTCGCGTGCGGCGTGGCCGAGCCCTGACGGAACCCCCGCTGCCGGATCGCTGTTCCGATCGCTGCCGCTGGTGCTGTGTGCCGTCCGGCCGTGTACCCGATGGCTTGTCGGATCGTTCATACGCAGCGAATGGAAAAACGAACCATGAAATCGCGCAGAATCATCGCCTCTTTCTTTTTCGTCGTCTATGTCTGGGCGGCGATCGGGGCGTTGTGCAGTTCGCTGACCTGCTCCTGCGCGGCGGTGCACGGCCGCGATGCGCTTTGCGCCCGCCATGCCCAGGAAGCCCCCTGCGCCCGCCATTTGCGCGAAAACCCCTGCGCCTTGCCGGAATCTCCCTGCACCTGCGCTTCGTGCGAGGCTCATGCCCAGGCGCAGGATCAAGCCCAACCGCAGGCCCCGACAACCGCCGGCACGGCCTATTCGGCCCCCTGTTGCAACCATCTCCACGCCCTCTACGAAACGCTCTACACCCGCTGCTGCGACGGCGAGCGTTGTCGTCAGCATCTCTCCTACAAGCTCCTTTCCTACAAGCTTCTTGCGGAGAAACTCTTCGCGGCGGGCCTCGCCGATCCGGCTGCCTGGCGGCCCGAGGCGCCCGAACCGACCCCCGTGCACTGCGACCGCACGATCCCGCCGCTCCGGCGGGGATACTCGCGGCTTGCGGGGCTGCGCGCCCCACCCGTTACGGCCTGACTTCGATCGTAGGCTGCGACCCGCCGTGTGCGGTCGGCAGCCGCTGAAAGTTTAACCGTAATTAAGTGGAAACCGAATGAAAATCAAACTGTCAATCTGTTTTCTCGTCCTGCTCGGCTGCGCGGCGAACGCCGCGGCGCAGGATCTGCGCGCGAAGGTCTGCGACCGGGAAGGGCAGCCGCTCATCGGCGCCGCGGTCTACTGGGCCGAGACGAATGTCGGCGGCAGCGCCGATGCCGAAGGCGGCGTGCAGCTGCACCGCGTCAAGGGCTACGACCGGCTGGTCGCCTCCTACCTCGGCTATACGAACGACACGATCCGCGTGCCGGCCGGCGTCGAACGCATCGACTTCGCCCTCGAACCCGAAGGGGTCTCGGTGGATGAGGTGGTGATCGAAGGCCGCCAGAGCGGCAACTACGTCAAGAGCGAAGGGCTCGTCAAAAGCGAGATGATCTCCTTCGCGGGCCTTTGCAAGATGGCTTGCTGCAACCTGGCCGAGTCGTTCGAAAATTCGGCCTCGGTGACGGTGGGGTACAGCGACGCCATTTCGGGCGCCCGTCAGATCAAGATGCTCGGCCTGGCCGGCACCTACACCCAGATCCTCGACGAAAACCGCCCGATCATGCGCGGCCTCAGCGCCCCCTACGGCCTGAGCTACACGCCCGGCATGTGGCTCTCGTCGATCCAGGTCTCGAAGGGCGTCGCCTCCGTCACGGCGGGCCACGAGGCGATCACGGGGCAGATCAACCTCGAACACCGCAAGCCCACCGACGAGGAGCGTCTCTTCGTCAACCTCTACCTCGACGACCAGCTACGCCCCGAGGTGAACCTCTCGTCGGCCTTCCCCGTCACGAAGGACAAGAAGCTCTCGTCGATCATCCTCTTCCACGGCTCGGCCGATACCGACGTCCGCGAAATGGACCACAACCACGACCGCTTCTGCGACCAGCCCGAGACGAACCTCCTCTCGCTGGCCAACCGCTGGGTCTATGCCGCCGACAACGGCATCCAGATCCGCTGGGGCTTCAAGCTCCTGCAGGAGAACCGCCTGGGCGGCATGCTCGACTACAAGGACCGCGACGCGAACCGCGAGGCGATGGCCGACCGCTGGAACTGGAAGGAGGAGGGGCTCGCTATGCCGCTCTACGGTTCGCACATCCGCAACCGCGAGGCGGGGGCCTATCTCAAGATCGGTATGCCGGTCGGGGCGGCCGTCTACGACCCCGACGAGCAGGATGAGCTGCGCTCGAACCTGATTCTGGTCGCCGACTTCGACCACTACGGCGAGCAGGCCTATTTCGGCCTGAACGACTATGCCGGCACGGAGAACGCCGTATCGCTGAACGTGGCCTACAACCACTACTTCACCTACCGCTCGTCGGTGATCGTCGGGCTGCAGGGTCACCACGCCTCGATCAACGAACGGCTGCTCAACGCCACCCCGTGGATCGAGGAACACGCCGCGACGGACTACCTCTTCGACCGGCGCGAGCAGGAGGCGGGCATCTATGCCGAGTACACCTACTCGATCAAGGACAAGCTCTCGATCGTGGCGGGCATCCGCGGCGACTACAACGCCTTCTACGACAAGTCCTTCGTGACGCCGCGCGGCCATATCCGCTGGAACATCACCCCGCGGACGGCGCTGCGCCTCTCGGCCGGTCTGGGCTACCGCTCGACCAACGTGCTGACGGACAACATCGGCATCCTGACGACGGGCCGCCACATCCTCTTCGAGGACGGGCGGCACACGGCGGCGGACTGGTTCGACCGCTTCGACCGGATGGAGAAGGCGCTGACGGCGGGCGGTTCGCTGACGCACACCTTCTCGCTGGCCGGCTCGGAGAATGCCACCCTCAGCTTCGACTACTTCCGCACGCAGTTCGACAACTCCGTGGTGGTGGATCAGGAGTGGGACCCCTCCTATATCAATATCTACAACACGGACGGCAAGTCCTACACGGACACCTACCAGGTCGACTTCTCGTGGACGCCCGCCGACCGGCTCGACATCTTCGCCACGTTCCGCTACACGGACAGCCAGATGACGATCCGCCGCCCCGACGGCACGACCGCTTCGGTCGAGCGCCCGTTGGTGAACGCCTACAAGACGCTGCTCAACATCCAGTATGCGACGAAGTTCCGCCGCTGGGTCTTCGATGCGACGGCCCAGCTCAACGGCCCGGCCCGCATCCCGACGCAGGACGGCGACCTGGCCCACGACGACAAGTCGCCCTCCTACCCGATGTTCTTCGCCCAGGTGACGCACAAGGTCGGCAAGTTCGACTTCTACGTCGGCTGCGAGAATATCGGCGACTACCGCCAGAAGGTCCCCATCCTGAACGCTTCGAATCCCTACTCGACGGCCTTCAACTCGATGAACATCTGGGGCCCGCTGATGGGACGCAAGTTCTACGTGGGTCTGCGGTTCAACCTCTATTGACGGCGCACCGGCGGGGAGGCGTCCGGTGGGGTGTCCGTTGAGGTGCCCGGCGGGGTTCCCGATGAGGTGCCCGGCGGCGCGGGCGGGGCGGCTTTTCCCCGCCGCGGCGCGGAAGCAGCCCCGGACTGCGGCCGAAACGAATAAAAAAATTGAAAAAATAAACCATTAAACACTGCAACACGATGAAAAAGTTTTTGGTAATCTGCCTGGCCCTCGTGATGGGTACGGGTATCTGCCTGGCACAGAAGCCGGCGAAGAAGGCACACAAGCAGCTGACGACGACCGTCTTCAGCACGGATCTCGACTGCCCGAACTGCGCCAAGAAGGTCGAGACGAACGTTCCGGCCCTCGGCAAGGGGATCGAGGATCTGCAGATCGACATCAAGAAGCGCGAGGTGACGGTCGTCTACGACGCGGCGAAGAACAACGACGCTACGATTCTCGAGGGCTTCCGCAAGCTGAACGTCAAGGCTTCGGTGAAGGAGACGCAGAAGCAGAAATAGCCGGAACGGCGCGGGCGGTGCTTCGGCCTGCCCGCGCTTTCGTTTTTGTAGAAAAAACGTCGATACCATGAAGATCGTCACCTTCGGCGAACTGATGCTGCGGCTGACGCCGCCCGCGTTCCGCCGATTCAACCAGACGGGCCGTTTCGAGGCCGGCTTCGGCGGCAGCGAAGCCAACGTCGCCGTCTCGCTGGCCAACTACGGCCTTGCGAGCGAGTTCGTCACCTGCCTGCCCGCCAACCGGATCGCCGATGCGGCCGTCGCCGATCTGCGCCGCTACGGCGTCGGCACGGACTTCGTCGTCCGCAAGGAGGGCCGCATAGGGCTCTATTATATGGAGGAGGCCGTTGCGATGCGTTCGTCGCAGGTGGTCTACGACCGGGGCAACTCGTCGTTCGATGCCCTGCAGCCCGGCGACATCGACTGGAACGCGGTCTTCGCCGATGCCGGCTGGTTCCACTGGTCGGGCATCTCGGCGGCCGTGAGCGCCGGCACGGCGGCCGTTTGCGCCGAGGCGATCGCCGCCGCGCGCCGTCGCGGGCTGGTGGTCTCGTGCGACATCAACTACCGCCGCAACCTCTGGAAATACGGCAAGACGGCCCGCGAGGTGCTGCCGCCGCTCCTGGCCGAGTGCGACATCGTCTTCGGCACCGAGCTGGAGTACCTCCAGGCGCTCGGGGTTCCGATGCCCGCCTTCAAGGCGTGCGACACGGCCTACGAGATGCCGATGGAGGGGTATGCGAAGGCGGCCGGGGAGGTGGCGCGGCTGCTGCCGAAGTGCCATACGATCGTCTTCGCGCTGCGCAACGTCCTCAATGCCCAGCACCACCTGCTGGGCGGCACGCTGTGGCACCGGGGGAAGATGTATGCGGCGCGGATCTACGACATCGAAGGGGTCGTGGATTGCGTGGGCGTGGGGGATGCCTACAACAGCGGCATCATCTACGGAATGGTCCACGGGATGGAGATGCCGCGGGCGCTGGCGCTCGGCGCTGCGGCCTGCGCGCTGAAGAACACCGTCCCGGGCGACTACGCCCAGTTCCCGATCGAGGAGATCATGGCCGCCGCCGACGGCGCCACGAACGGCCGGATCGCCAGGTAGGACGAACGGCGCGCATATCGCTGCGATCCCCCGCTCCTGTTTTTCGGGAGCGGGGGATCTCTTTTTAAGGGCCGCAGCTGCCCGGAGGCCGGGGATTTGGCTGGGCAGTGGGGGCGGGGGGGGTGGTCCAGGTTCGAGCTCCGCCAGACGTTGCGGCGCCCGGAACGAATGCACCGAAGCTCCGTATGCTCCGGTTGCGGTTTGCCGCCGATCTGCCGATCTTGGTTTTTCGAAATTATTTGGCGATCTTTGCTCCGGCAACAGTCCGAAAAAGATGACGTTTGCATTTTCCGAATAAGTTTTTTACCTTTGCAGCGACATTTGGAAAGTGTAAGTTTATTCTTCTGTAACGAACTTAGGAAATTCGATGAGAGTGAAGAATAGGCGGACATCTTTCGCGCCGTATCCATTTGTGGCATAAGGCGTGGGGACTGTTGCTTATTTTATACTCCGAGGTTTCCTAAGACCTGTTACAGTAAAATAGGCTTTCAGCTCTGCGCTTTTCTTTTTTTTCTGCTTTTATCTTTCAGGGGCTGGAGAGACAAAAACGGTCTCCGTATGGAACGCTTCGACTGCGAAACCGGCTTGCTGGGCGAATGCACGCTCTTTGCCTCGCAAGAAAGTGCGCTGCTGTTACAGTCTGCGACGGGGGCGACTTTGCTCGCTTCCCGGGAATTGGGATCGCGTATTGTCCGTGGCGACCGGCGACCGGAGTTGCAGCGCGTGCTCTCCCTGCGCGGATTCGCCCTCGGTAATGAGCGGACCGCCGCCATCAAAACCGTCGATCCCCGTTTCTTTATGATCGATTTGACACGGGCCTGCAACAATCGCTGTACCTATTGTTTCCGGAAACTGCACCCGACGGAGCGTATCGGCGAAGCGATGCTCGACGGCATCGTCGCAAAGATCGTTGCGCATTGCCGGGCCTGCGGGTTGCAGCGCATCGCCCTTCAGGCCTGGGGCGGGGAACCGCTGCTGGCCTGGGATTCGGTCCGCCGGATGCAGGATGCGCTGCACGATGCCGGAATCGAGGTGCGGATGCTGATCGAAACCAACGGTGTCTGCGTGACGCCCACCCTTGCCCGGGAGATGTACGCACGGGGCATCCTGTGCAGCGTGAGCATCGACGGTCCCGCCTTTATCCACGATCGCAACCGGTTGTCTCGGGATGGCGGTGGTTCGCATGCTGCGGCTATTCGGGGGTTCGAACGGTTGCGCGAAGCCGGTTACGGCCGCAAGGTCGGCGCCGTTTGCGTCGTAACGCAGGAGACGCTCTCCCACCTCCCGGAAGTCGTGGCCTATTTCGCCTCCGAACTGGGCCTTCCGCGCATCAAGATGAATGTCGTGAAGGAGAGCGCCCAGATGTCGGATAAATCGCTGTGCCTTACGCAAGATGACGTAGCCCGGTTTTGGCGGGCGCTGCTGGGTGAATTGGAGGCTGTCAACCGGCAGGGCATCTCGTTCGGCGAAAGCACCGTGATCGCCATGCTTCATAATCTGACGACGCATCGTCCGGTGAGCTTCTGCCATTCGCAAGGGTGTCAATCGGGTTACAGGATGCTCTCTTTCGGAATGGACGGCGGGGTTTATCCTTGCGATCTGACCGATTGTCCCGAGCTGCGGCTGGGCGATGTCCGTTCGTCCGAGGGACTGACCGCTATGGTGTCGCGCCAGACGTCGTCGCACCCGTTTCTGTGCATGTCTCTTCCGGCAGCGTGCGCGGACTGTCCGTGGCGGACGTTCTGCGGAGGCGGATGTACCTCGATGCGCCTGCATAATGGAGCCGGTGAACCCGATTGGTCCGACTGTGTCCGCAACCGGACGTTGTATCCGCTGCTGATAGAACTTATTCTCGATAAACCGCGTATCGTCTCTTCGCTTACCGGAATGGAGGTGAAGATCACATAGACAAACCCGATATTGGGCTAACTTCAAATTTAATGTAAAAATGAAAAAACTGGAAAATTTGCAATCGGTGGATTTCGAGGAAGTCTCCGTGAAGTCGATGAACGACGCCTGGATTGTCGCAGGCTATGACAATTTTTGTGTAATCGCTTAATGGCTGTCGGCGGGCATTTCCGATGCCCGCCGTTTTTTTATCCGATGAATCGTAAATGCACCCTTTTGATTACCCGCGCCTGCAATCTGAATTGCATCTATTGTTATGAACGCCATAAATCCGAAGCCCGGATGCCGTTCGAAACAGCCTGCCGTATCGTCGAGGCGGAACTCTATGAAACGGCGCATGCCGGACGATACGACGGCGTGGATTTTCATTTTCTCGGCGGGGAGCCGCTGCTTCATTTCGATTTGATCCGCGATCTTTGCGAATGGACCTGGTCTGAAGCACGACCTTGTCCATACCGTTTCTATGTCATTACGAACGGGACCCTGCTCGATGCGTCGCGCCGGAGTTGGTTCGAATCCCACGCCGGGCGGATCACGGTCGACGTGTCCGTCGACGGCGTCGATGGAATGCACCGAACCAATCGGGGATGTTCGGTGCATGAACTGCCCGTGGAATGGGTCCATCGCTGCTGGCCCGGTTCCCGGTTTAAAATGACGGTTTCCCGACAGACGCTTTCGGGTTTTGCGGAGGGGGTAATCAGTCTTGTGGACAGAGGTTACGATGTCACGGCTTCACTGGCTGTAGGCGAACGCTGGACGGATGCCGATGTCGCGGAATACACTCGTCAGTGGGAGAGGCTGTCTTCCTATTACCGCTCCATTGCCGACGGGCCGATATGGCGGCAGCTGCTCAAATCCATCGATCCGCTGTTCGACAACTCCTGCGTACAAGACAAATGCTGCGGTTCGGGCGACAGCGCCGTCACCTACGATGTCGATGGCGAGCGTTATCCTTGCGTGATCTTCACACCGCTGGTTTCCGGGCAAGATATGCGCGGTATGCTGCGCGGCATACGTTTCGACGATCCCGCCGTATTTGCCGATCCGGCGTGTGCCGGCTGTTTCATCCGCAATATGTGCAAGACCTGCTACGGCTTTAATCTGCGGGAGCGGGGAAGCCTTGCCGAACGGGACAAGTCCGTTTGCGGAATGTTCCGGGTCGAGATTGGCGCGATTTGTTCTTTCCAACGCGATTTGCTCCGAAGTTTTGCCCGGGTGCGGAATCTATCGGATGCGGAGGCGCAGCGCTTGCAGAGGGCCGAGGCCGCATGCGAAGCCTTGAATCGGTAGATAACTTGCTGGCCTGTCTGTGCGAAGAGAAAACAAAAGGAACGACAACCTGCGTCGTTCCTTTTGTTTTGGGTAGGTGCGGACGTTTCGTCGTTTGGATGTTTTGTCGGGGGAGGACAGTGCGCCGCGGCTGCGGGTCAGCGGATGAAGTTCGTGCGGATCGTCTTCTCGGGTTCGGGCGGCATGATGCCTGCTTCGCGGGCGGCGGCGAAAGCCTTGAGCATCCAGGCCATATTGCGTCCGAGCGTCCGCATGATCTGCAGCCCCTCGGCATCCTGCCGCACCTGGTCGGGGGTCGAGCCGTGGACCATGTTCCAGTACTGCGACGGCACGAGCGGCATCTGATGGAAGACGATGTATTTGTTAAGCTGGTCGAGTGCGGCGGTGGTGCCGGCGCGGCGGGCGCTCACGACAGCGGCGGCGGGCTTGTGGCGGTAGATGCCCTGCGAACTGCCCGCCATAAAGGCGCGGTCGAGGAACGAGGTGATAGCGCCCGAGGCGGCGGCGTAGTGGACGGGCGATCCGAAGATGAAGCCGTCGGCCGTGCGGGTCTTCTCGATGAAGGCGTCCACGAGGTCGTGGCGGAAGCAGCTGCCGGTGCGGAAGCAGGTGCCGCAGCCGATGCAGCCGGCGATCGGATCATTGCCGAGCCAGAAAATTTCCGAATCGATTCCTTCGTTCGAGAGGACGGCCGCGATTTCATCGAGGGCCGTGCGGGTGCAGCCGTCGCGATGCGGGCTGCCGTTGAGCATCAATACATGCATGGGTGTGTCGGATTTTGAATTGTACAAAGATAGCGAAACGAACCGGTCCCGCCAAATCGCGGGCCATCCGGAGCCGTCGGCAGCGAAAACCGATCGAAAAAACGGAAAAAAATTTGGAGAATGGAAAATTTTGGTTACCTTTGCTCTCGCAATCCGAAAGGATTATTGCGGAAACAGCTCAGTTGGTAGAGCACAACCTTGCTTCAGGGAAAATAAGCACGCCCGACCTTGGCAAGGCGATGACCGCGGAAAGAGAGGTGTGCGAGAAGATTTGCGGAAACAGCTCAGTTGGTAGAGTACAACCTTGCCCCAGGAAAATAGGCACGTCCAACCTTGGCAAGGCAGAGACCGCGGAAAGAAGGGCGTGCAACAGATTATTGCGGAAATAGCTCAGTTGGTAGAGCACAACCTTGCCAAGGTTGGGGTCGCGAGTTCGAGTCTCGTTTTCCGCTCTAAACAAGAGAACAGTATCTAAAAGTGCTGTTCTCTTGTTTTTTGCGAGCAGGCAGCCCTTCTTTTTGCCCGCGATTCCCGAATAAATTTGGTGTTGTGCCCGATTCTTTGTATCTTTAGCTGCGAAGCGTTCGGTCCCGGCCGGGGCGTACCGTGTTCGCGGTGCAGAAGACGGCCGGGCTTCGAGGAACGGTGCGCGGCCGTACGGTGGAGGAACAACGAAACAAAAACAAAATAACCTTTTCGATAAGCCGTGGGCAGAGCCGAGCCTGCTCGGACTATGCCGAGGCGAGAAAAGGCCCAAAAATTTGAACTATGTCGGCACACGGAAAAGACGAGTTGGTATTGAATGCAAGCCTGATCGAGATGGAGTACGATCTTGATTTATGGGCCGGGGTTATCGTCGGGTTCGACGAAAAGAAAAATTTCATTCTTCGGATCGAATACAATCATTGCAACGAGGCAAGCCTCTATTACGGTACTGACGTGATTGTCGAACCGGAGGAAGCCTACCGGCTTGCCCACTCGCAGGGTGTCCGGCTGGTCGATCTGCCCGCCTATTTCAACAAAAAGTTCGGTAAAGACGGTCTTGTCTTCGATTCGCTCTCCGTGAAACGGCTTTTCGACGACTTGATCGATTTCGTGACGCTCCACAAAACGAACTATCGGAAGCGCCCGTACCGGTATCTGCGCCGGTGAACGGGAAGGGCTTTGTTACTCGGATCGGTAAGAACTTGCTGCGGTTCCTTGCCGGGACTGCAAATTCATGATTCAATATTCAGAATGATGGAATTCGGGGCGCAGCTTGCGAAAGACTCGCACAATCGGACCTGCGGGACGCGAAATGCGGGCCTTCGCGGGGCGAAGCTGCGGCCCGCTGCGGTTCCATTCGGAACCGCAAATTCAGCATTCAAAATTTAAGATTCAAAATTAAGAGGGCATTCTGGGCACGCTTGGGCATATATTTCAGGTCGGGTCGCAGCCTGCGGAGTGCTCGCCTGCGACGATAAGGAGCAGCGGGCCTCCGCCGCCGGGAGGCTGCGGCCCGCACGACCTCTACCGAGGTCGATTCCAGTCGCAAGCGATAAGCCCGCAGCCGAGCGGATGGGCCTGCACGAGCGGCCTGCGGACGCGAGAATGCAGCCCTCCGCCCGGGGGCGGCTGCGGGCTGCGGCGGCTTCCTGCGAAGCCGCAAATTAAAAATGAAGAATTAAAAATGAAATGTTCCGAATCGGGCTACAGCCTGCGGAGAACACGCAAGTTCGGGTACGAACTGCGGGCCTCCGCGCCGAGGAGGTTGCGGCCCGCTCGGTCCTGACGGACCGGCTCCACACACAGCAACCTTGACTGCCGAAACAGCACTACGTCCCGCACGTTCTCTGCAAGGCAAGGTCGATATTCAATAGCTTAAATTCAAAATGAATCGCCCGTCGATCGCTGCGCGATCGCTTCCAGCTTTCTCTCCTTTCAAGCGCACTTACGGCGAAACCTCCGCACCTCCCTCAAAAAATCTACAGCCCCTTCCGGGCGATTTTCCAGGCCAAGTAATTGTAGCAGGCCATCACCGTCGGCCGCCAGCTGCGCGGCAGCCGGATCAGCACCTGCACCTTGTGCAGCGTGCGGCGGTAGGTGCGGGTGAAGCCGAAAGTGCGGATGGCCCGCCGGGCCGCCTCCGTGTCGCCCTTCGCGGCGAGGATGAGCGCCTTGCCCAGTGCAGCCCGGGCGATGAATTCGCGCTCGTCGACGGGAGCCGCGGGGTCGTAGAGCGTTTCGAACGAATAGGGCGTCTGCTCGGGGGTGTAGATCGCGGCCGAGCGGTTCGAGGCGATCTTCGAGCAGTCGACTAACCGGCGGGGCGAGAAGCAGACCCGGTAGCGGCGGGCGATCTTGATCCAGGTGTACAGGTCGCCGCCGATCTTCATCCCCTCGGGAAATCCGCCGACCTCGTCGAATACGCGGCGCGGCATCGCCGAGGTGGAGGAGGTGGCGATGTAGCGGTGAGCCGAATCGCGGAAGAAGTTGTCGACGACACCCCGTTCGGCGGGGCCGGGGGCGGGGAATGCCCCCTCCCGGTCGATGATGTTGAATCCCGTGCAGTAGAGGCCGCAATCGGGCCACTCGGCGATCATCGAGGCGATCTCGGTCAGAAAGTCGGGATGCCAGCAATCGTCGGCATCGACCAGCGCGACCCACTCCGAACGGGCCTCGCGAATGGCGCGGTTGCGGGCGGCGCACTCGCCGGCGTTCGGCTGGCCGATGAGCCGGATCGAGGGCGCACCGGGCTGCGCGGCCGTCTCTTCGGCGATGCGGCGGACGATCCCGGCCGAACGGTCCGTCGAACCGTCATCGACGACGACGATCTCGGCGGCCGCGTGGCGCTGTGCGAGAATGGAGCGAAGCGTGGCTTCGATTTCGCGCTCCTTGTTGTAGAGCGGAACGAGGACGGAGAATCGGATATCCATGGGATTCAACGGATTTCGTAGGTGGATCGATCTGGAAGCAGCTCTTCGAAAGCCGATTCGAGCCGGCGGCGCGAATGTTCGAAATCGGCGATGTCGGTGCTGTCGTTGAGGCAGACCATACGGCGGCGGCCGGCGGCCACTTCGCGGCAGACCCGTTCGATCGAGCGGTCGTCAAGGTCGCTGAGCAGCGTATCGGCGAAGCCGCGCGGGACAAATTCGCCGCGGCAGAGGGTATCGTAGCGGACGAGCCAGTGCGAGAGGTCGGAGGGTGCGCGGAAGCGGTTGCGGCAGGCGGCTGCGAGCTCCGCACCCCACACCTCCCAGGCCCGCTCGAACGCCGAACGGCGGTAGGGCTGCGGCATGTGGGGATCGAAGAAGCCCGGGAAAAAGCTCCAGGGAAGCAGCGAAAGGGTCTTGCAGAGGTTGCCGAAGCCGTAGCGCGGCGAGAGCCACTTCGCCAGATGACGGTTGAGGTCGCTCCGCGGATGGACCCGGTCGATCAGGGCGAGGTCGTTCAGCACGGTCTGCGCGATGCACGAAGGGCGCACGATGCTCAGCCGGGCCATGTCGCACGGCAGTCCGCGGCGGAAAAAATCCTCCGGGCGGCAGGGGCGGGTCAGCAGCGTGTCGTCGTTGAAGAGGACGAAATGTTCGGCGAGCCCCCCTCCTATGCGGGAGATGTTGAGCTCGATAACGTTCGAATTGAAGGTGGGCAGCCACTCCGCAGGGATGTAGTCCGCGTGGCGGACGATGCGCAGTTTCGGATGGCTGCAGTCGAGCCAGACGGGCAGGTGGCCCCAGGTGATGAAGTGGATGCGCCGCACCCAGGGGGCGAAGCGCTCCACGCCGCGGAACCAGTAGCGCAGCAGCCCCCAGTCGCGGTAGCGGACCTCGGAGGCGTCCATTCCCGCTTCGCGGCGGTAGCGGTTGAACTCCTCGCGCCAGGCAGGATCGGCGCCATCCACCCAGAGCAGGACGAAGTCGATGTCGGTAGGATTCATCGGTCGTATCGGTATCGGTTTAAAACGGTATGGTCTTCGGCGGACGGCCGCCGGCGGCAGGCTGCGCGGGGACGGTCGATCGGGTTCAAATCCTTGCACCTTTTCCCGCCTCGGCAAAGCCCGGACAAGATCGGCTCTGCCCTCGGCTTGTCGAAAAGGTTTGTTTTTTATTTGCAGTTCCGAATGGAACTGCAGCGGGCCGCAGCCTCCCGGCAGCGGAGGCCCGCAGTTCGTACCCGAACTTGGCGGGCACTCCGCAGGCTGCGTCCCGCAGACACCGGACATTCAAGGTTCGTTTACACGCACCTTTTTTCGCCTCGGCATAGTCCAAGCAAGCTTGGCTCTTTCCAAAAGGTTCGGTTCCCTTGAGCAAGCTGGCTTGAGGAATACGCTGTACGTCAGACCGCGGCGGTCGATCGGGTTCGGGGTCATTGCACGAGCAGGTTGCAGCCGCGGATCTCGCTGTGGTCGATGCGGCCCTCGACCTCGAACGAACCGTCGGCGTGGACGCGTCCCACATCCTCGGTCTGGATGAAGGCGCACGAATGGAGGTTGGCCAGGTCGATGATGTCGAGCCCGCCGCGCGCCTCGCCCGCGAAGTGCTCGAAGGGGTCGTTCACGTCGCGCGCCAGCACCCGCATCCAGCGCGGGCAGCGGAAGCGGTTCGCCCCCGCGGAGTAGGCCTGCGAAGTGAGCTCGGCCATCCCGTATTCGGAGTGGATCGCCTCGACGCCGAAGGCCTCGCACAAAATGCGGTGGAAGGCCGCCTTCGGCAGCTCCTCGCGATGTCCCTTCATGCCGCCCGTCTCCATGACGACTGTGTCGCGCAGCGGCTGCGGATAGCGCTCGGCCAGCTCCCAGAGGGCATAGCTCACGCCGAGCAGGATCTTCGGCTTCGGGTCGGCCTTCAGGTCGGCGAGCAGTTGCTCGTATTGGTCGAGGTAGAAGCCTCCCGAGCCGCAGGCGGCAATCAACCGGTCGGCCATGTAGACCAGCGACGAACCGGTGCGCTGCAAGTAGTTGGGGAGCAGCGCATAGAGGCTCCAGCCGGCCGGATCGCCGTAAAAGGTGCGGAACGCCTCTGTGAAGACCCGCTCGTAGTGGGCCAGCGAGGCCATCGGATGGCGCGAGGGAACCATCCCCGTCGTGGCGCTCGATGTGAAGACCGCCTCGGGGGGACGGCATCCGTCGTAGACGTCGCGATGCTTGAAGAGACGGATCGGCAGAAAGGGAATCTCTTCGATCCGTCGGACCGCCCCGATGGCGGCGGCATCGTACCCCAGGCGCTTTAGGTACTCCCCGTACGGAGGGCACGCGGCGGCCTGCCGGCGAAAGAGCGCCAGGGCGCTCCGCTCGAAGGCCGTCTCGTCAGCGATACGGAATATCTCCTGCTCGTGAATCATTCGACAAATGTACGAAATAAAACGGAAAAACGAAGCGGATTGCCCGGTGGGCGCGTCGTTCCGGACGAGGTAAGTTCTTTTTGGAGGGGGCGGTACAGGAGGTTCGATGCGGTTCGCAGCTGCCAGCTGTGGCGGAAAGGCTTGCCTGTAAATTCGACGTCGCAGACGTCGGCAGCCCGCAGCCGCCCTCGGGCGGAGGGCTGCTCCTTGGCGTCGCAGGCCCGTCCGCTCGGCTGCGGGCTTGGCTCGAGTTTGGATCGGTCCGTTAGGACCGTGCGGGCCGCAGCCTGGGGGCGGCGGAGGCCCGCAGTTCGTTGCCGACCTTGCGAGCTCTCCGCAGACTGCGACCCGAACTAAAATATATGCCCAAGCGCGCCCGGAAGGCCCTCTTAATTTTGAATATTGAATTTTGAATTATGAATTTGCGGTTCCAAATGGAACCGCGCCCCGTCACTGGCGCAGCCCCGTTTCGCATTCAGCATTCCGGGTATTCCGGTCGCGGCGTTCGCAGATGATCGCCAGCAGGCGGTCCAGTTCGCCGTCGCGCCCCGAGAGGTGTTCGGCGGCGATGGCGGGAAGGGGAATATCGGGAACGATGTACCCGTCGTCGCGGCGCGTGCATTCGTCGATGGCAATCATCGAGACGCCTACCTCGGCGAGTTGCACGGGTCTGAACCAGCCGCCGTCGAGCACCTCGCCGTATTTGAGTGCGTTGTGCCGCAACGGCTCCCCGGCGAGCAGGGCGCCGCCGTGGTATTGCAGCATATTGACGAACGAGGCGGCGATCGATCCCGTGTCGCGTCCGACGAGGACGTAGTAGCGCATGCCCTCGACATATTGTCCGGGCGCGGTTTCGAACGAGCGGACGTATTGATCCTCCGGCAGCTCTACGACCTGACCGAGCTGCTCCTCCGTGAGAAAGTCGTAGTAGCGCATCGCCTCGCGCGAAGCCTTGATCCGCTGCCCCCGACAGTAGGCAACTTCGGGTTTGTCGATGAAGATCGACAGCATCTCGTCGAAAGCGTGGCCGCTGCCGCCGGGGTTGCGCCGCAGGTCGAGAACGACGTCGGCAATACCCTGCTTCTTGAAATGGACGATCGCTTTGCGGACGATGCGGATAAGGCGGCTGTTGTTCGGGAAGAACTGCGGGATGGCGATATAGCCGCACCGGGCGTCGGCATAGGTGCGGATGTTGGCGTCGGTCTCCTCGGCCTTCTTCAACCGGAAGAGGGTGTCGAAACAGGGGAGCCCCGCCGTTTCGACGGTCAGCGGCGCCCCGTCGCGGTACAGGTCGATCCGGAACCGATCGACGAAGAGGTTGTAGAAACAGTTGCAAAGGAGATACGAGGGATTCATATAACGGTCGTCGTAGACGTAGCGGAGGTATTCGGCCGTCGAAATGCCGTTGATGGCGGCGATGCGGTCGCCGCGCCGGAAGAGCGGGTCGAGCGAACGGTCGATGATGAGCGTGTCGTTGATCTGCTGCAGGCTGAATCCCGGCATCCGGGTTTGGCGGAGTTTGAGCCGCGCTTTCCGTTCGGGATAGATGGTGCTGTCTACCTCGACGACCGGCATGATGCGGTAGTGCGGATCTTCGTGATGCAGCCGGTCGTACCAGGGGCGCATGACCCAGAGGAGATCGGCGGTAAGCAGCGAATCCTTGCCCGAAGCGTCGCAGCGGGCGTTGATCTCGGCCAATACGGCAGCCCTCTCGGCAGGCGAAGGCAGCGTGTCGAGGCCGGGATGACGTGAAACGCGATGAAGATTCTGTTCGAGGCCGATCCGCGAACGGGGGATCTTGTAATCGCGGATGGCGATGTTGCGGTCGGGAATGCGGACCGAGCGGCCGGCGGAAGGTTGCAGCGTGTCGGCCGGGGCCGGCGTCTGTGCCGCGCAGAGACACGTGAGGCCGGCTTGCAGCACGAGCGAGAGGAGGATGGATTTCATCGGTGACGGTTTTTCTGTTTGCTTTGTTAAAACGGCATCTCCGATAAAATATTGCACCGCATGCTCAGAATCGGGTCGGATCGGGCGAATGAATATTGGCGGACCACCGCGTTGTTTCGGCCCGAAAGGAGCGAGCGGGTAGCCGTTGCTGTTCGTTGCGCGGTGTTTTGTGTCGGGCTCGGTCGCGCAGCGACCCGGCAGCCTGCAGCCGCACCGGTTTGGCGGAAATGTCTGCCTGTAAATTCGACGTCGCAGACGTCGGCAGCCCGCAGCCGCCCCCTGGCGGAGGGCTGCTCCTTATGGTCGCACGCCCGTCCGCTCGGCTGCGGGCTTGTCCTCGAATGGAGTCAATCGCGTAGCGATTAGTGGGTCGCAGTCGTTGGTGTTTTATACTGTACATGCGACCTCGAAGAGGTCGGCGGGCCGCAGCCTCCCGCCGGCGGAGGCCCGCAGTTCGTTGTCGAACTTGCGTGCTCTCCGCAGGCTGCAGCCCGAACCGGAATAGATGCCCAAGCGCACCCGAAAGCCCCTTTTAATTTTGAATCTTGAATTTTGAATTCTGAATTTGCGCCCGCAGGGCGCAGCGGGCCGCAGCTTCGCCCCGCGAAGGCCCGCTCTTCGCGTCCTGCAGGTCCGCTCGTGCGTGCCCTTCGCAAGCTGCAGTCCGCCCACTTCACCGAATGTTCGCTCCTCGCAAAAAAACGGGCGGCCCGAAAAGGTCGCCCGTCGAACGGCCGGCGGTCGCAACCCAGCAACCGCAGCAACTGCCGCCGCAATGTAAATGTAAAAACGTGTCCCGTCTGTCTAAACTAATTCGCGAAGCGGAGCCCCGCCGAATCGGCCTCGATGCGGATCGGCTTCGAACGATCGACTTCGCCCGCCAGAATCCGTTTCGAGAGGTCGTTGACCACGTAGCGCTGGATCGTCCGCTTGACGGGTCGCGCGCCGTAGAGGGGATCATACCCCGCCGAAGCGATCCAGTCGCGGGCCGCTTCGCTGTACTCGAGGCGGATGCCGTTCGTCTCGAGCATCCGGCGCACCCCGTCGAGCTGCATCTCGACGATCCGCCGGATGTCGGCCTTCGTGAGGGGCTCGAACATCACGATCTCGTCCACGCGGTTCAGGAATTCGGGCTTGAGCTGCTGCTTGAGCAGGTCGATCACCTCGCTGCGCGTCTCGTCGAGCAGCTTCGGGTCGATCCGACCGCCGTCGAAACCCTGCGACAGCCGCTCCTGAATAAGGTGCGACCCCATGTTCGAGGTCATGATGATGATCGTGTTGCGGAAATCGACCGTCCGTCCCTTGTTGTCCGTCAGACGACCGTCGTCGAGCACCTGCAGCAGGATGTTGAAGACGTCGGGATGCGCCTTTTCGATTTCGTCGAGCAGCACCACCGAGTAGGGCTTGCGCCGCACGGCTTCGGTCAGCTGCCCCCCCTCGTCGTAACCGACGTATCCCGGAGGCGCCCCGACGAGGCGCGAGACGCTGTGCCGCTCCTGGTATTCGCTCATGTCGATGCGGGTCATCATCTGGTCGTCGTTGAAGAGAAACTCGGCCAGCGCCTTCGCCAGCTCGGTCTTGCCGACGCCCGTCGTGCCGAGGAAGATGAACGAGCCGATCGGTTTGCGCGGATCGCTCAGCCCCGCCCGCGAGCGGCGTACGGCGTCCGATATGGCGGCGATCGCCTGCTCCTGGCCGACGACCCGCTTGTGCAGCTCCTCCTCCATGCGGAGCAGCTTTTCGCGCTCCGAAGCCAACATGCGCGTTACGGGAATCCCCGTCCAGCGCGAAACCACCTCGGCGACATCCTGCGCATCGACCTCCTCCTTGATCAGCGCCTCGCCGGCCGCCGAACGCTGGAAGTCGGCCGTGTAGCGGGCGATTTCGCGCTCGGCCTCGGCGATCTTGCCGTAGCGAATCTCCGCCACGCGGCCGTAGTCGCCCTGCCGCTCGGCCTGCTCGGCCTCGACCTTCAGCTGCTCGATGTGCGCCTTCTCGGTCTGGATCTTCTGCAGCAGATCGCGCTGCCCCTGCCACTTGGCCCGGCGTTCGGCCTCGCGGGCCTTCAGCTCGTCGATCTCGCGCGTCAGCTGCTCGATGCGCGGCTCGTCCTTCTCGCGGCGGATCGCCTCGCGCTCGATCTCGAGCTGGCGGACCTTGCGGTCCAGCGTATCGATCTCCTCGGGCACCGAGTTCATCTCGAGCCGCAGCCGCGACGCTGCCTCGTCGATGAGGTCGATCGCCTTGTCGGGCAGGAAGCGCGAGGTGATGTAACGCGTCGAGAGCTCGACGGCAGCCACGATCGCCTCGTCCTTGATGCGGACCTGGTGGTGGTTTTCGTAGCGCTCCTTCAGTCCGCGCAGGATCGAGATGGCATCCTCGACCGAGGGCTCGTCGACCATCACCTTCTGGAAGCGGCGTTCGAGCGCCTTGTCCTGCTCGAAATACTTCTGGTACTCGTCGAGCGTCGTGGCGCCGATCGTCCGCAGCTCGCCGCGCGCCAGGGCCGGCTTGAGGATGTTGGCCGCATCCATGGCCCCCGACGACTTGCCGGCACCCACCAGCGTGTGGATCTCGTCGATGAAGAGCAAAATCTCGCCGTCGCTCTGCGTGACCTCCTGCACGACCGCCTTCAGACGCTCCTCGAACTCGCCCTGGTACTTCGCACCGGCGATCAGGGCGCCCATATCCAGCGAATAGATCGACTTCGAACGGAGGTTTTCGGGGACATCGCCGTCGATGATGCGGCGGGCGATCCCCTCGGCGATGGCCGTCTTGCCGACGCCCGCTTCACCGACCAGAATCGGGTTGTTCTTCGTGCGGCGCGAGAGGATCTGCAGCACGCGGCGAATCTCTTCATCGCGTCCGATCACGGGATCGAGCTTGCCGGCGCGCGCCTGCTCGTTGAGGTTGATGGCGTACTTGCCGAGGGCATCGTACTCCTGCGACGCGGTCGGCGAATCGACCGTCGCCCCGCGGCGGAAGGTGCGGATCGCTTCGATGAGCTCCTTCTCGGTGGCGCCGGCCCGCTTGAGGAGGACCGATGCCGACCCCTGCTCGGTCAGCAGACCCAGCAGCAGGTGTTCGATCGAGGCATACTTGTCGCCGAAGGTCTTTGTGTAGTCGAGGGCCCGCTGCAGCACGCGCGAAAGCTCCGAGGCGAAGTAGGGATCGCCCGAGCCCTCGACGCGCGGCAGCGATTCGAGCGCCCGCTCGACCTCTTCGCGCAACCCTTTGACATGCACGCCGACACGCCCCAGCAGAAAGGCCGCCAGCGAGTCGTCCTCGTCGAGCAGCACCCGCAGCAGGTGCATCGGCTCGACGGCCTGCTGGCCGTGGGCATGCGCCGTGGAGACCGCCGCCTGCAGGGCCTCCTGCGCTTTGATGGTTAAGGTGTTGATGTTCATGGTTATCTGTTTTTTGATGATTTCCGTTTTCGGAAGGGGTATCCGCAAAAGATTTGCCAAGCCGCCGCGGCCGGACAGATTGACGCATCGTGACAGGTTTTGACACGAAATGACACCTCGGGAGGGGCCGGGGCATGCCATTCCGGCAGATGCGGGGTCGTTTTTTGCAGGCAGGAACGGCATCGGATCGCTGGCGGGTGCGGTCGCCGAGCGGTCGGCGGACTGCAGATGCCCTCCCCGTTTGGAGGAAATGCCTGCCAGCAAATTCGACGTCAAAGACGTCGAGCAGCCCGCAGCCGCCCCCGGGCAGCTGCGGGCTGGCCTTGCAGCTGGAATCGACCTCGCAAGAGGTCGGCGGGCCGCAGGCTGCTGCCCGAAAATAATTCTTCATTTTTCATTGCGCCCTCAAGGGTGCCGCAGTCCGTCCGCTCGGCTGCGGGTTGGTTCTGAATCGGAATCGGTCCGTTAGGACCGTGCGGGCCGCAGCCTGGGGGCGGCGGAGGCCCGCAACTCCTTCGCGTCGTTGCGCCCTCCGCAGGCCGCGGCCCGAACGGAAATATATACCCAAGCGTACCCGGAAAGCCTCTCTCCTTAATTTTGAATCCTGAATATTGAATTTTGAATCATGAATTGCGCCCGAACGGGCGCAGCAGCCCGCAGCCGCCCCCCCCCGGCGGAGGGCTGCATCTTCGCGTCCCGCAGGCCGCTCGTGCAGGCCCACCGCTCGGCTGCGGGCTTGTCTCAAGTTGAAATCGGTCCGTTAGGACCGAGCGGGCCACAGTTGTTGGTGCTTTATACTGTATATGCGACCTCGAAGAGGTCGGCGGGCCGCAGCCTCCCGGCGGCGGAGGCCCGCAGTTCGTTGCCGAACTTGGCGTGCCCTCCGCAGGCTGCAGCCCGAGCATAATTTTGAATCTTGAATTCTGAATTTGCGGCTCCCCGCATGGTGTCGCCCCTCCCCATTTTTCGAAGCGAAATTTTCATTTTCGGGGCAAAGGTATTATCTTTGTCGTCTATGAGCGATTTTATTGTCAGTGCACGCAAATACCGTCCGGCGACCTTCGCTTCGGTCGTCGGCCAGCAGCATATCACCTCGACGCTGAAGAACGCGATCGAGCGCGGCCAGTTGGCGCACGCCTACCTCTTTTGCGGTCCGCGCGGCGTGGGCAAAACCACCTGCGCCCGCATCTTCGCCAAGGCGATCAACTGTCTCTCGCCCAACGGAGCCGAGGCCTGCAACGTCTGCGAATCGTGCCGCTCCTTCAACGAGGGGCGTTCGCTCAACATCCACGAGCTGGACGCCGCCTCGAACAACTCGGTCGAGGATATCCGCACGCTGATCGAGCAGGTGCGCATCATCCCGCAGGTGGGCCGCTATTCGGTCTTCATCATCGACGAGGTCCACATGCTGTCGGCCGCCGCCTTCAACGCCTTTCTCAAAACCCTCGAGGAGCCCCCCGCCCACGCCATCTTCATCCTCGCCACGACCGAGAAGCACAAGATCATCCCGACGATCCTGTCGCGTTGCCAGATCTACGACTTCAACCGCATCCGCGTCGAAGACGCGGTCGGCTACCTGCAGTATATCGCCTCGCAGGAGGGGATTGCGGCCGACGAGGAGTCGCTCAACCTCATCGCGCAGAAGGCCGACGGCGGTATGCGCGACGCCCTGTCGATGTTTGACAAGGCGGTGTCGTTCTGCGGCACGACGCTCGACTACCGTTCCGTGGCGCGCACCCTCAACGTGCTCGACTACGACACCTATTTCGATATGACCGACCTGCTGCTGCACGGCGACTACGCGGCGGCGCTCATCGCCTTCGACGGCGTTCTCTCGAAGGGCTTCTCGGGCCAGACCTTTATGTCGGGGCTGAACCGCCACATGCGCGATCTGCTGATGGCGAAGCAGGCCGACACGCTGCGGCTGCTCGAGATGACCGGCACGCTCCTCGAACGATACCGCACGCAGGCGGAGGCCTGCGACGTCGAATTCCTCTTCGCGACGATCTCGATCCTCACGGAGCTGGACGGCAAAATCCGACAGTCGTCGAACGGACGACTGCTCGTGGAACTGGGTCTGATGAAAATCGCACGACTCGGTCAAAAAAAAAAGGAGCCGCTGAACGATGAAGGCTCCTACCCGCTCCCCGAACTGACGCCCCGACCGGCCGCGGCGGAAGTGGCAGCGGCGAATGAGATGCAGGCTGCAGCGACGAACGGTGCGGCGGGAGCCGCGGTGCCGCCGGCTGCAAAAAACGCGATACCGACGGCTGCGGCAGGGCCCGCCGGTATTGCAATGGCTTCGGCAAAACCTGCGGCTGCAACGACGGCTGCAACGCCTGCCGGTATGGCGGCTGCGGCAAGACCTGCGGCTTCCGTTCCGCCGGCGAGTGCGACGCCCTCCGCATCCCCGGCGGCCGATCCCCGGATCGGTTCCGCCGAAACAGCGACTGGCGGAGGAGGAATGCCCGCTGCGGGAAGCGAAGCGGAACGTTCCCCGATAAGAGATGCCTCTGCGGGACACGCTGCAGCAGGACAAGCCCTTTCGGGACAGGCCTGTCCCGAATCGCGGCCGGTGTCCGACGCTCCCCGGAGCGGGACCCCGACCCACCGCCCCTCGACGCTCGGGACCTCGCTCTCGGCGATGCTTGCCCAAACGGAGGAGGCGCCCCGGACGGCGACGACCGCAGCACGGACTGAAACGGCGGCACCGACAGCCTCCATCACGATCGACCCCGCCTCCGAGGCGAAGATCGAACGGGCCCGGGAGACGATTCTTGCCCGGATCCGCGAACGCCGGCCCCGCTTCGAGCAGGCGTTCGAGCAGATGGAGGTGCACGGCAACCGCATCGCGGTCGCCGTACCGACACGCGAATTGCACGACGAGATCCAGCGCAACCGCACGGCGCTGCTGCTGGCGATTGCCCGTATGGCGGGGATCGAGGGAACGCTCGAACTGGATGTCGCGATCAACGAAGCGATCCGGGCCGCCCGTCCGATCAAGCTCGAAGACCGCATCCGCTACCTGACGGAGAAGAACCCGCTGCTCACCGAGCTGCGGCAGACGCTCGATATGGAGGTGGAGTAGTTGCGGCGCACCGACCCCTGGTGCAAAGGATAATCGGGGCGCAGCCTGCGAAGGAGCTGCACGGCCCTGATGGACCGATCCTAACTCAAGGCAAGCCCGCAGCCGAGCGGACGGGCTTGCTTTCGAGCAGCGCAAGGATGCAGCCCTCCGCCAGGGGACGGCTGCGGGCTGCCAATCGCTTCGCGATTGATTTTGCTGGTGAAAAGCCCTTGTGGGGGTGAGGTTGTGGACTATCGACTTCTAATGAGGTCGATTCCAGTTGTAAAACGAGCCCGCAGCCGAGCGGACGGGCCTGCTTTCGAGCAGCGCGAGGATGCAGCCCTCCGCCCGGGGGCGGCTGCGGGCTGCTCGACGTCTCCGACGTCGAATTTGCGGGCAGGCATTTCCTCCAAAACCCGGAGTGGCTACGGGGCTGCAAGCTCCCGTCTGGAACTGCAAATAGTTAAAATAAAATAGTTTGCACTTCTATTCGGGCCGCGGCTTGCGAAGGACGCATACGAGCGGACTTGCGGACGCGAGTAGCGGGCCTTCGCCGGGCGAAGCTGCGGCCCGCTGCGGCTTCTTGCGAAGCCGCAAATGAAAAATGATTTTCGGGCTGCAGCCTGCGGAGCACGCCTGCGACGAAAAGGAGCTGCGGGCCTCCGCCGCCGGGAGGCTGCGGCCCGCTCGGTCCTGACGGACCGATGAGACAGCTGTAATCCGCTGCCCGTCTCGTGATCGGTTTTGCGCAACCCCCACGCTCCCGGAACGAAAAAGAAACAATTAAAAACAAAAAAGACCATACGATGACCAAGAATTTCATCGAAGAACTCGAATGGCGCGGCATGATCCACACGATCATGCCCGGCGCCAAGGAACAACTCGAAAAGGAGATGACGACGGCCTACCTCGGCATCGACCCGACAGCCGATTCGCTGCACATCGGCCACTTGGTGGGCGTGATGATCCTCAAGCACTTCCAGCTCTGCGGCCACCGTCCGCTGGCTTTGATCGGCGGTGCGACGGGCATGATCGGCGACCCCTCGGGCAAGTCGCAGGAGCGCAACCTGCTCGACGAGCAGACCCTCCGCCACAACCAGGAGGCGATCCGCCGCCAGCTTTCCAAGCTGCTCGATTTCGATTCGGACGCCCCGAATGCCGCCCGCCTGGTGAACAACTACGACTGGATGAAGGACTTCTCGTTCCTCGACTTCGCGCGCGACATCGGCAAGTGCATCACCGTGAACTATATGATGGCCAAGGATTCGGTCAAGAAGCGGTTCAGCGGCGAGGGCGACGGCATGTCCTTCACCGAGTTCACCTACCAGCTGCTGCAGGGCTACGACTTCCTGCACCTCTACCAGACGATGAACTGCAAGATCCAGTTAGGCGGCGCCGACCAGTGGGGCAACATCACCACCGGTACGGAGCTCATCCGCCGCAAGTTGGGCGCCGAGGCGGAGGCCTACGCCATTACCTGCCCGCTCATCACGAAGGCCGACGGCACGAAGTTCGGCAAGACCGAGAGCGGCAATGTCTGGCTCGATCCGCGCTACACGTCGCCCTACAAGTTCTACCAGTTCTGGCTCAATGTCAGCGACGAGGATGCCAAGCGCTACATCAAGATCTTCACGCTCCTCGACCGCGAAACGATCGAGGGGCTCATCGCCGAACACGAGCAGGCCCCCCACCTGCGCATCCTGCAGAAGCGGTTGGCCGAGGAGATCACGACGATGATCCACTCGCGCGAGGAGTACGAAAAGGCGGTCGAGGCGTCGCAGATCCTCTTCGGCGGCTCTTCCGAGGCGCTGCACCGGCTCGACGAGCAGATCCTCCTGCAGGTTTTCGAGGGGGTGCCCCAGTTCCGCATCGCCCGCACGGCCCTCGAAGGGCTCACTTTCATCGAGCTGGCGGCCGGCGCGACGCAGATCTTCCCCTCGAAGGGCGAATGCCGCAAGCTGGTTCAGGGCGGCGGCGTCTCGCTCAACCGCGAGAAGGTGACCGACTCGATGCGCGCCGTCACGAAGGATGATTTGATCGCCGGCAAATACCTGCTCGTGCAGCGCGGCAAGAAGAATTACTACCTCGTCATCGCCGAATAACGATGGAGTACCGGATCACGCTCGAACGCATGGAGTTCCGGGCTTTCCACGGCTGCTACGACCTGGAGCGGCAGGTGGGCAACCGGTTCACGGTCGATCTCGAACTGACGACCGAGCTGGGCGATGTGGCCGCGGCGGACGACGTCCGGCGAGCCGTCAACTACCTGACTGTCTACGAGGTGGTGCGCGAACGCATGCGGCAGACGCAGCGGACGATCGAGCGCGTCGCCGTGAACATCATCGAGGCCGTGAAAGCGCGTTTTCCCGAGGTGCGGCGCGTACGGTGCACCGTGGCGAAACTGGCGCCGCCGTTAGGCGGCAAGATCGCCTGCGTAAGCGTGACGATCGAGGCATAATGCCTCCGGGCATCGCTGGAATGAGCGGCCCCGGGCACGTCGGAAGAACGGTGCAGGGCTGGAAGAACTGAAAAAAGAGCGGAGCGAAAGCGATCGGAGTGCGCCCGCCGGGCAATAGGGTGTTGCTCCGTCGTTTCGACCGCTCCGTCGGGCTGCAAGAATTCAAGAGGTTTCGGTGAATGCCTGGGAGCTTCAGCGGGCACCGATCCCGGGTGCAAAGGCAAAAGGAGTATAAATCGGGCTGCAGCCTGCGAAGGAACCGCACGAGCGGCCCTGCGGGACGCGAGTTGCGGGCCTTCGCCGCCGGAGGCTGCGGCCCGCCGATCCCTGCGGGATCGATTTCGTTCTGATCGGCCCGCAGCCGGGCGGAGGGCGGCATCGACTGCAAGGAGCTGCATCCCTCCGCCCGGGGGCGGCTGCGGGCTGCCGATTGCTTCGCAATCGAATTTACTGCAGAACATCCCGGCGATAGCCGGCAGCTGCGGGGCTGTAGGGTTGCGTTTAGAACTGTAATACATTTTGTAGTCCTATTCGGGCCGCGGCTTGCGAAGGACGCATACGAGCGGACTTGCGGACGCGAGCAGCGGGCCTTCGCGGAGTGAGGCTGCGGCCCGCTCGGTCCTGACGGACCGATTCCGATTTAGGACGGGGCTGAGACCGGGCGGATGAGTGACGCAACGGGCAGCGCGAAGACGCCGCCTTTCGCCGGGGAGAGGGGTTGCGGGCCGGCAGGGGGAAAGGGAACGGCCCCAAAATTCCCTCCCCAAAAACAAAAGGCTCGTTTTATTTGCAGTTCCGAAAGGAACTGCAGCGGGCCGCAGCCTCCCGGCAGCGGAGGCCCGCAGTTCGTTCCCGAACTTGGCGAGCACTCCGCAGGCTGCGTTCCGCAACCCCGGACATTCAAGGTTCGTTTACACGCACCTTTTCCCGCCTCGGCATAGCTCGAGCAAGTTCGGCTCTGCCCTCGGCTTATCGAAAAGGTTCGGTTTATTTTAGGTTAATATGAAGGAATCTCAACATCGGGCCACCTTCGGTGGCCGCATCAGCGCCGTGCTGGTCGCTGCCGGCGGAGCCGTAGGCTTGGGCAACATCTGGCGTTTCCCCTACGTCGCAGGCGACAACGGGGGCGGCGCCTTTCTGCTCATCTACATCCTCTGCATCCTCTTTCTGGGGCTGCCGCTCATGATCGCCGAGTTCTCGATCGGCAAGGCGACCCACCGCAACGCCGTGGGGGCCTTCCATCTGCTCGACCGGCGGTGGAGCGGCATCGGCTATATGGGCGTCCTCTCGTCGGTCCTCATCTTAGGTTTCTACCTCGTCGTCGCGGGGTGGACGGCCGAATATATGATCCACTCCTTCACGAGCGATCTGGTGCGCCAAACCTCCGCCGAGGTGCACCGCCACACCTTCGAAGCCTTCATCACCCACCCCTGGAAACCGGTCTTTTATGCGACCCTTTTCGCCGCGGCGACGCACCTCATCGTCACGCTCGGCGTCAAGGAGGGCATCGAACGGGCCGCCAAGGTGATGATGCCGCTGCTGTTCCTCTTCCTCATCGTCCTCTCGGTGCACTCGATGCTGCTGCCGGGAGGCATCGAGGGGCTGCGCTTCTTCCTCACGCCCGACTTCTCGAAGGTCACCGCCTCGTCGGTGCTCACCGCCTTGGGGCAATCCTTCTTCTCGCTCTCCATCGGTCTGGGGACGATGATAACCTATGCCTCCTACTTCACTCCCGAGACGAGCATCCGCCACACGGCCCTGCACGTGACGCTGCTCGACACGCTGGTCGCCCTGCTGGCGGGGCTCATGATCTTCCCGGCCGTCTTCAGCGCCGGTATCGAACCCGCGGCCGGTCCCTCGCTCGTCTTCATCACGCTGCCGACGATCTTCGGCTCGATGCCCTTGGGCGAGCTGTGGTCCACGATCTTCTTCCTGCTGTTGGTGATCGCCGCACTCACCTCGACCATCTCGCTGCACGAGACCGTCACGGCCTACCTGCAGGAGGAGTGGGCTCTGAGCCGTTTTGCCGCCGCCCGCTGCACGACGCTCTTCACGGCGCTGCTCGGCGCCCTCGCCTCGCTCTCGTTAGGCGTGCTGCAGGAGTGGCGCATCGGCGGGCTCACTCTCTTCGATGCCCTCGACTTCGTCACGGCCAACATCCTGCTGCCGTTAGGCGGCCTGCTGATCTGCGTGTTCGTGGGCTGGCGCTGGAAAAGGGACGAGATCGCCTCGCAGCTCTACGCCCCGACCGGCGGCGCACATCGCCGCCCCGGTTTCAGCATCTTCCGCTTCCTGGTCCGCTATTTCTGCCCGGTGGTGATGCTGCTGCTCTTCCTCGACAACCTCGGCTGGAAACTCTTCTGACCGGAGCGGCGGCAGCGTCCGATCTTCTTTCCCTGCACAAACAAGTCTGCATCGGCCCGGACGGCCTCTTTCCGCGCGCTCTTCGCGATGGCTGGGAATGCTGGGAACGCCCCCAATAAACGAATCAGGCGGAGCGCCGTTTCGAAAACGGGCTCCGCCTGAAAGTGCGGCGGTACGTGTCGCGGGCAAGCCCGCGGGTCATTCCGACCGCGATCGGTCCGCGGGGAAAGCACCGGAGCGCCTCCCGAGCGGCCGGTTGCTATTTAACCGCATTAACTACTGCTTCGAATGCCTTCGGCTCGTTCATGGCCAGGTCGGCGAGAACCTTGCGGTTCAGCGCGATGCCCTTGGCATTGAGCTTACCGATGAACTGCGAATAGGTCATTCCCTGCGCGCGGACGGCGGCGTTGATACGCGTGATCCACAGCGAACGGAATGTCCGCTTCTTGAGCTGACGGTGCGCATAAGCGAACTGCAAACCCTTCTCGACCGTGTTTTTCGCAACGGTCCATACGTTTCCCCTTGAACCAAAGTTGCCCTTGGCAAGTTTCAAAACTTTCTTTCTGCGCGCACGAGACGCAACAGCATTGACTGAACGTGGCATAATGTAAAAGTTTTAGTAGCGCTCGCAGCGATGCGGTTCTCCCGCATTCTTCGGGGCTGCTTTGCGCCCGATTGAAAATGGTGCTCGTCGAATTTCGGTTGTCCGAAGCTATTTATTTGACGAGCAGGTTCTTGATTTTGGCCTCGTCGGCCGCAGAAACGATCCCCGAATAGCAGAGGTTGCGCTTCTGTTTCGTCGTCTTTTTGGTCAGGATGTGACTGTGATAAGCGTGCTTGCGCTTGATCTTTCCTGTGCCGGTGAAGGTAAAGCGTTTCTTCGCCGCGGCATTGGTTTTCATTTTCGGCATTGTCGTAAACAGTTAATTAGTTAAACATAGCTTGCAAAAGTACACATTTTTTCGCAATCGGCAACTTTTTTCGACCGATTTTTCGATTTCCAGGGCGCTGCAGACCGACGGCCGGGAGGCTTTCCGCCGCGCCCGGGCGGATTGCCGCCTCCGACCAGGCTCCGCGATGCCAACGGGATGGCGCGGATCGGCCCTTCAGATCGGCTGCTACGGCCTCGGCACAACCGGGCGAACCGGGTCTCCAATCGGCTTCCACAGCCCGGGGAGACCGGCCGGATCGTCCTCTCCGATCCATCTTTGCGGCCCAGGCACTGCCGCTCCGGACGGCGGCTACTGTTTCCGGCGTTTCCGATGGGACTTGCGGTAGTTGGGGAAGGTGATGGCGGCATAAAAAAGGCGGTAGCGGCGGCGCAGCGTTTCGTAGTCGGCCAGCTCCTCATGCGGCAGCGAGTGGGCGCGCCAGGGGAGCTGCAGCTTCCGTTCGCGGGGGAACCAGTTGCCGTAGAGCTCGAACTCCGAGAAGCACGAGAGCTCCGTCCGGTCGAGGCTCTCGACGATCGCCCGGTCCCACCGAAGCCCTGTGCGCTGTTCGATCTCGGCCCGAAGCCGGGCCAGCTCCTGCCGCGAGAAGAGCATCTTGTGGGCGACGTACGACAGCCGGCTGGCGGGCCGGAACCCCATCAACCGCTCGATCTGCTCGTAATAGGGGCGATGGCATTCTCGGCTGCCGTAGAAGACGGTCCGGCCGTCGCGCGTCAGAAAGGTGTGGGGGCGCAGCAGCAGGTGATCCGAATCGATCGTCAGAAAGTATTCGCTGTCGCCCACCGCGCCCGAAAGCTTGAGCAACTGCTGGAAGATCCAGCCGCTGCGATCCCGACCGTTCGGGGGGGGGACTTGGATGTTCAACGATTTAGCGTCGTAGCCAAGGACGCTGCGCTCATCGACGAAGCGGCAGTCGTGCACCCGGCAGAACTCCTCGAAGACGGGCGAGGGCGCCGCGATGATGTAGATGGCGGCGATCGGATGGCAGACCTGGCGGCGGACCCCTTCGAGGGCGAGGGGCAGAATTTCGAGATCCTTCTCGCAGACGGGAATCAACACGTCGATCAGCACGTCGGCCGGGGCCGGCATCCGCCCCGTACAGCGGAGCAGTTCGAAGCCGTAGAGAATCTTGCGCAAGAATTTGTTCACGGGCGGTGGTTGTTTAAGGGTTGTTTTACAGGTTGCTTTTAGGGCTGCTTTTAAGGCTGCTTGGCGGCTTGACAAAGATACTGCTAAGCCGGGGGTAAAAGCAAATTTATTTGCATTTTTGCTGTTACCTCGGGCGGCGCGTATCCAAGGCGGAGCCAAAGATACGAAAAGCCGAGGGCTGAAGCAGGCGAATATTTGATTTAGTCAAGGCAGGGTATTCCGGCCACAAGGTTGGTCGCGATGGCGGGCGGCGGGCTGCAGACTGCAGGATGCCGAGTGTGCTGTTTCGGCAATCGTTGCGCAGTGTGTGGAATCGGTCCGTCAGGACCGAGCGGGCCGCAGCTGCTGTTTGTTGCGGAGGGTGTCGTGTCGAGCTCGGTCGCGCAGCGACCGGCAGCCCGCAGCCGCCCCCGGGCGGAAGGCTGCATTCTCGCGTCCGCAGGCCGCTCGTGCAGGCCCATCCGCTCGGCTGCGGGCTTATCGCTTGCGACTGGAATCGACCTCGGTAGAGGTCGGCGGGCCGCAGCCTCCCGGCGGCGGAGGCCCACAGTTCGTTGCCGAACTTGGCGTGCCCTCCGCAGGCTGCAGCCCGAGCATAATTTTGAATCTTGAATTCTGAATTTTGAATTTGCGGCTTCGCCCGGCGAAGGCCCGCTTTTCGCGTCCTGCAAGTCCGCTTGTGCGTGTCCTTCGCATGCGCTCCGAATATCATTTTTTATTTTGTATTTGCGGCTCCGGAAAAGGGCCATTGCAAACTGCGGCCCGATAAACTCCGTTCCATTATGAAAAAAAAGCCTGCATGACGCCAAAAGCGGCCGCCCTGCAGGCTTCCATAATAACCGTCCCGTCGAGACGGTCAGAAAAGGCTGTAGGCCACCGTCAGACCAGCCATGACGATCGAGACCATCGACATAAGTTTGATCAGAATATTGAGCGACGGGCCCGACGTATCCTTGAAGGGGTCGCCGACTGTATCGCCCACGACCGTGGCCTTGTGGCATTCCGATCCTTTGCCGCCGAAATGGCCCTCCTCGACGTACTTCTTGGCGTTATCCCACGCGCCGCCCGCATTGGCCATGAAGATCGCCAGCACGAAGCCCGAACCGAGACCGCCGATGAGCAGCCCCATCACGCCGGCCACGCCGAACAGCAGCCCGACAGCCACCGGGACGATGATCGCCAGCAGGCTCGGGAAGATCATCTCGCGCTGCGCGCCGCGGGTCGAAATTTCGACGCAGCGGGCGTAGTCGGGCGTCGCCTTGCCCGTGAGGATCCCCTCGATCTCGCGGAACTGCCGCCGCACCTCGACCACCATGCTCTCGGCGGCGCGGCCCACGGCATTCATCGTGAGGCCGCAGAAGAGGAACGACATCATCGACCCGATGAAGATGCCCACCAGCACGATCGGATTCATCAGGTTGATCTGGTAGTAACTGATGAAGTCAAGAATCGTGGCGCGCGCCACCTCGATCGTCGAGCCGTCGGCCAGCTCGATCACTGCGGTGCCGATGTGCTGCAGTCCGATCTTGATCTCCTCTACATAGGACGCAAGCAGCGCCAGCGCCGTCAATGCAGCCGAGCCGATCGCGAATCCCTTGCCCGTGGCGGCTGTCGTGTTGCCCAAGGCGTCGAGAGCGTCCGTGCGGCGGCGTACCTCCTCCCCGAGACCGCTCATCTCGGCATTGCCGCCCGCATTGTCGGCAATCGGTCCGTAGGCATCCGTCGCGAGTGTGATGCCGAGCGTCGAGAGCATGCCGACGGCCGCGATGCCGATGCCGTAGAGCCCCAGCGAGACGCTCTCGGCCGTCATAGCGGGTTCGAAGCCGTTGGCGAAGAGGTAGGCCAGCATGATCGCCGCCCCGATCGTCACGACCGGCACGGCTGTCGAGATCATCCCCATGCCGACGCCCGAAATGATGACCGTCGCCGGCCCCGTCTCGGCGCTGCCGGCGATCTTCTGCGTCGGCCGGTAGGTGTGCGAGGTGTAGTATTCGGTCGCCTGGCCGATGATGATGCCCGCCACGAGCCCCGTTACGACCGAGAAGGAGAGCCCCAGCCAGTTGGCGATGCCGAGACCGTAGAGAATGCCGAAGGTCGCCGCGGCGATGAGCAGCGCCGAAAGGTTCGTGCCGAGCCCCAGTGAGCGGAGCAGCTGCCTCATCGAGGCTCCCTCCTTCGTGCGGACGGCGAAGATGCCGAGGATCGAGAGGAGAATGCCCGCCGCCGCGATCAACATCGGCGCCAGGACGGCCCGGGTCTGCATCGCCACGTCGCCCGTTACGGCATAGGCCGCCGCACCGAGCGCCGCCGTCGAGAGAATCGAACCGCAGTAGCTCTCGTAGAGGTCGGCACCCATGCCGGCCACATCGCCTACGTTGTCGCCCACGTTGTCGGCGATCGTCGCCGGGTTGCGCGGGTCGTCCTCGGGAATGCCTGCCTCGACCTTGCCCACGAGGTCGGCGCCCACGTCGGCCGCTTTGGTGTAGATGCCGCCGCCGACACGGGCGAAGAGGGCCTGCGTCGAGGCGCCCATGCCGAAGGTGAGCATCGTGGTGGTGATGACGACGAGTTTCTGCGCTGCGGCCGCCTCGACGAAGCGGTCGAGAATCAAGTACCAGATCGAGATGTCGAGCAGGCCGAGCCCCACGACCACCAGCCCCATGACAGCGCCGCTGCGGAAGGCGATGCGCAGACCGCTGTCGAGCGACCGACGCGCGGCGTTGGCCGTGCGGGCTGAGGCGTAGGTGGCGGTCTTCATGCCGAAGAAGCCCGCGAGGCCCGAAAAGAAGCCGCCCGTGAGGAAGGCGAAGGGAACCCAGGGGTTCTGCACGCCGAATCCGTAGGCCAGTACAGCGAAGAAGAGAGCCAGCACGGCGAAGACGATCCCGACGACCTTGTACTGCTGGCGCAGGTAGGCCATGGCGCCCTTGCGGACGTGGGAGGCGATTTCGCGCATGCGGGGCGTCCCCTCGTCGGCCTGTTTCATCGAGCGGTAGAAGAGCCCCGCCACGACGAGTGCGACGACGGAGGAGGCCGGAACCAGCCAGAAAAGCGATGGAGTGTTCATGCGTATGAAGTTTTAAGGTTGTTCCCTTTTTGAGCAGAGGCTGTTATTGATTGTAAGCCGGGGCCAATGCCAAATTTATTTGGGTATGGCCGAGGCGGAGTATTTTCGGTTCAGCCAAAGATACGCATAAACTGAAAGCAAAAGGCCATTCATTTGCGTTCTGCTGAAACGACGTATCCAAGACAAAGCCAAAGATAACGAATTTCAACGAAAAATGAATCGTCGAAGAGCGAAAAACGGGGCCGGAGTTGGAATTTTGCAGCGCAGGACTTGCTCGAAACAGCATCGATGCCGCCAGACTACTGCCTAAGTCTGCAGGTTCGTTGCAGAGCGACGGCGGGCCGCAGCATTGTTTCGGTCCGTCAGGACCGGCAGCCCACAGCCGCGTCGGTCGGCGTCGAGGTGTTTTGCAGCAAAATCGGTCGCTGCGCGCCCTCCACAGGCTGTGCTCCGATTGGTAATTTTGAATTCTGAATTTGCGGTTCCGATAAGGAACCGCAACGGGCCGCAGCCTCCCGGCAGCGGAGGCCCGCAGTTCGTGTCCGAATCTGCGTGTCCTCCGCAGGCTGCAGCCCGAGTGGTAATTTTGAATCTTGAATTTGCGGCTTCGCAGGGAGCCGCCGCAGCCCCCGGTTTTGTAGGAAATGCCTGCCAGCAAATTCGACGTCAGAGACGTCGAGCAGCCCGCAGCCGTTATTTATTGAGAGATATTTTGCGCAGAGATCGGTCGCGAAGCGACCGGCAGCCCGCAGCCGCCCCCGGGCGGAGGGCTGCTCCTCTAAAGTCGCAGGCCCGTCCGCTCGGCTGCGGGCTGGCCCCGAGGTTGAGCCGGTCCGTTAGGACCGTGCGGACCGCAGTCTCCGCCCTGCGGAGGCCCGCAGTTCGTACCCGAATCTGCGCGTCCTCTGCCGGCTGCGACCCGACCTGAAATATATGCCCAAGCGTGCCCAGAAAGCCCTCTTAATTTTGAATCTTGAATTTTGAATTTTGAATTTGCGGTTCCGAATGGAACCGCAGCGGGCCGCAGCCTCCACCCAGCGGAGGCCCGCAGTTCGTACCCGAACTTACATGCACTCCGCAGGCTGCGACCCGACCTGAAATATAAGCTCAAGTGTGCCCAGAAAGCCCTCTTAATTTTGAATTCTTAATTTGCGGTTCCGAATGGAACCGCAGCGGGCCGCAGCTTCGCCCCGCGAAGGCCCGCTTTTCGCGTCCCGCAGGTCGGTCCGCTCGAGCGTGTCCTTCGCAAGCTGCGGTCCGAGTATAATTTTGAATTCTGAATTTGCGCCCGCAAGGGCGCCGCCGCCCGCCGCCCGCCGCCCGCCGCCCGAACGCGCGATCTATCGCTCCGCCTCCTCCTCTCTTTGGATGTTCTGCCGGATCCGCTGCAGCCCGCTGCGCGTGAGGGGCGTATCGCCGAACCGTTCCGCGAAGGCTGCCTCGTCGAGCTCCAGCCAGGCCTCGGCATTCATCGTGCGCGGGTCGAAGCGGGGATCGAAAGCGGGATGGCGGTGGAGAGGAGCGCGGCGGTTGTAGGGGCAGCGCTGCTGGCAGGCGTCGCACCCGAAGATCCAGCCGTCGAGCCCGATCCGCGTGTCGGGCTCTCGCTCGATCGTGTGGCAGGCGATGCAGCGGCGGGTGTCGATCATCCGCTCTTCGAGGATCGCCCCCGTCGGGCAGCTGTCGAGGCAGATGCGGCAGTTCCCGCAGCGCGACCCGGCGAAGGGGGTGTCGTAGCGGTCCGCCTCGTCGGTGAGGAGCAGTTCGCCCAGCAACACGTAGCTGCCGAATGCCGGCGTGATGAGGAGCGACTGCCGCCCGATCCAGCCCAATCCCGCCTCGACAGCGAGCTGCTTCTCGCAGAGCGGGGCCGAATCGACGAAGCATCGCCCCTCGACCGACGGTGCATCCGCACGGATGCGGGTGAACAGTTCTCGAAGCATCTCCTTGATCGTCAGGTGGTAGTCGCGGTTGCAGGCGTAGGAGGCGATCTTCGTGCGGTGCCCCGCGGGATAGCCTTCGCCGATCGCATTCTTGTAGCCGACAGCGCAGACAACCGCCGTGCGGGCCCGTTCGACCAGCTGCGACGGATCGAACCGTTTCCCGGTGTTGCGTTCGAGATAGCCGAGCGACGAGTGGTACCCCGCGGTGAGCCAGGCGCGGAAGCGGCGTTCGCTTTCGGCCAGATGCCGGCACGGCGCAAGTCCGCAGAGGTCGAACCCGACAGCCGCCGCTGCCTGTCGTATCGCATCGTAAGAGAGCATTTCTTTCCGTTTTTCGTTTGCGAATTTCACCCCTCATAAACGGATTTCACCCCGCATAGCCGATTTTCGCCTTGTGCCCGGGCTTCTGTCCCATATTTTTTGGCTTTTCGCGGAATAGTCCGATCTTCGTAAAACATCGGGGCGGCGTGCACCTGCATGCCAACCCCGGCGAAAATACGAAATTGTCGAAACAAATCAAAACGGTATGGAGCATTATTTGATCCGGATCGAAGAGCGACTGCGGCGCGATCGCGACCGCACGGTGTTGAGCGACTACCGCGGCGACTCCTTTACGGGCGGCCGCCTTGCCGGCGAGTTGCTCCGCCTGCACCGGCTCTTCCGGCGGGCCGGTCTTGTCCCCGGCGACCGGATCGCGATCGCGGCCCGCAACTCGGCCCGCTGGGCCACCGTCTTTCTGGCGGCCAACACCTACCGCGCCGTCGCCGTACCGATCCTTTGCGATTTCACCCCTGCCGACATCTCCTCCCTGACCGAACATGCCGGCTGCCTTCTGCTCTTCACCGAGCGCCGCATCTGGGACCGGATGCCCGCCGGGGCGATGCCTGCCCTGAAAGGGGCGGTCGCCGTCGAGGACTTCTCGCTGCTCCGGGCCGCCGACGCATCCTTCGGGAGCGCCTTCGCCCGTTTCGCGGCGGAACCGGCCGGGGCCTGCGGCGACGGCGGGAAGGAATCCCTGTTGCCGGAGGTCCCTCCGCTCGACGAGTTGATGATCATCAACTACACCTCGGGGACGACCGGCCGCCCCAAGGGCATCATGCTGACAGGTCGCAACCTCTCCTCGAACATCTCCTTCGCACTGGCGCGCATTCCCGTGCCGGACGGCGCCACCTCCATTTCGATGCTGCCGCTGGCCCACATGTACGGGCTGGCTTTCGAATTTCTCTACCCCTTTTGCGGCGGCAGCCGCGTGACCTTCCTCGGGGTCGCCCCCTCGCCGACGGTCCTGCTGGCCGCCTTCGCCGCCGTGCGCCCCTATATTCTCATTACGGTGCCGCTCGTGATGGAGAAGATCGTCAAGGGGCGCGTGATGCCCCTGTTGGAGCGCCCGGCGATCCGTGCGCTGACGGCGGTTCCGGGGCTTCGCCGGCTGGTTTACAACCGCATCCGCCGCGGCATCCTCGCCTCGTTCGGCGGTCGGGTGCAGACCCTCGTCATGGGCGGCGCCCCCCTGAACGAGGGGGTCGAACGGATCCTCCGCACGGCCCGCATCCCCTACACGGTGGGGTACGGTATGACCGAATGCGCCCCGCTGGTCGCCTATGAAGACTGGCACGCCTTCGCGCCGCGCTCCTGCGGCCGCGTAGTGACGGGGCTCGAGATTCGCGTCGCCTCGCCCGATCCCGAACGGATGGTGGGCGAACTCCAGGTGCGCGGCGAGAATGTCATGCAGGGGTATTACCGCGATCCCGAGGCGACGTCGGCGGCCTTTACGGAGGACGGCTGGCTGCGGACGGGCGACCTGGGCGTCATCGACCGCGCGGGCAACATCTTCATCCGGGGGCGCTCGAAGTGCATGATCCTCTCCGCGAACGGGCAGAACATCTACCCGGAGGAGATCGAGGCCCGGTTGAACCTGATGCCCGGCATCGCCGAATCGCTCGTCGTCGAGCGCGACGGGCTGTTGGTGGCGCTCGTCGCCCTCCAGAACACGCCGGCGGCCGGAGCCGGGGCGAAGCCCGGCGCAAAACCGGGTACCGAATCCGGAAGCGGAGCCGTGTCCGAACCGACGGCCGAAGCGGTCGCCCGGTCGCTCGAGGAGACGCGCAGCCGCCTCAATGCGCTGCTGCCCGCCTACAGCCGCATCGCGCGTATCGAGGTGCTGCCCGACGGGTTCGCCCATACGCCGAAACAGTCGATCCGGCGCTTCCTGTACACGTAGCGCCGAGGGGCCGGGGGCCGGGGCTGGGGGATCGGGGGCTGCAGCCGCGCAGGCGGTTTTGCCTCGGATTCGCCGATCGTCCCGCCGATCGTCCCGCGGATTGTCCCGCGGATTGTCTCGCTGCTGCCCCGCCGACGTCCCGCCACGGTTCCGCTGCAAAACGGCCGAAGCCCCGCCGGCATCCGGCCGATCGTCCCGCCGCGGTCCTGTTGCTGCCCCGCCGGCATCCGGCCGACCGTCCTGCCGCGGTCTCGTTGCAAAACGGTCGCAGCCCCGCCGACGTCCCGCCGCTGCCCCTCCGATCGTCTCCGCAACCCGTTCCGGCGGGCGCGCGGAGCCCTTTTTGAGCAGAAGATTGGGTTATTTCGCCGCTTTTTCGTACTTTTGCGACGCAGTATCCGTTCTTAATAACGAACTACATTTAGTTGGATATGGCTATTCAAACATTGTATGAGCTGGTTCAACGGAGTACCGAACGCTTTGCCGATCGCATCGCCTACACGATGCTCGACGGGGAGGATGTGACCTTCCGCGAAGCGGGCCTCCGGATCGCCCGGCTTCAGGAGACGCTCCTCTCGGCCGGCCTCGGTCCGGGCGACAAGGTGGCGCTCTTCAGCAGCAGCATGCCCAACTGGGGCATCTGCTATTTCGCCGTCGTAGCGGCGGGCATGGTGGTCGTTCCCGTCCTGCCCGGCTTCTCGGGCGAGGAGGTCGACAAGATCCTCGAGCATGCCGAAGCGAAGGCGCTGCTGGTTTCGGACAAACTCTACGGCATCCTCTCGAAGGAGACGATCGCCCGGTTGAACATCGTGATCCGCACGAAAAACCTCAGGGTCCTGACGCAGCGCGTCGAGGCGCCCGGATCGAAGACGGTCCCCGCACCCGATGACCTGGCAGCCCTCATCTACACCTCCGGGACGACCTCGTCGCCCAAGGGGGTGATGCTCTCGCACCGGGCGCTGGTGCACCACATCGAACTCTGCCGCGGCTTCTATCCGATCACCGAGGAGGACCGCTTCCTCTCCGTGCTGCCGCTTTCGCACGTCTACGAATGCTCGATCGGCTTGATTTATCCCTTCTCGGCCGGTTCGAGGGTCTACTACCTGGATCGGCCGCCCGCCGCGTCGGCCCTCGTGCCGGCGATGCGCCGCGTGCGGCCGACGGCGATGCTCATCGTGCCGCTCGTGATCGACAAGATCTACCGCTCGCAGATCCTCGCCAAGTTCACCGCCAACAAGGCGATGCGCCTCCTCTACGGACTGGCGCCCGTGCGCAGGCTGTTGCACCGCATCGCGGGGCGCAAGCTCTACGGCGTCTTCGGCGGCTGCCTGCAGTTCCTCGGCATCGGCGGGGCGAAGCTCGACCCGATGACCGAACGTTTCCTGCTCGAATCGAAGCTGCCCTATGCCGTGGGCTACGGCCTGACGGAGACGGCGCCGCTGCTGGCGGGGGCCGTGGGCGACAACGTGACGATCGGCACGACCGGCCCGGCGGCCGAAGGGGTCGAACTGCGTCTCGAAAACGTCAACCCCCAGACGCACCAGGGCGAGCTGGTGGCCCGCACCCCCTGTATCATGATGGGGTACTACAAAAATCCCGAAGCGACGGCCGAGGTGATCGACGCCGACGGGTGGTTCCACACGGGCGACCTCGGCGAATTCGACAGCCGCGGACGGCTCTACATCAAGGGGCGTCTGAAGAACATGATTCTGGGTCCCGGCGGCGAAAACATCTACCCGGAGGATATCGAGAGCGTGCTCAACTCGCACGTCTGCATCGAGGAGGCCCTCGTGACGGAGCAGGAGGGGGGCCGGTTGGTGGCCTTCGTCCACTTCAACCGCGAGCAGCTCGAGCGTTCGATCGCCGACTGGCGCGCCACGTGGAAGACCAAGCAGGAGGCTATCGAGGCGAAGAGCGCGCAGCTCTGCAATGAGATTCGGGAGTATGTGAACGAGAAGGTGAACCGTTATTCGCACCTTTCGGAGGTGATCGAGCTCAAGGAGGATTTCATCAAGACGCCCTCGATGAAGATTCGCCGGTTCCTCTACAACAACCTCAAGAATCTGAACAACATCCGCAAGGGCAACGGCTCGCTGCTCTGCTGACCCGCCCCGGAGGGGCATGACGCTGTCGGCCGCGGCTTCCATACACGGAAGCCGCGGCCGATGCGTTTTGTCCGGCGCTCCTTGCCGGGATGCGGCCGTCCGGTCCCAGGTTGTCCGGTCCCAGGTTGTCCGGTCCCAGGTTGTCCGGTCCCAGGTTGTCCGGTCCCAGGTTGTCTGGTTCCAGGTCCCCGGTCGCAGGCCGTCCAAGGCCGGCGGTCGCCCGCCGCGCCCGCCTCTCCAGCCTTACAAGGACTTAAGAATAAGCCGGTTCGCCCGGTCTACGACCGAGGTGTCCAGCGAGGCGAGGTAGATGCGCGTCGTGGCCTCCGAGTCGTGTCCCATCGCTTCGCTGATGGTCGAGATGGGGATGTTCTTGCTTTTGGCGATGGAGGCCCAGGCGTGGCGGGCGACGTAGCTCGTCAGCGGGATGGCGAGCCCCAGCTTTTCGCCGATCCGCTTCAATCGCCTGTTGACGAAGTGGCCGGCATTCTGGTATTGCCGCCGCTCCTCCTGCTGCGTGTCGCGGATGATCGGCAGCAGATAGGGGCTCCCCGGGGTGTCGTATTTGGCGACGATCTCCTCCATCTGCCGCTCCCACTTGATGAAGAGCCGCTGCCCCGTTTTCTGGCGCCGGTAGGTGAGCACGCCGCCCTGCAAATCCCGCTTCTTCAGGTAGGCCATATCCACGAACGACATCCCCCGGGTGTAGAACGAGAAGAGAAACAGATCCCGCGCATACTCCATATCGGCGTCGAAGGAGAGATCCATATCCCGGATGCGCCGGATGACCTGCAGCGGGACAGCCCGTTTGACGGTCTTGTCCACCCCCGTGTAGACGTGCTTGAAAGGGTTGCGCTGCGCGGTCAGCCCCCGTTCCACGGCCCGGTTGTAGATGGCCCGCAGGTTGCGCATGTAGAAGGAGGTGCTGTTCGGACAGATGCCGGTGGCGCGGAGCTGGCTTTCGTAGCCCATCATCAGCGTCGAATCCACCTCCTCGAACAGCAGCTCCCCCTCCCCGCAGTAGCGCTGGAAGCTGTTCAGGGAGGTCGTATAGGTCTCGGCGATCCGCCGTTTCCCGATCTGGCGCAGCTCCCGGACCAGCTGCCGCGCGAAGGTGAAGAACCCGCCGGCCGCCGACCGCGAGGTGAAGCACGCCAGCACCCGGTCGATGGTGTAGGGGATGCCCGAGCGTTCGAACCGGGCGATGATGCCGTCGAAGCGGTCGCGCTCCTTCGCCAGCGCCTGCTGGATGGCGAACAGGTAGTCGCTGCGCTGTTTCTCGATGCCCGGAGACAGGACGACTTTCGAACGGACGGCGTCCCACTCCTCGGGAAAGAGGCGGTAGCCGGTGTTGATCTGGCGGACCTGCCGGTTGTGGATCACCTGGTAGTAGAGCTTCCCCTCCCTCATCTCGACGGTGGAGGCCCGGAATTTGATTTTTACGCTTGCCATATTGCTTGATTGTTAGGTAAAAGTGGTCCGTGAATATGGCAAATGTTCGGTAAATGGGGGCGATCGGGACGTTTCTCCGCTGTAATTATACGGACGTTTTGTCCGGTTCCGATCGTTTCGGCGCCGGGACGGGGCCTTTTTTCGGACGCTGCGGCCGGTCTTTCGAGCGGTGCAGTCGATCTTTCGGCGGGTGTAGCCGGGTTTTTCGGCAAGTGCGGCCGGTTTCCCGGAGAGCGGTGGGGCGGTGCGCATAAAAAAAGCCTCGGAGTAGTTTCCGAGGCTTTGCCGTGCAGCCGACAGACGGCCGGCTGCACGTTACTTCTTCGTCCCCTTCGGGGCGAGCATCATGTTCATTTTCTTGCCGTCGAGCTTGGGCATCATCTCCACCTTGGCCAGCTCCTCGAGGTCGGTCGCGAAGCGCAGCAGCAGAATTTCGCCCTGCTCCTTGAAGACGATCGAACGGCCGCGGAAGAAGACGTAGGCCTTCACCTTCGCCCCCTCCTTCAGGAAGTTCTGGGCGTGCTTGAGCTTGAAGTTGTAGTCGTGGTCGTCGGTCTGCGGTCCGAAGCGGATCTCCTTGATGACCACCTTCGTCTGGTTGGCCTTGATCTCCTTGGCCTTGCGTTTCTGCTGGTAGAGAAACTTCTGGTAGTCGGCGATCCGGCATACGGGAGGTTCGGCCTTGGGCGAGATCTCGATCAGATCGAGCTCCAGTTCGTCGGCCAGACGCAGGGCGTCGCGGATCGGCATCACTTGCGCCTGCGGCACGTTGTCGCCCACCACGCGCACCTCGGGTGCCGTGATCTGGTGGTTGATCCGGTGCGGATTCTCCTTCTCGGCTCGCGGGCCGCGCGGCCCGGGGGCGCCGGCAGGTTTCGGTCTGTTGTTCCCGGGGTTGAAAGGCCTCGGCGGGAACGGTTTTGTCGTTGCGATAGTCGTATGAATTAAAAAGTGAATGAATGATTCTGGTACGTCGCCGGTGCCGGCCGCAGACCCGGAGCCCCGGGCTGCCGCCTGCGCCGACGGGCAAAAATCAGGCCCGTTCCAGTTTGTTGGCTTCGACCTCCTGGCGGACCGATTCGAGAATCAGCTCCTTGAAGGCCTCCATCGTCATCTGGCCCTTGTCGCCCTCGCCCTGTGCGCGGACCGATACGAGCCCCTCGCTGGCCTCCTTCTCGCCGACGATCAGCAGGTAGGGGATGCGCTTGAGCTCGTTGTCGCGGATCTTGCGGCCGATCTTCTCGTTGCGGTCGTCGATCTGGACGCGGACATCGCTGCGGTTGAGGTATTCGACGACCTCGCGGGCGTAGTCGTTGAACTTCTCCGAGATGGGAAGCACGACCGCCTGGTCCGGGGCGAGCCACAGCGGGAATTTGCCCGCCGTGTGTTCGAGCAGCACGGCCACGAAACGCTCCATCGAGCCGAAGGGGGCGCGGTGGATCATGATCGGGCGGTGGAGCTTGTCGTCGGCTCCCTTGTAGGTGAGGTCGAAGCGCTCGGGCAGGTTGTAGTCCACCTGGATCGTGCCGAGCTGCCAGCTGCGGCCCAGGGCGTCCTTGACCATGAAGTCGAGCTTCGGGCCGTAGAAGGCGGCCTCGCCGTACTCGACGACCGTGTTGAGCCCCTTCTCGCGGGCGGCCTGCATGATGGCCGACTCGGCCTTCTCCCAGTTCTCGTCCGAACCGATGTACTTCTCGTGGTTCTCGCGGTCGCGCAGCGAAACCTGGGCGGTGTAGTTGTCGAACTTGAGCGTGCGGAAGATGTAGAGCACGATGTCGATCACGCGCTCGAACTCCTCGAGCAGCTGGTCGGGACGGACGAAGAGGTGGGCGTCGTCCTGCGTGAAGGCGCGCACGCGCGTCAGTCCGTGCAGCTCGCCCGACTGCTCGTAGCGGCAGACCGTGCCGAACTCGGCCAGACGGACGGGCAGGTCCTTGTACGAGCGGGGCTTCGAGCGGTAGATCTCGCAGTGGTGGGGGCAGTTCATCGGTTTGAGGAAATACTCCTCGCCCTCGATCGGGGTCTTGATGGGCTGGAAGGAATCCTTGCCGTATTTGGCGTAGTGGCCCGAGGTGACGTAGAGCTCCTTGTTGCCGATCGGCGGGGTGATGACCTGCTGGTAGCCGTATTGCTTCTGCACCTTGCGCAGGAACTGCTCCAGCCGGTCGCGCAGGGCCGTGCCCTTCGGCAGCCACAGCGGCAGCCCCTGGCCCACCTTCTGCGAGAAGGTGAAGAGCTCGAGGTCCTTGCCGAGTTTGCGGTGGTCGCGCTTCTTGGCCTCTTCGAGCATGACGAGGTATTCGTCGAGCATCGACTTCTTGGGGAACGAGATGCCGTAGATGCGCGTCAGCATCTTGTTCTTCTCGTTGCCGCGCCAGTAGGCGCCGGCCACGGAGGTGAGTTTGATGGCCTTCACGAGGCCCGTATTGGGAATGTGCGGACCGCGGCAGAGGTCGGTGAAGGCGCCGTTCGTGTAGAACGAGATCGTGCCGTCCTCCAGATCGCGGATCAGCTCCACCTTGTAGGGGTCGTTCTTCTCGGTGAAGGTCCTCAGGGCCTCCTCCTTGGGCACTTCGCGGCGGATCACCTCCTCCTTGGTGCGGGCCAGCTCGGTCATCTTCTGTTCGATGGCGGGCAGATCGGCCTCCGTGATGGGGGTGGGGCTGTCTACGTCGTAATAGAATCCGTTCTCGATCGCGGGTCCGATGCCGAACTTGATCCCCGGGTAGAGGGCTTCGAGCGCCTCGGCCAGCAGGTGCGACGAGGTGTGCCAGAAGGCGTGCTTGCCCTCGGGGTCCTCCCACTTGAAGAAGCGGATCGTGCCGTCCTCCGCGATCGGATGCTGCAGATCGACGGTGTTGCCGTTGAACGAGGCCGCTAACGAGTCGGCAGCTAAACGAGGGCTGATGCTCGATGCGATCTCGAAGGCCGTTGTCCCTTCGGCGAACTCTTTGCATGTGCCGTCGGGAAAAGTGATGTGAATCATAGTTTTTTTTTGTATTTAAGTTTTCGGGGCCTTCGGCGCTTCCACAATTACGAGACGGAATACGCTTCCGGTGTGCCCGGTTTTTTTCGGTGCGGTATGTGCGGGTCCGGACGGGGCTGCGCCCCTTCGGGTGCAAATTCATTCTTCACAATTAAACAGCTTTGCCGGACGCGGTTGGGCAAGCATTCCGGTTCGGGACGCAGCCTGCGGAGGGCACGCTCGAAGCGGACCTGCGGGACGCGAGCTGCGGGCCTCCGCCGCCGGGAGGCTGCGGCCCGCGGCGGTTCCTTGCCGGAACCGCAGATTCCCGACTCAAAATTCAGCATTTTGAATCGGGCTGCAACCCGCTGTCCTGACGGACCGATTCTTGTTGCACAAGGCCAGCCCGCAGCCGAGCGGACGGGCCTGCGACACAAAGGAGCAGCCCTCCGCCAGGGGGCGGCTGCGGGCTGCCGGTCGCTGCGCGACCGAGCCACAAGCGTAATCAACTGCCAAAGAACAAAACTGCGGCCTGCCGATTGCCGTGCGACCGAATCATTCTGAATTCGGGTCGCGGCCTGCGAAGGTTCCGCTCGACTGCAAGGAGCTGCGGGCCTTCGCCGCCGGAGGCTGCGGCCCGCCGATGCCTGCGGCATCGAAACCGTCTCGAAGCCAGCTCACAGCCGGGTGGACGGGCTTGCGATGTAGCGGAACAGCCCTCTGCGCGGGGAGGCTGCGGCCCGCCGATGCCTGCGGCATCGAAACCGTCTCGAAGCCAGCTCACAGCCGGGTGGACGGGCTTGCGATGTAGCGGAACAGCCCTCTGCGCGGGGAGGCTGCAGCCCGCCGATGCCTGCGGCATCGAAACCGTCTCGAAGCCAGCTCACAGCCGGGTGGACGAACTTGCGACGTAGAGGAACAGCTCTCCGCCCCGGGAGGCTGCGGCTCGCCAGCGTCATCGACGCCGGAATACTCTTCCCCACTACTCCTTCTCCGTCTGCGGCAGCTCCTTGACGGAGAGGTCGCGCCGGCTCCGTTCGCGCTCGGCCCGGGGCAGCGGATCGGCCGACCACTCGTTCCAGTCGCGTCGGTGGCGGACGATGTCGATCGCCGCATAGAGGGCGCTGCGCATCGACTGCGGATCGGCGAGGTTCTTCCCTGCAATATCGAAGGCCGTGCCGTGGTCGGGCGAGGTGCGGACCGCGCTCAGCCCCGCCGTGAAGTTCACGCCGTCGGGCGAGAGGGTCTTGAAAGGAGCCAGCCCCTGGTCGTGGTACATGGCCAGAATCCCGTCGAATTTGCGGTAGCCGCCGCTGGCGAAGAGCCCGTCGGCGGCGAAGGGTCCGAAGGCCAGCACGCCGCTGTCGAAGGCTTCGGCGATGGCGGGGGCGATCGTCTCCTGCTCCTCGCGGCCCAGCAGTCCGCCGTCGCCTGCGTGGGGATTGAGCGCCAGCACGGCGATGCGGGGCGCCACGATGCCGAAGTCGGCCACGAACGTCTGTTTGAGGGTCTTGAGGTCGGCGATGATCTTTTCGCGGGTGATGCGGCTTGCGATCTCGGCCACGGGGACGTGCTTCGTCACGAGCCCCACTCGCAGCAGCTCGCTGCACAGAATCATCATCGGTTCGCCTTCGAATGCGGCCCCGAAAAATTCGGTGTGGCCCGTGTAGCGGAAGTCGTCGCTCTGGACCGTCTCCTTGTCGAAGGGGGCGGTGACGAGTGCGTCGATCGTCCCGGCCTTCAGTTCGTCCGTCGCGCGGCGGAGCGCCTCGACCGCCGCAGCACCCGCCTCGCGGGTGGCCAGCCCGGGTTCGATCTTCGCAGGGACGCCGCACTCGACGAGCGCGATGTGTCCGGCGCGGGCCTCCTCGGCCGAGGCGACCGGGTCGAACGGCAGGGCCTCGATCTCGGGAATCGTGTTTAAATAGTATTGCAGGGCGTTTGCGGCGCCGTAAACGACCGGCGTGCAAAGCTCCGTGATGCGTGGATCGGCCAGCGTCTTGAGAATCACCTCCCAGCCGATGCCGTTCGGGTCTCCCTGCGTGATGCCTATTTTGAGTTTCTGTTCGGACATGCCTTTCTTTCGTTTCAAAGGACAAATGTAGCAAATATTCTTTGAGTTGGCAATCGGCGAGGAAAAAATGAGACACGGAAATGGAAAAAACGGCAGGGCGGATTCTGCCGTTTCGCTTTGCGTGCGGCGGTTCGGACGGCGCTGCCGGCATGCGGCGGCGGCATTTCGTCGGACGGGGCGGTCTCATCCGATCGGAATGTCGTCGTATTTACCTGGAAAACATCCGGTTGCGAAACTTTTATCGCTGTGCGGCCCGTCGCCGGAACTCGGCGCAGACGATACCCGTGGCCATCGCGACGTTGAGCGATTCGGAGGCGCGGCGGTCGGCGGGGTAGGGCGGGATCAACAGCTTGCGCGTGACGGTGTGCGCCGTCTCGGCCGAGATGCCGCGCCCCTCGTTGCCCATTACGATGACCCCCGCGGGCGTGAGCGCCGCATCGTAGAGGTTCTCGCCTTCGAGGAAGGTACCGTAGACCGGCGCCCCCTCGCCGGCGGCCCGCTGCAGGAAGGGTGTCAGGGGGGCGTAGTGGACCCGCACGCGCAGAATGGCCCCCATCGTGGCCTGCACCACCTTGGGGTTGAAACAGTCGGCCGTACCGGGCGAGCAGACGATGTCGCGGATGCCGAACCAGTCCGCGAGGCGGATGATGGTGCCCAGATTGCCCGGGTTCTGGACCTCGTCGAGCGCCAGCACGAGCGTTTCGGCAGGGCGGACCGCCGCGAGGTCGCCGTGCGGGAGCTCGACCAGCGCCAGTGCCCGGTTGGGGCTCTTGAGGAGCGAGAGGCGCTCCATTTCCTTCGGCGTTACCACTTCGACGTCCGCCCCTTCGAAGCTCCCCGCGAGGGCGAAGAGGCGGCGGATGCGGAGGTGCGACGAGCGGATCTCGCCGACGAGTTTCTCCCCCTCGGCGACGAAAAGCCCGTGTTCGGTGCGGCTGCGTTTGTCGGCCAGCGAGCGGATCAGTTGGATATCGGCTTTGGTCATGGTGGTTTCAGCGGATGGATGGGGTTTGTCCGGCCGGCTCGGCTGCGGGCCTCCCCGGCGTTTTTTAGCGTTGTTTCTCGATGGTGAAGATTTCGCCTTCGCGGGCGGGGTAGCTCTCCGCGAAGAGGCTTCGCGCCTCGGCGACGAGGGGCTCGACCGACTTGTAGCGGGAGGAGTAGTGGCCGATGACGAGCCGTTTCGCCTCGGCCTTGAGGGCTGCGCGGGCCGCGTCGAGGGTGGTCGCATGGCCGCGGTCGCGGGCCGAACGCTGCTCGGCGGCGGCGTAGGTCGCTTCGTGGTAGAGCAAATCGACCCCGCGGCAGAGCGTCGCTGCCCGGGCCGAGAAGTTCGTGTCGGAGAGGTAGGCGTAGGAGCGCGGCGCGTAGGGGCGGTAGGTGAGTTCGGCGTTGGGGATCGTTTCTCCGTCTTCGCGCACGACCGCCTCGCCCCGCTTGGCGGCGGTGATCTCGGCGATCGAGAGCCCGTATTTCGCGATCTTGAACTTATCGACGTTCAGCGGCGGCTCCTTCTCGCGGAAGAGAAACCCCGCGCACGGCACCCGGTGGCGCAGCGGAATGCTCCATACCTCGATCGTGCGGTTCTCCAGCAGCAGGCGGTGTTTCGTCGTGTCGGTTTCGACCCACTCGACGGGGTACGGCAGAGCCGTGTCGAAGTACTTCAGATGCACGGCGAGGAGCTCGCCGAAGGGGGCCGGCGCATGGATGCGGAGCGGTGTGCGGCGGCCGTAAAGGCCCAGCGTCGAGAGGAGCGGGAAGATGCCGAAGCAGTGGTCGCCGTGGAGGTGCGAGAGGAAGACTTCGCGAATCTTCAACGGGTTGATTCCGAAGCGGATGAGCTGTTGCTGCGTACCCTCCCCCGCATCCACGAGGTAGTGCTGTTCGTGGATGTTCACCACCTGCCCCGAGGGGTGACGGTCGATCGTGGGCTTGGCCGAGGCGCAGCCTAAAATGGTGACGGTGAAACTCATCGGTTCGTCGTTTCGCGAAATCGTTCGTGCCGGGCGCTTGGGCGGCGGGCGTTGGGCTTGTTGGCTCTGCTGCGGGCTTGTCTTGCAGCAGGAATCGACCTCGTTAGAGGTCGGCGGGCCGCAGCCTCCGGTTGTTGCTCGTTATTTTGCCTGCAAAATCGGTCGCGGAGCGGCCGGCAGCCCGCAGCCGCCCCCGGGCGGAGGGCTGCTCCTTTACGTCGCATGCCCGTCCGCTCGGCTGCGGGCATTTCCTCGGGTGAAATTGATACCGCAGGCCGGTCTGTCAGGACTGAGCGGGCCGCAGCCTCCCGGCGGCGGAGGCCCGCAACTCCTTGCAGTCGTGTGCGCCCTCCGCAGTCTGCTGCCCGAACCGGGACATATCGCCAAGCTCGTCCGGGAACTCCATTTAATTTTGAATTTGCGCCCGCAGGTCCGCTTCGAGCGAGCCCTCCGCAGGCTGCTGCCCGTGTGTAATTTATCGTGTCTTTATCGGTCGCGGAGCGATCGGCAGCCAGCAGTCGTCCCCCAGCGAAGGCCCGCTATTCGCGTCCCGTAGGTCCGCTTCGAGCGAGCCCTCCGCAGGCTGCTGCCCGTGTGTAATTTATCGTGTCTTTATCGGTCGCGGAGCGATCGGCAGCCAGCAGTCGTCCCCCAGCGAAGGCCCGCTATTCGCGTCCCGCAGGTCCGCTTCGAGCGAGCCCTCCGCAGGCTGCTGCCCGCGTGTAATTTATCGTGTCTTTATCGGTCGCGGAGCGACCGGCAGCTCGCAGCCCCCCCGGCGAAGGCCCGCTATTCGCGTCCCGCAGGTCCGCTTCGAGCGAGCCCTCCGCAAGCTGCTGCCAGCGTGTAATTTATCGTGTTTTTATCGGTCGCGCAGCGATCGGCAGCCCGCAGCCGCCCCCGGGCGGAGGGCTGCATGCTCGCGTCCGCAGGCCGCTCGTGCAAGCCCACCGCTCGGCTGCGGGCCGCACTCGCATCCGCTTGTGCTGTTCCTCCGCAGCACGCAGCCCCATTTTTAGTTCTTCATTCCCGCCCGAATGGACGGGCCTGCTTACTTGCTGCGCAGGAACCGTTCGCAGTCGAGGGCCGCCATGCAGCCCGTCCCGGCGGCGGCGATCGCCTGCCGGTAGCGGGGATTCATCACGTCGCCCGCGGCGAAGACCCCCTCGACCGAGGTGCGCGACGTCCCCGCCTCGACGCGGATGTATCCCTCGTCGTCCAGCGCGAGCTGCCCCTCGAAGAGTTCGGTATTGGGGTGGTGTCCGATGGCCAAGAAGAGCCCCGCCACGTCGAGCGTGCGCTCCGAGCCGTCCGTCTTGCGGAGCCGGAGCCCCGTCACGCCCGCCTCGTCGCCCAGCACTTCGGCCGTGTTGTACTCGAAGAGCACCTCGATGTTGGGCGTCTCGAAGACGCGCTGCTGCATCGCCTGCGAGGCGCGCAGGAAGGGTTTGCGGACGATCATGTAGACCTGCCGGCAGAGCGAGGCGAGGTAGGCGGCCTCCTCGCAGGCCGTGTCGCCGCCCCCGACCACCGCCACGTCGCGCTTGCGGTAGAAGAAGCCGTCGCAGGTGGCGCAGGCGCTCACGCCCATGCCGCGGTATTTCGTCTCGGAGGGGAGCCCCAGGTAGCGGGCCGTGGCTCCCGTGGCGACGATGAGGCTCTCGGCCTCCACCTCCGCACCCTCCTCGATCGTGAGCCGGAAGGGGCGCGACGAAAGATCGACCTTCGTCACGATGCCCGTGCGGATGTCGGCGCCGAGGTTCAGCGCCTGCTGGCGCATCTGCCCCATCAGCTGGTTGGCGTCGATGCCGTCGGCGAAGCCGGGGTAGTTCTCGATAAGGGTCGTGGTGGTCAGCTGGCCGCCTGGCTGCAGCCCCTCGAAGAGCACGGGATGCAGATCGGCTCGCGAAAGGTAGATCGCGGCGGTATATCCGGCAGGTCCGCTGCCGAGAATGACGGTTTTGTATCGTTCCATATCTTTTTCGGTTTGTATCGGTTTTGTTCGCGGGGGGGGGCACTCTCGACACCTCGCCGCCTCATAGCCGCCGGGAGCCTGTCGGAAGGCCCGTTGGGAGTGCCGCCGGGAGCCTGTCGGGAGCCCCGCCGGCTTACGCCTCGCCCCGCACGTTGCAAAAATCGCGCAGCCGCTCCTCCTCCGTATCGCAGTCGATGCCGTAGCCGACGGCCATTTCTGGCGAGAAGTCGCGCTGCCGGTCGGCGTCGGTCGTGCGCCGCATCGCTGCCCGGGCGTTGGCGCCCGCCTCGATCGCCTCGCGCACCTCCTCCGCCGAGGGGTAGTGGCCCAGCACGGCGGCATAGGCCTGCTCGGCCCAGCTGCGGGCGTAGTCGTCGTAGTGAACGTCGAAGCAGCGGAAGGCGTTGTCCACTTCGCCGAGGGTTTTCAGCTCGCCCGTTTCGATCCGTTCGGCGATCCGCTCTGCGGCGCTCTTGGCGATGAACTGTCCCGCCGCGTCGATCCAGCGCCCGCCGCCGTCGTACCGCTCCGTCGAGGCGCCCCGTTCGAGCATCGCACCGAGCGAGGCGACGATCGCCCGGTTGTAGAGCGTGAGGCCGCGCTGCAGGGCCGTCGCGGCGATCCGGACCCCGTTGTGGCTGTATTCTTCACTTCCGGGGGCCTGCTCTTCGAGCGTGTGGAGCGTATCGACCGCCCGCAGCATCGCCCCCGCGGTGTAGGGGTTGTGCTCCTCGAAGGAGATCACGTCGCGCTGCACCGTGCGGCGGTCGCGGGCCGGCCACTTCTCGATGTCGCGCACCGTGCCGCAGCTGGTCAGATTGGCCCCGGGAAGCAGGTACGACCGCTCCTTCCGCTCCAATAAATAAGAGTAGGGCAGGGCCGAGGTGTCGTGGTGGTGCGAGTGGTGCCCCATGACCATCGTGAAGGGACCCTCGACGGCAGGAGCCATGATGTAGGCGCCGCTGGCGAACTTGCAGCCGCGGGCGTGCACGGCCTGGTGGACGGCGCCGCTTTTGAAGAGGTGGTTGCTCTGATTCGAGGCGCTTCCCGCATTGAAGAAGGAGAAGAACCCCGCGATGAGCAGCGTCGATTTGTGGTGCGAGACGGTGTAGGGACCGGCGAAGACCGCCGAGGCCTCGCCGTTCTCGCAGTGCGAGTTGGCGAAGAAGAGCGAATCGGTCGCCGTGAAGCCCTTGTCGAGGATGCAGCTTTCGCCGGCGAAGCAGCGTTCGAGCGTCGTGCCGCCTCCGATGCGGGCCCTTTCGGCGGCGATGAAATCCGTCGCCCGGACGTCGATGCCGATGCGGACGTCGTCGCACAAGGTGCCGTTTTCGAGCAGCGAGGCCCCCTCGATCGCGACACGGTCGCCGATCCGCATTTCGCGGATGAGGCGGGCCCCCGTGATCGTGCAGTCGGCGCCGATCGTGCCGATCGTGTCGGTGCGCGCTTCGGCGACGTCGGCGACCATCGCTTCGAGGGCCGCGACGAGCTGCGGCCGGTGGCGCCAGAGCGCCATGAGGTAGGCGGCCTGGGCGCTCAGCGCGTCGCAGATCGGAACGGTACGTCCGCCGTTCTCGTTGATCGTTGCCACGGGGGTGCCGTTGCCGAAGGCGCTGCGGGTGCGGCACTGCAGCAGGCCGACCGCCTCGATCCGGCTTCGCGGGCCGATGCGGTAGTCGGAGACCGCCGCATCGACGATCGTCGCGCCCGATCCGATTACGACCGTGCCGCCCAGCCGGCAGCGGCGGAGTTGTTCGGGGCGGAAATCCTCCGCTACGTCGATTTTCGACCAGTTGTCGGCCGTCGTGCCCGTTCGCTCGAGTGCCGCTATCTCTTCCGGTGTCAGTTTTCTCATCTTCTGTCTCGTTGCTTTCCGGCCGGCAGTCCGTTGCCGCGCCGGCCGGACAAAGATAATGAAATGACCGCAATTTCCTGCCTCCGGATGCCGGTTTTTTCGGCGCAGCCGCGCGGCGGCATCGCTTATGCCGTCTTTGCTGATGCCGTTGCCTTTCCTGCAGTCGGTGTCGCTGCTTTTGCTGTTACCTTTGCTATTGCTGTTGTCCCTGCTGCCGGGGTGTCGCTGCCGTCGCTGCTGCCCCCTGCTGCCGGGCTGTTGTGCCGGCCCTGCTGTTGGGGCGTTGCTGCCGTCCCAGCTGCCGGACTTTCGCCCCTTCGGCGGCTGCCGAACGGACGATCCGCATTCCGGCCCCTTTGCGGAGCCGGAGTGCGGATCGGTGGCAGTCGGTCCGGCCGGGGCCTTTCGACGGCTCCCGGCGGCAGGAGGTTCGAATCCGTGCGGCGGTCGGTTTAGTGGTCGCAGCCGCAACCGCAGCCGCAGGCCTCGTCGTGGTCGTGGCGGTCGTTGCACCCGCAGCCGCACTCCTCGTTGTGACCGTCGTGCTCGTGGCAATCGCAGGCTTCGCCGTGGCCGTGGTGGTGGTCGCAGCCGCACTCCCCGTCGTGATCGTGGTGCCCGCCGCAGCCGCCTTCGCAGCCGTCGCCGCAGGAACCGCACGAGCAGTGGCCCTGCAGATCCTCGGGCGTGACGTCGCGCACCGAAACGACCTCGACTTCGAAATGAAGCGTCTTGCCGGCCATCGGGTGGTTGAAATCCATCTTGACGCTCTCGGCGCCGACCTCCTTCACGATGCCCATCATGCGGTTGCCCTGGGCGTCGGCCATCGGGATCTGCGAACCGACGAAGAGAATGTCTTCGGCCAGCTTGCCGTCAACCATAAAGATGTTTTTCGGCAGATCGACGACCGCTTCGGGGATCAACTCGCCGTAGCCGTCCTTCGGCTCGAGCGTGAAGGCGACCTTCTCGCCGGGCTCCTTGCCCTCGATGGCGGCCTCGAACTTCGGCAGGAGCATGCCCGTGCCGAAGATGAACTCCAGCGGCTGCCCCGGACGGGACTGATCGGCGATCGCGCCGTCGACGGTGAGTTTGTAGTCCACCGCTACCATTTTGTTGCTTGCAACTTTCATGTTCCTGATTTCCTATTTAATGAATAATCGGTTTCGTTCCGGTTGCGGCCTGGCTTCGGCCTGCGTTCGGGCCGGGCTTTCCGTATCGCCCTCGGCCATTTGGGGACAAAGATACGAATAAGTCGAGCGCAATGCCAAATTTATTTGAGCATTGCCGAGACGAAGTATCTTCGGCGAAGCCAAAGTGCGAATAAGTCGAGCGCAATGCCAAATTTATTTGAGCATTGCCGAGACGAAGTATCTTCGGCGAAGCCAAAGTGCGAATAAGTCGAGCGCAATGCCAAATTTATTTGAGCATTGCCGAGACGGAGTATCTTCGGCGAAGCCAAAGATACGAAAAGCCGAGGGTAAAATGCAAACTTGTTTGCAATTTTGCAGAGACCGAGCTGAAGTCCCGGTCCGTCAGGACCGAGCGGACCGCAGCCTGGGGGCGGCGGGGGCCCGCAACTTCTTACAGCCGTTCGCGCCCTCCGCAGGCTGCAGCCCGAACCGAAATAAATGCCCAGGCATGATTTGCGGACAAAACTAATTTTCAATATTAAATATTGAAAATTTAATTGCGCTCGCAAGGGCGCCGCGGGCCGCAGCTTCGCCCCGCGAAGGCCCGCAACTCGCGTCCGCTTTTGCGTTCGCATCGTGCGCGTTCTTCGCAAGCTGCAGCCCGATTGGTAATTTTGAATTTGCGGTTTCAACGAAACCGCAGCAGCCCGCAACCGCCCCCGGGCGGAGGGCTGCAGCTCGCGTCCCGCAGGTCCGCTTGTGCAAGCCCATCCGCTCGGCTGCGGGCTGGCCGTCAGGTTCTATCCCGCAGGCATCGGCGGGTCGCGGTGTTGTTGTGGTCCGTCAGGACCGGCGGGCCGCAGCTTCGCCCCCGCGAAGGCCCGCAGCTCGCGTCCGCATTTGCGCCCGCTCGTGCCGGCCTTTCGCAAGCTGCCTCCCGAGTGTAATTCTGAATCTTGAATTCTGAATTTGCGCCCACAAGGGCGCAACACTCCGCAGCCTCCGCCCCGAATTTTTCATTCTTAATTTTATTCCCTTTTTCAGTACTTGAACGAGCTGCCCCCGATAAATTCGCGCAGAATCGAGGTCGGTGCGATTTCGTCGGGCTCCATCGGGACGAAGTTGTCCAAAAACTTCAGCAGCCGCCGCGCCTCGTCGTACTCGGGCACCGTGTCGGGCACCTCGCGCAGCAGCGGTTCGGCGAAGGGGCGCAGCACCGAAAGCTCGTAGAAGAGCGACGAGTTGAGCATCACGTCGGCATTCTCCTGGTAGGGGAAGATGTGCCGCTCCTCGCCGCGGCGCACCGACGCCCAGCGCGAGAGGGTCCGCAGGGCGTCGCTTCCGCGCGTGCGGGCGTCGCGGATGAGGCGCCGCAGCAGCCGGTTGTCGGTCGTGGCGATGCGCGAGAGGTTGTCCATGGCCACCGACGTGAAGCAGGAGATGTAGATGCGGAACTTTCGCTCGTCGGGAATGCTCGGCGTGAGGCGCGGATTGAGGCCGTGGATCCCCTCGACGATGAGGATCGACCGCTCGTCGAGCGTCAGCGGCTCCCCGCGCTGCGTGCGGCGCCCCGTGATGAAGTCGTAGCGCGGAATTTCGACGCTCTCGCCCCGCATGAGCCGCTGCAGGTGGTCGTTGAAGAGGGCGAGGTCGATCGCCTCGATCGCCTCGTAGTCGTATTCGCCGTTTTCGTCGAGGGGCGTCTTCTCGCGATCGACGAAGTAGTCGTCGAGCGAGATCAGCACGGGTTTCAGCCCCAGGACGCCCAACTGGATGCCGAGCCGCTTGGCCGAGGTGGTCTTGCCGCTCGACGAGGGGCCCGAGATGAGAACCATGCGGGCGCCGCGCTCGAGGTTGGCCTCGCGGATGGCGTCGGCGATGCGGGCGAACTTGCGCTCGTGGAAGGCCTCGGCGATCTGGATCATGCTGCCGGCGTCGCCCGCCATGATGCGGCGGTTGATCGCCCCGACGGTCGGAACCCCCATCATCCGCACCCACGACTGGTATTCGCGGAAGATGTCGAACATCTTCTCCTGCCGCACCTCGCGCACGAGCGTGTCGGGCGAGGTGCGCTGCGGAAGCAGCAGCAGAAACCCGTTGTAGTAGGGTTCGATGTCGAAGTGCCCGAGGTAACGCGTCGAGGGGGCCAGCGCCCCGTAGAAGTAGCCTGCCGTATCGTCGAGCGTGTAGAGGTCGCTGTAGAGCCGCGGACGGGTTTCGAGCAGTTCGACCTTGTCGGCGAAGCCCAGCTCCTCGAAGCGGCGGCGCACCTGCTCGGTCGGCAGCTTGCGGCGGCGGATCGGCAGATCGGCGCTGACGATCTGCCGCATGCGCTCGGCGATGGCGCGGGCCTCGGCGGCCGAAAATTCGTCGCGGCCGTCCGTCTCGCAGTAGAAGCCGCTGCGCCCCAGCGAATGGCGGATGTGGAGCGTCAGTGCGGGGTAGAGGTCGTGCAGCGTCTTCTGCAGGATGAACCAGGCGGTGCGCTGCAGCACGCGGATGCCCTGGAACGAGGTGATGTCGATGAAGCGGACCGTGACGGGCGTATAGATGCGGTAGTCGAGCTCCTTGATGCGGTTGTTGACCAGGGCGGCCAGATAGGGGTGGGGGCCGGCGGGAATCGTGGCGGCGATGTCGAGCAGCGAAGTTCCCATTTCGACCCCGACGGTCGAGCCGGTGTTCTGACAGATAACGGCGATCTTTTCGTGCATGTTTTTCTCCATTTTAATCTCGGGAAAGATAGAAATTATTTCTAAATTTGCCAAGCGCTCCGGCGCACTAAAACCGATTCCGAAGATGAAAAACTCCCTTTTGGCGCTTCTGCTGCTGGCTGCGGCGGGGCTTGCGGCCTGCTGCGGCGGGCGCGAACGCACCCTCGTGGTGCTCTCGACGAACGACATGCACGGCAAGATCCAGCGCATGCCGCAGCTGGCGACCGCCGTCCGACAGTGCCGCGACACGACGGCGAACGTGCTGCTCGTCGATGCGGGCGACCGCTGGACCGGCAATGCCTACGTCGATCGGGTCCCCGAGCCGGGGCGCCCGATCATCGAGCTGATGAACCGGCTGGGCTACGACGCAGCGACGCTCGGCAACCACGAATTCGACCATGGCCAGGCCTATCTCGGCGGCGTGCTCGACTCGGTGGTCGGTTTCCCGGTGCTTTGCGCCAATGTCGTGAGCGACACCTGCACCTTTCCGCAGCCGGAACCGTGGCGGATCATCGAGCGGGCCGGCCTGAAGATCGGCATCGTGGGCGTGGTGACGAACTATGAGGGGCCGGGCCATCCGGCGGGCAACGCCGAGAGCTTCGCGGGGCTGCGCTTCCCCGATCCGCAGCAGGCGGCTGTCGAGGCGGCCGACGCCCTGCGCGGCAAGGTCGATCTGCTGCTGCTCGTCTCGCACATGGGCGATGACCGCGATATGGAGCTGCTGGCCCGCGAGGGGCGCTACGATCTGCTCATCGGAGGCCATACGCACAAGCTGCGCGACACGGTGATCTGCGGCACGCAGCTGACGCAGACGGCGAAGGATCTGCAATACCTCGGCGTCACGAAGATTCGTCTTAAGGGACGCGAGGTGCTCGGCGTCGATTACGAGAACGTTCCGATCGGGCGGTTCGCACCCGATTCAGCCATGCAGGCGGCCGTCGATCACTACTACGCCGATCCCGAACTGAACCGTCCCGTGGGCCGCTTCGCTGCGGGAGCTTCGCGGATCGGACTGGCCAACTGGTTCGCCGAGCTGTCGCGGAAGGCGACCGGCTCGGAGGTGGGCTTCTACCACTACGGCGGCGTGCGGCTCGACACGCTTGCGGCGGGCGACGTGGGCAAGGCGCCGATCTACGATCTGGAGCCCTTCGGATCGCACGTGGCGACGATGACGATGACCCCCGAACAGATGGAGCGCATGATTCTCACGAAGTACAACGAACCTACGCGCGAGGGCGGGCGCATCGACCTCTTCTCGACGACTCCTTATATCATTACGGTGGACGATGCGACGAACAGGGCGACTGCCGTGCGCTTCCCGACACTGCAGGCCGGGCGGCCCTATCGCGTGGCGATCGGCGACTACGCTTTCCGCAACTACAAGGAGCTTTCGTACGACGAGGGGGCGGTCGGACCGCTCCTCTATACCGATCTGATGTTCGAGGCGCTGCGGCAGGCGCCCGTCGTGCCCGACAACACGCTCTACAACGAGGTGTGGCGGGCGGTCTCGTGCCGGTAGCGTTCGAGGCATGCTGGTGTTGGCGCTGGTGTTGGCGCTGGTGTTGGCGCTGGTGTTGGCGCTGGTGTTGGCGCCAGGTCGCTGCAAACTCGATCGTGTAGCCCTCGGCAGGCCGAGGATGCTGTTCCGATGATTGATACGTGGTGTAAGGAATCGGTCCGTCAGGACCGAGCGGGCCGCAGTTCGTATCCGAATCTGCGTGCGCTCCGCAGGCTGCGTCCCGATTCGAAATAAATGCCCTGGCGTGACCTGTATATAAATCTAATTTTGAATCTTGAATTTTGAATTTTTAATTTGCGGTTCCGTCTGGAACCGCATCCGCCTGCCGAATTTTGCACGCCGGATTTTGGTTTTTCGAAAATTCTCGTTATCTTTGCAGGCCTGCGCGTGTAAGCGGCAGGCAACAAACTTATTATTAACCGTTTAACGAGCGATTGTATCGCACATCGAATTCCAAGCAATGGAAGAACAGAAAAACGCAGCCGTTTCGAACGAGAATTTCGATTGGAACGCATTTGAACAGGACCTGGGCGTCTACGACCAGCCGAAGGAGCAGATCTCGGAGGCCTATGACCGGACGCTGTCGAACATCAACGTCGGCGAGGTGGTCGAGGGTACCGTGACGGCCATCACCAAGCGCGAGGTTCTCGTGAACATCGGCTACAAGAGCGAGGGTGTCATTTCGATCTCCGAGTTCCGCTACAACCCTGACCTGCAGGTCGGCGACACGGTCGAAGTCTATGTCGATTCGGCCGAGGACAAGAACGGCCAGCTGGCCCTTTCGCACAAGAAGGCCCGCCAGCTCAAGTCGTGGGATCGCGTCAACGAGGCCCTCGAAAAGGACGAGATCATCAAGGGTTACATCAAGTGCCGCACGAAGGGCGGTATGATCGTCGATGTCTTCGGCATCGAGGCTTTCCTCCCCGGCTCGCAGATCGACGTGAAGCCGATCCGCGACTATGATATTTATGTGGACAAGACGATGGAGTTCAAGGTGGTGAAGATCAACCAGGAGTTCCGCAACGTCGTCGTTTCGCACAAGGCCCTCATCGAGGCCGAGCTCGAGGCGCAGAAGCAGGTCATCATGTCGAAGCTCGAGAAGGGCCAGATCCTCGAGGGTACCGTCAAGAACATCACCTCGTACGGCGTATTCGTCGACCTGGGCGGTGTGGACGGTCTGATCCACATCACGGACCTTTCGTGGGGCCGCGTAAGCCACCCCGAGGAGGTCGTTTCGCTCGACCAGAAGATCCAGGTCGTCATCCTCGACTTCGATGATGCCAAGAAGCGCATCGCCCTGGGTCTGAAGCAGCTCACCCCGCATCCGTGGGAGGCGCTCGACCAGAACCTCGCCGTAGGCGACAAGGTCAAGGGCAAGGTGGTCGTGATGGCCGATTACGGTGCTTTCGTCGAGATCGCTCCGGGTGTCGAGGGGTTGATCCACGTGTCGGAGATGTCGTGGAGCCAGCACCTGCGTTCGGCCCAGGAGTTCATGAAGGTCGGCGACGAGGTCGAGGCCGTCGTGCTGACGCTCGATCGTGCGGAGCGTAAGATGTCGCTCGGCATCAAGCAGCTCACCGCCGATCCCTGGGAGAACATCGAAACCCGCTACCCCGTGGGTGCCAAGTGCACGGCCAAGGTGCGCAACTTCACCAACTTCGGCGTCTTCGTCGAGATCGAGGAGGGCATCGACGGTCTGATTCACATTTCGGACCTTTCGTGGACGAAGAAGATCAAGCACCCCGGCGAATTTACGCAGGTAGGTGCCGACATCGAGGTCGTCGTGCTGGAGATCGATAAGGAGAACCGCCGTCTGTCGCTGGGCCACAAGCAGCTTGAGGAGAACCCCTGGGCCGCTATCGAGGCACAGTTCCCCGTGGACAGCATCGCCGAGGGTACGATCAGCGAGATGACTGAGAAGGGTGCCGTCGTCACCCTGTCGGAGACGGTCGAGGGCTTCTGCCCGACACGTCAGCTCGCCAAGGAGGACGGCTCGACGCCGAAGGCCGGCGACAAGCTCCCCTTCAAGGTGATCGAGTTCTCGAAGGCTACGAAGCGCATCACCCTGTCGCACCTGCGCACGTGGGACGATGCCCGTCGCGAGGCCGCCGCTGCCGAGAAGGCCGAGAAGCGCGCCGCTGCCGACGCCACGAAGTCGACCGTGAAGAAGATCAACGCGTCGGTCGAGAAGACGACGCTCGGCGATATTGCCGGTCTGGCTGCGCTGAAGAGCGCCATGGAGGCCGAGGCCCGCAAGAACGCTGCTAAGAAGAAGGCCGACGAGGAGTAGTCCTCCGTCGGAGATCAATGGACGAGTGCCGTCCGGCCTTTTGGTCGGGCGGCACTCTTTTTTTGTATGGAGAATGTCTCGTCCTGCAATAGCGTTACACAAAAAAAAGATTAAGCTATGGGAGAAGAGATTAAAAGCCTGTATATCAAGCGGACGCAACGGGATTATTCTTTGGGTT
>CANQIF010000013.1 GCA_947623965.1 uncultured Alistipes sp.
CTTAAAAGCACATAAACCTATGAGATGAAGTTAATTGCAAGGGCTTTATGTCCCCTTTTGGCACATAAACCGAAATTAGCAACCCGATCGGGACGCAGCCTGCGGAAGGCACGCATATTCGGATACGAATTGCGGGCCTCCGCCGCCGGGAGGCTGCGGCCCGCTGCTGGTCCTGGCGGACTGGAACAACGCTGCGGCCCGCCGTCGCTGGGCGGTCAATTTTGCCAGCCAACATTTCCGCCTCGGCAAAATGCGAACAAATTTGCTTTTGTTCCCGGCTTCATCGTATCTATTCGTACCTATTTAATCGGATCTTTGCACCCCGCTTCGGCTAAATACCAATCCGATTCGACCAAAACCACATATATCATGAAGGAAAAAATCATTTCATTCTGCTGGCAGCATCTGCTGCTGCTCGTTTCGCTCTTCATCATGACCGTCGGCGTCGCCGTCTGCGTACGCTCCCAGTTGGGGTCGAGCGTCATCAGCGTACTGCCCTATGTCTTCGAACAGGCCGGCGGGCAGGGACTGGTCCCCGCCCTCTCGATCGGCCAATACACCTATATCATGAATTTCGTGCTGGTGCTCGGTCAGCTGCTGGTGCTGCGGCGCCGCTTCGAGCCGGTGCAGCTCTTCCAGCTCCTCATCGGCTTCCTCTTCGGAACGTTCATCGACGTGAACATGCGCCTCACCTCGTGGCTCGCGCCCGAGCTGCTCTGGCAGCAGGCGGCGGCCCAGGTGGCGGGCTGCACCATTCTCGGGCTCGGCATCGCACTCGAAGTGTGCTGCGGCAGCATCACCATGCCCGGCGAAGGGTTCCCCGTAGCGGTCAGCCAGATGACGGGCATCGACTTTCCGAAGGTGAAGATCGGGGTCGACTGTCTGCTCGTGGGGCTCGGCATCGCCGCCTGCTACGCCTTTTTCGGCGCCTGGCAATGGCATATCATCGGCATCGGCACCCTCTTCGCCATGGTTTACGTCGGCATGACGGTCCGCGTCGCGGGCAGACACCTCGGCTGGTTCAGGCGCCTGCTGTCCTATCGGCCGGGCTTCCGCCGATACGTGTACGGTCTGGCCCGGTACATCTACGACCGCAAATCGACGAAATAACCCCATGTACATGCAGGAGAGGCGGCCCGATAACGGGCCGCCTCTCTTCGCCTATACCGCTCCGGCCGTCAGAAGGCCCGCTCGCGGTTCGCCTCGCCGTCCTTGGCGCTGCGATCGACGGCGTCGCCCTCCCACTCGAAGTCGGGGAAGTCGCGACGGCCGCCCAGTCCGAAGCGCAGGTAGCCGATCGGCAATCCCATCTCGAGAAAGCGCGTTTCGTAGGCCGTCTTGACCGAGAGGGTCTCGTCGGCGAAACCCGACCCGTAAATATCCGCCACGTCGGCATCGAGCGGCAAATCGAAATGGTCGATCACCGCCCGCGTGTAGGCGTGGAGGTGTTTCGAATCGGTCTTGAGGTGGATCCGGCCGTCGGCCGCCAGCAGGCGGGCGTAGCGCGCGAGAAAAAGCGGCGAGGTGAGGCGCTTGGAGGCGCGGCGCGTCTTGAGCTGCGGATCGGGGAAGGTGATCCAGATCTCCGAGACTTCCCCCTCGGCGAAGAGCGAGCCGATAAACTCGATGCGCGTGCGCAGAAAGCCGACGTTCGCAAGGCCACATTCGGTCGCCGTCTTGGCGCCGCGCCACATGCGGGCCCCCTTGATGTCGATGCCGATGTAATTGCGCGAGGGGTCGCGCCGAGCCAGCGCCACCGTATACTCCCCCTTGCCGCAGCCGAGCTCCAGCACGATCGGCCGGCCGTTGCGGAAGAAGTCGCGTCCCCAGTGCCCCTTGATCGGGTGGTTGGCCCCGAAAACGCTGTCGAAAGCGGGTTGCAGGAGGCAGGCGAAAGTCTCGTTTTCGCGGAACTTGCGCAGTTTATCTTTTCCCATGGGTTTCTTCGTTCGTTGATCGGTTCGTCACGCGCATTCCCACCGCTTCGGCGCCATAGACCGGCCGCACGGGGGTCAGCACGAAATAGTAGTCGCCCGCACGCCGCAGCCGCACGCCGCGGCGGTAGGGAACCTCGACGACCGCCTGCAGCGGGGTCGCCGTATGCCGCCTGCCCACCGCGAGCCGGTGGTATTCGGAAGTGCGGAGCGAATCGGGGGTGAAGGTCTCGATCCGCAGCGTCAGGCTGTCCTCCCGGAAGGCCTCGTCGAGGCGCAGGAAGAGCTTCAGTTCGCGCCGGGCCAGCGTGTCGGCATTCGTGTAGCGGAGCGTCGCCGCCGAGCTCCACCCCTCGGCGGGCAGATCCGTGGCGACGGTCTCCTCGGGAACGATGCAGCCCGCCGCAGCCGCCGTCAGGAGCCACGCCGCAGCGCATGCGGCCGCACGGCCGCCCCTGCTCCACCATCGCACCGTCATCGCGTCAGGCCTCCTTTCCGTTCCCCTCCGGAGCGCCGCCGCCCTCCGAAGCCGCCCCCTCCCCGTTCGAGCGTCGGGGCCGGCGGTTGTTGCGCGGACGCGGACGGCGGTCGCCGCCCTCGCGGTCCGAACGGTCTGAGCGGTCTGAGCGGTCTGAGCGGTCTGAGTGGCCTGAGCGGTCTGAGTGGCCTGCACGGTCGCTGCCGTCAGGTGCGCTGTTGCCATTGCCGCTGCTGTTGCCATTGCCGCCCGAGGGTGCCTTGTCCGAAAATGCGCTGTCTGCAGAACCGTTGCCCGCAGCCCTATTGTCCACGGATCCGTTGCCCGAGCCGTTCTCGCCCGAGGCGCCCTCCGTGCGCGGACGACGGGCCCGCACACCGCGCGTCCGCTGCTGCGTCCGGTCGCCGGCCGCCCCCCGCTCCCGGGATTGCGGTCGGCCGGCCGTCTCGGAGCCCTCCGGGGCCGAAGCTGCATGGTCGGCGGCAGGCGCATTCTCTGCTCCGGCATTCTCGCGCTCCGCACGGCGATCCCGGTTCTGCCCCTTGCCGCGGTTGTTGCGCTTGCGGCGGCGGGCCTTGTCGAAGCGGTCGATGCTGTCCTCCTCGGAACGGTAGGTCGGCTCCTCGGCCGTCTCGACAGCGGCATCGGCCTCCGCCAGCTGCTCGACCCGTTTGCCGGCCCGGTTCTGCGCGAGGATGTCGCGCACGCGCGCCACGGAGAGCGTCGTGAGGTTCGAGAGGGTCTCCCGGCTCGACGAGAAGGTCATCTCGCCGCCCAGAATATCGGTCTTGACGAGGTACCACTCGCCGTCCACCGTCTGCAGCGGTTCGCGCAGGCGCGGAATCTCCTTGCGGGCGTCGGCGTAGAGGTCGTATTCGTACATCATGCAGCACTTCAGTTTCGAGCACTGTCCGGCCAGCTTCTGCGGGTTGAGCGAAAGGTCCTGCGTGCGGGCCGCGCCGGTCGTGACGCTCGAGAAGGTGGACATCCACGAGGCGCAGCAGAGCTCGCGGCCGCAGGCGCCCAATCCGCCGATGCGCCCCGCCTCCTGCCGGGCGCCGATCTGCTTCATCTCGATGCGGATGTGGAACCGCTCGGCGAAGACCTTGATCAGTTCGCGGAAATCGACGCGCTCGTCGGCGATGTAGTAGAAGATCGCCTTGATCTTGTCGCCCTGGTATTCGACGTCGCCGATCTTCATGTTGAGCCCCATCTCGGCGGCGATCTGCCGCGCGGCGATCATCGTCTCGTGCTCGAGGGCGATCGCCTCCTGCCAGCGCTCGATGTCGTAGGGTTTGGCCTTGCGGTAGATCTTGCGGAACTCGCCGTTCTGCGGGTTGAAGCCCGTGCGGCGCATCTGCTTGGCCACCAGGTCGCCCGTCAGCGAAATGATGCCGATGTCGTGGCCGGGCGAGGCCTCGACGGCTACGATGTCGCCCCGCTTCAGATCGAGGTTGTTGACGTTCTGGTAGAAGCCCCGGCGCGTGTTCTTGAAACGCACCTCGAAGATGTCCGTCGGGCGGCTCTCGGGGTAGGCCTCGAGCCAGTTCTCCTCGTGCAGCTTGAAGCAGCCGCCGGCCTCGAAGGCCTCGGGGCCGTATTCGCCCTCCGCAAAACAGCAGCCGCGCCCCACTTCGGGGCGGCAGGCGCAGCGACGGGCTTCGATATCTCGTATCGGTTCGTTCGGTTCGTTGTTCATGATGCGATATTTGGCGTAAAGGTACGAAATAAAATGAAAAATGAAAAGTGAAAAAGGCCTCTCCGCCGCAGCCGGCCGCTATGCCGCGGGGCGCTGCAGAGTCCCGATCGTCCGCCGGATGCGCAGGATCAGCAGCACGGCGGCCACCGCCAGCCCGAACGAATAGCCCAGGAAGAAGCCCGGGGCCCCCAAGCCGAGCCGGATGCCGAAGAGGTAGCCGCCCGGCAGGTTGACGAGCCAGTAGGAGACGAAGGCGATCGGCATGATGATCCGCACGTCCTGCAGGCCGCGCAGAATCCCGATCGAGACGTTCTGGAGGCCGTCCCAGAACTGGTAGAGGGCGACGTAGAACATCAGATCGGCCGTGATGCGGATCACCTCGGCGTTGTCCGTAAAGAGGCGCGGGATGCCGTGCCGCAGCAGGATGAAGGCGAGCGTGGCGATGAGGCTCCAGGCCAGCACCAGATGGTACGAGGCCTTGGCCGCGAGCTTCAGCTCGCCGATGTCGCGCATGCCGTAGCAGTGCGAGACGCGGATCGTGGAGGCCGACGAGATCGACAGCACGATCATGAAGGCGCAGTTACCGAGCGTGATGGCGATCTGGTTGGCGCTGAGGGCCACCTTGCCGAGCCAGCCGATCATGACGCTCGTTCCGACGAAGGCCGACGATTCGAGGAACATCTGCAGGGCGATCGGCAGGCCGATGGCGAGCAGGCGCCGCACGGTCCGCCCCTCGAAGCGGCGCAGCGAGAAGCCGCGCAGATAGAGGGCGTAGCCGCGGTGCAGCAGGAAGTAGAGGAATACGAGCAGGGCCGAGAGGACGCGCGAGAGGAGGGTCGCCAGGCCGGCGCCCTCGGCGCCCATGGCGGGCGCGCCCCAGTTGCCGTAGATGAAGATCCAGTTGCAGCCGACGTTGAACAGATTGGCCGCCACGGTGATGACCATGACGGTCCGCGTATTGCCCGACCCTTCGAGGAACTGTTTGAAGGCGAAGAAGAAGAGCATGAAAGGGAAGCTGTACGAGAGCATCCGGTAGTAAGGGAGGGCGGCATCCACCACCTCGCGCTCCTGTCCGAGGTGGTAGAGGAGCGGTTCGATGACGCAGAGCAGCGTGCCGACAGCGAGCCCGAGCAGCGTATAAAAGAGGAGGGCGTGGTGCAGCAGGCGCGAGCAGACCTCCGTCTCGCGCCGGACGTAGTGTTCGCCGACGAGGGGCGTGAGCCCCAGCGCCACGCCGATGCAGCCGATGAGGAAGATGAACGAGACGGAGCCGCCGAACGAGACGGCGGCCAGCGGCGTGGGGTCCGTGCCGCCGAACTGCCCCACCATGACCGTGTCGGCCAGCTGCGTGAGGATCTGGCCGAGCTGCGTGAGGACGACGGGAAGCGCGAGGCGCAGGTTGCGCCGGTACTGTTCCTTGTATGCGGTAAAGAGATTCATGCGGTTCGGGGTTTATTCAAGGGGGGGCTGCTGGGCGAGGGGGGCGGGGCGACTCGGACGGGGAGGACCTAAAACGTCACTTCGTAGAAGGGCGCACCGCCGATCTGGGCGGCGCGGCGCGAGAAGTTGCCGCGGTACATTCCCTTTCCGACGAGGTAGTAGTGGCTCCGGGCCTCGGCGAGGACCAGGAAATCGAGGAAGGTTTTCGTATGCACCTCGCGCTCTTCGCTGCCGGCGACATCCATGTGGCCGATCCGTCCGGGGAGGACCCGCACGAAGTCGAACGCCGCGGCCCGTTCGAGGAAGCGGGCGCTGTCGGAGGTGACGAGGAGCGGCAGGCCGGGGTTCGCGGCATGGATGTGCTCCAGCTCCTCGCAGCAGCGCCCGAGCAGCCGCTCCTGCTCGGCGGGCGGCAGGGCCTGCGCCGCGCGGCCTCGGTGCTCGTTGAAGTCGCCGAGCGCCTCCAGGAAGCGGCTCGACACGGCCGTGAAGTTCCGCGCGCCGCCCAACTGCCGCACCTGCTCATCGACGAGCCGCTGCAGCCACGCCGCCGGCCGGAAGAGCTCCCGGAAGGCCTCGCCGAAACGATCCTCGTGAAAATACATATTCGTATAGAGGTGCAGCTGCCGGTAGCGGGCCGCCAGAAACTTGTCGGCCATACGGAGCAGGAAGCGCTTGTCGCGCTCCTCGCCCAGATCCTGCGAGGCGATGTAGACGGGGCGCGCGTCGCGGCGGTTGTAGCTGATCTCCCCGGGGGCGATGCGCCAGTCGTAGCGGTTCGGTTCGAGAAACTCCTCGAGCCGGAACGGATCGACGAAATGGAGCCGGAAATCGAGGCCGTGGTCGCGGCAGTAGCAGTAGGTCGTCGTGATGCCGCGCAGCCGGTCGGCCAGACCTCCGTGGCGCTTGCGGCCGTCGAACATGAGAATCACCTGTTTGCGTTCGTTGCGGGCGCGCGGCGCATCGTCCGTATAGTAAGGCAGCAGGTGGCGCCGGACCACCCGCCGAAAGCGATGTTCGCTGAAGCAGGCGTAGTTGAAGGCCGCCTTGAGCCGTCGGAAAAGTCGTTTTATCATCGTCTGTACATATATCGGGAACCGGCTGCCGCCGGGAGGATGCAGGGGTTGCGGAGGCCGGGGCCGTGCGGCTTCGGATGCTGGAGCGGCCGGACCTTGCGGGGCGGGCGGCGGTTGCCAGAGCTGCGGTTGCGGCCAGCCCGGGACGCTGCGGACGCCGGGACGCCGGGGGCGGCGGGACACTGCAGACACCGGGCCGCCGGGCGGCCGGTTACTTCCCTTCGGGGAATCCCTGCGCCTTGAGCTCCATCTCGCTGCCGTCGGGCGTCACGAGGAGGCAGCCCGTACCGGGGGCCGTGATGTGGCCGATCACGTCGATCGTGCCGAGGCGCATCACCTGCTCCTGCAGGGCGAGCGGCACCGTGAAGAGCAGCTCGTAGTCCTCGCCGCCGTTGAGCGCCGCCATGACGGGGTCGAGGTGCATCTCCTCGGCCAGCCGCGAGGTCTGCTGCGCGATGGGAATGCGTTCGAGGTAGATGCGGACCCCGCACCCCGAGGCGCGGCAAAGCTGTTTCAGGTCGCTGGCCAGTCCGTCCGAGAGGTCGATCATCGCCGTCGGGACGATCCCCTCCTCGGCCAGCAGCTCGACGATGTCGGTCCGCGGGCGCGGTTTGAGGTAGCGTTCGAGGAGGTATTCGTACCCCTCGAAGCGGGGCTCGGGGTCTTTCACATCGGCCAGCACGCGCTTCTCGCGTTCGAGAAGCCGCAACCCCATGTAGGCGGCGCCGAGATCGCCCGTCAGGCAGACGAGGTCGTGCAGCTTCGCCCCCGAGCGGCGGACGATCCGATCCGCCGGCGCATGACCCGCAGCCGTCAGCGAGAGAACCAGCCCCGTCATCGAGGCGCGCGTGTCGCCCCCCACCAGGTCGATCCCCGCCTCGGTGCAGGCGAAGCGGATCCCCGCGTAGAGGTCGTCGAGCGCCTCGACGGGAATCTTGGCCGAGAGGCCGAGCGAGACGAGCAGCTGCGAGGGGCGGGCGTTCATCGCAGCCAGATCGCTGACAACCGTCGTGACGGCCTTGTAACCCAGATGTTTGAGCGGATAATAGGTCAGATCGAAATCGATCCCCTCGAAGAGCGTGTCGGTCGTCAGGAGCAGCTCCTCGCCCTCGGGCGGCGCCACGACGGCGGCATCGTCGCCCACGCCGCAGCGGGTCGTGGGGTGCTGCGGCGCGAGACCGGCCGTGAGGCGGTCGATAAGGCCGAACTCGCCCAACTCGGCGATTTCGGTGCGTTTTTTTCCGGCCATGGTTTCGAAAATTTTTTGCAAAATTAGGAAAACTTTGCGCTCCTTCAAAAAATAGTGTATTTTTGTCGCACGAAAAGAGAGCAAAACAGCCCTTTTCGATCAGCCGATCGCAGTGCCGGGCTTGCCCGGGCTCTGCCGAGGCGGGAATGAAACAAACCGGAACATGATCAATATCGTTTTATTCGGCGTACCCGGATGCGGCAAGGGGACGCAGGCTGCGTTGCTCAAGGCGCGCTACGGCATCGAACACGTCTCGACGGGCGAGGTGATCCGCGAGCACATCCGCCGCGGCACGGAGCTCGGGCGGGCCGTGCAGGCCAGCATCGAGCGGGGCGAACTGGCCCCCGACGAGGTGGTCATCTCGATGATCGCCGACTACGTGGCTTCGCACCGTGACGCCCGGGGGTGCATCTTCGACGGCTTCCCGCGCACCGAGCCCCAGGCCAAGGCCTTCGACCGCATTCTCGCCGAGAACGGCCTGCAGGTCGACCTCATGATCGACATCGAGGTGGCCGAGGAGGAGGTCGTGCGGCGCATCCTGCTGCGCGGCAAGGAGTCGGGCCGCGCGGACGACGCCTCGGAGGAGGTGATCCGCCAGCGGCTGGCGGTCTACCACGCCCAGACGGCCGTCGTCGCCGAGCACTACGCCGCCTGCGGCCGCTACACGGCCATCGACGGCCACGGCACCATCGAGGAGGTCTTCGCCCGCATCTCCGCCCTCGTAGACGGGCTCGGGCAATAGCCGGAGCCGGGAGGGCCGGGAGTTTGCGGCGGTTGAAAGACTTGCGGCAAGCAAGGAGCTCGACGATTGAGGGGCCTGCAGCAGCCGAGGGGCCAGCAGCGAGCAAGGGGCTTGCGGCTGTTGAGAGGCTTGCGGCGACCGAGAGGTCGGGACGGGCCGAAGAGCCTGCGGCGGCCGCGCCGAGCTCCGCCGAGCGAAAAAAACACCGTGCAGCGAAAAATCCGCGCGGGATTTTCGTTTTTCGTTTTTAATTCGTATCTTTGCGGTCCCGAAAGGGGAACACGTTTAATTCATTAACAAACACGTATGAACAATTACGAAACCGTTTTCATTGTTACGCCCGTTCTGTCCGAAGCACAGGTACAGGAGGTCGCTGACAAATTCCAGGGTGTCATCACCGAGAACGGCGGTCAGATTGTGAACAAGGAGTCGTGGGGCCTCAAGAAGCTCGCCTACCCTATTCAGAAGAAGACCACCGGTTTCTACTTCCTCGTCGAGTTCACCGGCGAAGGGTCGATCGTCGATACGCTGGAGACCCAGTATCGCCGCGATGAGCGCGTGATCCGTTTCTTAACTTTCAAGCAGGACAAGTTCGCCGTGGAGTACTCGGAGAAGCGTCGTGCGAAACTTTCTAACAAGCAGGAGGAGTAAACCATGGCACAGGAAACCAAACCCCAGTCGGAGATCCGCTACCTCAACCCGGTATCGGTCGATGTAAAGAAGAAGAAATACTGCCGCTTCAAGAAGCTCGGCATCAAGTATGTCGACTACAAGGACGGCGAATTCCTCAAGAAGTTCCTCAACGAGCAGGGCAAGATTCTGCCCCGCCGCCTGACGGGTACTTCGCAGAAGTTCCAGAAGAAGGTGGCCCAGGCCGTGAAGCGCGCCCGTCACCTCGCCATCCTGCCCTTCGTAACCGATTGCATGAAATAATTCAAGGAGGACGAGACTATGGAAGTGATTCTGATCAAAGATATGGAGAATCTGGGCTACACCAACGACATCGTGAACGTGAAGCCCGGCTATGCAAACAACTACCTCATTCCGCAGGGCTACGCCAAGGCCGCAACGCCGGCCGCCAAGAAGGTCCTCGCCGAGAACCTGAAGCAGCGCGCCCACAAGGATGCCAAGATCCTGGCCGACGCACAGGCGCTGGCCGAGACGATCCAGAACCTGCCCCTCACCCTTTCGGTCAAGGCCGAGGAGGGCAAGCTCTTCGGTACGGTGACCGCTACGGACCTCGCCGAAGCCCTCGCAGCCAAAGGCGTCACGGTGGACCGCAAGGCGATCGCCGTCGAGGCGATCAAGACCGTCGGCGAATACGTCGCAACGGCCAAGCTGCACCGCGAGGTGAAGGCCGAGATCAAGTTCTCGGTAGTCGCTGCCGAGGAGTAATTTCCGCTCGAGCGGTGGGGAGGGTAAGCGGAGGTGCCGTTCGGCTGCGCTCGAAAAAGCCCCAGCACTGACTGCCCCGGCCCGGTACGACAGAAAAAAGCGGCTTTATCTGTTGCAGAAAAACACCCGATCTTTTCGAAGGTCGGGTGTTTCGTTTTTGGAGGGGAAGAGCTGCGCCCTTGCGGGCGCAAATTCAGAATTCAGCATTCAAAATTCAAAATTACCTGGCTGGTGGCCGTTAGGCTGCAGTTTCGGTTGGATTTGAGGTTCGGGTCGCAGCCTGCGGAGTGCACGCAAGTTCGAATACGAACTGCAGGCCTCCGACCGGCGGAGACTGTGGCCCGCTCGGTCCTGACGAACCGGGACAACAGCAACGCTGCGGCCCGCTCGACCTCTTGCGGGGTCGATTTGGCTTGCGGCGAGCTCGCAGCCGAGCGGACGGGCTTGCACGAGCGGACCTGCGGGACGCGAGGAGGCAGCCCTCCGCCCGGGGGCGGCTGCGGGCTGCTGCGGCTTCTCAGAAGCCACAAATTCAAAATTCAGAATTACAAATTCGGGACGCAGCCTGCGAAGGACGGCACGAGCGGACGCGAGTTGCGGGCCTTCGCCGCCCCAGGCTGCGGCCCGCCAATCGCTGCGCGATTGATTTTGTGCAAAAAGCCCGCAGCCGAGCGGATGGGCCTGCGACGTAAAGGTGCAGCCCTCCGCCCGACAGAGGCTGCGGCCCGCTGATGCCTAACGGCATCGATTCCGTGTGAGGCAGGCCCGCAGCCGAGCGGACGGGCCTGCACGAGCGGACCTGCGGGACGCGAGGAGGCAGCCCTCCGCCCGGGGGCGGCTGCGGGCTGCCGGTCGCTGTGCGACCGCATTTGCTGACAGTCTTTTCACCACAACCGGCGGCTGCGACCCGCCGGTTCCTTGCGACGCTCATTTTGCTACCGCCTTCTTTACTGCACACGGGGTTCGGCCTCCCGGAGCCCCAGCAGCTCCATGATCCGCTGCGACAGTTCGCTGTTCTCCATCATCGCCCGGAAGCGGTCCGCCCCGGCGCCGTAGAAATAGGCCGGCACGCGGATGCCGCTGTGCGACTTCGTGCCGAAGCGATAGTCGATTCCGCTCTCCGAAAGGGTGAAGTCGCTCTTGCCGCTCGGCATCGTGAGACCGCCCGTCTCGTGGTCGGCCGTCACCACCACAAGCGTCCCGGGGTGCGTATCGGCAAAATCCATCGCCGTCGCGACCACCCGTTCGAAGTCGCGCATCTCGGCCAGCAGCCACGCTGCATCGTTGGCATGTCCCGCATAGTCGATGAGCGACCCCTCGACCATCAACAGAAAGCCGTCCGGATCCTGCGACAAAAGCTCCAACGCCTTGCGCATCCCCTGCTCCAGTGCATCGCCGCGCTCGGGGGCCGCAGGCAGGTGCTTGTCGGCCAGCACGGCCAGCAGGCGACCGTCGTGCAGGCCGGCGGTCTCCTCCAACGAGCGGACAACCCGGTACCCCTTGCGGGCGAAGGCGTCGAAATAGCTTCCGGCCGTCGTATCGCCGCCGATGGGGCCCCCGATCCAGTTGGCGCCGCCGCCGATCAACACGTCGAAATCCGACTCGAGCAGCTGGCCGGCGATCTCGGCATACTGCGACCGCTTGGGCCGGTGGGCGTAGAAGGCCCCCGGAGTGGCGTGCGTCAGGTGGCAGCTCACGACGAGCCCCGTAGCCATTCCGCGGTCGCGCGCCAGCTCCATCATCGAGGTCAACCGCGACGAATCGGGGGCCAGACCGAGCATCGAATTGTTCGTCTTGTGCCCCGTGGCGAGCGCCGTGCCGGCCGCGGCCGAATCCGTCACGCGGTTGTTGGCCGAACGGGTCGTGATGAGCGACACCCGCTCCGCCCGGCTGAAGGCGGTCGGCGCGTAGTCCGATTCGATTTCGAGCATCGAGACATGGGAGAGCCCCATGCCGTCGCCGATCAGCAGAATCACGTTGCGCACCTCCTCGTCGGAGGGCTTCGAGCATCCCGCCGCTACGAGCAACAGGAGCCACAAAAGAGGGCGAATCGAAAGTTTCATACCACAAATTTACAGAAAAAACGACAAAAATACGGCCTATTTCGTACCTTTGCGAAAATTTCAAAGCCCATGGACGTCAAAATCGCCGCCGACTGGAAAGAGCTGCTGCAGCCTGAATTCGACAAACCCTATTTCGAGGAGTTGATCCGCTTCGTCAAGGCCGAATACGCCTCGCACCGCATCTACCCGCGCGGCAGCAACATCTTCCGCGCCTTCGACAAATGCCCCTTCGAACGGCTGAAAGTGGTCATCATCGGCCAGGACCCCTATCACGGTCCGGGACAGGCCAACGGCCTCTGCTTCTCGGTGGGCGACGGCGTTCCCTTCCCGCCCTCGCTGCAGAACATTCTCCGGGAGGTCTCCGACGACACGGGAGCCCCCGTCCCCCCGTCGGGCAACCTCGACCGCTGGGCCGAGCAGGGGGTGCTGCTCCTCAACGCCGTTCTGACGGTCCGCGAGCACCAGGCCGCCTCGCATGCGGGCCGCGGCTGGGAAGAGTTCACCGATGCCGTCGTCCGCACGATCGACGAACACAAGCAAGGCATCGTCTACATGCTGTGGGGCAGCTACGCCCAGCGCAAGGGAGCCATCGCCGACCCGATGCGCAACTGCATCCTCAAAGCAGTACACCCCTCGCCCCTCTCGGTCTACCGGGGTTTCTTCGGCTGCCGCCACTTCTCGCGGGCCAACGCCTACCTCACGGCGCAGGGCAAGGAGCCGATCCGCTGGTAAGGAGGCCCCGGGAGACAGCGGCCGCGGTGCAAATGCCTGCTGGCAAAATCGGCCGCGCAGCGAGCGGCGGGCTGCTCGTGCAAGCTCGTCCGTTCGGCTGCGGACTTTTTACACCGAATCAATCGCGCAGCGATTGGCGGGCCGCAGCCTCCCGGCAGCGGAGGCCCGCAGTTCGTTGCCGAACTTGCGCGCACTCCGCAGGCTGCAGCCCGAACCGGGAGTAAGCTCAAGCGTGTCCGGAAGCCCCGCTTAATTTTGAAACTTGAATTTTGAATTTGCGGCTTCGAAAAGAAGCCGCCGCAGCCCGCAGCCGCCCCCTGGCGGAGGGCTGCTCCTTCACGTCGCAAGCCCACCGCTCGGCTGCGGGCTTGCCGCAAGCCAAATCGACCCCGCAAGAGGTCGGCGGGCCGCAGTGTTGCTGTTGTTCCGGTCCGTCAGGACCGAGCGGGCCGCAGCCTCGCCCGGCGGAGACCCGCAGTTCGTTGCCGAACCTGCGTGCTCCGCAGGCTGCAGCCCGAACCGGTTGTAAGTGCAAGCGGCCTGGAAGCCCTTCTTAATTTTGAATTCTGAATTTTTAATTTGCGCCCGCAGGGCGCAACAGACTCACCCCCTATACCCCCCCCCTAAAGACGAAACAACCCGCCTTGAAGCGGGTGAACATTGCCGGAACCGGCGCATCGAAAAAAAGGATTGTTTATATATTATAAGGTATCACTTGATGACATCCCGAAGCTCGGCCCCCAGGGCATTGCAGATCGTGCAGATCGTCTTGATCGTTAGATTGGTCTTTCCCGCCTCTATTCTACTCAGATTCGAACGCTCCATTTCACACCGATAAGCCAACTCCTGAACCGTCATTTTCCTCGATTGTCGTAATTTCTTCATATTCGAAGCAATAGCTTCGATCTCCTGCCTATAGTCCATTTTTTTCAAAAAAAAATCGTTCAAACCTTTGTCATACAAATTTTATTGTTTACATTTGCACAACACGTATCATATATGATACGCTCAGACCGCAGAAAACGGGCCTAAAACGCATGACAACCCAAAATAAAAAGAGACAAAACAAAACACAAAAAGGACTTTTTAACAACACATTCAACTCTTTAATTCATTCAGTATGAGAAAAATTTGGAGAAAACTGCTTGCCGTCGCCCTTGTGGGGGCCCTGGTGAGCAACGTCGCTTGTAAGGACTACGACGACGACATCAACCGCATCGACGACAAGCTCGAAGAGCTGTCCGGAACGGTTGCGCTGAAGACCGACATGCAGCAGCTGCAGCAGACGGTCGCCACGCTGAACAGCATCGATTTCTCGGCCTTCCTCCGCAGCGCCGATTTCGAGGCCCGGCTCCAGCAGGCCGGCGTCGCCTACAAGAGCGACCTGAAGGCCTGGCTGACAGGACCCGAAGTGAAAGAAATGATCGAGAACTACGGCTACCAGACGGCCGAGCAGGTCAAGGCCCTGATCGACGGCCTGCAGAACGCCGACGACGTGGCCGCCACTTTCGACGCCATGATCGCCGCCTACGACATTTGGGGCGCCGTTCAGAACAACGTCACGAGCGCCATCAACACCGCACTGGGCGAGGCCGAGTTCATGACGGGCGAGAGCGCCCTCTCCTCCTCGCAGGTCAACCAGCTGCTGCAGACGATTTCGGCCGCTTTCGGTGCCCAGGGTACCGATGTGAAGGCTGCCATCGACGGCTGGCTGGGTCAGAACTTCGCCAAGTACATGGAATCGTACGAGCCGACCGATGCCTTCATCGCCAAGTTGGGTATCGGCGATGCCTCGATCGCTGCCGTGCTGGGCGAGCTGAAGGATGCCAACAGCGACCTGGTCAAGGAGGTGAAGAAGCTGATCGTCGACGCTACGGACGGCAAGGTCTCGGAGGAGACGCTCAACACGCGATTCGGGGAGTACGACAAAAAGATCGAAGCCCTGAGCATCCGCGTCGCCGAGCTCGAAGGCCGCATCCAGTCGCTCGTATGGATTCCGGAGACCTTCGACGAGATCCGGAACAACCAAATTCGTCTGGCAACCCGCGTAACCCTCGACCTGACGAAGGAGGGCGAGAAGAAGCCGAAGACGATCGTCCTGAGCGAGAGCACCAAGACGCTGACGTGGCAGGTTACGCCCGCCTCGGTCTGCAAGAAGATCGCTCCGGAGAACGTCTCGATCGAGCTGAAGAGCGTTAAGCCGCGCGCCGCCGAGGAGCCGCTGCAGATCTCCGGTGTCGCCATCGATCCGGTCGAGGGAACGATCGCCGTTACCATCTCGACCGAGAACGACCTTTGGGATAACTACAATGAGACCCAGGAGTATCCTGCCATCGCCCTGCATGTCGTCGTTCCGGGCCACAAGGAGGAGGGCGAAAACGGCGCCCAGTACCAGGGCATCGACTTCCTGTCGAACTATACCCTCGTCTATCCCAACTCGACCGAAGCCCTCACCAGCCGCAGCTTCCGCTTCGCAAAGGGTGAGAAGAATTTCTACTTCGGATACGACGGTGTGATGGTCGAGCACGACTATACGAACAAGGCGACACAGCGCTTCCTCGACGGTTTCGCCGTTGTTGTCGCTCCGGACGAGGACGCCGAACAGAATACGGTCTACACCGATGTCGCCAAACTGTATGAGGCCTTCGGCGAGCAGGGTGCGCTGAAGATCGTCTGCACGCCCGAAGTCGGCGCCGACAAGAAGCCCGTAAAGGCGACTGTCTCGGATGAGAGCTTAGCCAAATACCTGACGCTGAATGCCGACGATTTCGCGGTCAAGACCATCGACAAGTCGCTGCATGATGCTCGCGTCTATTCAGGCGAATACACCTGCTCGATCGAGGGTGTCGAGGGGAGCGAATACGAGGGCTACGGCCTCGAGCTCGGCACGTTCCGCATGTGCTACCGCCTCGTAAAGACCACGGTCGAGATGACGGTTCCCGCCGTACAGTACGACTGGACCTATGCCAACTGGAGCAACAACCAGACTTACATGTCGAAAGATGTGGCTGTCAGCGGTCTGACCGTCGCACAGTACAAGGATGCCAAGGACTCCCACTTTAATCTGAGCCTCTACGACGGCGAAGAACTGGTAAACGACGCCTCTGTAAATCTGACGCTGACCACCACGCCGAGGGTCGATACCGATGTACAGTGGGTTGACTTGACGATCAATGACAGGAATAATGCCTTCGCAGAGGGCGGCGAGTACATCGTCAAGGGTGAATGCGAGCTGGATGAATGCCGCGTGAAGGTCGAGATTCCCGTCACGGTGAAGGCCAGGCCCGAGCTGAAGGGGATCGCACCGGCCGCCAAGGAATACTCGTTCGACGGCCAATACGTCTACGAGTTGATCGGTGTCGAAAAGGACAAAGAGAACAAAGTGGTCGACGACTACGTCGCACGGCTCTGGGCTGCCAACGAGGAGATCGTGAAGGGCCAGATCACGAAGGAGGAGTTCGCCGAAATGCTCGCAAATCCGGAAAATACGATCAGCGATACCAACGAGGGCAAGGCCATGCTGAAGCTCGTGGAGGGTGCAGTGATGGTTGAATTCGCCCCGGAGGCTTTGAACGACAACAAGAGCTACAAACCTACGCTGCGCTTCAAGCATGCGAGCGGTCTGGAGTGCGCCATCGAGGCGCAGGGCGTGAAGCTGACCAAGCCGAACGTAACGTGGATCCCGAGTACCCTCTACATCGTGAACGGCCGCGCCGAGATGAAGACCGAGCTCTCGGGTCAAGACTTCAAGATTGTGCCGAAGGATATGTCGGGAGCCTTTACGACGAAGGAGGGCTGCGACCTCACCTACTCGATCTACGACGAGAAGGATTCGGCACAGGCCAAGACCCTCGCCGCCATGAAGGAGGCCGACAAGGCAGTGCCTACCATCGTCGACGGCAAACTCTCGTGGAACGACTGGACAGGGCTCGAACTGATCGTCAAGGTCGAGGCCAAGAAGAGCGGCGTTCTTCTCGGTACGACGACCTTCACCGCCTACATCAACGATCCCGTAGGTAAGATTGCTATCGACGAAAAGGCCGACAATACGATCTACGCAGGCGAATCGAAAAACGCAGGTTCGGTAGTGAATCTGCTGGCATCCGACAAGCGCGACTGCTTCAACGAGGACGGTACGCTGAACAGCGACCTGAAAACGGCTCTCGCCGGCAGCGTGAAGTACGCGAAGTCCGGTGATGAGTGGGATCCCGCCATTACGCTCGTAGACGGCGTCGTAACGGTGCCGGAAAGCAGCATCGAAATCGTCGCTGACATGGAGATCAAGGTGAAAGTTACCTACACCTATCAGTTCGGCAAGAAGGAGCAGGATGTGACGCTCGTCGTCAAGAAGGGCCCGCGTCCGGCAAAACCGGCAAATAAGTGAGTAGAAGTTAAGCAATTCGCATAGCCGCAGAGGCATTGCAAGCCGGACCGGGGCGCCCCTTTCGAGGGGCGCCCTTTTTTTATCGGCACGCGGAATGGGAATACCGTACAGATTGCTTGCGGCTCCGAGAAGGGATTAAAATGATGCCCGGGCCCGCGGCTTGCGAAGGACACGCACGAGCAGGCCTGCGTACGCGAGCAGCGGGCCTCCGCGGGGGCGAAACTGCGGCCTGCCCGGTCCTGACGGACCGGAACAACAGCAACGCTGCGGCCCGCCGACCTCTATTAAGGTCGATTTTGCTTGCGGCCAGCCCGCAGCCGAGCGGACGGGCGGCATCGACTGTAAGGAGTTGCAGCCCTCCGCCCGGGGGCGGCTGCGGGCTGCCGGTCGCTGCGCGACCGAGTTCGACGCGACACACTCCGCAACAAACAGCGGCTGCGGGCTGCAGCGGCTTCGCTGAAGCCGCAAATTCAAGATTCAAAATTAAATAGGACTGCTTGGCACGTTTGGACATACGTCTCGATTCGGGTCGCAGCCTGCGGAGCACACGCTCGAAGCGGACCTGCGGGACGCGAGTAGCGGGCCTCCGCCGCCCCCTGGCTGCGGCCCGCACGGTCCTGACGGACCGGAACTGCGGCTGCGGGCTGCCGGTCGCTATGCGACCGAACTCGGCGCAAAACACGCCACGACGAGCCGTGCAGCAGCCCGATTCGGACGAAAAAAAGCGGTCCGGATTTTTTCCGTTTCGGTTTTCTTTCGTATATTTGCAGGCTTGAAAGCCCGAAAAGGCGAGCGTTTTTATTAACCTTTTACAAAATTTTAAAGCACAATGGCTGTTAAAATTCGTCTGGCACGTCATGGTAAGAAGGGTTTCGCCTTCTATCACATCGTTGCCGCAGATAGCAGAGCGCCACGTGATGGTAAATTCATCGAAAAGTTGGGCACCTACAACCCCAACACGAATCCTGCTACGATCGACCTGAACTTCGAGAAAGCTCTGGGTTGGTTACTCAAAGGCGCACAACCTACGGACACCTGCCGTGCCATCCTCTCCTACAAGGGTGTGCTCTACAAGAAGCACCTGCTGGGCGGCGTCGCCAAGGGCGCATTCACCGAGGCCGAGGCCGAGGCCCGCTTCAACAAGTGGATCGACGCCAAGAACGGCAAGATCGAGGCCAAGACCAACAAGCTCGCCACCGACGCCAAGTCGGTCGAGAAAGCCCGTCTGGCTGCCGAAGCCAAGGTAAACGAGGAGCGTGCCAAGGCCATCGCCGAGAAGAAAGCCGCTGCCGAAGCTGCCGCCAAGGAGGCCGCAGAAGCTGCTGCCGCCGAGGCTGCGGAGGCTCCCGCCGAGGAGGCTGCCGCCGAATAGGCACCGCACGCAACCGCATCGAGGGGCTTCTGACAGCTCCCCGAAAAAGAATCGCCCCCGCTGGAAATTCCAGCAGGGGCGATCGCTTTGCAAGACGGGTCAGGCTGCTGCCCGGCCGGTCCGCGGCCAACGGTTACGGAATCGCCTCAATGGTGAAATCCCACCAGATTTCGGCACTCTCGTAGGCGCTGATCGAGGCGGCCGGCACATACACGGGTCCCGTGAAGGTGGCGAAGAAGGCCTCCTGACCGCCGAGAACCGGAGGCACCGCCGCCCGGCAGGTAACCGATTTCAGGGCGCGGTAGGCGAAGGCCTTGTTGTCGATCCTCTTGATCGAGGCGGGCAGGTCGATAGCCGACATACGGCACTCGGCGAAAGCGCTGGCACCGATTGTTTCCAATCCTTCCGGGAAAGTAACGGAAGCCAGTCGTATGCAACGCTCAAACGTTCCTTCATCTATCATCTTCAGCTTCTTCGGGAGAACAACGGACGTCAGTTGCGAACAATTTTCGAATGCATAATATTCGATCGTTTCTATTCCGTCGGGGAAATCGATGGAGGCGAGTTTCTCACAGCCAGAGAAAGCGAACCCCTTGATAGACGTCACGGATTCTGGAATCGTCAGCGAGGCAATAGCAGTTTCGCTCAACATGCTATCGCTGATGCTCGTGATCCCATCGGGCAAATTGATGGCGGTCAGCGACGAGCACTCATAAAAAGCGCCAACTCCAATTTCCGTCGCTCCTTGAGGCAATTCGATGCTTGTCAGCGAAGAACATCTCGAAAACGCGTACCCCCCAATTCTTTTTAAACCTTGCGGCAGGACGATATCCGTCAGCAAGGAACATCCCGAGAAGGCGTACTCCCCGATTCCTTTCAGACCTTGCGGCAGGGTGATGTTCGTCAGCGAGGAACAGTTGTTGAAAGTGCCGTTGCCGAGTTCCTCCACCCCATCGGGCAGGTTAATCCGCTGCAAGTTCGTACATCCATCAAAAGTGTATTCACCGGTTCCGGTCAATCCTGCGGGCAATTCGACTGTCTGCAGCTGCGTACACCCGGAGAAAGTACGGCTGCCGAGTTGCGTCAATCCTGCAGGCAGTTCGATCGACTGCAGCTGCGTACAGTTCTCAAAGGCATATTCGCCGATCGTATGGATCGTCTTCGGCAGACGAACCGACGTAACGTTCTTCTCCCGGAAGATGTCGTCCAAGGTAAAGAACAGGTTGCCGAGGGCCTCATCACCGCGTCCCTGGCCCTCTCCGAGGTTGACCCGGAAGCCATCCCCGTACGGATTGGTCTCGTAGTTGCCCGACAGTTCGATCGGCTGGTTGTCCGCAGTCGTATAATAGATGTAGTGATCCTCTTCGCTGACGGAGATCCAGCCGCGGAGATTTCCGTCGCCCGGCATCTCGAAGGCGACCGCCTGCCCGGCAGCAAGTTCGTCCGCCTCCGAAAGTTCGTGGGCATAGGTTCCGAGCAGTACGCGATCCGCATTGAAATGTTCGAGCCCGATACTCGTGGTTCGATAGGGATCGCTGTCGAATTGGTCACTCTCCCGAAGGGGATTGCCTTCGCTGTCGACGGCCCACCGGTTGGGGGCGACATAAAAATAGGCGTTTCCCTCCTCGTCGGCAATGGCGGAGCCGGCCTTGGAAACGCACTCAATCCGGTAATCGTAATTGGAAATCAATTTGAATCCGGTCATGGCCAACGAATCGCCGGGCGTCAGGCCGCCGACGCGGATGCGGGAGGTCAGATGCCGGAGGGTCAGCTCCACGCGCGCGGCCGCACCCAACTGCAGCGTACCGAAGCCGCCGCAGACGATTCCGTCATAGAGCTCCGACTTCTCGGCGAAGAAAGCCGAGACCTCGAACGACTGCTCATTGTCGGGGCCGTACTCGGCGTAGTCCGGCTCCAGGGCGATGCTCCACTCGCTCTCTCCCCGGGTCATCGTACCGACCTTACCCCAACGTTCACGCAACGTCAGCTGGTCGCCGGCCTGCCACTCCTGCTTGGCAGCACGGCTCTCCGCGTAGTCCTGCAGGGTGATATCGGCCTCGATCGGCCGCACGACCGCCGTGCCCGGAAGCGCCGGCTGCTGCTGTTCCGCCTCGGCGAGCGGGTCCTCCGTGTGGCAGGCAGCCAGCGAAAGCGCGGCCGCCGCCCAAAAGAATGCCTTTTTCATCGTCATAAAAGCTATTCGGTTAGGTGCGACATTCAGTTGCTCCCGGGCCACTCCGGCGTTTCATCATCGAAACTGGGGTATTCGGGGCCCGAAACGGCGAAACCCTGTTCGACGGCCACCTCGACCATCTCGGCGGTCGGGGCCGCATACGTTTCGGCCCCTTCGTGTTCTTTTCTCAACATTGCTTTGATAAATAAAGGATTAAACGGTAGTTGGCGCTTTCGCGACACTTGTCGCAGCGCTGCAGACAAAGGTAACGGATCGCTGCGTGAGATCGGCGGCGAAGGTGTCGCACAATCCGCGACACTACTGTTGCGAAATTTTCCACACCGGCGCCGAAGTCCGGTAGACGGCGCTCAGATCGGCGAAGAAATCATGGCGCAGCAGGCAGCTGATCCGCATCAGCAGCTCCGTATCGAGATGCTCGCTCGCCAGCAGCCGGTAGGCGGTGGAGCGGTCGCACGGCAGCTGACGGGCGAACCAGCTCACCCCGCGCTCCTGCCGCTGCAACTCCGTGCGGATCACCTTGCCGATGTGTATGCGTTCCATGTTCGGGCGGCCTCTCGGGCTGCTGCACAGACGCCGGCTCCGGGCGTTGATGGTTTCGTGGTTGGGAAAAAGAAAGTGTGGAGCCGATTTTCGTCTATCAATCTGAAGGTTGTGGAAGGACCCAAGCAAAAATAAACGACGCAATACCCCACACTCGAATAGATATGGGGCAGGACGCATTTATTGTGCCCGAACCATGATCTAAACAAGAAGCGAGTGTTGTCCGTCCGACCTTTTGCTTTGAAAACTTCCACATTTTCAGATTGGGACCGTGCGAAAAAACACTTTCAATATGTTCACTTCAGGCCGAAGCCCTTCGTGAAAGCAAAGATAGCGCTTTTTTTGCCGACGAACAAACACTCGTCGGGGTATTGCGCACAAAAATAAAAAAACGGAGCCGTCGCAAAGTGCAGCTTTCGCGGCAAGCACGGCTTCGCCGCAGGCACCGGAGCCCGTGCGCAACGGATTGCGGCGGAAGAGTTCGCAAAACAAAAAAATACGCATACGATTATTTCGACATATTTCCGGCATTTATTACCTTTGTTTTCTCTTTCGATTTTACGTTTATGATCGCCGGACGCATCAACAAACTTTTCGGCACGGGCGGGGGCCTGCGCCTGACCCTCTACGAATCGTTTCCCGAGGATTTCGACCCCGAAACAACGCCGTTTATCGTCGAGATCGACGGCCTCGACGTGCCCCTCTGGTGCGAGCGTTTCGACTGCGTGGGCGCCTCGGGCGCCGATGTGCGTTTCGCCGACCTCGACACCGACCGTCGCGCCGGGGAGCTCATCGGCAAGGAGTTCCGCATCGAACCGCCCCAAACCGAGAGCGGAGACGCGACCTCCGATGCGGCGGCGGACGATGAATTTTACCTCGAAGACCTGATCGGCTTCGACGTGGAGGCAGGCGGACGCCGGGGTACGCTGACCGACTATTACGACAGCGAGGCCAACCCGCTCTTCGAGCTCGCCATCGACGGCCGCAGCGTCCTTGTGCCGGCGGTCGAGGAGTTCATCGCACACATCGATTTCGAGGGCCGCACGATCAAAATGGTGCTGCCCGACGGGCTTCTCGATCTGGAGTGATGATCCGGGCAATCGGGATAATCCGGTAATCAGGCGGTCGGGCGGCCGGCAGCTGCAAACGCGCTTGCATCGGGTCCACCGATCGATTTTTCCTTTGCACTTTTTTCGCATTTTAGCTACTTTTGCGGCCGATTAAAGGCTTTCGGGACCGAACGCACCCGATCGCCGCTATCGAAAAAATTATGGAATCTATGAAAAAATTCATCGGCCGAAAGGGATGGGCGCTCTGCGCCGTCCTCGGCATGACCTTTACCGTTGCATGTAGCAGCGACGACGGCGACGGCAACGGCCCGCTCGAACCGCCCGTCTACAGCGAAGAGGCCGTCAAATGCGAATTTACCGATCCGGATGCCCCCTACGAATCGCTCGAGCTGACCGAGAGCGGCGACTACATTCTCGTCGTACAGAATGACGAGCCGAATGTCGGGCCGGCGCCTTTCGCCGCTTCGCCCCTCCGCGGCATCAGCCGCGCCGAAAGCGGGTCGAACGTCAAGCACGGAACCTATACGAAGACCGGAGAGAAGAGCTACGAGCTGACCGGGTTCGGAGCGGTCGCCTTCACCGAGAACAGCATCCGGATCACCCCGAAGAACGGCAGCACAACCACTTATGCAGTCGATTTCCCGCATCAGCTCCCGACTTCGCATCCGATCGATCTGCTTTGCCGCAGCTGGAAATGCGTGCAGTGGCGCATCGTAGTTCACTCGCCCGAAGGCAGCTTGGATAAGAGTTTCTCCTCGTTCGATGCGATGAGGCAATTCGCCGACGAGGGCGAGCCGGAAGACAATACCGGCGAAGGCTTCTGGGTTCAACCGACTTTCGAGGATATCATCCTTTCGAGGTACGGCACCCTGGCGCTGACGGGTCGCGAATACCACGACAACACCTTTTTGGGGGCTACCCTCCTGCCCGAACTCTGGACGGCCACCGGCAATAACAAGGGGCGGATGATTCTGTTCGACGATGATCCCGACTACTGCACCTTCGAGGTCAAGAACGGCCGGTTGGTTCTGACGGTGAACGATTCGGAGGTGGATGAGGATGGCAGAGAGGAGGCGAAGCTGATCTGCACCTACGCCGAGAACAAGCACTGATCCGGCCCCGTCCGGAAACGACAGCCCCCGACGGCGGATTGCGTTCGTCCGCCGCGGGGATTTTCCAACCGCTGCGCGCCGGAATCCCGGCGCGCACTTTTTTTCTGCAGGGCGGAAGCGCGGCACAGCACGGTGCAGCACTTCACCTCCATAAAAATTTGGCATTGCTCCCGACTTATGCTATCTTTGACATCATGATATTCCGCACCGAAATCCGCGTCGCTCCCTTCGAACGGCCAATCGATTACGCCGACCCCGTGCTGGCGCTCGGCTCCTGCTTCGCCGACCTGCTGCGGGAGCGGCTCGCCGCAGCGAAATTCCACGTCTCGGGCAATTTCGCCGGACCGCTTTACAACCCCCTCTCGATCGCCGACGCGATCCAGCGGGCCGGAAGCGGCCATCGTTACACGACAGCCGACCTCGACCGCGATGCCGAAGGGCGCTATTTCTGTTACGATACGGCGACCCGTTTCGACAACCCGGAGGCCGCGGCGGTCGCCGCCCGCTGCAACGAGGCGGATGAGGCCCTCGGCGAAGCGCTCCGCACGGCCCGCCACCTCGTCGTCACCTTCGGGACAGCCTGGGTCTACCGTCTCCGCACGACGGGCGCCGTGGTCGCCAACTGCCACCGCCGCCCCGCCGGGCTCTTCCGGCGCGAACGGCTCACGGTCGAGGAGATCGTCGCCCGTTGGTCGGCGCTCATCGAAGGGCCCCTGCAGGGGCGCCAGCTCATCCTCACCGTCAGCCCGATCCGCCACCTCGGCGACGGGCTCGAAGAGAACGCCCTGAGCAAAGCCCTTCTGCGCGTTGCGGTCGCCGAGCTCGCCGAGCGCCACCCTGCGGCCGTGCGCTACTTCCCGGCCTTCGAAATTCTGACGGACGACCTGCGCGACTACCGTTTCTACGCCGACGATCTGGTCCACCCCTCGACGCAGGCCGCCGCCTATATCTGGGAACGCTTCGCCGAGGTGGCCTTCACCCCTGAAACCCGCGCCCTCCTTGCCGAGGTCGAACGCCTCGCCGCCTTCTGCCGCCACGTGCCCCGCGAAGCCGGCTCGGAGGCCGACCGCCGCGCCTGCGCGGCGCAAATAGAACGGATCGAGCGGAGCGGCCTCGCCCGAAAAATCGACCTTTCGCACGAGCTCGCACAATTGAAAGCGCGGATCGGACGTTAGCCTTTCGCAACCGAGAGGCGGCCGGAAGACATCCCGCGGAGCCGCAAATTCAAAATGAAACGCGGGCCGTAGCTTGCGAAGCGCCCGTACGAGCGGACTTGCGGACGCGAGCTGCGGGCCTTCGCCGGGCGAAGCTGCGGCCCGCTGCGGTTCCATTCGGAACCGCAAATTCAGAATTCAATATTCAAAATTCAGAATGATGATCGGGACGCAGCCTGCGGAGCGCACGCTCGAAGCGGACCTGCGGAACGCGAGCTGCGGGCCTTCGCGGGGCGAAGCTGCGGCCCGCCGGTCCTGTCGGACCAGCCCAAACTCGGGACCAGCCCGCAGCCGATCGGACGGGCCTGCGACGTGGAGGAGCAGCCCTCCGCCCGACGGAGCCTGCGGCCCAATGCGCCCGAACGGGCACAAATTCATCATCGGGCTGCAGCCTGCGGAGGAACGGCGCGAGCGGACCTGCGGGACGCGAGCTGCGGGCCTCCGCTGCCGGGAGGCTGCGGCCCGCCGGTCCCTGCGGGATCGATTTTGCTTGCAGCAAGCCCGCAACCGCCGATTTTCGCCGAGCTATTTTGCAGCAAACTCGACTGCGCAGCAGTCGGCAGCCCGCAGCCGCCCCCGGGCGGAGGGCTGCATCCTCGCGCTGCTCGAAAGCAGGCCCGTCCGCTCGGCTGCGGGCTGCTGCGGCTTCGTTGAAGCTGCAAATTCAGAATTTAATATTCAAAATTACGAAATCGGGGCGCAGCCTGCGGAGTGCGCGCAAGTTCGGCAACGAACTGCGGGCCTCCGCCGCCGGGAGGCTGCGGCCCGCCGGTCCTGACGGACCGAGCACAAATAAATTTGGCATTGCGCTCGACTTATTCGTACTTTGGCTGCGCCTTAGATACTCCGCCTCGGCAATGCGCAAATAAATTTGGCATTTTGCCCTCGGCTTTTCGTACTTTGGCTCCGCCTTAGATACGCCGCCTCGGCAAAATGCAAATAAATTTGCTTTTGCCCTCGGCTTATGCGTATCTTTGTCCCACGAAATTCCGAATACGATGAAACGCCTCTTTCTCCTGCTCCTTTCGCTCGCCGCACTCGTTCCGGCCGCCGCCGAACCGCCCCGCCTCGTCGTCCAGATCGTCGTCGGGTCGATGCGCGCCGGCGATCTCGACCGCTATGCCGCCGGCTTCGGCGAGGGAGGCTTCCGCCGCCTGCTCCGCGAGGGCGCCCTCTATACGGACTGCCGCTACAACTTTCTTCTGACGACCACCCCCGCGACCCTCTCGACCCTCGCCACGGGGGCCCAGCCCTCGATGCACGGCGTGATCGGCGAGAGCTGGATGGACTGCACGACCAACCGGCTGGTCCACCTCACCGACGGCCGCAGCGGCGATGGCGGCTACCAGCTCATCGCCCCGACGCTGGCCGAGACGCTGCGGCGCTGCTCGCCCGAGAGCCGCACCGCGACCGTCGCCCTCGACCCGGCGGCCGCCGTCGTGCTCGCCGGCCGCACGGGCGACGCCTACTGGATCGACGAGGAGCAGGGCGAGTGGTGCACCTCGCTTTACTACGCTCCCCGCACCCCCGACTGGCTGACCGACCTCAACCGCGAAGGGGCCAACATCGCCTGCCTGCTGTCCGCCTGGAAGCAGCTGCACCCCCAGTCGGCCTACCACAACACGCGCCACTGGGATATCCGCCTCACGATCGACGCCAAGCGCACGCAGCCCCTCGCGCCCGGCCGCCGCTTCACGCCGCGCACCTACGCCGAGCGGCTGCGCTACACGCCGGCGGGCAACAGCGCCGTGCTGAACCTCGCCAAGCAGATCGTCGTGCGGCAGGAGCTGGGCAAGGACGACGCCCCCGATCTGCTGAACATCTACCTCGACGCCTCGCGCCGCCTCAACGAGGTGTACGGCCCCGAATCGATCGAGGTCGAAGATGCCTACTACCGGCTCGACCGCGATCTGGCCGACTTCCTGGAGCTCCTCTACACGCAGGTCGAACCCGAGCGCTGCCTCGTGGTCCTCACCTCGGACCACGGCACGAGCGACGCCTTCGACCGCGGCGAGGAGCCCGTCGAACGCTTCAACGCCCAGCAGTTCCGCGTCATCGTGAACGGCTTTCTCAATGTCCGCTACGGCACGGGGGCCTGGGTGCAGCGCTACCAGGACCGTTCGCTCTACCTCAACCGCAACCTCATCTACGAGCGCAACCTCGACCTCGGGAAGGTGCAGAACGAAGTGGCGGCCTTCGCCACGCAGTTCAGCGGCGTGGCCCACGCCCTCTCGGCGACGGCCCTCACGTCGGGCTACTTCGGCAGCGGCTACGCCATGCGGATGCAGAACAGCTTCTTCCCGCGCCGCTCGGGCGATGTGATTCTCAACCTGATGCCCGGCCGCATCGAGGAGCAGGAACACCTCTGCTCGGCCTCCGGTTCGATGTACGCCTACGATGCGCAGGTGCCGCTGCTCTTCTGCGGGGCGGGGATCGCGCCGCACCGCATCCGCCGCGAGGTGGATGCTGCCGACCTGGCGCCGACGCTGGCCCGTCTGCTCGAGATCGCCGAGCCCGACGCCTCGGAAGGGGCCCCGCTGCCAGAAATCATCGACTGAAATCCGATCGAAAACCCTTTTTAGAAATATGGATCCCGTACAAGAAAACATCATCGAAGAGTTCGCCCTGTTCGAGGACTGGCTCGACAAGTACGATTACCTCATTTCACTCAGCGAGCAGCTGCCCGCCATCGACCCCGCCCACCGCACGGAGCAATACCTCATCAACGGCTGCCAGTCGCGCGTCTGGATCGACGCCCGCGAGGAGGGGGGCCGGCTCTACTTCACGGCCGACAGCGACGCGATCATCACCAAGGGAATCATTTCGCTGCTTATCCGCGTGCTGAACGGCCGCACGCCGCAGGAGATCCTCTCGACGGAGCTCTACTTCATCGACCGCATCGGCCTCGAGGCCAACCTCTCGCCGACACGCTCGAACGGACTGCACGCGATGATCAAACAGATGCGCCTCTACGCGCTCGCCTTCGCCAACAAACACGCCGAGAACGCATGACACCCGAAGAGATTTTACGGGTCGAGCAGGATATCGTGCTGACCCTGAAGAATATCTACGACCCCGAGATTCCGGTCAACATCTACGACCTGGGATTGATCTACGAAATCGACTACACGCCCGACAAGACGGTCAACATCCGCATGACTCTCACGGCGCCCAACTGTCCGATGGCCGATATGCTGGTCGAGGACGTCCACCGGCAGGTGGCCAAGGTGAACGGCGTCGAGCAGGTCAATGTGCTGCTGACCTTCGACCCCGTGTGGGACAAGAGCATGATGTCCGAGGAGGCGCTGCTCGAACTCAACCTGCTCTGAAGATGACGGGCGGCGAAGAGCGGAACAACCGGGCCGGAGGCAGAGAGCCCTCCGCCTCCGGGGAGCGGCTGGCGCAGCGGCTGCTGGCGGAGTGCGGCGACGGCGGCGCGACGGCCGAGCCCTGCCGCAGCTACCTCGCGGGGCTCGATCCGCTGCACCGCACGGAGTTTTGCACCTCGCTGCTTTTCGAGCGGTTGGAGCGCAAGATGCGCACGCTCGAAGCGCTGCGGGCCGATGCGGGCGGCGACTGGAACGAGACCTTCTACCTGCTCTACTTCCGCACGCTCGCCGACCGTGAAAACAAGGCGGCCTACCTCGATCTGGCGCACCGGCTGCCCTACCGCTTCCTGCGCCGCGAGCGGCTCACGCCGCACGCCGTCGAGGCGATGCTGCTCGGCACCTCGGGGCTGCTCGACCGCTACCGGGGCGACGACTACCTCTTCGGCCTCGCCCGCGAATACGACCACTTCCGCGCCAAATACGACCTGCAGCCCATGGCGCCCGAGGCGTGGCGGCTGCAGGAGCTCCGCCCCGCGAACCACCCCGTGCTGCGGCTGGCGCAGGCGGCGGAGTTCTTCCGGCAGGACGAGCTGCTGATGGACCGCACGATGGCCTGCCGCACGGAGCAGGATATTCGCCGGCTCTTCTGCATCGAGGCGGCCCCCTACTGGCAGACGCACGCCCTTTCGCGCGCCGCTGCGGACGACCGCCCCAAACGGATCGGCCGGTTCAAGGCCCACATCCTCGGCATCAACCTCGTGGCTGTGCTTCAGTTCGCCTACGGCTCGCACCTCGGCAACGAGACCTTGCGCGACGGCGCCCTCGCCCTGCTCGAGAAGCTCCCGCCCGAGGAGAACCGCTACATGCGCGGCTGGCAGGCGGCGGGGCTCCGGCCGCGCGACGCCTTCGAGTCGCAGGCGCTGCTGCAGCTCTCGACCGAGCACTGCGCCCGCGGCGGCTGCCGCGACTGCCCCGTGGCGCGCCGGCTGCTCCGGCGGATGCGCGATCTGCAGCCGGCGGAAGAATAGGACCCGGCGGAGGAGTAACGGGCCCAATGAAGGAGTAGCGGGCCCAGTGGAGGAATAGCGGCCCCGGCGGAGGAATAGCGGCCCCGGCGGAGGAATAGCGGCCCCGGCGGAGGAGTAAGCCCCATTCGGCCCACGCCGGGCGGCTATGCCGCCGGGGGGGGCGGCACGGGCCGACCCGACGGACGCTGCGGCAGCCTCTTTTTTTCCGATCCGACCGCCGAACGCTCCGACCCGCTTCCCGGCCCAACGCTCCGACACCGCCGAACGTTCCGACACCGCCGGCCGGAAATCGCTTTTTTTTCGCAAATTTTTCGTATCTTCGACACCGCAGCCGCACCGCGGCGAGCCCGGACCGATCCGGCCATGCCCCGGCCGGCGGCTTTTACCGCATTTTTTTGCCTGCAACAACCCAAAAAAGAGGAAAAGTTCTTGCCTTTTCGAAATTTATCGGTATATTTGTTCCGATTTTCACACGAAAAGAGTTAGCTGCTCGGAAAGCGAATCTCCAAATTTTCTTCCGTACGAGCCGTTAAAACTTCTTCCTTTCGTCATATTACGTCTATCGTACTATGGCGTGGGTTGTTGCTTATTTTTGTACGAAGGGTTTTGGAGAACCTGCTTTCCGGAAATAAGCTATCAGCACCACGCTTTTCTTTTGCTGTTTTCTCCCGAGGTGCGGGGAGGCTTTTACTTACACCCAAACACCTACCGCTATGGCAAAAGACGACGGAGACTTCATCGGTTTTCTCCTAACCAACGTATTCAAGCTTTTCGCCTGGATTTTTATGGGCATCTTCAAGCTGCTCTTCTTCCTCGTATCGGCCCTTTTCGCAGGGATCGTGTCGCTGTTCAAGAAAAAGGAGACGGCATCGCCCGACGCGGACCAATAAAACGGTCACGTCCCGAATTTCACTATATAATTATAGCAAAGACCAAAAGCCATGGGATTCTTCAAAGATTTGCTCTTGGGCGAAAAGTGTGAGGACTGCGGAAGAAGATCGCTGGAAGACTACAACAGCTTCGACGGCGCGCACGGAACGATTCGGCTGAAATGGTGCCGCTCCTGCCACCTCGTGAGTGTCGATACGCAGAGCTATGTTCCCCGCTGCTGCAGATGCGGCACGCCGCAAACATCCACGGGAAAGAACGAATACGGGACCATCGTCCCCAAATGTCCGCACTGCGGGCTTTTGTGGGACGGCGACGACTGACGCCGGAACCGGCGCCTGCAACGCCTCTGCCGCAGGTTCCGCCTGCAGCAGAGAGCTCGATTATTTATCGTTCACTTAAAAATTTGTATTTATTATGGGCTTCTGGGGATTTGTAATCTTGTTGGTGATTGCCTGCATCCTATGCCGCATGTTTGCTGAAAGGTTTCCCATCATTCGGGATATCTTGATCCTGGCGTCATGGGGCTTCGGTATCGTCATCGTTTTTGTAAAGGGGTTCTGGTGGGGCGTGCTCGCCCTCTTCGGAGGTGCGGCCTGCACCCTCATTCTCTTCGGATCAGGTCAAGCGAGGACGAGGCGGGGCAACCTCATAAAATGCGCGAATTGCGGATCCGACCAGGTAAAGATCGTCGAAGAGAGCGACGATTTCGTAGTCTACAAATGCCGCGATTGCGAAAATGTCGGTTCCTATATGCTGCGTCATTAACCACGAATTCCGCGCTCCCTATGATCAAAGAAGAACAAGCCGTCCGCGTCGTTTCGCTGATGCTGACGTGGCAGTGCAACCTGCGCTGCACCTACTGTTTCGAGGATTTCAAGCGCAGCGACCGCACGATGTCGGTCGAAACCGCCGAGCGGCTGCTCTCCGGCGAGTTCGAGCGCTTCGCCGCGAGTGAAGCCTGCCGCAAGGGCGGCTATCTGAAGATCGAATTCTTCGGCGGCGAACCGCTGCTGCGCTTCGAGGTCATCCGCGAAGTGACGGAGTGGATCGCCGGCCTGCAGCTCCCGTTCCGGGTGCTGCTTTCGGTCACCTCGAACGGCACGCTGCTCGACGGGCCGATGCAGGCCTGGTTCGAAGCGCACCGCGAGCTGATCCGGATCGTCCTCTCGGTGGACGGCACGACGGAGATTCAGCAGACGAACCGCGGCAAGAGCGCCGCCGCGGCGCCGATCGGCTTCGTGCGGCGCGTCTGGCCCGACCTGCACTTCAAGGCGACCATCTCGCGGGCGGCGCTTCCCACCCTGAGCCGCGACCTTATCGCGCTATTGGAGCAGGGGCACCGCATCGCGCCCAACTTGGCGGTCGGCGAAGATTGGCAGCCGGGCGACGAGCTCATCTACAAACGCGAGTTGGAGCGCCTCGCCGAATGGCATCTGGCACATCCCGACGTGGAGCCGATGCGGCTTTTCATGCAGCACTTCATCGCGCTGCTGGAGCCCTGGTCGCTCGCGACGCCGAAGAAGAACTGCGGCACCGGCACCACCATGACGACCTACGACACGGACGGCACCGCCTATCCCTGCCACCTCTTCGTGCCGATCACCCACGGACGGCCGCACGCCGCCGAGGAGCTCGCCCGCATCGACTTCCACGACGATGCCGCCTTTCAGGACGAGAGCTGCGCGCAGTGCGGCATCCGCCGCATCTGCAAGACCTGCTACGGCTTCAACTACCGGGACCGGGGCGACCTGCGCCGGCGGGACCGCCGCGTCTGCCGCATGATGCTGGCCGAGGCGCAGGTGATCGCCCCCTTCCAGATCCGCTACCTCCTGGCGCTGAAAAAGCGGCGCGCGCTGACCCGGTTCGAGCTGCTGGCCCTGCAGGGGGCCGTGCAGTGTTACGAACAATTCCACGACTTCACGTTCGAAGTCGCCTAATTCACCGATTGTTTCACCCTTTAATCCACACGACCATGAACGTCCAAGAGACTTTGCTCGCCGAGGCCAAAGCGACCCTCGAAGAGAACCGCCAGGCGCTGGTCGCCGATGACGCGATTGTCAGCATCGGCTGCTTCGGCTGCGGCTTGGGATGCGCCGACACCGTCGGCGGTTGATCCGCACGCATCTTTCCGAAACGGGGAGAAAGCGGCCCGAAGAGCGCCGCTTTTTCCCCGTTTTTGCATCCGTTTTGTTTGTTTCGCGGAAAATGCCTATCTTTGGCTGCGCCTTCGATGCGGCGGCCCGGGGATGCGCTTTTCGATCGAGCGAAAGCGGCATCGCATCCGGCCTCTCCGCAGTCCGGGAGCACCTTTTGCGCCGCTGACAGCAGCGGTGGCGCCCCGCCCCGGGATGGGGCCTCCGCGTCCCGACCGGCGCGGCGAACGAACGGAAAATAAACGCACACATTCCATGAGTATTCTCACCAGTCTGATCAAATTCGTATTCGGCTCGAAAGCCGACAAGGATCGCAAGGAGATCGAGCCCTACCTCGTCAAGATCAAGGCGATCTACCCCACCATCAGCCAACTTGCGAACGACGAGCTGCGCGCCCGCAGCGAGGCCCTCAAGCAGCGCATCGCCGAGGCGATCGCTGCGGACGAAACCCGCATCGTCGAGCTCAAAGCCCGCCTCGAACTGCCCGAAACGGCCCTCTCCGAAAAGGAAAAGCTCTCGAAGGAGATCGACGAGACGACCAAGCGCATCGACGAGCGGATCGAGCAGGTCCTCGACGAGATTCTCCCCGAGGCCTTCGCCATCATGAAGGACACGGCCCGCCGCTTCGCCGAGAACGAGACGGTGGTCGTCACGGCCAACGACTTCGACCGTCAGCTGGCCGCCACGAAGGATTTCGTGACGATCGAGGGCGACAAGGCCGTCTACCGGAACCACTGGATCGCGGGCGGCAACGACGTGCGGTGGGACATGGTCCACTACGACGTCCAGCTCTTCGGCGGCGTCGTGCTGCACAAGGGCAAGATCGCCGAGATGGCCACGGGCGAGGGCAAGACGCTCGTCGCCACGCTCCCCGTCTTCCTCAACGCCCTGGCCCGCAAGGGCGTGCACGTCGTCACGGTGAACAACTACCTCGCCAAGCGAGACTCGGAGTGGATGGGGCCGATGTACCAGTTCCACGGCCTCTCGGTGGCCTGCATCGACGACACGCAGCCCAACTCCGAAGCCCGCCGCCGCGCCTACCAGGCCGACATCACCTTCGGTACGAACAACGAATACGGCTTCGACTACCTGCGCGACAACATGGCCTCGTCGCCCGCCGACCTCGTGCAGCGCAAGCACCACTACGCCATCGTCGACGAGGTCGACTCGGTCTTGATCGACGACGCCCGCACGCCGCTCATCATCTCGGGTCCCGTCCCCAAGGGCGACGACCAGCTCTTCGAGGAGTACCGCCCCGCCATCGAGCACCTCTACAACCTCCAGAAGAACCTCGTGACGAACCTGCTGGCCGAGTCGCGCAAGCTCATCGCCGAGGGCAACGAGAGCGAGGGCGGCGTGAAGCTCTACCGCACGCACAAGGGCTTGCCGAAGTACAAGCCGCTCATCAAATACCTCTCGGAGCAGGGTGTCAAGGCCCTCATGCAGAAGACCGAAAACATCTACATGCAGGACAACAACCGCCGCATGCCCGAGATCACGGACGACCTCTACTTCGTCATCGACGAGAAGCTGAACTCGGTCGAGCTGACCGACAAGGGACACGACGCCCTCTCGGACTACTTCCACGAGGAGGGGTTCTTCGTGCTGCCCGACATCGGTTCGGAGGTGGCCGAGATCGAGAAGAGCGACCTGCCGGCCGAGGAGCGCGCCGCGAAGCGCGACCGGCTCATCAACGAATACTCGATCAAGTCGGAGCGCGTCCACACCGTGCACCAGCTGCTGAAGGCCTATGCGATGTTCGAGAAGGACATCGAGTATGTGGTGATGGACAACAAGGTGAAGATCGTGGACGAGCAGACGGGCCGCATCCTCGAAGGGCGCCGCTACTCGGACGGCCTGCACCAGGCCATCGAGGCCAAGGAGCACGTGAAGGTCGAGGCGGCGACGCAGACTTTCGCCACGATCACGCTGCAGAACTACTTCCGCATGTACCACAAACTGGCCGGCATGACCGGTACGGCCGAGACGGAGGCTTCGGAGTTCTGGAGCATCTACAAACTCGACGTCGTGGTGATCCCGACGAACCGCCCCGTGCAGCGCGACGACCGCGAGGACCTCATCTACAAGACCAAGCGCGAGAAGTACAACGCCGTGATCGACGAGATCGTCAAGCTGGTCGGCGGGGGGCGCCCCGTGCTGGTCGGCACGACGTCGGTCGAGATTTCGGAGCTATTGAGCCGCATGCTGAAGCTTCGCGGCATCAAGCATAACGTATTGAACGCCAAGCAGCACGCCTTGGAGGCCCAGGTGGTGGCCGAGGCGGGCCGCTCGGGGCAGGTGACCATCGCGACGAACATGGCCGGCCGCGGTACCGATATCAAGCTCACCCCCGAGGTGAAGGAGGCGGGCGGTCTGGCGATCATCGGCACCGAGCGCCACGAGAGCCGGCGCGTGGACCGGCAGCTGCGCGGCCGCGCCGGCCGTCAGGGCGACCCGGGATCGTCGCAGTTCTTCGTCTCGCTCGAAGACGACCTGATGCGTCTGTTCGGCTCGAACCGCATCGCCACGATGATGGACCGCATGGGCCACGAGGAGGGCGAGGCGATCCAGTCGGGGTTGATGTCCCGGGCGATCGAGCGGGCCCAGAAGAAGGTCGAGGAGAACAACTTCGGCATCCGCAAGCGGCTGCTCGAATACGACGACGTGATGAACTCGCAGCGCGAGGTGATCTACGCCCGCCGGCGCAACGCCCTCTACGGCGAGCGGATCGAGATCGACCTGAACAACATCATGTACGACTTCGCGGACAACTTCGCCGAGACGCACCGCGGCGTGGAGTTCGAGGAGTTCCGCTTCGAGCTGATCCGCGAGATCGCCGTCGAGCCCTCGTTCGACGCCGCTTTCTACGGGAAGGCCAAGGGCGAAGAGCTTGTCGAACGGCTCGTCGCCGACATCAAGGCGGCAACGGAGCGGCGCGCGAAGGCGGTGGCCGACACGGTGCGGCCGGTGATGGAGCGTATCTACGAGGATCGCAAGGAGCAGCTCGACTCGAACCTCTACTTCCCGCTGACGGACGGCCATCTGGGGTACAACATCCCGGTCAACCTGCGCAAGTGCCAGCAGACGGATGGTGCGGAGATATACCGCGTATTCTCGAAGGTGGTGATGTTCACGACGATCGACGACGCCTGGCGCGAGCACCTGCGCGAGATGGACGACCTGCGCCAAAGCGTGCAGAACGCCACCTACGAGCAGAAGGACCCGCTGCTGATCTACAAGTTCGAGTCGTTCGGGCTCTTCCAGAAGATGCTCATCAAGGTGAACCGCGATACGCTGGCGATTCTCTGCAAGGCTTTCGTGCCGGTGAACGACCAGCGGGCCGAGGCGGCGCAGCGTCAGCAGCAGCAGCGCGACCGCGCCAAGGTGGACGTGAACAAGCTGCAGGCTTCGCGCATGCAGGCCGCCGCCCAGGCCGGACAGGCCGAACGGCAGAAGCCGATGCCCGTGCATGTCGAAAAGAAGATCGGGCGCAACGATCCCTGCCCCTGCGGTTCGGGCAAGAAGTACAAGAACTGCCACGGCAAGGGGCTGTAACGGATGGCAGGCCGGGGGCGTGCAAGAGGGCTACGCAAGAGGGGGCGGGCGAGAAGCGGGCGTGCGAAGGGGGGCTGCGAGAGGGGTCCGACGGCGTTTTGCAGCTTCGTTAAGGCCGCGCGGGCCACGACCTTCCCGCGCGGCGGAGACCCGCAGTCCCTGGGCGTCGCAAGCGGCCCCGCAGGTTGCAGCCCGAGTTTGTAATTCGGAATGAAGCTATCATTTTTAATTCTTCATTTTGAATCTTTCATTTGCGCTTCCTTGCGGAAGCGCAGCAGCCCGCAGCCGCCCCCGGGCATTTTTGGTAAAAAAATGCTTGCCGGCAAAATCGATCCCGCAGGGATCGGCAGCCCGCAGCCACCCCCCGGGCGGAGGGCTGCTCCTCTGCGTCGCAGGCCCCTCCGCTCGGCTGCGGGCTTGACGCAAGGTTCAATGCCGCAGCTAATTTTGAATATTGAATTCTGAATTTGCGGTTCCGAATGGAACCGCAGCGGGCCGTAGCTTCGCCCCGCGAAGGCCCGCAGCTCCTTAACGTCGCCGGCACCCTCCGCAGGCTGCGCCCCGAGTTCATCATTCTGAATTTTGAATATTGAATTCTGAATTTGCGGTTCCGAATGGAACCGCAGCGGGCCGCAGCCTCCCGGCGGCGGAGGCCCGCAGTTCGCACCCGAACATGCGAGCCCCGCAGGCTGCAGCCCGCCCTGTTCGGTCTGTCAGGCTTCGAATCGCTGGCCCAGTTGCATGGACCCGCCCCGCAAACCGACCGCCAAAAGATACCGCCCCACGTTTCACAATCGCTCGCAAAATGGGTTACAAGGAAGAAAAACAGCGACAGCTGGATCTGCGCTACCTGCGCATGGCCGCCATCTGGGCGGAGAACTCCTACTGTGTCCGCCGCAAGGTGGGCGCCCTCATCGTCAAGGACAAGATGATCATCTCGGACGGCTACAACGGGACCCCCTCGGGGTTCGAGAACATCTGCGAGGACGAGACGGGCCGCACGAAATCCTATGTGCTGCACGCCGAGGCGAACGCCATCACGAAGGTGGCCAAGTCGGCCAACAACTGCGACGGCTCGACCCTCTACATCACGGCGGCCCCCTGCATCGAGTGCGCGAAGCTCATCATCCAGGCGGGCATCCGCCGCGTGGTCTACGCCGAGGAGTATCGCTCCGAGGAGGGCATCGAGTTGCTCCGGCGCGTGGGCATCGAGTGCGTGCAGTACGACCTGCCGGCACGCGCCTAAAACGCTTCGCGGTTCCGGGCGCGGCTCTCCGAAATCGGCACCTCGGAGGCATCGGAGGCATCGGACATCGGACATCGGACCAAAGCGCGTCTCGTTTTTTTTATAAGGAGAGGGGCCGCACCCCACCCGAACAAACAAAAGGACAAAGTATGTTTCGAAAGATCGTGGCCATCGAGCCGGTAGGCCTGCTTCCGGCGGCCGAACAAAAACTCCGCGAACTGGCGGAGGAGGTGATTTTCTACAACGATATTCCGGCCGACGACGAGACGATCGCCGCCCGCATCGGCGATGCCGACGCCGTGCTGTTGAGCTACACGTCGCGGCTCGAAAAGCCGGCGCTCGAACGCTGCCCGGCCGTGAAGTACATCGGCATGTGCTGCTCGCTCTACACCCCCGAAAGCGCCAACGTCGATATTCGCTACGCTGCCTCGCGGGGCATCGTCGTTACGGGCATCCGCGACTACGGCGACGAGGGGGTGATCGAATACGTCGTCAGCGAGTTGGTGCGGCTGCTGCACGGCTTCGGCGAGGAGCCCTGGGAGGGCGAGCCGCGCGAGATCACGGGGCTGCGGGTCGGCATCGTCGGCCTCGGCAAGTCGGGCGGCATGATCGCCGACGCGATGCGCTTCTTCGGTGCCGAAATCGGATACTTCGCCCGCAGCGAAAAGCCGTGGGCCGCCGAAAAGGGGTACCGCTTCCAGCCGCTCGACGAGCTGCTCGCCGCGAGCGACGTCGTCTGCTGCTGCCTCAACAAGAACACCGTGCTGCTGCACGAGGCGCAGTTCGAGGCGCTCGGCAACCGCAAGATCCTCTTCAATACGGGCCTCTCGCCCGCCTGGGACGAGGCGCCGCTGCGCCGGTGGCTCGACGGCCCCAACCGCCTCTACTGCGACACGGTCGGGGCGCTGGGCGGCGAAAAGCTCCTCGCACACCCCCACGTCCGCTGCATGCAGGTCTCGACGGGACGCACGAAACAGGCCGCCGTCCGTTTGAGCGAGAAGGTGCTGGCCAACCTCACGGCTTACCTATCCGAACACGATCGGTGACACCGCCTGCCGGAGCGTCGCGACGACCGACCAGGCGGCGATCTCCGGCGTGGCGCTGTAGACATCGACGACGGCGCGAACCTGCCCGTTGCGGATCTCGACCCGCTGCGTGTCGCCCGTGAATCCGGGCGTCGAGCGCATCGTCACGTGCATCTGCGCAGGCCCTACCGAGGCACGGGCCGCGGCGACGGTCACATTGACCTTGGTCGGGAACTTCGCGATCGCCTCGGCCGCCGTTCCCGTGAAGACCGTCCGCGCCTCCTGCTGCAGGGCCTCATCGTAGACAGGAGTCCCCTTCAGGGCGTTCGGCCCCTTCTCGTTGAAAAATTCGGCCGTCGCACCGCCCATGAGAGCCGCCGTGCGCAGCACGTCGAATCCGCCCGTCGCCCCCGAGGCGAGGTGGACCCGTGCACCGTGAGCCGCTGCCGTGCGGGCCGCCTCGGCATAGAAGGCATCGTCAGCAAAGGCGCCGATCGAGAGCGCCACGATCGAGCAGCCGGCCGCCAGCGTCGGCAGCGCCAGTTCGCGCAGGGCCGCCGGCGAGGCCGCCTCGACCAAGTAGTCGGGACCCAGCGCCAGCAGCTCGTCGAGCGTGCGGCAGGAGCGGCACGCGATTCCCTTCGCCGCTAACCGCTCGGCCAGCGCTTCAGCCCGTGCCGCCGTGCGCGAGAACAGCCCCACCAATTCGTATTCGGGCAGCAGTCCGGCGGCCGCCGCATCGGCTACGATCGACCCTAACCGACCGCAGCCCACGATCACCAATTTTTTCATCGCTATTTTCCTTTTCGTTTATTTCAGGTAACCGCCGCATCCGCCGAGCACCCCGCAGCCCGGGCATTCGAACACTCGGGCACGCCGGCCACCGGCATTCGGGCGACCTTTCGGCCGCCTGGGCGATGGCTCCACCGCTTTTATCCGGGAGCCCGGCCAAACCTTCCGCCTGTTGTCCGGCCAAATTTTATCCAGGGACCCGGCCAAGAGCCGCCGCCGGCATCCGCCTTTTCGGCAAAGATACCCTTTTTCCCGGAACCGGCGCACCGCAGCACTCCGGCAATCCCGCGAACCTCGCCGCCTTTCGGGCCGGTGCGAAGACGTAAAAAGGAGAACCGGCCGAATGGCATTGCATCCGGCCGGTTCCTTATCGTCACAAAACGACGGTTAGTCGTCCAAGTGATACGTGTGCTGCACGTAGATCGCATGCGCCATGGCATCGCGCTTGGCGATCGAAGGCTTCGTGAAGTACTGGCGGCGGCGCAGCTCCTTCAGGACACCCGTACGCTCGTATTTACGCTTGAACTTCTTCAGGGCGCGCTCGATGTTCTCGCCCTCCTTTACCGTAGTGATAATCATTTTTTTCTATTTTTTATCGTTTGTTTTCTTTTTGTCCGGAGCCTTTTTGCGGGGGCTCCCGACCCGTTTTCGGATTCGGAACGACCGGCTCATCGAGCCCTCATTCCCGTTCGTATCGCTTATCCGGTCCGTTGTCGGCACCGCGATCCCGTTCGCCGAAGACCACATAGGGGCGAAGCCTTGCGGCCTCCTCCTCGGTCCATATGTCATCGTCGATCACTTCGCGGATGCTCTTCCAACCTCCTTTCAACTGTCTTCGTTTCAACAACCGTCGCAAGGTGCGCGGCGCCAGGTAGGGATGCCGCTCCAACTCGTTCGGGGAGGCAAAGTTAATATCTATTTTTCGAATTTCATTGCTGTCGCAGCAAATTTGTTGCAAAATTTTTTCGTAGTTCGCTTCCGTCACGCCGCGCACCTCGGCCAGCTGCTCCACGCGGTGGAAGCCGCCCAACCGTTCGCGGTAGCGCAGAATCGCCCCGACCGTCTTCGGGCCGATTCCCACGACGCTGCGCAGACGGGCCGAATCGGCCGTATTGAGCTCCACGGGAGCCTCCCAGGGCGAAAGGTCGCACTCCGGAAAGAGGATGTAGGGCTCGAGGGCCGAAGCGACCGAGTCGTCCACGACGTAGCAGGCCCGCACCTCCTCCATATCGCGGAAGCCGCTGCGATCGCGCCAGCGGACGAAGACCTCGGCCTGCCGGCGGGTCAGAGCGCCGATCGCCTGCAGGTACCGCACCCCGACCGTGTCGATCCGGAAAGGCGAGGGCGCCAGCAGCGCGGCCGTATCGCGCCGGCGGGAGAAGAAGCGGGGGCGATCCGCGTGCGGAACGATCCGATAAGCCTCGCCGATGCGGATGTAGGGGGCCAGCACGCGGTATGCCGAATCGCTGATGCCGTAGCAAAGCGCCACATCCTCGGGGATGCGGAAGCGCTTGCCCGAGGCGCGGAACTTGAGCAGCGACACCGCCTCGTAGCGCGTCAGCCCGAGCGCCCGCAGCGCCTCGTAGTCGGCCGTGTTGGGATCGAAGGGGGCGAGATGTAGCGAATCGGCGGCGGCAGGACGCTCCATGGCCCGTTCGAGCGCCGCCGCCCCGTCGGGATCGACACGCGGCTCGGCCAGCCGGAAAGCCAGCACGAGGAGCCCCGTCAACAGCAGGAATCCGATCGTCCCCTTGATCTCGCGTTCGGTAAAGAATTTTGACATCTTATTACAAAGATACGAATAAGCCGAGAGCAAAATGCAAACTTGTTTGCAATTTTGCCGAGGCGAAGTATCTTCGGCGAAGCCAAAGATACGAAAAGTCGAGTGCAGAAACAAGCGGCAGCTTGATTCTGCCGAGACGAAGTATCTAAGGCGAAGTCAAAGATACGAATAAAAAGATACGAATAAGCCGAGGGCAATACGAATTAAAAATGAAAAATGCAGAATCAGGCCGCGGCTTGCGAAGGGCGCGCACGAGCGGACGCCACGGCAGACGCGAACTGCGGGCCTTCGCGGGGCGAATTTGCGGCTTTGTTGAAGCCGCAAATTCAGAATTCAAGATTCAAAATTAGATAGGGATGTCGAGCTCGCTTGGGGGTGTATTTTGATTCGGGTCGCAGCCTGCGGAGCGCTCGCACGACGCGGACCTGTGGGACGCGAGTTGCGGGCCTCCGCCGCCCCCAGGCTGCGGCCCGCCGATCCCTCCGGGATCGATTTCGCATAGTAGAGGGCACACAGCTGCCAGTTCGGGGCGAAATGTTTGCCAATAAAATCGGTCCGTCAGGACCGTGCGGGCCGCAGCCTCCCGCCGCGGAGGCCCGCAGCTCCTCGACGTCGCTGGCGTGCCCCGCAGGCTGCTGTCCGAAAACGATTTAGCATTGGGTGCAGCGATTCATTTTTAATTCTTCATTTTTAATTGCGCCCGAATGGGCGCAGCAGCCCGCAGCCGCCCCCGGGCGGAGGGCTGCTCCTCTACGTCGCAGGCCCGTCCGCTCGGCTGCGGGCTTTTTGCAAGGAAGCATTCGCGTAGCGATTGGCGGGCCGCAGACAGCAGTCCGATTCCGTAATTTTGAATCTTGGATTTTGAATTTCGGCCTTGAAAAGACCGAGCGGGCCGCAGCCTCCCGGTAGCGAAGGCCCGCAACTCGCGTCCGCTTTGGCGTCGCTCGTGCGCGCCCTTCGCAGGCTGCAGCCCGAATATAAAGGCGCACTTTCCTGCAACCCCTTGTCAGGAATCGTTTTTTACCTATCAGTGGCTTCGCCTTAAATACGCCGTCTCGGCAATGCCCAAATAAATAAATTTGGCATTGCCCTCGACTTATGCGTATCTTTGTCCTTATGAAAATCTGCGCGAACTGCAAAATCAACCTCGGCCTCGACATTCTGCGCCGCCGGGCGGACGGATATCACGACTTGGAGACGGTAATGCTTCCCGTGCGGGGGCTTTACGACGAACTGGAGATCGAACGGACGGCGGAGCCGGGCTTCCGCTTCGAAAATCGCGGTCTGGCGATCGACTGTCCGCCCGAGGCGAACCTCTGTCTGCGAGCCTGCCGGCTTCTGCACGACCGGTACGGGGTGGATGGCGCGCGGATCGTGCTGGACAAGCGCATTTCCTTCGGGGCCGGGCTCGGGGGCGGCTCCTCCGATGCCACGGCTGTGGTGCTGGCGCTCGATCAGCTTTTCGGGCTGCAACTTCCGGAAGCGGAGCTGATCGACTGCGCCGCGGCGCTCGGCAGCGACACGGCCTTCTTCGTCCGCAACACTCCCCAGCTCTGCACGGGCCGGGGCGAACGGATGGAGCCGATCGATCTGCCGCTGGAGGGACTTTGGATCGTATTGGTGAAACCCGCGGTGCACATTTCGACCCGCGAAGCCTATGCGGGCGTGCAGCCGCGCATTCCCGAGCTCCCCTTGCGCGAACGCCTCGCGGCGGGGATCGAGCACTGGCAGGCGACGGTCCGCAACGACTTCGAGCCCTCCCTTTTCGCCGCGCATCCCGAGTTGGGAGCGATCAAGGAGCGGCTGCTCGCAGCCGGGGCCCGCTACGCCGCCATGTCGGGCAGCGGCTCGACCCTCTACGGCCTCTTCGACGATGCTACAGCCGCCGCAGCCCTACGCGACACAACACCCTATATCTATCGCTTCTAAACTGCCCCCCCCTGAACCCGCGGGAGAGCAGCCGCCAATCTCTTCTCGAGATCGGCCCTCATGTCTTGCCCGCCGGACGAAAAAGTCTCGATTTCATCGGATCGATAAGCAGGACACACAAAAAGGGAGCCGGCAAAACGCCGGTTCCCTCTCCTAATAATATGAGTAGATGCAAAAAAAAATGGAGGTGCAATTTCTTGCACCTTTTCTCGCCTCGGCATAGTCCGAACAAGCTCGGTTCTGCCCTCGGCTTGTCGAAAAGGTTCGTTTACACGCACCTTTTCTCGCCTCGGCATAGCTCGAGCAAAGCTCGCCTCTGCTCTCGGCTTATCGAAAAGGTTCAATTTTATATTTGCAGTTCCGAATGGAACTGCAGCGGACCGCAGCTTCGCCCGGCGAAGGCCCGCTACTCGCGTTTGCTCGTATGCGTCCTTCGCAAGCCGCGGCCCGATTCTGTAATTCTGAATTTTGAATCTTGAATTCTGAATTTGCGCCCTTTGGGGCGCAACAGCCCGCAGCCGCCCCCGGGCGGAGGGCTGCTCCTCTACGTCGCACGCCCGTCCGCTCGGCTGCGGGCTTGACGCAAGGTTCAATGCCACAGGCATCGGCGGGCCGCTACGTCCCGCAGACACCATCAAGGTTCGTTTACACGCACTTTTTTACCCGGAACCGGACGCAGCGGACAATCGCGCTGCGATCTGCGTACCTCGCAGGCTACAAATCCTTTATCAAAGGGAGTAAAAACGAGCCAAAAGCAAACAAAGTCCGAACGAAAATATTCGACGTCTCCCAATCCCGTACAATCCCGATCGCAACGGACCGCAACGGCGCGATGCACGAATAAGGCCGAAGCAACGCGGGGCATCCACAAAAGGATGCCCCGCTTCGTTTTGTCCGGTGCCGGCCGGAGCCGCCCGGCCGTCGAACAGGATTAGCGCAATGCCATCTTGGCGACGCGCTGTTCGTGGCGGCCGCCCTCGAACGGCGTGGCGAAGAAGGTGTCGAGCAAGGCGACCGCCTCGTCGTTCGAGAGGAAGCGGGCGGGCAGCACCAGCACGTTGGCATTGTTGTGGCGGCGGATAAGCTCGGCGATCTCGGGGATCCAGCAAAGCCCGGCGCGGATCCCCTGGTGCTTGTTGAGGGTCATGGCCATCCCCTCGCCCGAGCCGCAAAGGCCGACGCCCGCTTCGACTTCGCCCTGCTCGACCGCTTCGGCCAGCGGATGGGCGTAGTCGGGATAATCGACGCTCTCGGGCGAGTGCGTGCCGAAGTCGAACACCTCGTAACCCTTCGCCTGGAGGTAGCCCACCAGGAACTCTTTCATTTCATAGCCGGCGTGGTCGCTGGCGATACCGATCTTTTTCATGACGAATATGGCGTTTTAGTTTTTTATCGTAAACGGTCCGAGAAAGCCGCGCGAATGCCGGGAGCCTCGCCGGCTTTTTCCCGGAGCCCCCGCCCGCGAAAGCCGCTATCCCAGATAGCGCTCCGCCACGCTGATCAAAAAGCCGATCAACACGGCGTTGAGCAGCATCGGCAGGGGGCGGCTCTCCTTGCCCGAGCCGACGATCGAGGCCGGGACGGCGACCATGAGCGCAATGCCCATGCCGTCGGCCCACCAGGGGAGGTAGGGCAGGTCGCTGTAAAATGTGATGACGGCGGCGAAAAGGTAGGCGCAGAAGGCCGAGAAAGCGTGCCGCAGCGTCGCCTTCTGGGCGATCATCGGAATCGCGACCAGCGCGCCGGCCGCCACGCCGACGGCTACCGAGAGGGTGAAATGGGTCATCATGGCTCCCGACAGTTACTTCGCCGCGCGTTTGCGATCGACCTCGTGCAGCAGGATCTTGCGCAGCCGCATCGCATGGGGCGTCACCTCGACGTATTCGTCCTCCTTGATGTATTCGAGCGCCTCCTCGAGCGTGAAGACCCGCGGCGGCACGATGACACTCTTCTCGTCCGATCCCGAGGCGCGCATGTTCGTCAGCTGCTTGGCCTTCGTGACGTTCACCGCGATGTCGTTCTGGCGCGTGTGCTCGCCGATCACCTGCCCCTCGTAGACGTTCTCCATCGGGCTGATGAAGAAGCGGCCGCGGTCCTGCAGCTTGTCGATCGAATAGGCGTAGGCCGTGCCCGTCTCGCTCGAAATGATCGAGCCGTTGGTGCGCATCTCGATCTCGCCGACCCACGGTTCGAATCCCTTGAGCCGGTGCGTCATGATCGCCTCGCCCGCCGTGGCGGTGAGCATGTTCGAGCGGAGACCGATGATGCCGCGTGACGGAATATCGAATTCGAGCCGCACGCGGTCGCCGTTCGAGCTCATGTTCGTGAGAGTTCCCTTGCGCTTGGTGGCGAGCTCGATCACCGTGCCCGAGCACTCCTCGGGGCAGTCGACCGTCATCTCCTCGATCGGCTCGCACTTGCGGCCGTCGATCTCCTTGACGATCACGCGGGGCTGGCCCACCTGCAGCTCGTACCCCTCGCGGCGCATCGTCTCGATGAGGACCGAGAGGTGCAGCACGCCGCGGCCGTAGACGTTGAACGAATCGGCCGAGGGGCCCGGCGTCACGCGCAGGGCGAGGTTCTTCTCCAGCTCGCGGTCGAGGCGCTCCTTGATGTGGCGCGAGGTGACGTATTTGCCGTCCTTGCCGAAGAAGGGCGAGTTGTTGATCGTGAAGAGCATCGACATGGTCGGCTCGTCGATGGCGATCGGGGGGAGCGGCTCGGGGTTCTCGTAATCGCAGATCGTGTCGCCGATCTCGAAGCCCTCGATGCCCATAAGGGCGCAGATTTCGCCGCAGGGGACCTCCTCGACGCGTTTCTTGGTCAGGCCGTCGAAGACCAACAGCTCGCGGATCTTCGTCTTGACCATCGTCTTGCCGTCGCGCTTGGCGAGCGTGACATTCTGCCCGGCGCGGAGCGTGCCGCGCGTGAGCTTGCCCACGGCGATCCGGCCCGTGTACGAGGAGTATTCGAGCGACGTGATGAGCAGCTGGGGCGTTCCCTCGGCCATAACCGGCTCGGGAATCTCGTCGATGATGGCGTCGAGCAGCGGCACGATCGAATCGGTCCGCTCGTTCCACTTGTGCGACATCCAGCCCTGCTTGGCCGAGCCGTAGATCGTCTTGTAGTCGAGCTGCTCCTCGGTGGCGTTGAGCGAGAACATGAGGTCGAAAACCTGCTCGTTGACCACCTCGGGGCGGCAGTTGGGCTTGTCCACCTTGTTGATGACGACGATCGGCTTCTTGCCGAGCGCGAGCGCCTTCTGCAGCACGAAGCGCGTCTGCGGCATCGTCCCCTCGAAGGCATCGACGAGCAGCAGCACGCCGTCGCACATGTTCAGCACGCGCTCTACCTCGCCGCCGAAATCGGCGTGGCCCGGGGTGTCGATGATGTTGATCTTGTAATCCTTATAGATGACCGAAACGTTTTTCGAAAGGATCGTGATGCCCCGTTCGCGTTCGAGGTCGTTGTTGTCGAGAATCAGTTCGCCGCTCGTCTTGGCGTTGTCGCGCAGGATGTGCCCTGCCAGGATCATTTTGTCCACCAGGGTAGTCTTGCCGTGATCCACGTGGGCGATGATCGCAATGTTGCGCAGTTTTTGCATAATGCAGATGTGATTTACGCCGCAAATGTAATCATTTCTCCGAAAAAATGCTACATTTGTTCCCCGAAAGCAACGAATCCCACCCTACAATGGAACCCCTTTTATCCCTTCCTCACGCGAGCGGTCTCTACCTCGGAGCGGCCGCGGAGCTGCTGCCCCGGCTGCTGCCGGAGGGGCGGATCGCGGTCGTTTCGGACGCGGCGATCGACCGTCTGCATCCCGAGCTGCTGGCCCCCTACGACAAGATATTGATCGGACAGGGCGAGACGATCAAGACGCTGCGGACCGTCGAGCAGATCCACCGCCGGCTGATCGAGATAGGGGCCGACCGCAGCACCTTCGTGCTGGGTGTCGGCGGCGGAATCGTCACGGACGTGGCGGGCTTCGCCGCCTCGACCTACATGCGGGGCGTTCCCTTCGGCTTCGTTCCGACGACGCTCCTGGCGCAGGTGGACGCCTCGGTGGGGGGCAAGAACGGCGTGAATGTCGGGGGGTACAAGAACATGGCGGGGACCTTCACGCAGCCGCGCTTCGTCATCTGCGACCCCTCGCTGCTGGCGACCCTGCCGGTGCGGGAGTTCCGCGCCGGGTTGGCCGAGGCGGTCAAGGCGGCCGTCATCGGAGATGCGGCGCTCTTCGGGCTACTCGAGCAAAGCTCGTTCGAGGAGCTGCGCAGCGATCCGAAGCGGCTGGAGCAGGTGATCGAGGCGGCGATCCGCGTCAAGGCGGCGATCGTCGGGCGCGACGAACGCGAGACAGGCGAACGGCGGCTGCTCAATCTGGGCCACACGCTCGCCCACGCCATCGAGAAGTGTTCGTCGCAGCTGAACCACGGCGAGGCGGTCGCCGTCGGGCTGCGGATGATGGCAGCCGCCGCAGTGCGGCTCGGGGAGCTTTCGCCGGCCGACGACGAGCGGATCGGACGGCTGCTCGAACGACTGGGCTTTGTCACGACGCCGCCCGTCGCGGTGGAGCGGCTGCTGAAGGAGATCGGCAAGGACAAGAAGAGCGACGGCGCACAGCTGCATGCGGTGCTGCCGCTCGCCATCGGTCGCTGCGAGGTCCGCACGGTCGAGAAGGCGCAATTAAAAAAGTGGCTGATATAGAGGGTGAAGCGGCGGTCTCTTGCAGGAGCTTTCAGAAATTCAAGATTCGGAATTAACTGCAAGGGGACTTCGCATTGAATGGGCACATTCGGGCTGCAGCCTGCGGAGGACACGCATGTTCGGATAGGTAGCTGGGCCCGCTTGGGGAATATATTCCCATTCGGGCTGCAGCCTGCGGAGCGCACGCAGATTCGGATACGAATTGCGGGCCTCCGCCGCCCCCAGGCTGCGGCCCGCACGACCTCTTGCAAGGTCGATTTCGCCTGCAGCAAGCCCGCAGCCGAGCGGATGGGCCTGCGAAGTGGAGAAGCAGCCCTCCGCCCGGGGCGGCTGTGGGTTGCTGCGGCTTCTTACGAAGCCGCAAATTCAGCATTCAATATTCAAGATTCAAAATTAGATGGGCTGCCAGGTATGCTTGGGCATACATTCCTGCTCGGGCAGCAGCCTGCGGGGAACCGCACGAAGCGGACCTGCAGGACGCGAGTTGCGGGCCTCTGCCGGGCGGAGGCTGCGGCCCGCACGACCTCTTGCGAGGTCGATTTTGCCTGCAGCAAGCCCGCAGCCAAGCGGACGGGCGTGCAACGAGCAGCGCGAGATTGCAGCCCTCCGCCCGGGGGCGGCTGCGGGCTGCCGGTCGCTGTGCGACCGATTTGCCGGCAAACACGTCCATCCCAACAGGCGGCTGCGGGTCGCTGTGCCCTTTCAGGCGCAAATTCAAAATTCAATCAAAATAAAATAGGTAGCTGGGCTCGCTTGGGGAATATATTCCCATTCGGGGCGCAGCCTGCGGGGAACCGCACGAAGCGGACCTGCAGGACGCGAGTTGCGGGCCTCCGCCGGGCGGAGGCTGCGGCCCGCACAGCCCTGACGGACCGATTCCCAACCCGAGACTTGCCCGCAGCCGAGCGGACGGGCCTGCGACTTTAGAGGAGCAGCCCTCAGCCAGGGGGCGGCTGCGGGCTGCCGGTCGCTGTGCGACCGAATTTGCCGGCAAGCATTTTCGCCACAGTCAGCGGCTGCGGCCCGCTGCGCCCTTTCAGGCGCAAATTCAAAATTCAATCAAAATAAAATAGGTAGCTGGGCTCGCTTGAGGAATATATCCCCATTCGGGGCGCAGCCTGCGGAGCGCACGCAGATTCGGATACGAGTTGCGGGCCTCCGCCGCCGGGAGGCTGCGGCCCGCTGCGGCTTCTGCGAAGCCGCAAATTCAAGATTCAAAATTAGGCGGGTTTCCTATTGGTTCGGGTCGCAGCTTGCGAAGCGCACGCGCGAGCGGACTTGCGGACGCGAGAAGCGGGCCTTCGCGGGGGCGAAGCTGCGGCCCGCTGCGGTTCCTTATCGGAACCGCAAATTCAAAATTCAAGATTCAAAATCAACTGCGGCCCGCCGATGCCTGAAGACATCGATTCCGTCCGCGGTGAGGCTTCCACCCCGCCTGTCGGCCGCGCTACCGTTCGAACAGCTTCAATGCGCGGCGCTTCTCCTCCAACGCACGTTCGAGCGGAGCAACGCACGCCCGTTCATACTCCCGGACGTTGCACCCCTCCTCCCAGATCAACTCCTCCATCGCTTCGAGGTCGGTATACGGGGTGACTTCGCTGCGGCAGCGCTCCTGAAACAGCGCGTGCTCGGCCTGCAGGCGCTGCAGGGCGGCCGTGGCTTCGGAAAGCCGCTCTTCCAGCTCCCGAATCTCCGTGCGGAGCCTCTTTTCGATTTCGTTTTCCATGGGCTCGGATATAAATAAGATAGGAAGGTGTCGTTCGATTTGCGGACCGGCGGCACGCCCCCGGCAGACCCGGCAACCCAGCAGGCCCGGTAGGCCCGGCTGCCCCAGCAGCCCTAACAAACCGGCAGCCCCGACAAGTCCGGCAATCCGGCGTCCCGGCCGCCCTGCCCTCCCCGATTCGGGGTCAGTTGAAGATCGTCCGCGTGATGAGCTCCGTGGCGCCCTGGTGGCGCTGCGTATACTCCTTCGCAGCCCGTCCGGCGCGGTCGAGCACCTCGGGGTCGTCGCGCAGGGGAGCGAACCAGGCGGCCAGTTCCTCATAGGTCGCGATCGAGCGGGCAGCCCCGAGCGTAACAAGGTCGCACGCCTCCTTGAAGGTGCGGTAGTTCGGCCCGAAGGCGATCGGCAGACCGAAGGTGGCCGCCTCCAGCGTGTTGTGGATGCCCACGCCGAAGCCGCCGCCGATGTAGCTCCAGGTCGCATAGCCGTAGACCGACGAGAGGATGCCCACCGTGTCGAGGACGAGCAGCTGCCGGTTGGCGACCTTCGTTTCCGGCGTGCACTGCGTGTAGCGCACGGCGCCGCCCTTCGTCTCCGCGAGGAGCCGTTCGATGCGCGCCTCGTCCATCTCGTGGGGGGCGACGATGAATTTGATCGCCGGGTTCTCGTTGATGAGGCGCAAGAGCAGCTCCTCGTCGGGCCCCCATGTCGAACCGGCGACGAAGAGGGGCTTGTCGTCCCGGAACCGTTCGACGAGCTCGATGTGCCGGGCGGCGCGGGCGATGTCGGCCACCCGGTCGAAGCGGGTGTCGCCCGAGACGATCGCATTGTCGAAGCCCAGCTCGGCGAGCAGCCGTTTCGACTCGTCGTTCTGCACGAAAAGCACCTCGAAGGTTTCGAGCGCCTCGCGCCACCAGCCGCCGTAGCAGCGGAAGAAGACGGCGTGCCGGTGGAAGATGGCCGAGACGATGAAGGTGCGGATGCGGCGGCGGCGCAGCTCGCGCAGCAGGTTGAGCCAAAATTCGTATTTGACGAAAATCGCGATTTCGGGCCGGACGATGTCGAGGAAGCGGCGGGCGTTGCGGCGCGTGTCGATGGGGAGATAGAAGATGTAGTCGGCGCCCGCGTAGTTCTTGCGGATCTCGTAGCCCGAGGGCGAGAAGAAGGTGAGCAGGATCTTGTGCTCGGGATGTTCGCGCCGGATGCGCTCGATCAGGGGGCGCCCCTGCTCGAATTCACCGAGCGAGGCGACGTGGACCCAGACGATCCGATCCGTCGGACGGATCGCCGCCTCCATCCGCGCGAAGAGGTTCCGGCGCCCTTCGACCCAGCTGCGCGCCTTGCGATGGCGGAGCGCAGCGAGCCGGATGAGCCACCCGTAGCAGATCAAGGCGATGTCGTATAGCCACATAGATGCGTCTGTTGGAATATCTGTTGGAATAAGTATACAAATATAAGCGAAAAAACCGAAACGCCAAAACTTTCGGGGGCGGCAATGCAGATGCGGCGGTGCGTCAGTACAGCGGTGCAGCGATGCAGCGATACGCGGCCGGCGGACAGGGCACCGGCGGACAGGGCACCGGGGCGCGACCTCTCTACCAACCGTATTCGATGGCATCGGGGAACCACTCGATCCGCAGCGTTCCGTTCGCACGTCCGTGCACGGCCGCCAGATCGAAGTGGAGCTCGCAGGCGGCGTACTGCGCACCGGAGGCCTCCAAGAAGGCCTCGGCAGCCCGGCGCAGCGCCTGCCGCTTCTGCGGCGTCAGCGCCTCCTCGGGGGCGGTAAGGGAGCCTTCGCGGCGGGTCTTGACCTCGACGAAGTGCAGCCCGTCCTCCCGCAGGGCGATGAGGTCGAGCTCGTAGCGCCCCGCGCGCCAGTTGCGGGCGACGAGCTCGTATCCCGCGGCGAGCAGCCAGCGGGCGGCGGCCTCTTCGCCCAGACGCCCCGTGCGGGCACAATCGGTTTCGGGCTTCATGCAATGCGGTTTAAAGAAAATTGCGATGCGGCCGCTCGGGGCGATGCCGGCGAATTCGGTTCAGGATGCGGGCAGACGCTCTCCGGAACGGCCCGTCCCCTGCTACCGGATGATCCGCTGGATCGAATTGGCCCGGTCGATCGTCCGGCGCAGCCCTTCGGCGTCGTCGCGTTCGATCATCCGGCGCATCAACTGCAGCTGATGGATATGCTCGCGCAACACGTCCAAAACGTTGTACTTGTTCTGCAGAAGGATCGGCACCCACGTGTCGGCCGAACTCTTCGCCAACCGGACCGTGCTCTCGAAGCCGCCGCCCGCCAGATCGAAGATGCGCCGGTCCTCGCGCTCCTTTTCGAGCACGGTATTCGCCAGTGCGAAGGAGGTGACGTGCGAAATGTGCGAGACATAGGCGGCGTGCAGGTCGTGCTCCTCGGCTTCCATATAGACCGGCGTGGCCTCCAGGGCGCGGAAGAGCCCCTCGACGAGGGCCACGGCATCCGCCTCGCTGCGCTCCGTCTCGCACAGGACGACGTTGCGTCCCGCGAAGGCGCCGTGCAGCGCCGCCTGCGGACCGCTGTATTCGGTTCCCCACATCGGATGCACGGCGACGAAACGGCCGCGGGCGGCGTGCAGGGCGATCACCTCGCACAGCTCGGCCTTGGTCGAGCCCATGTCGATGACCGTCTGCCGCGCCCCGACGCGGTTCAACGCCTTGACGGCCAGCAGCGGAATCGTATCGACGGGGGTTGCGAGCACGGTCAGATCTGCCGTGCGGACCCCCTCGTCGAACGAGACGATGCGGTCGGCCAGCCCTCGCCGCAGCGCCTCGGCGGCCCGCTCCCCGTTTCGCTCCGCTCCCAGAATCTCGTCGGCCAATCCCCGGTCGCGCATCGCCAGTGCGAACGACCCGCCGATCAATCCCAGTCCGGCAATAAAAATCTTCATGCGCTATACAGATAGGTATTTGTAAAATCGGTTCTTCCGGACGGTCTACCCGTACAGTCCTACAGCCCGTGCACCCCTCCCGGCCTCCGGCGCGGCGGCACGGCAGCCTTCCGGCGCGGCAGCGGCTATTTCCGCTCCTTCGCCGCCGGTTTGTCGAGCAGGAACGACAGATCGTCGCCGCTTTGCACCTCGAAGGGGGCGATGCCCTTGTGGAAGACGCGCATCGGACGGTTGCCGATCAACTCCAGGCGTCCCCGCTCGCAGCGGAGGATGCACCCCTCGCGCAGGCCCACCACCCAGCGGCGCGGGTTGGCCTCGATGTACTCCAGGATGCGCTGCTCGCGCGTCTCGCCCGCATGCCCTTCGGGGTTGGCGTCGAGGTAGTGGGGATTGATCTGGAACGGCACGGCGCCGATGGCCCGGAACGAGGCGGGGGCGGCGATCGGCATGTCGTTCGTGGTGCAGATCGTCGGGCAGCAAACGTTGCTGCCGGCCGACCACCCCACGTAGGGGGTTCCGCTGCGCAGCTTGTAGAGGATCTCTTTCATGAGCCCCTGCTCGTGCATCATCTTCGCAAGGGCGAAGGTGTTGCCGCCGCCGACGCAGATCGCCGCGGCTTCGCGGATCACCCGGTCGGGGCGCGGCGCGCGGTGGATCGAGCGTACCCGGATGCCGAGCTCGTCGAAACGCTCCTGCACCTTCTTTTCATAGGCGTTGTAGGTGAAGGTCACAGCGGCGTAGGGCACAAAGGCGACTTCGCGGATCCCCCTGAGGAAACTGCGGATCTCGGGAAGCGGATAACGCAGGTACTCCTCGCCTGCGTTGGTGGAATTGGAAATGAGCAATAGTTTCATAACATTTTGATTGTTTGGCGAATATCGGACAAGTTGGTCGGAATGCCCGTTTTCTCCGCACGAAAAAATAACTCTCTTTTGCCAAAAGTAATAAAAAAAGTGTTACTTTTGCGCGGAATCACGATGGAATTTACGCTTACGAACGAAATATTCCAACAAATTTTGTTTAACTAAAATTTACGATTATGTCTGAAATTCAAGCAAAGGTTGTCGAGATCATCGTCGATAAACTGGGTGTCAAGGAGTCGGAGGTTACTCCCGAAGCAAGCTTTACGAACGATCTGGGTGCCGATTCGCTCGACACGGTCGAGCTGATCATGGAGGTCGAGAAGGCTTTCGATCTGCACATTCCCGACGAGGACGCCGAGAAGATCACCAAGGTCGGCGACGTGATCTCGTACATCGAGGAGCACAAGAAATAGTTTCGTCCGACGATGAAACCATGGGCTCTGCCGGGTGGGACGCATCCCCTCGGCGCAGCCCGTTTTTCGTTTCATTAACCCTGCTGCCGTTTAGAACCCCTTTGCCGTGCTGGATTTTCTCTTACGCCCCATCCGCCGCCGCTTCGGCGCCGACCGCCGCTACTATGCGATGATCGACGATATGTTCGGCTTCATCCCGAACAACATCGAACTCTACAAACTGGCGCTGATCCACAAGTCGGCGTCGGTCATGCTGCCCGACGGCCGGGCCGTCAACAACGAACGGCTGGAGTATCTGGGCGACGCCGTGATCGAGACCGTCACGTCGGACTATCTCTTCATCGAGTTTCCGGACCGCGACGAGGGTTTCCTGACGCAGCTGCGCTCGAAGATCGTCTCGCGGCAGTCGCTCAACGCCCTGGCCGAGACGCTGGGGCTGGACCGGCACCTGATCCTGAACCACGCCCCGGGGAACGGCATCACGCAGAAGCACATCTACGGCGACGCCTTCGAGGCGATGATGGGGGCGATCTACCTCGACCAGGGGTATAATTTCGTCAACCGACTGCTTATCAACCGCATCTTTTTCCGGCACCTCGACCTGGGGCAGCTGACCGCCGAGGAGACCGACTTCAAGAGCCGGCTGATCGAGTGGTGCCAGAAGAACCGCTACCACTTCTCGTTCCGGACGACGCACGACCGGAACGGCCGCGCCGACCATCCCGTGTTCTACACGACGATCGTCATCGACGGCATGGAGGTCGGCCACGGGGCGGGCGAATCGAAGAAGGAGGCCGAACAGCACGCCGCCTTCTCGGTGGCGCACTTCATGAGCGACGAGCAGTGCGCCTCGATGCTCGACCGCTTCGACCGGCTGGTGCGGAAAGGGGAACGCCCGGCCCGGACGGCGAATGCGGCGGGGGCGGAGCGGGCCGGCGATACGGCAGATTCGCTTCGGCCAGCGAATGCGGCGGGGAGGGACCGGCCGATAAACGCGGCGGAGGCGGACCGGGCAGCGAATGCAAAAGAGGTGAACCCGCTGGCAACCGCAGCGGGGAGGGACCGGGCTGTAACTGCGGCAGGATCGGATCGGATCGGCGATGCAGGGGCTTCGGCTTCGGGAGCTGGTTCGATTCCGGGAGCTGGTTCGATTTCGGAAGCTGCTATGGGGGCAGCCTCGGGAACGGTTTCGGTTTCGGAGACCGGCCCGGTTTCGGGAGCACCGGAGGCTCCATCTGCAACTTCAGATGTTCCGGAGGCAGCTTTGGCTCCGGGGGCAACCTCGGGAACTTCGGGGACGGATTCGACACCCTCGCCGGCATTGGCTTCGGCTCCAACGCAAACGCCTTCGGCCGCAGCGGCTGCTTCGGCTGACCGTCCGGCACCGCAGCGCATGGCGCAATAACCCGCACTTCATCCGCATGTCAGCCCTGACCGATAAACTGGAGGCCCGCGGCATCGCCTCGCTGACCGACAGCGAGCTGCTGGCCCTGCTGCTGGACGACGAGACGGCGGCCGGACGGCTGCTCGACGCTTTCGGCGGATCGCTCGAACGGATCGCGACGACCGAACGGGCGCGCCTGCGCATGGTCGGGGGATTGGGGCTGCGGCGGGCGCAGCTGCTCCACGCCGCAGCCGAATTCGGACGCCGCGTAGCCCAGACGGCCGCCGAGGCGACGGCCGTGATCGACACGAGCGAGGATGCCGCACGTCTTATGCGCCCGCAACTCGAACGGCTGGCCTACGAGGAGTGCTGGGCGATCTACCTGACCGCCTCGAACCGCGTGATCGAGCGGCAGCGCATCAGCCAGGGCGGCGTGCAGGGGACGGTGGTCGACCACCGATTAGTCGTCAAACGGGCGCTCGAACTGCTGGCGACAAAACTCATCCTCGTGCACAACCACCCCTCCGGAGCGGCCGAGCCGAGCCCGCAGGACCAGCGGCTGACGACCCGCATCGCCGAGGCGGCGGCGCTCTTCGACATCCGCCTGCTGGATCATCTCATCATCTCCCGCGAGGGCGACTTCTCGTTTCATCGGGCCGGACTGCTGTAGACCGATTGTGCCCACAGCTTGTCCCTACCGTTCCGCTCCTCTTGTTCGATTACACAACTGTCGGCGGGCCGCAGCACGGTTTCGGTCCGTCAGGACTGCGCAGGCAGCAACCTTTGGTGCGTGGTGAAAGTGCCTGTCAGCAAAATCGGTCGCGCAGCGACCAGCAGCCCGCAGCTTCGCCCCGCGGAGCCCCGCAACTCCTTACAGCCGTACGCAACCTCTGCAGGCTGTGCCCCGATTCACCATTCTTAATTTTTAATTCTTCATTTTGAATTGCGGCTTCTGTGAAGCCACCGCAGCCCACAGCCGCCCCCGGGCAGAGGGCTGCTTCCTCGCGCTGCTCGAAAGCACGCCCATCCGCTCGACTGCGGGCTGGCCTCGAGATTCGATGCCGTAGCTAATTTTGAATGCTGAATTTGCGGTTCCGATAGGGAACCGCATCGGGCCGCAGCCTCCCGGCGGCGGAGGCCCGCAGCTCGCGTCCCGCAGGTCCGCATCGTGCGTGCCCTCCGCAGACTGCTGCCCGACCGTTCAGCTCCTCGCACACCGCGGCCCGGATCGAATTAGCATTGAGTTTAGCGATTCATTTTTAATTTTTCATTTTTAATTTGCGCCCGCAGGGCGCAGCCTCCGGCACGCGTTGGTCGTTCCGTGTAAAATCGCCTTATCGTTTGACCGCCTCTTTTTTAATTAGACGACGCCCTACTTTGTAGGTAAAAACGGAATCTGTAAATTGATCGAACTCCTCTATGCGATCCAATTCATACTCGGGATAACTGTCAATCTTTTTTCGATAAACCTTTTGCTCATCGATCATGCCGCCGAATGACGTCCTTATTTCTTCATCCGTTATTATCGCATAATCATTGATTTCCGAAACAAACGGTTCATCGGGAATAAGAGCATAACAATGAACCCAGCTGTTCTCTTTTTTATAGAACCGATACAAGTTGGCATCTCTTCCCCCTTCAGCCCAGATAGTCAGCACCAGCTTTTGGCCGTTTTCGACAAAAAAGAATGGAAGATCGGGTTGTAAATAGGTATTCTTATCCTCGTGATACTCTATTTCGTAAACGCTCGATCGATTAAATTTCAATCCCCAGGCATCCGATTCGTCGTGATTCCGGGCATATCCCAGGGGACTATTGAGAAAGAAATGGCTGTGCACGATCGAGAATTGGACATCCTCTTTTTTGAAGGTTATAATTGCACTGCCCAATATGATTCCCCTAAACCCGATTCCTTCCGGTTGCCATAGAACAGATACCCGATATCCGTTTATCTTGTTTTTATAGCGGATTCGAACAAGCGTATCCATCCTGTTCTCCCGTATAAACGGATGGCGTGCTTCTGCTTCGAGAGCGCGCATTTTGAATCCGTTTAACTGTCGATTCATAGAATCCAAGACATGCCTATGCCGCACGTTTACAGAATCCATTGCCTGTTGATAGGTTTGCCTCAAACTGTCCACATAGGATTGGGAATAGGGCGGCTGATTTCTGTTTCCGCACCCGACGACCAGCAGGGCGGATATGATCAGTAAATAGTTTTTCATCGTAGACAATCACCGTTTGTATTCCGTCACCGCTCTTGCTGCGTTTTCGCTTTCTGAAAAGTCAACAGCCAGCCGATTTGCGCACTCTTCGGATCGGGCAGCTGGATCGTTAAGCCTACATCTGTTCGATGGATTAGCATACGATGCCAATAGACCCTTGCCGATTGTGATCCTGCAGCATAAAAGCCCATGACACGATGCCTCCAGGTGAACCACGAACGTTCGGTGTAGACGGATTTCCACGTTGCATCCGACGCTTGTTGCAAAAGCGGCAAAGCCGATTCCGCAGCCAATCGAAAATCCCCCTTTTCGTTCGATTGTACGGTGATCCGTTCGCCCCGCCGGGGGACATCGCATACCACAAGAGAATCCGCATAATGGATCGAGGTCGGTCGAATCTGCCAGTCGACCAGCTCGTAAGTTCCATTGAGCAACTCCTGCCGTTCCTTTTTCAAGAGGGAGTTTGCCCAAAGGTATGCACCGCACCCGACGACCAGCAAGGCGAAGATGGAGAGTAGAAAGTTCTTCATTTTCTGCGAAACTTTTGAAAATCTTCAAATTTCGTATTTCCCTTAAAATATATCAACCTGGCACCATACTTCGATAAAATCTACAAATCAAAATAGGCCCATCCGATCATAGGCAGATCGGCTTTAAACATAAATGATTGCTCCATTTCGTTGCCATATATGGATTGGCATTGCTGTACAGGAGCCCCATAAATACAATTTTTCCAACCGCCTCCATATCCGTTGCTACAATAATAGGAGGTCACTTTTATTTCTTGGCTCGTATTACCCGTAGGATGAATATAGGTTGTAACCGTTACTTGAATAGGTATTTTAATATAGTTCCCGTTATAATCTATGTTGTACGCTGTCGTACGCAGTCTTTGGCTCTGTTGTTGCGGTTGGCTTTGACGTGGAGAATCTCGAAAGAATGGCGTATAAGTCAGATTCTGTGATTTGACAAAGCCACATGCGCAAATAAAGATACAAGTTAAGAATAATGTTTTCATAATTATTTATTTTTGAAATACTTAATGAATACTGCTTTGAAGATTTCATCAAAGGAGTGAGAGTTATCATTTTTGGCTCGGATATAACTTTTCGTAAAGAGTCCAATCCACCAAGAGACGCCATCTTCATCGAAAACATTCCATCCAACAGATTTAACGGCTTGCTCAGTCCATGTTACCATGAATTGGAGAATTGTTGAATATGGGAGATTCACCGCGTCCATAGCTACTAAATTATCAGCCATTTCGATGATCTCTGACTCGATTTCGTCTACTTGCTTTGACAATGCTATTTTTGTAGAAATGCAGTATATTTCTGCCTCTTTCTCAATACCGAATGGGAAAATCATATTGTTCAATATTTTCCTATTTGAATATCCACGAACTCAGATATTCCGCTATCATCCATACTAATCTCAGTTACAGGCAATCCAAATATGTTGCGAGATTTATAGATTGTCGAATAGTGCCCATTTAAATTGGAGCCATAAATAGCAACAGAACCGATATTTCCCCTTCCATCAGGGCAAAACATAAATAAGTTTATAGGTCGCCCATTATTCGACACTTCAATAGACATACATCCTGTGCTGAATAGTTCGGAATTAAGAGTAATCGTTAAATGCAGGAAACGAGGATGGTTTTTAAAATTACGATGCAGGTTCGTAACAATACTTTGGCTTCGTTCATTGAGCCGACATGGAGGAAACATGATAATTACTATTAATACACCCCCAACCCTTCAGATGTGATTTGTAAAAAACAGAAAGCGCAGGGCCGGTGACTTATTTTAGTGCGACAGGTCGTAGGAAACCCCAATAGATAAAATAAGCAACAACCCCGCGCCTGTATCGTGACGATACGAGACGGGAAGGCAATGCCACTTATTCTCTCTATTGTGCTTAGAATTTCCTACATTTATAAAGTAATGGTCGCATATGAAAATAAGGACTAACGAAATACAAATAAATACGCTTTATTACAGTTATTTATACTGATATATTGATTTCATCTGTTTTCATCATTTGCAGATGATAGGTTCTTATTTGGTGTATTTTTGTTTCTTGTTTGTGCCTTGATTCAGATTATTATTTCTATATTTGCGGCATAAATA
>CANQIF010000014.1 GCA_947623965.1 uncultured Alistipes sp.
ATATTTGCATCGAGGTTTCGAAATGGGAACCTATGCGACAAATATACGAATTAAAATCGAATAAAAGTATGACGAAAACAGAAAAACCCGCAGCCGGGCGGACGGGCCTGCGACTTTAGAGGAGCAGCCCTCCGCCCGGGGGCGGCTGCGGGCTGCCGATCCTGACGGACCGATTTTGCCGGCGGGCATTTCCTCCATAGCCAGCGGCTGCGCGCAGCGATTGATTCCCGTGTAGAAAACTTCCGCCGAAACATTACTGCCCCATCGCAGGGCTGCAACTCTCGAAACGCAGGTTGCGGATCATGTCGCCCGAGATCTCCTGCTGCAGTTCGGCGCTGCCGAGGTCGAGCCGCACGTTCTCGAAGAGGGCGTCGCGCACATCGACGAGGCGGATGGCGCGTTTCGACGAGACCGCCTCGATGTCGCGCAGCGTGATGCCGTCCACATCCACCAGATCGATCACATAGGGCGACGGCTTCGGCTTGAAGACCCCGTAGGCCGTCCGGGTGGTGTCGCGGCGCGTATCGGCCGTGACGTTTTCGATGCGGATGTTGCGTGCGGGGCTCTCGGGAATGCCCTGCACATAGATCAACTCGCGGCAGCCGTCGACGATCACCTGCCGGATCGTGACGTTGCGGAACGCGGGCGTGAGGTGCGTGAGGGCGGGAGCGGGCAGCCGCGACGAGAGACCTCCGACGAAGTTGGCCGTGCCGAGCATCTCCCAGGCCATGGCTCCCGCCTCGGTCCGCAGGCGGATCCGTTCGAAATGGAGGTTCTCGCCGCCTCCGCCGCGCGGGCGGCGCGTCTTGAGGCGGATGCCGACGCGTGTGCCGTCGCAGACGCAGTCGTGGGCGTAGAGGTTGCGGATCCACCCCGCCGTCTCGCTGCCCACCGTGAGGCCGCCCATGCCGCGCAGCGCCAGACAGCGGCGCACGACGATGTTTTCGGAGGCGCGGCCGACGCGGTAGCCGAATTCGTTGCGGCCTCCCTTGACGGCGATGTTGTCGTCGCCGCAGTCGGTCGTGACGTATTCGACCAGCACGTTGCGGCAGCAGGTCAGATCGACGCCGTCACCGCACGGGATGCCGTAGGAGCTGACGCGGATGCCGCGGATCACGACATTTTCGCAATAGACGGGCGCGACGTTCCAAAAGGCCGTGTTCTCGAACGATACCCCCTCGAGATAGACGTTGCGGCAGCCGATCGGACCGAAGAAGGTCGGCAGCTGGATCGTGCGCCCTTCGCGGCCGTCGAAGATGCGGTTGGCGACCGGCGTGTCGGGATCGATGTCGCCGTCGTTCTGCGGGCGGCCCTGCCGGATCGTGCCGCCCTGCGCGGGCCCGATCAGGCGGCCGCGGCCCGTAAGGGCGATATCATGGGCATCGCAGGCATAGATGCAGGCACCGAGCGAGTAGAGTTCGACTCCCGCATTGGTCGTGAAGACCGCGGGCAGGAAATCGGCCGTCTCGCCGCTGAAACGCACCTCGGCACCCTCTTCCACATGGAGCTCTACCCCGCTTTTCAGCACGATGCGCCCCGTGTACCAATGGCCCGGAGCCAGCACGACGCGGCCGCCGCCCGCCTGCGAAAGATGGTCGATCGCCTGCTGAATGTCGGCCGTGCACAACGACGCATCCGTGCGGGGTTCGAGCCGGACGGTCACGTCGCGGAAGTGCGGTTTGCGCAGCTGCGGCATGTAGAAGGGGGCCTCGATCGGGGCGATTTCGGCCGGCAGGGCGTCGGCGCCCACCTCGCTGCGGGTGGGGATCGGTTCGGTTACCTGCGCGGCGGCCGAAAAGGTCGCCAGCGAACAAGCAAGAAGAAGAGTAAGACGGTTCATGATCCGGTGTAGGTTGGTTTTTCGTTGTTTCTGCAAGCGGCTTCCGGCGGTTCTTCGTCCTTTCGGACGGCGGGAGCTGCGTTTTAAGTACATATATTCTATCGTCCGCTGCTCGGAGGCGGGGGGCACTGTGGCCTGCATGGTCCTGACGGATCTATTCCAAACCAGTGCAAGCCCTCCGCCCGGGGGGCGGCTGCGGGCTGGCAAATTTAAAATCAGGCGCGATTGTCCGGTATTTTCGGGGCGCAGCCTGCGAAGCGGCCGCACGAAGCGGACCTGTGGGACGCGAGTTGCGGGCCTTCGCCGCCGGAGGCTGCGGCCCGCCGACCTCTACGAGGTCGAATGTACACCACAGATACGGCCCACTAATCGCTGCGCAATTGATTCCTACCCGAGGCAAGCCCGCAGCCGAGCGGTGGGCTTGCGACGAGCAGCGCGAGGATGCAGCCCTCCGCCGGGGGGCGGCTGCGGGCTGCCGATCGCTCCGCGATCGATTTCGGCGCAAAACAGCTCAACAACAACTTGCTGCTGCGGACAGTCGGTCACATAGCAACCGAAACGACACGGCAATTCACCGTTTCGCTCTTGCTGACAATCGGCGCAGCGGCCTACTCCTCGACGATGCGGATCGAAAGGATCCGGTCGCCCTGGCGAATGTCGTCGATGACGTCCAACCCCTCGATCACGCGGCCGAAGCAGGTGTGGCGGCCGTCGAGGTGCTGCGTATTCTCGCGGTTGCAACAGATGAAGAACTGCGACCCGCCCGTATCCTTGCCTGCATGGGCCATCGAGAGAACGCCGCGGTCGTGGTACTGGCGCGGTGCCGAGGTCTCGCACTTGATCGTGTACCCGGGGCCGCCCGTTCCGTCGCCGCGCGGGCAGCCGCCCTGAATCACGAAATCGGGAATGACGCGGTGAAAGGTCAATCCGTCGTAGAAGTTGTGGCTGGCCAGCTCAACGAAGTTGCGCACTGTTCCGGGCGTTTCGTTCGTGTAGAGTTCGGCCTTCATCAGCCCCTTTTCGGTCTCGATCAGGGCATACTGTTTCTTGTCGTTCATGGATTTGGAATTAGGTTGATCGGTTACGTCAGACGAAATGGCAGGCCTGCATGCCCGCCATACGAGCGCAGCGGCTGCCACGAGCAGCACCGACGCGCAGATGCAAAAGAAGATATTTTTCATTTATTTGCGGATCCTTGTTTACAAAGATACGAATAAGTCGAGCGCAATGCCAAATTTATTTGCGCGTTGCCGAGACGAAGTATCTTCGGCGCAGCCAAAGTACGAATAAGTCGAGGGCAATGCCAAATTTATTTGCGCATTGCAGAGATGGCGTATCTTCGGCGCAGCCAAAGATACGAAAAGCCGCGGGCAGAAACAAGCGAAAAACTCGATTATGCCGAGGACGGAGCAGCTGGAAGATACGAACAAGCCGTGCCTAAAAGCGATTTTATTCGCTTCGGCATCGCGGTCCCGATTTTTTTCACTAACTTGCAGGCTGGTTGCCGCGGAGGGCGCGAACCGCCCGCAACCGGCAACCGCCTGCGACGGGCAATCCGTATCCGGCGAAACGCAGCCTGCAATCGGTAAAGCGCAGCCGGTAACCGGAAACCGCAACCGCACCCCAAACCGAAAGACCTAAAGGACCCGAAAAAACGACCCGATATGACCCGAAAACTTTGCACGCTCGCCCTGCTGCTCCTCGTCCTGCTGCCGGCTTCGGCCCGCAAGCGCGTCGAGGCGGGCGCCCTCACGCTTTGGTACAAGGCTCCTGCGGCCGACTGGAATGCCGCCCTGCCCGTCGGCAACGGCCGTCTGGGAGCCATGATCTTCGGCAATGCCGACGATGAACTGCTCCAGCTCAACGACAACACGCTCTACTCCGGCGAGCCGTCGAGCCGCTGGACCGACCTCGACATCACGAAGGACTACCCCGACATGGTCCGGCTCCTCGAAGCGGAGCGATACCCCGAGGCGGCCGAGCTGCTCAAGCGGTGGACGGGACGGCTGCACGAGTGTTACCAGCCTCTCGGCGACTGGCACATCCGCGACTTCCGCGGCGGCAAGGCCAAGGCTTACCGGCGTTACCTCGACCTCGAGCGGGGTGTCGCCACCGTGCAGTACGAGCGCGACAACTACCGCTTCCGCCGCGAAATCTTCGCCTCGCATCCCGACGGGGTGATCGTCATGCGTCTTACGACCGACTGTCCCGTGGGCTGGGACATCGCCGTGGGGCTCTCCTCGCCCCATCCCGTCCGCACGAAGATCGACGCCCGCAAACGGCTCGTCTCGATGAGCGGGCAGGCCCCCGGGCGCGTAGACCGCCGCAACTACAGCGACTTCGAGGCCTGGGGCCACGAGAGGCGCCATCCCTACCTCTTCGGGGAGGACGGCTCGCGCACGGGCAAACCCCGCGTCCTTTACGGCGATGACATCGACGGCTGCGGCATGTTCTTCGAGAGCCGGTTAGAGGTGCATGCCGCCGACCCGTCGGCCGCAATCGAGGATCTGGGCGACCGGCTCCGCATCCGCGGCGCCAAGGAGATCGTCCTCGTCTTCGCGTCGGCCACGAGCTACAACGGCCCCTTCAAGAGCCCCTCGCGCGAAGGGCTGGATGCCGCCCGGCTGGCCGACGACGCCCTCAAACGCATCCGCACGAAGCCTTACGAAGCGATGCTCGCCGACCACACGGCCGACTACCGCGCCCTTTTCGACCGGCTGACCCTCACCCTGCCCGCCGATCCCGCAGCCGCCGAGCTGCCGACCGACGAGCGCATCCAGCGTTACGCCGCCGCTACGCGGGCCGCGAAGACGCCCGCCGACCAGGAGCTCGTCGCCCTGCTCTTCCAGTACGGCCGCTACCTGATGATCGCCGGATCGCGCGAGGGCGGCCAGCCGCTCAACCTGCAGGGTATCTGGAACAAGGACCTCATCCCCTCGTGGAACAGCGGCTACACGGCCAATATCAACGTCGAGATGAACTATTGGCCCGCCGAGGTCGCCAACCTTTCGGAGTGCCACGAACCGTTCCTGAAGATGATCGGCGAGTGTGCCGCCACGGGAGCCGAATGCGCCCGCGACATGTACCATCGCCGCGGCTGGGTCGGACACCACAACTGTTCGATTTGGCGCGAGACCTACCCCAACGACGGCGGCGCCTGCACGGTTTTCTGGCCGATGATGGGGGCCTGGTTCTCGTCGCACCTCTGGGAGCACTACGCCTACACGGGCGACCGCGAGTGGCTTGCCCGCGATGCCTACCCGATCATGAAGGGGGCGGCGGAGTTCTACCTCGACTGGCTCGTCCGCGACCGCGAGGGGTGCTGGATCACCCCCGTCAGCACCTCGCCCGAGAATCTTTTCATCGACCCCGCCACGAAGCAGGCCTGCGGCGTGGCGCAGGGTTCGACGGCCGACCTGTCGATGATCCGCGAACTCTTCACCCGCACGATCGCGGCCGCCGAGGCGATCGGGGTCGATGCCCCGCTGCGCGACACGCTGCGCGACCGGCTCGACGGACTTCTCCCCTTCCGCATCGGCGCCTACGGACGTCTGCAGGAGTGGAGCCGCGACTTCGAAGACCAGGATCCGCACCATCGCCACGTCTCGCACCTCGTGAGCCTCTACCCCTTCGGGCAGATCACCCCCGCGACACCGGAATTCTTCGCTGCAGCCCGCAAGACGCTCGAGATGCGCGGCGACGAGGCGACGGGCTGGTCGAGCGGTTGGAAGATCAACCTTTGGGCCCGGCTGCTCGACGGCGAACGCGCCTTTAAGCTGATCGGAACCCTGCTGCGTCCCGTCGGATTCGGCCCCGCCGCCCTCCGCTCGACCGAAGGGGGCGTCTACGCCAACCTCTTCGACGCCCACCCGCCCTTCCAGATCGACGGCAACTTCGGCTTCACGGCCGGCATCTGCGAGATGCTCATGCAGAGCCACGAAGGAAAGATCCGGTTGATGCCCGCCGTGCCGGCCGCCTGGTCGTCGGGGGCTGTCCGCGGGCTGGTGGCCCGCGGCGGCTACACGATCGACATGGTGTGGGAGAAGGGGCGCATCACCGAACTGAAGATCCGCACGCGCACGGGAAAGCGGTGCGAGGTGGTCTCCGACTGGCCGATGGCGTCGGTCGAGTGGATCGACTGAGACGCCGATTGTGGTAAAAAAGTCAGCCTGCGAACTCGGTCGCGCAACGATTGGCGGGCCGCAGTAGCTATTTGTGGTGGGGTGTCTTGCGTCAAATTCGGTCGCGGAGCGATCGGCAGCCCGCAGCCGCCCCCTGGCGGAGGGCTGCAGCTCGCGTCCCGCAGGTCCGCTTGCGCAGGCCCGTCCGCTCGGCTGCGGGCATGGCCTCGGTGGAAATCAATCGCGCAGCGATCGGCGGGCCGCAGCCTCCCGGCGGCGGAGGCCCGCAGTTCGTGGCCGAACATGCGCGCTCCGCAGGCTGCAGCCCGAAGACATCGGGGAACGGGCTTAATTTGAATATTGAATTTTAATGATGAATTTGCGGCTTCGTTGAAGCCGCAGCGGGCCGCAGCTTCGCCCCGCGAAGGCCCGCATCTCGCGTCCGCTCGTGCAGGCGCTTCGCAAGCCGCGGCCCGATTTCGGAAGTTGTGCGGATGGTGGTCGGACTCGATGCCGTCAGGCATCGGCGGGCCGCAGCTTCCCGGTTGCGGAGGCCTGCAACTCGCGCCCCGCAGGTCCGCTTCATGCGATCCCTCCGCAGGCTGCAGCCCGAAGCCCCCGAAAGACCCCGAGGGACCCCGAAAGACCGAGAAACGACCTTTCCCGGATAATGACGGAGCCGATCCCGTCGGGAACCGGCACCGATTATGCAATAAAGAAAGAAAATGAGTAACAACCGACTTTTTCCTGCAGTTCTTGCGCTCTTTGCGGCGCTGCTTCCGGCTGCCTGCTCGAACGGGCGCGCTGCGGCGGAGAGCGACGGGACGATCTGCGTCTCGATTCCTCCGCTGAAGAGCCTCGTCACGGCGATCGTCGAGGACGACTTCCCGATTGTCGTGCTGGTTCCGCCCGGAGCCTCGCCCGAGACCTTCGAGCCGACCCCCAAACAACTCGTCGCTGTCCGGCGGGCGCAATGGCTCTTCCAGATCGGCCTCATCGACTTCGAGACCGCCCTCGTAAAGAAGATCGCCGACCCTGAACGCGTGGTCGATCTGGCGCGCAGTCCGGGTATCGAATGGATCGAGGGAAGCTGCTCGCACGCCCGGCATGCGGACGGCGGCCAGGCAGCTGAAGCGGCCGAAAAGACCGAAGCATCCGAAACAGCCGAATCGGCCAACGCGGCCGAATCGACCGGTGCCCACGATGACCACGACCACGCACACGCCCGCGAAAAAGGCCACACCGGCCACGTGCACGGCATCGATCCGCATCTGTGGAGTTCGCCGCGGATGCTGCAGCGGATGGCGGCGACGATCTACGGGACGATCCATGCCGCCTACCCCGACTCGCTTCGCTACACCCGGAATCACGAGCGGCTGCAGGCCGCACTGGCGGCGCTCGACCGCCGCACGGCCGACCGGATCGCCGCCAGCGGGGTGCGGACGATCTTTATCTATCACCCTGCCCTCACCTACTACGCCCGCGACTACGGGCTGCGGCAGATCGCCATCGAGGCCGAGGGCAAGGAGCCGTCGGCCCGCCACTTGGCCCGGCTGATCCGGCAGGCCCGCGAGGAGGGCATCCGCCGCATCCTCTACCAGCAGCAGTTCCCGAAATCGAGCGTCGAGGCGATCGCCGCCGATATCGGGGCCGAAACGGCGCCCTTCGATCCGCTGGCCGAGGATGCGATCGCCAACATCGACGCCATCACCGAACTCGTCACCCGCCCATGAAACTCGTCACGCTTGAAGATGTCAGCGTTGCCTACGATGGCTGCGAAGCGCTGCAGCACGTCGATCTGGAGATCGACTCGGCCGACTTTCTCGGCGTGATCGGCCCCAACGGCGGCGGCAAGACGACGCTCGTGCGGGCGATTCTCGGCACGGTGCCTCACAGCGGGACGATCCGTTTCGCCCCCGAGCTCAGCAATGGCCGCGAACGGCTTATCGGCTACATGCCGCAGCTCACGGAGTTCGACCGCGCCTTCCCGATCTCGGTCGCCGAGGTGGTCCTCTCGGGGCTGCAGGGGCGCCGCGGCTTCCGCAGCCGCTATACGCGGGCCGACCGCGGGAAGGTCGCCGAACTGCTTGAACGGACGGGGCTCGGCAGCATCGCCCGCCGGCCGATCGGCGAAATTTCGGGCGGTCAGATGCAGCGGGCCCTGCTGTGCCGCGCCGTTATCTCCGATCCGAAGCTGTTGATTCTGGACGAGCCGACCAACTTCGTGGACAACCGCTTCGAACACGAGCTCTACGCCACGCTGCAGGAGCTCAACCGCCGCATGGCGATTGTCATGGTTTCGCACGACATCGGCACGATCACGAGCATTGTGAAGGAGATCGTCTGCGTCAACCGCACCGTCCACCGCCACCGCTCGAACCGCATTACCGAAGCGCAGCTGCAGAACTACAACTGTCCGATTCAGCTTCTCTCCCACGGCATCGTGCCTCACACTGTGCTGGCCCACCACCCCGGCGACGGCTGCTGCGACCCGCACGACAGCGGCTGCAGCCACGCACACGATTGACCCTCCGTACGACTGGAGCGGGGACGGCCGGACAGCAACCGCCGCAACCGCAGCTATCGCGCAAATGCGGCGCTTGTAGCAACTGCCCCTGAACTATTTTGCAAACGCAGCGGGGGCGGCACCGATCGACCGGTGCCGCCCCCGCTTTTTCATCCGTCGGGTGCCCTACTGCTGCAGCGCCTCCCACAGTATATCCTTCAGCCGCGCGATGTTAAGCCCGGCGACCGACGAGATCAACACCGAGGGGATTCCCTCGGGAAGCTGCCGCTGCAGCTCCTCCATCAACCCTTCGTCGAGCAGGTCGCACTTCGTCACGGCCAGCAGCCGCTGCTTGTCCAACAGCTCGGGGTTGTACTGCGTCAGCTCGCCGAGCAGCACCTCGTAGTCGCGCCGCACATCCTCCGTGTCGGCCGGGATCATGAAGAGCAGCACCGAGTTGCGCTCGATATGGCGCAGGAAGCGGGTGCCGAGGCCGCGCCCCTCGTGCGCCCCCTCGATGATGCCCGGGATGTCAGCCATGACGAACGAACGGCCGTCGCGCACCTCGACGATGCCCAGGTTGGGTTCGAGGGTCGTGAAGGCGTAGTCGGCGATCTTGGGCCGGGCGGCCGAGACGACGGACAGCAAGGTCGATTTGCCGGCATTCGGGAAGCCCACGAGCCCCACGTCGGCCAGCACCTTCAATTCGAGCACGAAGGTCCCCTCGTCGCCCTCCTCGCCGGGCTGCGCATACCGCGGCGTCTGGTTCGTGGCGCTCTTGAAGTGCCAGTTTCCGAGGCCTCCGCGACCGCCCTGCAGCAGCACCAGCTCCTGGCCGTGCTCGGTCACCTCGCCCGCGGGGAGGAGCTCCGTTTCGCCCTCCCCGTTCTCGACGACGCGGCGCGCCACCGTCCCGAGCGGTACGGGGATGACGATGTCCCGGGCGTTGCGGCCCGACGAGCGGGCCCCCGAGCCGCATTCGCCGTCCTCGGCGAACTGGTGGCGCTGGTACTTGAGGTGGATGAGCGTCCAGTATTGCCGGTCGCCCCGGAGGATGATGCTGCCGCCCCGTCCGCCGTCGCCGCCGTCGGGTCCGCCGAAGGCGACGAACTTCTCGCGGCGGAAGTGCGCCGAGCCGGCGCCGCCGTGGCCCGAGCGGGCGAATATCTTCACGTAATCTACAAAATTCGATCCTGCCATAGTCTAACACTCCGTTTTAGGTCCGGCGACCGCTCCGTGCAGGGGCTGCCGTGCGGACACCGACGTCCGTGCCGGCAAAGGTAATGAAAAAATCGGATTTGCGCCAACCCGCGCCAAACCCTAAAAGCGCCACCCCACCGTCAGCATCATGGAGCGCGGATAGGCGTAGAGCAGCCGTGTCGCCTGCGGCCGCCGGAGGGCCGTGTCGCCCGTGCCGGCCCGCTGCGTGCGCATCGACTCGTAGCCGTAGAGGGGCGCCTCGCACCCCGTGAGATTGCGCACGGAGAGGACGGCGTAGAGCTCCGAATCGCGCAGGCGGATCGACTTGAAGAGCGCAGCATCGAGCGTGAAGGCATCCGCCAACCGCTCCTGCGCGGTGAACATCGCGAGCGCCTCGGGCGCCGGGCCGTCCTGCCGCGCCACGCGGTCCGTGCGCCGCAGCGGGGTCGGATCGACCCGCCGGCCCGCGGCCGCTCCGGCCGAAAGCGAGAGGCTCCACCCGCGGGGTGCGTAGTAGCGCACCGCTGCCGTCGCGGCCAGCTGCGGCACCCCGCCCGGGCGGCAGCCGTGCAGATGGCTCACGGCCCGCAGATCGACCGTCGCATTCTCCGCATCGGTCAGGACCGTCACCACGGCATCCTCCGCATAGCGGTTGTCGCACCAGGCCGCCGTCGCCGAGAGGGTCCAGCGGTAGGCCGGGCGCCAGACGGCAGCCGTCTCGATGCCGAACGTCGTCGTCGCGATCCCCGCGGCGGTCAGGTCGCAGTAGGCTGCAGCCGCATCGTCGTAGTAGCGGCGTGTCTGCAGGCCGTCCCGCCGGTGCTCCGCCCGCGCCGTGAGCTGCAGATCGAGGCGCTCGCCCGTCCGGCGGAAGTGCAGCCGGAGGCCGCAGAAACGCTCGGGGCGGGGATCCTCGACCGTGCGGTTGTTGTAGAGGGGCTGGATAAAGAGGTGCTCCGCCGGCTGCGCGGCGGCTCCCGCCGCGGCCGACAGCTCGATGTAGCTGCGCGGCGAGAAGGACCAGCCGATGGCCCCCTTCAGCGTGTGGAGGTCCAGATCGATGCGGCGCGAACGGCCGTAGGAGCCCGACCCGGGGAAGAGCTCCTTTTCGTAGTAGCCGCGCCGCCGGATGCGCGCCGTGCCGAGCTCGGCCGAGAGTTCGGCCCGAAGCCGGCCGCGATGCCACAGGGCATGCACCCAGCCGCCGAAGCGGCTCTCGTCAAGGGCGTAGTCGTAGCCGAAGCGGTCGCCCTCGCGGATCGTCCGCGAGGGGTGGCGCAGGTCGTTTTCGTAGCGGTTCGAGTAGGTGTCGTCGTCGATGAGGTAGCGGTCGATGTCGATGAGGTACTGCGCCCCGAGCAGGTCGCGCATCTCCTTGTAGAAGCGGCTGCGGTGCGTGCGGCCGAAGAGACCGCCGTCGAGCGTCGCTTCCTGGCCGAGCTGCACCGTGCAGGCGGCCCGGAACTCGAGCTCCGTACGCCGCTCGACCCGGTCTTCGAGGGCGTAGACCGCGGGCCCCGCCGCCAGCCGGTTGCGGGCGATCAGTTCGTCCCAGTCCACCTGCGTATAGCGCGGATCGGCCGCCCGCCACGCCTCGTCGGTCTCGCGGTCGCCCGTCCACGAGGGCAGGTTGCGGTAGTTGTCCGGAAGGGGCGTGCGGGTGTCGTACCAGTCGAGGGCGCTCCGGCGCCGCACCCCCGCCCCGCCGCCTGCCGAGAGGTTCAAAAAGGCCGCCTCGCCGAGCGGCAGGCGCAGCGAGGCGGCGAAGCAGGGCATCGTCTCGCGCAGCACGCGGGCGTTGCGGACCTTGCCCGCCTGAAAGCCCCACGCGGGGTTGTAGTATCGGTCGCCCGTCAGGCGGAAGGCCTCCTCGGTCGAGGCCGAGCGCAGGCCGCGCTGCACGAGCGGCACGGCGGCGAAAAACTCCCAGGCGAGCCCCGACGCGCTTGTCCGGCCGAGCCGCAGGGCCGGCGTGAGGGCGTTGGTGAAGACCCCCTCGATCCGCGCGTCGCGTCCCGTGCGGGCCTCCATCGCCGCAGCCAACTGCCAGCCGCTGCCGAATGTGCGGTGCCAGGCGGCACGCATGCCGAAGCGGTAGCCCTCGACAGCCGTCGCGGCCGCCGCCTGCCACGGCCGCAGGGGCTCGGCCTCCGTGAATCGGAAGGCGCGCAGGCTGCCCGTCCCGGCGACCGCTCCGGAGGCGGGGTCGAGGGGCGCGTGCAGCCGCTCCTCGGCGCCTAACAGCCGCAGGGGCCGGAGCGCGCCATAGGGCATTCCGATGCCGAAGAGGGTCGCCCGCACGGCTGCCGGGCGTTCGGCGCCGCGATAGTCGCCGCCGCGGGGCAGCCGGAAGGCGCTTGCGGCGGCATAGAGGTCGCCGGCCGCGGGCAGGGCCCCGTAAAAAAGCGCCGAGTCGGAGATCGGTTCTTCGAAACGCGATTCCGGCTCGGCGTAGGGATAATAGTCGTCGTCGAAGTGCTGCGCTGCGGCTATGCGCGGCAGCGACACGAGCAACAGCAGGCCGAGAAGACGACGCATAAGCGGTTTAGATGCGGCGGAGCACTTCGCACAGCAGCGCCCAGAACTTGGGCACCGTTGCGATTTCGAGCCGCTCGGCGGGCGAGTGGACGCCGCGCAGCGTCGGACCGAACGAGACCATCTCCAGATCGGGGTACTTTTCGAGGAAGAGGCCGCATTCGAGCCCCGCATGGATCGCCCGCACCTTGGGCTCCACGGCGAAGAGGTCGCGATAGGCCCCCACGGTCACCTCCAGCAGGCGCGACGCGGGATTCGGCGTCCACCCCGGGTAGCCGTCCGAATGGGCGACGTCGGCGCCCGCCAAGGCGAAGACCGACTCGACCATCTGCATGACGTAGGTTTTGGCGCTCTCGACCGACGAGCGCTGCGACGAGGTGACGACGATCGTGCGGTCGTCCACGAACTTCACGGAGGCGAGATTCGTCGAGGTCTCGACCAGTCCGGGAATGGCGAACGACATGGCCGTCACGCCGTTGGGTACGCCCACCAGCGCGTAGATCAGGCCGAACTGCGTCTTGCGGTCGAGGACGCGGTCCACCTCGGGCATCTCGTTGAGCGTAATTTTGAAGTCGGGCTCGCGGAAGCGGAACTCGTTTTTCAGATCGGCGGCGAAGAGGCGGAAGCGCTTCTCGAAATCGGCCTTGAACTTGACCGGCACGCCGAAGATGGCATAGGCCTCGCGCGGGATGGCGTTGCGCAGGTTGCCGCCCGCGAAGTAGCTCAGCCGCAGCTCGCAGCTCTGCATGCCGTCCCACAGCAGGCGCGCCACCGTCTTGTTCGAGTTGACGCGCCCCTTGTCGATGTCGTCGCCCGAGTGACCGCCCTGCAGGTCCGACACATCCACGCGGTAGAAGGCGTAGTTCTTCGGGACGGGCTCCATCTCGGCGTGGAAGGTGGCGATCGTGTCGATGCCGCCGGCGCAGCCGATGAAGATCTCGCCCTCGTCCTCCGAGTCGAGGTTGACGAGGTACTTGCCCGTCAGCATCCCCTCGCCCAGTTCGAAGGCGCCCGTGAGGCCCGTCTCCTCATCGACCGTGAAGAGCGCCTCGACCGGACCGTGGGCTACCGTCTCGTCGAGCAGCACGGCCAGCGCCGCGGCCATGCCGATGCCGCAGTCGGCCCCCAGCGTGGTCCCCTCGGCGCGGACCCAGCCCTCCTCAATGCGCGTGCGGATGGCGTCGTGGTCGAAATCGAACTCCACGTCGGAATTCTTCTCGCACACCATATCCATGTGGGCCTGGAGAATGACCGTCGGGCGCTCCTCCATGCCGGCCGTGGCCGGCTTGCGCATCACGACGTTGCCGATCGCATCCTTTTTATAGTCGATTCCGTGCTGCTCGGCGAAGCCGACTAAAAAGTCGATGATCTTCGCCTCCCGCTTCGAGGGGCGCGGCACCCGCGTGATCGCGTCGAACTGCTCCCACACGAGGCGGGGTTCCAAAGAGGTGATAGCTGCCATAGGTGTTGTATTTTCCGTTTGCGCAAAAGTAACGATTCCGGGGGAATTTTCCGCATCTTCGACCCCTCATTTTGAAGAAAAGAGGGAAAATAATACGGGATCGGATGCTTTTGTCGGTCATACGCTTTCGGGTTCGTTTTTTTATCCGTATTTTTAAGATGGAAAAAAGGATTGAGGAAATGGGAACCTGGATAGCTGTCGCCTGCGGCCTGGCCGGGGGCCTTCTGGCCGAGACAATCTGGCTTACGATCGGTTATTTTCGACGAAAAAGGAAATCGAACACGAAATGAGCACGGGCGGATCTTGATCCGCCCGGTCTGCACCGTTTTCCGACGGCCCTGCAATCGTTGCTCCTGCCCCGCTTCCGAAGAGACTCCGTGCGGCCCGGGAACGAAAAAAAGAGCTTCGTGCATAAAAAAGTCGTTTATTTATTTTGAATATGAAAAAACCTTTCTATCTTTGCATTTGAGCTTTTGAGCATACGATATGAGCAATACAGAATATACAAGACTGCGCGTCTCCTCTTCCGCCGACCGGGAGGGGCGGATGGGGCGTTCTTTCTTCACGGGAGAGCGGCCGGCTGTCGTGGATCATTCGGGCTCGAAAAAGTGCGGGGAGGTATCCGAATATGCGTCTAAATATTTGGATATGTGCGGAATTTGTGTAAACACACACACACACACACACACACACACACACACACACACACACATGGCGCCGCCCCTCTTCCGCGCGCCAATCTACGAATAATTTTCTAATCCGCAACGGATTAACGTTTCTTTTTCTTTTCGGATCAAACCCCGCTTCGGTCCGAAAATCCGTCGTATCCCATTCCGAACAGCCCCTCTCCGCCTGCCTGCCGCCGGCGGACGTATCGCTGCGCGCCAGCCGTCCGGCGGACTGTGCGCCCCTCGTCTCCCTGCGGCCGGCCGCCATGCGTCCCGCAGCAACCCGAAGTCGAACCCGAAAACACCTCTTCGCATGATCCGGCGCATCCTGACCTGCTATGCCGAACGGCTGGAGGAGTTCCTCGCGCGCACCCGCCGTCAGCCCGAAGGGCTCGCTACGGTGGGCCGGATCGGCGGCGCGGGCGACGAACCGCAGGGAAAGATGGTCGTCTCGCTGGTCAACCTGGAGAAGGAGGCCTCGGGCGATGCGGTCACCTACCACCCCTGCGGCGGCGGATTTGCGGGCCGCCCCGCCCCGCTGCTGCTGAACATGCACGTCATGCTGGCGGCGGTCTACGAGGCAAAACGCTACGGCGACGCCCTCTCCATGCTGGCGGAGACGCTCTCGTTCATCCAGTCCGTCCCGTCGTTCACGATCGACGGAAACCGCTACACGGTGGAGGTGGTGCCCATGTCCGCCACGGACCTGCACAACATCTGGACGACGATGGGCGGCCAATACCACCCCTCGGTCATCTGCAAGTTCCGGGGGCTGGTTCTCGGGGGCGGCGGCATCGTCTCGGGCAGCAGCACGACCGGCGAGACCCGGATCAACGAATAACGAACCGAACGCGCTATGGGAAGCTACCGACCGCTCTGCTCCATCCGGATCGCACACGACTATTTCGACGGCGAACGCTGCCGCGCGCTGCTGTGCCGTCCCGCCGCTGCCGGGGCCGGGCTGCTGCGCCGCCGGGGAATGCTCTTCAGGCAAACGGCGGAAAACGCGTGGGCGCTCCTTTGCGACATCTCGGGTGCAGGGCCCGACACCGATGCGGATGTGCTCTTTCTCGAGCTGCAGCTCGCCGACAGCGGCTTCGTGCTCTACACCCGCTGGCCGGGCTTCCGGCCCGATGCCGCCTACGCCGCGGAACTGCCCGCCGCGGGCGGCGACGTGGAGGCGGCCGAAATCTTTCGGAGCACCGGCGGCGGGCGGGCGATCGGCTCCGGATGCTTCCGCCTCTCTCTGCCCCTGACCCGCGGGATGCTCGACGCGGCGCGGGCGGGGGCGCCGCCCTGCTGCACGCTCCGTTTCCATGCGCCGGCCTGCCGATGGGAGTATCTGTTCCTGCCGGAGCCCGGCATCCTCCTTGACCGCGGGGAGGAGTGCTACCGGCTCGAAACTGTCGGCGGGCCTCTCCGCTACCGCTTCTCGCCTTTCGAACGCGTGCGGGCCTACGGTCAGGAGGTCTGCCGCACCCTCTCCGAGGAGCCGATCCCGCTGCGGGAGCGGTACGACTTCCGCCTGCGGCTCGATGTCTCGTCCGGAAACGGCCGTCCGGCGCGGACGGTGCTGCGGGAGGTGCCGCCTCCCCTTCCCGGACGCTATCTCGACACCGCGCCCGACCTTCTCCGGCAGGTATGCCGGCTGTAGGAACGGACCCCCGAATAGAAAACTCAACCTAATTAAAACCAAACGTATGGCACAAATGAAGACCCCCGGCGTTTACATCGTGGAGAAGAACGCCTTCCCGAATTCGGTCGTCGAAGCCGCCACGGCCGTCCCGGCTTTCATCGGAATCACCGAGAAGGCGCGGAACGGAGCGGATTCGCTGGCGAACAAACCCTGGAAAATCACCTCCATGACGGAGTTCCAGCACTATTTCGGCGGCGCAGCGGCGCCGGTATTCACCCTTTCGGTCGTCGATGGCCCCGAGAGCGGCGACGCGAAGCCCCTTTGCTCCATTCCCTCCGCCGACGGGAAGAAGCTGCTGACGGTGCAGGCTCCCGACGTGCTCTTCTCGCTCTACTACCACATGGTGATGTTCTTCGCCAACGGCGGCGGCGCCTGCTACATCGTCTCCGTGGGCACCTACGCCGAAGGCGCCCCGCTCGACAAGGAGAAGGCGGCGGCGGCCGTGGCGGCGCTGGAGAAGGAGCAGGAGGTGACGCTGGTCGTCGTGCCCGAAGCCGCCTCGACGGCCGACTGCAAGGAGATCCAGACGCAGCTGCTCGCCCACTGCGGCCGGATGATGAACCGCTTCGCCCTCCTCGACGTGCAGCCGAAAGCTGCCGACAGCGAGACTACGGCGGAGCAGATCGCGACCTTCCGCACGAACATCGGGGCGAACTTCCTCTCGTACGGCGCGGCCTACTATCCGTGGCTGAACACCTCCGTGCTGTCGGACAAGGAGATCGACGGCTCGGTGCTGAAGTGGGACGAGACGCAGGAGGCCCCCGACCTCGCACCATTCTTCGATGCCGGCTCGGCCTTCCCGGCCTACTTCGCCGAGACCTTCGGGGAGATCAAGGAGCGGAAGAAGCTCTCGAAGCCCGCCGGAAAGGACCCGGACGGGAAAGAGGTGCCCGCCGAGTACGAGGCGATGAGCGACGACGAGGCGGCAGCGGCCCGCAACAACCTGCACAATGCCCTGCTGCAGAACCTGCCCGGCTACCGGCACCTTGCGAACAAGGTGAAGGAGCGGCTGAACCTCCTTCCGCCGTCGGCGGCGATGGCCGGACTGTACACCATGGTGGACAATACGCGCGGTGTCTGGAAAGCCCCGGCCAACGTATCGATCAACTACGTGAACGGCCCGACCGAAAACATCGACAACGCCGCGCAGGAGGACCTGAACATGCCGATGAACGGCAAGGCGGTCAACGCCATCCGCACCTTCCCGGGCGAGGGGATCAAGGTCTGGGGCGCCCGTACGCTCGACGGCAACTCGCAGGACTGGCGCTATGTGAACGTGCGCCGCACGATGATGTTCCTCGAAGAGTCCGTGAAGAATGCGGCGAAGGCCTACGTCTTCGAGCCGAACGTCGCCGCGACCTGGATGAATGTGAAATCGATGGTCGACAGCTTCCTGCGCAGCGTCTGGAAACGGGGCGGTCTGGCCGGCGCCACCCCCGAGGAGGCCTACGAGATCCACGTGGGGCTCGGCGATACGATGACCGGCGACGACATTCTCGACGGCATCATGCGCATCACGGTGCTGGCGGCGATTACCCGCCCGGCGGAGTTCATCGAGATCACCTTCCAGCAGCAGATGCAGAAAAGCTGAGCGACGACCGAAAAGAAAAACCGATAACCCTTAAAAATTTTGAAGCATTATGGCAGACGACGGATCCGTACAGAGTGCCGCGACATGGCCGGTACCTGAATTTCATTTCAGCGTGGAAATTTCGGACGTAGGGAAGATCTCCTGCAAGGAGGTCTCCGGACTCGATGTGGAGTTCGACGTGATCGAATACCGTTCTGGCGATATGCCCGGGTTCACCAAGGTGAAGATGCCCGGGCTGCGCAAGAGCGGCGACGTGACGTTGAAGAAAGCGATCTTCAAGGACGACACGAAGCTGTGGGACTGGATCAACACGGTCAAGATGAACGTCATCAAGCGCGCGAGCGTGACCGTGGCCCTGCTCGACGAGAGCGGCAGCCCGGTCCAAAGCTGGAACCTTACGAACGCCTGGCCCAAGAAGTACAGCGTCGAGGGCTTCAAGGCCGACGGCAACAACGTCTCGATGGAGACCATCGTCCTGGCGCACGAGGGCGTGACGCCGGCGTGACGGGGAGTTTCCGAAACGTATGAGGCATGGCTTCCGCAGGCAATCCGTGGACTCCGCCGGTCCTGTTCCGCTTCTCGGTGGACTTCCAATGGGGAAGGTCCAAGGCGTCCGCCTCCTTTGCGGAGGTGGACGGCCTCGGGCAGGAGCTGGTGCTCGACACCGCGGCCGCGAAGTTCGAACGGGCTCCGGGGTACCCCCAGTCCGTCCGGGCGGAGGAGCTCGTGCTGAAACGGGCGCTGGAGCCGCTGAACGAGCGGATCACCGCCTGGCTCAAGGCCTGCTTCGACTTCCGGGAGACGGGCTGGATCGAACCCTGCACCGTGATCGTCACGCTGCTCGACGAGAGCGGCCGGGCGACGGCGCGATGGGTCGCGGTGCGGACCATCCCCACGAAGTGGCGCGCCGGCGGCTTCAGCGCGACGGAGAGCAAGCTCGCGGCAGAGACGATCACCCTGCGGCCCGCAAAATTGATAAGAAACCTCTGATGCCGATCGTAATCAAAGAGATATGCGTGCGGACGACGGTGGAGAAGCGCGAGCTTCCGCCGCCGGAGTTTCCCGACGCGCTTTATGCGAAACTGAAGGAGGAGCTTCTCGGGGAGCTCGCCGCCGGCATGGAGCAGCTTGCGCCCGACGGAAAACGGAAGGAGCGTTGAACCGGACAAGATGCAGAAACTGAAATTGATCGCCTACACGGACAACGGCTTCCGGCAGCAGCACGGCTTTCCGCTGGACCTGCAGCTGGACCCCGAGCAGCTTCGCTTCGGGAGCAACGTGCATTATCTGGAGGATCGCCAGCTGGGCAGCACGGGCGGGGATATTCGCTTCGAACGCTACGGCCCGACGACGCTCGACCTGTCGTTCACCATCGACTGCACGGGGGTTGTGGAGGGAACGGAGCGGGGTGACAACGCCTACGGGAAGGTCCGCGAGATCGCCGATCTGCTCTACGTGTACAACAGCGACGGCCACAGCCCCTCCTACGTGAAACTCTCCTACGGGGAGCTGCTCTTCAAGGGGCGGCTCCGGAAGATGGAGACCCGCTATGCGCTCTTCACCTCCCAGGGGGTTCCGCTGCGCGCCTCCGTGCAGCTCTCCTTCGAGCGTTACATGAACGGCGAGGAGGAGCGCAAGCGCTTCGGCCGTCAGTCGCCCGATATGTCGCGGCTCATCACCGTCCGGGAGGGCGAGACGCTGGCCGGCCTTTGCCACCGGATTTACGGCGATTCGCTGCTGGTGCGCCAGGTGGCGCGATTCAACGACCTCGACGGTTTCCGGCGCATCCCGGCAGGTGCGGAGCTGCTTTTCCCGCCGCTCGAAAAAGATTGAACTGAAAACCGTAATCGACACAGCTATGGCCGATTCGCCGTCGAAATATGGGGACCGGACGCTCGTATGGACGATCCGCGCCGACGGCCGGGAGGTAGAGGGCTCCTTCGAGCTGGTCTCGGCGCAGATCCGGACGGAGCTGAACCGGATCGGGAAAGCCACCCTGCGTTTCAACGCCGGATCGATGGAGCGGCAGACCTTCGACGAGAGCGATTCCGACCGCTTCCGCCCGGGCACCGCCATCCGCATCGACGCCGGGGAGCCGAACGAGCAGAAGACCCTCTTCGAGGGGATCGTGCTGGAGACGGGCATCCGCATCGGCCGGGGCCTCCGCTCGCAGCTGGTCGTGGAGTGCCGGGATTGCGCCTACCCCGCTACGCAGGGGCGCCGAAACCGCATCTTCGAGCAGAAGAGCGATGCGGAGATGATCGCGGAGGCGTTGTCGGACTACGGCCGCGTGTCGGTGGACAGCACGGACTACCGCCACCCGCAGGCGGTGCAGTACTACTGCACGGACTGGGACTTCGCCCGCTCGCGGGCCGACGCCTGCGGGATGTTCGTCCTCGCCGCGGGCGGCGGCATCCGGGTTTTCCGGCCGGAGACGGATGCGGCGCCCGTGCTGACGGTGACCTACGGCAACGACTTGATCGCCTTCGACGGCGCGCTCTCGGCGGGCGGCCAGTTCCCGGGGTACGACGCGGTGTCGTGGGACCCCGCGGAGCAGCAGCCGGTCCGCGTCTCCGCCTCCGCCCCGACCCTGAACGCGCAGGGCGCCCGGAAGGCGGAGAGCCTCCCGGGCGGCGGGAACGGGCTGCTCCAGACCGACGCTCCGACCGATGCGGCGGTGCTGAAGGCCTGGGCGGAGAGCCTGGCCCTGAAGGACGGCCTGGCGCGTTACCGCGGCCGCATCCGCTTCTGCGGGGCTGCGGAGGCGGTGCCCGGCTGCCTCATCGAGCTGAAAGGGCTCGGGAAGCGCTTCGACGGCAAGGCCTTCATCGGCTCCGTGACGCACCTCATCGAACGGAACGAGTGGATCACGGAGGCGGGCATCGGGATCGACCCCGCGGGCGTCACCGACGAACCCGACGCGACGGCGCCCCCGGCGGCGGGGCTGCTGCCCGGCCTCGCGGGGCTGCATACGGCGGTGGTGCGGAAGATTGAGGGCGACCCGGCCGGCGAATACCGCATCCAGGTGGCGCTGCCGTGGCTGGACGGGGTGGACGAAGTGCTGTGGGCACGCCTCAGCACCCTCTATGCGACAAAAGCGGCGGGCAGCTTCTGGCTGCCCGAACCGGGGGACGAGGTGCTCGTGGGGTTCGTGAACGACGACCCGGGGCGGCCGGTCCTCCTCGGCAGTCTGTACGGCAGCCGGCACGAGCCGCCCTGCGCCTGCGAGGCGAAGAACAACACGAAGGCCTTCGTCACCCGCGAGAAGCTGCAAATCGTCTTCGACGAGGAGAAGAAGGCGGTTGCGATCTCGACACCGGCGGGGAACCGGGTGGAATTGAGCGACGACGGGAAATCCGTCGTTCTCTCCGATGCCAACGGCAGCGAGGTCCGGCTGGACAAGGAGGGCATCGCCCTCTCGTCGGCCAAAGATATTGCCTTGAAGGCCAAAGGCAGCATCACGCTGGATGCCGCGATGAAGTTCAGCGCCGCGGCCAAGCAGGACGCCGCTCTCGAAGGGCTGAACGTAAAGGTGCAGGCGCAGATGGGGGCCTCGGTCAAGGGCGACGCGACGGCGGAGCTTTCGGCCGGCGGCCAGACTACCGTAAAAGGGGCCCTGGTGATGATTAATTGAAAAAGAAAAAGAGATGCCGCCCGCAGCAAGAGTAACGGACCTGCACGTCTGCCCGATGCAGACCCCGGCGTTTCCAGCGCCGATTCCCCACGTCGGCGGACCGGTCGTGGGGCCGGGGGTCCCCACGGTTCTCATCGGCAAGCTGCCTGCGGCGGTCATGGGCGACACGTGCGTCTGCGCGGGTCCGTCCGACAGCATCGTCGGAGGTTCCGCCACGGTGCTGATCGGCGGCCGGCCCGCCGCCCGCATGGGCGACGCCACGGCGCACGGAGGCTCGATTGTCCTGGGATGCCCCACGGTGCAGATAGGCGGATGACCGGCAGTCCGCCGGAGAGTGGAATTAGCCCACCCGAAAAACAGAATGATCCTTTCAAACACAAACGTTATGTACGCAGGAAAAGAACACAAAGACCCGGTTTCACGGATAATATGCGGGCCACGGCAGCGGGTGAAACATAAGGAAAAGAATCCCGATCTTCTACAAGGAATATTCCGTCCGACACCACAATTTGCAGATCGAAAGTTTGTGAATATTCGCCCCGTATCGCAATTGATGGCTTGGGTTATTACGCGTGAACTGAATCTCGGTTTTTCCGGTTCATCGAACAGCAAAAGCTCCTCCTCACGAGCTCCGTCTAATGAGAATCCCGCTGGAAGCTTTCATGGTTCTTCCGATCGCAGTGGAGGCGCCGTTTCCAGCGGAATCGCACTCAGCCCTGTAGTAGGGTCTGTTGCCGGTCTTGATTCATTGACCGTATCGAGCTCCGAGCATGGTTCCAAACAGTCGACCTCCCGTCGGGCATTGGCTAATAACAGCGATACATTAGATGGAAAACATATAATCAACCAGCAGTCGAAGAACTTGGATTTGCAAAACAAACCTACCCTGTTAGGGAAAATATTCGCTCTAAAATTCCATCATCGTCACATTTTATTTGACAAAAGTCAAAATTTACCTGTAGTAGGCAAAAGTAACAATATCGGTTACGGTGGAGTTTTGTACAAGGAAAGTTCATTGGAGGGTTACCAGAAAAATAATCTGTTGTCAAAAAATGATATTTATATTGAAAAAGAAGGTACAGGAAACAATGGAAGTAAGAAAGTGGAGAAAGAGGATCAAATATTAATATGGGCAATAGACAAGAATCAAGATTATGGCCCATACAACCTCCTCACACACAATTGCCAGCATTGGGTCAATGATGTCAACAAAACATTTGAGGAGCGTAAAACAAAATATACGAAAAAGAATAAAAAGAGCAGGAAAAGGAAACAAAGGAAACAAAGGAAATACAGGCACAGGAGGCACAGGAGACACTAATGATCGTATATTAAATTAAATAGAAAAATCGTATGACCGACACCCGCACCTTTCTCGGCCGCGGCTGGAGCTTCCCGCCGGCGGTGGAGCGCGGCGGAACGCCGACCCGCATGGCCGCCTACGAGGAGAAGATCCGCCAAAGCCTGTGGACGCTGCTGAGCACCTCGCCCGGCGAGCGGGTCCACCGCTTCGACTACGGCTGTCCGATCCGGCGGTACCTCTTCGAGATCATGGACATCTCCGCGCAAACCCTGCTGCGCGACGAGATCGAACGCGCCGTCGTGCTGTTTGAACCGCGCGTGGCGCTGAACCGGGTCGATTTCGAGGCGGACGAGCCGAACGGCCTCCTGCGCATCGTGCTCGATTACACCGTCCGCCAGACCAACCGCCGCACCAACATGGTCTACCCCTTCTACCTGAACGAAGGGACCGATTTAACGGGGCTGTAGCCCCCTCCCGAAAAACCGAATCATGGCGGAGACGAAGCGATACGGACCGAAAGGCATGTTGCGGAGCGACTGCATGAAGCTGCCCGACACGCTGGCGGATTTTCCCGCCGTGGAGAGCGACTGGCGCGAGCTGTTCCGCTGGACGCTCTCCGTGAGCGGCGACCTCCCCTATTTCGACCGGGAAGACCGGGCGTGCGGGACGCTCGCGTCGCTGTGGGAGAACCACGTGCTCACCGTGCTGGCGGAGATTCTCCGCAAGGAGTTCGGCAGCTATCTCGCCTCGTTCGTGGCGGGGCGCGGCACCTCCGCCCAGGAGGTGTATACGAAGGACCTCGAAACCAAATTCTCGGAGTGGGCCGGGCGGCTGCGGGCCTTTCTCCGGCAATGCCGCAGCGACCGGCCGGAGAGCCCCTCCGCGGAGGTCGCGGAGCAGCTGCTCGACCGGCTGGAAAAGGCCCGCCCGCAAGCGCGACCCCAACAGCCTCAGCACCGCCGTGGCGGCGCTCCCGACGAAGAGAACCGGCCCTATTTCCGGATGCTGGGGGCGGTGGAGGATATCCAGCGGCACGGCGGGGAGTACCTCGCCCGCATCGAGGAGGGCGGCGATCTGGATCCCGCCCTCGCCCTGCTGCTCGTCTTTGTCCGGAACTACGGCGACCTTGCGGCCCGTTTCAACCGCCGCTTCGGGGAGTGGGCCGCCTGCTACCGGAAAAACATCTTGAACGACACGCCGAAAGCGGCCGTCCCGGACGAGGCCATTCTGCTCGTCGAGCCCGACCGGGAAAAGGGGCCGGCGCACTTCGCGCTTCCGGCCGGCACGCAGTTTCTTGCCGGAAAAAACGCGGACGGCACGGAGCGGATCTACGCCACTGCGGAAAAGGAGCAGTTCGTTCGGGCCCGGGTCCGGAGCCTCCGCGCGCTGACGTCCGACGACGGCCGCGTGTACGTCCGCGCTGTCGGGGAGGGGGCGCCGGGAGCCGATCGTCCGCTCTTCGCGACTGGCCACCCCGCTGCCGTGCCGTTGGAATACGGCTGGCTTCTCGCTTCGCGCAGCTTCCATCTCTCCGAGGGACGGCGGACGGTAACGATCCGCTTCGATTTGGAGCCGGCGAACGGCCGGCCCGATCTGGCGCCCCTTGCGGGCGATACCGGTTCGTTCCGCCTGCAGATTAGCGGCAGTGCAGGATGGAATGCGCTGGACTACAGCCTCTTCTGCGGCCCGGAGGCCCGCTCCCTGCAATTCCGCTTTACGCTGGAGGAGGGGGTGGAGGCGCCGGCCGCCTGCTCGGAGGCGGTGCACGGCATCGCGACGGTCTGTCCGGCCGTGCGCCTGCTCTTCGCCGGCGGCAGGCGGGCGGAGCTTCTGTCGGGCGAACGGATCGGCGCCATCCGCATCCGGACGGAGGTGGCGGGGATCCGCCGCTTCACCCTGGTCTGCGAATCAGGTCCGGCGGACCCCGCGCAGCCCTTCTATCCGTTCGGCGTTCTGGGCGAGCGCGGCGGCCGCTTCCTCTTCGGACACGGGGAGGCCGCTGCGAAAGAGATCGTCGCCGCGACCCTCGAGGGGGTCTGGAGCCGGCTGCCCGAGGGCGGCTTCGCCCCGATCTATGCGAACTATCCGGCGAAAAGGCCGATCGGCGACGGGAGCTTCGCCGTTCGCTGCGAGCGGCAGACGGACGGCGGCTGGCTGCCGTGCGCGGATTCGCTGCAGCCGCTCTTCCGCCGGGAGGCCGACGGCTGCCTTTCGGACCGGGCGCGCTTCGTTTTCGAAGCTGCCCCGCCGGCCGCCGCCGGCAACGGCCTGCCCGATCGCCCGAAGAGCCGGGGCTTTTACCGCGCGGTGCTCGACGCCCCGGAGATCGGCTTCGGTATGAAGCGCTATTACACGCTCTTTTCCGAGACGATGCTGCACAACGCCCGGGTGAAGGAGAAGCGGCGGCGGCCTCTGCCCGAAATGCCGCAGGTGCCCCTGCTGACGGATGCGACCTTCGGCTACCGCTCCGAGGAGCGGCTCTCGCCGGAGAACGGCTGTCTGTACCGCCTCACCGGCACGGGCGGCTGCGAAGCGTGCAGCGGCGAAGCACCCCTCTTTCTGCCCGATGCGAAGGCGCCCGCCCTTCTCGTGGAGATCGAGGTTCCGGACGGCACGAACCGCCTGCGGCTCTATGTCGTCCTGCGCGACGTCGCGGCAGGCGGCATGCCCGCCGCCGAACAGCCCGATTGCCGCCTGCGGATCGAATGCTATGCCGGCGGCGGATGTTGGCGCACCTGCCTTCCGGAGGAGATCCTGTGCGAGGAGACGGCGGGGTTCACCCGCAGCGGCTTCATCGAGCTGCAGCTGCAGAAGCCGCCGGCTGCGGGCCTCCTGCAGCTGCGCTGCTCGTTCGAAGGGGGCGCGAAACCGGAGGAAATGGTGTTGGAGGGGCTCTTTACGAACTGCTTCCGGGTGCGGGCCGTCGGCGGGGACGGAAGCTCCCTGCCGGCCGGAACGCCCCTCGCTCCGCTTCGGCCGGACGACCGGATCCGCGCCGTCGCCCTGCTCCGGTCGGGTTTCGGCGGCCGGCCCGCCGAGACGGAGGAGACGGCCGCCGTCCGGTGCCGCATCCGCATGGCCACGCGGAACCGCGCCCTCTGCGGCAGCGATTACGAGCGGCTCCTGCTGGCCCATTTCCCCGAGGTCGAGAAGGTCTGCTGCCTCCCGGCCTGCGACGGGGAGCCTGCGGTTCGCCTGCTGGTCTTTCCGAAGCCGGAGGCGAAGCGGTACCCCTTTCTGCCCGGCTGGAAACGGGCGGAGATGGAGCGCCTGCTCCGCCGGCACGCCTCGCCGTTCGCCACGATCGAGGTCGTCAACCCGGTGTACGAGCCCTTGAGCGTCCGTTTCAGGGCCATGCTGAAGCGGGACGCGCGCGATCCGGGCGAGGTGAAGCGGCGGACGGAGCGGCGCATCCGCGTTTTCTTCATGGCGTGGTACCTGGACGGCACCCTGCCCGATCCGGGGGTGCGCTATTCGTGCAAGGCGCTGCTCTCACGCATCGGGAATGACGCGGAACTGGAGCGGGTGGAATCCCTCCGGGTCGAGCGGGAGGCGGGACCGTGGCCGCCGTCGAGCGACGGCGATACGCACTACGAAGCCGCGGACCGCGGCGGCATTCTCTACGTGCGGGAAATAGTCGTAGAGCTCGTCCCCTACCGTCCGGGGGTGGAGCGCGCGGAGATCGGGGCGGATTTCAGCATCGGATAAAAACAAGCGCGATATGGAACGCAAATACGAGCATAGAGAGCGTCTGAAGAGCTACTTCCGAAAAGGGTGTGTCCCGACGGAGGAGCAGTTCGCCAGTTTGATCGACTCGGTGCCCAATCTGGCGGAGGAGGGGCGCGTGACGGCCACGGCGGCCGACGGCCTCCGCCTCTTCCCTGCGGAGAAGCGGGGCGCTGTGGCTGCATTCTACGCCGAAGAGCCCGGACCGGAGGGGGCTGCCCCGCTGTGGCGGCTGCGCCTCGGTGCGGAGGGCTCGCTGTCGCTGTGCGACGGCGCCGGGGAGGCGGTTCTCACGGTGGACCGGGAAAAACGGGTCGTCGTTACGGGAACGCTGCAGGCGGCGCACCTCCTCACCGGCGGGGAGGAGCAGCCGGAGCCGGAGGGGCTGAAGATCGAGGCGGACGGCCGGTGGCACGACCTGCCCGTCGAATCGGCGGCCGGCCGGGAGCCGGAGGGGTGCCGGGTCTACCGGATCACCGCCTGCTGGAGGAACCGGCGGAGCGGCCGGTATGCCCTTTGCGAGGTGCTGGCCTCCCATTCCGGCGCGGAACGCTGCCGGGTGCAGTCGTCGTGCAGACATTGGTGGGGCTGGTCGGGACGCATCGCGGTGGACTGGCAGCGGCTGCGCGGCCGTCTGTACCTCCGGATCAGGAGCCGGGGAACGAGCCGCGGGTCGGAGTTCATCCGCTGCCGGATAGAGACGCTTTGGGAGTTGTAGCAAAGGAATCGGACCATGGCGGAGAAGCGACTGTACATCACCCGCGGCGAGGGCGAGGACCTCTACACGGAACTGCAACGCAGGACCCGGGCCGAACTGCAGCGGCTCTCGGGCGAGGTGTGGACCGACTTCAACCCGGGCGATCCGGGCGTGACCGTCGCCGAAGCGGCTGACTACGCCCTGACCGAGATCGACTACAAGTTCGGCTTCCCGATCGCGGATTATCCGGCCGGGAAAGAGGGGTCGTGGCGGGCGGAGCGCTTCGGGCTCTTTCCGCCCGGGGCGGTCTACCCCACCGCCCCCGTGACGGCGGAGGACTACCGCCGGGCGATCCTGGCCCGCTTTCCCCAGGTCGAGCAGGTCCGGGTGGAGAGCGATGCCCGGATGCGCCGGTACGACTTCCGGTTGAGGCTCGCCCCCTTCCCGGCGGACGCGCAGGCGGTCTGCGGGCGGGTGATCAGCTTCCTCGAGCAGCATCGCAACCTCTGCGAGCGGATCGGAACGGTCCGCATCGAGCGGTGCGAGGCGCTCTGTTTCGAGGCCGATTTGGAGATGGAGCCCGGCTGCGACGCCACCGACCTGCTGGTCGAAATCTACCGGACGATCCAGCACTACCTCGCCGGTTCGGCGAAGCTCTGCCGGGCGGAGCGCGCGGGGAGCCTCCCGATGCGGCCGGAGGAGTGGTACGAAGGCCCCGTGCAGGAGGTGCGGGTCGAGCTGCCCGAGCAGCGCGACACGCAGGAGGAGCTCTACTGGAAGCTGCGGCGGCTTCCGGGCGTCGTCTCGTTCCGGAGCTGCCGTTTTACGGACCGGAGCGGAAAGACCGTCCGCGATTTCCGGGCCGGCTATGCGCTGCAGATTCCCGAGACCTTCCGGCAGATCACCGTCCGGATCGGTGAAGAGAGGGCCGAGCCCGATGTGCGGCTCTTCCGCGAGCGGCTGCGGGCGGAGACCTTCCTGCGCAGCACCTTCCGGCTGCGCAGCCTGATGCGGGAGCGGGAAAAGGCGGAAGAAACGGGCGAAACGGTCGGGGAGGCCGGCACCGTCGGACCGGGCAGCATGGGCGGATCGGCCGGCCGCCGGGCTGCGGCCGGCACGGCATATCCCGGCCGGTGCCGGAATTTCAGCGACCACATGCCCCTTGCCGACGATCTCCCCGCCTGCTACGCGACCTCCGAACGGGACTTTCTGCGGGACACGCCGGCCGCGGAGCGGGCGCGCATCCGCAATTTCGGCAACTACTTGAAACTCTTCGATCTGGTGCTGCAGCGGGGCTTGCGGGAGCTGGACGCCTTGAAGGAGGTGCTCGCCATCGAGGAGACGGAGGCCGAGCCCGCCCGGACGGCGACCCTGCCGGCCGGGGTGCTCCTGCTGCGCAAGACGAACGACCGATTCCGCCCGGTCGCGGCCCTGCGGAACCGGTACATGGATTTTCTCGACGACCTCTACGGCACGGAGAGCGACCCCGCCCGGCTGCGCGAGTTCGACTGGTACGGCGGAACGGAGGAGGCGCGTCTGCGCCGCCGGATGCGTTTTTTGCGCGAGCTGCCCCGGCTGGTCCGGGAGCGCGCCGTCTCGTTCGACCGGAACGGAGCTTTCGGCGGACGGAATGTTCCCGTCGTGAAACGGATCCTCTCCCTGCTGCTGGATTTCAACGGGGAGGAGGCGATCGCCGTCGGCAACATCCTGCCCGCACACCGCCTGCGGCTGACGGAGGTGGAGCACGGCCGCGAGCGGTCGGGGGCGCCGGCGGATGCGCGGATGATCGAGGACGCGTTCTTCGCGCCCGGGGCCGTGGAGGCGGTCGCGGAGGACGAACCTCCCCGGACGAACCGCGAGCGGCTCGTCCGCGTCGAGGAGCTGCGGCGCGATCTGCCCATTTTCCGGTCGAACCGGATCGACGGCACCCTCTTTCGCGAGGGGATTCAGCTGAGCCGCTACAACCTCGTGAGGCTGAACGAACGGGAGTGGCTGCTGGTCTTCCGCGGCCGTGAGATGCGCTGCCGGCTGAACCTCGGGCGGTCAGAGAACCGGGAGCTCCTCGGCCGGCTGGCCAACACGCTGAGCCGCTACCTGCGCGACCTGAACCGCCGCTGCGAGGCGGTCTACGTCGTGGAAAAGGGGTTCTGCGGCGATGCGGGCTCCGACACGGTGCTGCTCGTCTTCACGGGGTGGACGGCGCGGACCCGCTCGACGCGCTTCCGCGAGCGCTGCAAGGAGCTGGCGCGGTCGTTCGTCCCGGCGCACCTGAAGATCGAGACCCGCTGGTTAGGGCCGCAGCGGATGCAGTATTTCGAGGCGTACCACCGCAAGTGGCGGGAATGCCTGCGGGAGGGGGCGCCCGACGAGCAGTGCGCGCTGTACCAAAGGCGGATGATGCATACGCTCGATCCCGACTGGGCCCCGGCCGGGGAGCGGCGCTGGGATGCCGGCGAAAACGGGGATGCCGGCGAAAACGGGGAGAAGGCATGATTTTGATCGAAAAGCTCTCGTTCCGTTTCCGGACGGAGGACGAACCCTTCGCCCGGGAGCTGTACGCCGACTGGGACCGATTCTGCCGGCGGTGCGTCGTCGATGAGCTCGACGCTTTCTTCTCCCGGTACGACGATCTGGAGCACTGCATCGGGATCGACCGGCTGGAGCTGGAGTTGGGCGGCATTCCCGAGAACGTGTTTTACGAGGCCTTCCCCGTCCGCCTGCGGGAGGCCTTGGAGCGGACAGTCCGCCGACCCCTGCACGCCCTTTCGGAGCGCACCGGCCCTTCGGTCCGGCCTTGTTTCCCGGTCTGCGCGGGTGCCCCGGAGCTGCCCCGCTCTGCGGACCTGTCCGGCGGCATGAGCCGGCCTTGCGACCCGGAGCCGCTCTGCGTGTCGGCATCCGCGCGGGAGAGGCGCTTCGAGAACCTGCTGCACTATTTGGAGTACGGTTTCTGCCTTCCGGAATGGGAGGGGCTCGGCTTCGATCCGGAGGAGGAGCTGGCACGCCTGGAGGGCCGAAAGGCGTTCGAACGACTGCTGGGACCGATCGTCCGCAATCCGAACGCCTTGGAGCGGCTCTTCATCCGGGCGCGCGAAGGGCTGCTGACGGAGCAGCTCGCCGTGCTGCTCTCCTCCTCCCTCTCCGGGCAGGCCGGGAAGCGCCAGTTCCTGGCGGCCGTGCTGGAGCGACGACCCGGGGCCCTGCTCCGCTTCATCCATGGGACGAAGGAGGAGGGCGCGCTGGAATCGTTGGCGGCGCTGCTGGAGGATGCCGCGATCCGTCGGGTCATGACGGCCGAGACCGAGCTCCATGCGGAGATCGGCCTGCCGGAATACTGGTACCGGCTCTACGGATGGCTGCTGGCCTACTACCCGTTCAACGGCGTGCCCATGTTCGGGGACAAGCCGCACTTCCGGCTCCACCTGAACCGCAGCCTGCTGGCATTCATCCGCCGGCGCTCCTATCCCTCCTACCTTTCCCGGGCGGAGTTGACGGAGCGGTTTCTGGTCGAGGTGTTCGGCGCCGAACACACGCCGACGGTTCTGACCGTCATCTACCGGAACCAGCGGCTCAATCCGGACGGGACGCCCGCCTCGGGCGACGACCATGTCCGGGAATTGTACGACCTGCTGCTCCGATTGTCGCTGCTGCAGCGGACGCCGGCGGCTGCTGCCGGCGAGCGGGAGCAGGACCCAGAAAAAAGCGGGACGGATGCCGTGGGCGGGCAGGCGGGGAAACGTGCGGCCCGAGCCGGGTCGGTTGGAAAGCGGCCGGCCGGGGCCGGATCGAAACGGGAAGATGCGGCGGTGCCCGAGCGGCTGGCCGGGGCCGGCGATCCGGTCGCCGCCTTCGCAAAGCGCCTTTCGGCCGGGATTCGGGAGGATGCGGAGGCGGAGTTGCTCGACGAACTGGTGATGCTGCTGCGCTCGCCGGAGATCGACGACACCCGCAAGTCGCACCTGCTGCGCCACTGCGCCCGCTGGCATCCGACCCTGCTTCAGAAGTGCATCCGCGCCTCGTCCGCAGCCGATGGGGACGGCGGCACAGACAGGCGCATCCCGTTCCGGCGGTGGAGCGAAGGGCTCGGCGCCGAAGGCAGTCTCGAGTTGGTCGCCGGGCTCTCCCTTTCGCTGGGCGAGCGTCTGCGCCGGACGAACGCCTTTCTGGCGGAGCGGTACGCCGTTCCGGAGGCGGCCTTGGCGGAGCTTTCGATCCGCTTTGCCGCCGAACTTTCCGTAGAGCGGTGCAGCGCGGGGGAGCTCGCCGAACTTCTTCTCCGCCGCTATGCCGTCGCAGCGGAACGGATCGCCGGGCCGGCCGACACCCCTGCCTCCTCGACGGCAGATCGGGACAAACCGGGTCGGACGGCGGATGCCGGAAATGCCGACGGGTTGCGCCCTGCACCTCGCCCGGCCAATTCTCCGGACGATCTCCCAGCCGATTCCTCAGCCGATTCCTCAGCCGATCTCCCGGCCGATCCGGTGCCCGAACCGCGCCCGATGACGGCCCGCCCGCCCCTGCAGCAGCAGATCGCAGCCGTGCTCCAGCTCGATGGCCTCGGCGAGGAGGCGCAGCCGGCCTTTATCGACGTACAGAATGCCGGACTTTGTCTGTTGACGCTGTGGCTGCCGCAGCTCTTCGACCGGCTCGGGCTGCTTGCCGCCGGTACCGGTGGAAAAAGGGACCTGAAAGGGACCGGGGCCCGCATCCGGGCGATCTTCCTCCTTCAGCGGTTGGCGACGGACGAAAGACGGGAATACCGGGAGCAGGAGCTTGCCTTCAACCGTCTGCTCACGGGCTGCCCCTTTCAGGTGCCGCTGCCGAAAACGCTTGATCTGACCGAAAAGGAGACGCAGACGGCTGCAGCCATGCTCGCGGGGGTCAAGGCGAACTGGGACAAACTGAAAAACACCTCGGTAAAAGGATTCCAGCGCAGCTTCATCGAACGTCCGGGCCGCCTGGAGCAGCGGGAGGCGCAATGGGTGCTCTATGTCGAGGAGCGGCCGTACGATCTTCTTTTGGACGCGCTGCCGTGGTCGTACCGCCGGATCCGGCTGCCGTGGCTGAAAAAGAGCATCCAAGTGGTGTGGCGCGACAAGGAAACATACGATTTTGAAAACCGATAACTGTTTATCATCATGAAAGCGGAAAAAATCGATCGAAACAAACAGCCCCGCACCCTCCAGCAGCGGCGCGGCGGCGCAGGCGCATCGGAATTTGCCGACAACCGCCCGGGCGGGATGCTGCGCCCCGGCATCGGCGCGATGCAGCGGCAGGAGGACGAGGATGAGCCCCTGCAGGGCCGATTCGGACAGTCCCTCCAGCGGGAAGAGGAGGATGAGCCGATACAGGGCCGCTCGGCGGAGCCGGTGCAGAAAAGGAACGAAACCGGAATGCCCGACAACCTGAAGGCGGGCATCGAGTATCTGTCGGGCTTCTCCATGGACGACGTGCGGGTGCACTACAACTCCGACAAGCCGGCGGCCGTGCAGGCGCTTGCCTATACGCAGGGCACGGATATTCACGTGGCGCCGGGCGAGGAGCGGCACCTGCCGCACGAGGCTTGGCACGTGGCCCAGCAGATGGCCGGGCGCGTGGAGCCCACGACCGAGGTCGGAGGCCTGCCGGTGAACGACAGCGCGGAGCTCGAACACGAGGCCGACGTGATGGGGGCAAGGGCGATGCAATTGAAAAAGAATGCGAATACGACAAGCACTTTCGCCAACAAAGCGATACAGCGCATTTCGGAAGAAGATGCCAATCAAGCCGAATTTACAGTCCTGGACAGTGCAACAAGACATGGTTATACTCCGGAACAACTAATTACGATAATGCGACATAGATATGGTGAAATATATCCAGGAACTGAATGCAGTATGCTAATTGGGCAGGGAATAGAAGAAGGATATGGCGTTTATGGACAAATTCTCTATCGATGCGTATTAGATGGCCGCGGCATCTATCATATAACGATATTTCATGCCCATGGGTATGGCAGAATGGGGTAATACCGATATTTATGCGAGAACATATAATGTGGTTCAACCGGGTGCTGACCACCGCCATTCAGCTCTATTTCAGGCAGGAATGCGAGTATGCGTCGATCGAAGCGGTCGCGCCGCCCGCCGACGGCTGGTTGGAGGAGGTCACGGGCGAACCCGGGATTTCCTTCGCCGAACGGGTCGTCGTCCTGCTCGCGCTGATGCCCCACATCAGCCCGCAGACGCTCGACATCCTCTTCGTCCAGAACAAGAACTTCGACCGTCCCTACACCGAGTTCGGCGGTTGGAAAGGGCTGTCGCACGGCGGGTTTCTGCCTACGGGCGAGACGGCCTCGTTCCTCCTGGCCGGCGGGAACCCCGAGAAGCGGAAGGCGGTCGTCCGCCTCTTCGGAAAGGAGCACTGGTTCCATACGCGGAACATCCTGCAGTTGGAGGGGGCCGCCGAGGGGGAGCCTTTTTTGAGCGGACAGCTCCGCGCCTCGGACGAGTTCTTGAGCCGCGTGCTGCTCGACCGGGAGTACGAACCGGACTACAGCTCCGGCTTTCCCGCCCGCCGCATCGTCACCGCACTCGACTGGGAGGAGCTGCTGCTGGATTGCGACACGCTGGAGGCGCTCGAAGAGATCAACGCCTGGATGGCCCACCGGCACACCATTCTGGAGGAGTGGGGGCTGAGTCGCTTCCTCAAGGCGGGCTACCGGGCGCTGTTCTACGGTCCATCGGGAACGGGCAAGACCCTTGCGGCGACCCTGCTCGGCAAGAAGAACGGCATGGATGTGTACCGCGTGGACCTTTCGATGATCGTCTCGAAATACATCGGTGAGACGGAAAAGAACCTCGCCCGCGTGTTCGACCGGGCGGAGCACCGCAACTGGATCCTCTTTTTCGACGAGGCGGACGCCCTCTTCGGCAAACGGACTTCGGCCCAAACCTCCAACGACCGCCACGCCAACCAGGAGGTGGCCTACCTGCTCCAGCGCATCGAGGATTTCCCCGGCACGGTTATTCTCGCCACGAACCTGAAGTCCAACATCGACGAGGCCTTCACCCGCCGCTTCCAGTCCATCGTCTACTTCCCGATGCCCGATGCGGAGCTTCGCGCCGCCCTGTGGCGCAGCATGCTGCCCGAGCGGTGGCTCGGCGATGATGCCGAGGAGCTCATCGCCTTGGCGGCCGAGGCGGAGCTCTCGGGCGGCTCGATCGCCAATGCGGTCCGGAGGTGCGCGATCGGAATGATCGGGCGGCAGCGTTTGAGCCGCGCTTTGCTGCGAAAGAGCCTCGACCTCCGGAACCGCTGACCGGGGGGCTGCGGCGGCCCGCAGCGCCCTTTCGGGCGTAATTCGTCAAGCCTGCAGTTGTCGATTATCGTTGCGGTGCTTCAGGCAAAATCGGTCCGTCAGGACCGGCAGCCCGCAGTTGCCCCCGGGCGGAGGGCTGCTCCTTTGCGTCGCTGGCGGTCTTCGCAGGCTGCAGCCCGCAGAAGTTGGTGGTGGAGAAAATGCCCGCCGGCAAGATCGGTCGCTGTGCGACCGGCAGCCCGCAGCCGCCCCCGGGCGGAGGGCTGCTCCTTTGCGTCGCTGGCCCGTCCGCTCGGCTGCGGGCTCGCCTCGGACGGAAATCGGTGCCGCGGGCATTGATTCCTTATTACCTTCCCAGCAAAATTGCAAACAAGTTTGCATTTTACCCTCGGCCTTTCGTATTTCGGTTGCGCCGAAGATACTCCGCCTTGTCTCAGCCATGCACGAATAAATTAGGTATTGTTGAGATTTTTCGTATCTTTGGCTTCGTCTTAGATACTGTGTCTCGGCAATGCTCAAATAAATTTGCTTTTGCCAAGACTTATTCGTATCTTCGTAAGTCGAAAACCCTTAATCCGAGCCGCCTATGAAGCATTGACGATCCGTTTACCGCTTATCCCGGAAAGGATATTTCCAGTGCCGTCCCCGCACGAAAAGCGCCGGCACGAACATATAAAAAGCGCATCGGCTTTTTTTCTTGCCTCTGAAACTTGGACACTTTTGGAATCAACGGGAATTAAAGTTGGTGCTCGCGCTGTTTTCGGCGCGGGCATCTCTTATATCTTGTTGATTAGGCAGTCCAAGGCCTCGGAGGCGGATAAACGGAGTTTGTCCGCGTTTTTTATTTCATTCTATGAACCCGTAAATGATTCGAAACCATGAAAAAAATTCAAGTTGCTGGCCTTCGTTTACAATGGACTGAACGAGTTGGATGCCAAATTCTTCCGGAAAGAGCACCCGGACTATCGATCGAAATTCAGTCTGCATCTCCTTGCGATAACGCTGCTCTGGATTATTTACATAGCCGTCTCGATCGTGTCGATTCGCAAGACGCATACGAACGGCTTCTCCCTCTACTTTCAGATAGCGATCTTGATGTACTGCGTCGTTTTTCTGAAACGTCAACTCCCCTTGCTGTCCGGCGTCGGCCGCAAGATCGGGTATGGGCTCTTTACGCTGTTTTTCCTCGTATTGATCGGCCCGCTGCTTTTCCCCTTGCTTCTTGCCGTGATTCTGCTGGCGGTCGCTGTCCAGATCGCCTTGCTGCTTTTGACCGTCGCCGTATGGGTCATCGACCTGTTCCATTCGGGGTCGGGCGGCAAACGCTTCAAACTCGACAACGGCGACACGGTGACCGAAAAGGCCGGACTTTTCGGCGAGAAGTCTTACGAGGGCGAGAGCGGAAAATCCTATGCGACGAACGACCGCGGTGAAACGTTCCGCGAAAAGGAGTGACACGGACGAATTTCACATGAAAATCCCCGAGACGCTGCGTCTCGGGGATTTCCGTTCGTCGGCCGCTCTTACCGCCTCCGCATCATGCCCGCGGGCATCTTGGGCATCTTCATGTTGCCGCCGGCGACCATCTTCATCATCTTGCGCGTATCCTCGAACTGCTTCATCAGGCGGTTCACGTCGGCCATCGTCGTGCCCGAGCCCTTGGCGATCCGTTCGCGGCGGCGGGCATTGATGATCTCGGGGTGCTCGCGCTCGGCGGGGGTCATCGAGCCGATGATCGCCTCGACCTGCTTGAATGCGTCGTCCGGAATGTCGACGTCCTTCAGCATCTTGCCCATGCCCGGCAGCATCGAGGCCAGGTCCTTCAGGTTGCCCATCTTCTTGATTTGCTGGATCTGCTGGATGAAGTCGTTGAAGTCGAAGCGGTTCTTGACGATCTTCTTCTTCAGCCGGCGGGCCTGCTCCTCGTCGAACTGCTCCTGCGCCCGCTCCACGAGCGAGACGACGTCGCCCATGCCGAGGATGCGGTCGGCCATGCGTTCGGGGTGGAAAACCTGCAGGGCGTCCATCTTCTCGCCGCTCGAGATGAACTTCAGCGGCTTGTCCACCACCGAGCGGATTGAGATCGCGGCACCGCCGCGCGTGTCGCCGTCGAGCTTCGTGAGGACCACGCCGTCGAAGTCGAGCCGGTCGTTGAACTCCTTAGCCGTGTTCACGGCATCCTGACCGGTCATGGCATCGACCACGAAGAGCGTCTCCGACGGCTTCACGGCCGCCTTGATCGCCGTAATCTCCTGCATCATCGCCTCATCGACGGCCAGACGGCCCGCCGTATCGACGATCACGACGTTGTAGGATTTCTGACGGGCGTATTTGATCGCATTCTCGGCGATCTGCACGGGATTCGTGTTGCCCGCCTCGGTGTAGACTTCGACGCCGATCTGCTTGCCGAGCACCTGCAGCTGGTCGATGGCGGCCGGACGGTAGACGTCGCCCGCCACGAGCAGCACCTGGCGGCTCTTCTTGCTTTTGAGCAGCAGGGCCAGCTTGCCCGAGAAAGTCGTCTTGCCCGAGCCCTGCAGACCCGCGATGAGGACGACGGCGGGCGTTCCGTCGAGGCGGATGTCGGTCGCCGTGCCGCCCATGAGCGCCGCCAGTTCGTCGCGGACGATCTTGGTCATCATCTGTCCCGGCTTGACGGAGGTCAGGACGTTCTGGCCCAGAGCTTTCTGTTTGACGGTATCGGTGAAGGTCTTGGCGACCCGGTAGTTGACGTCGGCGTCGATCAGTGCGCGGCGGATCTCCTTCAGCGTCTCGGCGACGTTGATCTCGGTGATGCGTCCCTCGCCCTTCAGAATCTTGAAGGAGCGTTCCAGTTTATCGGTCAGATTCTCGAACATGGCTGTTTATAGTCGTATTTTCGTGCGAAGATACGAAAAAAAGCAGAAACCGCAAATCGAAAGTCCGCCGCCCGGCGGTTGCAGGGTGCGACTTAAGTTATAGGAATTCTTGGGGCCGTGGATTGCGGCTGTTTCTGGCTGCGAGAGCTTCGGAGTTGGCGGCTCGGGCTGCGGGGCCCGATTTCGGGCATAGGCGCGGGTCGCGGTTGAGGGCCCGGCTACCGCAGCAGCCCCGCCTCGTAGTAGACGACGATCTGTTCGAGCAGGCGGTCTTCGTTCTCGCCGTCGTATTCGGTCTTGAGGTTGTGGCCGAAGAGGCGCCCGATGCCCTGCCAGAAGGTCGCCACGAAGCCGCCGCGAAATTCGCGGATCAACTCGTAGGCCGTGTAGTCGGTTTCTCGGTCGAGCAGTTTGATGAAGACGCGCCCCTGGGTGCGGGTCATCCGTTTGGCGACGGGGGTGTACTCGTGCAGCAGGTCGCGATAACATTGCCGGATGTACTGGCGGCGCTCCTTCTTGCTTTTGAAGGAGAGGAGCATCCCCTCCATTTCGTGCATCTTCGCCTTGGCGGCCTGGGCCATCGGGTAGACGCGCTTCACGGCTTCGACCATGCGGCGGTAGCGTCGCAGGTCGATCGGCCGGCTGAAGACGGGGACGGGGAGGATGTCGATATGGGGAATCGAGTCGCCCCGATCGACGATCCAGTACTGGTTGAGCACGCCGCGCGACTGCTGGGCCGCAACGTCTATCGTCGCGGCGAAGATCGCCAGCAGCAGTAGCGTCCATTTGTGTACGGAGGGCATATTTTTAGTACCTTTGTCGCAAAGATAGCGAATTATCCCCGAAAAAGAAGGGTGTCGGCCGGGCGAAAATCCGACGGGCGCGGCAGCAGCACCGATCCTTCGGGAGAACAGAACGAATAAAACGTCGAGTAACGTATGTTGAAGAGCGGATTATCGGCCACGGCCCGGACGACGGTCACCGAGGCAGCGACGGCCCGGGCGATGGGTTCGGGCGATCTGGAGGTCTTCGCCACCCCGGCGATGGTGGCGCTTATGGAGCAGGCGGCGATGGAGGCCGTGGCGCCGGAGCTGCCCGAGGGGGCGACGACGGTGGGTGCGGAGATGAGCTGCACGCACATCCGGCCTTCGGCCCTCAGGGCCGGAATCGCAGCGACGGCGGTCCTGACGGCGGTCGAGGGGCGCAAGCTGACCTTCGCGGTCGGAGCGAGCGACGAACGGGGGATCATCGGCGAGGGCACGCACGTACGGTTCGTGGTGGACCGGGAGCGATTCATGGCCAAGCTGAATTGATCCGGTACCGGGGCTGTCAGGATGGGCTTTGCCAGGCGGGTTTCGCTGAACGGTCTTTGTCGGACGGTTCCCGTCGGGTGTTTCCTGCCGGAGGCGGGGCGCACTATCCGCCGAAGCCGCAAAAAACGGGGCCGGAGGTTGCATTTTGAAAAAAAATGCGTACCTTTGTTCCGCTTACGAGCATCGGATTGAACTGTGGTGTAATGGTAACACATCAGATTTTGGTTCTGGTATTCTGGGTTCGAATCCCGGCAGTTCAACGAAGAAAAGGCAGGTTTCGGTTTCGGAACCTGCCTTTTGCTTTCGACTTTGCATAGAGCGGGCGGGCTGCTACCCCGCTTTCGTGTGGCTGTCGGATTCGACGCCGGAGACGTCTGCAGCTCGCAGCGGCCCTCTGGGTGGAGGACGTGTTGTTGAGTTCGATGCCGTCAGGCATCGGCGGGCCGCAGCCTGGGGGCGGCGGAGGCCCGCAACTCTTTCGAGTGCGTGCGCTCCGCAGGCTGCGTCCCGAGCAATAATCCTGAATTTTGAATGCTGAATTTGCACCCGGAACGGGTGCCGCAGCCCGCAGCCGCCCCCTGGCGGAGGCCTGCAGTTCCTTAACGTCGCAGGCGTGCTCCGCAGGCTGCGGCCCGAGAAACCGGTTTAATACACAGTTCTCCCTATCAGTCGCACCTACCCTGTAGTCGGCAATGCCCGCATTCAAAACAACAAAAACAAATCGAGAAATAAATATAATTAAAAGTATATCTTGATTTGTTGAAAATATGTTTTATATTTGTAAAGTCAAACCAAACAAAAAAAACAATGGAAACAAAGAAAATTTTCCCGACGACCTGCCCTTCGTGCGGCGGTGCGCTGCAGGTCCGCAGCCTGCATTGCCCCGCCTGCGATACGACGGTTTCGGGCGACTACCGGCTGTCGCCCTTCATGCGGCTGTCGCCCGACGAACAGTCGTTTCTGCTGGAGTTCGTCAAATGCAGCGGCTCGCTCAAGGAGATGGCCGCAATGCGCTCGCTGAGCTATCCGACCGTGCGCAACAAACTCGACACCCTGATCGATCACCTCGTAAAACTCGAAAACGATGAAAAAATTCCTTAACCCCTTCCGCTATCTGGCCGGCGCCAAGGCGCTGGCGATCGGTTCGATCTTCATCCTCGCCACATCGGTGCTGCTCCATGCCGCCTCGATGGTGCAGGACAACCTGCTGCACTTCGCCTCGTGCCGCATCTTTCGTTCCTGCAGGTCCTGCTCGTCCAAGTCGCGCTGTGGGTGCTGACGGCCCTGCTGCTCTATGGTGCCGGGGCCATCCTTTCGCGCTCGAAGATCCGGCCGATCGACATCTTCGGGACGACGGCCTTCGCGCAGCTGCCGCTGCTGCTGTTGAATCTGCCCTTCCTCTCCTCGCGATTCGCCGCTTTCATCGGGAAAGATTTGCTGAACGACGTTCAGGCGGGTCTGCTGCCCACCGGCGGAGAGCTGGCATTGCTGCTGCTTTTCGTCCTCTACGGCCTTGCGCTGCTCGTGCTCTACTGGGTGTGGAATTATCGGGCCTACTCGGTAAGCTGCAACGTGCACGGCTCCAAGGCGGTCGTGCTCTACATCGCGGCGCTGGTCGTCGGAACGATCGTTTCACCCTGGCTCGTCGGCTTCGTAATTTGATCCGCTAACAAGAACAGTTCGGGCGGCCCCTGTCGAAAAGGGTCGCCCGAATCGTTGTTTTAGAATGTACGGCGAACTGCCTGGCCGGCATTCTCCCGGCAATAGGCTCCTGTATCATGAAATAGGCTGTTCGGGCACCCGCTGCTCCTCCGCCAGCGCCTGGCGCAAGGCCCGGGCCAGCTGGTCGGGGCACGAGGTGCCGCGGCCGCAGCAGTCGATCCCCTCCAACCGGGCGATCGCCTCGTCGGCCCGCATGCCGCGAAGAAGGGCGGAGATGCCCTGCAGGTTGCCGTGGCATCCGCCCGTGAAGACGACGCTGCGGATCACCGCCCCGTCGAGCGCGAGGTCGATCCGCTTCGAGCAGGTCCCCTCGGGAAAGTATGTGTAAGTCCGAATCATCGGTTGCCGGTTCATCTTTAAAAAAGGGCCGCCGCGCACGATGCACGGCGGCCGAATGGCGGTGACGGATCCTTAACGCTGCTGCTGAAGCGCCGACGAATCGGCTACGACCATGTTCTTGTCGATGCGCAGCGTGACGTTGCTGTCGACCTCGATCAGCAGGGTCGTCTCCTTGATCTCCTTGACGGTGCCGTAGATGCCGCCGGCGGTGATGATCCGGTCGCCCTTCTTGAGCGAGTTGCGGAATTCCTGCATCTGCTTGCGGCGCTTCGCCTCGGGACGCCACATGAAGAGCCACATCACGAGGAACATGATGGCGATCAGGATGAATCCGCTGTATTGCTGCATGAATCCCGGCTGCGGCTCGACGGGTACGGCTTGAAGAAGTTGCATCATGATTGTGCTTTTTTAAGGTTATATCCGGACAAAGATAGGCAATAATCCGCGAAACTGCAAATTCTCAATCGACATCCGCCTCGACGTAGAGCCGGAAAGGTTCCCCGCCGCCGAGCAGCCGCAGCCGTACGAGCTTCAGCTGCCAGCCCCAGGCGCCGCGGGCGTCGAACCGAAGTTCGACAGCAGCCGTCGAGTCGGGCATAATCGGTTGGGAATCATACTCGAGTGTCGTGCAGCCGCAGCTGCGTTCGTAGCCGAGCACGGCGATCGGCTGCGATGCGTCGTTCCGGATGCGAAGCGGCAGCACGGCGATTTCGCCCTCGTGCAGGTGTCCGAACCGCACGGTATCCGACCCGCCGGCAGCGAGCGCCCGGTCGTCGATCGCGATGATTCGGCCCGCGGGTGCCCTCCCCTTTGCGCGGGAGGGAGCGTCGCAGGCCGCTGCGCCCGCCAGCACGGCGAGCACCGCTGCAAGTCTCACCATACGAAACGTTAGCCTCTGCCGCCGGGCGGCCGCAACCGATCGGTGCATCATGGCGCGGGTCAGATCAATCCGCGCCCCGTCTTGCGGATGCGCCCCTCTTCGGTCAGCGAGGCGACGACCTTGTCCAGCACGCCGTTGATGAAAGTGCTGCTGCCCGGAGTGGAGTAATATTTCGCGATCTCGATCCATTCGTCCATCGTGACCTTGACCGGGATCGAGGGGAACTCGATGAATTCGGTCATCGCCATGCCGAGGATGAGGTTGTCCATGAAGACGATGCGTTCGACATCCCAGTTGGCCGTATAGCGCTCGATGTAGTGCTGGTATTCGTCGAAGTGGAGCAGCGATTTTTCGAAGAGCGTGCGGACGAAGGCGGGGTCCTCCTCGCTCTTGAACTGCTCGGCCACGCGCAGCTCCCGGTGCGAAATGCGCATGTTGGAGAGCGTGCGCTGCAGCATGAGCAGGATGAAGGGAAGGTCGCCGCTCCAGTAGATCGAGCTCTCCTCGAGGGCGTCTTCCAGCGCGGGAGCGTCGTCGAGCATGAGGAAGAGCTGCTCGACGAGCTTGCGGTCCTCCTCGAACGAACGCTCGTCGCGGCGGGCCATGTAGCTCTTGAAGAAGTCGGTCTCGGCGAGCTGCTGGTAGAGCGTCTGGATCAGATCGGGATATTTCGCCCAGCCCAACTTGCGGGAGGCGAGGCGGTCGTTGATGGCGTCGGTATTCCCGATGACGCGGATAACGCGGTTTTCGATGAACTTCGTATTGGGGTGCTGTTCCTCGTAGGTGGCCAGCTTCTTGCTGCGGGCGATCTCGTGCCGTTCGGCGGCGTAGCGGACCAGTTCGGCGGGGAGGGCCAACAACTGGAAGTAGAGGTCGTAGGCCTTGTCTACAGAGAGCATCAGGGCCTTTTCGGAGGCGATCATGTTGTCGGCCTCGGACTTGAGGTGCGCGAAGAGCGCCTTGGCGACCTTGATGCGGAGCAATCTTCTGCTTAACATAGTGAGAACGTTCGTTTCGATGGATTTTTCGGCCGCAAAGATAGCACAACCCGCGCGCGAAACAAAATTTTGACGGCGGAAAATCGGCAGTTCGACAGCTACGCTCGCCTCTCCCGCCGCCGGTCGCGCCAGCGCAGCCACTTCTTCTTGCCGATCCGGAAAGAGAGGGTGCCGGCGAGAATAAAGGAATAGGATTATTTCGAAGATTTTCCTACCTTTGCACGGAATACAGCGGGGAAATCGCGTTACGAAACAAGGCATGCGCGGCGCTTTTCTCCGCGAAAGACCCTACCATCCATGCACAAAAGCGGCTTCGTCAATATCATCGGCAACCCCAACGTCGGCAAATCGACCCTCATGAACCGGCTCGTGGGCGAGCATCTCTCGATCATCACCTCCAAGGCGCAGACCACGCGCCACCGCATCATGGGCGTCGTCTCGGGCGAGGATTTCCAGATCGTCTACTCCGACACGCCGGGCATCCTGAAGCCCGCCTACAAACTGCAGGAGTCGATGATGAAATTCGTCGCGGGGGCTCTCACCGATGCCGACGTGATCCTCTTCGTCACCGACACCGTCGAGCAGAGCGACCGCGCCGCCGAGGTGCTCGACCGCATCCGCCAGGCGGAGGTCCCCGTCGTGGTGGTCATCAACAAGATCGACCTCACGACCCCCGAGGCGCTCGATGCGCTCGTCGAACGGTGGCACGCCGAGCTCCCCGCCGCCCGCATCGTCCCCGTCTCGGCCCGCGAGAACTTCAACGTCGAGGGGCTTTTCGGCATCGTCCGCGAGCTGCTGCCCGAGGGCGAGGCCTACTACCCCAAGGAGACGCTGACGGACAAGACGCTGCGCTTCTTCGCCTCGGAGATCATCCGCGAACAGATCCTCCGCCACTACGACAAGGAGATCCCCTACTGCTGCGAGATCGCCATCGAGAGCTACCGCGAGGAACCGGCGATCGACCGCATCGCCGCGACGATCCACGTCGCCCGCGAGTCGCAGAAGGGGATCGTCATCGGCCACAAGGGCGAACGCCTCAAGAAGGTCGGCCAGTCCGCCCGCGAGGAGATGGAGGCCTTCCTCGGCAAGAAGGTCTTCCTGCAGCTCTTCGTCAAGGTGAGCGACGACTGGCGCAACGACGACCGCGCCCTGAAGCGCTTCGGCTACGAACTCGAATAATAAACTGCTGCCCGGAAACGTTAACCCGAAAAACGGATGCGCATCGTTCGACACATACTTCTGCTGCTGGCGCTTCTCACGGCGACCGGATCTGCAGCCCAGTACAACCGGGACTATTTCTTCTGGGTCGGACGGTCGCGCATGATGGAGAACGACTACCAGGACGCGATCCGGGTGCTCAACACGCTGCTGCGCTTCGACGAAAAGGCCTACGAGGGCTACTTCCTGCGCGGCATCGCCAAGTACAACCTCGACGATCTGCTGGGGGCCGAGGCCGACTTCTCGACCGCCATCCGGCTCAATCCCGTCTACACGCAGGCCTATACGTACCGTGCCATCACCCGCTCGCGGTTAGGCAACTACGACGACGCCCTGCAGGATTTCCGCGAGGCGATCGAGCTGCGGCCCGACCTGCCCGGACCCTATTACAGCCGGGGTGTCACGCGGCTGCTGAACCAGCAGTTCGAGGAGGCGATCGCCGACTTCGACAAGTTCATCCGCCAGGAGACGAAGGTGGCCGATGCCTACATCTGCCGCGGCTTGAGCTACCTGCATCTGAAAGACACGGTGCGCGCCTACGAGAACTACGACACGGCGATCCGCACCAACCGCGAATATCCCAACGGCTACAACCGCCGCGGCGCCCTCTACCTGCAGCAGCGGCGTTTCGCCGAGGCCGAGGCCGATTTCGACAAGGCCGTGGCATGCGATTCTACCTATCTGCTCTCCTACTTCAACCGGGCCCTGCTCTACTCCGACACGCACCGTCCGCTCGACGCGCTGCGCGACTTCGACCATGTGATCCGGCTCGATTCGACCAACTCGCTGACCTACTTCAACCGCGCCATGCTGCGCAGCCAGATCGGCGACTACAACCGGGCTTTAGAGGATTACGACAAGGTGGCGCTCTACTCGCCGGGGAACGTGCTGGTCTACTACAACCGCGCCAACGTCCATGCCCAGCTGGGCGACATCGAGGAGGCGATCGCCGACTACACCTCGGCCATCGAGCTCTACCCCGACTTCGCCAATGCCTACATCTACCGGGGACGGCTCCGGATGCTGCTACGCGATGCCGAGGGGGCCCGCAGCGACCGCGACATGGCGCAGCGCAAGATCGCCGCCTACCGCGAACGGCTCAGCGACAGCACCTATTCGATTTACGCTGACACGACGCAGCGGTTCGACAAGCTTCTTTCGTTCGACAGCAAGCTCGCCGGCGGCTCGTTCGAGCGGATCGACGGACGCGGCGGCCGCGAGCAGATGCGGCTGCTGCCCCTCTACAAATTCACGCTCACGGAACCCGACACGCTGCCGCAGGGCGGCCGCTACGCCCCCCGGCGGCTGGAGGACTTTCTGAAACGGATCGACGACCGGCGGCTGCTCCTCACGTGGCACGAGAGCACCCTGCCGGCCGATTCGCTCGTCGAGATCGACCGCCGCAACGCCCGCCGGATCAAGAGCGAGGAACCCTCGTGGATCGCCCTCTTCGAGCGCGGCATCACGCAGGGGCTCATCAAGCAGTACACGAATGCCGTGAACACCTATACGGCGGCCATCGAGCTCAACCCGTCGAATCCGTTCCTCTACCTGAACCGTTCGACGACGCGGGCGGAGATGATCGATTTCATCTCCTCGATCGACAATTCGTACCAGCGGATCACGATCGACTCCGATCCGGCGAACCGCCTGCACAACAATTCGAAACGCTCGTACAGCTACGAGGAGGCCGAAGCCGACCTGAACAAGGTGCTCAAACTTTTCCCCGACTTTGCCTATGCCTACTACAACCGCGCGAACCTCCGGGCGCAGTCGGGCGATCTGCCGGCCGCTTTCGAGGACTACACGAAAGCGATCGAGCAGCACCCCTACTTCGCCGAGGCCTATTACAACCGCGGCATCGTGCAGATTTTCATGAAGGATACGCGCAAAGGGTGCCTCGATCTTTCGAAGGCGGGCGAGCTGGGTATCGCGGAGGCTTACGAGCTGCTCAAGCGATATGCCGGGACGGAGGAGTAGGCCGGGCAAAGTCCGAAGCCTGCTGCACCCCGAGGACCGCAATGAAAAATCGGGCCGCAGCCTGCGGAGGGCGCGCATGTTCGGGCAGCAGCCTGCGGAGGAACCGTGCGAAGCGGACCTGCGAGATGCGAGGAGCGGGCCTTCGCCGCCGGGAGACTGCGGGCCGCTGCGGTTCCAACGAAGCAGCGAATGCAAGATTCCGCCTTAAATTCGGGTCGGAGCTTGCGAAAGGCCCACACGAGCGGCCTGCGGGACGAGAGGAGCGGGCCTTCGCGGGGCGAAGCTCCGGCCCGCCAATCGCTGCGCGATTGATTTCCACCCGAGGCAAGCCCGCAGCCGAGCGGTGGGCTTGCACGAGCGGCCTGCGGACGCGAGGATGCAGCCCTCCGCCCGGGGGCGGCTGCGGGCTGCCCGACGTCTGCGACGTCGAATTTGCTGGCAGGCATTTCCTCCAAACGGGGAGGGCGGCTGCGGGCTGTTGCGCCCCAAAGGGCGCAATGAAAAATGAAAAATTAAGAATTAAAAATGAATCGCAGCATCCAATGCTAATTCGTTTTCGGGCGGCGGCCTGCTGAGAAACGGCACGAGCGGACGCGAACTGCGGACCTTCGCGAGACGAAGCTGCGGCCCGCTGCGCCCTGCGGGCGCAAATTGAAAGTATGCGGCATTCGGGCGGCAGCCTGCGAAAGACGTTGCCCGGTACCCCGACGCCGAATTTGACAGAACAAACCAAAACTTAAATAATTATGGCAGAAAAATTATCCAAGAAACTGAACGATTCGTTCGCGGTGCGGTGGACGGCCCTCATCCTCATTGCCTCGATGATGTTCTTCGCCTACATGTTCGTCGACGTGATGTCGCCGCTCAAATCGCTGATCGAATCGGCGCGCGGCTGGGACAGCGGAACCTTCGGCACCTATGCCGCTTCGGAGTACTTCCTCAATGTCTTCGTCTTCTTCCTCATCTTCGCGGGCATCATCCTCGACAAGATGGGCATCCGCTTTACGGGGCTGCTCTCGGCCTCGCTGATGGTCGTCGGCGCCTCGATCAAGTTCGTCGGCATCAGCGACTGGTTCCAGACCACCGGCCTCTGCGGCTGGCTCGACAGCTGGTGGGTCTCCTTCCCCGGCAGCGCCAAGATGGCCTCGCTCGGCTTCATGATCTTCGGCTGCGGCGCCGAGATGGCCGGCACGACCGTCTCGAAGGCGATCGCCAAGTGGTTCCAGGGCAAGGAGATGGCCCTTGCAATGGGGCTCGAGATGGCGATCGCCCGTCTGGGCGTCTTCGCCGTGATGTGGATCGCCCCGATGATCTCCAACGCTTATGACAAGTCGGTCGTGGCTCCCGTCGCCTTCTGCACGGCCCTGCTCATCATCGGTCTGCTCTGCTATACGGTCTTCGTCTACATGGACAAGGCGCTGGACCGCCAGTTGATCGCCGCCGGCGAGATGAAAGAGGAGAAATCGGCCGACGAGGAGTTCCAGATCAAGGACCTCGGCCAGATCTTCACGAGCAAGATGTTCTGGCTCGTGGCGCTGCTTTGCGTGCTCTACTACTCGGCGATCTTCCCCTTCCAGCGCTACGCCCCCAACTTCCTGGAGGTGACTCTCGGCATCGACGCCGAGGCGGCTGCCCGCCTCTTCAGCTGCTTCCCGGTGCTGGCGATGCTCCTTACCCCCGTCCTCGGCGGGCTGCTCGACTTCAAGGGCAAGGGCGCCACGATGCTCATGGTCGGCGCACTCATCATGATCGTCTGCCACCTGAGCTTCGCCTTCGTGCTGCCGGCATTCCCCAGCTCGTGGCTGGCGCTGCTGCTCGTCGTCACGCTCGGTGTCTCCTTCTCGCTCGTTCCCGCCGCCCTCTGGCCCTCGGTGCCCAAGATCATCGACCAGAAGATCCTCGGCTCGGCCTACTGCGTCATCTTCTGGATCCAGAACATCGGCCTTTGCCTCGTGCCGCTGCTCATCGGCAAGGTGCTCGATGCTACGGGCGGCTACCTGCTGCCGATGGTGATCTTCGCCTCGTTCGGCGTGCTGGCCTTCATCTTCAGCCTCTACCTCAAGATCGAAGACCGGAAGAAGGGCTACGGCCTCGAACTGCCCAACATCAAGAAGTAACCGCACCTCCCCGGCAAAACGACGGACGGACCCCGGCAATCGGGATCCGTCCGTTTTTTTATCCGGAGTGGCGGTCAAGCCTCTTTCACCCGGTCGTAAAGCTCCGTGATGCGACTGCACATCTCCTCCCACGAGAAGCGTTCGCGCTCGACGAGACAAGCCTCGTGAAAGCGCGCCAGCCGGTCGCCCTGCCAGATGCGGCCGATGGCGTCGGCGATCGAAGCCTCCTCGGGCCGGCACAGGTAACCCGCTCGGCCGTCGGGGACGATCTCCTTCAGGCCGCCCACGTCGGTGACGATCATCGGCGTGGCGAACTGGTAGGCGATCTGCGTCACGCCGCTTTGCGTCGCCGAACGGTAAGGCAGCACGACGAAGTCGGCCGCCGAGAAGTAGTCGCGGACCGCCGCATCGGGAACGAAGCGGTCGTGCAGCACCACCTCTCCGCGCAGCTCCTGCTCCTCAATCAGCCGCATGTAGGGTTCGCGCGCCGTGTAGAACTCGCCCGCGACGAGCAGCCTGCGCCCCGCTGTGCGGCCTTCGCGCCGGAGCCGCCCCCAGGCCCGCAGCAACAGGTCGAGCCCCTTGTAGTCGCGGATCAACCCGAAGAAGAGGGCGTAGCGCAGCCCGGGATCGAGCCCCAGCCGGCCGCAGGCCTCCCCGCGATCGACCCGCTCGCCGAAATTCTCGAACCGCGGATGGGGCGAGAAGAGCGCCGGAGCGTCGGTGTAGGCGCGGAGCTGCCGCCCCACCTCGTCGGACATGTAGATGAAGCCGTCGACCGACCGCAGGAAGTAGCGGTTGAAGGGCTTGTCGATAAGGTGCGATTCGTGGGGTTCGACGTTGTCGATCTGGCACAGCACCTTCGTATGGCCGTTGCGGCGCGCCAGCCGGGCGATCGTCCCGAAGCAGGGGGCCACGAAGGGGGTCCAGTATTTCAGCAGGATGAAGTCGGGCCGCGCGGCACGGAGCTGCAGGCCCACGCGCCGCCAGTTGAGCGGCGAGATCGTATCGACGGCCCGGCGGATCGTCAGATCGGCCGGCGGCGGGGTCTCCACCGTCTGGCTCTTTCCCGGAAAGAGCAGCGACGGATATTGCCGCGTGAAGGTGCAGAGATCGACCTCGCAGCCGCGGCGCAGGAAGACCCGCGCCATCGTCTCCATGATCGACGCCAGACCGCCCCGGTAGGGGTGGGCGGGACCCAGGATGGTGATTTTCATGCTTTGCTCGTTTTGCGGATTCGCTGCCGTTGCCGGTAGTACCTAAAGCGTAGTCAAAGATACGAAAAGTCGAGCGCAGAAACAAGCGACAGCTTGGTTATGCCGAGACGGAGTATCTAAGGCGCAGCCAAAGATACGCAAAAAAAGGGATTTTTCGGATGAAAAATCCCTTGAAACTGCCGCTTATTCGGGAGGAAGCGTGTGCTTGCTACTTGCTCCGCTCGAACCCTTCGATCGACCGGCCCAGCTCGCGCATGGCCTGCTTGCTCCCCGCATCGGACTGCAGGGCGAGGTAGTCGTCGCCGTAGCGTTCGAGGTTGTCGAGCTCCGTGCGGAAGGTGTCGAGATGCGCCTCCTCCTCGGCGATCGTATCCTGGAAGAGCTTGTGGGTGACGGCATCGCGATGCTCGGAGGCGATCCGAGAAGCCTCGTTGTAGGTGTCGATCGTATGCTGTTCGAGCTGGACGGCAAAGCGCAGCATCTCCTTCGGATCGGCGATCTGCCGCGTGTGGAACGACGGATTCATATCGACGTCGCCCTCGAGGAACAGCACACGGTCCGAGAACTCCTCGATGTGGCGCATCTCGGCGATCGCGATGCGGCGCAGGATCTGCGACAGATAGGCGTAGCGGGCATCCTCGAAATGGGCATGGAAATAGAGATACTGCAGGGTCGTGGCGATTTCCTTGCCGATCGCCTCGTTCAGCAGGTCGATGCTGACGCGGTGTTTCGTCTTCGAATCGGGCGTGGCGGTCGCGGCGGCGGAGGGTGCAGCCGCGGAGTTTTCGGTCGTTTTCATGGTTATCGGAACGGTTTTGCCGATGTCGGCTGCAAAACCCGTTCCAAAACGGGTGAAGGGCTCCGGACGTAGGGCGGCAACTTGCGGCATCAAGTGCTTTTCCCTGTATTCGGGTCGGAGCTTGCGAAAGGACCGCGCGAGCGGACTTGCGGACGCGAGTGGCGGGCCTTCGCGGGGCGAAGCTCCGGCCCGCTGCGGTTCCATTCGGAACCGCAAATTCATAATTCAAAATTAGATGGGGCTGCGGGCATGTTTGGGCATATATCTTAATTCGGGACGCAGCCTGCGGAGCGCACGCAGGTTCGGGTACGAACTGCAGGCCTCCGCCGCCCCCAGGCTGCGGCCCGCTGCGCCCTTACGGGCGCAAATGAAAAATGAAGAATTAAAAATGAAAAATTAGGTTTATGTGCCAAAAGGGGACATAAAGCCCTTGCAATTAACTTCATCTCATAGGTTTATGTGCTTTTAAGATTGTT
>CANQIF010000015.1 GCA_947623965.1 uncultured Alistipes sp.
GACTCTATATCCTACTTTTTGCATATTAGAACAGATCGGATCCTTTTTCATCCTACTTTTTGCATATTAGACCGAAACAGCCAAATATCCGGGAGCGAATGAAAAAACAGCCCGAATAATCGTTCGGATGCGAAAAAAAAACGGAGCCAGACTTTTGTATAGGGAATAAATTCGCGCCGGAGCGGGCGCGACCTCGACTTTAAGGAGCTGTCAGTCAGAGTGGTGGGAGGGGGGGGGGAATAAAAGCCCGCAATCGACAACGAAAAAAGCGAGAACCTTTCGATTCTCGCTTTCCGTACCCCCTCAGGGGCTCGAACCCTGGACCCCAACATTAAGAGTGTCGTGCTCTACCAACTGAGCTAAAGAGGCATTTGCTTTCGGGGTTCTATCCTTTACCCCCCCCCGCGGTTTCCCGCGATCGGATTTCCTCCCGATTGCGATGCAAAGATAGAGACAAATCTTCGTTCGTGCAAATTTTTCGAGGAAAAAATTGCGAAAATTTTCTCCGAACCTATTTTTCGTGCCGGCGGATCCGGGCGATCGTCTTTTCGTCCTGCAATTCGCGTACCGCATCGCATCCGATCCACCGGGCCGTCCGGTCGCTGTCGGCGGCCAGCTCCTGCGCCGTGGCGAGCGCCCGTTCGTGCAGGCGGAGGTTGCGTTTCCCGATGCCGCGCAGCGCCCAGTTGACCGCCTTGCGGACGAAGTTCCGCTCGTCGCTGCGATAGCGGACGATGAGCGGCAGGTAGGCGGCAAAGGCTTCGTCGTCCGCCTTTCGGTCGTGAACGGCCCGCGCGGCGATCAACGAAAAGGCCGTGCGCCGGACGTATTCGCGCTCGTCGGCGGCAAACTCTTCGATGCGTTCTATGGCCGCCGGAACGCGCCACAGCAGATTCAGGCAGGCTTGGTCGACAAGGTCCCACGAATCGAATCCCTCCGTTAGGCATGTCAGCTCGGCAACGGTCAGGGCCGCCGGATCGGCGATAAGCGTGGCGAGCAGACGCGCCTCGTGCAGGCCGCTCGCCCACAGCTCTCCGGCGAGCGGGTGGTCGCGGCCGATCCGGCGGGCCTCCGCCCGCAATACGGGCATCGGAACCCCGCACAAATGCGCGCCCTGGATGCCGAAGCGCCGCATGCCCTCGATGTTGCGCACCGAGCCGGCCGTTTCGAGCCGTGCCAGAATTTCATCGGCCGTTCGCATCGTCCGTGTTCGTGTGAAAAGCGTATCGGAAGCGTGTCAGAGGCGTCCGCCCGTGTCGAGCGGGTCGCTGTTCCATTCGCCGGCGGCCGCGGGATAGATCACCGGCCGCGAATCGCCGAAGGCCTTGAGGTGCAGATAAGCCTCGTAGAGGCAGATGCCGTTGGCGGAGGCGTCGGCGATCGAGAAAGCGATCACCGAAGGGTGCCGCTTGGCGGTGTGGTAGCAGTTCCCTGCCCGCTCGAGATAGGCCTCCCGCCAGGCGGGATCGTTCGACGGGTTGCCCCCCTTGCGACGGGAGGTGCCGGCGGCCCGGGTGTCGATCGGCGCCTGGGCGATGACGTAGAGCCCGAGCGAATCGCACATCTCGTAGAAATGCGGCGCAACGGCTCCGGGGGTCGGACGAAGAAGAACCGGTCCGCCGGCGCGGAGCCGCTCGAGGTCGGCGGCGGTCGCGGAGGGCGAGACCTCGCGGAGCGGCGCTTCGAGCGTCTGGCCGTTGATGCGGAGACGGCCCCCCTCGTGCTCCACTACGCGGAAGCCGATCGGCAGCTGCAGATGCTCGGCATAACGGCCTTCGTGCTTCGTCCGGAGCCGCAGCGTGTGGCGCTGCGGCCGCTCGGCCGACCAAAGCAGGCTGTCGGGAATCTGCGCCAGGAAACGGACCGTATCTTCGCCGCGCATGCCGAGCGTCAGTTCGTGATGGCCCGCGAGCACGGTCGTTCCGGCCGGATCGAGCAGCTCGTATTCGATGCGGACGGTCCGCGGGTTGAGGGCGTGGGTCTTGACGATGACGCCGATTTCGGCCCGGGCGGCGGTCCGCTCATCGGTCAGGTATTCGCTTCGCACGACGACGTCGCGGACCCCCATCGTGGCAGGGCTCGTCAGCCACACTTCGCCGAGGGCGCCGGCCTGCGCGCCGGCTTTCCAGCTTTCGAGCACGGCGACGCCCGACGGCGTGGCGGGAAGCAGCTCGACCCGGTTGCGCCCCTCCTGGACGAATTTCGTGATGTTGAAGTCGGCGGGGGTGTTGCCGTCGCTGTTGTAGGCGGCGCGGCGCCCGTTGATTCGAACCTCGTAGTCTGCCGGGGCCTGCTCGACATGGAGCATCACCTGGCGGTTGGACCAGGCGAAAGGAACCGTGAAGTCGGCAGCGAACCCGCCCACGACGGCGCTCCACGATGCGATGGGGGTGCGGTAACGATGGCGGAGCGTACCGGCGGCAGCCTCTTGCGCCGTGGCGCAGGCGATCGTCGTGCAGCGCGGCGGCTGGCGGTTCTCGGTGACGGCGAGCGGCTGCGCCGCAAGCGTGCCGCACGAAAAAAGCGTCAACAGGGGAAGAATTATGCGCATCGTTTCGTATCTTTGTTTGTCGACAAAGATACGTTTTTTTTTCGACCCTGCGATGAAAGAGCTGCCCAAACTCGCATTTCCTGCGATCCGTCTGCGCGGACGCCGGACGAACGGCCGCACGGAGGTGTGGTGCGCCGCCCGGGGCTGCTGGTTGGTGCTGACACCCGAAGAGTGGGTGCGGCGTCATCTGGTGGCCTATCTGGTTGCGGCGTGCGGCGCCGATCCGCTGCGCATCGTCGAGGAGTACCCCGTGTCGCTCAACGGACAGCCTCAGCGGGCCGATGTCGTGGTGGTCGATGCGGCGGGCGCTCCGCTGCTGGTCGCCGAGTGCAAGGCCGCCGGGGTCGGGATCGATCGTGCCGTCTTCGACCAGGCCGTGCGTTACAACTCGGTGCTCGGAGCCCGCTATCTCGTCCTTACGAACGGGTTGAAACACTATTGTTTCCGGCACGACGAAGCGGGGCGCTACGAGCAGCTGGCCGGGTTTCCCGTGTTGAAATAAACCGGGCGGTGCGAATGGCAATCGGTAGAGGGAGTTCGGGAACAACCAGTTGCGCCCGAATGGAAGCTATCAAGTGTACATTCCAACTCGGACAGCTTGCGGCCAGCTCGCAGCCGAGCGGATGGACTTGCGATGTAGAGGAGCAGCCCTCCGCCCGGGGGCGGCTGCGGGCTGCGGCACCCGTTCCGGGTGCAAATTCAGAATTCAATATTCAAGATTCAAAATTAGATGGCCTGCCGGGACACGTTTGAGCCTACTCCCTATTCGGGACGCAGCCTGCGGGGCGCGCACGTTCGGGTACGAGCTGCGGGCCTCCGCTGCCGGGAGGCTGCGGCCCGCCGACCTCTTCGAGGTCGATTCCAACTGCAAAACACGCCCGCAGCCGAGCGGACGGGCTTGCGACGTAGAGGAGCAGCCCTCCGCCCAGGGGCGGCTGCGGGCTGCCGGTCGCTGCGCGACCGATTTTACCGGCAAGCATTTCTACCACGACCGACTGTCTATGGCCCGCACGGTCCTGACGGACCGACTCTAACCCGGGGGCATGCCCGCAGCCAAGCGGATAGGCCTGCGACGCAGTGGAGCAGCCCTCCGCCCGGGAACAGCTGCATTCCCGCCGTTACAGATTCTTGTAGGTCTTCTCGATGTATTGCTGGAAGCTCTCCTTGTAGTTCTCGCCGATCGGCAGAAAATCCTTGTCGTTCAGATAGACGCGCCCGCGTACATAGCTTTTGATCCGCTGCAGGTTGACGATGTAGGAGCGGTGCACGCGCATGAAGCGGTCGGCCGGCAGCGTCGTTTCCATGTTTTTGATGCGGTAGAGCGTGGTGATCTTCGACCCGTCAGCCAGGTGGATCCGGACGTATTCCCCCTCGCTTTCGACGAAGACGATATCGGCGATGCGGACGAGCGAAACCTTGTAATCGGCCTTCACCGACAGATACTCCTTTTCGGGCTCTTTCTCGGGCTCCTTGCCGGCTTCTTCCCCGCTGCGGCCATCGGCCGCGGAGGTGTCGGCCGGCACACCGGGTAGCGCCGAAGCTGCAGTCGAAGCCGGCGCCGGCCCCTCCGGAGTTTCGACCGCTGTCATCGATGCAGCCGGCGGGAGCGGCATATTCAGTGGGGCAGATGCAGCCGCCGTGGCCGCTCCTGCCGGAACGGGCTGCGGCTGGGGATGTTGCAACTCGTAGAGGGCGCAGGCCTTGGCGGCGGAGCGGCTGAACTCGGCGAAAGAGAAAGGCTTCAGCAGGTAGTCGATCGCGTTGAGGCGGAACCCTTCGAGCGCATACTCCGAGTAGGCGGTCGTGAAGACGATCATCGGCCGGTGGACGAGCGAGCGGACGAACTCCACGCCGTTCAGGTCGGGCATGTTGATGTCGACGAAGAGCAGATCGATGGCGTGCGTCGAGGCGATCTGCTGCGCTTCGAGGGCATTGTTGCAACTCGCCACGAGCTCCAGATAGGGGATCTTGGCGATATAGGCGCTGATCTGACGCAGAGCCAGCGGTTCGTCGTCGATGGCGAGGCATTTAAGCATGGGAAATCGGTATTACGAGTTTGACGGTATAGCTGTCGCTCTCTTCGTGCAGGTCGAGCGTGTAACCTCCCGAACCGTAGGTCAGTTCGAGGCGCTTGCGGACGTTTTCGAGCCCGATGCCGCCCGAGCGCAGCGGCTCTTCGTCGGCGACCGTGTGGCGGCTGTTGCGGATGACGGCCGTCAGCTGTTCGTCGGCGCAGGAGATGGTGATGCGGATGAACGACTTGCGGTTGTAGCTGACGCCGTGTTTGAAGGCGTTCTCGACAAAGACGATCAGCAGCAGCGGCGGAATCGAGACGCCGTCCGGAAGCGCGGACGGATAGTCGATCGTGATTTCGACCCGGTCCGTGTAGCGGATGCGCATGAGCTCGATGTAGTTCTTCAGGAACTGGATGTCGGCGGCCAGCGAGATGGTCTCCCGCTCGGAGTCGTACAGCACGTAGCGCATCATCTTCGAGAGGTCGATCACGGCCGATTTGGCCGCTTCGCCGTCGATGTCGATGAGGGCGTGGATGTTGTTGAGCGTGTTCATGAAGAAGTGCGGGTTGATCTGGTACTTGAGCGTCTCCATCTCGGCCCGCAGGTTCTCCTGCGTGAGGAATTGCATCTGCTGCTCGTCGCGCAGCGACTGGTAGAAGAGTTTGATGGCGCTGTTCGTCCCGTTCATGAAGAGGGCGAAAACGATGTTCCAGTAGAAGTCGTGATTGGTGAACGAGGCTGTCCGGAAGGCATGGAACATTCCTCCCGAAGCGTCGAGGTAATGTTCGTTGAGTTCGACCGCCGAGAAGACGATCACGATCACCAGCAGGGTGAAGAAGAGGTACTTCCCGTATTTCCGGCGGGGGAGGTAGCGGGCCGCGATGAGGTAGTTGTGGACGAGGAAGATCGTCAGATAGGGGATAATCTGCCGCCAGACGGTCCAGGCGGCCTCCAGATCGACGTGCATCTCGGAGAGCATCTGCGAGTTGAGGACCGGCACCAGGATAATGGCCGACCAGACCAGCAGGTAGAGCAGGTTTTCGCCGATGGCTTGTTTGTTTCCGATCTTCATGGTTTTTCCGTTCCTGTTTTTTCGGTGCCTGTCGCTTTCGTGCTTTGCTGCGAACTCGACGTCGGAGACATCGGCAGCCCGCAGCCGAGCGGCACTGCCTCCGCGGGATACCCGGGACGCAGCCTGCGAAGGACGCATGCGAGCGGACTTGCAGACGCGAGAGCGGTCCTTCGCGGGGCGAAGCTGCGGCCCGCTGCGCCCTTGCGGGCGCAAATTCCGAATTCAATATTCAAAATTCAGAATGATGAACTCGGGTCGCAGCCTGCGGAGCGCACGCAAGTTCGGGTACGAACTGCGGGCCTCCGCCGCCGGGAGGCTGCGGCCCGCTCGGTCCTAACGGACCGATTCCTGCTGCAAGGCAAGCCCGCAGCCGAGCGGAGGTGCTTGCGACGCAGGGGAGCAACCCTCCGCCCGGGGGCGGCTGCGGGCTGCGGCGCCCCAAAGGGCGCAAATTCAAAATTCAGTATTCAAAATTCAAAATCATGCGCTCGGGCCGCGGCTTGCGGAGGGCCAGCACGAGCAGACTTGCGGACGCGAAAGCGGGCCTTCGCGGGGCGAAGTTGCGGCCCGCTGCGCCCTTGCGGGCACAATTCATGATTCAAAATTCAAAATTGCCCGAGGCGTCCATGCTTGACAGATTCGAATGCCCAAGCAAGCCCGCAGCCGAGCGGAGGAGCTTGCGACGCAGAGGAGCAGCCCTTCGCCAGGGGGCGGCTGCGGGCTGCCGGTCCCTGCGGGACCGATTTTGTCAACGAGCATTTCCGCCAAAACAAGCGGTTGTGGGCTGCCGATGTCTCCGACGTCTCCGACGTCGAGTTCGCGGGCAGGTCTTTTCACCTTGACCGGCGGCAAACCGCTGACGTCAGCAGTGCGATGTCCTCCCCGCACAAGCCCCTCCGCCTTATCGGTTCAGCAGCGAGGTCTCGTAAAGGTAGCGCTTGATCGAGCGCTTGGGCGTCTTCTCGAATTCGGTGGGGTAGAGGACCACCTCGCCCAACCGCTCGTAGGCGGCCAGCTGCGTGTTGAGCTGCCGCATGTTCTCCTGCATGATCGCCGGCAGGTCGTTCTTGTCGATCCCCTCCTTTTCGGCCTGCTCGAAGTCGGGCACCACGAGCGCCTTGAGGCGTCCGCCGCCCGCATCGAGCACGAGCGATTCGAGGACGAGGTACATGTTGTTGAGCCGGTCTTCGATCTCTTCGGGGTAGATGTTCTGTCCGCTGGCCGAGAGGATCATCGTCTTCGAGCGGCCTCGGATGTAGAGCGTTCCGTCGGGATCCATCGTCCCCATGTCGCCCGTGTGGAGCCAGCCGTTAGGATCGAGGACCTTTTTCGTCTCCTTTTCGTTCTTGTAATATCCCTGCATGACGTGGTCGCCGCGAACGAGAATCTCGCCGGCTGTGTCGGCGGGAGCCTCCGAGTCGATCCGCACTTCGAGGTGGCCTGCGATGTAGCGGCCGCAGGAGCCGCTCTTGTATTCGGGGGCGGGGGTGAAGCTGATGAGCGGGGCGCACTCGGTCATGCCGTAGCCCACTGTCAGCGGGAAGCCGATGCGGAGCAGGAAGGATTCGGTCTCCTGGTTCATCGGGGCGCCTCCCACGATGAAGATGGCGCACGAACCGCCGAAGGCGTCGGTCAGCTTCTTGCGGATCACCGAGTAGATGGCCGTGTTCAGCAGCGGAATCTTCACGGCGATCGACACGGGCCCCTTTTCGAGCATCGGCAGCACCTGCTTGCGGTAGACCTTTTCGAGAATGAGGGGAACGCAGCAGATGACATTCGGACGGACCGAAGCCATCGCTTCGAGCAGGATCTTGGGCGAGGGGATGCGGCCGAGCAGGGTGACGTGCAGACCGCAGGCGATCGGAGCCAGGAAGTCGAAAGCGCAGCCGAAAGCGTGGGCCAGCGGCAGGAACGAGAGAATGCGCCCGCCGGCCCGGAAATAGAGATCGCCCGTCGCGGGGTCGATCGCCTCGAGGCCGACCAGCACGTTGCCCGTCAGGTTGTTGATTGTCAGCATCACCCCCTTCGAATAGCCCGTCGTGCCGGAGGTGTAGCTGAGCAGCGCCATCCGGTCGTTGGGGACTTCGGGATAGTGAATATCGTCGGCCGTGAACCCTTGCGGATAGCGCGCGGCGAAAGCATCTGCAACCCCTTCGCGCAGGGCGGCCACCCGCCCCGCGGGCGATTCGCCGCTCTGGCCGGCCGGAACGCCGGCCGCTCTTCCGTCCGGTTCAGGCGCTGTGGCGTCTGCCGCCGTTTCCGGCCTCCCGGTGCCGCCTGCCGCCGGTTTCTCCGTTTCCGGTTTCCCACCGTCAACTGCCGCTCCGGCTGCTTCCGGCTTGCTGCTTCCGGCCGGCACCGGCCGTTCGAACAGAACGCCGTAGTCCGTCAGCGAGAAAACGGCCTCGATCTGCGGGATCTGGTCCTCCTCGATCTGCTCCCAGAAGCTGTCGCCGATGAAGAGCAGGCGGCTCTCGGAGTGGTTGATGATATGGACGACATCCGTCGGGGTGAAATCCTGAAGGATCGGCACGATGACCGCGCCGTAGGTGATCGTCGCCAGGTAGGTGATGCACCAGCTCGGGGTGTTGCGGCCGATGAGGGCGATCTTGTCGCCCGGACGGATGCCGAGCTCCTCGAAAAAGAGATGCAGCCGGGCGATCCGTTCGGCCGTTTCGAGGTAAGTGAAGGTCTCGCGGCGGAAATAGTCGGTCAGGGCCGGCAGGTCGCGATGCTTGCGGAAACTCCGCTCGTAGATGTGGATCAGATTCTCTTGTAGCATGGCAGCAGTTTTTGGGTCGGCCGGGGCGCGCCCCGAGCCGTTTCAGCGCCTCTTCCCGGCCGGTTCGCCGGAAGCCGGTTCGCCGGGTGCCGGTTCGTCTTTCGGCAGCCGCACCTTGCGCGGTTTCCAGATGTAGATCTTCGATTCGGTTCCCTCGCGCAGCCGTTTGATGTTCTTGCGGTGGGTGAAGAGCAGCAGCACGGCGATGACGAGCGAGAAGACGATGAAAGGGGGCAGGTGGCCCACCTTGGGGGAGATGAGGGTGAAAATGGGGTAGCAGAGGCCCGCCGTCATGGAGGCGAGCGAGACATAGTGGGTCGTCATGAGGACCAGCACCCAGACGGCTAAACAGAGCAGCACGAGGGGGGCGTTGACGGCGATCACGCCGCCGACGAGCGTCGCCACCCCCTTGCCGCCGCGGAAGCCGGCGAAGACGGGGAAGATGTGGCCGAGGAGGGCGGCGAAGATGGCGGCGAAGCGCAGGATGTAGAACCAGTTCTCGTGGGCGGTGCCGGCGAAGAAGTCGTCGTACTTGATGAGGTCGACGATCGTGACGGCCACGAAGCCCTTCAGAACATCCAGCGCGAAGACGGGCAGTGCGGCGCGGCGGCCGAGGACGCGCAGCATGTTGGTCGTGCCGGCGTTTTTCGAGCCGTATTCGCGGATATCGATGCCGTAATATTTCTTGCCGATCCATACGGCGCTGGGAATCGACCCCAGCAAATAGGCGATCAGCAGCATCGTAAAGGCGGTATAATAGGTCAGAATCATGGCGTGTTCGAGAATAAGTTCGAGGGCAAATATACTAAAAATTTATCGGAAACGGGCCCGGAATGAAAAAAACTCGCTCGAAGGGGCCCGATTCGAAGAAATATCGTATCTTTGTGAACCGTTTCCGACATTTATTTTATCAAGGTATGCAAAAGATCTTCGAAGTGGCGGGGTCGTGGGCCTGGTGGCGTTCGTGGCTGCTGGTCCTGCTCGGCGCCAGTATCATGGGCACGGCTTTCGTGCTCTTCGTGAACCCCTATAATTTCGTCCCGGGCGGCGTCTACGGCATGGCGATCGTCATGCACAATATCTTCCCGTCGGTGCAGGTCGGCACTTTCGGCTACATGTTCGACGTGCCGTTGATGCTGACGGCGCTCGTCATCTTCGGCGGCAACTTCGGGGCCCGCACGATCGTCGCGGCGGTCTACACCCCGGGCTTCATGAACCTCCTGACGCGGGCGGTCTACCCCTCGCCCGAGGCGGTCGAGGCGCTCGACCCGGCGACGCTGCTGGGCGGCAACCTGAATCTGTCGAACGACCTGCTCGTCGCCTGCCTGCTGGGGGCGCTGCTGATCGGCGTAGGGCAGGGGATCGTCGTGCGGCAGCAGGCCACCACGGGCGGCACGGACATCGTGGCGATGCTCCTGCAGAAGTACGTCGGCATCAAGTTCTCGACGGCGATCGTCTTTGCCGACGGCTTCGTCGTGCTCATGGGCCTGCTGGTGGTGGGCCTCGGCCTTTTCGTCGGGACGCCCGATCCGACGGGCTGGCTGCTGACGATCTACTCGCTGCTGATGATCTACGCCTCGTCGCGCGTGCTGGCCTACCTGCTCGACGGCGCCTCGTACGACAAGCTGCTGTTCATCATCAGCGACCGGCACGCCGAACTCAAACGCTTCATCCTGGAGGATATGGACCGCAGCGCCACCTACATCCGCTCGCGCGGCATGTACACCGACCGGGAGCGCGACATGATCTTCCTGGTGGTCAGCCGCAAGGAGGTGCGCCTCGTGCAGCAGAAGATCAAGCAGATCGACCCGAAGGCTTTCGTCGTCGTGACGGATGCCTACGATACCTACGGCGAGGGGTTCAAGCCCTTCCCCGAGGACGACCAGATCCAGGCCGAGTAGCGGGAGGCGGGGCCTCCGGCTGCGGCGGCGCCGGCAGGTCGATAGGAAAAGGGCTTGCTTGCAAATGCGACGTCGCAGAGGTCGGCAGCCCGCAGTTGCCCAGGCTACGCGTCGGTCCCGCGTTTGAAACGGTCCGTCAGGACCGAGCGGGCCGCAGCTTCGCCCGGCGAAGGCCCGCTGCTCGCGTCCGCAAGGCCGCTCGTGCAGGCGCTTCGCAAGCCGCGGCCCGAGCGCGTGATTTTGAATTTTGAATATTGAATTTTGAATTTGCGCCCTTTGAGGCGCCGCAGCCGCCCCCGGGCGGAGGGCTGCAACTCGCGTCCCGCAAGTTCGCTCGTGCAAGCCCGTCCGCTCGACTGCGGGCTTTTGCAAGGAATCGATCGCGCAGCGATCGGCGGGCCGCAGCCTGGGGGCGGCGAAGGCCCGCAGCTCCTTGCAGTCGCGTGCACCCTTCGCAGGCTGCGTCCCGAAGACAAACAGTCTTGCGGATGTTGCTCGCCGCGCAGTGATCGGCAGCCCGCAGTGAATTTTGAATATTGAATTTTGAATTGGCGCCCGTAAGGGCGCAGCGGGCCGCAGCCTCCGCCCGGCGGAGGCCCGCAGTTCGTCCCCGAACATGCGTGCGCTCCGCAGGCTGCGACCCGAGTTCATCATTCTGAATTTAGAATTTTGAATTCAGAATGTGCGCTTTCCGCGGCGACAAGAAGCGGAAAAAATGTAGAACCGATTTTAAAGTGGAATGTTGAATCCCGAATTGAAAAATACCCTTCGCCCGCTCTCGGGTGTCGGCCGCAAGCTCTTCATCGAGACCTACGGCTGCCAGATGAACGTCGGCGACACGGAGATCATCGTCTCGATCCTGCAGCAGCACGGTTACATCTATACCGAGACGATCGGCGAAGCCGACGTGATCCTGCTCAACACCTGCTCGATCCGCGATAATGCCGAACAGCGCATCTGGGGCCGTCTGGCCGAATTGCGGGGGCTGCGCAAGCGCAAGCCGTCGCTCCGCATCGGCATCGTCGGCTGCATGGCCGAGCGGCTGCGCGAACGGCTGCTGGAGGGCGACCGCGGCGTCGACATCGTGGCGGGTCCCGATGCCTACCGCGACCTGCCGAACCTGCTGCGCGAAGCCGAGGCGGGCGGCAAGGGGGTGAACGTTCTTCTCTCGACCGAGGAGACCTATGCCGAGATCGCCCCCGTGCGGCTCGACCGCAACGGCGTGAGCGCCTTCGTCTCGATCATGCGCGGCTGCAACAACTTCTGCTCCTACTGCGTCGTCCCCTACACGCGCGGGCGCGAGCGGAGCCGCGATGCCGAGACGATCCTCGCCGAATGCCGTTCGCTCTTCGAGAACGGCTACCGCGAAGTGACGCTGCTGGGGCAGAACGTGAACTCGTACCGCTTCGGCGAGGTCGATTTTCCCGAACTCATGCGGCGCGTGGCCTCGATTTCGCCGCTGCTGCGGGTCCGCTTCGCCACGTCGCACCCCAAGGATATGAGCGACCGGCTGCTCGAAACGATGGCCTCGATGCCCAACATCTGCCGGGCGATCCACCTCCCCGCCCAGTCGGGCTCGACGGCGATGCTCGCCCGCATGAACCGCAAGTATACGCGCGAGTGGTACCTCGACCGTGTCGCCGCGATCCGCCGCTACCTGCCCGACTGCGCCATTACGACCGATTTGATCGCCGGTTTCTCGGGAGAGACGGAGGAGGAGCATGCCGAGACGCTCTCGCTCATGCGCGAAGTGGGCTACGACTTCGCCTACATGTTCAAGTATTCGGAACGCCCCGGGACCTTCGCGTCGCGCAACCTGCCCGACGATGTGCCCGACGAGGTGAAGTCGCGCCGCCTGCAGGAGATCATCGCCCTGCAGAACGAACTGGGGCTGGCGAGCTACCGGCGCGACGTCGGACGGGAGTACGAAGTGCTGGTCGAGGGAACCTCGCGCCGCGACGAAGGGCAGCTCTCGGGCCGCACGTCGCAGAACAAGGTGGTCGTCTTCGACCGCGGCGGCCACCGGGCGGGCGACTACGTGCGGGTCCGCATTACGGGCTGTACGGCCGCTACGCTCTTCGGCGAGGAGATTCCATCCCGGAGCGACGGGAAGCAGTGAATCGATCCCGTCAGGGACCGGCAGCCCGCTGCTGCGAAAAACTGCCTGCAAATTCGACGTCGCAGACGTCGGCAGCCCGCAGCCGCCAATTGTAGCGGAAATGGGTGCTGGCAAAAGCGGTCGCGAAGCGGCCGGCAGCCCGCAGCCGCCCCCGGGCGGAGGGCTGCTCCTAATGGTCGCAAGCCCACCGCTCGGCTGCGGGCTTTTTGCAAGGAATCAATCGCGCAGCGATTGGCGGGCCGCAGCCTGGGGGCGGCGAAGGCCCGCAGCTCCTTGCAGTCGCGTGCGCTCCGCAGGCTGCGGTCCGGGCCGAAACGTCCCGGACGCCCGAAAACCGCCGAAAGCCGCCCAGCCAGCCGCCGGCATCCGCTGGCACCCGAAACGAACCTTTTCGATAAGCCGAGGGCAGAGCCGAGCTTGCTCGAGCTTTTTCGAGGCGAGAAAAGGTGCAGGTAATTGAATGAATAACTTAAAAATGTATCATAATTAGCTATGCGATTCGATGAATTGGATTTGGAGGACGAGATCCTCGACGGACTATACGACATGCACTTCGAGGAGATGACCCCGGTGCAGGAACAGACGATTCCGGTCATTCTGGAGGGCCACGACATCATTGGCTGCGCCCAGACCGGCACGGGCAAGACGGCGGCCTACACCCTGCCGCTGCTCAACCGTCTGCTGCTCGAAGGCAACCCCGACAACGTGGTCAAGGCGCTGATCATCGTCCCGACGCGCGAGCTGGCGCAGCAGATCGACCAGCAGTTCCAGGGCTTCTCCTACTACCTGCCCGTTTCGACGACGGTCGTCTACGGCGGCGGCGACGGCAAGGGGTGGGACATCCAGAAACGGGGCATGCTGATGGGCTCGGACGTGGTCATCGCCACCCCGGGCCGCATGATTTCGCACCTGCAGAACAGCGGCGTCGATCTTTCGCATGTCAGCTACCTGATCCTCGACGAGGCCGACCGCATGCTCGACATGGGCTTCAGCGAGGATATTCTGACCATCATCTCCTACATCCCCAAGGAGCGCCAGACGCTCCTCTTCTCGGCGACCCTGCCGCCCAAGATCCGCCAGCTGGCCAAGACCATCCTGCGCGATCCGGTCGAGGTCAACATCGCCGTCTCGAAGCCCAACGAGTCGATCGACCAGTCAGCCTACGTCTGCTACGAGTCGCAGAAGCTGGCCCTCGTGCGCGAGCTCTTCCGCGTGCCGAACGATTCGAAGGCGCTCATCTTCTCCTCGTCGAAGATGAAGGTCAAGGAGCTGGCCCATACGCTCAAGCGCATGCACCTCGACGTGGCGCCGATGCACTCCGATCTGGAGCAGGCGCAGCGCGAGGAGGTGATGCTCAACTTCAAGAACAACAAGGTGAAGATTCTCGTGGCCACCGACATCGTGGCGCGCGGCATCGACATCGAGGATATCGCCCTGGTCATCAATTACGACGTGCCGCATGACCCCGAGGACTACATCCACCGCATCGGCCGCACGGCGCGTGCTGCGGCGACCGGCACGGCCATCACCTTCGTGAGCGTCGAGGAGCAGGGCAAGTTCCACCGCATCGAGGAGTTCATTGAGCGCGATATTCCCAAGCGCGCGCTCCCCGACGGCATGGAGGGCCCCGCCTACGATCCGGCGGGCAACCGCGGCTTCGGAGGCCGCGGAGGCCGGGGCGGCAGCCGAAGCGGCGCTGGCCGCGGCGGACGAAGCGGCCGCGGTGCAAGGGGCGAAAAGAGCGAACCGGGCGAAATCCGCAGCCGGGGCGGACGCCGGGGCGACCGGATGGCGAACCGGAGCGGCGACCGCCCGGCCGGCACCGACGGCGCCCTGCAGCCGGCAGCCCTGCCGACCTCGCCCGAACAGACGAACGGTGCGGCGCAGCTGCTCGACAACGACCACGGCTCGGGCCGCGGCGAGGGCAACCGCGGCACGCGCGACCGCAAGCGGCGCCACCGCGGCGGCCGCCGTCACCGCAGGCCGACCGGCGGAGCGGCTCCCGCAGCGGGAGCGCCCGCGCCGTCGAATCCGCCGAAAAGCGAATAACCCCTTCAAAAACGGCTTCCCATGATCTCTTATCGCCCCCTCCGCATCCTCCGGCTGTTTGCTGAACGGACGATCCGCCGGCCCCTCGCCACCCGGGTAGCCTGCTTGGCTTGCCCGCGTGTCGAACGAATGATCCGCTCTTTCCGGCCGCTTGCCGAAAGGGTGGACTGCTCGTACCGCCCGCTTGCCAAGTGGGTGACCCGGTCGTTCCGGATACTTGCCGGATGGCCGCTCCCTTCACTGGCCGAACGGGCGGCCCGCTCGTTCCGCCCGCTTGCCGCCCAGCCGCTCCGGCCTTTCCGCCCGCTTGCCGCCCGGGTGCTGCTGCTCTCGGCCGTCCTTCTTTCGCACGCCTCGTGCATCGCCTGGCGCTTCATCGGCCACGGCACCGAGGGGATCGACGATTACGAGACCTTTCCGACCGACACGGTCCGCCGCGGTTCGGACACCCCCTTCCGCTTTGCCGAGGCGCCGCTGCCGCTGCTCGACACGCTGCGCCTGCACCGCACAGCCGGCGGTCCGATGACGCTCGCCCAAACGATCGACACGCTCGCCTCGTCCAGGCACAATTCGGCCGGCATCGTCGTGCTGCGCAACGACACGATCCTCTTCGAGCGGTACCGCGGCGCCATCGCCGCCGACAGCCACTCGACGATCTTCTCGATCTCGAAGTCGATCACCTCGCTGCTTGTCGGCATCGCCCTCGACCGGGGGTACATCCGCTCGGTCGATGACCCCGTGACGGACTACCTGCCCGAACTGAAGCGGCGCGACCCGCGCTTCGGCCGCCTGACCGTCGCCCACCTGCTCGACATGCGGACGGGGCTGGACTTCGAGGAGAACTACGGCGCCAACCCCTTCAGCCAGATGGCGCGGCTGCACTACGGCCGCCACCTCCGCGGACAGATCCGCCGCCTGAAGTTCCGCGCCGAACCCGGCACGGAGTTCTACTACAGCTCGATGGCGACGGCCCTCGCGGGCGTCCTGCTCGAGGAGGCGACGGGCCGCCGCTATGCCGACCTGCTCTCCGAGTGGGTCTGGCAGCCCCTCGGCATGGAGCGCGACGCGCTGGTGAACCTCGACGACCGCCGCCACCGCACGGCGAGAGCCTACGGCGGCATCTCGACCAACTGCCGCGATCTGGCCCGCTTCGGTCGCCTCTACCTGCACGGCGGCGTGTGGGAGGGGCGCCGCATCGTCGATTCGGCCTGGGTGGTCCGGTCGCTCTCGCCCGAGCGTGCGGCCCGCAACGCCTGCTACACCAATTCGTGGCGTTCGGTCGGCTACGGGCTGGGCAGCTATGCCGATCTGGACGACGCCCTGGAACGGATCGCGGCGCAGGGTTACGCCCCCGAGCGGCTGCGCTTCGTCTGCAAGAAGGGCGAGTGGCAAATCTCGTACATGACCGACAACTTCTATGCGCTGGGCGTCTTCGGTCAGGTGGTCTTCGTCTGCCCGTCGAAAAACGTCGTCGCCGTCTTTCTGGGCGACAACCGCGTCTGCGACTACCAGTTTCTGTTCGATGAGCTGGCAGCATATCTGTAATGAAACAATCCTTTGAAAATCCGTATAACTCGAAACGTATGAAAAAAATCAGCCTTTGGACGCTCGGCGTCCTCCTGCTCGTCTTCGCGCTCTTCTGTTACTTCCGCTTCTGGTTCGTCTTCGGCGAGGGCGTCAAGAGCGGCGAACTGAACTACGTCGTCCGCAAGGGCGTCCTTTTCAAAACCTACGAAGGCAAACTGATCCAGTCGGGCATCCGTTCGAAGACGGCGGGTGCGGTCGGCTCCTACGAATTCGAATTTTCGGTCGTCGACCGCGCACTGGCTGAACAGCTCATGCTGCTCGGCGGCCGCACGCTCGAACTGCACTACAAGGAGTATTTCGGGGCGCTGCCCTGGCGCGGCTTCACGAAGTTCGTCGTCGACAGCATCATCGCTGCTCCCGAAATGACCGCCCCCGCGCCGGCTGTGCCCGGAGCCGCTGCTGCGCAGCCCGCCCCTGCAACCCCTGCAGCCGCACAACCCGCCGCAGCCGCTGCTGCCGGGTCGTCCGCTGCCGAAACGGCGGCCTCCGAATCCTCGTTGCAAACCCTTTAAAACGAATCGCTATGAAACGACTTTTTCCGGCGGCTGCAGCCGCCCTGCTGCTGACCGCCTGCTGCTGCGGCGGCAACTCCTGCAAAACCGCCGAGCCGGCGGCGACCCCCGTCGTCTACGGCGCAACGATCGACCTCCCGGCACCCGACCTGACCCGCGGCACGACCATCGGCGAGGCGCTCCAGAACCGCCGCTCGTGGCGCGAGTACACCGATGCACCCCTCTCGTTGGAGGAGCTCTCGGGCGTGCTGTGGGCCGCTGCGGGGATCAACCGTCCCGAGAATGCCCACCTGACCGCACCCTCGGCGATGGGGCTCTATCCGATCCGTCTCTACGCCCTCTTCGCCGAGGGCATCTACCGCTACGAGGCCGAGGGCCATCGGCTGGTCCGCATCGCCGAGGGGGACCGCCGTGCCGCATCCGGCACGCAGGCTTTCGTGGCGACGGCGCCGCTCAATTTGGTCTACGCGGCCGATCTCTCGGTCTACGACGAACGCCCGATTCCGGCCGAGCATGTCCGCTACCTCTGCGGGCAGGATGCCGCGGGTTACGCCGAGAATGTGAATCTCTACACGGCCGCCACGGGGCTGCGGTCGATCACGCGCGGCAGCGTCTCGCCCGAACTGCTCGGGGTGCTGGGGCTCGAAGGCGGCCGCTGGTTCGTCGCGCTGGCCCAGTCGGTCGGAAAGTAGGGGAGCGCCCGGCCTTCGTCGAAGCGGGGCGGTGGCTGCAGCCGCCGCCCCGCATTTTTCGTCGCGGAAAGAGCCGCCGGCATGTTGTTAAAAGTTAGCCGGCTTGTCGCGGATAAAGCCTGCCGGCTTGTTGTCGAAGAGCCTGCCGCCTTTCGCGGAAAGAGCCGCCGGCTTGCTGCGGAAAGAGCCGCTGACGGGGCCGAAATGGGGCGCCGTGTGCGCTTTTTTGCGCCGAAAGGGGGCGAATCCCGATTTTTTTTCGTTACTTTGAAAGATCAAAAGACCGACTTATCCATGTCTATCGTACGCAATACGGAGAGCGACCTCGAATTCGAAAACAAGATCCGTCCCCAGGAGCTGGGCAATTTCGCGGGTCAGGAGAAGATCGTCGAGAACCTCCGCATCTTCATCAAGGCGGCCCTGATGCGCGGCGATTCGCTCGATCATGTGCTGCTGCACGGCCCTCCGGGCCTCGGAAAAACCACCCTGGCGAACATCATCGCCAACGAAATGGGGGCGCAGCTGCGCGTCACGTCGGGCCCCGTGCTCGACAAGCCGGGCGATCTGGCGGGGCTGCTCACGAACCTCAATCCGGGCGACGTCCTCTTCATCGACGAGATTCACCGCCTGAGCCCGATCGTCGAGGAGTACCTCTACTCGGCGATGGAGGACTACAAGATCGACATCGTTCTCGACAAGGGGCCCTCGGCCCGGTCGATCCAGATCGAGCTGGCCCCTTTCACGCTGATCGGCGCCACGACCCGCAGCGGCCTGCTCACCTCGCCGCTGCGCGCCCGCTTCGGCATCCAGTGCCACCTCGAATACTACGACACCCCCGTGCTGGCGGGGATCGTCCGCCGTTCGGCCGGCATTCTCGACATCGCGATCGACGACGACGCGGCCCTTGAAATCGCCATGCGTTCGCGCGGCACGCCGCGTATCGCCAATGCCCTGCTGCGGCGCGTGCGCGACTTCGCCATGGTCAAGGGCGAGGGACACATCGAACTGAAGATTACGAAGTTCGCCCTTTCGGCGCTCAACATCGACTCGCGCGGACTGGACCAGATGGACAACAAGCTCCTCTCGACGATCATCGAGAAGTTCGGCGGCGGACCGGTCGGGCTCAACACGATCGCCACGGCCGTCGGCGAGGATGCCGGCACGATCGAGGAGGTCTACGAGCCGTTCCTCATCAAGGAGGGGTTCCTCAAGCGCACCCCCCGCGGCCGCGAGGCGACCGAGACAGCCTACCGCCACCTCGGCTTCACCGCTCCGCGCTCGGACGGGGGCAGCCTCTTTTAGCCGCTCCGGCGCGGGACCGTCCCGTCTATAGCTGAAAACGCCCCTGCGGGCGGAACCTTTCGACGGGTTCCGCCCGATTTTTGCTCGGAGGGTCCGAAAACGATCCGTCCGATGAAAACACCCCTTTCCGACCTCGACCGCGAGGCCCTCGACTACCATGCCGCCGCACCCTGCGGCAAGATCGGCATCCGGCCGACGAAACCCCTGCGCACCCCCGCCGATCTGGCGCGCGCTTACTCGCCGGGCGTCGCGGCCCCCTGCCGCGCCATCGCCGCGCATCCCGACGAGAGCTACCGCTACACGGCCCGGGGCAACCTCGTGGCGGTCGTCAGCGACGGCAGCGCCGTCCTCGGGTTGGGCGACATCGGCGCCGCGGCCGCCAAACCCGTCATGGAAGGGAAATGCCTGCTGCTGCGGGTGCTGGCGGGCGTCGATGCCTTCGACCTCGAGATCGACGAGCGCGACCCCGAGGCCCTGGTCCGCACGATCCGCTCGCTCGCCCCGGGATTCGGCGCGATCCTCCTCGAAGACATCCGCTCGCCGGACTGCTTCCGCATCGAGGCGGCCCTGCGCGAGACGCTGCCGATCCCCGTCCTGCACGACGACCAGCACGGCACGGCGGTCGTCGTGGCGGCGGCCGTCCTCAATGCCGCGAAGATCGTCGGCAAGCGCATCGACGAACTTTGCGCCGTGGTCAGCGGTGCCGGCGCCGCCGCGATCGCCTCGGCGCGGATGCTGCTGCGAATGGGGCTGCGCAGCGACCGGCTCGTCCTTTGCGATTCGCTCGGCGTGATCACGCGCGACCGCCCGCTGCTGCCCGATTACAAGCGCCCCTTCGCCACCTCGCGGCGTCTCTCGACGCTCGCCGAGGCGATCGAGGGGGCCGACCTCTTCGTGGGCCTTTCGCGGGGCGGCCTCCTTACCCCCGACCTGCTGCGGCGCATGGCCCCCTCGCCCGTCGTGCTGGCGCTGGCCAACCCCGACCCCGAGCTGCGGCCGGCCGACGCCGCCCTCCGGCCCGACCTGGTCTACGCCACGGGCCGCTCCGACCTGCCGAACCAGGTGAACAACGCCCTCGGCATGCCTTTCCTCTTCCGGGCGGCACTCGACGTCCGGGCCTCGGAGATCAACGATGCGATGCTGCTGGCCGCCGCCGAGGCGATCGCCGCGCTGGCCGAGCAGCCCGTCCCGAACGAGGTGCTGCGGACCTACAACGTCGCCTCGCTCCGCTTCGGCCGCGACTACCTGCTGCCGAAGGTCCTCGATCCGCGCCTGCTTGCGGCGGTCGCCCCGGCCGTCGCCGAAGCGGCGGTCCGCACGGGCGTCGCCCGCCGCCCCCTGCCCGATCCGGTGCGCTACCGCGAGGAGCTGACCGGGCGGCTCTTCCCGAAGACAAGGGCTGCGACCCTTTGATGAAGGGGCGGCAGGAGGGCAGCCTGCCGAAGCGGCAGATGGGGCAGCCCTTTCGCCCGAGATAAAAACGGAGCGGGGACCGGTGTCGTCCGTGTCTGCGCTGAAACGAAGCGGAGCCGTCCCGAGGCAGGGGCGGCTCCGCACGGTTGTTTGCGGGAAAAAGCTATTGTTTGTGCGTCATGATATCGAGGACCATGCGGTCCGTCTCGCACATGCCGTCGCGGCCGATGCGTGTGAGGTTGTGGATCGAGCGGTCGACATCCTCCTCGATGATCCCCTCGACCGGCGAGACGCAGTGGCCGTCCATGGCCATCATGGCCGAGAGAACCGCCGTCGAGACGCCGCTCGTCAGCTTCATCGCGCAGCTGGGCTTCGCCCCGTCGCAGATCATCCCCGTCAGGTTGGCGATCATGTTCTTCACGGCCGCCACGATGCGGTCGTAGCCGCCTCCCATCAGATAGGTGATGCCGCAGCTCGACCCCGTCGCCGCCACGACACAGCCGCAGAGGGCCGACAGCCTGCCGAGCGACTGTTTGATGTAGATCACCGTCAGGTGGCTCAACACGAGGGCGCGGATCGTCTGCTCCTCCGGGGCGCCGGTCTCCTCGGCGTAGATGGCTACGGGCAGCGTTGCGGCGATGCCCTGGTTGCCGCTGCCCGAATTGCTCATTACGGGAATCATCGCCCCCGCCATGCGGGCGTCGCAGGCGGCCGAGGTGTAGGAGAGGATGCGCGAGAAGATGCAGTCGCCCATCAGCTGCCGCTCGCGGGCGCACCGCATCGTGCGGCCGATCGCGTGGCCGTATTCGCCTTCGAAGGCGAGCTCCGCGGCCGCCTTGTTCAGCCGTTTCGTCTCGAGGATGAAGCGGAGCTCGTCGAGCGGCGTCTCCATGGCGAACTCCCAGACGCGGGCGAGCGTCAGCGGCGCATCGTCCGCGTTTTCGCCCGTGTCGGCCGTCGTGCGGCATTCGTCGAGCAGCACCTCGCCGTCGCGCTCCAGCCGGACGAAACGGGTGTGGCCGCCGGCGAGAACGGCCCGGGCCCGGTGCGACGCGGCCGAAACGGCGACTTCGGCGTAGAGTTTCTCCTCGATGCCCTCCTTGAGGGCGATCGCGATGCGCTTCTCGCCGATGAAGCGGCGTCCCTCGGCCACCGCCTCGGGCGTGACGTCGCGCAGCACTTCGAGCTCGTAGTCCGAGCGGCCGACGAGTGCGCCGAGCGCCACGGCGATCGGCAGGCCGATCATCCCCGTTCCGGGAATCCCGACCCCCATGGCGTTTTTGAGGATGTTGGCGCTCAACAGCACCTCGATGCGCTCGGGACGGGTGCCGAGCAGCTCGGTCGCGCGCGCCGTGCACAGCGCCACGGCGATCGGTTCCGTACAGCCGATGGCCGGAATCACTTCTCGATGGATCAGGGCGATGATCTGCGCCCGTTCTGCGGCAGGAATCATAGGAGGTTTCGTTTTATGGACAAATGTAGTAAAAATCCCTTATATTTGCTAAAAATCCTGCCGATGAAAGAGCGCGAAGAGCATTTGAACAGCGGGCCCGAGCTGCGTGCCGAGACCTCTTGCGAACACCATCCCGAAGCGGCTCCCGAGGCATTTCCCGAACGTTGGGCCGGGGGTCAGAGGACGATTGGCCCCGGGGTCCGCCCGGCGGAAAGTACCGAAGTTCGCCCGGCGGAAAGTCCCGAGGCTCATTCGGTTGCCTCTCCCGAGCACCGGCCCGGAACCGGCCGTGCGGCTTCTGCCGGGGCCGCGCCCCGGTTCGTGGTCCGGTCCGCCGCCGCGGCCGATCTCGATGCCGTCTGCGGAGTGGTCGCGGAGGTCGTCGCGGCCCTGCGCCGTGCGGGTATCGACCAGTGGGACGAACAATACCCCGACCGGGCCTGCCTCGACGAGGATATTCGGCGCGGGGAGCTGCGGCTCGTGCTGCTCGACGGCGTGCCGGCTGCCCTCTATGCGGTGAACGACCGCTGCGATCCGGCCTACGCGGCGGGCCGCTGGCGCGCTCCCGAGGTTTCGTTCCGCGTGCTGCACCGCTTTTGCGTGGCTCCCGCGTTCCAGGGAACGGGGTTCGGCAGCGCTCTCCTCCGGCAGATCGAGGCTTCGCTGCGCGCGCAGGGCGTCGCGGCCGTGCGGTTGGATGTATTTACCCGCAATCCGGCGGCGCAGGCGCTCTACCGGCGGGCAGGGTACCGCCGTGTCGGACAAGCCCGGTGGCGGAAAGGCCTTTTCGATTTGATGGAGAAGCTGTTGTAGCGTTTTTCTCCCGCCCTGGTTATTTTCCCCCGATAACCTTGCAGATAATTTCAGGAAAGGAAACGCATTTTTCGTAATTCTGGAAGAATCTCGTAACCTCTTTAGACATAGGAGGTTCGGAAGAATGGCAGAAAATTGGGTAACGAATTGGCAACCGTGCCTATTTCTGCGCTTTGCTGTAAGTTGCTTAACACAACCTCTCGTCTTGGCGCGAAAGTAGCAATAAAAATCCGAAATACAATTATAAGGTCAATAGATTTTTCTTTCATCTCTCAATAGTAGTCGTTACAAGACATAACGCACAAAAGAGAAGCATACCATGTCTTTCGTAATACACGGAGAATGGAAAAACGGATAAATTTTGCCGGTTGAACCACTTTTTTGAATATCAAGGGCGTATATCTCAAATAAAATTTGTACTTTTGCGTTCAATGTCAAAGTATTGTAATTCATCAACAAGCTAAAGGAAATGGAATCGCGGAAAATCAATAGGATAAAAGTTGTATTAGTTGAGAATGGGAAAACAGGGAAGTGGTTGGCCGAACAAGTAGGTAAGAATGAAGCCACTGTTTCCCGATGGTGTTCCAACCGAATGCAGCCCTCCCTTGATATGCTTGTGAGGATTGCAGAACTTCTAAAAATTGACCCACGCCAGCTGATAAATGGCGGTAACAATGACTGATTATGGCACGTTGTTACTGAATTTAAATTAATTAAGTGTAGAAAACTTAGGGTTATCTACTGTTTTTTATCATATTAATCGTAAACAAATAGATACTATCCCATTAAAATGGTAACCAAAGACAATATAAAAAAGTTACTCTCTGCTCTGCTGTTTAAGCAAGAGGGTGACATTTACACAAAGTTGTATGAAGGTGTTGCTTCTCCGTTGAAAGTTGATGCCAAGAATGAACACTTTCATTATGACGAAATTGGAATAACTGTTGGCCGGGAGACAACGAGCAACTTCTCCGAGCCTGAGAATTTTGTCGTGTTTGAGTGCATTGACCGTCTGCTTACTATGGGATACAAACCTGAGCATATAGAACTTGAACCGGCATGGAAACTCGGGCGCACACAGAAAGGTGGCTATGCGGACATTTGGGTGCGGACGCACAGCAGCCTGTCCGGCGAAATGGCGGCAGATAAAGAGTCGTTGTTAATAATCGAGTGCAAGAGACCTGATGAGTTTGATGGTGCTTGGCGAGATACTCTTGAAGACGGTGCACAGTTGTTCAGTTACTTTCAGCAGGAACAAGCTACCAAGTTCTTATGCCTATATACATCGGATTTAGACGGGAAAGAGGCAAAGCCGAGATATTATCTGATAAACGTGCAAGATAATGAAGAGTTGTTGAAAAATAACTCGGAAGCATCTACTTATAAAGATGCAAAGAACAACAAACAGTTGTTCCGAGTGTGGCATGATACATATCAATGCGATGCTGCCACACGAGGATTGTTTGAACCGGACATCCAGCCTTATCATATCGGCAAGAACAAATTCTCTGTCAAAGACCTTGACCCAGTAAGCAACGACGAGATAAAAAAGAAATATAACGAATTCGCAACAATTCTTCGTCGACACAATGTAGGAGCAAAAGAGAATGCTTTCGACAAACTTGTCAATCTATTTCTTGCAAAGGTGGTTGACGAGACAAATAATCCAGACGACCTACATTTCTATTGGAAAGGTTCTGCCTACGATGACGATTTCTCTTTGCAAGACCGCTTACAGAGACTTTATCGTGATGGGATGGAGAAGTTCTTGAACGAAACTGTCACCTACATCGAAAACGAACAGATAGAAAAAGCCTTTCGGTGGTATAAGAAAGACCCGGATGCAACGATGAAGACTGTAATGGAATATTTTCGTGCTCTAAAGTTCTATTCAGATAACGACTTTTCTTTCATCAGTGTTCACAACGAACGCCTTTTCAAGGAAAACGCAAAGATTCTGCGCGAAGTGCTGTTGATGCTTCAAAACATCAAACTAAAATCAACAGTAGAAAAAGGGCATGACACTGAGACAAACCAATTCCTTGGCGACCTTTTTGAAGGTTTCCTTACAAAAGGCGTAAAGCAAAGCGAAGGTCAGTACTTCACGCCAATGCCGATTGTCCGCTTCATTGTTTCTTCTCTCCCTTTGGAACAGATTGTAAGCCAAAGCGAGAGAATACCATCGTGCATTGATTATGCTTGTGGATCCGGTCATTTCCTTACAGAATACGCTGTACGGATAAAAGAATTTGTTGAAAAGTATCGTTCTGATATTGACATCCACGAATACTACAAGCACATTACCGGCATAGAAAAAGAATATCGTTTGTCTAAAGTCTCGAAGGTCTCCGCATTCATGTACGGACACGACGAGACAAACATCATTTATGCCGATGCCCTGCAGCCACACGTTGCTCTGCAACCAAACAGTTATGACGTGCTTGTCGCTAATCCTCCATACGCAGTAACAGGTTTTCTTGAAACACTCAGCGATAACGAACGTGCTGCATTCTCCCTTTTTGACAATAACCTCAACACAGCGAAAAACAATGCCATTGAAACCTTCTTCATGGAACGTTCGGCGCAACTCATGCGTGCCGGCGGAGTTGTAGGTATTGTGTTGCCTGTTTCTGTGCTCAATAAGGGTGGCATCTATGCCCGTGCGAGAGAAATAATTTTGGAAAACTTCGATATTGTCTCTCTTGCTGAATTCGGTAGCGGTACGTTTGGAAAGACAGGAACGAATACTGTAGTTTTATTCTTGCGAAGGAAAGAAACCAACACGCCCGCAGCGGAGCATTACCGTAACCGCGTCAAGACGTGGTTTGCTGCAAACGACGATGCGGAAAACATCTATCAGGACGAACACTTGCTGCAAGCATATTGCAACCATTGTGGATATGGGCTTGATGATTACCGCGCTTTCCTTAAAGATGGAATCGTCAGTAAAGCCTTGTCAGAGACTGAAGTATTCAAAGCTTATTGCGAGTTATTTGATAGTACAGACCGCAATGCAATGAAAGGAGTCTGCGATGCTGCGAAAGACATCCGCAACCGTTTCCGTGCAAGAAGCAAGACACAAATTTTCCGCAGACAAGATGATACTTGGAAGAAAGCCGAGAAAGAAAAGGCTCTGCGCAATTTCATCATTTCCATAGAGTGGGAAAAAGTTTATATTTTCTTGCTGGCATATACTGTCAATACTCCTGTGCTTATTGTGAAATCTCCAACAACGACGGCTGCGATAAAGAAATTCCTTGGCTACGAATGGAGCGACAGCAAAGGCAACGAGGGAATAGAATATCTGCATTTGTCAAAGTCTAAATCAGAAAACGATGATGAAGGTAATGATGACGATACGGTTCAACAGATTCGTGGAATAAACGGAATACGCACACCGCTGTTCAATCCCGACAACTTGTGTGACCATGCAAAGATTAATACCTTGATTCGCCAGAATTTTTTAGGCGAAGATGTCGTTGTTCCGGAAGATTTGTCAGAAGTCATTTCACAAGCAAGGCTTGTGGATATGATAGATTTTAAACGGACTGCGTTTGATAAGGCGATAAAGACGAGTGCTTTTACTAATGTAGAATTTGTTCATAGTAAGTGGCCGTTGGCTTCACTTGGAAGTTTGGTTTCTGCTCCGCCACAATATGGCGCAAATGTAGCTGCAACAGAAGGAAATCCGTTGTCAGATTATCGCTACATTAGAATAACCGACATTACTGACGCGGGAGAATTGAATAATGATTGGAAAACTGCGGAAAGAATAGATGAACAGTATATCCTGACAGACAAAGATTTGCTGTTTGCACGTTCTGGTGCAACGGCAGGTAAGCCATTCTTATATCGTGAGAAATATGGTAAGGCATTATTTGCAGGCTATCTTATCCGTTTTCGATTTACGGAAAAAGTAATGCCGGAATATGTTTTTCAATTCTGTCTCGCTGAGGAATACCGGAAATGGGTATTGGCTCATAGAGGCGGAACAGCGCAGCCTAACATTAATGCACAACAATATTCGTCTTTCAAACTACCATTGGCACCGCCTGATGTTCAAGAAAAAGTCGTTATCGAATGTAAAGCTATTGACAAAGAAGTGGAAGAAGCAAAATTGAAGATTTCCGAAGCCGAATCAGAAATAGAACAGGCTTTCTCCAACGCTACAAGAAACGCAATAAAGACATTAAGACTCGGTGATTCTCGAATTTTCAATATCTCTATCGGCAGACGTGTTATTTCGAACGAGATAGTAAAGGATGGGCAATACAAAGTTGTCAGCGCAAACGTGCATGACGAGTTTGGGCGAATCAATCATTCTGTATTGGATGATTTTTCTGTCCCTTCTGTACTTTGGGGAATTGATGGAGACTGGATGGTAAACTACATCGAAAAAGACATCCTTTATGCTCCCACAGACCATTGTGGAGTAATCAGGGTTATTGATGAGACTGAAATCCTTCCGAAATATTTGACCTACCCTCTTTTAAAAGTCGGAGAACAAGAAAGATTTTCTCGTGCAAACCGCGCATCAACAGAACGAGTGCGTGCATTGGCGATAACAGTTCCGGACATCAACACTCAAAAAAATGTTGTTACTAAAGTTCTTGAATGTGAGGCCAAGATAGCCAACGCCCAAGCCATAATCAACAGCAGTGCCGAACGCAAGCAAGCGATTTTGGATAAATATTTGAAATAAAAGCAAAGCAGTAATAATATGGCAAAAATAGATATAAACAAACAGCCGTTCCATGAGGCTACAATGCTGAAACTTGATATATTCCGTAGATGTTTTAGGGAATGGTTTCCTGTGTTTGTTCATCATCCAGGCGTAAAGCAAATCTTTATCTATGACATGTTTGCCGGTAGTGGAACTGATTCAGAAGGAAATCCCGGTTCCCCCATTATTCTTTTAGAAGAAGCCAGAGGGAATGAGCGTCAGCATTGTTTGGCTTTGACAAAAAATAATAAGTATGTGGCTTTCGGGTTTAATGAGAAAGAAACAGAAAAGAAAGAATTGCTTGATAAGGCAAAAGATGAATTCCTTCTAAAATGCAAATCAAATTGTCCTCTTGGGAAATGTGTTTTTTCGAATGCAATTTTTTGCAGAGACTCTTCTTTTGAAGAGATTATGAGGAACGAGCAATTTGGTAGAATTCTTGCAAATAAGAGCTATGCGAAGTTCGTATTATTAGATCAATATGGCTTTTCACAGATTACTAAGACTGTGTTTTTAAAGTTGGTAACTTCGCCTTTGACGGATTTCATTTTCTTTATATCGTCCTCTTTCATTAAGCGATTCAGAGATGTGGAAGCCGTGAAAGCATATATTGACACGAACAAACTTGACTTTGAAGAGACAAAGCCGAAGGAATGTCATCGAATCATTGCTGATTATTTCCGCGATCTAATTCCTGCGGATAAAGAATATTATATCCATCACTTCACAATACAAAAAGGTACTAATTACTATGGGCTAATCTTCGGAACAAGTCATACTTTAGGTATGGAGAAGTTTGTTAAGGTATGTTGGTTGGAGGACGAAAATTCTGGTGAATCAAATTGTAACATTGACAATGATTTTGAGAAAGATTCTTTGTTTTATGACCCAATAAACACGACAAAGAAAATAAAGATCAAGGAAGAATTGGAGCAGTTGATTCTGAACGGGAAGATAGAATCCAATGTAGAAGGTTTGAAATGGGCTTTGTCTCGTGGTGGTGAGCCGAAATTATTTGTCGAAGTTGTGAATTCTCTTATTGCACAAAAGAAAGCAGTAATTCAAGGCAAGTTCAATAAACAAAGTTCAAATATTCATAGAGTAGACGAATATAAAATTGAAGTTTTATGAAAACGACTAAGATAGAATGGACAGATAAAACGTGGAATCCGATAACCGGTTGTACAAAGTTCTCGGCAGGATGTGCGCATTGTTACGCCGAGGTCATGTCGCGCAGATTGCACGCAATGGGTGTGAAAAAATATGCGAATGAGTTTAAGTTGACTTTGCATGAGGACTGTTTGGACGAACCGCTTGCATGGAAGAAGGCGCACAATATCTTTGTCTGTTCAATGAGTGATATTTTCCATGAAGATGTGCCGTTTGAATTTGTTGATAGGATAATGCAGACGATTCTACGGACTCCGCAGCATCGATATCAGATTTTGACAAAACGAGCTACGCGCATGGAAGAATATTTTTCAACGCGGCAAGTTCCTGCAAATGTTTGGATTGGAGTAACTGTTGAGGCAGAGAGTTCTAAATCCCGAATAGACAGATTGCGGAAAATTCCGGCAACAGTTCATTTCCTCTCTTGCGAGCCTTTATTGGAATCGCTCGGCAAACTGAATCTCGATGGCATTGAATGGGTGATAGTCGGAGGAGAAAGTGGCCCGAAAGCTCGTCCAATGCGGGAGGAATGGGTTTGGAATATAAAAACACAATGTGAAAACCAGAACTCAGCATTTTTCTTCAAACAGTGGGGAACATGGGGAGCCGATGGCATCAAGCGCAACAAGCATATAAACGGTAAACTCCTTAAAGGAGAAATAATACAAGAAATGCCACGCGATGAGAAAATAATTAAGTAAAATCAAGTATTATGAATAACATAAAATCCTTAAAACTATCATCAATATTATGACAAGTCTTTGCAGAAAAATAAGCGTATACTTTGGTAGAATGGCAAGCATTCACGGGAAACTGTTTCTGTTTATCATATTAATTTTTACCACCGCATTTATTATATATCTCTTTTGCGCTAAAGCAACATTACGCGATTCGCAAAAAGATATAAAAGAATCCTATGCAGAACATATTCGTAAAGCTGATAGTTTATACATTGACTTGGCGAACTATAACAAAGCCATGACGGACAATATCTTAACATTAAATTCCGACTTGTTGGCAGATTCTTTGATAAAAAACACGTTAGCCGGGAATAGTAAACTCTCGCGAAAGCAATATAATGCGTTATTATCATTAATAATAGAGCATCGTACTGCGATTGAGCAGTGTCAAGAACAGTATGAGTCAAAAATTCAACGGGATTCTTTACGATTAGGTGTTGAAAGAGATTTGCTTAATGGTCAAACGAAAACGATGGTAGATCTTCATTTGAACAAGATAGAGCATGAGTATAACAATATCACTATGTGGGCCGCCATCTTGACAATACTTTTCCTTGTATTTAGTTTTTATTCTATATTCAAAATGGATGAACTTATTCAACAAGGGAATGAAGGTGTTAAGGATATTAGACATCTCAATAATATTGGTGAGCAAGAAGTTACTAAACTTAAGACCACAACGCAAGAATTAATAGATATTACAAAAAAAGAGATAGACTCACTCGTTCAAACTCAACAGCAACAAATGGTTGATATATTTGAGGCTATGCGCCAAAAGAAGGATGAAATGTTTAGTTTACATAATGATGCTATACAGGATTTGCATAAGTCAAAAAATGCTTTTGATGGTGAAGTCGAAAAAATTGTATCTGATTACGAATCAAAATTGAAAGATTTATTGAATGACAAAAGCTCTGCATTCAAATCTATCAACGAACTAATTAAGGATTCGGTTATTCGCTTCCTAAACGACTATGAGGCAAGTAATCCATCGAAAGAATGACATAACATACAATAAAAGAATGATTAATGATGAATACGGATATATATTATAGAAACTCATCTAATGAGTTAATGCAAGCACGATCGATGCAATCTCAAATTTCTCAAAAAGAATTTGATTTGAGATTGATGGAGATAAACAGTCAATACTCCCCATATAATGCAAATAATCCGTATGTAAATATCATGCAAAAGCATAGTATTGAGAGTGAGATTGATCGCCTAAAAAATGAGAGGGACAACCATGTTTTTAGTGCAATTAATTATGCAATACAATTAGCTATTATTGAGTTGCAAAATAAGAACGTGTTTTCTATGGCGTATTTGGCAATTAGCTCTATAAACTCGTTCCTTTCCTCTGAAACGATTACGTCCCTATCATTGCCTTTTACGTTGCAATCCCAAATATCCCAATTGTATTTCCAATTAGTAGGTTCCCATTTGAGTTCTCCTTTGTCGTTGGAAATACAACGCTTAAAAGAAAGATTTCATATCTACTAAAAACTCTCAGAGGGCATGACGATTGACGATATAAAGAAACTTGTAGCAGCGGACGAATCGCGGACTCTAGAACTGAAAAAGACTACCGGTGAGTTGAAAGACGGTATGCACTCGGCATGTGCGTTTCTCAACACAGAGGGCGGTTGGCTGATATTTGGAGTTGCGCCAAAATCTTTGAAAATTATCGGACAGGAAGTAACAGACAAGACACAACAGGAGATAGCTCAGGCTTTGGCGGGATTGGAGCCGACTGTTGATGTCCATGTCGAGTATGTTGATGTGCCTGAATATCCTGGTAATAAGGCCATTGCAATGCACTTTGACGGTTGGGTGTGGGGCGAGCGTCCGCATACGTTTCATGGGTGTCCTTATTATAAAGTCGAGAGTACCACAAAGGTGATGCCACAGGATATGTATGATGAACGAATCCGTGCGCATCAGCCTCAGATTTATTCGTGGGAAAGTCAAACGGCAGAGATAGTATCTCTCTTGCGGATTTGAACGAAAAACATATCCGAGGTTGCATACGTCTTGGTGTAGAGGGTGGACGTATTCCGGCAAGCGCCATGAGCACTCCAATTGAAGATACTTTAGCTAAATGGAAGCTTTTGAAGAACGGTGTGCCGACCAACGGTGCCGCGATGTTGTTTTCCGACAATATAGACGAGTTCCCTCAGTTCAGATTGAGAATGGCTCATTTTGTGGGAACTGACAAAATGAGTTTATTGACAATCAGCGTGTTGAAGGTGGTCTTTTCGACCTCCTCGATGCAGGCATGGCATTTTTCTTTAAACATCTTAATCTCAGCGGCAAGATAACAAATCATAGCTTGCAGCGAGAGGAACATCTTGAAGTGCCATACAAGGCTTTGAGGGAGGCTCTTATAAACTCGCTTTGCCACCGTCAATGGGAGAAATATAACCTGACTAACAGCATTGCAATCTACGATGACCGCATAGAAATTGCGAATTCGGGAATCTTCCCTCCACAGATTACACCCGAATCCATCAAAGAGCCACATGAGTCATATCCATACAATCTTAAGATTGCCGAAGCTCTCTACAAATCCACCTATCTGGAAAGTTGGGGATCCGGAGCCAAGCGCATCATGGATGCCTGTCGTGAGTAAGGCGTGGAGGAACCCGTATGGCGATGGGACGGCGGCTTCGTAATAGTCACATTCAAACGCCCGTCTTATAGATTAGTAACTCATGAACAAAAGGCTGTAAAAGAAGACTTAGGGGGTGATGCCACCATAAGCACCCCTCAAGTACCCCATAAGCACCCCCTAAGTACACCTCAAGTAGAGTTGCTGATACATAAAATGAGCGATTCTTACATGACTATGAAAGAAATTGCTGAATTGTGTGGCATCAAAGATTTAAAATATTTTCGTGAAAGCTACATTACCCCGGCATTGGAAATTGGAGTGATAGAACGGTTATACCCCAATCAGCCCAAGCATCCCAAACAGAAATACCGTCTGACCACAGCCGCAAAGTAGTGGAAAGCGACTAATAATGTACACTAATCAGGTAGAAAAGCCTTATTTGCGATGGTTACAATCTCATTCCCCGCTTGCGTTTCTTCTTTCGGCGAAGCATTTCCGCCATCGTCTGATTGACTTCCGCATCAGCGGCATAGTATGACGAAGTGTTACCGTTCAGTAGCCCCAATGAACCGCTGAACAGTTCGCCTTTGGTTGTGTCTGACAGTGCGCTTTGCATATCTGCGCCATAGCCTTTTGGTATCAAGCCTATGTGTTCATCGTTCCTGTTGCGCTGCAAGGCAGCGTCAATTTTTGAATAGCTGAAACGCCTATCCACTTTGGAGCCGTTGAAATGGTAGCCGTTCTTGGTGAAAATGACGCCTTGCACCTCGTTGGTCTGCCCCTTATGCTTGAATTTGACTTCCACTCCTTGCCGCTTCAGGTTGGCGACAAGCACGTTCCAGTTGCCGCATTTGCCGACTTCCGTTTTGAGGATGTCATACAGCTCATATTTCGTCTTGTCCGGCTCTTTCAGGCGATCACGCTTGACGTTCTCCTTGCCGTTTGACATATACAGACCATATTTCAAAGTAACTTCCTTGCATACACGGGTACTGCGCAAACGTTCGTTCCGGTCTGAAATGGTATTGCCGTCATTGTCGATACGGTTATAGGCGATATGCACATGCGGATGCTCCTTGTCAAAGTGACGGGCAATGAGATACTGCGTGTTCCGGATGCCCATCCGCTCCATATATTCAAGTGCGATTCCTGCCATTGCACGATCTGTCAAGCGTGGTTCATCCTCTTTGGAGAAACTCAGGACGATGTGCCCGACAGGTTTTGCCACCTTGATGTTCATCTGTGACTGGACATTGAAACTCATGGCAATGGTGTCCTTGTTCTCCATGAACAAGCCGTCGCACGCCACAGTCTTTGTTCCCTTGTTCTTGTCAAGGATGTAGTCCACCACGCCCTTGAAGTCGCTCCCCTTTACGATTTTCGCCATCATATCCCAATCTTGCTGATAAGTTCGTGAATCCTTGCCACAGCCATCTTGCAATCCCAATGAGTATCGTGAAACCCACCGGCGTTCGCCTTGCGTGCAAGCTGGTTGAGGTTGTTCGCCATGCCGCAGAGCTTGCGCACATGCTCGGAGTGTTCTTTCGACAACCGTTCTTTCACATGACCGTTTTGGAAACATTCCCTCATGTATCCGCTCGGCGACACGCCTGCCTCATACGCCCGTGTCAGCAGACGGAAGTAGTCTGCCGCCGCCATCTTCACGGCGACACGGTATGTCATTTTATCGGTAGCCCCTTTCTTCGGGCGACCGCCCTTGTTACGCTTTTTATCTTCCTTATGTTCCATTTTAGTTAATGTATAGACCAACGGGATGCCGCTCCCTGCGATTCGGGGAGTGGGTGGCAAGTGGTTTCGGGTGTCCCGAAACACAAACTTGCTACCCCACGATTCCCGGAGGATGAATTTCGAGCATCTCTCGTTTTTTCCCATTCGTGATGTCATAATCCCAACCCTTTTTTCTTGGGTTTAACGATGGTTCGCGGCGGAGGATTGACGGCTAAATTCTGCCGCTTGCCGCACAGGTAATCGTTCTGGTCTTTATACCCATGATAGTTGTGGGAGAAGTCCCGGATGCGTCCGGCAAACTCGACTTCCAAATTATGATACGCTTTCCTTCCTGCCTCGTCATTGTCGAGCAGGCAGTGGATGCGTTCATATCCGTGCAGCACGTCAATGGCTCTGGAAACATTGGCTACCGAATTGAGGATGACGTAATCCTGCCGGTCAAGGTTGGACATGGTCGGGCAATTCCTCATCCTCAACGTGAGGAAGGAAAGATAGTCCGTCATGCCCTCGAATACCAGACATTTTTCCCTCGGTTCTCCCGGCTGCCGGATGTAGCTGATGTCCTTCGGGGCTATGCAGCCTTTGAAAAACTCGTTGCGCACCTCGTAGCCTCCTGCCACATTTGGAAAGCCGATGGCGAAATAGGGTTTGCCGTTATGGATGAAGTGCAGTTCCTTGCACTCCGGTTTTGCCAATGCGGTGTTTATGCCACGTTCCTGCAAGTAGCGCAGCAATGCCGGATGCGCGAGTTCCCTGACCTCTAAATGCTGGAAGCATGGTTCGGATGCCTGTTGGCGAAAAGAGAAAGATACCGGGCGAATGTGCGGTGTCTGTTCCACAATCTTACGGAGCAGATAGGGTACATGGTCGGAGGAATAAAGCTCCTGCGCCAAAGCGATGATGTTGCCGCCCGTGCCGATACCGAAGTCGTACCACCTGTTGAGTTCGGTGTTTACCTTGAACGAGGCTTCGGCTTCCTCTCTCAGCGGTGATTTGTACCATAGGCTGTTGCCATGTTGCTTTACGGGTGTGTAACCCAGACTTTGCAGATAGTCTGCAATCTTGATTTGTTTTGCTTCTTGGATGTTCATGATATGATGTTTCTATGGATTTGATGATGAATGAAAAAACGATGATTTGATGAATGGATAGCATAACACATTGATTTGTAACCCATATATTATCTCATCAATTATTCATCAGACTACTCACGAAAAGAGAAATTCATCATTTGCGGTGTCTGGCATAATCTGTCCGCCTTGTTTTCTCTTTTCATCAGTGAGATACTTCTGATGAATGTTTGATGAGAAGGTAAACTTCTATATCTCAGTATATTTATATCCTTATTCATCATTTCATCAAAATAATTAGAGTGTTTCCAAAAATCCCCTTGTCACGGTATAAAACCGTCCTGTTTTCCGTATGGGCGAATAGTGGCATTCCCGTGTGAAGTCCACCTGATAGGTGGTGTAGGTAAGCGTATTGGGTGCAGGAGCAAGTTTCCAGCACTCTTTCAATACCTTACGGACTTGGTATCTCTCTGCTTTTACCTGTGAATGTTGCAGCAAAAGGAGAATGTCATTACAGTCGAAAGAGAGAGCGTCCGTGCTGACACTCTCCATGATGTCAAGGATAAGCTCGTGCATCTCTATCTCCAGCCGGTTACGGTTGCTGCGGATTATCTTCTGCAAGGCTTCAGTATGCAGCAGCGAGGGTGCAAACCACATACGGCTCTCCTTTTCGGTGGAGAGGCTTCTATGTTGCAGATGATGGAGAAAAGCAGGTATCTCCGCTTTCAGCTTTTGCAGGAAGTCGGTATCATCGGACTGCAAGCGGTCTATTCTGCGCACCCAATAGCGTGTTTCCCCTGCGTCGATGATGACGGGCAGATACTCGTTATTGGAGCACAACACGAATTTGGCGAAGAAAGCTATTTCGTCACGGTCTTTGCCTTTGGCTTCCACCTTGTAGGGGAGTGTGGTGCTTAGGTTCTTCAATCTTTCGCTGTCTTCCCTGCGGTTGAGTAGCACCTCGTCCACAAGGATAAGCAGCTTGCCTGTCCAGTCTGAATTGAACTGGCTGCGGAAATCCTCGTTGGTGTTAAACGTCACATTGTTCTGGAACAGGGCTTTCAGAAAGTTCAGGAACGTGCTTTTGCCCGTGTTTCGTTCCTCCGACACCAGCAGGAGGATAGGCAGTTTCTGTACGGGTTGCAGGTAGAGCAACTGCAAGTAATCCATCCCCAACTCGTATTGCTCACCGAAGATATGCCGCACCAGAGATTGGACGTGTGGGAAATCGCCCTCTTTGGGTTGGTGGTCTATCGGCTCGTAGAGGTTAAGGAACTTGCCGATTACAGGCTGATAGTTGACGTGTTCGGGTACGGTGCAGAAACCGTCATACTTGGGGACACTGCCGATGTAGTCCTTGCCGTAGTCTTGGCGCAGGGGCTCGTTGTTCCATGCGATGCGTTTCCTTACATACCCTCCGTTCAATCTCGGCTGCTCCACAATCTTGTAGAGGGTTGTACCCACACGGATAAACTCCTCCTTTGCCATACCGCTGTCCGATGGTGGTCGGTGGCTGTCTTTTGTTTCTTTGGCTGTCATTTTCATTCGATTTTAGTTTGGTAAAATGTCAGCCACAAAAGTATAATCGATTATCGGATAGGTTGATACGCAAAACGCAGAAGAATGGGGAATAAAATGCTTTGGAACAAAAAATTCAATGCTTCGGGTCGCTAAAGCGGATGTGAGAATAAAAACAAACCCGAAGAAGCACCACTCTAATGGTTGTTTCTTCGGGTTTCGGTGTCAGTATGTATTAGTGGCAATACAGTATGGCGTTTGTTCAACTGACCACCAATACGTTTTATCAACAATACGCCTTAACAGCAATACGTTTTATCGGCAACAGGTTGGCGTATAAAGATTTGACTGTTTTACGAATGCAACCGTCGAATATATTCATGCCTGAAACTTTGGTGCCGCCGTGCCATTGACATTCAGCGAAAAGAAGATGCTCGCTTTCTCTTTTCGCAAGTACAGTCTTTCAAGGATGGCATTGCGCACCTGCTCCGCTCCGAATGAATTGATACGGAAAGCAAGAGCCGCTATCATCGGGAAGCCGAACACATCGGCATAATATCCGTTTTCCAACTGAACATATTTCTGCACCTCGTATTCTTTCAGGACACCGCTTTTATACACGGCTCTGACAGCGGCACGGAGCGTCGGGGCGACTACCCCGAACAACTCCACCAATTCCATTTCAGACATCCAAACAATTCCATTCGGAGCATCAGGCAGTATTACCGTGCCACATTCTGCTATTGTTATGATACCTCTTTTCATACTCATGCCATTTTATACCGTTAAACGCCTTGCTCAGTTTGTTCCCGAACATCGTCAGGTCGTTGTCGAGTTTTTGCGTGGTTATCTTCGCATAGATTTGGGTCGTGACAATGTTCGTGTGTCCCAATACACGGCTCACGCTCTCGATGGGCATCCCCTTGGTCAAAGCCAGCGTTCCGAAGGTATGGCGCGCTGAATGGTAGGAGATTGACTTCTCTATACCACATTCCTTTATGACCTTTTTCAACTGCTTGCACATTGTCCAGTAGTTGATTTCGCCGAATACAGACTTGCCGTCTGAACGGTTCTTGTGACGTTCGATAATTTGTAGCGGAATGTCGAGCAGCTTCACCTGAAAAGGCACATCCGTCTTGTGGCGTTTGCCGATTATCCATTTCTCGCCGTTCACCTCTACAATCTCATCCGTCGTCAGTTCCTTCATGTCCACGAAACTTAATGCGGTGAAGCAGGCGAAGATGAACAAGTCCCGGACAAGCGTGAGCGTAGGACTTTCAAACTCATGCATCATGACGGTCTTTATCTCGTCTTCCGTCAGGTACTCACGATCCTTTACATTCGGGCTGATGTGGAACTGTGCAAATGGGTTTCTCGGTATCAGCCCGTTATAATGAGCTCGCATCACGACACCTTTCAGCCACATACAGTGCAGCCAAATGGTAGCGTTCTTCAATCCTCGTTCTGCCGTCAGATAGGCGGCAAACTCCTTGATGAAGTCCGGCGTGAGTTCCAGCATCGACATATCATTGCGCTTATAGAACGACTTGATAAACGCCGCCACATAGTTCCTTGCCCTTGCCATCACCTTGTACGTCTCGATACTGCGGTCTTTGCCGACACGCTTGAGGAGGTTGGCACAGTCCTTGTCGAAAGTATTGATGAGAGTCTCGTACTCCGTGCCGATACCCTGATAGGCATTGCGCACCATTTCCGCCGTAACGAATGCCTCACGGTCGGAAATGCGCTGGTAGTGCTTGATGATTTGCGCCTTGATGTTGTCAAGCGCGAGGTTGATGTCCCGTGCCTCGCGGCTCTTCCCTTTCGCCTTGTTGCCTTTCACGTCCCAGAGCGTCTTGGGGATGCTCTGCTTGCAACTGAACTGTGCCACAGTCCCGTTGATTGTAACCCGTCCCATGATGGGAACAATGCCGTTTTTCTCCTTGCTGCCGTTCACATAGAACAGCACTTTGAATGTGCTTCTTGCCATACTCGTTTTTTGATTGCAAAGTTAAATATCAACGAGTTAGACCTTGTAAGCCAACCGAAGCCACAAGCTGCCAGTTTCGGTGGCAAGTGTTAAAAATCACTTTCCGGCGGGTAACGATTTGAAAACCATTCTGCTTCATAATTCCGCTTTCCTTTGCGTTACCCGATTTTTGCCGCTGTCACCGTCTGGCTTCGCAAATGCCTTTCCTCTAAGCCATTCAGTGCCATTTCTTCCGTTTTATGCGGTTATTCCAGAGATTTTTCGTATATTTGTTATCCCGTTTTGAACCCGATCCCGAATATACCGAGATAAAGAACAATATAGATAGATCATGAACCGATTTGCCCTCCTTTTTTCCGGGCTGCTGCTGACGATCCCGACGCTTTCGCAGGCCGCTGTCCCCTCTGCTGCCGTCCCCTCCGCTGCCGCGAAACCTGCCGCGAATCCCGCTCCCGAATCCGCCCAACCCGTCGCCGCCCTCGCCGCCCCCGCCGCCCCGAAGCATCGCTGTGCCGCGGCCTCCGTCGTGGATCGTTTCCCTGACGGCAAACCGATCTCCGACTGGTTCCGCGAAACCGAGCGTCCCGATTCGGCCCGCCTCGGCCGCCGCTACGTGGTGACCGACTACGGCGTGCAGCGCGACAGCCTGCTGCTGCAGACCGCGGCCCTGCAGGCCGTCATCGACCGTGCGGCCCGCGAGGGCGGCGGGGTGGTGGTGATCCCGCGCGGGGTCTTCCTCTCCGCATCGCTCTTTTTCCGCCCCGGAACCCACCTCTGGCTCGAGCGCGGCGCCGTCCTGAAGGGCAGCGACGACATCGGCGACTTCCCCGTCGTCCGCACCCGCATCGAGGGGCGCACGATAGACTACTTCCCGGCGCTGGTCAATGCCGATTCGCTCGACGGTTTCACCATCGCGGGCGAGGGAACGCTCGACGGCAACGGGCTGCGCTACTGGAAATCCTTCTGGAAGCGGCGCGCCGTCGATCGCAAGTGCACGAACATCGCCGAGCTGCGACCCCGGCTGCTCTATCTCTCGAACTGCACGAATGCCCGCGTCGACGGCATCACGATCCGCAACTCTCCTTTCTGGAGCACCCATTACTACCGCTGCGCCTACCTCAAGCTGACCGATCTGCGGATCACGTCGCCCTATGAACCCGTCAAATCCCCCTCGACGGACGCCATCGACCTCGACGTCTGCCACGACGTCCTCATCAAGGGGTGTTACCTCTCGGTCAACGACGATGCGATCGCCCTGAAGGGGGGCAAGGGCCCCTGGGCCGACCGCGACCCCGACAACGGCGCCGTCTGCGACGTGCTGATCGAGGAGTGCACCTTCGGCTTCTGCCACAGCACGCTGACCTGCGGCAGCGAGTGCATCCACGCCCGCAACATCCTTCACCGCCGCTGCAAGGTGCACGACGCGCGGCTGCTGCTGAACCTCAAGCTGCGCCCCGATACGCCGCAGCGCTACGAGTATATCACGGTCGAGGATGCCTCGGGCGACGTGAAGCGCGTGCTGCACATCGCCCCCTGGCGCCAGTTCTTCGACCTCGGCGACCGCAAGGAGATGCCCCTTTCGTATGCCGGGCAGGTGACGCTGCGGCGGCTCGACCTCGATTGCGAGGTCTTCTTCGCCGTGCAGGCCTCGGAGCAGTACCGCCTGCGCGATTTTTACTTCGAGAAGCTCGACATCCGCGCCTCGAAGAACGGAGCCTATGATCCGCAGCTCATCTCGGGAAGCCGCTTCGAGCAGGTGACGGTCTCCTCGCCTGCCGCCGCTCCGACGCCCTCCCAGAACCAGTAACAACCCGACATCCGGCATGAAACGTCTGCTCTTTGCCTTGCTCGCCGCGGCCGCATGGACCGCCTGCGCTGACCGCGCGACTGCGTGGTACCCCGTCGAAAACGATCACAAACCCTTCCTGCGCTGGTGGTGGCTCGGCAGCGCCGTCGATGAGGAGGGGCTGACCTGGAACCTCGAAGCCTTTGCGAAACAGGGAATCGGAGGGGTCGAGATCACCCCGATCTACGGCGTGCAGGGCAACGAGGCGAACGAGGTCGAATACCTCTCGCCCCGCTGGATGGAGCTGCTGCGCCACACGATCGCCGAGGGCGAACGGCTGGGGCTGCGGATCGACATGAACAACGGCACGGGCTGGCCCTTCGGCGGCCCGACGGTCGGTTGGGAGGAGGCGACGGGCCAGTTCTTCATCGAACGCTATACGCTGCGCGGCGGCGAACGGCTCCGCGGACCGCTCCGTCCGGGCGACCCCCGGCAGCGGGGATTGGCCAAGCTGCACTGCGTCGTGGCGATGCAGGGCGACCGGCAGATCGACCTCACGGAGCGCATCACGGCCGATACCTGCCTCGACTGGCAGGCTGCGCCGGGCGAATGGCGCCTTTACGCCCTCTTCGCGGGCCGTTCGCGCTTCCGGGTCAAACGGGCTGCGCCGGGCGGCGAAGGGCTCGTCTTCAACCCCTACGACAGCTGCGCGCTGCATCACTACCTGACCCGTTTCGACGAGGCTTTCGCCGCGAGCGGCTGCCCCTGGCCGGCGATGCTCTTCAACGATTCGTTCGAGGCGCACAACGCCGACTGGGAGGACCGTCTGCCCGAACTCTTCGCGGCGCGTTACGGCTATCGGATCGAGGGGCACCTCGACTGTTTGGCGGGCGACCGGCGCGACGACGAGGCGATGCGCGTGCTGGCGGACTACCGCGCGCTGCTCTCCGAGCTGCTGCTGACGGAGTTCACCGAGCCCTGGACCCGCTGGGCCCATCGGCACGGCGCCCGCACGCGCAACCAGGCCCACGGCTCGCCGGGCAACCTCATCGACCTCTATGCGGCGGTCGATGTTCCCGAATGCGAGAGCTACGGGCAGACCCCCTACCGGATCGACGACCTCCACCGCGACGGCATCTCGCGCCCGAACGACGGCGACCTCCCGGCCCTCAAATTCGCCTCCTCGGCGGCCCACCTCACAGGGAAGCGACGGACCTCGGCCGAGGCCCTGACATGGCTCTCGGAGCACTTCCGCACGGCGCTGTCGCTGTGCAAACCCGAGGTCGATCACCTCTTCGCCGCCGGCGTGAACCACCTCTGCTTCCACGGAGCCCCCTATACGCCTCCCGGCACCCCTTTCCCGGGATGGAAATTCTATGCGACGGTCGATCTGTCGCCCGCCAATCCCATTTGGCGCGATGCCGACGGCCTCTTCGCCTACGTGGCCCGCACGCAGGCTTTCCTCTCGGCCGGGGAGCCCGATGCCGATTTCCTGCTCTACTTCCCTGTCTGGGACATCTGGAGCGTGCCGCAGCGGCGCCCCTTCGTGCAGTTCGACATCCACCGCATGGAGCAGACGATGCCCGCCTTCAAGGAGGCGGTGCGCGAGGTGCAGCGGGCGGGTTACGATGCCGACTACCTATCGGACCGCTGTCTGGCTTCGCTGACGGTCGACAGCGACGGCTGGCTGCGGACGGAGGCGGGGACCGCCTATCGGGCGCTCGTCCTGCCGGCCTGCCGCGCATTGCCGCACGAGAGCCTCGGGCGGATCGCCGCGCTGGCGCGGGCCGGTGCCACGGTGGTCTTCGCCGACCGGCTGCCCGGGACGGTTCCCGGGCTGCACCGCCTCGCCGAGCGTGAGGAGGCCTTCCGCGACGCCCGGGCGCAGCTGCCCCCCGATCTTCCGTTCGACCGGCCGACGGTCACCCCCTGCGGCCGGGGGCGGATCGTCACGGGATGCGGCTATGCGGAGCTGCTGGCCGCGACGGGCGTGCGGCCCGAGCCCTTCCGCCGGACGGAGGGCGATCTGCTGCTGCGCCGCCGCAACGAGGCGGGCGGTTGCAACTACTTCCTCGCACACCTGGCGCCGGGGGCGATTGACGGCTGGGTCGAGCTCGCGACGGAGGCCGAAGCGGTCGAAGTGTTCGACCCGATGACGGGCAGGCGGGGCATGGCCGCCGTCGAGCGCAGCGGGGAGACGACCCGCGTGCGGCTGCAGCTCCCTTCGGGCGGGTCGCTGCTGCTCAAGACCTTCCCGAAGCAGCCGGCGAAGCAGCCCGGACCGTGGCGTTGCCCGACGGCGGCAGGCGATCCGATCGTGCTCGACCGGGGATGGTCGATCGCCTTCGTCGATGCCGATCCCGCGGTCGAGGGCGTTTTTGCGACCGACACGCTGACCCAGTGGTGCGCGCTGCCCGACGAGCGGGCGCGCGAGACGGCCGGCACGGCGCGCTATGCGGTGTCGTTCGAGGTGCCGGATCCGGCGGCGGCCGACGAATGGCTGCTCGATCTGGGCGATGTGCGCGAGAGCGCCCGCGTGCGGATCAACGGTGCCGAGGTCGCGACGCTCTGGGCCGTGCCCTACACCGTGCGGGTGGGACGCTGGCTGCGGCCGGGGACGAACCGGTTGGAGGTCGATGTGACGAACCTGCCCGCCAACCGCATCGCCGCCATGGAGCGCCGCGGCGAGGAGTGGCGCATCTTCCGGGATGCCAACATCAACAGCGTCGTACGGCCCAAGCCCTTCACTTTCGCCGACTGGCCGCCGGTCGAGAGCGGCCTGAATACCGCGGTGCGGCTCGTGCCGCAGCGCTTTGAGGAGCGGTAGGGAACCGCGGCGGCAATTGCGCTCGGAAGAGCAGCTGCGGGAAGGTGTTTTGCGTCGGAATCGATCGCGCAGCGATCGGCGGGCCGCGCTTATAGTTTAGGTGGAAGAGCTTGTTGGTTACTTCGGTCGCTGTGCGACCGGCAGCCCGCAGCCGCCCCCGGGCGGAGGGCTGCTTCCTCGCGCAGCTCGAAAGCAAGCCCGTCCGCTCGGCTGCGGGCTTTTCTTGTGGCTGGGTCGGTCCGTCAGGACCGTGCGGGCCGCAGCCTCTGCCCGGCGGAGGCTTGCATCTTTGCGTCCTGCAGGTCCGCTTGTGCAGGCCCGTCCGCTCGGTTGCGGGCTTGTCCTTGGCGGGAATCGGTCCGTCAGGACCGTGCGGGCCGCAGCTTCTGCCCGGCGGAGGCTTGCATCTTTGCGTCCTGCAGGTCCGCTTGTGCAGGCCCGTCCACTCGGCTGCGGGCTTGGCCGTCAGGTTCGACCTCGCCAGAGGTCGGCGGGCCGCAGCCTGGGGGCGGCGGAGGCCCGCAGCTCGCGTCCCGCAGGTCCGCGTCGTACGGCCCTCCGCAGGCTGCGCCCGAATATAATTTTGAATCTTTAATTTTGCATTTTGAATTTGCGGCTTCGATAAGAAGCCGCAGCAGCCCGCAGCCGCCCTCTGGCGGAGGGCTGCTCTCGCGCTGCTCGAAAGCAAGCCCATCCGCTCGGCTGCGGGCTTTTCTTGTGGCTGGGCCGGTCCGTCAGGACCGTGCGGGCCGCAGCCTCCCGGCAGCGGAGGCCCGCAGTTCGTACCCGAACATGCGCCCTCCGCAGGCTGCTGCCCGAATATAATTTTGAATATTGAATTTTGAATCATGAATTTGCGATTCTGGTAAGGAATCGCAGCGGGCCGCAGCCTCCGCCCGGCGGAGGCCCGCAGTTCGTATCCGAACATGCGCCCTCCGCAGGCCGCGGCCCGATTCATCATTCTGCCTTCCCTGCGAAACTCCGTATTTTTCTTTTTCGGATTTTCATCGTACATTTGCCGGATGCAAGCCGACCGAAAGAATCTGAAAGAGCAGGTGGCCCTGCTGCCTCTCTCTCCCGGGGTCTACCAGTTCGTGGACCGCACGGGAACGATCATCTATGTCGGCAAGGCCAAGAGCCTGCGCAAGCGCGTCTCCTCCTACTTCGTTGACAGCAAGGAGCACTCGGCCAAGGTGCGGGTGCTGGTGAAACAGATCGTCGAGATCCGCCACATCGTCGTCGGCAGCGAGACGGATGCCCTGCTGCTTGAAAATTCGTTGATCAAAACCCTTCAGCCCCGCTACAACATCCTGCTCAAGGACGACAAGACCTACCCCTGGATCGTCGTGCGGCGCGAACACTTTCCACGCGTGCAGTCCACCCGCCGCGTCGTGCGCGACGGCTCGCAGTACTACGGTCCCTACGGGTCGATCATGATGCAGCGCAGCGTGCTGGAGTTCATCCGCGATGTCATTCCGCTGCGCACCTGCAAACTGAACCTCTCGCCCGAGGCGGTCGCCCGCGGCCGCTATTCGGTCTGCCTCGAATACCACCTCGGAAACTGCAAAGGGCCCTGCATCGGCGCGCAGAGCGAAGCCGAGTATGCCGAGCAGATCGGATTGGTCACGGCGATCTTGAAGGGCGATTTGAGCCCCGTGCGGCGCCACCTCGAGCAGGAAATGACGCGGGCGGCCGAGGCGCTCCGCTTCGAGCAGGCGCAGCGCTGCAAACAGCGCCTCGACGCCCTCGACCACTATGCGGGCCGCTCGGTGATCGTCAGCGCCCGCATCACGGATGTCGATGTCTTCTCGCTGCTGGTCGATGACGACGTCGCCTTCTGCAACTTCGTCCGCATTCGTCACGGCTCGATCGTCGGGGTCTCGACGGTCCGCCTCTCGACGGGCGTCGAGGCCTCGGAGGCCGATATGCTGACGCTCGGCATTCAGCATGCGGTCGAACAGCTCGCCGGCGGCAGCCTGGCCCGCGAGGTGATCGTGCCCTTTCTCCCCTCGACGACGCTGCTCTTCGACGGGGTGACCTTCACGATCCCCAAACGGGGCGAGAAACTCGATCTGCTGGAGTTCTCGCAGAAGAGCGCCCGCATCTACCGCGCCGAGCAACTCAAGAACCTCGAAATCAAGAATCCCGAACGCCATACGGAGCGTCTGATGGAGGCGATGCGCAAGGAGTTGCACCTCGCGCGGCAGCCGCGCCACATCGAGTGCTTCGATAACTCGAACCTGCAGGGCACCTATCCCGTCGCCTCGTGCGTCGTTTTCCGCGACGGCAAACCCTCGCGCAAGGAGTATCGCCACTTCAACGTCAAGACGGTGGTCGGGCCCGACGACTTCGCCTCGATGCGCGAGATCGTCCGCCGGCGCTACAGCCGCCTGCTGGAGGAGGGGGCCGAACTGCCCGATCTGGTGATCGTCGATGGCGGCAAGGGACAGCTTTCGAGTGCCTACGCCGTGTTGTGCGAACTGGGAATCGCCGACCGGGTGCCGATCGTCGGCTTGGCGAAACGCATCGAGGAGATCTTCTTCCCGAACGATCCGATGCCTTATTATTTGAGCCGCACGGGCGAACCGCTGAAGGTGGTCTGCCATCTTCGCGACGAGGCGCACCGCTTCGGTATTACCTTCCACCGGCAGAAACGCAGCAACGATTTTATTCATACGGAGCTGGAACGGATCGAGGGGATCGGCCGCAAGACGATCGAAACGCTGCTGCAGCACTTCCGCACCGTCTCGAAGGTGCAGGCGGCCCACATCGAGGAGCTCTCGGCGCTGGTCGGACCGGCCAAGGCGCGCAAAATCAAGGCCTACTTCGAAGCACAGCATTGACCGGCAGCGGGTTTGTGCCGGAGCCGATCGCATAGCGGTCGGCCGGTTGCAGTGTCGCTTCGGTCCGTCAGGACCGTGCGGGCCGCAGCCTCCCGGCGGCGGAGGCCCGCAACTCCTTGCAGTCGTGCGCGACCTCCGCAGACAGCTGCCCGAAAATGAATTAGCTTTGGGTGCAGCGATTCATTTTTAATTCTTCATTTTTCATTTTGAATTTGCGGTTTCAACGAAACCGCCGCAGCCGCCCCCGGGCGGAGGGCTGCATTTTCGCGTCCCGAAGGTCCGCTCGTGCAAGCCCATCCGCTCGGCTGCGGGCTTTTTCGTTCCGGATCAATCGCGCAACGATTGGCGGGCCGCAGCCTCCGCCCGGCGGAGGCCCGCAACTCGCGTCCCGCAGGTCCGCTTCGAGCGTGCCCTCCGCAGGCTGCGCCCCGAATCGGCCTTGCAAAGGCCGTGTGCGTCCTCCGCAGCCTGCCGCCCGAACTCGAACAGGGTGAATGCGGCGGCCGCATCTTCATTTCTTTTTCCTCGCATTTGCTTTTGCCCGCAATCTGTCCGTATCTTTGCCATTCGAACAGGGTATGATGAAGCAGATCCGAATCTATAAATTCCAGAAGCGCAAGTACGGCGACGAGCTCTTGATCGACGTGCTCGACCTCGACCATATCAAGCCGGGGATTCGCAAGGCCCCCGTCCATCGCGAATCGTTCTACTGCATCATCCTGATTACCGAAGGGAGCGAGGAGGTCGCCGTGAATGGAAACAGTCGCACGGTCGGTCCCGGCGACTTTCTCTGTTCGCGTCCCGGAGAGGTGTGGAGCTGGTCGCCCGATCCGAAGCTCGAAGGGTTGGTATTGATTTTTGAAGAAGCTTTTCTGCGCTCATTCTTCAGCGATCCGCACTTTCTCGATCGGTTCGCCTATTTGCAGGCCGACCGCAAGTCGCCCTTTCTGCACCCCGACCCGGCGTTGCGGGCGCAGCTGGAAAGCCGGCTCCAGGCGATGAGGGACGAGATCGGCCGGACGGAAAAGGACCCGCACATGCTGCGGGCGATGCTCTACGAAACGCTGGTGCTGCTGCACCGGGCCGAAAATGAAAGCGGAAGCGTGCCGGAACATCCGTCGAACGAAGTCTCGGTCAGTCGTTATATCGACGAATTTGTCCGCTCCGTCGATGCGGATTACGCCGGGCGGCACGACGTTGCGTATTATGCCGACCGGCTGTGTATTACGCCCAACTACCTGAACAAGATCGTTCGGCAGACCTTGGGAACGACCGCAAAAGCCTACATCCAGCGCCGGCTCTTCGGGGAGGCTGAACGCCTGTTGTCCTACACGACGCTTGCCGTTGCCGAGATCGCCGAACGCCTGCACTTCGATTCTCCGTCGTATTTTGTCCGCTTCTTCCGAAAGCATGCCGGCCGGACACCCCTGCAATACCGGGAATCCGGGAATCGTCCGCAAAAGTGACATTTCCGTCTTCATTCGCTCAATCCCGGTGCGCGCCCGTGTCGTTATTTTTGCACGCGAATTGAAACCGAGTGCAAGATGGTCGTTGCAGAGAAACCGGCGAAAGATATGTTGACAGCATCGAAAACCGGTCATCATGCGCTACGTGCAGACGCATTATCCCACTTCGTACCCGATCTGCGAACAGCTGCTCGGAAAAAATCAATCCTACAAAAACGAAAAGCGATGAATGGATCGAACGAATCGACTGCATGGCAGTACGAAAGCGCAGAGCAGGAAGCTCTTGCGCGACACATTATCGGGCTTGAAAAAGCAGCCCTCGACAAGTGGTTCAACGGCGACACGTCGGGCTATGAAGCACTTTGGTCGCGCCGCAGTTTCACCTATTTCGACGCGGTCGTCACGGAGCGCATCGACGACCATGCCACGATCGCGGCGTTTTTGAAAACGATCGACGGGAAACTCTTCGCCGACAGCTACGACTTCCGCCATCCCCGCGTGCAGATCGGACAGGATATGGCTGTGCTGACATACCAGCTGTTTGCGAAAACCTCGTTGATCGACATGGAGTACAACTGCATCGAAGTCTACCAAAAGGAGGAGGACGGGGAGTGGCGCGTGATTCACTCCACGTGGTCGTTCATCCGCCCGATGGACAAGGATTTCAAACCGGCCAAGGAGGTAGGTGGTTTGAGGCCGGCCGGAAACGGGGGCGGTGAACGCTTTGCACCGGATCGATCGCATAGCGGTCGGCCGGCTGCAGTGTTGCTTCGGTCCGTCAGGACCGTGCGGGCCGCAGCCTCCGCCAAGCGGAGGTCCGCAACTCCTTGCAGTCGTGTGCGCCCTCCGCAGGCTGCGCCCCGAATCGAGGAATATGTCCAAGCATGCTCGCGAACTCATTTAATTTTGAATCTTGAATTTTGAATTCTGAATTTGCGGCTTCAACGAAGCCGCAGCGGGCCGCAGCTTCCCCGGCGCGGAGGCCCGCAGTTCGTTGCCGAACGAGCGTGCTTTCCGCAGACTGCGTCCCGAAAATAATTTTTCATTTTCAATTCTTCATTTCTAATTGCGCCCGAATGGGCGCTGCTGCCCGCATCTCTTTTCCCTTCTTCCTGTTTTCGTCTTTCCTGCCGGAAAACAGCTCTTCGCCGCTCTTTTCCCCGCCGGCATACGGCAAATCGGCCGATTTTCAGGTCTAATATGCAAAAAGTAGGATGAAAAAGGATCCGATCTGTTCTAATATGCAAAAAGTAGGATATAGAGTCAAT
>CANQIF010000016.1 GCA_947623965.1 uncultured Alistipes sp.
GCTTAAAATGCCTCAAAGATAATCATTCCCAATTTATTACGAGTTTTTCATCCTACTTTTTGCATATTAGACCAAAAAAAAGGAGGGCGCGGTGTCAGCCTCCTCAGTTCAGGTCTTGGGAACCCTTGGCATGGCAGCTGTCCTGCGCCCCTGTCTGTCCCACCCTTTTCGAGGGCGGGACATAACAAGGACTGACAACCATTATACCATACCAAACAACCTCCGAAGAGGAGCCCAAGTTCGAACTGAGGTATAAAGAGTTGTTTTTCCTCTTTATGATATGTTCATCGATCTTGCGATCTATTCTGCTACAAAGGTAACAAAATTTTCTAAAAAGAACTAAATCGGCTCTTCGAATTGTATAGGGAAAAACTTGCGGGTCGCAGCCTGCGGAGGCGCGCAAGTTCGGGTACGAATTGCGGGCCTCCGCCGCCCCCAGGCTGCGGCCCGCCGATCCCTGCGGGATCGATTTTGCTGCGGCCCGCTCGGTCCTGACGGACCGGCCCCAACTCGAGACAAGCCCGCAGCCAAGCGGATGGGCTTGCGACGTAGAGGAGCAGTCCTCCGCCAGGGGGCGGCTGCGGGCTGCCGGTCGCTGCGCGACCGATCACCGCAAAAAAACGCACCCCTACTCGATCTCCCGGCGGTTGAGCATCGCGTGGGTGATGGTCAGTTCATCCACGTACTCCAGCTCGTCGCCGAAGCCGATGCCGCGGGCAATCGAGGTGATCTTCACCCCCGCAAAGGCGCGCAGCCGGCTCATCAGATAAAAGAGCGTCGTCTCGCCCTCGACCGAGGTCGAAATCGCCAGAATCACCTCCTTCACATCCCCCTGCGCGATGCGGTCGCAAAGCAGGTCGATCTTCAGATCCGACGGCGCGATCCCCTGCATCGGCGATATGAGCCCGCCCAGCACGTGGTAAAGCCCGCGGTACTGGTGCGTATTCTCGATCGAAAGCAGGTCGGCCACCTGCTCGACGACGCAGATCGTCGAGCGGTCACGCTCGGCATCTGCGCAGATCGGGCAGATCTCCGCATCGGAGAGGTTGTTGCAGCGGCTGCAATATTTGATATCGTGGCGGAAGCGGGCGATCGCCGTCGTCATATCGTCGACCGACGAAGGCTCCATCCGCAACAGGTGCATCGCCAGCCGCAACGCCGTGCGCCGGCCGATTCCGGGCAGCTTCGAGAGCTCGCCCACCACCTCCTGAAGCAAGAGCGACATCGCCGGTCAGATCGTTTCGAGGTTGCGCGCCTCGGTCCACCCCTTCTTGCCGTCGGCGATCGTGATCTCGCACCAGTCATCCAGCCGGTTCGTCACCCGCAGCGTCGTCCCGGCGTGCAGCACGAAGAGGTCCGTGGCCGAACGGTCGGGCGAGCTCTTGACCGCCGCCGATGCCGCCATCACGACCGCCTCACTGCGGTCGAGCTGCTCGCGGCGCTGTCCGGCGGCGAAGCTCGTCGCCGCGACGAAGAGCAGCCCCGCCGCAAGCATCCCGTAGAAGCCCGCCTTGCGCAGCGTCAGCCGCTGGGCCAGCAGATAGAAGAGCCCGAGCAGCAGCGTCGCCGTCAGCAGCACGAGCGAGAGGACGGTCCAGGCCGTCGCACTCATCGTGCTGCGCAGCGAACGGACCCAGGTCGTCAGGAAAAATTCGGGGATCCGCTCGATCGTGTCCTTCGTCCGCGCCTCGGCGACCGAAAGGTTGTGGCGGACATCCTCATCGCCCGGCGCGAGCCGCAGGGCCCGGCGGTAGTAGAGAATCGCCTCGGCCGGCTGCTCCTGCTTGAAATAGGCGTTGGCCAGGTTGTAATAGAGTTTCGCCGAGACGAGCCCCTGCGCCTCGATGGCGCGGTAGAGCGCGATCGCCCCGTGGAAATCGTTGTCGACATAGGCCGCATTGGCCCGCTCCCACAGCTCCCCGGGCGTCGCGCCGGAGGGTTCCCCGGCTGTCTCCGCAGCAGATGCGGCCCCATCCGCGGCCGCCGTCTCCGCCGAGCTCCCGGCCGAAGCTGCCGCGGCCGCCGTCTCAACTCCGGCCGAAGCCGAACCGCCGGCCACAGCCGCTCCCCCGGCAGCCGAAGCCGTCGTCGCAATATCCGTCGAAGCCGCGGATGCAGCCGCAGCCGCGCCGCTCCCGGTCTCCTCCGCCGCGGAGTGCTCCCGGGCCGACACCGGCACAGCGGCGGCGAGCAGCAGGGCTCCGATCGCAAAAAGCGTTTGTATCTTTTTCATCGCTGTCGTCTTGAATGTTACCGTTTGATCCGGCTCTCGATCTCCGAAATCAGTTCGACGCCCTCCGTATAGACCTCCTGCATCGAGGTCGAGGCCGCGGGCGCGTACTGCGCCTCGTCGCACCGGGTGATGATCGCCGTGAAGCGCTGCGACTCCTCCTGCGGGATGCCGCGCTTGTGCAGCTCCTCGCGCACGTTCTCCTTCGTGAGGTTGGCCACCGGGATGTTGAACTTGTCGCCCATATAGCCCCACAGCGCCCGCAGCATCTCCTCGTAGAAGGCGTGGCGATCCTGCGTCTCCATATACCGGCGGGCGGCCCGGAAGCGCTGCAGCGCCACCTTGTTGGCCCGGCGGCCGCGCACGAGCACTACGTTCTGCGACTCGCGGATGCGGCGGCGCAGCAGCACATAGAGGCCGCCGAAAAACGCCGCGATCAGCACCAGCAGCCCCCAGTAGAGGCCGCTGAAGAGGAGCGGCCGCCGCTCGGGACCGAGTTGCGCAGCCCCTAACTTGATGAACCGGATATCCTCGCCGAGCAGCTTCACCTCCTCCTTCGAGAGGCCGCGTCCCTGCAGCACGACCGTCTCCGTCGAGCCCCCCTTCGCATCGGGCAGGACCTCGACCGGCACGGCCTTCGACGAGAGCGTGCGATACTCGCCGCGCACCGGATCGAAGTAGCTGAAGAGCACCGGGGCGATCTCGTAGTCGCCCTCGGCCCGGGCGATGAAGGGATATTCGAACTGCCGGTAGCCCGTAATGCCGGCCGCCGAGGCGTTGATCGACTCGGTGGTCTTGACGTTGTACTGCTCGAACGAGCCGGGCAGCGTCAGCGTCGGCGCCTGCACGAAGGTGAGGTTGCCCGAGCCCGAGATGCGCACCGTATAGGTGGCGCCCGAGTTGGCCGCCAGCCGTCCGTCGGGCGGCACGGTCTCGAGGCGGAAATCGCCCACGGCGCCGCTGAAGCCTGCAGGAGCCCCTGCAGGCAGCGGCTTGACGGTCACGCTCATCGGCTGGCTCCGCACCTTGCGGGGCACGTTGTAGACCTCGTGTCCGCCCCCGAAGAAGGGGTCGCGGTTGCGACTCTGCACGACGATCTGCGCCACGACGGTCATCCCCATCGGCTCGATCGCGAGCGTGCCGGCCTGCTGCGGGTAGAGGAGCCAGTCGCCCAGTACGTAGGTCTCGTAGACCTTGCCGTTGAAGGTCTCGCGGTTCGACTGCACGTTGTTGCGCTTGCGGGTCAGGTCCTGCGCCCAGAAGCCGTTGAAAGCGGGCGCCGCCTCGAACGAATAGTCCACGAACGGCACCCTCGTATACAGTTTATAGGTGACGTGCAGCGGTTCGTTCTTGTAGACCGTGCGTTTCGAGACGACGGCGCGCAGCAGCACGTCGTCCTCGGCCACCCGGTCGGCGGCCGTCTGGCGCTCCTCCCGCTCCGGCCGGCGGGCATCCGCACCCTGCGGCGCGGCGCCCCCCTCATCGACCACCTCGACCGGCTGCGGCTGCGAGCGGAGCAGCTCGCCGTCGACCCGGGCCTCGGCGGCCCCGATCGTCACGTTGCCGGGCGTCTTGGGCAGCAGCACGAACGTATAGGTGTACTGCTCGCTCTTCGACATCTTGCCGTTGATGAAGCTCACCGACGAGCCGCGGGCCACGGCAGGCCCCGCCAGCAGGTCGAAGCCTTCGAACGAGGGGGCCCGGAAGGTGTTCTCGTCGGGCGCGGCATTGAGCGTGAACTCGACGCTGAAGGGCTTCCCGAGGGCCACCGTCAGCGGGGCCGAGAGCTCCAGACGGGGCGTCTCGGCCGCCAGCGCCCCGACGGCCGCCAGCAGGCAGCCCAACGCGAGGGCGAATCGGACGACGAATCGGTTCATAGAAAAAGGGTAACTTTTGCTTCTGCCATATTTAAAAAGGGAACGTCGCGAAGCGCGGTTTTAGTGTTTGCAGTCGGCGAAAAAGTCGTTTCCCTTGTCATCGACGATGATGAAGGCGGGGAAGTTCTCGACGCGGATCTTGCGGACGGCCTCCATTCCCAGTTCGGGGAAGTCGATCACCTCCACCGACTTGATCGAATTCTTCGCCAGGATCGCGGCCGGGCCGCCGATCGAGCCGAGGTAGAAGCCACCGTGCTTGCGGCAGGCGTCGGTGACAGCCTGCGAGCGGTTGCCTTTGGCCACCATCACCATCGAGCCTCCCGCCGACTGAAAGAGATCGACGTAGGGGTCCATACGGCCGGCCGTCGTCGGGCCGAACGACCCCGAGGGCATCCCCGACGGCGTCTTGGCCGGACCGGCGTAGTAGACGGGGTGTTTCTTGAAGTAGTCGGGCATCGGCTTGCCCTCGTCGAGCATTTGCTTGATGCGGGCGTGAGCGATGTCGCGGGCGACGATGAGCGTTCCCTTCAGATTCAGGCGCGTGCGGATCGGGTATTTGGTCAGCGTCGCGCGCACCTTGTCCATTCCCTCGTCGAGGTCGATCTCCACGGCGGGCGTCATCGCGGGCGCCGCGGCGGGCAGGAAGCGGGCGGGGTTCTTCTCGAGCTGCTCGAGGAAGATGCCCTCGGGGGTGATCCGGGCCTTGATGTTGCGGTCGGCCGAGCAGCTGACGCCGATCGCCACAGGGCACGAGGCGGCGTGACGCGGAGCGCGGATCACGCGGACGTCGTGAACGAAGTACTTGCCGCCGAACTGGGCGCCGAGGCCGCACGAGCGGCAGATCTGCAGCACCTTCGCCTCCCACTCGAGGTCGCGGAAGCAGCGGCCCCCCTCGTTGCCCGAGGTCGGGAGCTCGTCGAGGTAGCCGGCCGAGGCCTTTTTGACGGTCGAGAGGCACATCTCGGCCGAGGTGCCGCCGATGCAGATCGCCAGGTGGTAGGGCGGGCAGGCCGAGGTGCCGAGGTCCTTGATGTGCTCCGTGATGAACTTCGTGAGCGACTCCTCGTTCAGCAGCGCCTTGGTCTGCTGGTAGAGGAAGGTCTTGTTGGCCGAGCCGCCCCCCTTGGTGATGAAGAGGAACTCGTACTCCATCCCCGGCTTGCCGGCGTAGAGGTCGATCTGGGCGGGGAGGTTCGTGGCCGAGTTCTTCTCGTCGGTCATCGTGAAGGGGACGACCTGCGAATAGCGCAGGTTGCGCTCCTTGTAGGTCTCGTAGACGCCGCGGGCGATGTAGGCGGCATCGTCGGCACCGGTCCAGACATCCTCGCCCTTGTGGCCGATGCAGATCGCCGTGCCGGTATCCTGGCAGGTCGGCAGCTCGCCCTCGGCCGCCACGCACTGGTTCATCAGCATCGTGTAGGCGACGAATTTGTCGTTGTCCGTGGCTTCGGGATCGTCGAGAATGTTGCGCAGCTTCTGCAGGTGGGCCGCACGCAGGTAGAACGAGACGTCGGAATAGGCCGCCTTCGAGAGGAAGGCGAGCCCTTCGGGGTCGACCTTCAGCAGTTTGCGGCCGTCGCACTCGACGACCTTCACATAGTCCTTCGTCAGCAGACGGTACTCGGTCTTGTCCTCCCCGACGGGGAACGGCTCCTGGTAGATAAATTCGCTCATAGCAGTGTATCGTTTTGTTGTTTGTTTGCAGAATCGGGATGTTCCAACCGACAAAATTACAAAAAACAATCCGGATTTCGCAACATTCTTCGCCGGATCGTTCGTTCTTTCGAGGGACTTTCGCGGACGGGCCTGCGGACGGGCATTTGGCGCCGCGGCGGGTGACGGGACTGCAGGCTTGTTCCGAATTGGGGCCGGTCCGGCAGGAGCGGGCGGGCCGCAGCTCGCAGTCGTCTGTTTTGGCAGAATGATCGTCTGTAAATTCGGTCGCGATGCGACCGGCAGCCCGCAGCCGCCCCCGGGCGGAGGGCTGCAACTCCCTGGCAGTCGATGCCGCCCCTCCGCTCGGCTGCGGGACTGCTCTACGACTGAAATCGACCTCACAAGAGGTCGGCGGGCCGCAGCCTGGGGGGCGGCGGAGGCCCGCTGCTCCTTAACGTCGCAAGCGTGCTCCGCAGGCTGCAGCCCGAGCATAATTTTGAATGCTGAATTTGCGCCCGAATGGGCGCAGCGGGCCGCAGCTTCGCCCCGCGAAGGCCCGCTTTTCGCGTCCCGCAGGTCCGTTCGTGCGGGTCCTTCGCAAGCTGCAGCCCGAGTTTGAATACGCACTCGAGTGAGCCTCGTTTGCTACATTAAATATTCATTTTTAATTCTTCATTTTTCATTTGCGGTTTCGATAAGAAGTCGTAGCAGCCCGCAGCCGCCCCCGGGCGGAGGGCTGCAACTCCTTGCAGTCGATGCCGCCCGTCCGCTCGGCTGCGGGCTGGACTTGGGTAGGGATCGGTCCGTAAGGACCGTGCGGGCCGCAGCCTCCCGGCGGCGGAGGTCCGCAGTTCGTACCCGAACTTGCGTGCGCTCCGCAGGCTGCAGCCCGAGCATAATTTTGAATCTTGAATTATGAATTTGCGGTTCCGGAGGGAACCGCAGCAGGGCGGCAGCTAAAAAATGATCGCTACTTTTTCCGGGAAATGCGAGCATGCATCGGATTTTTTATTAAATTTGTGCTGTCATTGCAAACAAGTAAAAATTCATTTTACATAAATTTCAAACGATTATGGTATCTTACAAGGAGCTGGGTCTGGTGAACACGCGCGAAATGTTCGCCAAGGCCATCAAGGGAGGCTACGCCATTCCGGCCTTCAATTTCAACAACATGGAGCAGATGCAGGCCATCATCTCGGCTTGCGTCGAGTGCTCGTCGCCGGTCATTCTGCAGGTGTCGTCGGGCGCCCGCAAGTACGCCAACCAGACGCTGCTCCGCTATATGGCACAGGGTGCCGTCGAGTATGCCAAGGAGCTGGGCAAGAACATTCCCATCGTGCTGCACCTCGACCACGGCAACTCGTTCGAACTCTGCAAGAGCTGCATCGATATGGGCTTCTCGTCAGTGATGATCGACGGCTCGGCGCTCCCCTACGAGGAGAACATCGCCCTCACGAAGAAGGTCGTCGAGTATGCCCACCAGTACGACGTGACGGTCGAAGGCGAGCTGGGCGTGCTGGCCGGTGTCGAGGATGAGGTGGCCGCCGAGCACTCGCACTACACCGACCCGAAGGACGTGATCGACTTCATGACGAAGACCGGCGTCGACTCGCTGGCCATCTCGATCGGTACGTCGCACGGCGCCAACAAGTTCAAGCCCGAGCAGTGCACGCGCAACGCCGAGGGGATCCTCGTGCCGCCCGAGCTGCGCTTCGATATTCTGAAGGAGATCGAGGAGAAGCTCCCGGGCTTCCCCATCGTGCTGCACGGCTCGTCGTCGGTGCCGCAGGAGTACGTGAAGATCATCAACCACTTCGGCGGCGCGCTGAAGGATGCAGTCGGCATCCCCGAGGAGCAGCTGCGCAAGGCTGCGAAGAGCGCCGTCTGCAAGATCAACATCGACTCGGACGGTCGTCTGGCGATGACGGCGGCCGTTCGTCAGGTGCTGGCCGAGAAGCCCGCCGAGTTCGATCCCCGCAAGTACCTGGGTCCCGCCCGCGACGAGCTCAAGAAGCTCTATATGCACAAGTGCGAGAACGTGCTCGGCTCGGCCGGCAAGGCGGAGTAAGCACACACACCGACGCAATTCGCAAAAAAGATCTCCGCCTCCACGGTTCGAGGCGGGGATCTTTTTCGTTGGCGGGGCCTTCGGCCGGAGGCGGCAAGGGAAATTCAAAATTCAAAATTCAAAATTCAAAACTTAGTGCGTTCCTGCATTTTCGGGCTGCAGCCTGCGGAGGGCGCAAGTTCGGCTACGAACTGCGGGCCTCCGCCGCCGGGAGGCTGCGGCCCGCCGATCGCTGCGCGATTGATCCGGCACAACAAGCCCGCAGCCGAGCGGATGGGCCTGCATGAGCGGACCTGCGGGACGCGAAAATGCAGCCCTCCGCCCGGGGGAGGCTGCGGGATGCGGCGGCTTCTTTACGAAGCCGCAAATTCAGAATTCAAGATTCAAAATTCAGAATTACAAACTCGGGGCGCAGCCTGCGGAGGCCCCGTTCGAAGCGGACCTGCGGGATCGATTTCACTTGCGGACAGCCCGTGGCATTGTTTCGGTTCGTCAGGATGGCAGCCCGCAGCCGCCGATTTTCGCCGAGATATTTTGCAGCAAACTCGACTGCGCAGCAGTCGGCAACCCGCAGCCGCCCCCCCCGGCGGAGGGCTGCAATCTCGCGCAGCTCGAAAGCAGGCCCTTCCGCCCGGCTGCGGGCCGGCCTTGTGGCAGGGATCAACCGCCAAAGAGGCCGAACTGCCGCCCCCCGGCTGCGGCCCGCCAGGACCGGCCCCTGCACCGCGCACCGTTTGCCAAAACGGCAGATTCGGCCTACGGCAACCCGCCCGGCCTCATAGGAGGTCGACCAAACGACAAAGAGACCACCCAATCGCACCAACTCGCTTATGAAATCTACCCTGCTTCTGCTGCTGGCCGCCCTCGCGGCACCGTTCGACAGCAGCGCCCAGATCAAACCCGCCCCGCGCCCCTACCTCTCCTGGACCGTCCTGGCCGACCGGGGCGACTGCCGCTACGCCGCGGGCGACACAGCCCGGCTTATGCTCTACGCCCGGGCCGGCGGCACAGCCTTGGACGGCGTCGAGGTGCATTTCGAAGCGGGCGACGACCGGATGGCGCCCGACCTCGAAGGCCGCACCTTCTTCCGCAATGGCCGCGCGGCCGTCACCATCGGCACCCTCGACCGGCCCGGCTTCCGCTACGGCACCGTCCGCTTCTCGGTCGAGGGCCAAAGCTGCACCGAGACCGTCAAGGTCGGCTTCAGCACGGCCCGCATCGAACCGACGATCGGCCATCCGACCGACTTCGACCGTTTCTGGCGCCGCACCCTGCAGGAGGCGCGCCGCGCACCGCTCGAGGTCGAAGAGCTGCCGATGCCCGCCCTCTCGACCGAGCGGGTCGCCACCTCGATGGTCCGCATCCCCTGCTTCGACGACGGCTCGTGTCTCTACGGCTACCTCTCCGTGCCGCGTGACGGCCGGCGCCACCCCGTCCTGCTCGTTCCGCCCGGTGCAGGCGTCAAGCGGATCGCCCCCGCAACCGACTACGCCGAGGCGGGCTTCATCGCCCTGGCGATCGAGATCCACGGCATCCCGATGAACGCCCCCGATTCGGTGCTGGCTGCTGCCCGCGAACGCATCGGCAGCTACGCCTACACGAACATCGAACGGCGCGACGACTACTACTACCGCCGCGTCTACGCCGGCTGTGTGCGGGCGGTCGACTTCCTGCTGACCCACCCCGCCTTCGACGGCGAGCACGCGGGGGTCACCGGCGGCAGCCAGGGCGGTGCGCTGAGCATCGTCACGGCAGCCCTGCACGAGAAGATCGGCTTCGTGGCGGCCTTCTACCCCGCACTCTGCGACGTCAGCGGCTACCTGCACGGCCGCGCCGGCGGCTGGCCGCGGATGTTCCCCGACGCCGAGGCGCAGCCCACCGTCGACCGCCGCGCGGCGATGCGGACGATGGGCTATTACGATGTGGTGAACTTCGCCCGCCGCATCCGCTGCCCGGGCTTCTACTCCTACGGATTCAACGACAACTCCTGCCCGCCCACCTCGGTCTGCGCAGCCCTCAACACGATCACCGCCCCCAAGACAATCGTCGTCACCCCCGCCTCGTTCCACTGGCGCTTCCCCGAGACGAACCGCCGGGCGACCCGCTGGATGCAGCAGCAGGCCGGCATCGACGCACCGGGACCGACCCCCGCCGGGGACGAACCCCGGGCGGCGCAATAACCGGGCGGAGCAATAACCGGGCGGAGCAATAACCGGGCGGAGCAATAACCGGGCGGAGCAATAACCAGCCGCCCCGCCGGCTGCAGCGTCCCAACCGGTTCGGTAACGGTCCGCCGAAAGCCCCCGGCCCGAAACACCGAGCAGGCCCGATGCGGCAGAACTCCGCCGGAACAGCTCCACCGCCGGCCGCAGCAACCGGCCCGTCCCGCCTCCCTGCCGGACAAACCAAGAGCGGGTGCCCGAACGATTTTTCGGGCACCCGCTCTTCCGTTTCAAACGCGCCGCACTCAGGCTTTCGGTTCGCGCAGCGTCAGGTACAGTTCGTCGAGCTGCGTCTGGTCGAGCAGCGAGGGGGCGTCGAGCATCACGTCGCGGCCGGCGTTGTTCTTCGGGAAGGCGATGAAGTCGCGGATCGAATCCGAGCCGCCGAAGAGCGAGCAGAGCCGGTCGAAGCCGAAGGCCAGACCGCCGTGCGGGGGTGCGCCGTACTTGAAGGCATTCATCAGGAAGCCGAACTGCTCCTGCGCCCGCTCGGGGGTGAAGCCGAGGCATTTGAAGATCGTCGCCTGCAGCTTGGCGTCGTGGATGCGGATCGAGCCGCCGCCGATCTCCGTGCCGTTGCAGACGAAGTCGTAGGCGTTGGCGCGCACGCGCCCCGGGTCGCTCTCGAGGAACTCGATATCCTCGGGTTTGGGCGAGGTGAAGGGATGGTGCATCGCGTAGTAGCGCTGCGTCTCCTCGTCCCACTCGAACATCGGGAAGTCGACCACCCACAGCGGGGCAAAACGCTTCGGGTCGCGCAGCCCCAGCTGCCGGGCCACCTCCAGGCGCAGCGCGCAAAGCTGCGTCAGGGCCTTGAACTTTTTGCCGCAGAGGATCAGCACCAGATCGCCCGCCTGGGCGCCGCAGCGTCCGGCCAGCGCGCGCACCTCCTCCGGCGAGAAGAACTTGTCCACCGACGATTTGACCGCATCGGCCTCGACGCGGATCCAGATGAGCCCGCGGGCCCCCACCTGGGGCCGCTTGACGAACTCCGTGAGGGCGTCGATCTGCTTGCGCGTATAGGAGGCGCACCCCGGAGCGGCGAAGCCCGTGACGTATTCCGCCTCGTCGAAGATCGAGAAGCCGTGCCCCTTGGTCGGTCCGGTCAGGTCGGCGAACTCCATCCCGAAGCGCAGGTCGGGTTTGTCCGAGCCGTACTTCTCCATCGCCTCGATCCACGGCATCCGGCGGAAGGGTTCCTTGAACTCGATCCCCAGCACCTCGCGAAACATGTGCTTGGCCCAGCGCTCGAAGATGCCGAGAATATCCTCCTGCTCGACGAACGACAGCTCGCAGTCGATCTGCGTGAACTCGGGCTGGCGGTCGGCGCGCAGGTCCTCGTCGCGGAAGCAGCGCACGATCTGGAAATAACGGTCGTAGCCGGCCACCATCAGCAGCTGCTTGAGCGTCTGCGGCGACTGCGGCAGGGCGTAGAACTGGTTGGGGTTCATCCGGCTCGGCACGACGAAGTCGCGCGCCCCCTCGGGCGTGGAGCCTACCAGATAGGGGGTCTCGATCTCGAGGAAGCCCTCGCTGTCGAGGAAGCGGCGAATCTCCTGCGCCATCCGGTGGCGGAGCTGCAGGTTGCGCTGCAGCGGCGGACGGCGCAGGTCGAGGTAGCGGTACTTCATCCGCAGGTCGTCGCCGCCGTCCGACTGCTCCTCGATCGTGAAGGGAGGCGTCAGCGCCTCGTTCAGCACGCGGATCGCCGTGGCGGCCACCTCGATGTCGCCCGTCGGCATCTTCGGATTCTTCGATTCGCGCTCCAGCACGCGGCCGGTGACCTGGAGCACCCATTCGCGGCCCACCTTGAGGGCCGTCTCGCGCACGGCGGCGTCGGAGTGCTCCTCGACGACGATCTGCGTCAGGCCGTAGCGGTCGCGCAGGTCGATGAAGGTCATCGCCCCCAGGTTGCGCACCTTCTGCACCCAGCCCGCAAGAGTGACGGTTTCGTTCACGTTTTCGACTCGGAGCGAGCCGCAGGTATGAGTTCTGTACATAGACGGTTGTTGGTTTGTATGCGTTTTTTGCTTGACAATCGACAAAGTTACGCAATTTTATCTTAATTTTGTTCCGTCGCGGCAAAAAACATCGGATTCCGACGGCGCCCGGCCGCTTCGACCGGCGAAAAGGCGGGGACCGGGCGGCTTTCGACCGCCTGCAAAGCAATGGCCGGACAACCTTCAACGGACAGCCCGACAATGATCGGACACCTTTCAACCGATGAAAAGGCAAAGGCCGGGCGACTTTCAACCGACAAAAAAACAATGACCGAACAACATTCAACGGAAGGCCAGGCGATGGCCGAACCGCTTTCGACCGACGAAAAATTTATGCAGCAGGCAATAAACGAGGCCCGTTTGGCGTTAGCCGAAGAGGAGGTCCCGATCGGGGCGGTCGTCGTCAGCGAGGGCCGCATCATCGGACGGGGGCACAACCTCGTCGAGACGCTGCAGGACCCCACGGCCCACGCCGAGATGCAGGCCCTCACGGCTGCCGCCGCGACCCTCGGGGGCAAGTATCTGCCCCGCTGCACGCTCTACGTGACGGTCGAACCCTGCGCAATGTGCGCCGGGGCGATCGCCTGGGCCCAGGTGGGGCGCGTCGTATGGGGCGCCGACGACCCGAAGCGGGGCTTCCGGCGCTATTCGGAACGGATGTTGCATCCGCGGACCGAGGTCGTGCGGGGGGTGCTCGGCGAGGCCTGCGAGGCGTTGATGAACGACTTTTTCGCCCGGCTGCGCAGATAGAAGGCCCTGCGGGCTTGCCAGTTTGATTTTTTATGCTTAATTTTGTCGCCAAGGTCCGCTGCCGGAGGGTGGAGGACCGCGAACCCTAAAACCAATTCTATTCGTATACCATGAAAAAACTTTTTGTATCGGTAGTCGCGCTGCTCGGCGTATGCACGCTTTCGGCGCAGGATGTCAAAACGGTGTATAACGAAGGTGCCGCCGCGTTCGGCGCCAAGAACTACCAGGTCGCAGCCCAGAAGTTCGAGCAGGTGATCGAACAGGGAATGGATGTCGAGGATGCCGCATCGCTCGTCGCCACGGCCAAGAACGCGCTGCCGAAGTGCTACTTCCAGCTCGGCGGCCGCGCGATGATGGCCAAGCCGGCCAACTACGAGGCTGCCCTCGCCAACTTCTCGAAGGGGGCCGAGCTGGCCGAGCTCTACGGGGACGACACCCAGGCCGACAAGTGCAAGAGTTATGTCGCGAAGGTCTACCAGATCCAGGGCGGCACGGCCTACAACAACAAGGACTACGCTGCGGCAGCCGCTGTCTTCGAGAAGGGCTACGCCGCCGACCCGAACAACACGGAGATGGCGCTGAACCTCGCGATGAGCTACTGCGAGCTGGGCGAGTTCGAGAAGGGAATGGATATTTACGAGGCGATCGCCGCCAAGACCCACCCGAAGTACCAGGAGGATGCCGCCAAGGCGAAGGAGATGATGGCCTTCTACACGAATAACAAGGTGGCCGAACTGCAGGGCGCCGGCGACTACGACGGGATCATCGCACTGGCCGACACGCAGCTGGCCAAGAACCCCGCGAATGCGCTCTTCCAGCTCGTCCGCGTGCAGGCCTACCTCGGCAAGAAGGATTATGCCAAAGTGATCGAGACGGCACCCGCCGCCGCCGAGGCCCAGACCGACGAAGCCGACAAGAGCACGGTATACTACCAGCTCGCCGCGGCCTACAACGCCCGCGAGATGCGCGACCAGGCGATCGCCGCCTTCAAGAAGGTGACGGCCGGTCCCGCAGCCGAGGCTGCCAAGGCTGCCCTGGCCGAGCTGCAGAAGTAGAACAAACGTTGCGGCGGCGGTGCGATGCTGTTGCAACGCAGTTGCACGATTGCAGCGCAGTTGCGGTTGCGGCGCGGCGAAGCTGGCGGCAAATGGCAGCTCGACACGATCAAAACGAACCGGATACCCTTTGCGGGTGTCCGGTTTGTTGTTTCGGGAGGGGAAGGACGGTCAGAGGCAGCCTGCAGCCGCCCCCGGGCTGCGGACGGCTCCTTTACGTCGCAAGCCCATCCAATCGGCTGCGGGCTGGCCTCAAGTTTGGGCCGGTCCGCCAGGACCGAGCGGGCGGCAGATGCAGGCTTTGGTGGAAGTGGCTGCAGGCTGCCGACTGCTGCGCAGTCGGGTTTACTGCAAAATAGCTCGGCGAAAATCGGCGGCTGCGGGCTTGCAGCAAGCAAAATCGACCTCGCAAGAGGTCGTGCGGGCCGCAGCCTCCCGGCGGCGGAGGCCCGCAGCTCCTTATCGTCGCAGGCGGGCACTCCGCAGGCTGCGACCCGAATCAGAATACAAACAGCTCGGCAGCCCCATAATTTTGAATCTTGAATTTTGAATCATGAATTTGCGCCCATAGGGCGCAGCGGGCCGCAGCCTGGGGGGGGGCGGCGAAGGCCCGCAACTCGCGTCCGCTTGTGCGTTCCTTCGCAAGCCGCGGCCCGAAAAGAATTTTGAATATTGAATGGAAAATTTCGACCTTGCAAGAGGTCGCGAGGGCCGCAGCTTCGCCGCGCGAAGGCCCACGAAGACCCACGAAGACCTGCTGTTCGCGTCCGCTCGCGCGCGGTCACTTCGCAAGCTGCTCTGCCCGAGTTTGATTTGTTGCATTTTTGTCGGTCGCGCAACAATCGCCCCCCCAAAAAAACCGACCGCCCTACCAAAACAAGGCGGGGCGGTCCGGATCAATCCTTCATCATATAAACTTTCTCGTCGGGCCGCTGCATGCGGAACCGTTCGCGCGCGAACTCTTCCAGGTAGTCGTCATACTTCAGGTGTTCGACCAGCGTGCTGTCCTCGGCGATGCGGGTCCGATAGTGCGCCTCCTCCTCCTGCAGGCGGGCGATGTCGCGCTTGATGCCGAACGCATGCACCAGATGTCGTCCGATGAAGAACATCGAAAAGAGGACGACGATCACCGTGGTCGTAATCCAGAAGCGGGAGCCGAACGAAACTTTCATTGCATCAGGGGATGTGCATGTATTTGTGGGTCTGGATCGAGATGTTCCAGCGCGGATGGGCTTTGGCATACTCCACCAACAGCGGCATCACCTGCTCCGAAACGCTCCATTCGGGCTGCAGGTAGAGTCGGCAGCGGAGCGACACCTCGCGGGCGTTTTGCTCGACCCACTCGAAATCCTCCTCCGCCTCCACGATCACCTTCAGTTCGTCGGCCCGCGCGAAAGCCTCCTTCAGCGGCGGCTGCCGCCGTTTCGGCGAGAGGCAGACCCAATCGAATCGGCCGCTGAAAGGGTGCGACCCCGATGTTTCGAGAAAGATCTCCAGCCCCCGCTCGTGCAGGGCGTCGGTCAGCGGATCGAGCGGGTAAAGCAGCGGTTCACCTCCGGTCAGCACGATGGCCTGCACCGGATAGGAGGCGGCGCGCTCGACGATCATCGCGATCTCCGTGGGCGGATAGAGCCGCGGATTCCACGTATACTTCGCATCGCACCAGCGGCACCCCACGTCGCAGCCGCCGAGGCGGATGAAGTAGGCGGGTTTGCCGGCGTGGTACCCCTCGCCCTGAATCGTGTAGAAATCCTCCACTAAGGGCAGCTTCCGCCCTCCGTCGAGCAGCTCCGTATCGGTCACGTACGTCATTCCTCCTCCGTTACGACATAAATATCCTTCAGGCTGCGGCCCAGCTGGTCGTAGTCCAACCCGTAGCCGACGATAAATTCGTTGCCGATCTCCATGGCGGCGTACTTGATCGGAATATCCTTGCGGTAGGAGCGCGGCTTGAAGAAGAGCGTACAGATCTCGATCGAGGCGGGATGGTGCTTTTCGAGCTCGGAGACCATGTGGGCGATGCTCTCCCCCGTATCGACGATATCCTCGACGACGATGATATGGCGCCCTTCTATCGAATTGTTCAGTCCGATGAGGTTCCGCACCTCGCCCGTCGATTCGGTGCCGGCGTAGGAGGCGAGCTTGACGAACGAGATCTCGCTGTTGAATTCGATCTTCTTGATAAGGTCGCTGAAGAACATGAACGAGCCGTTGAGCACGCCGAGGAAAATCGGCGTTTCGCGATCGGCATAGTCGCGGTTGATGCGGGCTGCGACCTCGGCGACCACCTCGTCGATGCGGGCCGCAGGAATCATCACCTTGAAACGCTTGTCGTGAAGTTGGACGATCTGCTTCATTTCTATAGTTCGGTTTTGCAGGTTTAAGGTACAAAGATAGGTTTTTATCGGAAACTGCGCATAAAAATCGTTCAAATTCTTGCACCTTTTCTCGCCTCGGCAGAGCCCGAACAAGTTCGGCTATGCCCTCGACTTATCGAAAAGGTTCAAAATTCATTCGCGGTTCCGCATGGAACTGCAAAAGTCCACAGCTCGGCTGGAAGCGTATTCCGAGTTTGGATCGGTCCGCCAGGGCCGAGCAGGCCCAGGTTGCATTCTGATTTTATAATTCTGAATTTCGGTCTTGTAAAGGCCGAGCAGGCCGCAGTCTCCCGGCAGCGGAGGCTCGCAACCCGCAGGTCCGCTTCGAGCGGGTCTCCGCAGGCGGCAGCCCGAATTTCGTAATTTTGAATCTTGAATTCTGGATTCTGAATTGCGCCCGAAGGGCGTCGCAGGCCCGTCCGTTCGGCTGCGGGTTTTGCCGGAAAATATGTGGTTAGAATCAATCGCGCGGCGATTGGCGGGCCGCAGCCTCCCGCTGCGGAGGCCCGCAGCTCCTCTGCGTCGCTGCTCCCTCTGCAGGCTGCGTCCCGGTTGATAATTTTGAATCTTGAATTTTGAATGCTGAATTTGCGGCTTCGCAGGAAGCCGCAGCAGCCCGCAGCCGCCCCCGGGCGGAGGGCTGCTCCTCTACGTCGCAAGCCCGTCCGCTCGGCTGCGGGCTTGGCTCGGGCGGGAATCAATGCTGTCAGGCATCGGCAGGCCGCAGGCTGCGTCCCGAACCGGGAGCAAGCCCGAGCGAGCCCCGGCAGACCGTCTAATTTTGAATCTTGAATGCTGAATTTGCGGTTCCGAATGGGACCGCAGCGGGCCGCAGCTTCGCCCCGCGAAGGCCCGCTCCTCGCATCCGCTCGCACGGGCGCTTCGCAAGCTGCGACCCGAACCGGAATGCTGGTCCAAGCATCCCTGACACACCTGAATTTGCGGTTCCAAATAGAATCGCCGCCACCCATCCCCGAAATTAAGGAAAACAAATGAATCTGTTCGGACTATGCCGAGGCGAGAAAAGGTGCAAGAATTTGAACAATACGATAACTGCACCCCTTGCATCTGTCGGATGTTTTCCCGAACTTTGCACGCAAACAATACCCCGTTTGAGTGTTGTCGTTTCGAAAAATAATTTCTATCTTTGCCACGTTGCTTTGAGAAGCGACGGAACATAGATGAAAGTGTTTCGCTTTTGTCCTTGGCGAGAAATCCGGTAAATTTCGAGAAGACAGGGAAAACGACGCACTCATCACTTGTATCGGCACGCGAATGGCCCCCTTTCATTCCACGCCGTACATGTGTGGGGTATTGTTTATTTGTTTTCGGGCTTACCGGAGCCTCTCGCCAGATAAACGAATCGACTCCACACTTTCTTTTTACCATCACGCATCGCAGGAGCCGAGGATGCACCCAAACGATTCCGATATGAAGAACCTTCGTATCATTCTGCTGCTGGCGTGCTTCACCTGTCTCGCCGGTATGCCCCGTCTTTACGCGCAGCGCGGTTCCGCTTCGAAAACGATTCAAACGACGAAACTGGTCGGCATTCAGGAGGAATACCGGCAAACCGAATCGTTCCGACTGGATGCCGCCTACGAAATGCTCGTGGTCCCCATGGTCGCACAAATCGAGGTGCTCTCCCAGGAAAAAAAGACATTCCGCGGAACTGCCCGCCCCGATATTCCGGACGGCTTGGCTTCCAATCAATACCTGATCAATAAAACGAGTTCCCCTATCGAATTGGAACGAGCTTTCGAAATCATCAAATCGGAAGTCATCTACGATTTTTGCGCAGAAACCAATGCCGATGTCATCACGCTGCCGCAATTCAAGATCAAGCAAGCGATGGTCGAGGAACGCAACGAGGACGGCGAGCCCATTCTCATGCCGCTCGAGATCAATGGAAAATACGTCGTCAACGTACAGGCGACCGGATTTCCCGCCGTATATAGAAACTTCCGGCAGGGAACGGCCGAAGATATCTGGATCAAACAGTCGCTTAAAATGGGACAGGAAAGCAACGAAGATGCCAAGTACCGCATCGTCGAAAACAACACCCGTCAAAAGTAACATCCATTTTCTAAAAGACATTTTCACAACTCACTTTTTTTAACTTTTCAAAACAATCATTCTATGAAAAAGATCATTGTTCTGGCAGTTGCGGCCCTGCTGGCTGTTCCTGCAACGTCGTTTGCACAGAAGACGACCATCACACAGATGAATCGCGAAAAGACCTACCAGACCACGAGCCACAAGGTGGATGTCTGGTATCAGGGCGAGGTAAACTTTGGCTACGGCTTAGACGGTAAAGTTGACGGCGAGAATGCTGAATACGGCCGCGTCTTTGTCGAAACCATCCACGGTGCCCGTATCACGAAATATGCGTTTGTCGGTTTGGGCGTCGGGGTACAATATGCGACCGAATGGGAATCGATTGCGATGCCTATCTTCGTCGATTTGAAAGGTTACTATCCGGTTAACGAAAAGTTCGCTCCTTACGTATCTGTAGATCTTGGTTATTCGCCCGTTCTCGACGAGGGCACGACGAATGGATTCGATGGGGGCTTCTACGCTTCATACGGCATCGGTCTCAACTACGGCAAACTCAACTTCGGGCTTGGCGGACAACATCAGGCACTCAACGGCGATTTTGCCTGCAATTCGTTCTTCATCAAGATCGGTCTGAAATTCTAAAACATCCCGCTCGGGAATCGCTCCTCCGAAGTTCGGAGGAGCTTTTTTTTGCTCGTTGCCGATGGATTTCGGCGGGTGGGACACAAGTAAAAATGAAGTATTAAAAAAGCGGCAGCTGCATTCACGTAATTTTCGAGCTCGGGTCGCAGCCTGCGGAGCACGCTTGCGACGTTAAGTAGCAGCGGGCCTCCGCCGGGCGGAGGCTGCGGCCCGCCGATGCCTGCGGCATCGATCCTGCTTGCGATAAACCCACAACCGAGCGATGACAATACCGTTGAGAAATAAACCCGCCTCCGAGCGGATACGCCTGCGCAAGTGGACCTTCTGGACGCGACGTTGCAGCCCTCCGCCAGGGGGGGGCGGGCTACCGGCCGCTATGCGACCGATCATGACGCAAAGCTCCAACGAACAGCGGCTGCGAACCGCAGCGCCCATTCGGGCACAGATTCAGCATTCAAAATTCAGAATTAGGCAGGGCAGGCGGGGGCGTTTAAGCATACATTCCGATTCGGGCTGCAGCCTGCGGAGCGCACGCCTGCGACAAGAAGGAGCAGCGGGCCTCCGCCGGGCGGAGGCTGCGGCCCGCTCGGTCCTGTCGGACCGGAATACAACCGCCGCATCCAGCCCCTTCTCCCCTTCCGACCCCGAATGGCCCCGAATGGCCCTGCCACCCTCGCCCACCACCACCTCCGAAAAAGAAGTTCCCGCCCCGCCGACCGGCGGAACGGGAACAGCGCAATATCCCGGAAAGTGCTATACCAGCCCCGAGAAGCCCATGAAAGCCATGGCCAGAATACCGGCCGTGATCAGCGCGATGGGCACCCCTTTGAAGGCGGCGGGCACATCCTCGAAGTCGAGGCGCTCGCGCAGACCGGCGAAGAGGACCAGCGCCAGCCCGAAGCCGATGGCCGTCGAAACCGAGTAGGCCACGCTCTGCAGCAGGGTGAACTCCTTCTGGATCATGAGGATGGCCACACCCAGCACGGCACAGTTGGTCGTGATAAGGGGCAGGAAGATACCCAGCGCCTGGTAGAGGGCGGGCGACACCTTCTTGAGGATGATCTCGACCATCTGCACCAGCGCGGCGATCACCAGAATGAAGACGATCGTCTGCATGTAGCCGATCCCGAGCGGATTGAGAACATAGGTCTGCAAGGGCCAGCAGACGAGCGCCGTCAGCGCCATGACGAACGTCACGGCGGCGCTCATGCCCAGCGAGGTTTCGACCTTCGACGACACGCCTAAGAAGGGGCAGATGCCGAGGAACTGGGCCAGAACGACGTTGTTGACGAAGATGGCCCCGATAATGATTGCGAAGTACGAAATCTCCATAACTATTTCTTGGCTAATTTGTTAAACAAAACCATCAGGTAGCCGAGCGTAAGGAAGCCGCCCGGAGCCAGCACGAAGACGAGCGGCATGAAGTCCGCCGTACCCAGCGGGCAGCCGAAGACGGCGCCGCTGCCGAGGATCTCGCGCACGGCGCCGATCGTCGTCAGCGAGAGCGTGAAACCCAGGCCGATGCCCACGCCATCGAGCATCGAATCGAAGGCTCCGTTCTTCGAGGCGAAAGCCTCCGCGCGGCCCAGGATGATGCAGTTGACCACGATCAGCGGGATGAAGACACCGAGCGATGCGTAGAGCGCCGGCACGAAAGCCTGCATGAGCATCTGGATGATCGTCACGAACGAGGCGATGACGACGATGAAGGCCGGAATGCGCACCTTGTCGGGGATCAGGTTCTTGATGAGCGAGATCACTAAGTTCGACATGATCAGCACGGCCATCGTGGCCAGCCCCATGCCCATGCCGTTCGCAGCCGACGTCGTCGTACCCAGCGTCGGGCACATGCCCAGCACCAGCACGAAGGTCGGGTTATTCTTCAGAATACCACTCGTAATGATTTGCAGCTTATTCATTGCTCTCTCCTTCCCGAGCCGCAGGCTCCGTTTGGTTCGTATTCGCAGCCGTAGCGCCCGAGGCGACATCCGTCGGGGCCACCTCGTCCCGCACGCTCTTCATCGCCATCCAGGCGCGGTTGATCGCATCGACATAGGCGCGCGACGAGATCGTCGCGGCCGTCAGCGCATCCACGTCGCCGCCGTCCTTCGTGACGGCCAGTTTGCCGTCCACGAGCTTCTTCTCCTCCAGTTTGCAGTTCCGGATCGAAGCCAGCAGGGGGTTGCCCTCCTCGGTCATCTTCGTGCCGAGACCCGGGGTCTCCGACTGCTCGAGCACATTCACGTTGCGGACCGTTCCGTCGGGCAGGAAACCCACCATGAGTTTCACCATGCCGCCGAAGCCCAGCTTGGTCGCCGTCTCGACGGCATAACCGGCAAGCGCACCGCCTTCGGTCGCCGTATAGACCTTGACGGGCAGTTCGTCGATCGTCAGTTCGTCGATCGCCGTATCGTCGAAAGCGGGCAGTACCTCGCTCAAGGCCTGCTGCGTGGCAGCGACCTTCGCAGCGGCGATCGGCTCGACCGTAATCATGTTCACGGCACCGACGCCGGCCGATGCGATGAGCGTGATCGTGAAGAGCACCGCCACCATATTTACCAGTGTACTTTTCATCTCTCTTCCGTTATTTGACGCCGAAGCGTTTGGGTTTGACATACTTGTTCAGAAGCGGCGTGACGGAGTTCATGATGAGGATCGCGAACGACATACCCTCGGGATAGGCGCCCCAGAGGCGGATGCACATCGTGATCGCACCGATGCCGACGGCGTAGATCACCGCACCCTTGACGGTCATCGGCGAAGTCGCATAGTCCGTAGCCATGAAGATCGAGCCGAGCAGCGCACCGCCGGCCAGCAGGTGGAAGAGCGGGAACTGCCACAGCAGCGAAGCCTCGCCGCCGCGGGCCAGCGCCACGCAGAAGGCGAAGAGGGCCATCGTGGCGAGCACCGTCACGGGAATGTGCCACGTGATCACGCGGCGCCACAGCAGGTAGGCGAAGCCGACGAGCAGCGCCACGGCCGAAACCTCGCCGAGCGAACCGGGCATGTTGCCCAGGAGCAGGTCCTGCACCGGCAGCACGCCGGCTTCGACGCCGTGTTTGACGGCGGCCAGCGGCGTAGCGCCCGAGAGGGCGTCGAGGGCCGGATTGGCGACGGCGGGGAAGGTCGTCATCTGGACCGGATAGGCGATGAGCAGGAAGACGCGGCCCACCAGGGCGGGGTTGAAGGGGTTCTTGCCCAGACCGCCGAAGGTCATCTTGGCCACGGCGATCGCCACGAAGGCGCCGATCACCACGATCCACCACGGAATCGAGGCCGGAAGGTTGAAGGCGAGCAGCACGCCCGTAACGACTGCCGACCAGTTGCAGATCGTGCAGGAGCCCTTCACGAGGAAGCGCTGGATCAGGTACTCGAAGAGGACGCAGGCGGCTACCGAGAGCGCCGTCAGGCCGAGTACGTTCACGCCGAACACGACCGTCGAGACGACCAGCGCCGGGATGAGCGCGATGACGACATCGCGCATGATCGAGGCGGTGGACTGCATCGACTGCACATGGGGGGACGGCGAGACGATAAGTTTGTTTGCCATAGTTATCTTGCTGTTTTTCGGTTACTTTTTCGGAGCTGCGGCGGCCATGCGCGCACGGATGATTCCCATCACGGTCTGTTTGCCGAGGCGCACCCAGTCGAGCAGCGGCAGGTAGGCGGGGCAGGTCGACTGGCAGCAGCCGCACTCGATGCACGAGGTGATCATCTGCGCCTCGACCTCGTCCCACTTCTTCTTCTGCGAGAGTTTCGAGAGCAGGTAGGGTTCGAGCCCCATCGGGCAGGCGGCGACGCACTTGGCGCACTTCATGCACTGTCCGGCGCTCTTGCGCTCGGCCTCTGCACCGCACATCACGGTGATGCCCGAGCACCCCTTCGTCACGGGCGAGTCGAGGTTCACCATCGCACGGCCCATCATCGGGCCGCCGTTGATCACCTTGCCGGCGTTCTCCGGCAGGCCGCCGGCCGCCTCGATGAGCGTCGAGATAGGAGTGCCCATGCGCGTCAGGAGGTTTTTCGGCTCCTTGAGCCCCTTGCCGGTGATCGTCACCACGCGCTCGATAAGCGGCATGTTCTTCTGCACGGCGCGGTAGACGGCGTAGGTCGTCGAGGCGTTGCAGACCACGGCGCCCACGTCGATCGGCAGGGCCGGCGGAGGGGGCACCTGGCGGCCCGTCACAGCTGCGATCAGCTGCTTCTCACCGCCCTGCGGGTAGCGCACCTTGAGGGGCGTCACCTCGACGCCCGGATAGGAGGCGGCGAGCTGCTGCAGGTGGGCGATCGCATCGGGCTTGTTGTTCTCGATGCCGATGTAGGCCTTGCTGACGCCGATCGCCTTCATCAGGATCGTGACGCCGACGAGCAGCTCCTCGCCGTGCTCGAGCATCGTGCGGTGGTCGGAGGTGAGGTAGGGCTCGCACTCCACACCGTTGATGATAAGGCACTCGGCCTTCTTTCCGGGAGGCACCGACAGCTTGACCTGCGTCGGGAAGGTGGCGCCGCCCATGCCGACGATGCCCGCCTCCTTGATCTTGGCGATGATCTCCTGCGGCGCGAGCGTACACTCCTTTTTGAGCTCCGTCGAACGGTCGATCGTATCGACCCACTCGTCGCCCTCGCGCTTGATCGTGATCATCATCTGGCGCACGCCCTGGCCGTTGGGCTGCAGATCGACCGACTGCACGGTGCCCGAGATCGGGGCGTGGATGTTGGCCGACATGAAGCCCGTAGCCTCGGCGATGAGCTGACCGGTCAGCACCTTGTCGCCCTTGGCCACCTTGGCCGTGGCCGGCGCGCCGATGTGCTGGGCGAGCGGGATCTGCACCACCTCGGGAAGCGGCAGCACCTCGATCGCCTTCGCACGGCTCAACTTATTTTCCGACGGATGAACTCCGCCCATTGGAAATGTTTTCATATCGTAGTTCTCTTCTCGTTTGACGATTTGGGATTGTTAGTGCTTCAGCAGCCGGAGCGGGTGGAGCGCCGACTCCTTGAGGGCGGCGAGCGTCCGCGCCTCGGCGGCCGGAGCGGCCTTCGCAGCCTCCACCGTTTTCAGCGGATTGAGCAGCCGGAGCGGGTCGAGCGCCGAGGCCTTGAGGGCGACGGGCTGCGGACCCTCCGTCTTCGCGGCAGCCGGGGCGGCGGCGGGAGCACCAGGCTTGGCAGCGGCGGCCGGAGCGGCCTTCGCAGCCTTCGGAAGCGGTTCCATGCCGACGAGGCGGATGGCTCCCGTCGGGCACTCGTTCACGCACTTGCGGCAGAGCTTGCACTTCGCCGGATCGATGTAGGCGAGGTTGCCCTCCACGGTGATGGCACCGAAAGCGCAGACCTTCTCGCACTTGGCGCAGCCGATGCAGCCCGCCTTGCAGGCCTTCACCACCACGGCGCCCTTGTCGTGCGAGACGCACGAAACGTAGACCGCGCGGTTCTTCGGCCACTTCTTGCGCAGCTCGATGATCTTCTTCGGGCAGGCTTTGACGCAGGCGCCGCAGGCCGTACACTTGTCGGGATCGACCTCGGGCAGCCCCGTCCCGGGGTTGATCGTGATCGCACCGAAGGAGCAGGCCGCCACGCAGTCGCCGTAGCCGAGGCAGCCGAACGAGCAGCCCGTCTCGCCCGCATAGAGCGACGAGGCCACGGCGCACGACGAGGCGCCGTCGTAGCGGTTCGTCCGGGGACGCTTCGCGCAGGTACCGCCGCAGCGGACGGTCGCCACCTGGGGCTCCTTCTCCGCCGCCGCCTTGCCCAAATAGCCGGCCACGGCCTTCATCGTATCGCCGCCGCCCACGGGGCAGAACAATGCCGAGATGTCATCCCGCTTCACCAGCGCCTCGGCCATACCGCGGCAGCCTGCGAAACCGCAGCCGCCGCAATTGGCACCGGGCAGCATCTTCTCCACGCAGTCGATCCGCGGATCCTCCTCTACTTTGAACTTTTGGGCCACGAAGTAGAGGATGACCGCCGCGAGTACACCCAACACGCACAGTGTCAGGATCGTGTAAAGTAATACTTCCATTTAGTTTTTTGTTATTGTAAATTGAATTGTATGTGCTATCCGTTTTCGCAGGAGCCACAGCGCGAAGTAGTAGAGCGCCACGGCGCCCAGCGTCGCGGCGATGCCGGCCCCCTCGCTCCAGCCGAGGCCGCCGACCGTCGCGGCCAGCGTTCCCAGCAGCACAGCGAGCGCGCCGCCGTAGGCCAGCGCCACCGCTTTCAGACCGAGGTTGCGCTGCACGCCCACCGTCACCGCCTCGCCGACGGCGTAGGCCGCGGGGTCCGGCACGACGATCTCGATCCGCTTCTCGACCGCTTCGGCCATACCGCAGGCAGCCCGCGCGGCACACGCGCTGCAGGCGCTCCGCGAGGTGATGCGCACTGTAACCGTCGCACCGTCGATCCGCTCGATCGTACCGTTATGTCGTATCTCTTTCGTCATGGTCGTCCGTCATGCGCTTCCGGCATGACGTCGCCGATTCGGTTTCTTGTTCTGTTGCTCCGGCGGCAGGGTCTGCGACTGACTTCACGCTCGAGCTGCAGGGTTTGCACCCGGTTTCACGCTCCGACTGCAGAGCCGGACCCTTTTGTCGTCCAAGGCACCGGGGAGCATGGCCTGCACCGCTCCGAAGCCCGCAGAAAAAAGCGTCAGTCGCCGTACTTGTTCGTGAGGGGCATCAACCGCTCGTGGCCGAAGGCGCAGGCCGAGAGGCGCAGTACGGGCGGGAACTGGTAGCGTTTCTTCTCGTTGCGCATGATCATCGCGTGGATCTTCTCGACGACCTGCGAGTCGAAGCCGGCGTTGATGATCTCCTCGCGGTGCTGGCTCTCCTCGATCATGCGGTAGAGGATAGCGTCCACCACCTCGTAGGGCGGCAGGATGTCGCTGTCCTTCTGGCCGGCATGAAGCTCCGACGAGGGCTCCTTGTTCAGGATGTTTTCGGGGATCACGTTGTCGTGGATGCGGTTGATGTAGCGCGCCACGTCGTACATTTCGCTCTTGTAGACGTCGCCCGTGGGGCTGAAGGCGCCGGCCGTATCGCCGTAGAGGGTGCAGAGGCCCAGCGCGTTCTCGCTCTTGTTCGAGGAGTTGAGCAGCATATAGCCCGTCTTGTTCTGCAGCGCCATGAGGAGCATCGTGCGGATGCGGGTCTGGATATTCTCCTGGGTGAAGTCGAACTCGATGTCGCCGATCACGGGCCGCATCGCTTCGAGCGCCCGTTCGTAGATCGGCGAGATGGGCACCACATCGTAGGCGATGCCCAACCGCTCGGCGAGGGCCGTGGCATCCTCGACCGATGAGGCGGGAGTGAAAGGCGAGGGCATGAGCAGCGCGCGAACGTTCTCGCGGCCGAGCGCCTCGACGGCGATGCAGGCCACGACGGCCGAGTCGATGCCGCCCGAGAGGCCGAGGCAGGCCTTCGTGTAGCCGTTCTTGTGGAAGAAGTCGCGCAAACCGCAGCAGGCGGCCTCGTAGACCATGTAGGTGCGGTGCATCTGCTTCGGGATTTCGATCGAAGCGTGGGCGGCCTCCGTGTCGTAGACCTGGAAATCCTCCTCGAAGCTCTTCATCATCAGGGTCAGTTCGCCGTGCTTGTTGAGCACGCCCGAGGTGCCGTCGTAGACGATCTCGGTCGAGCCGCCGACCTGGTTGATGAGGACGAGGTCCTTGCCCTCGACGAAAGCGATGTCGCGCAGCTGCTCGAGGCGGGCGAGCATCGCCCCCTTGAAGTATTTGCGGGCGTTGATCGAGAGGATCAATTCGGCCGAGTGGTCGAATTCGGCCTCATGGCGCAGGTCGTCGCCCACGACGACGACGCACTTGTGGCCGCGGACCGTCAGACACTCGAAGCCGTTGCCGCCTGTGAGAAAGCCCATCTCGCGACGGGCCGTAATGCGTTTTTTACCGATGTATTTCCGAATGCGGCCCCCCTCCATCACGACGGCGGCCGAGACCGTGCCGTCGGCCGTCAGTACGGGCGAGCCGACGATGGCCGTGATCGTGTCGCAGTGCGAGGCGATGCGCTCGAGGGCCTCCTCGCAGAGCTCCAGGAAGGTGGTCTTGCGCAGCAGGTCGAAGGCGGGCGTGCCGCTGACGGCCTGTTCGGCAAAGAGGACGAGATCGGCCTGTTCGGATTTCGCTTTACGGATGGCATCGACGATCTTCGCGCAGTTTCCTTCGATATCGCCGATCGTATAGTTCAATTGGGCCAGAGCAATTTTCATCGTCTTAGCAATTTAGTGAGGTCCGTTATAACTTTACAAAGGTAAGGATTATTTGGAAAAGTCGAAAATAAAATCGCTGTTAAAATCGTAACAATCGCCGTCACGGGGCGAAATCGGGTGCAATCGGGCGGCGGCGGTGGTTCGGAAGGGCCGCGGCGGCTCCCTGGGAAGCCGCAAATTCAGAATGAAAAATGAAAAATTGTTTTTCAGGCTGCAGCCTGCTGTCCGTTATCGTTCGACACACTCGGGCCGCGGCCTGCGGAGTGCCGCTCGAAGCGGACCTGCGGGACGCGAGCTGCGGGCCTCCGCCGCCCCCAGGCTGCGGCCCGCACGGTCCTGACGGACCGATCCCAACTCGGGACAAGCCCGCAGCCGAGCGGTGGGCTTGCACAAGCGGACCTGCGGGACGCGAAGATGCAGCCCTCCGCCCGGGGGCGGCTGCGGGCTGCCGGTCCTTGCGGACCGTAACGATACTGCGGCCCGCCGATCCCTGCGGGATCGATCCAGCCGAATGCCGGTCCACCCCTCAAATAAAAAAATACCGCCCGGAAAGGGGGCGGTATGATTTCGGTAAAAACGGCAGCGCCGGGCAAGGGCGGAAAGCCCCGCCGCGAGCCCTCCCCCACTATTCGGCGGGAGCGGCGGTCTCGGGATCGGCCACGAGGATGCGGCCGCAGTACTCGCAGACGATGATCTTCTTGCCCAGTCGGATATCGGCCTGGCGCTGGGGCGGGATGTGGTTGAAGCAGCCGCCGCAGGCATCGCGCTTGACCGTCACGACGGCTAAGCCGTTGCGGACGTTGTTGCGGATGCGGCTGTAGGCGGCGATCAGCCGCTCGTCGATCTTCTCCTTGGCTGCAGCGGCCTGCGCCTCGTACTCGGCCACCTGGGGAGCCGTCTCGGCCTCGATGCCTTCGAGCTCGGCGCGCTTGAGGTTCAGATCGGTCTCGCGCTCGGCGGCGGCGGCTTCGGCCGTCTCGAGCTGCGCCTTCTTGTTCTTGACCGCAACGGCATACTCCTTCAGACGCTTCTCGGCCAGCTCGATCTCGAGCTCCTGGTATTCGATCTCCTTCGTGATCGCATCGTACTCGCGGTTGTTGCGGACGTTGTTCTGCTGCTCCTTGTAGTTGCCGATCTGGATCTTGGCCTGGTCCACCTCGCGCTTGCGCTGCTTGGTGAGCGTGTTGAGCTCCTCGATCTCGCCGTTGATGTTGTCGATACGCGTACGGAGGCCGGCCACTTCGTCTTCGAGGTCCTGCACCTCGAGCGGCAACTCGCCCTTCACCTTGTTGATCGCGTCGATCTTGCTGTCGATCTTCTGCAACTCATAGAGTGCCAGGATCTTTTCCTGCATCGAGTAGTCCGTGTCGGACGCCTTCTTCTGTGTAGCCATATCTGTCGATGTTGTTTATTGCAAATAGTTGATCGGATTGCGGGTAGCTCCGCTCTTCAGGACCGCAAAGGTACGTAAATTTTTCGATAAAACGGCAAATAAAATATCGATTGCCACATATTCGCTCTCGAAATGGCCGATATCGGCCACCGTCAGGGCTCCGTCGGGGGTCATGAAGTCGTTATACTTCAGATCGGCCGTCAGATAGAGGTCGGCGCCCGCACGGCGGGCCTCCCCGATCATCGAGGCGCCGGCCCCCGTGCAGAGGGCCACGCGGCGCACCGTCGGGGTCGCCGGATCGCTGTAGCGGATCGCACCGATCGCGAGCCGCTCGCGGACGCGGCGCAGAAAATCGAGCGTCGGCTCGGGCGCAGGGAGCTCGCCGACCACCCCGAAGCCGACCCCCTCGCCCTTCGCCGAGGCTTCGAGCAGCTGCAGGGAGCCGATCCCCAGCCGCTCGGCGAGCTGCCAGCTCATGCCTCCCGGGGCGCTGTCGAGGTTCGTGTGGCAGGCATAGAGGGCAATGCCGCGCCGGATCGCCCGCTCGACGCAGCGCTCGACGGCCGTGGCCGAGTTGAAGCGCTTCAGCGGGTGGAAGATGATCGGATGGTGCGTGATGACGAAATCGCACCCCTCGCGCTCGGCCTCGTCGAGAACCGCCTCGGTCACATCGACCGCCAGCAGGGCGCGGTGCACTTCGTCGTCGGGCCGCCCCACCACGAGGCCCGAATTGTCGTATTCCTCCTGCCAGGCGAGTGGGGCGAACTGCTCGATAACGGCTGTAATTTCCTTTATTTTCATCGTTTTCTTATATCGGATTTTGCACCGCCGCACCTGAAAGCCCCGGCGGGCGGGTGTTTTCAGAAGAGCGACTGTTCGTAGAAGGCGAAAAGCTCCTTGTTCTCGACCTCCTCCTTCTTGCGGCGCGGCCGGCGGTTTTTGCCGCCCGGCGTCCGGGCCGTCCGCAAGGCCGGCTCCTCCTCCGGCGCCGTCCCTGCCTCCGTCGAGGCCGAGGCCGATGCAGCCGGTGCGGTTGCGGATGCCGCCGCTTCAGAATCCGCCGGAGCTGCCGAACCCTCCGCCAGCGGCGCCGAAACAGCCGGAGCCGCTGCTGCTGAAGCTGCCGGTCGCACCGGGGCCGCCCCGTCGACTAATTCGTCTTCGTTCGCCTTCAGCTCTTCGCGCACCTCCACGAGCAGCGCCCGAATGCGCTGCAGGCGCTCCGTCAGTTCGGCGTTGCGCGCCACGCTGCCGGGGCGGTGCTCCTCGCGCAGGGCGCGGCGGGCCCCCTCGATCTTCATGCCCCGCTCCTTGACCAAGTGGTAGATCGTCTTGAGCAGCTCCACGTCCTGCGGCGTATAGAGCCGGTTGCCCTTCTTGTTGCGCTTGGGCCGGAGCTTCGGAAACTGCTCCTCCCAGTAGCGCAGCAGCGAGGGGTTCACGTCGAAAAGCTCCGACACCTCGCCCATCGTATAAAAGAGTTTTTCAGCCATAGCAAGCCTCAGTTAATCGTTTCGATCGTTCGTTCACCGCCTTCGCGGCCATTCTTTTGTCCTCTTTGCGGCCCCAGCCGCCGCTGGGACACGCACCGGAATTGCTGCCGAAACAGCCGCCCGGGCACCCGCCGGAACGGTCTCTTCCCCGCCCCGGCCGTTATTCGCTCCGCAGGATCCGCCGCTCGTTCGGGTAGAGGTTGTTCACCCGCCGTCCGATCCGTTTCGCGAAGCCCAGGGCCCGCCCCTCCCGGCAGACGAGGTTCAACCCCTCGGCGAAGCGGTCGGCCGGCAGCTCCTGCTTGCGCAGGTAGGCGACGGCCTCCTCCTCCGCGAGCTCCGCCGCGGCGAGGGCCGAACGCTCCAACCCGACGAAGTGCGCCAGCGCTGCATCGGGCCGCAGCCGCCCTTTGAAGAGCTGCCCCATCGCCACCCCGGAGTAGATCACGGGGAGCTGCTCGGAGAGGCGGCGCACCTCCTCGGCCTGCTCGGCGAACCAGGCGTAGCAGGTGTCGCCGGCCAAACCGAAGCGCATCGCCGAGGCGTCGCAGACCCAGCGGCCGAGCTCCTCGCCGGCCGCCCGGTCGAGCGGGGCGAGGGGCGACCGCTTCGCCTTCGGCGGCCGGAGAGCGGGTGCGGCCGTCTCCGCCTTGCGGGCCACGGCGGCGAAAAAGCCCTCCCCCGCCGTGCGGTGCGGGAAAAAGCGGAAGGTCTGAAAAGGTCCCACCCGCCCCGCGACGATGCCCCACGCGGCATCGACGGCGACGGCCGGCGCCTCGGCGAGCTCCCGCCCGACCTGCGCGACGAACCGTTCGAGCTGCTCCTCGTCCTCCTCGCGGTTGAAGGTGCAGGTGCTGTAGAGCAGGGTTCCCCCCGGCCGCAGCATCCGCCACGCCTCCCGGAGGATCGCCTCCTGCCGCACGGCGCACCGCCGCACGGCCGCCTCGCTCCACTCGCCGCGCGCCGCGTCGTCCTTGCGGAACATTCCCTCGCCCGAGCAGGGGGCATCGACCGCCACGACGTCGAAGCGGTCGTCGACACCCGTCATGCGCTGCGGGTCGCAGCAGGTGACCACAGCATTGCCCGTCCCCCACTTGCGGAGGTTGTCAGCGAGCACCTGCACCCGCCGGCGGTCGATCTCGTTGGCCACGACCAACCCCTGCGGCCCCACCTTCGAGGCGTAGAGGGTCGTCTTGCCGCCCGGCGCAGCGCAGAGGTCGAGCACCCGCCGGCCGGCGATGTCGGCGGGCAGCAGCCGGCCGACGAACTGTGACGAGGCCTCCTGCACGTAGTAGGCCCCGGCATGGAAGGCGGGGTCGAAGGTGAACGAGGGGCGCGCCTTCAGGCAGTACCCCTCCGCGCACCAGGGCACCGGTGCGCTGGCTCCCAGCCGGTCAAGCAGCCCGCTGCCACCCTCCCGCGCAGGGTGGAGGCGGATCGAGACGGGCGGTTCGGTGTCGAGCGCCGCAGCGAGGCGGGCCGCTTCGGCCGCCCCCAGCTGCGCTTCGAGGCGCTCGACGAATCGGACGGGGAGCTGCATGGTTCAGAAGAGCGTTTTCTGGGTATCCAACTTGTCCAGCTCGGCGCAGATGCGTTCGAAGACCGCCGGGTCCTCGACGAAATCCTCCCGGTCCTTGTCCACGACCAGCACGGGGCCCTCGTAGATCGTGTCGATCCACTGGTTATACTTGTCGTTCAAGCGATTGAGGTAGGCCTCGTCGATGTTCATTTCGTAATCGCGGCCGCGCTTGCGGATCTGCGAAATGAGGGTCGGCACCGACGCCTTGAGGTAGACGAGCAGGTCGGGTTTCGGGATGAGGTTCGTCACGAGGCGGAAGATGCGCATATAGGTGTCGATGTCGCGCGACGACATGAGCCCCATCTCGTGGAGGTTGCCCGCGAAGATGTAGGCATCCTCGTAGATCGTGCGGTCCTGGATGATCGTCCGCTGGTTCCGGTCGGCCAGCATCTCCATCGTCTGCTCGATGCGGCTGCCGAGAAAACGGATCTGCAGGTTGAATGACCAGCGGTTCATATCCTCGTAAAAATCGCCGATGTAGGGGTTGTCGATGTTTTCGAGGTAGGCTTTGGCGTGGTAACGCTCCGTCAGCATCTCCGTCAGCGTCGTCTTGCCGCTGCCGATATTTCCGGCGATTGCGATGTACATGGTTCTACGGTTGTTCGGTTTATTTCTTATTTTTTTCTATCTGTTCATCCGGCGGGCGCCGGCTGCGGACTGCGGGTGCAGGCCGGGAAGGGCGCCGGCTGCGGGTGCGGCACGGTCCGTTCAATGGCCCTCCGGCTGCGCCTCCAGCTCCCGGTGGATTTCGTCGGCGATGCGCCGGTCGTTCACTAACCGGGGGACCTTGTTCTTCCCCCTGCGGCGGAGCCAGCCGACGAACCAGCCCCGCGGGACGGTCGTCAGGTGCTGCCGTTCGATCGTCGAACGGCGCTTGGCGTCGTAGTCCGAATTGACGCGGCGCAGTGCTGCATCGAGCTCCTCGGAGAAGTGCTCCTGCGAATCGGGCTCGACGGCGAACTCCACGATCCACTCGTGGGCGCCCTGCCGGTCGAGGGACATGTATAGCGGCGCCGCCGTGTATTCGCGCACCACGGCGCCCGTCCGCCGGCAGGCCTCCTCGAGCGCCCGGTCGGCGTTGTCCACGATGAGCTCCTCGCCGAAGACGTTGATGAACTGCCGCGTCCGCCCCGCGAAGCGGATGCGGTAGGGATCGACCGAGGTGAACTCCACCGTGTCGCCGATCTCGTAGCGCCACAGCCCGTTGTTCGAGGTGATGAGCATCGCATAGGTCCGCCCCGCCTCGACCCCCTCGAGCGGCACCACGCGTTCGCCGTCGCGGAACTCGTAGAAGGTGCCGTAGTCGAGCATCAGAAGCATATCCTCGCGACGGAGGTCGTCGGCCGCCGCGAAGAAGCCCTCCGAGGCGTTGTAGGTCTCCAGATAGTGCATCCCCTCCGACGGGATCAGCTGCTCGTAGGCGCGGCGGTAGGGCCGGAACTCGACGCCCCCGTGGAGGAAGAGCTCCAGATGGGGCCACACCTCCGGCAGCGTCCGCCGGCCGGTGCGCTCCAGCACGCGGTGCATGAGCTCGAGGTTCCACGAGGGGACCCCCGCGAAGGCCGTGATGCGCTGTGCTGCGCACTCGTCGGCGATCCGGTCGATCTTGCGGTCGAAGTCGGGCTCGAGGGCCGTTTCGACCCGCGGGGCGCGCATCGAGTAGCCCCAGTGCGCCGTCTCGTGCAACAGGATCGCCGAGAGGTCCCCCACCAGATTCTCCCCCTCGCGGACGCAGGTGCCCCCGAGGGTCAGCGTTCGTCCCGCGAGCAGCTTCGATTGCGGCACGGCATCGAGGTAGAGGCCGATCACGTCGCGCATGCCGAGCGTGTGGTTCCACAAGATCGACTGCCGCGTGATGGGAAGGTATTTGCTGCGGTCGGCCGTCGTTCCCGAAGAGCGGGCGTAGAGCGATACCCGGCCGGGGGCCGACACGTTCTTCTCGCCCGCGAGCATCCGCTCGACGTAGGGTTTGAAGCTGTCGTAGTCGAAGCGCGGCACGGCCGCCTGGAACGCTTCGACCGTGCGGATGCGGCTCAGACCGTATGCACGGCCGAAAGCCGTCGCCTCCCCGGCCGCGAGCCGTTCGCGGAGCTGGGCGGCCTGCACCTCCGCCGGATGGCGGCGGAAGCGGTCGATCCGGCGGAGCCGGTAATCGAGGTAACGGCGGAAAAGATGACTCGTGAGGGACATCGGTTGTCTGTTTGAGGTTCTTCTGTGATCGTTTCGGCCCGGATGCGTCTAATTGAAAAAGTAGCCCACCTTGCCCACCGACGCCGGCATCGAGAAGACCACCACGCGGTCGTAGGGGTTGATCTCCGTGTTGCCCTCGGCGATGAAGACCTTGTCGCCCCGCACGATGCCGCCCACGATCACATCGGCCGGGAGGCCCAGATCGCGGATGCGCGCCTTCGTGGCGGGCGAGTTGGGTTTGACGATGAACTCCAGCACCTCGGCGTCGCTCCCGGTGAGGCACTTGATGGCCTGCACGTCGGTGGACATCGTGAAGCGGAAGATGTTCGAGGCCGTCACGAGCTTCTTGTTGATGATCGTGTCGATCCCGACCGAATCGGCCAGGTGGATGTAGTTCAGGTTCTCGACCTCGGCGATCACCTTCTTGACCCCCATCCGCTTGGCGAGCATCGCCGTGAGGATGTTGGTCTCGCTGCGGCCCGTCACGGCCACGAAGGCGTCCATGTTCGCGAGCCCCTCTTCGAGCATCGCCTCGGTGTTGCGGCCGTCCTCGTTGATGATGAGCGTCTTGTCGAGCCGCTCGGCCAGGCGGTAGGCCTTCTCGGCGTTGTAGTCCACGAGTTTGATATCCATCTCCTCCTGCAGCTCGGCCGCGATGCGGATGCCGATGCGCGAGCCGCCCAGAATCATCATGTTCTTGACGGCGATGTTCGAACGGCCCGAGAGCTCCATGACCGTCTGCACGGCATCCTGCCGGGCGATGACGTAGGCCGTGTCGCCCTCCGTGAAGCGTTCGTCGCGCGTCGGGATGATCGTCTGCCCGTCGCGCGTGATGGCCACCGTGCGGTAGGCGGGCTGCTCCTCCTCGTCGAAGCCCGTCGGCGGGCAGCCGATGAGCGGCGAGGCGGGTTCGAGGCGGAAGACGGCCAGCGAGAGCTTGCCGCTCGAAAAATCGACGTATTCGGTCGTCGCCGTGTGGCCCAGCAGGTTGATCACCTCGCGCGCCGCGATCTTCTCGGGGTAGAAGAGGTAGTCGATCCCCATGTCGATGAAGTGCTCCTTGTTGTTGGGCTCGAGGTACTCGTTGTTGTCGATGCGGGCGATCGACTTCTTGGCGCCGAGCTTCTTGGCCAGGATCGCCGCCACGAGGTTGTCGTTCTCCTCGTGGTTGACCGCGATGAAGAGGTCGCAGCGGCGGACCGACGCGCGCCGCAGCACGGCGAAGGTCGTCGAGTCGCCCTCGACGGTAATCACATCGGCCAGGCTCGAGACCTCCGAGAGGAGTTTCTGGTCGCTGTCAATGACCGTGATGTCGTGGCTGTTGCCGCTCAACATCTTCGCCAGGTGGCTGCCCATCTCACCGGCGCCCGCAATCACGATTTTCATGGTTTTCGAATGGGTTTTTATCCGCCCGGGAAGCGACCGTTTCCAGCCGATTCAGGCCGGTTCCGTCGGGCAATAAACTTGCATTTTAATCGACAAATATATAAATTTGCGGTCGAAAGCCCAAATTTATCTTCATAAAACCGAAAAGCGATGCCGAATTGGTTGTTCATCCTCCTCGTATCGATCCTCGCCGTCGGATTTTTCGTCGTCGGCCTCTCGCTCACGCAGCTCATCAAGGGGCATCCGATCGAATCCGAAATTTCGACCAACAAGGAGATGCAGCGCCGCGGCATCAAGTGCGCCGTGCAGGAGACCCGCGAGGCGGACGGCACGGCTTCCTGCTCGGAGAGAAGCCCGAAAGGGGGTTCGAGAAGGAGCTCGGAGGAGGGCTCGGAGGAGGGCTCGGAGGAGGGCTCGCCGCTCACCGGCTGTTCGGGCAACTGCGGCGCCTGCGATATCGAACGGAGCAGGCGCTGAATTCAAAATTCAATATTCAAAATTAGCCGCAGCAACGAACCTCGAGGCAAAGCCCGCAGCCGAGCGGACGGGCTTGCTTTCGAGCCGCGCGAGGATGCAGCCCTCCGCCCGGAGGCGGCTGCGGGCGGCTGTGCCCTTTGGGCGCAATTCACAATTAATATTCAAAATTCAGAATTACGAATTCGGGGCGCGGCCTGCGAGGGCCGCTTGCGACGTTAAGGAGCAGCAGGCCTCCGCCGCACTCAGGCTGCGGCCCGCTGCACCCATTCGGGCGCAAATTCAGAATTAAAAATTCAAGATTTAAATTGAATAGGCTTACTGAACATGCTTGGGCGGCCGTTCCGTTTCGGGGCGCAGCCTGCGGAGAGCCGCTCGAAGCGGACCTGCGGGACGCGAGCTGCGGGCCTCCGCCGGGCGGAGGCTGCGGCCCGCTCGGCCTTTTCAAGGCCGAAATTCAAAATTCAAGATTCAAAATTCAAAATTATGGAATCGGTGCGCGACTTGCAAAGGAACCGCCCGAGCGGACTTGCAGACGCGAAATGCGGGCCTTCGCCGGGTGAAGCTGCGGCCCGCCAATCGCTGCACGATTGATCTCGTGCAAAAAGCCCGCAGCTGAGCGGACGGGCCTGTGACGGAAAGGAGCAGCCCTCCGCCAGGGGGCGGCTGCGTGCTGCTGCGGCTTCAGCGAAGCCGCAAATTCAGCATTCAAGATTCAAAATTCAGCATAACAAAATCGCGGCGCAGTCTGCGGAGGCTGCGCCCCGCCGACCTCTATGAAGTCGAATGTACAGGTCTGCACAGCCTTTGCAAGGCCGAAATCCACGATTCAGAAGCTCCTCCCAAAACCGCCGAAAAAACGAGAGCGCCCGGTTTTTCGCCAGACGCCCCTCCTTATAATCGACACTCGGTTGCCTCCCGAAAGCGCCCTGCACGCTGTCAGGGCATCTCGATCCGGCAGTTTTTCGAACGGCAGACGAACCACGGATTATGCAGGTCCGCCTCGTTGTAGCGCAGATCGCGCTCTTCGCCGAAGACGCGCGTCCGTCCGCCCGCCTCGGCGAGGATCAATTCGCCCGCAGCCGTATCCCACTCGTAGGTCTGCGTCGTGCGGACGTAGTAATCGACCCGCCCTTCGGCCAGCATACAGAACTTGTAAGAGCTTCCCTGCTCGACGATCTCCAGATCGGGATAGCGCTCTCTGAGCCGCGCGATGTGCGCTTCGGTCTCGGGCGTGCAGTGCAGCCGCGACACGGCCACGCGCAACCGCTCGTGCTGCGCCTCCCCGTTCAAAGGCAGAGGCAGCCAACCCTTCTCCAGCTCCTCATAGGTATAGGCCGCATCGGCCGCCGGCGCGATCCGCTCGTGCATGCGGGCGCCCCGTCCCGCTCCGGCCAGATAGATCTTCTCGAAATAAGGTACGTAGATCACCGCCCCGACAGGCCGGTTGTTCGACATCAGGGCGATGTTGACCGTAAATTCGTTGTATCCGTCGATAAATTCGGCTGTTCCGTCCAGCGGATCGACTAACCAGTAGAGCTCCCAGTTGCGCCGTTCGTCGTACCCCATCTCGCGCCCCTCCTCGCTCAGAATGGGAATGCGCGTCGATCCCAGCGACTCACGGATCACGCGGTGCGCCATGCGGTCGGCCAGCGTGATAGGGGTCTTGTCGCTCTTGATGCTGATCTCGTAGTCGTCACGATGCCCGTGCACCTGCATGATGGCGGCACCGGCACGCACCGCGGCATTGAACATCGCGGGCAGCAACATGGAGATTATGCTTTGATCGGCCATTTCGGAGGTGTTTAACAATTTCATCGGATCACGAAGTAAAGATAATCATTTTTATGGAATTTAACGCTTTTTTCACCTTAAATATTATAAAATCCGCCTTTTCTTCCTAATTCGTGCGCAAAACTGAACAATCCCCGCCGACCGCTCCCGTCACAACCGGTCGGTCTTGCCCCCGGCCCGATTCCCCGATCGCGGCCGACGCCTTTTCGCCGCAACGCACCGGAGTGCAGCCGGAAAGCCCCTCTCCGGAGAGAGCCGGCCATCAGCCGCAAGCCCGATGCAACTGCCCGATCCGCACGCGGCAGAGCGCCAGCAGCAGCAGGGTCGCTGTCCAGGCCGCCGCCCACCACCAAGCGGGGGCCGCTGCGATTCCTGCCGCCAGCACCGCGACACCGAGGCCCGCGCCGAACCACCGGAGCCATCGGGACCGCCAGCCGCCGCACACCTCCTCTCTCCGCACCGTCAGGGGGTCGCGAATCGTGATTCGGGGCCGGGCACGCCGGCGCAGCTCCCGCGTAAAGCCGCCGGCCGCCGCCACTGCCTCGCGGCCGTAGATCGTCGCCCGCAACCCCGACACGGAGCGGAGAATCACCGGGGGCTGCGCCGCCTCGGACAAGGCGTAGACCGCCCGTTCGACAGCGCCGCGCGTCAACCGTTCGTCCGGCCGAAGCGGCCATAAAAAGTCGTAAGCAGCTGCCTCGACCGCCGCATGCAGCGGCGGCGTCAGCCCGTTCTCGCGCCGATCGACCAGCACCAACCGCCGGAACCGCCGTTTGCGCGAACGATAGAGGGCTTGCACCCCGCTGACGGGCAGTTCGCCGGTCGGCCGATATCCGACCCGAATCAAGCGGTAGCGCGCCACGAGCATCCCGAAGAGCTCCTCCTCGCGGGCGGCATCGAGCACCGCCACCACCTCGAACAGGGCGTATTCGACCGACAGCAGCCGCTCCAAACGCCGGAGCGAAATCCCGTCGGCGAGCAGCAGCGAGAGGCCGATCTGCCCGATGGGGCCCGAGCGGGCGCCGTGCATCGAGCGGAGCAGCTGCCGCTTGGCGCAGTCGCGCTCGGCCCGGAGGAGCCAGAGCAGGGCGGCGGCCGCCGCCAACGCCATCACAAGCAGAGCTACCGCCATACGAGTTGCCGTTTATAGGATCCGACGAGCGATTCATAATAGGGCTGTTCGGCCGTATCGAGCAGCACCCGCACCGAACGCGGCGCATACTCCTCGCGGGCCAGCAGCCGCAGCAGGGCGTGCCGTTCGGCGGGAACCATCCGCCGCACCCGGGCGATCACCTCGCGCCGGCGCATCGGCCGGTGCATGGAGGCCAGCACCCGCAGCGCCGCAGCAGAGAGCGCCGCCTCGTCCGACGCCACGATGTGCAACAGTTCCGGTTCGGCCTCCTCGACCCCGAACTGTCCGACGATGGCCAACCCGAGACGGCGCAGATTGGCGTCGGATGCACCGACAAGCGGCCGGTAGGCGATCGGCAGCAGGCCGCGCCGCAGCAGGTGCAGCACCTCGGCCACCTCGCCGTCGGTCAGCGGCGCCCCGAAGCCGGCGATCGCACGCAGCGCCTCTTCGGGCGCGGCGACGATCCGTACGAGCAAGGCGCAAAAACGCACCTCGCGGCACGGATCGGCAAGGTAGCGCTTCGCCGCATCGCGAGCCGGCCCGCCGACCGGCAGATCGGCCAGCCACTTCAGGTAGCGCGCCCGCCGGCATCCCCGGCTGAAGCGGATCCGCCGCAGCAGCCAGCGATCCAGTCCGTAGCGCTCCACGATCCGCCGCACAGGGGCGGTGTCGAGACCATAGGTGGCGGAGACGAGCTCCGAGAGCAATTCCGAGAGCAGGCGGCGGCGTCCGACAGCCCGTCCGAGGGGCAGCGGCACTTCGGCAGCGCGATCCGAAAGCTGCGCTGCGACGATCTGGCGAATCGAACAGCTGCACAGCTGGCGGTCGCGGTTGCGGCGCCGGCGTCGCAGCAGCCGGTCGAGGGTGACCGCCGCCAGCGGGACGAGGGCAGCGCAAACTGCCGCCGTATAAAGCATATAGAGGATACGCATCATCGCATCAGGGCGCCGATCACCTTGCCGCGCAGGCGCATGAGATTGAGCGGGAAGGTCAGATACTGGTCCACGCCGCACTCCAGCAGTCCGAGGACCGTCTGTTCGCTCTGCTCCCACGAGACGACATAGATTTCGGGGCGCGGCAGGCGGTCGGGCCGCAGCAGACGCAGGATATCGCAACCGCAGCGGAAAGGCCAGACATGCAGGGCGATCACCAGATCGAAGACCAGGCGGTCGGCCAACCGCTCGAGTGCGGGCAGATCGGGGACACAGCGGATCTCGGCTCCGATCCCCGCAAGCGAAGCGCGCACCAGCTCGGCGAGCAGGTCGTCTTCGGAGAGGATCAATATGCGCGGTAGGGACTCCACGGTTCGTTTTCGATTCACACGGCTGCGTGAATCGCCCAAAACCGTGCCAAACCGCCGTTCGAAAAAAAATCGCGGCGATATTTGCGGATTCGAAGGAAAACCGCTATATTTGCAGACCAAAAAAATGTGTTTCGAACACAAACCCTTGCAATCAAATGTACGTTATCGTAGAAATCGCAGGTCAGCAATTCAAAGCTGAAAAGGGTCGGAAGCTCTATGTTCACCGTCTTCCGGGCGAAGTTGATTCGTCCGTGAGCTTCGACAAAGTCCTGCTTGCAGACAACGACGGTCAGGTCAAAGTCGGCGCACCTGTAGTAGAAGGCGCCGAGGTAAAGTGCAAGATCCTGAAGCACCTGAAGGACGACAAGGTCCTGGTATTCAAGAAGAAGCGCAGAACGGGCTATCAGAAGTGCAACGGTCATCGTCAGTATCTGACCCAGATTCTCGTGGAGGAGATCGTTGCGTAACCCTTAAAACGAAGTAGCACAATGGCACACAAGAAAGGTGTAGGTAGTTCGAAGAACGGCCGCGAGTCGGAGAGCAAGCGACTCGGCATCAAACTGTTCGGCGGCCAGTTCGCCAAGGCGGGCAATATCATCGTCCGTCAGCGCGGCACGGTGCACAACGCCGGTGAGAATGTAGGTATGGGCAAGGACCATACGCTGTTTGCGCTCGTAGACGGAACGGTTTCGTTCTGCAAGAAGGGCGAAAACAAATCCTATGTAAGCGTATCACCCCTGAGCGAGTAACGCGAACCGACACACGGAAAAACAGAAGGCTTGCAGCAGCTGCAAGCCTTCTGTTTTTTTTGCAGCCCCGGCGAACACGCTGAGGCAGGCAGGCTGAGGCAGGTCAAAGCGGACTGTGTGAGCAAGAGGCGCAACACGCGCACGAACGGTGCGCAAACGGCTCTTGCTTCGAAACCGGCCCGCTGCGGTTCTTTCCGGAACCGCGAATTCAAAATTCAAGATGAAATGCGGGGCGCAGCTTGCGAAGCGCACGCAGGAGCGGACCTGCGGGACGCGAATAGCGGGCCTTCGCCGGGCGAAGCTGCGGTCCGATTTTGTAATTCTGGATTTTTTGAACAATGAATTCTGAATTAGTGCCCGAAAGGGCGCAGCGGGCCGCAGCCTGGGGGCGGCGGAGGCCCGCTGCTCGTACCCGAATCTGCGTGCACTCCGCAGGCTGCAGCCCGCGTTGGAATGTACACCAGATAGCCCTTTTTTGCATTAGTACCTCCAGGTCGCAACTGTCGCATCGCGTAGGGTACCGAAATCATCCGATCGAAATCCGGTCCCTGCTTGCGTCGGGCTCGACCGTATGATCTTCCCCAGCGGCCAGGTGCGAACATTCGTCGCAGGCCAGATTGAAGATATAGTCCCGCAGTTCGGAACGACTGGCCATGCGACAGTAGCGGTAATCTTCTGCCAAACGATACCAGTGCCTGAACGTTTGCAGGTCCGAGCTGCTCGATTCCAAATGAATCGCATCGGATGTTTCCTTGTCGATAATCCCGTACAGACTGCCGTCGGCCGGGCATTCGGGATCGGTGCGGTGGAAGAGATAGACTTCTCCCGGAATGAAAGATTGATTGAATCGGTTTTGTTGCTTCATCGTCGCACTTTTTTTGCGGTATTAAAATTAAAAAAGTGCGCGAAACCGAAACTCGCCCTATCCTAATTCACTCGTGCTTCGAAAACGATTCTGATGGATACGACAAGTCGGGAATCGCGCACTGTTGTTGCGCTTTCCCAACTATTCGTCCGTCATGAGGTTTAATTTCGAATCTTTGTGAATTAAGACAAACAGCGCAATTATGCTCCTTACGGTTCAATAATTGCATATTTCCAATCGCAAATATATTCCGCTTTTTGTTTGCATCCAAATTATTCGGACTGTTTTTTCATTCTCCCCTTGATAATATCCTGTTTCGATGCCGCAGGCATTGGCGGGCCGCAGCCTCCGCCGGGCGGAGGCCCGCAACTCGCGTCCGCTCGTGTCGTCCCTCCGCAGGCTGCGCCCCGAGTTTCATTTTATATAGCGCTCTTTGGGGCACCGCAGCACGCAATTGCTTCGTGCAAACCGACTGCTCGACCATCGAGACGACGCATTTTCAAAAACAATCTTCCAAGTTACGAAGATCAAAATTTCATTGCCAGCCTTGCGGCTATTGGATTGGAAATTTGTTTTTCGGATCTTTGCACCGACATATTTTTTACGACAATACCCCAAGAGTGTTGTATTTTGCCGAACATTCACTATCTTTGCGGAGCTGTCCGCCGGATGGCGACATATTGTTTAGTGAAAGTGTTTCGCTAATCCTTGTACCGAAATCTGGAACATTTCAAGCAAACAGGGATAGGCAATACAGAACATTCATCACCGTGTATAGTTTTTGTATCGGTTCTCGATACGGCGACTGTTCGGTGTGGGGTATTGTTTATTTGTTTGCGGGTATTCCAGAACCTCGGTACTGATAAACGAACAGCTCCACACTTTTCATTTTTTACAACAACGTATCTTCGGAGCCGGGGTACACCCTAAAAATTTACAAACAAATGAAACGTTCTTTTCGTTTG
>CANQIF010000017.1 GCA_947623965.1 uncultured Alistipes sp.
TTTGCTTAAAATGCCTCAAAGATAATCATTCCCAATTTATTACGAGTTTTTCATCCTACTTTTTGCATATTAGACCTTTTTTTCGCATCCGAACGATTATTCGGGCTGTTTTTTCATTCGCTCCCGGGTATTTTGCTGTTTCGATGCGGACGTATCGGCGAAACGAAGCGTTGCTTGCTCGCGAATCGTACTGCGTTGCGGTTTTAAATTCGATCGTGCAGCGATCGGCGGGTTTATACTGTACATGCGACCTCGAAGAGGTCGGCGGGCCGCAGCCTCCCGGCGGCGGAGGCCCGCAGTTCGTTGCCGAACCTGCGAGCACTCCGCAGGCTGCGACCCGAAACGGGATATATGCCCAAGCGTGCCCAGAAAGCCCTCTTAATTTTGAATGCTGATTTTGCGGTTCCGAACGGAACCGCAGCGGGCCGGAGCTTCGCCGCGCGAATGCCCGCATTACGCGTCCGCATCTGCGTCCGCTTGTGCGTATCCTTCGCAAACTCCGGCCCGAACCTGCATATATACCCAATGCCCCAAGCGAGCTTATTGAATCTTGAATCATGAATGCTGAATTTGCGGCTTCAACGAAGCCGCTGCAGCCCGCAGCCGCCCCCGGGCGGAGGGCTGCTCCTCTACGTCGCACACCCGTCCGCTCGGCTGCGGGCTTGCCGCAAGTAAAATCAATCGCGCAGCGATTGGCGGGCCGCAGCCTTCCGGCGGCGGAGGCCCGCAGTTCGTACCCGAACTTGCGTGCCCCGCAGGCTGCAGCCCGAATTAGAATCTATCCAAGCACGTCCAGCAGACCCTTCTAATTTTGAATGCTGAATTTGCGGTTCCGAATGGGACCGCAGCGGGCCGCAGCCTCCCCCCGCGGAGGCCCGCAGCTCGCGTCCCGCAGGTCCGCTTCGTGCGTGCGCTCCGCAGGCTGCGACCCGAATTTCATTCTAAATTGAAACTGCAATTTCTCCGCTACAAAAAAAGACCGTCCCCCTTTAGGGACGGTCCTCGTTCGAAAGGCATCGAACCGAAGCCGGCCGAAACCGGCCAAGGCCGCTCGAAGCCTGCCTAAAAATCTATGCCTGCTCCTCGGCAATGGCGCGGATCAGGGCCACATCGTCGGTCGCCGAGCGCATCACGACGCTGTACGCCTCGGCCACCTTGCCCTCGGCATGACGGCACCAGACCGTCGTCGTCGCGGCGTACTCCTCGGGGAAGGCCGTCGCCTCGCGGGCCAGCAGGTAGCCGATGACGATATACCCCACCGTCTCGACCAGCCGCCGCGCGTGCAGGTCCTTGAAGCCGGGGCACTCCTTGTCAAGCTCCTCGACGCGGGCCGTCATCTCGCGCAGCTGCCCGGTCCAGGCCTTGAGCCGCTCCACAACGGGCTGCACCGCCTCGCTGTAATTCTCGGCTGCATAAGCCTCGATCCGCTCCAGGAAGCTGCCCTTCGTCACGCCGTTGATCGCCGCCACGACCTGCAGCTGCGAGGTGCCCTCGTAGATGCTCATGATGCGGGCGTCGCGGTAGATGCGCTCGCAGGGATAGTCCTTCATGAAGCCCGAACCGCCGTGGATCTGGATCGCATCGTAGCCCAGCTGATTGGCGTATTCCGACGAGAAGAGCTTCACGAGCGGCGTGAAACCGTCGGCCAGACGCATGTAGGCTTTCATCTCCTGCCGCTCCTCGGGCGTGAGGGCCCGCTCCTTTGAAATGGCCTCCAACTGCTTGTAGATCTCCACGAAACGGGCCGTCTCGTAGAGCAGCGCGCGGACGCCCTGCACCTTGGCCTTCATCACCGACAACAGCTCGGCCACGGCCGTGAACTCGATGATCGGACGACCGAACTGGCGGCGCTCATGGGCGTATTTCAGCGCCTCGCGGTAGGCAGCCTCGCACGTGCCGACCGACTGCGCGCCGATCCCCAGACGGGCGGCGTTCATAAGCGACATGACGTATTTGATAAGACCCATGCGGCGCACCCCCACCAGCTCGGCGGGCGCATCCGTATAGACCAGTTCGCACGTCGGCGAGCCCTTGATACCCAGTTTGTTCTCGATGCGGCGCACCTTGACGCCGCCGTCGCGCCTGTCGTAGACGAACATCGAGAGGCCGCGGGCGTCGGTTGTCCCCTCCTCCGTGCGGGCCAGGACGAGCGAAATATCGCCGTCGCCGTTCGTGATGAAGCGTTTCACGCCGTTCAGCAGCCACGTGCCGCGCTCCTCGGACCACGTGGCCTTCAGCATGACGGCACCCAGATCCGACCCGGCGTCGGGCTCGGTGAGGGCCATGGCGCAGGTGGCGCCTGCCGAGACGAGCGGCAGGAATTTCTGCTTCTGCTCCTCCGAACCGAACTCGTTGAGCGTCTCGGCGCAGTCCTGCAGCCCCCAGATGTTCTGGAAGCCGGCATCGGCGCGGGCGATCATCTCATTGGTCATGATGAAAGCGAGGAGCGGAAAGTTCAGGCCGTCGTAACGGCGCGGCAGCGTCATGCCGTCGAGACCGGCGGCATGGAAGACGGCCAGATTCTCCTTCGTGCCGGCGGCATACTCCACATGGTCGCCCACCACGCGCGGCCCCTCGTGATCGACCGCCTCGGCATTGGGCGCCAGCGTCTCGGCGCAGACCTCGCCGGCCAGCTCCATCACGCGGCGGTACGAGTCGAGCGCATCCTCGTAGTCCTGCGGGGCGAAGTCGTACTGCTCCCGCTCGGCGAAGCCGCGTTCGCGCAGCTCGACGATCCGGCGCATCAGCGGATGTTCGAACTGCAATTGAATATCTTTGTTATCCAGAAAGAAATTAGCCATTACTTCGAGTTTTGCTTGTAATACTTGATGATCTTCGGAATGACCTGCATCACGTCGCCCGTGATCGCATAGTCGGCCAGCTTGTTGATCGGCGCCGCCGGATCGGTGTTGATCGAGATGACCATCGCCGACTGGTCCATGCCCGCCGTGTGCTGGATCTGACCCGAAATGCCGCAGGCGATGTAGAGCTTCGGACGGACCGTGACGCCCGTCTGGCCGATCTGCCGCTCATGCTCCGTGAAGCCGGCATCGACCGCCGCGCGGCTGGCGCCCACCTCGCCGCCGAGGACCTCGGCCAGCTCGTGGATCAGCTTGAAATTCTCCTTCGAGCCCACGCCGTAGCCGCCGGCCACGATGATGTGGGCCCCCTTGATGTCGATCTTGCGTTCGGCGATCTCCCGATCGATGATCCTAACGGCCAGATCGGCGTCCGAAAGATATTGTTTCCAGTCGATCCTGCGCACCTCGCCCGCAGCGGACTGCGCGGCGCGGGCCTTGCGCATCACCCCTTCGCGGACGGTCGCCATCTGGGGCCGGTGCTCGGGATTGACGATCGTGGCGATGATGTTGCCGCCGAAGGCCGGGCGGATCTGGTAGAGCAGATCGGTGTAGGTCTTGCCCGTCTTGGCATCCTTGTGGTCGCCGATCTCGAGCTGCGTGCAGTCGGCCGTCAGGCCGCTGTGCAGCGCCGACGAGACGCGCGGGGCGAAGTCGCGGCCCACGCAGGTGGCGCCGAACAGGACGATCTGCGGCTGCTCGGCCCGGATAAGGCCCGTGAGCACCGCCGTATGGGGCAGCGTGCGGAAGGGGGCGAAAATCGGATCGTCGGCCACCCACACCGTGTCGGCGCCATAGGCGGCCAGCTCCGTTTCGAGGCCGGCGAGGTCCGAGCCCAGCAGCACCGCCTCGAGGCGGACGCCCAGCCGGTCGGCCAGCTCGCGGCCCTTGGTCAGCAACTCCAGACTGACGTCGGCGATGCGCCGACCCTCGGTTTCGATATAGACAAACAGATTGTTCATGGTTTCTGTGCGATGTTGGTTTAGCCGATCGTATGGCCGGCGATAAGTTCCTTGACAAGGGCCTCCATCTCCTCGTCCGACGCGGAGAGGCGCTTGGCCTCCTTGGCCTGGAAGACCACGTTCTCGATCCGCTTGACCTTCGTCGGCGAGCCCTGAAGACCCAGCTGCGCCGGATCGGGGTCGACGTCGGCGGCGGCCCACTCGACGATCTCGAGCGACGGCATCGCGGCGACGCGCCGGGCGGCGAACGACTCGGGATCGGCGGCGATCTCCGAGCGGCAGCGGGCCGACTTGCAGCACATGAGGCGCTTGGCGTTGCGCGGGCGGCAGGCGGGGGCCGAACCGTTGACCGTGATCACGGCGGGCATGGGGCACTCGACCGTCTCGACGCCCTCGGCGATCCGCCGGCGGATCACCAATTTGTCCTCCTTCACTTCGACGACCTCCTCGGCATAGGTCACCTGCGGCAGGCCGAGCTTCTCGGCCACCTGCGGGCCTACCTGGGCCGTATCGCCGTCGATGGCCTGGCGGCCGGCGACGATCAGGTCGGCGTCGATCTTGCGCAGGGCGCAGGCGAGCGCATAGGAGGTCGCCAGCGTATCCGAGCCGGCGAACTCGCGGCCCGAGAGGAGGTAGCCGCCGTCAGCGCCGCGGTACATCGCCTCGCGGAGAATGTCGGCCGCGCGCTGCGGGCCCATCGTGAGCAGGTGCACCGTCGAACCGGCCACGCGCTCCTTGAGCGAGAGGGCCAGTTCGAGGGCATTGAGGTCTTCGGGGTTGAAAATGGCCGGCAGCGCGGCACGGTTCACCGTGCCCTCCGCCGTCATGGCATCTTTGCCAACGTGTCGCGTATCCGGCACCTGCTTGGCCAGCACGACAATACGAAGATTTTCTTTCATGGGTTTCTCTGTGATTGCTTTCAGCTTTGGAAGAGTTAGCGGATGACGGTCTCGCCGCGGTCGGGGCCGACCGAGACGATCTTCACCGGCACACCGGTCTCGCGTTCGATGAAATCGACATAGCGTTTGAAGGGGGCGGGAAAGTCCTCGTACGAGCGGCAGGCGCGCAGATCGCAGCGCCACCCCTCGAAGTCGGTGTAGACGGGCTCCACCCGGTCGTCGATCGAATAGGGGAACTCGGTCGTCTCGACGCCGTCCACCCGGTAGGCCGTCGCGACGCGGATCGTATCGAAGTCGTTCATCACGTCGGCCTTCATCATGATGAGCTGCGTGACGCCGTTGATCATGATGGCGTATTTGAGGGCGACCAGGTCGAGCCAGCCGCAGCGGCGTTCGCGCCCCGTGACGGCGCCGTATTCGTGGCCGATGCGGCGCAGTTCGGTCCCCGTCTCGTCGAAGAGCTCCGTGGGGAAGGGGCCGCTTCCGACGCGCGTGCAGTAGGCCTTGAAGATGCCGAACACCTCGCCGATGCGGTTCGGAGCGACACCCAGACCGGTGCAGACGCCCGCCGAGACGGTGTTCGAGGAGGTGACGAAGGGATACGAGCCGAAATCGACGTCGAGCAGCGTGCCCTGCGCCCCCTCGGCCAGCACGGCCTTGTCGGCCCGCAGCGCGGCGTTCAGCGCGTATTCGCTGTCGATCAGGCGGAAACGCTTCAGATACTCGACCGCCTCGAACCACTCGCGCTCCAGCTCCGCGATGTCGTAGTCGAAATGCAGGCTGCGGAGGATCCGCTCGTGGCGCGCCTTGGCGGCGGCATAAATTTCGGCGAAGTCGGGTTTGAGCAGGTCGCCGACGCGCATGCCGTTGCGGCTGACCTTGTCGGTATAGGTGGGGCCGATGCCCTTGCCCGTCGTGCCGATCCGGGCGCTGCCCTTGGCAGCCTCGTAGGCGGCGTCGAGCATGCGGTGCGTCGGCAGGATCAGGTGCGCCTTCTTCGAGATCGAGAGCTGGCGCGTGAGGTCGTGGCCGCTGCGGGCCAGCTCCTCGGCCTCCTTGCGGAAGAGGATGGCATCCAGCACGACGCCGTTGCCGATGATGTTGGCCTTGCCGCCCTGGAAGATTCCCGACGGGATCGAGCGGAGGACATATTTCTCGCCGCCGAACTCGAGCGTATGCCCGGCGTTCGGGCCGCCCTGGAAGCGGGCGACCACCTCGTAGCGGGGGGTCAGTACGTCGACGACCTTGCCCTTGCCTTCATCGCCCCACTGCAGGCCGAGAATCACATCTACTTTTTTCATGCGTTCAAAAAACTATCTGTTACAAAAAAAACGGTCGCGAATGCGTTTTGTTGCGTTCGGCTCGCTTTGCCGCGTCCGCCGCATCCGCCGCCGAAAAGAGGCCGGAAGAGGCCGCACACCGAACCGCCCCGCCGTTCCCCGACGGGACGGCCGGCATCTTCGGCGGAGCCAAAGGTACGGATTTTTTTCGAAAGGGAGCCGCTCCGGGCCGCGATTTATCAACAATGTATGAAAAACGGAGCGGGCGGGCCGCCGGGTCAGTCCGTCTTTTTCGTCCGTTTCGCGCGCCGCACCGGGCAGAAGCTCTTCCGCTTCGGGGCGACGGCGGCCGCCGGAAGGATCCCCTTCGACCGTTCGTAGAACGACCGGCTCACGACGACGCGGATCGCCCGCGGGAGGATCGAGAACTCGAACGGCGTCTCGCCCAGCAGCTCGCCGTCGGCTTCGAGCGAAATCTCGGGCGAGGATTCGATGCGGATCCGGCTGCCGCGCGAGTGGCGCACGTGGCGGATGCGGTAGATGTCGCCGTTGTAGAGGTAGCGCAGGCGGAACAGCACGTGCCAGAAGTGGATCGGCTTGACGAGCGAGATGTCCCACAGCCCGTCGTCGGCCACGGCGTCGGGCAGCTGGTTGACACCGCCGTTGTATTTGCAGATGCCCAGCGCGATCGAGAAGAGCAGCCCGTTGTAGAGGCGGTGGCCGTCGACCCAGATCTTCACCCCCGTCGCCTTGTAGCCGAAATAGGTGCGCAGCACGCAGAGCAGGCGGCGCAGGAAGCCCGCCCGCCCCGTCTTCTCGAGGTGGGTGATGCGGCGCAGCAGACGGGCGTCGAAGCCCATTCCCGCCACGCCCACCACGTAGCGCGTCTGGCGGAAGTGGGCCTCCTCGTAGCTCACGACCCCCACGTCCTGCAGGAAGGAATAGCCCTCGGCGATGTTGCGGACGGCATCCTGGTAGCGGTTCGAGGTGCCGAACGAGCGGGCCCAGTCGCTGTCCGTGCCCACGGGGACCATCGCCAGCAGCACCTCGGCGGGCGGCACCACCTGCTGGATGAAGAGGCCGTTCACCACCTCGTGCAGGGTGCCGTCGCCCCCCACGACGAGAATGCGGCGCCACCCCTCCCGCACGGCCGTCACGGTCAGCTCCGTGGCGTGGAACTTATGCTCCGTGAAGACCGGCTCGGCATGGATGCCCGCCTCGCGCAGCAGACGCGAGATGAGCGGGAAGTCGTCTAACCCGCGGCCGCCGCCGACCACGGGATTGACGATCATGAACCAGTTGTCGGTACGCACCGTCTTAAGCCTTTACGGGAATCGAGGCGAGCGTGCGGACCAGGAAGTCGTAGAACTTCGCCACCGAGGCGATCTCGACCTTCTCGTCGGGCGAGTGGGGATAGCAGATCGTCGGACCGAACGAGATCATGTCCAGTCCGGGGTACTTGCTGCCGATGATGCCGCACTCGAGGCCGGCGTGGATCGCCGTGACGAGCGGCCGGCGGCCGTAGAGCTGCTCATAGGAGGCCGTCATGGCCTGCAGGATGGGCGACTGCATGTTCGGGTTCCAGCCGTCGTAGCTTCCCGTGAGGGCGGTCTCGGCGCCCGCCAGCTCGAAGAGCGCCGCCATCGCCGCGCCCAAGGCCTCCTTCTCCGTGCGCACCGACGAGCGCAGCAGCGAGAGCACCTTTACGGTGCGGCCGTCCGAGACGACGCGCGCCAGGTTCGTCGAGGTCTGCACGAGCCCCTCCATGGCCATCGACCGCTTCTGCATCCCGTCGGGGCAGGCGGCGACCGCCCGGATGAGGGCCCCGGCCGTCGCGGCGGGCATCGCCACGGCGGGCATCGGCACCTTTTCGGCGAAGATCGCGATCCCCTCCTCGATGCCGGCATACTCCGCCCCGATCGTCTGCGCATAGGCGGCCAGCTCTTCGACAAGCGCCGCGCGCTCCGCCGCGGGGAGCGTCACGACCGCCTCCGCTTCGCGCGGAATGGCGTTGCGCAGGCCGCCGCCGTCCACCGAGACGAGCTGCAGCGCGTGCTTCTTCACCGCCTCGCAGAGGAAGCGGAAGAGCACCTTGTTGGCGTTGGCGCGCTGGCAGCCGATCTGGATGCCCGAGTGGCCGCCCTTCAGCCCCTTGACCACGAGGCGCAGCGCCGTGCGGCCCTCGGCGGCGACCGGCTCGGCCGTATAGGCAAAGGTCGTCGAGGCGTCGAGCCCGCCGGCGCAGCCGACGTAGAGTTCGCCCTCGCTCTCCGAGTCGAGGTTCAGCAGAATGTCGCCCCGGAGCAGCCCCGCCTCGAGGCCGAAGGCGCCGTCCATGCCCGTCTCCTCGGTCGCCGTGAAGAGGGCCTCTATCGGGCCGTGGACCAGCGTTTCATCTTCGAGCACGGCCAGGATCGCAGCGACCCCGATGCCGTCATCGGCGCCGAGCGTCGTGCCGTCGGCCGTCACCCAGCCGCCGTCGATGTAGGCGTCGATCGGGTCCTTCTCGAAATCGAAGACCTTGTCGTTGTTCTTCTGCGGCACCATGTCGAGGTGGGCCTGCAGGATCACCCCTTTGCGATTCTCCATGCCGGGCGTCGCGGGCTTCGCGACGTAGACGTTGTGGGCCGCATCCTCGCGGCATTCGAGGCCGCGGGCGGCGGCGAAGTCGAGGATGTAGCGGCGGATCCGCTCCTCGTGCGACGAGGGGCGCGGGATGCGGGCGATCTCGGCGAAGTGGTTCCAAAGGCGGGCCGGTTCGAGGGCTTTCAGGTTTCTGTCCATAATATATCGGTATTTTTATTTGTGTTCGGTATCGATGTTCTGTTCGACGAGGCGTTTCTCGATCGTCTCGCGGTCGCTCTCCCGGTCGAAGGCCTCGACGATCCGCTTGACGAGCGGGTGGCGGACGATGTCGCTCCGGTCGAAACGGACGCAGCCGATCCCCCCGATTCCTTCGAGGATCGCCATGGCGCGCGTCAGGCCGCTGTCCGAGCGGCGCGGCAGGTCGATCTGCGTCACGTCGCCCGTCACGATGAAGCGGGCGTTGCGCCCCATGCGCGTAAGGAACATCTTGATCTGCGGCAGGGTCGTGTTCTGCGCCTCGTCGAGGATGACGAAGGCGTTGTCGAGCGTACGGCCGCGCATGTAGGCCAGCGGGGCGATCTGCACGGTCCCGTCCTCGATGTATTTCTGCAGCTTCAGCGGCGGGATCATGTCGTTCAGGGCGTCGTAGAGGGGCTGCAGGTAGGGGTCGAGCTTCTCTTTCAGATCGCCCGGCAGGAAGCCCAGTTTCTCGCCCGCCTCGACGGCCGGGCGCGTCAGGATGATGCGGCGCACCTCCTTCTCCTTCAGGGCGCGCACGGCCAGCGCGATGGCCGTATAGGTCTTGCCCGAACCCGCCGGGCCGACGGCGAAAAGCAGGTCGTGCGAGCCGTAGAGCTCGACGAGCCGCTGCTGGTTGGGGGTGCGGGCGCGCACCGTCGCGCCGTTGTTGCCGTAGACCAGCACGTCGCGGTCGAGGGGTTCCTCCGCGGCGGCCGAATAGCCCTCGGCGAAACACTGGTCGATCACCTCGGAGGAGAGGTGGCCGTATTTGCGGTAGTAGGCCACGAGCCCCGCGAAGCGCTTCTCGAAGCGGGCCACCTCCGCCTCGGCGCCGAGCACCTTGAGCGAAGCGCCGCGGGCGACGAGCCTCAGGGCGGGGAAGCGGGCGCGCAGCAGATCGAGGTAGGCCTCCTGCGGCCCGTAGAGTTCGCGCGGATCGACCTCTTCGATCACGATCTCCTTACCGTTGCGTTCCGTCATGGGTCAAAAGAAGTAGCCGATGTTGAGCGATACGAAGCTCGAGCGCATGCGCCCCTCGCGGCCGTCGGGCATGAGGGCGTGGCTCTTGGCCTTGAACTGGCCGTTGTAGCGCAGATCGGCGCGGTAGTGCGCGCGGATCTTGAGCTCGATGCCGACCGTGTAGGAGCAGGTCGAGCGGAGGTTCGACAGGTCGAAGTCCTCGCCTGAGGCGAAGACCGCCTTGCCGCCGCTGCACTTGTTCATCAGCGTGAAGACGGGCCCCGCGAAGAGGCGCACGGGCCCCACGACGGTCCACGCGGCGAGGATCGGCAGGTCGATCGAGTTGCAGCGGAGCGTCGCCTCCTTGCCGAGCTCCGTATCGGCATAGGTCATCGACTGGTGGAGAAAAATCACCTGCGGTTCGAGCGAGAAGCGGGCGAAGTTGAGCGAGGTCATCATGCCCGCCTGCCAGCCGAGCTTGTTGTCGATCGCCGTGCCGGCGCTGCGGAAGGAGTAGTCCGAGGCGTTCAGACCTGTCAGGATGCCCCATTGGATCACCGGCCGGCGCGCCGCAGCCCGCTCGACGGGGGCGAGGAGGCCGAGGGCGCACGCGAAGAGGAGGAAAAGTCGTTTTTTCATGGGCGGAGAGGTGTTAGAAAAGGTAGCCGACGCTGATAGCGATACTGTGCGTCTGCAGGTCGTGCAGCTCGGCGCCGTTGCCGAGGTCGAGGTGCTTGCGCCGCTTGAACTGGCCGTTGTAGCGCACGTCGAAGAAGAAGTGCGGCAGCGGCTTGATCGCCACGCCCGCCGTGTAGGAGAGGGTCGTGCGGACCCGGTCGAAGGCGTGCAGGTCGCCGCCCGACTTGCGGCGGCAGTTGTCCGAGAGGGTGAAGACGGGGCCGGCGTAGAGCCGCAGCACCGGCGCCGGGCGCAGCGAGACTGTCACGGGCAGATCGACGAAGCCAGCCTTGAGGGTGTAGCGCTCGCCGCCCGCATCGAGCCGCAGCCCCTGGTGGACGTAGATCAGCTGCGGGTCGATCGAGAGAAGCCCCAACTTGATGGAGCTGACGACGCCGACCTGCCAGCCGAGGCGGTTTTTGAGGTCGGCGCCCGTCTGGCCGGTGGAGTATCCCGGGACGTTGAAGCCGGCAAGAAAGCCCCATTCGACGGGCAGGATGCGGCACGAGGCCGCGGTCGGGAAGAGCAGGGCCGCCGCCGCGGCGAGGGCGATGCGGCAGAGGGAGCGTTCGATTCGTTTCATTCTTTTTTCGGGTCGTTGCTTTGGTTTCGGTCCGGCGGTCCCGGGAGATCGTCCGCGGGCCCGGGGCCGTTCTCCGGAGGCCGGAGGGGTTTTCATTACTTATATTCATTCGACCGCCCGGGGTGCCCGGACGGTTGGCCGGTCAGTCGGCCGTTTTGCCGGCCGGAGCGCCCGGGAGCGGCTCCGGGATGCGGCGGGCGATGAGGTACATTCCCGCTAAGCAGGCCAGCACGAAGAGCATGGCGGCATGCGCACCGGCCAGCCGCGTCAGCGCGCCGCAAAGGGGTCCCGAGAGGGCCCCCGCCGAGATGGCCATGATGAGCAGCCCTGCGGCGCCGTTGGCCTGCCCGCCGGCCCCCTTCGTCGCCACGGCATAGAACGACGGGAAAAGGCAGGCAAAGGTAAAGCCCAGCAGCCCCATGAAGAGGTAGACCGCCGCTTCGCTGCGGACCAGCACCAGCCCCGCAGCCAGCAGCATCGCCGCGGCGAGGTTCCAGCGCAGGTAGCGCCGCTCGGAGAAGCGCTGCAGCGCCCACGCCCCGACGATCGTGCCGACAATGCGGCAGGCGTAGTAGCCCGCCGAGGTGAAGAGCGAGGAGGGGTCGTCGATCAACCGGGCCGAGAGAAAGCCGTTGCCCACATCGGCCATGATGAAGAAGACCACCCCGAGTACGCCGAGGCGCACGAGCGGCAGGCGGAGCAGCCTGAAGGCGTCGAGCGCGCCGGGTGCAGCAGCCGGGCCGGACAAAACAGTCGCACCGGACGCTGCAGCCGTTCCGGGTGCAGCAACCGGGCCGGCGGGCTCTGCGTAGCGCTCGGGGATCGGCACCGCCTGCATCCAAAGGGCGGCGCCGAGCGTCAGGGCGGCATAGAGCGGCAGCAGGAGGTTCCACGCTCCGAAGCGGGCGGCGGCGAGCGTCACGAGCGGCGCCACGAGCAGCAGCGAGCAGTTGCGGAAGATCTGGCCGACGGTCAGGTAGCCGCTCATCCGTTCGGGCGGCACAATGCAGGCGAGCATCGGATTGACAGCCACCTGCAGCACCGTATTGCCGATGCCGAGCAGACCGAAGCCGACGAAGTACCAGACGAGGCCGCAGCCGCGTCCCGCCGCAAAAGGCACCGCGAGGCCGACGACCGTCAGGGCATAGCCCGCGAGGGCCACCCGCTTGCGGCCGGCGCGCTCCATCCACGCCGCGACGGGGGCCGCCAGCAGCAGGAACCACAGAAAGACCATCGACGGCAGGAAGTGGACCGCCGTCTGCTGCGAGGGCGGACATTCAGCGGCGATCCGCGCCGTGACGGGAGCCACCATGTCGCAAAAGCCCATGATGAAAAAACCGGCCAGCACGGGAGCCAGCAGACGGAGCGAAGGGGAACGGGACGGCATAAAATTCGTTTAACGGCAACTATTCGCAAACGGAGGCCGGACAGCCCGAAGGCCCGGCCCGACGAGGGTGCCTTTGCAAAAGTCGCACCCGAAACGCCTTGCCAAAGATACGTTTTTTTTGCCAGACTACGCATAATTTTCCCTATATTTGCCGAAAATAAGCTTTCCGGAACAGCCGGACCCGCCTATGCCCTGTCTTCTCGCTGCGCACGCCGCATTCGACATACCGATCGAAGATCCGATCCTGAAATTCCTGCTCATCATGGCGATCGTCCTGGGAGCGCCGCTGCTGCTCGACCGCCTCAAGATCCCCCACCTGCTGGGGCTCATCATCGCCGGCGCCGTCATCGGCCCCCACGGGCTGAATCTCGTTCTGCGCGACAGCAGCATCATCCTCTCCGGCACGGCCGGCATGCTCTACATCCTCTTTCTGGCCGGCCTCGAGATGGATATGGCCGACTTCAAGCGCAACAGCCTCCGCAGCCTCCTCTTCGGCCTCTACACCTTCGTCGTGCCGATGCTCTTCGGCATCGCGGCGGGCCGTCTCGTGCTGGGCTATCCGCTGCTGCCGTCGATCCTCATGGCCGCCCTCTTCGCCTCGCAGACCCTCATCGCCTACCCCATCGTCTCGAAGTTGGGCATCGCGCGCGACAGCGCCGTGACGATCGCCGTGGGCGGCACGATCGTCGTCGACATTCTGGCCCTCGTGACCCTCACCGTCGTGGCCGGCATCGCCACCGGAAACGCCGACAGCGCCTTCGGCTACCGGCTGGCCGCCTCGATCGCCGGCTGCGGCGCCGTGATCCTCGGCCTCTTTCCGCCGCTCGGGCGCCGCTTCTTCAAGCGGTGTAGCGACAGCACCCTGCAATACGTCTTCGTGCTCGTCACCCTCTTCCTCGGGGCCTACCTCACGCAGCTCGCGGGGCTCGAGCCGATCATCGGCGCCTTCCTCGCCGGGCTGGCCATGAACCGCCTCATCCCGAGCACCTCGCCCCTCATGAACCGCATCGGCTTCGTCGGCGATGCCATCTTCATCCCCTTCTTCCTGCTCGGCGTCGGGATGCTCATCGACTACCGCGCCATTTTCGGCAGCTGGCGGTCGATCGCCGTGGGCGCCACGATGATCGTCCTCGCAACCGCCGCGAAATACCTTGCCGCCCTCCTCACAGCCCGCAGCTTCCGCCTCTCGCGCGAGCGGCTCTCGCTCCTCTTCGGCCTGAGCGTGGCGCACGTCGCCGGGACGCTCGCCGTGGTCATGGTCGGGTACAACATCATCCTCGGCCATACGCCCGACGGCGCGCCGATCCGGCTGCTCGACGAGGCGGTGCTGAACGGCACGATCCTCATGGTGCTGGCCACCTGCACCATTTCGACCTTCGTCACGCAGCGCGGCGCCCACCGCATCGCCCTCGAAGGGCCCCAGAGCACCCCGCGCGCCGATGCGGGCGAACACGTGCTGATCCCCGTATCGCACCCGCACGCCGTCGCCGAGGCGGTCGGTCTGGCCATCGCCGTCACGAAGCAGTCGTACCGCAGCCTCTACGCCCTGAACGCCATCGACAACCGGAGCAGCTCGGACGACGAGGCGGCCCGGGCGGAGCGGATGCTCGACACGGCCGCCGAAGCGGCCGCCGGGGCGGGGCTCCACCTCCACCGGCTGCTGCGCTACGACGTGAACATCGTCAATGCGATCGTCAGCGTCGTGCGCGAGCGCAACATCACCGACCTCGTGCTGAGCATGCACGAGGGGCAGGAGGCCTATTCGCCCTTCAACGCGCTGAGCGGCCCGACGGTCCTCGGCAAGACGATTCCGGCGGTCCTCATGCGCAGCAACGTGACGACCTATATTTATCGCGCCGTGCAGCCCCTCTCGACCGTGCGGCGGCACCTGGTCTTCGTGCCGCGGCGCGCCGAGATGGAGCCCGGGTTCGAGACCTGGCTGCTGCGCATCCGCCACCTGGCCCACGACACGGGGGCCCGCCTGCGCTTCATCGCCGCGCAGCGGACCATCGACCGCCTGCAGCGCAAGCACCGCAAGGCCGACATCGCCGACTACCTGCCCTACGAACAGTCGTGGGACGATCTGCAGGCCCTCTTCGGGGCGGTGCAGTCCGATGACTGCGTCTGGATCGTGATGAGCCGCCGCGAGCGGATCTCCTACCAGGCCGCCATGAGCCGCATTCCGGCCTACGTCGAGGAGCATCTGAAGGCCAACAGCCGGCTGCTGCTCTACCCCGTGCAGGTCGGCAGCAGCGAGTGGGGCATCTGACGCGAACGGAGTGCGAACCGGGGCGGGATGCAAACGGGACAGCGTGCGCACTGGGACTGGACAGAGCGCGAACCGAACGGCGTGTAAACCGGGACGGGACAGCGCGCAACCCGGGACAGCGCGCGAACCGGCTGAAGGGCTGCCGATTTCGCGATTCGGAAAGTTTTGCGTACCTTTGCGGCCGCGGCGGCGCACGGCCAGTCTTCCAAGAAGCGGAGGCCGAGCGTTCCGCCCCGACGAACGAAAAGAAAGATAACAAGATACCAATATGAGTCTCGTAGCAATTGTAGGCCGGCCCAACGTCGGCAAATCGACCCTCTTCAACCGGCTGGTCGGACAGCGGCAGGCGATCGTCGATGCGACGGCCGGCACGACCCGCGACCGTCACTACGGCAAGACCGACTGGAACGGCAAGGAGTTCTCAGTGATCGACACGGGCGGCTACACGGTCAACTCGGAGGACCTCTTCGAGGCCGAGATCCGGCGGCAGGTGATGCTGGCCATCGACGAGGCGGACGTGATCCTCTTCCTGGTGGAGGTCTCGACCGGCATCACCGACCTCGACATGATGATGGCCGACATTCTGCGCCGCACCTCGAAGAAGGTGATTTTAGTCTGCAACAAGGTGGACCACAACGAGCTGGTCTACGCCTCGCACGAATTTTACGCCTTCGGACTGGGCGATCCCTACTGCATCTCCTCGATGACCGGGAGCGGCACGGGCGACCTGATGGACGCCATCCTGGAGGCGCTGCCCGAGGAGACCTTCGCCGAGGAGGACGAGGCGCTGCCGCGCATCACGATCGTGGGGCGGCCCAACGTCGGCAAGTCGTCGATGACCAATGCCCTGCTGGGCGAGGAGCGCAACATCGTCACCTCCGTGGCCGGCACGACGCGCGACTCGATCCGCACGCGCTACAACAAGTTCGGCATGGACTTCTACCTGGTCGACACGGCCGGAATGCGCAAGAAAGGCAAGGAGATGGAGGATCTGGAGTTCTACTCGGTGATGCGGTCGATCCGCGCCATCGAAAATTCGGACGTCTGCATCCTGATGCTCGACGCCGTGCAGGGGCTCGAATCGCAGGACCTCAACATCCACAACCTCGTGGTCCGCAACCGCAAAGGGTGCGTAATCGTGGTCAACAAGTGGGACCTCATCGAAAAGGACAACAACACGATGAAGGAGTGGACCGAGTTCATCCGCAAGCGGCTGGCCCCCTTCAACGACATTCCGATCCTCTTCACGTCGGTGCTCGAGAAGCAGCGCATCTTCGACGTCCTGAAGACGGCGATCCGCGTGCACGAGGCGCGGCGGCGGCGCATCTCCACCTCGGAGCTGAACGACTTCCTGCTGCCGCTGATCGAGAACTACCCGCCCCCGGCAACGAAGGGCAAGTACATCAGGATCAAGTACGTGACGCAGCTGCCGACCCCGACGCCGCAGTTCGCTTTCTTCGTCAATCTGCCGCAGTACATCCGCGAGCCCTACCGCCGGTTCCTCGAAAACAACATGCGCGAGCACTGGGATTTTTCGGGGGTGCCGATACAGTTGTATTTCAGGCAGAAGTAAAGTTAAGGCTATAAGGAGAAGGCTGCTCTGTTTCAGTATCCCCGAAAAATCCCGAGCAGACAATCCCTCCAAACCTCCCTTTACGATGATAAATCATCGGGTCCGCTTCGGCGGCTCGGCCATACGCAAGCGATGGCGCTCGCCTTGAGACGCGGTTGAAAAGGGAGGCTTTTAAGGGGGTGCCGATACAGCTGTATTTCAGGCAGAAGTAAATCGGTGTTGTAGAGGGAGAAGGAATCTCGGTCTCGAAGAGACCGGCGGGCCGCAGCCTGGGGGCGGCGGAGGCCCGCAGTTCGTATCCGAACTTGCGCGCACTCCGCAGGCTGCTGCCCGAATACCGAACTATAAGAGATGCCCGTCTTTTGGCCAACAGCTTGTTGCCGGTTAAGACGTTCCGCAATTCATGATTTTGAATTTTGAATCATGAATTTTGAATTTCGGCCTTGAAAAGGCCGTGCATGCACTCCGCAGGCTGCTGTCCGAGCCTGAACAATAGGAATGCAGCGGCAAAATCGGTCGCGCAGCGACCGGCGGGCCGCAGCTTCGCCCCGCGAAGGCCCGCTATTCGCGTCCCGCAGGTCCGCTCCTGCGTGCGCTTCGCAAGCTGCTGCCCGAATTTGTAATTTTGAATCATGAATTGGCGGTTCCGAATGGGGCCGCAGCAGGCCGCAGCCTCCCGACAGCGAAAGCCCGCAATTCGCGTCCGCCTTTGCGTCCGCTCGTGCAGGCGCTTCGCAAGCCGCGGCCCGAAGTCAGTGTATCCGGCGAACCTATTATTTGCGCCCGAATGGGCGCAGCAGCCCGGGCGGAGGGATGCAACTCCTTACAGTCGATGCCGCCCGTCCGCTCGGCTGCGGTCTGAGACTTGAAACTGTTCTACCGGTAGCGGTGGTCATTCCTTATCCGCCCGTGCATGGCCACCGCTCGGCCGCGGGCTGTTGCAAAGAATAAAAGCCAAATAAGAAAGAGTAACCGGCTAAACCCCGAAAAAGAAGCATCCAGATGAAGATCACCAAAGCCCTCTTCCAGTGCAGTTCCGAACGGCTCTCGCAGGTGCCGAAGGACCCGCTGCCCGACATCGCCTTTATCGGGCGCAGCAACGTGGGCAAATCCTCCCTCATCAACCTGCTGACCGGCCGCGGCGGGCTGGCCAAGGTCTCGGCCACTCCCGGCAAGACCCGGCTTATCAACCACTTCCGCATCAACGATGCCTGGTATTTAGTCGATCTGCCCGGATACGGCTACGCCCGCACCTCGAAACAGCAGCGCGGCGCCTTCTCGAAACTCATTCTCGACTACGTGCTCCGCTGCGAGCGGATGCACTATCTCTTCGTCCTGCTCGACATCCGGCTCGAACCGCAACGCATCGACCTCGAATTCATCGAGCTGCTCGGCACGCACGGCGTTCCCTTCGGGATCGTCTTCACCAAGGCCGACAAGCTCTCGGCCGCCCAGCGCGAACGAAGCCTCGCCCGCTACCGCCGCACCCTCGAAGAGCAGTGGGAGGAGCTGCCGCCCCTCTTCGTCAGCTCCTCGGCCGAGGGAACCGGACGCGACGAAATTCTGGACTTCATCGAAAAATCGCTGCGACCGGCCGAGCACTGAAAAAAGTCGAAAAAAGAGCCTCCGAAAAGGCTCTTTTTTCATCCTATTATTCTATCTTTGCACCGTCTTAATCCCGTACCTAAACGTTATGGCCATTCACAAAATCAAAATCTTCGCGGGCCGAGCCTCGGAATACCTCGCCGAGAAGATCGCGTCGAGCTTCGGCACGACGCTCGGAAAAGTCGAGGTGCTGAACTTCAGCGATGGCGAGTTCCAACCCAGCTTCAACGAGTCGATCCGCGGCTGCACGGTCTTCATCATCCAGTCCACCTTCCCGCCGACGGAGAACCTCATGGAGCTGCTCATGATGATCGACGCCGCCAAACGCGCATCGGCCTACCAGGTCGTGGCCGTGATGCCCTACTTCGGCTGGGCCCGTCAGGACCGCAAGGACCGTCCCCGCGTACCGATCGGCGCCAAGCTCGTCGCCAACATGCTCAAGGCGGCCGGCGTGGACCGCATCATGACGATGGACCTGCACGCCGACCAGATTCAGGGATTCTTCGACATTCCGGTCGATGCCCTCTATGCCAGCGGCATCTTCGTTCCCTACATCAAGAGCCTCAACATCGAGAACCTCTCGATCGCCGCGCCCGACATGGGCGGCGCGAAGCGTGCCAACACCTATGCCAAGCACCTCGGCACGCCGATCATCATCTCGCACAAGGAGCGTGCGAAACCCAACGTCGTGGGCAAGATGACCGCCATCGGCGAAGTCGAGGGGCGCAACATCCTCATCGTGGATGACATGATCGATACGGCCGGCACGATCTGCATGGCCGCCGACATGCTGATGAGCCGCGGCGCGAAGAGCGTCCGCGCCGCCATCACTCACCCCGTGCTGTCGGGCAAGGCCTACGAGCTCATCAACGCCAGCGCCCTCGAAGAGGTGATCGTGACGGATACCATCCCGCTGAACCCCGACAAGGACCTGCACAAGTTCACGGTGCTGACCGTCGCCGACATCTTCGCCGACGTCATCGAACGCGTACACAATTACAAGGAGATTTCGTCGATCTTCTTCAAGTAGTCCGCCGGAGAGGAGTCTGCCGCGCCGGCCTGCCGAAAAAAAGAGGGTCTCGGAAGTTGTTCTTCCGAGGCCTTTTTCGTTTGTTACGGGGTACGGGCAACGGCTATGCGGGAAGCGGAATTTGCGGCGCCGAACGGCGCTGCAGCCATCTGCGGCTTCGCTCGGCTGCGGGCTGGTCCCGAGCGGAATCGATCCAGCAGGGATCGGCGGGCCGCAGCGTTGTCTCGATTCGTCAGGACAGACGGCCGCAACCGCGGATCATCTCCGACGTGTTTTGCAGCAAACTCGACCTCGGAGAGGTCGGCGGGCCGCAGCCTGGGGGCGGCGGAGGCCCGCAACTTGCGTCCCGCAGGTCCGCTTCGTGCGTGACCTCCGCAGGCTGCGACCCGAAAGGGTAATTTTGAATCTTGAATTTTGAATCATGAATTTGCGGCTTCACAGAAGCCGCAGCGGGCCGCATCCCCGCCTATTTCTCGCCCTCGCGCTTGCGGCGCTCCTGGCGGGCCGTATTGCGCGAGACGTAGCGCTGCAGCGTCGGCAGCAGCCGGAGCGGATCGATGTTGCGGCGCAGCTCGCCGCCCTGCGCGATCGAAATGCCGCCCGTCTCCTCCGAGACGACCACGATAATCGCATCCGAAATTTCACTCATGCCGATCGCCGCGCGGTGGCGCGTGCCGTAATCCTTCGGGACGTTGCTCTGCGTCACGGGCAGGATGCACTTCGCCGCCACGATCCGGTCGCCCTCCACGAGGACCGCCCCGTCGTGCAGCGGCGCATTCTTGAAAAAGATATTCTTGAGCAGCGAGACCGAAATGCGGGCATCGACGGCGATGCCGCCGTCGGCGATAAGCTGCAAATCGCTCGCCTGCCGGATAACGATAAGGGCGCCGGTCTTCGTTTCGGCCATTTCGCGGCAGGCCGTCGCGATCGGAGCCAAATTGGGCTGTGCAGTCCGGTCCTCGCCGAGCGAGAAGATCCGCGTGATGAAGTTGAACTGCTTCTGACGCGCCCCGATGATCTGCAGGAAACGGCGCAACTCGGGTTGGAAGATGATGAAAAGCGCCAGCACGCCCACCGAGATCACCTGGCCGAGGATCGACGAGAGAAGCTCCATGTTGAGCGTGCGGACGATCACCCACAACAGATAGATGAGGATGATGCCCGAAAGGATGTACGGGGCGTTCGTGCCGCGCGTCATGCGGTAGATCCAGTACATGATGGCGGCCACCAGCACGATATCGACGAGGTCGATGAAAGTAAACGGAACGAAATCCATGCGATCAAATCGTTAAATTTTCAACAAGTTACAACCTGAAAACGCAGAGCTCCGGAGTGTATCGAAAGCTCGCAGCGTCGTTTCGGTCCGCCAGGACCGGCAACCCGCAACCGCCTTTGGGCGGAGGGCTGCTTCCTCGTGCTGCTCGTCGCAAGCCCGTCCGCTCGGCTGCGGGCTTGCCTTGCGGCTGGAATCGACCTCGCAAGAGGTCGGCGGGCCGCAACTTCGCCCCGCGAAGGCCCGCAACTCGCGTCCCGCAGCTCCGCTCGCGCGGTTGCTTCGCAAGCTGCAGCCCGAACGTTAAATGCTGACGGTCATTCTTCTTTTGCAGTTCCACAGGGAGCTGCGGCAAGCCGCAACATCATTTCGGTCCGGCAGGACCGAGCTGGCCGCAGCCTCCCGGCGGCGGAGGCCCGCAGTTCGTTGCCGAACTTGCGTGCACTCCGCAGGCTGCGCCCCGATTCCAACAGTTTACCGCAAAGCGCCCGCAAAAAACGCGACGCCCCCGGCACCGAAAAAAGGGCGGCCGAACTTCTGCGTCCGTCGGCCAGCCCTCGTTTCCCGATCGGCTGCAAGCACGCACCTATGCAAGCACACACCCGCACGAGCACGCCCCTGCGCCCCTCCGGCTATTTCTTCTCGGCGGCGTAGAGCTCGTTCACCTTGGCCAGCACGGCAGGGGTAATGTTGAGCGTCGTATCGGCGTCGAGCAGTGCCGTCGCGTTGATAATCAGCTTATATTTCTTGTCGGCATTGACCGCTTCGACCGCCCGGCGCAACAGGTCCTGCGCACGGTTGGTGAAGACCATGTTCTCCTCGTCGAGGGTCTGGGCCTCCTTCTGGGCCGAAGCCTGGTAGGAGGCGACGCGCTTCTGGATGCTCTCCTGCGTGGACTGGGCGTCGCGCGTGGTAATGAGCCCCTTCTCGTACTTCTCCTGCAGCTGCGCGGCCTCGGCCTGGAGCGAACGCTCCTTCTTGGCCCAGCTTTCCTGCGCCTTCTGCGTCTTCTCCTGAAGGGCTACCCCCTCGTTCTTGTAAAGGTCGCACTGCGCCAGCACGGCCTCGACCTGTACGTATGCGACGTCCGAAGCGCCGACTTCGCGGGCTACGGCGTCGCCCGTCGTGGCCGTTGCGCCGTTCTTCGAGTCGCAGGCAGTCAATGCGCAGGCCGCAGCGAGCGCGAAAACAAAGATTTTTTTCATGTCGTCTATTTTTTTTGTTGTCTATTCGCAAAAAGTCGCCGAATGATTTACAAAGGTAAGAAAAAATCTTTATTTTTGCACTGCAGAAGCTAAAAAAAGCGCACGAGAGGGGCCCCTGTTCCTTTATCATGCGCCGAAAACCGTCCGAAACGACACCGATATGTACGAATATATCCGAGGAACCATTGCCGAAGCGGCTCCCGCCTACGCCGTTGTGGAGGCGGGGGGCGTCGGGTATTATCTGCACATCTCGCTCGAAACCTTCTCGGCGATCGAACATGCCGCTGAAGCGAAACTGTGGGTCCACTACATCGTCCGCGAGGATGCGCAGCTGCTCTACGGATTCGCCACGAAGGAGGAGCGCGAGCTGTTCCGGCTGCTTATCGGCGTCTCGGGCGTCGGCGGCAACACGGCCCGCACGATTCTCTCGACCTACTCGCCGCGCGAGCTGCAGGGGATCATCTCGGCCGGCAACGCCGTCCTGCTCAAGAACGTCAAGGGGCTCGGCCTCAAGACGGCCCAGAAGATCATCGTCGAGCTGAGCGGCAAGTTGGTGACCGCCGGCCTCGGCGATGCCGGCGCCGCCCCGGCCGCCGCCGACCAGGAGGAGGCCCTGCAGGCGCTCGTCATGTTAGGTTTCGCGAAAACGGCGGCCGAAAAGGCGGTGCGCGCCGTCGCGAAGGAGAACCCGACCGCCTCGGTCGAAGATTTCGTCCGGATGGCCCTCAAACGATTATAAACCCCAAACGACCCGTATCATGGAAAGTTCCGTGTCTGAATTCATCGTGCTGTTGCTCGCGGTCGCAGTTGTCATAGCAGCTCTGCTGTTTTTCAACTACTATCGCAAGCAGCGGAAAATCAATGAAATGATCGATCCAAAGCACGATCATTGCCGGCGCCGCTCCGCGCGCAGCCGGAGGGGGGGGGAATTTCGAAGTCCCGAAAAAAAACCGGAAAAATGATCCGGGCGTAACGCAGAACCGTTATGAACCGTAAGAACAGAGGATATATGCGCATGCTGCTGGGGGCCGCCGCCCTCCTGCTGGCGTTCGCCTGCTCGAAGGAGGAGGATGTGCTGCCCGAGCAGCAGAAACGCATGGAGAGCTACCTCACCTCGACTCACACGCCCCGGTTAGTCGCCGAGGCCGACGTCGAGGAGGGGACCGAGCAGCCCTACTACACGCCGCTCGGCAACACGGTCTACCGCTATATCGAGGGGGCCTACAACCCCGACCGGGAGGGGCGCCCCGAGGTGACCGAGACCTCGACCGTCACGATCATCTTCCGGGCCTACGAGTTCTCCTTCACGAACATCGTCACCGACGGTTCGCGCATCACGCTCCCCTACTTCACGAACGATCCCGACCTCGAAGCGCTTTTCTACGGCGAGGAGGTGGGGCTCACGCCCGGTGTATGGAGTTTCGAACCCCTCGTGTTGAATCTTCGCACGGACAACATACTAAAAGGGTTGCGCCACGCGTTGGTTGGTTGCCGCGAACGTGACCGCGTCGAGGCCTACCTGACCTACAACATGGCCTACGGCGACGACTACTTCAGCATCCTCGGCAAGCAGGCGCCCGTGGCGATCTTCTTCACGGTGCAGCGGGTCGAGTAACGTCCCGCCGGGGGGGGCTGGGCCGGGCCGGACGGCCGGACGAACGACAAGGCGGCGCGAAGGTTGGGACGGCCGGAAAGAGGGCCGTGCAGCCGGGCGAACGGCGAGGCGGCTGGGAAGGAGGTTGAGCACCGGAGCGGAAAAATGATGCGGTCGAGGCAAGGCCGGACGGCCGGGCTCAATGTCCGGGCACCGGAACGAAGACCGAGGCAGCCGGGGACGGCCGATAAAAATGGCGACACAACCGGAGGCAAAGCCGAGCGCTTGAGTGAACAACGGCGCCCGCCGGGCACGAAGCCGAAGCGTCGGAAAGAAGGCCGACACCCCGGGAGCAAGGCAGTTGCCACCGGGAACAAGGATGCCGGACGCCGGAGCAAAGCAGAAAAGAGAAAATTATGATGAAATCGATCACACGGATAGCGGCGGCTGCGGCCGCTCTTGCGGCGGTCGCCTGCGCCAAGGAGACGACCGAGCCCTACGAAAAGTTCGAGGACCTCGCGCTGCGGGCCTGGATCGCCCAGAACCGCGCCGAGCTGCTCGACAACTACCAGCAGTTCGGCGAGGCGGGCTACTACCTCGACCTGCACCAGGCGGGCGACCTCGCCTCGGCGCCGATCAACGACACGATCCGCTGGATCCGCTTCGACTTCTCGGGGCGCGACCTGGCCGGCAACATCATCCTGACTCGCAATGCGCAGGAGGCCCAGCTGGCGGGCACCTTCACCAAATACACCCACTACGTCCCCTTCTACCGCTACTGCGGCGAATCGAGCTATTCGCTCATCGAGGGCACGTGGCTGGCCATGCACGAGAAGCAGCGGCTCGGCGAGAGCTACTTCGCCGCCAACCGCGACCGGCTCGGGCTCGACAAAGCCGAATACGAGATGCGCATCGGCGCCGGCGTGACGCTCTACATGCCGTCGCGCGTCGTGGGCTCGGGGCTTCAGGGCGACGGCGGCTACGAGGGACAGTATGCGCTCGATGCAGGCAAGCCGCTCATCATCACGATGGAGATCCGCGACACGGTGAAAAACCCGCTGCAGCGCGAGGGTTCGGAGGTGGACGCCTACTGCGAACGCAACGGCGGCCGCCAGGTCTACAGCAAGGATGAAAAGGACACCGAGGCGGTGAAGTGGCCCTCGTCGTTCGACGATGAGAACCACCCCTACACGATCGACAAGCGGTGGGTCAGCGCCTGCGACTCGGTGGCGCAGCTCTACGTAAACTACCGCTTCGCGCCGAACGAGACCTTCACCTATCCCGAGCCCTACCACGTCGGGGTCGCCCCCTACACGGACGAAGGGTCGGTGGCGTCGATCGACGCGCAGATCGCCGAGGCGCTGCAGAAGCGCTTCCACGCCGACGAACCCTACAAGGGGGTCGCAGCGCTCGACGCCGATTCGGTGAAGTTGGACGGCACGGCCAAGATCTGGTACATCGGCCGCTTCCTCGACGGCTTCATCTTCGACACAAACATCGACGAGGTGAAGGAGATCATCTACGGCGAGGTCGCCTCGACGGGGTCGGCCCTCTCCTACACCCCCGAGGAGGGCGGCCTCATCACGGCCTTCTACTACGCGATACCCAACATGCGGTACGGCCAGTGGGGGGCGCTCATCACCACATCGACGAACGCCTACGGCGCCTCGGGACAGTCGGGCAGCACGAGCACCTCATCGTCGGGCTACTCGAACGACTACTACGACTACCTGAACTATCTGAACTATTACAATTATTATAACAGCTACTACGGCGGTTACGGCAGCTACTACAACAATTACTACAACGGGTATTACGGCGGCTACTACAACCCCTATTACAGCAGCTACTACGACAGCTATGCGAACGGCTACTACGGTTCGACGACCGACACCGGAACGACCAAGACGACAACGAGCACCGAGATTCCGTCGTTCACGCCGCTGATCTTCGAGTTCTACATCGAGCCGAAGGCGAATTGACCGGATGCTGCCCGGGTTGGGCCGGGGCTGCCGGTTTGGGCGGGGCTGCTGAATTGGCCGATGTCGCTGGTTTGATCCGGCCGATCCGTTTTGCATGGAGAACAAGGAACCGCTTCATTCTTCATTTTTAATTGCGTCCGAACGGGCGCAGCTGCCCGCAGCACCGATTGTGGCGAGAATGCCTGCCGGCCCGCCGGTCGCTGCCTGGGGGCGGCGGAGGCCCGCAACTTGCGTCCCGCAGGTTCGCTTCGTGTGTGACCTCCGCAGGCTGCAGCCCCGGGCTTGAATCCGTAATGAAACTGTCATTTTTAATTCTTCATTTTTCATTTTGAATTTGCGGCTTCAACGAAGCCGCAGCAGCCCGCAGCCGCCCCCGGGCGGAGGGCTGCTCCTCTACGTCGCAAGCCCCTCCGCTCGGCTGCGGGGCTGCCTCGGACGACCTTGATGCCGTCTTCGCTCGGCTGCGAGCTTGTCCCGGATGGAATCGATGCTATAGACCGGTTCGTCAGAACCGTGCGGGCCTCCCCGGCGCGGAGGTCCGCAGTTCGCGTCCCGCAGGTCCGCGTCGAGCAGTCCTCCGCAGGCTGCGACCCGAATATCATTTTTCATTCTTAATTCTTCATTTTTCATTTGCGTCCGGAGGGCGTAGCAGGCTGCGACCCGAATACCGAAAAAACAGAAAACCGTCCTGCCTGCGAGCTCGCAATTCAGATCTGAACATACAAGCCTCCCCGATTTCAAAAGGTCGGGCATGTCCGATCCCGCAAAAATGCCCTGCATCGACATGCGTCGAAAGGCTGCTTTCCACCCTCCCCGGCGGCCGAAACAGGTTTATTTCGGCCGACAAACGTTTTTTTCGGTTCGAAATTTGGCCGTTCCATAAATTTATCGTAATTTAGTTGTGCGAATCTTATCAACTTAAACTATATTACGGATATGATCATCACTTTCAACGAACTGCGTCGTATCAAGGACAGACTTCCGAGCGGTAGCTCGCAGCGTATTGCAGATGAACTCGGGTTGGACGTCGAGACCGTCCGCAACTACTTCGGCGGCAGCCATGCAGCCAAAGAGTGCGTAGGCGTTCACTTCGAACCGGGACCGGACGGAGGTGTCGTAACGCTCGACGATACGACGATCCTCGATGCCGCAAAGCGCATTCTGGACGAACTGAAATAACCGGCATCAGCCGGTTGTCCGAGCGCCCCGCCCTCTTCGGCGGGGCGTTTTCGGTTCTATGCCCCGAAGCCGCACCTTATTTAAATCGAATCACGCGACGGGGCTGCAGCAGCCGGTCGTTGTCGAAGTGTTTTGCGGCAAACGCGGTCGCACAGCGGCCGGCAGCCAGCAACCGCCAGTCGGCGTCGAGGTGTTTTGCCGCAAACTCGATTGCGAAGCAATCGGCAGCCCGCAGCCGCCCCCGGGCGGAGGGCTGCTCCTCCACGTCGCAAGCCCGTCCGCTCGGCTGCGGGCTTCGCCTTTTGACGATGTGGCAAAACTGCTCTGCCGCAAGTAAAATCGATCCCGCAGGGGGCGGCGGGCCGCAGCTTCGCCCGGGCGAAGGCCCACTACTCTGCTCGTGCGGTCGCTTCACAAGCCGCGGCTCGAACGGTAATTTTGAATTCTGAATTTTGAATCATGAATTTGCGCCCGAAAGGGCGCAGTGGGCCGCAGCCTCCGCCCGGCGGAGGCCCGCAACTCGCGTCCCGAAGGTCCGCTTCGAGCGTGCGCTCCGCAGGCTGCGTTCCGAATTAGAATCTATCCAAGCACATCCAGCAGTTCCTTTTCATTTTGAATCATGAATTTGCGGTTCCGGCAAGGAACCGCAGCGGGCCGCAGCTTCGCCCGGCGAAGGCCCGCTACTCGCGTCCACTCGTGCAGTCGCTTCGCAAACCGCGGCCCGAACGGTAATTTTGAATGCTGAATTTTGAATGCTAAATTCTCTCTCCGCCCCGTCCCCTTCTGCCAAAATGCCCGGCATCGGCAGGCGTCGAAAGGTCATATCTGACAATCGACTGCCAAAGTGGCAGAAAAGTGCATTTGGTATAACGTTTGTTCGTTTGGAGGTCGTACCGCGAAAGGCGGCAGAAAAGAAAAAGCAAACAAACAATTAAAAGTTCATACGATTATGGCAAAGATTATCGGAATCGATTTAGGTACGACGAACTCGTGCGTCGCAGTCATGGAGGGCAACGAGCCCGTAGTTATTCCCAACTCGGAGGGGCACCGCACGACACCTTCGGTGGTCGCCTTCACCGAAGGCGGCGAGCGCAAGGTCGGCGACCCGGCCAAGCGTCAGGCCATCACCAACCCCAAGCGCACGGTCTTCTCGATCAAGCGTTTCATGGGCGAGCGCTATGACAACGTCACGGCAGACATCCAGCGCGCCCCCTACGCCATCGTCCGCGGCGACAACAACACGCCCCGCGTCGATATCGACGGCCGTCAGTACACGCCGCAGGAGGTTTCGGCGATCATCCTCCAGAAGATGAAGAAGACGGCCGAGGATTACCTCGGTCAGGAGGTGACGGAGGCCGTCATCACCGTGCCGGCCTACTTCTCGGATTCGCAGCGCCAGGCCACCAAGGAGGCGGGCGAAATCGCCGGTCTGAAGGTGCGCCGCATCATCAACGAGCCGACCGCTGCCGCCCTGGCCTACGGTCTGGACAAGAAGAACAACGACATGAAGATCGCCGTCTACGACCTCGGCGGCGGTACGTTCGATATTTCGATCCTCGAGCTGGGCGACGGCGTCTTCGAGGTAAAATCGACCAACGGCGATACGCACCTCGGCGGCGACGACTTCGACCACGTGCTCATCGACTACATGGCCGAGGCCTTCAAGGCCGAGCACAACGTCGATCTGCGTCAGGACCCGATGGCGCTGCAGCGTCTGAAGGAGGCCGCCGAAAAGGCCAAGATCGAACTTTCGAGCTCGACCTCGACGGAGATCAACCTTCCCTACATCATGCCCGTGAACGGCATTCCGCAGCACCTCGTCATGACGCTGACGCGTGCGAAGTTCGAGCAGCTCTGCGACCACCTCGTGCAGAAGACGATCGAGCCCTGCAAAATGGCGCTGCGCGACGCCGGCCTTTCGGCTTCGCAGATCGATGAAGTGATCCTTGTGGGCGGTTCGACCCGTATCCCGGCCATCCAGAAGATCGTCGAGGAGTTCTTCGGCAAGACCCCGAACAAGAGCGTGAACCCCGACGAGGTGGTTGCCGTGGGCGCTGCAATCCAAGGCGGCGTGCTGACGGGCGAGGTGAAGGATGTGCTGCTGCTCGACGTAACGCCGCTGTCGCTCGGTATCGAGACGCTGGGCGGCGTGATGACGAAGCTCATCGACGCCAACACCACCATCCCGACCCGCAAGTCGGAGGTCTTCTCGACGGCGGCCGACAACCAGCCTTCGGTCGAGATCAACGTATGCCAGGGCGAGCGTCCGCTGGCCCGCGACAACAAGTCGATCGGCCGCTTCCACCTCGACGGCATTCCGGCCGCACCGCGCGGCGTGCCGCAGATCGAGGTGACGTTCGACATCGACGCCAACGGCATCCTCAACGTCTCGGCCAAGGACAAAGGCACGGGCAAGGAGCAGAAGATCCGCATCGAGGCTTCGTCGGGTCTGACAGAGCAGGAGATCCAGCGCATGCGCGACGAGGCCAAGGCCAACGAGGCCAAGGATAAGGCCGAGAAGGAGCGCATCGACAAGATCAACGCCGCCGATTCGAACATCTTCGCCACCGAGAAGCAGCTGAAAGAGTACGGCGACAAGATTCCGGCCGAGAAGAAGTCAGCGATCGAGGCGTCGCTCGCCAAGCTCAAGGAGGCCCACAAGAATGCCGACGTAGCCGCTATCGACGCGGCGATCGCCGAGCTGAACGCCGCATGGCAGGCCGCTTCGCAGGATATCTATGCGCAGCAGCAGGCCCAGCAGCAGGCGCAGGGCGCCCAGGGCGGTGCGCAGCAGCAGGGGCAGCCGAATGCCGGCAGCGGCAAGCAGCAGCCCGAGGATGTCGAATTCGAGGAGGTGAAATAATTCCTCTTACCGAACATCCGGCTACGGAACGGTGTGCAACTGCGTGTTGCACACCGTTTTCGTGTTTTATCCAGGATTAGCAAGGGGAGAATGAAAAAACAGCCCCATGCGGTTGCACACCGTTTTCGTGTTTTATCAAGGGGAGGGGTCCGGCGGCAAGAGCGCAATTTCGAAAAAAGGGGTATAAATACGGATCCGCATCGTGCCGCTGCTCGCTATATTTGCGTCGACAAAGTCAATGACACAAAAACCATGGACAAATTGGGTATCGGTATTCTGGGTCTCGGAGAGGGCCGGAGTACCATGTCGGCCGCTTTGCAAAGCGACAACTACGAACTGATCGCGATCTGCGATCGCAACGAGGCTCTGTGCCGGCAGCGCGAAAAGGAGTTCGACTTCCACCGATGGACGACCGAATACAATGACCTGTTGCAGGATCCGCGAATCGATGTGATCGGCATCTACACTCCCGACCATCTGCATGCCGAACACACGAAACAAGCCCTGTTGCACAAGAAACATGTCGTCTGCGCGAAGCCCTTCCTCGACGATCTTTCCGAGGCGAAAGAGCTGCTGCGCATCAGCCGGGAGACGGGGCGGCGCGTCATGGTGGGACAGTCGTCGCGTTTCTTTCAGCCGATGATCGAGCAGCGCAAGGATTATGAAAAGGGCGAAATCGGCGAGTTGATCACCGTCGAAAGCTGGTACAATGCCGACCAGCGGTGGTTCCTGGCCAAGCCCTGGTCCCTGCAACCCGCATTCAAATGGCTCTACGGCGGCCTTTCGCATCCCGTGGATTTCATCCGCTGGTATCTGCCCGACATCGAAGAGGTGATGGGGTTCGGCATGCTGTCCGAGAACGGCCGCAGCGGAGGCTTGAAAAACGAGGATACGATGCACTTCATCTTCCGCACGAAGAGCGGCAAGGTGGCGCGCGTCAGCGGTGCCTACACCGGTCCCATCCAACCGGTTCAGCGCGAGAGCGAGATGAGCTGCATCCTGCGCGGTACAAAGGGGTGTTCGCAGGGCGACTACATGGATCTGCGCTATGCCATTACGAACCGGGAGGGGGAAGAGAAGATCCTCACCTGGGAGAACAAGCTCAAGCATTTCTTCCGTTTCGAGGGAAAGAGCCACCACGCCGGCGAATACCAGAACTACCTCGACTACTTCGCCGAAGCGCTCCGCAGCGGAACTCCGAATTCGCCCGATCTGAAGGAAGGAATCGGCACGGTAGCCGTATTGCTGGCCATGGACGAGTCGCTCCGGACGGGGGCGCCTGTGAAGGTATCGGCCATCCTGGCGCGCTACGGGCTGACGGAGGAGGAGCTGCGATAGCTCTCCGGGAAACGGCCGCTATGGAAAGGGGCGTTACTGGAAGGAGAGCTACGGGAGGGGCGCTCAGGGAGGAGCGCTCAGGCCCCAGTGGCATAGTCCTGCGCCACCCGTCGCCGGGGAACGGCGTTCCGGGAAGGGCGTTCCGGGAGAGGTGCTACCAGAAAGGACCGCTCCGGAAAAGACGATCGATTATGGTGCTGGCAACGACAAAAAGAAGACGATTCAGTCGATGGGCCGAATCGTTTTTGTTTTTATCTTTGCCGCATGAAAACCGATGAACCGATCAAACTGACCATCCGTGCGGCCGACACGTCGACGCACGAAGAACTGCCCGTGGCGGGTGCGACCGTCAAGGCGGGATTTCCGTCGCCGGCCGACGACTTCGAGGAGACGCCGCTCGACCTGAACCGGGCGCTGGTCCGCAACCCGGCGGCCACCTTCTTCGTGCGGGTCGAGGGCGACAGCATGACGGGGGCCGGCATCGACGACGGCGATCTGCTGGTCGTCGATCGTTCGGTCGAAGCCCGCGACGGGGCGATCGCCATCTGCTACGTCGATGGCGAGTTCACCGTCAAACGCCTGCGCCGCGAGGGGGACAGTTGGCTGCTGCTCCCCTCGAATCCGAAGTACCGGCCGATCCGCATCGACGGATCGAATGAACTGACCATCTGGGGCGTGGTGCGGTATGTCATCAAGGAGTTGGGGGAATAATTTGCGGGGCTTGTCTGAACCGCAAATTCAAAATTCAAAATTACGAGCTCGGGCTGCAGCCTGCGGAGTGCACGCAGATTCGGCGACGAACTATGGGCCTTCGCCGGGCGAAGCTGCGGCCCGCCGGTCGCTGCGCGACCGATTTTGCCGGCAAGCACATCAACCACAACGGGCATCGATTCCTAACCGAGGCATGCCCGCAGCCGAGCGGTGGGCTTGCACGAGTGGACCTGCGGGACGCGAGCTGCAGCCCTCTGCCCGGGGGCGGCTGCGGGCTGCTGCGCCCATTCGGGCGCAAATTCAAAATGAAGAATTAAAAATGAAAAATGATTCTCGGGCTGCAGCCTGCGGAGGCCATGCACGACTGTAAGGAGCTGCGGGCTTCCGCCGTCCCCAGGCTGCGGCTCGCTCGGCCTTTTCAAGGCCGAAATTCAGCATTCAAAATTCAAGATTTCAAAATTTATCACGAAACACCCCCGCCAACCGATCCGGTCGTGCAGGGGTGTTTCAAATCAAGCAGCAGCTAAAACCACCCGGCCGTCTTCAAGCGGCTCGCCGAACTGGGGGGCAAATCAAGCAGCAGCCGAGGCTATCCTACTGCGCTGCGGTCGTGTCGAAATGCGGCAGCGACTTGTCCAACAGTTCGGGCCGGTCGCCCACGTCGAGCAGCTTCTCTTCCGCAACGCCGAGCGTGCGGTAGTAGTCGTTCAGTTCGCGGACGATGTCGTACCGGCGGGCGTAGGTGGCCAGGAAGTAGATCTCCTCGAGCTCCTTGAGGCGGCGGGCCAGGTCGGCATCGACCATCTCGCCCTGAACCCCCTCGAACGAGAGGTAGTATTCGATATACTCGATCGTATTGCGGATGTAGTCGCGCATGAGGCTGTCGCCCTTCTCGGCCGCCCCTTCGGCCCCCATCGCATCGGCGGCATAGTAGGCCTCGAGGAAAGGATAGGTATTGGCATCCGTGAAGCGCAGCTGCGTCGTCGGGAGCCGTTCGAGCCCCAGATCGAGCAGTTCGACCGCCTCGCCGACCCGCTCTTGCCGCAGCAGCTCCTTCGCCACCCGCGCAAAGGAGGCGCGGGCCTGCGACGCCCCGAGGTTATACTGCGTGAAATAGTCGGCGTAAACCTTCGGATCGCTCAGGTTGCCGTAGCGGAAGGTTTCCTTCAGCAGCGGCGCCGCATAGTCGGGATCGATGCGGCCGACGTCCCATGCGCTCTCCACCGGCGTGAAGATCGGCACGAAGCGGTAGGCGTAGCCGTCGAACTGGAGGTAGTCCATAAGGCCGAAATCCTGCAGGATGTAGACCTGCGTGAGGTAGATCGGCCGCTTCCAGTCGAAGTTGGCCAGCAGGTCGAGCAACATCAGCTGGTTCTTGTCGACCGAGTTGCCGCGCAGCTCCAGAAAGACCGTGTCGACGATCCGGTCGCGGTCCTCCTCCCGCACGATCCCCGAGGCGATCGCATTCTCCTTGTTCACGGGCAGGGCGATGCGCCGCGAGGGGATGTAATCCGTATAGGAGCCGTCCACCAGCTTGAGCTGCGAGGCGGGATCATCGCTGCGGATGAAGGCCATCAACTCTTTGATATCCACCGCCCGATCGACCGCCTCCTTGATCGGCACCCAGTCGTTTCGGTAGGTGTACTTGCGTTTCGGCAGCGAGAAGGGAACCCCCGCCGCCTCGTTCGCCGCGGTCTTCATCTCGTCGATGTACCACTCGCCGCCAAGGTAGGAGGTGTTCATGATGCGCACGTCGGGCCGCACGCCGTAGACCTCCTGGTTGTTCCAAAGGGGGAAGGTGTCGTTGTCGCCGTAGTTGAGAATGATCGCGTTGGGCAGCGTCGACTGCAGGTAGTTCCAGCCGATGTCGCGGGCCATGTAGCGCCCCGAACGGTCGTGGTCGTCCCAGTTCTGGGCCGCCAGCAGCACCGGCACCCCGAGGCAGACGACCGTCGCAGCCGCCGCCGCGCCCCGCGTGTTGCGGCGGACGATCCGGGAGAAGAGGTCGCGGATGGCCAGCACGCCCAGTCCCAGCCAGATCGAGAAGGCATAGAACGAACCCGCATAGACGTAGTCGCGTTCGCGCGGCTCACCCGGCTGCGTGTTGAAGTAGACCACCAGCGCCACGCCCGTCATGACGAAGAGCCACAGCACGATCGAGAAGTTGCGCTGGTCGCGGTCGAGCTGGTAAAGCAGTCCGATCAACCCCAGCAGGAAAGGAAGAAAATAGTAGGTGTTGCGCCCCTTGTTCTCGGCCACTTCGCGCGGCAGGTTCTCCTGCGGTCCGAGGTAGAGGCGGTCGATGAACTTGATGCCCGAGAGCCAGTTGCCGTCGGTGATGGTGGAGCCGAGAGGCTGGATGTCGCTCTGACGACCGACGAAATTCCAAAGGAAGTAACGCCAGTACATGTAGTTGAGCTGGTAGGTGAAGAAGTAGTTCAGATTCTCGAGGAAAGTCGGCTCGACGATCGCCCGGGGGCCGTAGCCGTCGTCGTAGACCCGTTTGCGGCCGAAGTCCGTGACCTCCTGCCGCAGCGGACGCCCCGCCTCGTCGCGCAGCACCTCGCCATCCTCGTCGCGGACCACCTCCGTCTTGGTGCGGTAGGCCGCCCACTGGCTGAAATCCTTCTCGCTCTTGCGGTAGTCCCACATGCGGGGGAAGAGGTGGTTGAAGCCCTCGGGATAGGTATAGCCCGCGATCGTGGTGCCTTTTTTATAGGTGCCGTCCTCGTCGAGGTAGTAGTTCGTGCGCTCGGTGTAGCCGACCGGCGGCGCCGAGTAATAGGCCCCGTACAGCAGGGGCCGGTTGCCGTACTGGTCGCGGTTGAGGAACGAGAGCAGGGCGTGCGGGTTGCTCGGGTTGTTGGAGTTCATCGGCGGGTTGGCCGCGGCGCGGATCGTCACCGTCGCATAGGAGGAGAAGCCGATGAGGATCATCGTCAGCGAAAGGAAGATGACGTTCCAGACCACGTGTCCGCGGCGGTGCATGGTCCAGGCCCCCCAGCCGCAGGCGGTAATCAGCGCCAGTGCGAAGAGCGCCATGCCGAGGTTGACGGGCAGCCCCAGCGTGTTGACGAAGAAGAGATCGACCATCGCCCCGGCGTAGACCGTATAGGGGATGATGATGCCGTTGATGACCAGCAGGATCACGCCGGCGATCGCCGTGGCGATGCACATGCCGCGCAGCGTGACGCGCGATGTCGTGCGGAAGTAGTAGATGAAGACGAGGGCCGGGATCGTCAGCAGGTTCAGGATGTGGACGCCGATCGAGAGGCCCATGAGGTAGGCGATGAGCACGATCCAGCGGGCGGCGTGGGGCTCGTCGGCCTCCTCCTCCCACTTGAGCATGAGCCACACGACGAGGGCCGTGAACATCGACGAGAGGGCGTAGACCTCGCCTTCGATGGCCGAGAACCAGAAGGTGTCGGTGAAGGTGTAGGCCAGGGCGCCGACGGCACCCGCCCCGAGGATCGCCCAGATGTCGGCCGTCGTGAGGGTGCGGCCGCCTCGCGTCACGAGGCGGCGGGCCAGGTGGGTGATCGTCCAGAAGAGGAAGAGGATGCAGAAGGCGCTGGCGAAGGAGTTCATCGCATTGACCGCCATCCCCACGTAGTCGGGCGAGGGGGCGAAGAGCGAGGCCAGGCGGGCCAGCAGCATGAAAAGCGGGGCTCCGGGGGGGTGGCCCACTTCGAGTTTGTAGGAGGTGGCGATGAATTCCGAGCAGTCCCAGAGGCTCGAAACAGGCTCCATGGTGAGCAGGTAGACCGCCGCCGCGACGGCGAAGACCGCCCAGCCGACGATGTTGTTCCAGCGTTTGAAGGATGTCATGCGTTGTATATAGGTTTCCGTTTGCTTCTTTCGGTGCGGGGGCGCATTTCGGTGCGGGGGCCGCTGCGGGCGGTGGCGGACCTTGGCGGCCTGTATCGCAGGGCCGGCCCGAGCGGCGATACCGGGCGGCCCGGCAACCGGGCGGCCGATTCGACAAAAGTAATCATTAAACGTCGAACCTGCAATCTTATTGTCCGCATTTTCGGATCGAAAGAGCATCTTTTCGGGCGATCCGTTTCCGGGATGGACGAAAATTTACTATTTTTGCATGCACAACGCAAGTCAAGCGATTTATGGAAACCGAATTTACCCTTTACAATACGCTTACGCGCCGCAAGGAGCGTTTCGAGCCGCTGACCGAAGGCCGTGTCGGCATGTATGTCTGCGGACCGACCGTCTACGGCGATCCCCATCTGGGGCATGCCCGGCCGGCCGTCACGTTCGACCTGCTGTTCCGCTACCTGCGGTCGCTGGGCTACAAGGTGCGCTACGTCCGCAACATCACCGACGTCGGCCACCTCGAACACGACGCCGACGAAGGCGAGGACAAGATCGCCAAGAAGGCGCGGCTCGAAGAGCTCGAGCCGATGGAGGTGGCCCACCACTACACCGAGCGCTACCACCGCGCCATGGACGAGCTGAACGTCATCACCCCCTCGATCGAGCCCTGCGCCTCGGGCCACATCATCGAGCAGATCACCTTCGTGCAGCGCATCCTCGACGCGGGATTCGCCTACATCTCGAACGGCTCGGTCTACTTCGACGTCGAGAAGTACAACGAAAAATACCGTTACGGCCGTCTCTCGGGCCGCAACCTCGACGAGATCGTCCTCGGGACGCGCGAGCTCGACGGCCAAAGCGACAAGCGCCACCCCTACGACTTCGCCCTCTGGAAAAAGGCCTCGCCCGAACACATCATGCGGTGGCCCTCGCCCTGGAGCGACGGCTTCCCGGGCTGGCACATGGAGTGCTCGGCCATGAGCACGAAGTACCTCGGCGACCGCTTCGACATCCACGGCGGCGGCATGGACCTCATGTTCCCCCACCACGAGTGCGAGATCGCCCAATCGACCGCCGCGCTGGGCCACGATTCGGCCCGCTACTGGGTCCACAACAACATGATTACGATCAACGGGCAGAAGATGGGCAAGTCGCTCGGCAACTTCATCACCCTCGAGGAGCTCTTCACCGGCAGCCACCGGCTGCTCACGCAGGCCTACTCGCCCATGACGATCCGTTTCTTCGTGCTGCAGGCCCACTACCGCTCGACGCTCGACTTCTCGAACGAAGCGCTGCAGGCCGCCGAGAAGGGGCTCGACCGGCTCATGAAGGGGTACGAGACCCTCGCGAAGATCCAGCCCGCGGCCGCCTCGACGCTGCATCCCGAGGAGCTCGAAACGCGCTGCGCCGAGGCGATGGCCGACGATCTGAACTCACCGATGGTCATCTCGGCCCTCTTCGACTGGGTGCGGCTCATCAACCAGGCGGCCGACGGCAAGGAACAGCTGACGGCCGACGACATCGAGCGGCTCAAGGCGGTTTTCCGCCGCTACGCCTTCGACATCCTCGGGCTTAAAGAGGAGAAGTCGGCCGCGGCGGGCGGACGCGACCGGATCACGCCGCTGGTCGAAATGCTGCTCGACGAACGGCTCAAGGCGCGCGCCGCGAAGGACTGGGCCGCCTCGGACCGCATCCGCGACGGGCTCCAGGCCGCCGGCATCCGCGTCAAGGACCGCAAGGACGGCACCGACTGGGAGCTCGAGTAGAAGCGGATGGCCGGGGGCTTTCGACGGAAGGTTGCGGGCTGCCGGTGCTTCGCTATCGAGTTTATTCAGGCAGTCCCGCAGCCGAGCGGACGGGCTTGCTCGAGCGGACCTGCGGGACGCGAAGATGCAGCCCTCCGCCCGGGGGCGGCTGCGGGCTGCCGGTCGCTGCGCGACCGATTTTGCTGGCGGACATTTCCACCAAAGCCTGCGGTTGTGGGCTACCCGGACCGAAACACTCGGGCTGCAGCCTGCGGAGTGCGCGCAAGTTCGGCGACGAACTGCGGGCCTCCGCCGGGCGGAGGCTGCGGCCCGCCGATCCCTTTCGGGATCGAGTTTGCAGGCAGGCAGACCTTTCCGCCGCAACCTGCGGCTGCGGCCCGCTGACCTCTAAGGGGTCGATCCCGCCCAGAGCAGCCACAGCAGCCCAGAGCAGCCCCAGCAGCCCCCATACCGAGCCGCCCGCCCCGCATTTGAAAACGAACGACCATGACTGAAATAAAATCCGCCGCCCTCGAACTGGGCACGGAGCGCATCCGAAAGCTCCTTATCCAATACTCCCTGCCGGCCATCATCGCCATGACCGCCTCGTCGCTCTACAACATGGTGGACAGCATCTTCATCGGGCAGGGCGTCGGGCCGCTGGCCATCTCGGGGCTGGCGCTGACCTTTCCGCTCATGAACCTCTCGGCCGCCTTCGGCGCCATGGTGGGCGTGGGCGCCGCGACGCTCATCTCGATGCGGCTCGGCCAGCGCGACTACGAAACCGCGAAAAACGTGCTGGGCAATGTCGTCATGCTGAACCTCCTGATCGGCGTACTCTTCTCGGCCGCCGCCCTGCTCTTTCTCGATCCGATTCTCTACTTCTTCGGTGCGAGCGAAGCCACCATCGCCTACGCCCGCGAATACATGGAGATCATCCTCTACGGCAATGTCGTGACCCACAGCTACCTCGGTCTGAACTCCGTGCTGCGCGCCGCGGGCCATCCCCGCAAGTCGATGCAGGCGACGATCATCACCGTGGCGCTGAACGCCGCACTCGACCCGCTCTTCATCTTCGGCTTCGGCTGGGGCATTCGCGGCGCCGCAATCGCCACGATCCTGGCACAGGTCGTCTCGCTCCTCTGGCAGCTGCGCATCCTCTCCGACCGCCGCGAACTGCTCCACTTCCGCCGCGGCATCTACCATCTGCGCCGCAAGATCGTCGGCGACATCCTCTCGATCGGCCTATCGCCCTTCCTCATGAACCTGGCGGCCTGCTTCATCGCGATCCTCATCAACAAGGGTTTCAAGGAGTTCGGCGGCGACCTCATGATCGGCGCCTACGGCATCGTGAACCGCATCGCCTTCCTCTTCGTGATGATCGTCATGGGACTCAACCAGGGCATGCAGCCCATCGCCGGCTACAACTTCGGCGCCCGCCAGTACGACCGCGTCCTGCAAGTCCTCCATCTGACGATCCTCGGCGCCACGGCCGTCACCATGACCGGCTTCCTCCTCGGCGAAGGAATTCCCCGGGCGGCCGTCCGCCTCTTCACGAGCGACGAGGAGCTCATCGGCTATGCCGCGACCGGCATGCGCATCGCTTTCGTGATGTTCCCGATCATCGGTTTCCAGATGGTCTCCACCAACTTTTTCCAAAGCCTCGGCATGGCCTCGAAGGCGATCTTCCTCTCCCTCTCGCGGCAGCTCCTCTTCCTGCTCCCGGGACTGCTCCTGCTTCCCTCCCTCTTCGCGAACCACACCCCGTGGGACGGCAGCTGGGGCGTCTGGTGCGCCATTCCGCTCTCAGACTTCCTCGCCGCCGCCGTCACCTTCGTGCTGCTGATGCGCCAGCTCCGCAGATTCCGCATGCAGATCGCCGCACAAACCGCGCAACCGGCGCAACCGATGCAAACCGCGCAAACGGCGCAAGATACGAAGACTGCGCAGGCCGCGCAAGCCGCGCAAGCCGCCCGGCAGCCATCCTCCACCGAAAACAGCTAACAACACCCCACCACCCCATGCAAGAACGATTCGTTATCAACATCGGCCGGCAAATCGGCAGCGGCGGCCGCAGCGTCGGCGAACGCATCGCCCGCCGGCTCGGCATCCGCCTCTACGACAAGGAGCTCATCAACCTCGCGGCCGAGGAGAGCGGCTTCGCGGCCGAACACTTCGAGAGGGCCGACGAGCAGGAGCACAAGGGGGTCCTCTCGACCCTCATCGGCCACTTCCGCACCCCCTATGTCGGCACCTTCGGCGCGTCGGCCAGTCCGATCTCGAACGACGCCCTCTTCAAGATCCAGAGCGACGTGATCCGCCGGGTCGCCGAGCGCGAGTCGTGCATCTTCGTGGGGCGCTGCGCCGACTACATCCTGCGCGACCATCCGCGGGCCGTCAGCCTCTTTCTGACGGCCGACGACGCGGACCGCATCCGCCGCATCGCCGCCCGCTGCGGCTGCCCGGAGGAGGAGGCCCGCCGCCGCATGGAGCACACCGACGCACAGCGCGCCAGCTACTACAACTACTACTCGTCGCGCACATGGGGCGTGGCGGCGACCTACGACCTGACGGTCAACACCTCCGTCCTGGGCGAGGAGGAAACGGCCGAGCTGCTGCTCGGCTTCATCGCCCGCAAACTGAACCTCAACCTGCAACGATGATTACCGCCGAACAACTCAAGGAAATCGAACAGCGCCGCGACGCGCTGGAGCGCTGCCTCGATATCGAACAGCTGCGCATCGACCTGCGCAACGAAGAGGAGAAGACCCAGGAGCCCGCCTTCTGGGAACAGCCCGACCGGGCGCGCGAACAGCTGCGCAAGGTGGCCTCGATCAAGACCTGGGTCGAAGCCTACGACCGGATCGCCTCCGAAGTGGGCGACCTGCTGCTGATGCCCGACTTCATCCGCGAAGGGGTGATCGACGAGGCGGAGATGGAGGCGGCCTATGCGAAGGCGGTCGAAGCGATCGAACAGCTCGAGTTGCGCAACATGCTGCGTTCGGAGGAGGACAAGCTGGGGGCCATCCTCGATATCAACGCCGGCGCGGGGGGCACCGAAGCGCTCGACTGGGCCTCGATGCTGCTGCGCATGTACACCCGCTGGGGCGAGGCGCACGGCTACAAGGTGCGCACGCTCGACTGCCAGGCGGGCGACGAGGTGGGCGTCAAGTCCTGCACGATCGAATTCGAGGGCGACTACGCCTACGGCTACCTCAAGAGCGAGAACGGCGTCCACCGCATGGTGCGTCTCTCGCCCTTCAACGCCAACAACAAGCGGCAGACGACCTTCGCATCGGTCTTCGTCTCGCCCGCCATCGACGACACGATCCAAATCACGGTCAACCCGTCGGACATCGAATGGGACACCTTCCGCTCGTCGGGTGCCGGCGGGCAGAACGTCAACAAGGTGGAGACGGCCGTGCGGCTGCGCTACCACGGCAAGGATCCCGACACGGGCGAGCCGGTGGAGTACCTCATCGAGAACATGGAGACCCGCTCGCAGCTCATGAACCGCGAGAATGCGATGCGCATCCTCCGGTCGAAGCTCTACCAGCGCGAATTGGACAAGCGCATGGCGACGCAGCAGGCCCTCGAGGCGACGAAGAAGCGCATCGAGTGGGGGTCGCAGATCCGCTCCTACGTCTTCGACGACCGCCGCGTGAAGGACCACCGCACGGGAGTGCAAACCTCGGCCGTCGAGGCGGTGATGGACGGCGATCTCGACGCCTTCATCAAGGCCTACCTCATGGAGTTCGGCGGAAAGGCCTAAAGCGGCCGCTTTTCGGCCGGCAAACGAAGCGGGGCGGGAGCTGCTGACAGCTCCCGCCCCGCTTTCGCTTTGCGGATGCGCGCAGACTGTGCCCGCGCCGCCGCTACAAATATTGATCGATCCCGCGTTCGCGGCGGATGACGCCCCGGCGATTCTGCTCCATGCAATAGGCATGGTTGCGGAGCTGGGTCTCCGACTGGGCCGCCCGCTCGCGGTGCCAAAGATGAAAAACGATGCCGGCAAAGCGCAGCGCACGCTTCGTCCGGCCCAGCCGGTGCAGCCGCCAGGCCAGATCGTCGTCCTCCACGCCCCAGCCTTCGAAGCGCTCGTCATAGCCGTTGACGGCCAGGACGTCGTCGCGCCAGAAGGACATGTTGCAGCCGAGGCCGGAGATGTGATTCCGCTTGAACCAGCGGGCGAAAATGCGGGATAAAAGAGGACATCTAAAGGCTGTTTCCGCCTTTCTTTCAATGCCTTTGCTGAAGAACCTCAGCACCATGGGGGGGGGTTTGAGCGGCGCAAATCGCCTCGGAATAGGCACGGTCGAGCAGGACGCGCGTGCCCTTGAGAAAGGCGTTCGGACGGGCCGCCGCCGCATGGTCGGCGATGAAGCGCGGGTGGAGAATCAGGTCGCCGTCGATCTGCACGATGTAGTCGCCCGTCGCGCGGGCGATGCACTTGTTTCGCATCTTGGCTAAACGGAAGCCCTTGTCTTCGTGCCAGAGGTGGAGCAGCGGGACCGGGAAGCGGGGCCGGAAACGGGCGATCGTTTCGGCCGTCTCGGGCGTGGAGCCGTCATCGCCGATGATCACCTCGTCGGGCAGCCGGTCGAGCCGCAGAATGCTCTCCAGCGTGACCGCCAGTGCATCGGGGCGGTTATAGGTGGAGAGGATAAGCGAAATCTTCATGAATAGAAAGTTTGGGTGGAATTATCTAACGCAAAGTTACTACAAAAAAGTGAAATGCGGAAAGATATAGTGATAGAATTGAGTTACAAGGGTTTTGGTTGAAGTG
>CANQIF010000018.1 GCA_947623965.1 uncultured Alistipes sp.
AGATTTTGCCGAGGCGGAGTATCTTCGGCGCAGCCAAAGTTCGAAAAGCCGAGGGCAAAATGCAAACGAAAGTTTGCAGATTTTGCCGAGGCGGAGTATCTTCGGCGCAGCCAAAGTTCGAAAAGCCGAGGGCAAAATGCAAACGAAAGTTTGCGGATTTTGCCGAGGCGGAGTATCTTTCGGTGAAACCAAATAAGAATAAATCGAAAAAACCGCAACGAACATGAAACTGAAAAACTGGATCCTCATGACGGCATTCGCAGCACTCGGGATCGCGTCGTGCGAACGGCGTCCCGCCCCGCTAACGATCGACAACTCTCTGACAGCCGACGAAATCGCCGCCGGCCGCTTCACCCCCGAGGTGATGTGGAAGATGAGCCGCGCCGGCCAGTCGTCGCTCTCGCCCGACGGCCGCACGCTTCTCTACGCGCAGACCGACTACGACGCGGCCGCGAACCGCGGCTGCACGACCCTCTGGACGCTCGACCTTGCGACGAAACGCGCCGCGCGCCTCACGGACACCTCCTCGAACAGCACGGCGCCCGCCTGGAGTCCCGACGGCAGCCGCATCTACTTCCTCTCGGACCGCAGCGGCTCGATGCAGGTGTGGCGGATGAACGCCGCGGGCGGCGAGGCTGTGCAAATCACCGGAGCGGAGGGCGGCGAAACGCCCGACATCGAGGGCTTCGGCGTCAGCCCCGACGAGCGCCATATCTGGTGGGTGCAGACGGTGCATGTCGCCGACCGCCGCTCGGCCGACGTGCATGCCGACCTGCCGAAGTCGAAGGCGCGCATCTACGACGACCTGATGGTCCGCCACTGGGACTACTGGGACGAGGGCGACCATCGCCACATCTTCGTCGGCGAGCTTGACGGAAACCGTGTGACGGGCGGCCGGGACATCCTCGGCCCCGAGGCGGCCTGGGATGCGCCGCTGGCCCCCTACTTCGACATGGCCGAGATCGCCTGGAACCATGCCGGCACGATGCTCGCCTACACCTGCAAACCCCTGACGGGGGTCGCCTACGCCGTATCGACCGATTCGGACATCTTCGTCTACAACCTCGAGAACGGCCATACGCAGAACATCTGCAAGCCCCTCACCGGAAACGGCGGCTCTCCGGAGGAGGACATGGCGGAGATGCCGGGCTACGACAAATACCCCGTCTGGTCGCCCGATGACCGCTGCATCGCCTTCCGGTCGATGCGCCGCGCCGGCAACGAGTCGGACAAGGAGCGGCTCTTCCTCTACGACTGCCAGACGGCGGAGCTGTGCGACCTGACCGCCGATTTCGACTACAACGCCCTGAACGTCGCCTGGAGCGGCCCGCGCGAGCTGCGCTTCATCGCTCCGATCGAGGCGACGCACCAGCTCTGCCGCCTCTCGCTCGACGAGGGCGAGGTGGAGGTGCTGACGCACGGCGACCACGACATCACGGCCTTCACGACGGCCGGGGGACGCACCGTTGCCGAGCTTTGCACGATCTCCTCGGCCACGGAGTTCTACGAGGTGGCGGCCGACGGCTCGCTCTCGCAGCTCTCGGCGGTCAACGGCGCGATCTACGACCGCATCCGCATGGGCGAGGTGCAGAAGCGCTGGGTGACCACCACCGACGGCAAGCAGATGCTCGTGTGGGTGATCCTGCCGCCCGACTTCGACCCCGCGAAGAAATACCCCACGCTGCTCTATTGCGAGGGCGGCCCGCAGAGCGTCGTCTCGAACGGCTGGAGCTACCGCTGGAACTTCCAGCTCATGGCGGCGCAGGGCTACATCGTCGTGGCGCCCAACCGCCGCGGCCTTCCCTCGTTCGGGCAGGAGTGGCTCGACCAGATCTCGGGCGACTACTCGGGTCAGAACATCCGCGACTACCTCTCGGCGATCGACGACGTGGCGCGCGAGCCGTGGGCCGACGAGACGCGCATGGGGTGCGTGGGCGCCTCCTACGGCGGCTATTCGGCCTACTTCCTCGCCGGCTGCCACGAGAAGCGCTTCAAGGCCTTCATCGCCCACTGCGGCATCTTCGACTTCGATGCCATGTACGGCCAGACCGAGGAGCTGTGGTTCGTGAACAACGACTACGGCGGCCCCTACTGGGACAAGGGCAACGCCACGGCGCAGCGCTCCTACGCCAATTCGCCCCACCGCTTCGTCGACCGCTGGGACACGCCGATCCTGATCTTCACGGGCGAGAACGACTTCCGCATCCCCTACGTGCAGTCGCTCGAGGCCTTCACGGCGGCCCGCGTGCGCGGCATCCCGGCCCGGTTGGTGGAGTTCGAGAACGAGGCGCACCAGGTCTTCAAGCCGCAGAACTCGCTGCTGTGGAACCGCGAATTTTTCGGCTGGCTCGACCGCTACGTCAAAGGGGCGAAGTAAGCGGCTGCGTTCCTCTCCGGTTTGCGGCGGAGCTTCCTGCGGGAGGCTCCGCCGCTTTTTTTTTGCCCGGCGGGCGGAGTGCTTTTGGAATGGTGAAGCGGGGCGGCCCGCCGGTGGGGCGGGGCAGCGCCTTGCCGGCGTGGAAGCGTGCGGGCCGGCAGTCGGGGCTTTTTCCCCGGGGCAGGGCCTTTTTTCCCGGGAGGCTGCCGGCAGGATCGTGTCCGGAACCGCTTTTTTCGCCGATTATTTGGCGGTTCGGGAGAAAATCCCTAATTTTGAGGGATGCCCGCCGCACGGCCGCTCTGCACGGTCCGGCGGCGGACGCTGGGCCCCTGCGGCCGAACCGACCTTGCAACCTTAAAAAACAACCGCTTATGATCCGTATCATTGCCGTTCATACGGCCATGGCTCTCGTCGAGCCGCTCACCCTCCTTTTCAAGGAGCATCTGCCCGAAGTCAAACTCAACCACATCGCCGATGATTCGCTCATTCAGGAGGTGATCGCCCACAACGCCGTGACGCCGGCCGTGCGCCGCCGGCTGCTGAGCTACTATACGGCCGCCGCCGATGCCGGCGCCGACGTCGTCTTCAACACCTGCTCGTCGGTGGGCCGCGTAGCCGAGATGGGCGACCTGACGGCCGCCGTCCCCGTTTTCCGCATCGACGGCCCGATGGCTGAGAAGGCGGTCCGCGAGGGAACGAAGATCGGCGTGATCGCCACGCTGCCCACGACGCTGACCCCGACCGTGCAGCTGCTCGAAGCGAAGGCCGCCGCCGCCGGCCGGACGATCGGGGTGGTCGAGGGACTGGCCGAGGGGGCCTTCGCCGCCGGCATGTCGGGCGACAAGGAGACCCACAACCGCCTTATCGAGGAGGCCGCGCGGAAGATCGCCGACCGCGTCGATACGCTCGTGCTGGCGCAGGGCTCGATGGCCGCCATGGAGGAGAAGCTGGCTGCCATGACCGGCAAGCGGGTCCTCTCGAGCCCGCTGCTGGGCGTCCTGGGGCTGAAAGCCTACCTCAAGGAGCGGGGTTTGATCTGATCCGGCGGCGATGAAGAAGCGCAACATCCTTCTGCTCTTCCTGGTCCTGATCAGCGTCGTCACGTTCCTCGACCGCATCAACATCAGCGTCGCAGGCGCCACGATCATGGCCGATCTGGGGCTCACCCCCTCGCAGTGGGGGTGGGTGCTCTCCGTCTTCACGATCTCCTACGGAATCATGCAGGTGCCGCTCGGCGTCTGGGGCGACAAGCGCGGCCACCGGCTCGTGTTGACCCTCATCGTGCTGTGGTGGTCGCTCTTCACGGGCCTCACGGGCATGGCCGCGGGTTTCGTCTCGCTGCTCGTGATCCGCTTCGGCTTCGGCATCGGCGAGGCGGGTTCCTATCCCTGCATGACGGGCGTCATCGTCAAGTGGTACCGAAAGCACGAAACCTCGATCGCGCAGGGGTATATCTGGGCCGCCAGCCGCATGGGCGGGGCCCTGACCCCCTTCGTGGTGATCCCCGTGCTGGCGCTGCTCGGCTGGCGCGCGGCCTTCTTCCTGCTGGCCGCCCTCGGCGTGCTCTGGTCCGCCGGCTGGTACCTCTGGTACCGCAACCGGCCGGCCGACGTGCGGGGCATCACGGCCGCCGAGCTGGCCGAACTGCCCGAGGCGCAGCCCGACGGCGGCAAGAGCGCCGTGCCCTGGCGCCGGATGATGGGCAGCGCCCAGTTCTGGTTAGTGCTGGCGATGTATTTCTTCTACGCCTGGGGCAGCTGGTTCTTCTTCTCGTGGTTCCCGACCTTCATGGAGATGGGCCGCGGCTTCTCGCAGTCGCAGCTGACCTACGTCGTGGCGATCCCCTTCGTCATGAGCATGGCGGGCAACATCGCCGGCGGCTACTTGAGCACCTCGCTCTCGGCCCGCTACGGCCTGAAGACGGGGCGGCGCCTGCTGGGCGTCGGCGGCCTGGCCGTCTCGGCGCTCTGCATGTTCCTGGCCGCCTTCATTCCGGGCAAGACGCAGGTCTTCGTCTTTCTGTCGCTCTGCTTCGGCGTGATCGACCTCATGCTGCCGAGCGCCTGGGCCATCTGCGCCGATATCGGACGCCGCTATGCGGGCGCCGTCTCGGGAGCGATGAATACGGCGGGCAACATCGGCGGCTTCGCCTGCGCCACGGTCTTCGGCTATGTGGTCCAGGCCACGGGCAACTACAACGTCCCGCTCTTCGTCATCGCGGCGATGCTCGTCGTTGCGGCGCTGCTCTTCGCCTGCATCGACCCGACGAAACCCCTCGTCGAGGAGTAGCCCGGCCTGTAGACCGGTTTTCCCTGTATACCGCGTTTTTCGTATACTCTTCCACGTGCGGACCGCAGCTCCTTCGGACTGCGGTCCGGTCGTTTTCGGCGGCCGGCCGGCTTCCCGGGACGCGCGGTCTGTTTCCGGCTGACGGGCCGGCTTCCGGACGCGCGGACCGCCCTCCCCGGCGCGGCAAATCCTGAAAAACCCCCTGAAACACGCATTTTTCCCGCCGTCGTTTTCGCGTTTCACTTTATTTTCCTATCTTTGCGTGCTATTAGGCAAAGGAAAACGAAAACGAGTAAATAACATAAAAACAAATTCATTTCCAACAGATGCAAAGTAAAGGCTTTATCAAACTGGTCGCCGTGCTGCTGGCGCTGGCGTGCGTGTACCAGCTCTCGTTCACGTTCAAGACGCGTAGCGTAGAGAAGAAGGCGGCTGCGTATGCCGCCGCGTTCCCCATCGAAGAACAGGCCGCTGCCGAGCAGCACTACCTCGATTCGGTCCGGAATGTGCAGGTATTCAACATGGGCTTCAAGAAGTTCACCTACAAGGAGTGCAAGGAGAAGGAGCTCAACCTGGGTCTGGACCTCAAGGGCGGTATGAACGTCATGCTCGAAGTGCAGGTCGAGGATGTCGTGAAGGCGCTGGCCGGCGACAGTGCGGCCGATCCCGCCTTCGCCGAGGCGATGGCCGAGGCCGACCGCAACCTCAAGAGCGGTTCGTCGAAGGACTACATCGCCGACTTCGTATCGATCTACGAGCGCCTGACGAACGGCGGCTCGCTGGCTGCGCTCTTCGTCAGCCCCGACCGCAAGGACATCACGCTCGAGAGCTCGAACAGCGAGGTCGAGAAGGTGCTCAAGCGCGAGACCGAGGCCGCCATCGCCGCTTCGTTCAACGTGCTGCGCAGCCGTATCGACCACTTCGGCGTCACGCAGCCCAACATCATGCGCCTGCCCAACTCGCACCGCATTCTGGTCGAGCTGCCGGGCGTCAAGGAGCCGCAGCGCGTGCGCGACCTGCTGCAGGGTACCGCCTCGCTCGAGTTCTGGACCACCTACAGCGCCAACGAGCTCTTCCCGGCCCTCTCGGCCGCCGATCGTGCCGTGAAGGCGATGCTGGATGAGCAGGCCGCCGCCGCTTCGGAGCCGGCTCGGGCCGAAGCCGCCGCGGCTGCTGCAGAACAGCCCGCCGCCGAGGGCCAGCCCGCCGCCGAGGGGCTGCTGGCCGAGATCGGTTCGACGGAACCCGCCGCCGAGCCGGAGGAGGCCCTGCAGACCGGTTTCGACCGCGAGCAGCACCCCCTCTTCGCCGTGCTCGACCCGAACTTCGCGGGCGGTGCAGCGATCGGTGCCGCCTACAAGGCCGACATGGCGACCGTCGAGGAGTACCTCGCGATTCCCGCCGTCCGCGACCTCTTCCCCGCCGACATCGACTTCAAGTGGGCGGTGAAGGGCGATGATGCGATGGACGGCCGCTACCAGCTTTTCGCCATCCGCATCGCCACGCCCGACGGCAAGGCGCCGCTCGACGGCTCGGTGATCACCGAGGCCCGCGAGCAGTATGCGCGCCAGGGCGCCACGGCCGAGGTCACGATGACCATGAACGCCGAGGGCGCCCAGGAGTGGGCGCGCCTGACGGGTGAGAACGTCAACAAGGCGATCGCCGTCGTGCTCGACGGTTACGTCTACTCGGCCCCCAACGTCATCAACAAGATCGAGGGCGGCAACTCGCAGATCACGGGCAACTTCACGATCCAGGAGGCGCAGGACCTCGCCAACGTGCTGAGCTCGGGCAAAGTCCCCGCACCGGCCAAGATCATCCAGGACACGGTCGTAGGTCCTTCGCTCGGTCAGGAGTCGATCGACGCAGGCCTGCTCTCGTTCGCCATCGCCTTCCTGCTCGTCCTCCTCTACATGGGGCTCTTCTACAAGACCGCCGGCTGGCTCTCGGACGTCGCCCTGCTGACGAACGTCTTCCTGCTAATGGGCATCCTTGTATCGTTCGGCGCCGTGCTGACGCTGCCCGGTATCGCCGGTATCGTTCTCACGATGGGTATGGCCGTGGATGCCAACGTGATCATTTACGAGCGCATCAAGGAGGAGCTGCGCGGCGGCAAGGGCCTTTCGCTCGCCATCAAGGACGGCTTCTCGAAGGCCTACTCGGCCATCATCGACGGTAACCTGACGACGATCATCACCGGTATCGTCCTCTTCATCTTCGGTACGGGTCCTGTGCAGGGCTTCGCCACGACGCTCGTAATCGGTATCGTCACCTCGTTCCTCACGGCCGTCTTCATCACGCGCCTTCTGATCGAGTGGGCCGTTTCGAAGTGGGAGACGATCTCCTTCTCGCGTTCGTGGTCGGAGAACTTCCTCAACAATACGCACATCGACTTCCTCTCGAAGCGCCGGACGGCCTATTGGGTCGTTGCCGTGGTGCTGGTGCTCTCGTGCGTCTCGTTCGCCCTGCGCGGGCTGAACCTCGGCGCCGAGTTCACGGGCGGCCGCGCCTACGTGGTCCGCTTCGACAAGGCCGTGTCGGCCGAGGAGGTGCGCCAGAATCTGGCTGTGGAGTTCGGCAAGATCGAGACGGCCGACGCCTCGACGATCTCCTACGAGGTGAAGCAGTACGGCGGCGAGAACCAGATGCGCATCGTGACGCAGTACCGCTACGACGATACGTCGGACGAGGCGACGGCCGCCGTCGAGCGGATCATCTACGAGGCCATGAAGCCGCTCTACTCCTATGACATCACCTTCGAGCAGTTCCGCAACACGCAGACCGACGAGAACGGCATCCTGAATGCCGACAAGATCGGCCCCTCGATCGCCAAGGACACGACCTGGAACGCCGTCTACTCGGTGCTCTTCTCGCTCATTGCGATCGGTCTCTACATCACGCTGCGCTTCAAACGCTGGCAGTGGGCTTCGGGCGCCACGCTGGCCCTGGCGGTCAACGCTTTCTCGATCATCGGTCTTTTCTCGATGTTCTACGGACTGCTGCCCTTCAACCTCGAGGTGAACCAGGCCTTCATCGCCGCGATCCTGACGATCATCGGTTATGCGATCAACGATACGGTGGTGGTCTTCGACCGTATCCGCGAGTTCCTGGGCCTCTACCCGAAGCGTTCGCTCTCCGAGAATGTGAACAACGCCATCAATTCGACCCTCTCGCGTACGATCAACACGTCGGCCACGACGCTCGTGACGCTGCTGGCGATCTTCCTCTTCGGCGGCGAGACGATCCGCGGCTTCATCTTCGCGCTGATTCTGGGTGTCTGCATCGGTACGGCAGCGACGATCTTCGTCGCTACGCCCGTTGCCTACGACCTCATGACGCGTCAGGACAAGAAGCAGGCTGCCAAGAAGTAGGGTAGCGACCTGGGGCGTTTTGCACCGCTCCCGCTCCGGCTGCCGGAAACCCCGGATGCGGCACCTCGAAAGAGGGCTGCATCCGGGGTTTTTTGATGCCCGGCGGCCTTTTCCGGGCGGGCGGAGCGGGTTCTCCGCAAGAACAATTTACCCGGCTCGGAAGATCGAATTTTCGGCGCCCCCAGGCTGTGCCCGTTCGACCTATTCGAGGCCGAAATTCGTGATTCAAAATTAGCTGCGGGACAACTTACGCGACAACCCCGCAGCCGAGCGGACGGGCTTGCTTTCGAGCGGCGCGAGGTTGCACCCCTCCGCCTGGGGCCGCGGCGGACTGCCGATTACTGCGCGACCGGGTTTACCGGCAGGCACGTCCCCAAAACCGGAAACCGCAGCTCGTTTCACCCTTTCGAGCGCAAATTCCTCCAATCGGCTTTCAGCTCACACGAGCGCACGAGCTGACCCATGCAAAAACGCATGCGTAAAATTCCGACCGGCATTCTTTCCGATTCCGCGATTGCGATCCGCTTCGGCAACTGCGAGCGTCGCTTTTTTCTTTCATCCGATTTTGCGCTTTCTTCTTTTTTCGTTACTTTTGTTCGTTGCTTCGTGCAACGGACATATAATTGATGAAAGTGTAATCGCTTTTGTCCTTGTTCCGAAATCTGGAAAATTTCGTCATGCTACAGGGAAGGCAAGCACACTCGTCACCTGGTATTGGCTCGTTATGGCAGCTCCTTTGCTCCATGCCCCGATACGGGTGTGGGGTATTGTTTATTTGTAGCATAGGCATTCCAGAGCCTCGGAACGGATAGACGATTCAGCTCCACACTTTTCATTTTTTACGACAACGTATCTTCGGAGCCGGGGTACACCCTAAAAATTTACAAACAAATGAAACGTTCTTTTCGTTTGATGATGGCGGTTTGCGCCGTTCTGTGTGCCATGACAGTCGCTTCGTGCAGCAGCGACGACGACGGACCCGTTGATGCGGCCTCTCTGGTCGGCCGCTGGGAGCTGTACAAGGATTACGACGGCGAAGCGGACGAGTGGGACGATGAATACGGCGAAGGCATCGATCTTTGGATCTATGAATTCTGCGCGGACGGCCGTTGCATCAGTACCGACGGATATCGGAGCGAAACGTGCCTTTACAGCGTAGACGGCAACATCTTGGTTATCTATGAGCAGGATCCCGATGAGCCCGATGCCGACCGCATTCGGATCGAAAAACTGACAGCTGCGGAACTGGTGCTCGCCTATGACTGTATAGGCGATTTCGACGGAAAACACTACACGGACAGGGAGTATTACAAACGGATCGATTGATCGGCCGTCTCATTCGGATTCCCTGCCCGAAGGGCCGGATGCCGGCTGCCCTTTGTCCCGGGAAAGGGGCCTCTGCCGTGCCTCTTCTCTTTTGATCGGGATAAGGGGGGTGGAAATTTGTTGGAGCAGGGAGCGGGAAAAGCAAGAGCCGCCCGAAGATGTGCGCAACGGCTCTTGTTTCGTGCTCTTTGCGGCCGGCGCCTCCAAGGTTGCGCCGGCCGGTACTCTTCTGCAGGGTCTCGTCGCCGGCCGCGACAAAAAGACGGCCGGCCTCCGAAAGCGGGGACCGGTCGTCTTTTGCAGGCGCACCGCAACTGGCTATTCCCATAGCTTCTCGGGGTACTTGCCCGCTGCGATCATCGCGCGGATGGCAGCCACGAGAGCCGGTTTGTCCTCCTTGTAGGTGACACCGTGCCACTGGGCGTCGGAGCGCAGCACGCGCAGCTCGGAGGTGCCGTCGGCGATCAGCCTGTTGACCATCGTCGGGATGTAGAACTCGCCCTTCAGGCGGTCGGGATTTTCACGGAACCACTGCTTGAAATAGGCCTCCGTGTGGTCGAAATAGTCGGGTGTGAAGCCGAAGAGGTTCATCGACACGGGGGTGTCTTCGGCCAGCGGATCGTCGCCGCCGTTGTCGTGGAAGACGATCCGGCCGTCGGCCAGCCGCTCGATCTTCGTGCGCTCGACCATCGAGGTGAGGTTGCCGGCCGCATCGACGCCGCAGACGCCGCGCGACACCGTTCCGTTCTCCGAAAGGGTGCGGTTCAGGTCGTAGGCCACCATGCAGTAGCGGTCGTGCGATCCGTCGAGCTGCGAGAGGTAGGCGCCGATCGTGGCGTAGGCCTCGGCCCCGTAGAAGTCGTCGGCATTGATGACGGCGAAGGGCTCATGGATCACCCGCTGCGCCATGAGCAGCGCATGGTTCGTGCCCCACGGCTTCACGCGTCCTTCGGGCACCGTGCACCCTTCGGGCAGATACTCCAGCTCCTGGAAAACGAACTCCACGGCGATCCGGCCGCCGAAACGCTCGGGGGTGAAGATCTCGCGGAACTCCTTCTCGAACGAGTGGCGGATCACGAAGACGACCTTGCCGAAGCCGGCACGGATCGCGTCGTAGATCGAATAATCGATGATGGCCTCCCGGTTGGGGCCCACACCGTCCATCTGCTTGAGGGATCCGTAGCGCGAACCCATTCCGGCAGCAAGAACCAATAACGTCGGTTTGACCATAATAGAAATCGTTTGTTTTGTTTTCAGTGGAAACAAAGATAAAAAATTCCCGTCAAAGCACCAAGGGATCGGCGGAAAAAGGTTGCCTTCTGTGTCGTTGCGGGAGCTGCGCGCAAGGCGGCGGCTCTTTGTCGGAGCCGCAAATTTTGAATAAGGCTGCTGCCTTCCGGGCCCGGGCTGCAGCCGGCGGAAGGTCCGCACGGCCTTTCAAAGCTGAAATTTAAAATTGGCTGCAGTTGCTCGGTGTCTTCGGGCCGCGGCTTGCGAAGCGCACGCAGGAGCGGACCTGCGGGACGCGAGCTGCGGGCCTTCGCGGGGCGAAGCTGCGGCCCGCTGCAGTTCCATCCGGAACCGCAAATTCATAATTCAAAATTCAAGATTCAAATCAGATGGTCTGCCGGGGCTCGCTTGAGCCTATTTCCAGTTCGGGACGCAGCCTGCGGAGCACGCAAGTTCGGCTACGAACTGCGGGCCTCCGCCGCCCCCAGGCTGCGGCCCGCCGATCCCTGCGGGATCGATTTCGTTTTGACCAGCCCGCAGCTATCGGTTAAGGTTGCGATGCTTCCGGCAAAATCGGTCGCGGAGCGACCGGCAGCCCGCAGTCGCTGACTGTCGCCGAGGTCTTTGCAGGAAATTCGGTCCGTCAGGACCGGCAGCCCGCAGCCGCCCCCGGGCGGAGGGCTGCATCCTCGCGCAGCTCGAAAGCAGGCCCCCTCCGCTCGGCTGCGGGGCTGCCTCGGACGACCTCGATACCGTCTTCGCTCGGCTGCGAGCATTGCTTCGGGTGAAATCGATGCCGCAGGCCGGTCCGTCAGGACCGAGCGGGCCGCAGCCTCCCGGCGGCGAAGGCCCGCAGCTCGCGTCCTACAGGTCTGCTTCGTGCGCGCCCTCCGTAGGCTGCAGCCCGAGTTTGTAATTTTGAAGATTGAATTTGTACCTGAATGGGTGCAGCGGCCCGCAGCTCCCTCATATCGCACATAGAATTATCCGTACGCCGCGAGCACCTCGATAAATCTTTATTGAAATTCGATATATTTATTTTGTTTTACGGATTTTTTATCTTATCTTTGCCCCGACGATCGCCGGAAATCGCCCGCTGTAACAATAAAACGGCCGGACCGCGCGTTCGCCTTTTCGTGTAAAACGCAAACAGTCAGATTCATGAAACGCATGCTATTGCTGCTCTCGATCGCCCTGCAGGCCCTCTTCACGGCCCAGGTCCAGGCACAATCCCAAAACCAGGTAAAAAGCCAAGCCCAGACCCTTGTGACGGGGCGTGCGGTCGGTCCCGACCGGGAGGCCGTGGGTTATGCCACGGTCGCCGCCCTGCGCGACTCGCTGCCCGTGGCGGCCGTCGCCGCCGATGCTTCGGGCCGCTTCTCGCTTCTGATCAAACAGCCGGGCGACTACACCCTCTCGATCTCGATGGTCGGCTACTCGACCCATACGCAGCCCCTCGCGGCTGCCGGCAAACCGATCGACCTGGGCGACATCGTCCTTGCAAAGGGCGTCGAGGTCGAAGCGGTGGTGCTGACCGTGCAGCGGCCGATCGTCACGGCCGACGCCGAGAAACTCGCCTACTCGGTCGAGGACGACCCCGAGGCGCAGTCGAGCACCCTCGAAGAGATCATCCGCAAGGTGCCGCAGCTCTCGATCGACGCCGACGGCAAGGTCCTCATGAACGGCCAGAGCGACTATAAGATCCTCGTCAACGGCCACGCCTCGAACGCCGTCTCGCGCAACTTTTCGGAGGTCATCAAGTCGATGCCCGCCAACACGATCAAGCGCATCGAGGTCATCACGAACCCCTCGATGAAGTACGACGCCGAAGGAACGGGCGGCGTGCTGAACATCATCACCTCGAAAGCCCGTTTCGACGGTTACAACGGATCGCTCAATACCTCCATCCAGTTCAACGGCTCGGGCGCCCTGTTGAGCCACAACTCGGCCAACGTCGCCCTCCAACTCGACAAGCTGACCCTTTCGGCGGCTCTCTACTATTCGTTGGCCGATGGCGCGGATGAAACGTGCGGCACCTCCGATTCGCAGATCGAGAACCTGACCGAAGGCGGTTTTTACAAATACATGAATTCGGCAGGCCGCTACGGCTTCGACTTCCGTTCGCTCTATGCCAACTTGCAGGCCAGCTACCAGATCGACTCGCTGAACCTCCTGACAGCCGAATTCTCGGCCTACGACGGCAGCAGCCGTACGCGGCAAGACAACCAAACCGAGTATCTCGACGATGCAGGCGCACCGATCACCCGCTACAACAGTTTCAACAATGCCCGGCCCGACTGGGGCGGCTACGATCTCGGTGTCAACTACGAGCACACCTTCGGCCGCGAAAACCACACGCTGACCCTCTCCGACAACATTTCGTTCGCGCCGCCGACGCACCAGCCCCTCGAAGAGCGGATCGAGAATCTCGTCGGCACGGCGGGATACGACCGGCTCTTCAGCGACAGCCGGTCGCAGAACCTCTCGAACATCCTGCAGATCGACTACAACAACCCCTTCGCCGAGCACCACACCGTCGAGGCGGGCTTCAAGCACAGCTACAACTACGACAAGGAGCGTTCGGTCAACAGCTACGACGAGGAGCTGGAAACCAGCGGCGAATCGCGCCTCACGAAGCAGATTCTGGCCGTCTACGCCGGGTACGCCTACACGGTGCCGAAGGTCTCGTTCCGGGCCGGCGCCCGGCTCGAAAGCGCCTGGTACAAGCTCTCCAGCGACGAAGGCGGGGAGGAGGAGCGCTACACGAGCCGGCTGACGAACATCGTCCCCTACGCCTCGCTGACGCTCACCCCCTCGCAGGGGCAGATGGTGGCCCTGAGCTACACGCAGCGGCTGCGCCGCCCGAGCGTCTCGGCCATGTCGCCCTATGTCAATGAGAGCCTGACGACGCGCACCTACGGCAATCCCGACCTCGAAACGGGCGTCAGCCACTCGATCAACTTCCGTTACAGCTGCTTCAGCAACAAATGGACGCTGGCGCTCGGGATGACGACCAACATCTCGTCGAATCTGGCGAGCAGTTATTCGTTCGTCGATGACGAGGGCTTCATCAACTCGACCTACGCCAACGACGGCCGCATGCAGTTCTACCTCGGCGATTTCGCCCTCTCTTACCGCCCCTCGCCGAAACTGAATTTTTCGTTCAACTTGCGCGGCGGCTGGGGCAAATACCGCCTGCCGAACCAGGGGATCGAGACCGAAGGGTGGTGCTTCGCCCAGGCGGCCAACGCGACGATCGCCCTGTGGAAGGGCGGACGCCTGACCCTCTCGGAATACCTTGCGCAGCCCGAGGTTTCGATGTCGAGCTACTACAACCGGGCATTCCTCTTCATGAACATCCGACTGGGGCAGCGCTTCCTCAAGGAGAAACTCGAATTTTCGGTCTCCGTCTCCAATCCCTTCAACAAGACGACGAAATTTTCGAGCCGCACAATCACCCCGAGTTACAGCCAGTACAGCTGCCAGGCCAACTACAACCGCGGCATCCGCTTCTCGCTGAGCTGGCGGTTCGGCAAGCAGCAGATCGCCGTTAAGCAGACCAACCGCAAGGCCGACACGACCACCGAATCGATCGGCGGCGGGGATAAGAGCGCCTCGGCCGGTGGCGGCATGGGGATGTAACCGGAGGCCCGGAGGCGGCTGTGCTTCCTTGCAAAAGCCGCAAATGAAAAATTCAAAATTAAAATTGGAGTTTGGAGTTCGGGCCGCGGCTTGCGGAGGGCGCGCAAGTTCGGATACGAACTGCGGGCCTCCGCCGCCCCCAGGCTGCGGCCCGCACGGCCTTTTCAAGGCCGTCATTCAGAATTCAAATGCGACGTTGCGGATGTTGATTGTCTGCAGATGCTTTCTGAATGGTGTATTTCGCGTCGAAATCGATCGCGAAGCGATCGGCAGCCCGCAGCCGCCCCCGGGCGGAGGGCTGCATCTTCGCGTCCCGCAGGTCCGCTCGTGCGGGCCCACCGCTCGGCTGCGGGCTGCTCAATTCCTTACCGGAACCGCCAATGAAAAAGGAAGAATTAAAAATGAAAAATTATTTTCTGGCTGCAGCCCGCGATGGGTGCACGCAACTGAAAGAAGCTGCCGGCCACTTTTTTTAATAAAAATTCTTCCGCAAAAAACGCCTGCCAACTCTCCGAGCTCGCCTCCGAGCCGTTCCCGAGCTGCCTCCGTCCGCTTCTACTCGGTCATCAGCCAGCGGGTTACGCTTTCGCTGTAGGTTTTCGAGATCGGAATGTCGGGCACCCCTTCGATGCCGAACTCCACGAAGATCCCCTCCTTCTCGCGGCGCAGCACCTTCACCCGGTTGAGGTTGATCATGTAGGAGCGGTGGCAGCGCAGGATGTTCGAGGCGGCGAGCTGCTCGCTCACCTGCTTGAGGGTCGTGCGCACCATCACCTTCTTGATGCTCTCGCCGTTCTGATACCACACGCAGACGTAGTTGTCGGCCGATTCGATCACCAGCAGGCTCTCGCGCCGCACCGAAAGCTGCATCTTGCCCTTCTCGTCGAAAAGCTGGATGTAGGCCTTCTGGAGTGCGTTTTCGTCCTCCTCGAGCCGCTTGCGGATCGTCTTGAGCTCCTTCACGCGCTCCTGCCAGACGAAACAGATGTAGGTGATGGCGTAGGGAATGAGCAGGATGAGGATCGTCGTCAGGAGCGTGTTGCCGAAGACGCCCGTGATGTCCCGCGAGTGGGCGTCGGCCATGGCGACCGAGAAGATCGTGTAGATGAGCGTCAGGATGAGGATCTCGCAGGCGATCCAGATCATGTAGCGCAGATACGAAATGGCGTGTTTCTTGGTATAGGCGGCCATGACGAGCCGGCTGATGGCTGCCACGACCATCCCGATCAGGGCGATGCAGAAGGCGATCAGATAGCGCTTGACGTCCGCCGGCCAGTTGAGCCATGCGAGCAGTTCCTCACCGATCTGGTCGAAATTCAGCGGCTTGTAGATCAGGATGAAGAGCAGCGCGAAGAGCGGCACGAAGAGAACCATCGTGATCTGGTTCTTTTTCTTGTAGATAAACGGTGGAATCGGTGTCATGCGCGTCGGTTCGGTCGTAAAGTTTCGGCAAATATCCCCGATATTGTAAGGCCGTTTGCCGAAAAAAAAGTAACTTTGCCAAGATTTAATAATAGGTATCCGGGCGTTATCGATGCACAAAGTTATAAAAATATCGGGAAAGATACTGCTTGCGGCGATTTTGTTCGTCCTCTTTTTCCCGCTTGTGCTCTCGCTGCTGCTGGCCGTGCCGTCGGTGCAGAACTTCGTGGTCGACCGGGCCGCGAAGATCGTCTCGCGCCATCTGGAGACGACCGTCTCCATCGACCGGATCCGCGTGGGCTTCGCCGGCCGCATCCGTGTCGAGGGCCTTTATGTCGAAGACTACGAACGCGATACGCTGCTCTATGCACAGCGGCTCGACGCCTTTCTGCCGCACCTCGGACTGACCGGTCTCGGGCTGCGCTTCACGAGCGGCGAACTCGACGGGGCGAAACTCTTCCTGCGTGAAACGGCCTCGGGCGAGATGAACGTGCGGCAGCTCGTCGCCCGCCTCTCGAATCCCGACAAACCGAAAAAAGGACTTTTCCGCCTCTCGCTCGACGACGTCGCGATCAACGATCTGGAGCTGCGCATCGAGCGCCGGGTCCACCGCAACCCCGCCTACGGCATCGACTTCGGCGATATGCGCTTCCGGGTGGAGCACGCCCGCCTCGCCTCGCTCAGCTTCGACGGTCCGACCATCGCGGCAGCGATCGACCGTCTGTCGCTCACCGAGCGGAGCGGCTTCGAAGTGCGCGACCTCTCGGGCGACCTCTACGTGCTGAACGGCACGATCGGATTCGACGGGCTGCGGCTGCAGCTGCCGAACTCCGACCTTTCGATTCCGACCCTTGTGCTGGCGGGCAACTCGTGGGACGACTTCAAGGATTTCGTCCGCGAGGTCGATCTGACCCTCGATATCGACGGCGGGAGTCTCTCGACCGACGATGCGGCCTACTTCGCCCCGGCGCTGCAGCACTGGCGGATGCGGCTGAGCAACATCGGTCTCGACCTTGCGGGCAGCGTCTCGTCGTTCGAGACGAATGTGCGCCGCCTGACCGTCGATGACGGCACGACGCTCCGCGCCCGGGGGCGGGTGAGCGGTCTGCCGGAGTGGCGCACGACGCAGATCGACCTGCGGATCGCACAGCTGCATACCGACTCCCGCGAGGCGCTTCGGCTGGCTTCGGCGATCGGCCGTCTCCACCTGCCCGCCGCGACGCAGCGGATGCTGCTGCGCACGGGCCGAATCGATCTGACGGGCCGCTTCGAGGGAACCCCGTCGCATTTCGATGCCCAGCTCGGGCTGGCCACGGCGCTCGGTGCGGCCGATGCCACCGTGCGGCTCATCCCGGAGCGGCTTCGCGCAGCCCGCCTCTCCGCCGCTCAAAACACCACTGCTCAAAACACCACTGCTCAAAACGCCACTGCTCAAAACACCACTGCTCAAAACGGCACTGCTCAAAACGGCACGGCCCGGAACGGTGCGGCCCGCGATGTCGCAGCTCAAAGCTCCGCAGCTCAAAGCTCCGCAGCCCAAAGCTCCGCAGCCCAAAGCTCCGCAGCCCAAGGAGGCCGCCTCGCCGCTGCTCAAAGCCTTGCAGCCCAAAACGACCGCCCAGCAGCCCGCCGCACCCCGGCCTCCGCCAGCCACCTCACCGCGACGCTCACGAGCCGCAGCTTCCGCCTCGGCGCCCTTCTCGACCGCGAGCCGCTGGTAGGCGATCTGACGGTCGATGCGCGGCTGACCGGTGCCGTAGGACACGGCCGCTCCGATCTGCGGCTGCAGTGCGACCTGACGCAGATCGGCTTCAACGACTACCTCTACGACACGGTCCGCTTCGACGGCTTCCTGCGCAACCGCTCCTTCAACGGCCGCATTTTCGTCCGCGACCCCAACCTGCGCAGCCAGCTGACGGGCATGCTCGACTGGCGCGACTCGATCCCGCGCTACGACGTCACGGTGAAGCTCGACCGCGCCGACCTCCACCGCCTGCACATCAACCGCCGCGACACGCTCTCGCAACTCTCGGCCCGGATCGTGGCCAAGGCCTCGGGCCGCTCGCTCGACGATCTGAACGGCACGATCCGCATGACCAATGCCGACTACCGCTACAACGACCGCGCGATCCACGCCGACAACATCCTCGTCGAGGGGGAGAACTCCGCTGACCGCAAGTACGTCGCCCTGCGCTCCGACTTCGCCGACGTCACCTTCCGCTCGCGCACGGGCTATACCGAAATTTTCGACTACCTGCGCCGCTCGGCGTGGCGCTACCTCCCGCTGACGGACCGCAGCAAGTGGATCCCCGCCGAGCTGCCGGCGCGCAGTTCGGCCGTGAACGACTTCTCGCTGCTCGACGTGCGGCTCCACCGCATCGCCCCCATCGCCGACGCCGTCTCGAACGGCCTGCAGATCGCCGACGGCTCGTCGCTCAAGTTCATGTTCAGCCCGGCCAGCGACCAGCTCTCGCTGAGCGTCTCGTCGGACTTCGTCGAACGGCGCAACCTGCTGGCCACGCGGCTGAGAATCACCGCCTCGAACCGCAGCGATTCGCTGACTTTCTACGGCGCGGCCGAGGACCTCTATGCGGGGCTTTTCCACCTGCCGGACTTCTCGCTGTCGGGCGGCGCCCGCATGGGCCGCGTGCAGCTGGCGGCCGGCTTCACGGACACGGTGCGCCGGAGCTCGGCGCGGCTCGGCCTCCGGGCCGAGGTGGCCTCCGAGGGACCCGGCGGCCGCGTCATCGATCTGCATCTGCTCCCCTCCTACGTGACGAGCCGGGAGACGACCTGGCAGTTGGGCGCCCGCGCCATCCGCATCGATTCGGCCAGCGTCCGCATCGACCGCTTTCTCATGCGCAACGAGGAGCAGCGCCTCTCGCTCGACGGCGTTCTGTCGGCCGATCCCGCCGATTCGGTCCGCCTGCAGTTGGACGACTTCGAACTGGCGCCGCTGCTGCGCTTCGCCGAGGAGCTGGGCTACGACATCGGCGGCCGGACGAACGGCCGCGCGACCATGAGGGCGGCTCTCGGCGACGGTCTCATGACGGCCGACGTCCGCATCGACTCGCTCTCGGCCAACGGCCTGACGGCTCCGCCGCTGCGCCTCGTCTCGGGCTGGGAGGTCGCACGGAACCGCATCGGTGCGGCCGTCACGGACGAGCGGACGCGCGACACCCTCGCGCGGGGCTTCTACATCCCAGCCTCGAAGCGCTACTACGCCGCCCTGACTCTCGACAGCCTTCGCATGCGGCTGCTGGACCCGATGTTAGAGGGGGTTATCTCCGATACGGAGGGGACGGCGCGCGTCGATCTCGTCCTGCGGGGCGAGGGGGCGGAGGCGGACCTCTCGGGAACGGTGCGGGTGCGTGACTTCGCCGCGACGGTCGATTACACGCAGGTGCGCTACACGATGCCCGAGGCGACGATCGAGGTCGCCGACAGCCGCTTCACGGCCCGCCGCGTCCCCGTCTTCGACCCCGAGGAGAACCGGGGCGCGTTCGACCTCACGCTCGACCTGCAGCACCTCTCGGACATCGCCTACGACGTGCGTCTCCGCCCCGAGGCGATGCTCGTGCTGCAGACGGACGCCGACGACAACGAGCTGTTCTACGGCCGCCTCTACGCCACGGGCGACGCCCGCATCCGCGGCCGCAAGGGGGAGACAGACATGCGGATCACCGCCACGACCGAGGACGACTCCTTCTTCTTCATGCCGCTCACGGACAGATCGAACCTCTCCAATGCCGAGTTCGTCACCTTCGTCCGGCCGCCCGATCCCGATTCGCTGGACCTCGTGGCGCAGAAGCGCCGCCAGTTCGAGCGGCGCAAGCGCGAGAAGGTGCGTTCGTCGAACCGGCTGAAGATCGACCTGGCGCTCAACGTGCAACCCAACGTCGAGGCCGAGATCATGGTCTCGGGCAGCCCGATCCGGGCGCGCGGCGAGGGGCTGCTGAACCTGGTGATCGATCCCCGGGGAGAGGGTTTCGAGATGTTCGGCGACTACCGCATCACGGAGGGAAGCTACAACTTCTCGCTGCAGAACCTCATTTCGAAGAAGTTCGTCATCCAGAGCGGCTCGATGATCCAGTGGACCGGCGCGCCGACCGATGCCCGGCTCGACATCGAAGCGGTCTACCGCCTCAAGACCTCGCTCCAGCCCCTGCTTGACGGGGCGGGCGGCGCCGTCTCGACCGACCGTTCGGTTCCCGTCGAGTGCGTGATCCGCATCGGCGACCGCCTGACGAACCCGACGATCACCTTCGACGTGACGGCCCCCGATTCGGACCCCGAGACGCAGGCGATCATCTCGACCGTCCTCGGCACCCCCGAATCGGTCGATATGCAGTTCCTCTACCTGCTGCTTTTCAACAGCTTCATGGCCGAGAACAGCACCTCGTCGTCGAACTCGAACCTCGGCGCCTCGGCCTCGGCCGCCACGGGGCTCGAATTTCTCTCGAACCAGCTCTCGCGGCTCCTCTCGGCCGACGACTACAACCTCGTGATCCGTTACCGCCCCAAGACGGAGGTGGCGAGCGACGAGCTCGATTTCGGCCTCTCGCGGAGCCTCATCGACAACCGCCTTTACGTCGAGGTCGAGGGCAACTACCTCATGGACAACAAACAGGCCGTCAACAGCTCGATGTCGAACTTCATGGGCGAGGCCTACGTAACCTACCTCATCGACCGCTCGGGATCGCTCAAGCTGAAGGCCTTCACGCAGACGATCGACCGCTTCGACGAGAACCAGGGTTTGCAGGAGACCGGCATCGGCATCTACTACAAGGAGGACTTCGACAACCTCCGCGATCTCTTCAAGCGCGTCAAGGAGCGCTTCAAGCGCAAGGAGGGGAAGGCGAAGCGGAACCGGAAACGGGAGGCCCGGCCGAAAGGGGGCGCACGACAGTGATGCCCGGGGAGCCACCGGTGCAGGAAGCCCCCTGGTGCGGGAAGCTTCCCCGATACAGGACGAAAGAACGAAAACTCAAATAAAAACGGATAAAGCGTATGATGACATTTTTGCAGGCTGCCGAGGCGGCGGCCGTAAGCGAAGAGACCCGGATGGGGTTGTGGACGCTCTTCACGAAGGGCGGATGGCTGATGTGGCCCTTGCTGGCGCTGGGGGGCGTGACGATTTTCATCTTCGTCGAGCGCTATCTCCAGATCCGCAAGGCTTCGGTACTCGATATCAACTTCATGAACCGCATCCGCGACTACATCTCGGACGGCAAGATCGCCGTGGCGGTGAACCTCTGCCGGAAGACCGACACGCCGATCGCCCGTATGATCGAGAAAGGCATCGGACGCATCGGCCGGCCGATGGCCGACGTGCAGACGGCTATCGAGAACGTGGCCAACCTCGAGGTCTCGAAGCTCGAGAACGGGCTGCCGTTCCTGGCGACAATCGCCGGCGGTGCGCCGATGATCGGCTTCCTCGGTACGGTGCTCGGCATGGTGCAGACCTTCATGGATATGTCGGCGGCGGGCGGCACGGTCGATCTGGCGCTGCTCTCGAGCGGTATGTACGTGGCGATGGTGACGACCGTCATGGGGCTGATCGTCGGCATCCCGGCCTACTTCGGCTACAACTACCTCGTGGCCCGCATCGAGAAGCTCGTATTCCAGATGGAGGCCAACTCGATCGCCTTCATGGACATTCTGAATCAACCCGTTCAAAAATAGTGCGCTATGGCTATCAAACACGGATCGAAAGTCGATAAGAGCTTCTCGGCGTCGTCAATGACCGACCTGATGTTCCTGTTGCTGCTGTTCCTGCTCATCGCGACGACGCTCATCAACCCCAACGCTTTGAAGCTGATGCTTCCGAAGAGTTCGAACCAGCTCAAGGACAAGGCGATGACCACCGTGTCGATCCAGGATGCGGGGGGCGGCCGCTGCCGCTACTACGTCGAGATGCAGGAGGTCGGCTCGGCAGCCGGCGTCGAACGGGCGCTGCAGGAGCGGCTGGCGGGGCAGGAGGAGCCCACGGTCTCGCTGCACGCCGACAAATCGGTGGTCTGGGATGAGATCGTCGGCGTGATGAACATCGCCAAACGCAACGGTTACAAGCTCCACGCCGCCACGCAACCCGAATAAAAAAGCATGTACTACTACGACCCGAACGATCGCCGCCCGCGCCGCTGGGCGCTGCTGGGAACGGCACTTTATGTGCTGCTCTTCGCTGCAGCTTTCGCGCTGGTCTCGTTCGACTTCACGCCGCCGGCGCACCCCGAGGCGGAGCTTTACATCGACCTCACCGACGCCCCTGCGCCGGCCGTGTCGAGGCCCGTCCCGAATGCCGGGGAGCAGCGCCGCCCCGAGACGCCGGCTGCCGTCGAGCGGACGGCGCAGACCGCAGGGGAGGAGCCCGAGACGCGCACGCCCAACCCGCGGGCCCTCTTTCGGATGGACCGCAGCGGAAAAGACGAACCGGCCGATGCGGGAAATCCGCAGGCCCGCGAGGGGGAGGAGCGGAGCGCCGGGCGCGGGGCGGGGCTCGATCCCGACGGGAGCGACCGGCTCGACCGGGGGCTGCAGGGGCGCGGCCTGGTGGGCGACCTGCCCCGGCCCGACTACCCGGGCACGAAGAGCGGCAAGGTGGTGATCCGCGTGACGGTCGATGCCGCGGGGACGGTGACGGGGGCCTCGTTCGAGCCGAAAGGTTCGACGGCGAGCGATGCCGAACTGGTGGCGGCGGCGATCGCCGCCGCGCGCAAGGCCCGCTTCACGGAGAACCGGGCCACGGTGCAGGGGGGAACGATAACCTATGTTTTCCGGATGGAATAGCAACGCAAGGATGAAACGTATATTGTTGATAGTCGGATTGCTGCTGACGGTGACCGCCGCCTGCGGACAATCGCGCAGGGGCGTTTCCGAGGGGGCGCGCCTGCAGTTTCATGAAAAATCGCACGACTTCGGCGACGTGCCGCGGCGCGGCGGCGATCTGGTCTACGAGTTCCGCTTCACGAATGCGGGAACGGCGCCGCTCGTGCTGACACGGGTCGTGACCTCCTGCTCCTGCCTCAAGGCGCACTACGGACGCCGTCCGGTCGCACCGGGGGCCGAGGGGAGCATCCGCATCGTCTACGAACCCCACAAGAGCGAGCCGGGGATCTTCAACAAGGTGGTCTACATCTACTCCAACTCGGAGGGGGGCCGCGAGGTGATCTCCGTGCACGGCAACTCGATCGAGGGCGAGGCGGTGAAGGTCAAGAACAAAAAAGTGAAGGTCCGCAACTGAACCCGGGCGGCGGTGTTCTCTGGGAACGGCGACGGTTCCCCGGGGGGGCGGCGTTGTTCGTCTGCCCGGCTGTTGTCGGTTTTTTTTGGTGGCGAATTCGGTCGCGCAGCGACCGGCAGCCCGCAGCATTGTTTCTGTTCGTCAGGAGCGGCAGCCATTGGTTCGGGTGGAAGTGTTTGCCAGCGAAATCGATCGCTTTGTGATCGGCAGCCCGCAGCCGCTCCCGGGCGGAGGGCTGCTCCTCTACGTCGCAGGCCCGTCCGCTCGGCTGCGGGCTTGTCTCGAGTTGGAATCGGTCCGTCAGGACCGAGCGGGCCGCAGCCTCCGCCCGGCGGAGGTCCGCAGTTCGTTGCCGAACTTGCGTGCTCCGCAGGCTGCAGCCCGAAAATGGGATACATGCGATTCATTTTGAAGGATGAATTTGCGCCCGCAGGGCGCAGCGGGCCGCAGCTTCGCCCGGCGAAGGCCCGCTACTTGCTTCCCACAGGTCCGCTCGTGCGGCCGCTTCGCAAGCTGCAGCCCGGGCATTTGAATTTAGAATGTAATAAGCTGTTTGCTGTCGGGGTATTATGTGGCAAAATCGGTCGCATAGCGACCGGCAGCTTGCAACCGTGCTGCGGGCGCTCACATATAGAAAACGGCTGCATTGGAATAGTTGACGAACGAACGATTGTCCGTTCGCAGCCTCCGCACCCTTTGCGGCTTGTTCTTGAAAGCTTGAAAGAAAAATTTACAAAAAGATATGGCACTTCTGTTTCATCATGCAACCCTCGTCCCGATGACCGCATCGGGCGACGAGCCGACCTCCCGGCCGGGTTCGGTCGGCGTCGTGGGCAATCGGATCGCGCTCGTCACGGACGACGAGGCGGTGATCGCCCGGTTTCTCGACGCGCATCCCGACTGCCGGACGATCGAATGCACGGGCCGCGTCGTGATGCCCGGTCTCATCGATACGCACTGCCACGCGGCGATGACGCTCCAACGCAGTCATGCCGACGATATTGCCTTGATGTCGTGGCTCCACGACTACATCTGGCCCTTCGAAGCGCGCCAAACCCCCGATGAAGTGGTGCTGGGCATGACGCTCGGCGTCGTCGAGCTGCTGCTGGGTGGCGTGACGTCGTTCGTCGATATGTACTTCCACGAAGATCGCTGCGTCGAGACGGTCGAACGGCTCGGCATCCGTGCATTGCTCGGCTGCAGCTTCTTCGATTCGAACATCGACGAAGCTTTCGCCGAGGCGGAAAAGGCCGTTGCGCAGGTTACGGGCTGCGACCGGGTGCGGATTGCCCTGGCGCCGCATGCCCCCTACACGGTCTCGCGCGAGAACCTCTTGCGAAGCAAGGCGTTTGCCGACCGGATGGGGCTGCCTCTTATGATCCACGTCGCCGAGACGCAGGACGAAGGGCGCATCATTCGCGAACGGTTCGGTTGCTCGCCGGTCGCCTACCTCGACGGCGCGGGATTGCTCGACGACCGGACCATCGCAGCGCACTGCGTCTGGGTGGACGACCGGGACATGGACACGCTGGCCCGGCGCGGGGTGATTGTCTCGCACAATCCGCAGAGCAACATGAAAATATCGAGCGGAACGGCGCCCGTGGCCCGGATGCTCGAACGGGGGCTTTGCGTAACGCTCGCGACGGACGGCCCCTGCTCGAACAACGACCTCGATATGTGGGAGGAGATGCGTTCGGCCGCCTTCCTGCAGAAGCTCGCGACGGGCGATCCGCTGGTCCTGCCCGCCTATGAGGTGCTGCGCATGGCGACAGCGGCAGGCGCCCGGGCCATGGGGGCCGCCGATGGCGAATTGGGCGTGCTGCGCGAAGGCGCGCTGGCCGACCTTATCGTGATCGATATCGAGAAACCGCACCTGCAGCCGGTACACGATCTCGTTTCGAACCTGGTCTATTGCGGCAAGGCTTCGGATGTCGAGACGGTGGTGGTGGACGGCCGGATCGTCGTCGAGAATCGCCAGATCGCCGGGCTCGATCTGCGGCAGCTCTATCGCGAGGTCGCCGCCGCTGTCGAACGGATCAAGCGGGCTTCCTGCTGAGGACTGCAGGCTCGCGCCGCTCGAAAGCAGGCCCGTCCGCCCGGCTGCGGGACAGCCTCGGATGGAATCGATGCCGGCCAGGACCGTGCGGGCCGCAGCTGCCGATGTGGCCGAGGCGATCGCCTGCAAGTTCGATCCCGCAGGGATCGGCAGCCCGCAGCCGTCCCCTGGCGGAGGACTGCAACTTCGCGTCCCGCAGGTCCGCTCATGCAGGCCCGTCCGCTCGGCTGCGGGCTTTTTACACAAAATCAATCATGTAGCGATTGGCGTACCGCAGCCTGGGGGGGGGGCGGCGGAGGCCCGCAACTCCTTAAAAGTCGTGCGTGCCCTCCGCAGGCTGCGCCCCAAGCGTGAATTCCGGGTAGGATAGCAGCATTTTTCAACTTTCATTTGGGACGATGACGCAGAACAAAGCACTTACGGATATGACCTTGGAGGAACTTTGGGAATTGTTCCCCATTGTGCTGTCCCCGCATCAACCCCAATGGAAGAAGTGGGCGGAAGATGAGATGAGGTTTGTTTCCAAGGTATTGGCCGCCTATTCACCCATCCTCAATCATGTTGGCAGCACGGCGATCCCTTCCATTCAGGCAAAGCCTATTATCGATATTCTTGTCGAGCTTCCGCCGGACTTCGACCGGTCGCAGGTTCGGACCGCGATGGAACATTCCGGCTATATTTGTATGTCGGCATCCGACAGCCGGTTGAGCTTCAATAAAGGATATACTCCGAAGGGATTTGCGGAAAAGGTCTTTCATATCCATATCCACACTTTCGGCGATCATGATGAAATTTATTTTCGCGACTATTTGAGAGCGAATCCTGCAGCGGCCCGGGAATATGAATTGTTGAAGTTGAGCCTCCTCCCCGAATATAAACGGAACCGAGACGGCTATACGGAGGCTAAGTCTGCGTTTGTGAAACGAGTGACCGGGCTTGCCAAACGGCATCGCTTGGCAAGCACTTCCGATGCGGTTTGAGGTGTTGTTCGGCGAATTGCAATCGGCATGCTTGCTGTCCGATCCGGCGTCGCAGACGTCGGCTGGTAGTAATGGGAAATGCTTGCCGGCAAAATCGGTCGCACAGCGACCGGCAGCCCGCAGCCGCTCCCTGGCGGAGGGCTGCTCCTCTACGTCGCAGGCCCGTCCGCTCGGCTGCGGGCTTGGCCGTCAGGTTCGACCTCGCCAGAGGTCGGTGGGCCGCAGCCTCCCGGGTGCGGAGGCCCGCAACTCGCGTCCCAAAGGTCCGCTTCGAGCGTGCTCTCCGCAGGCTGCGCCCCGAATCGGAATATATGCCCGAGCGTTTCCGGAGGCCTCTCTTAATTTTGAATTTTGAATCCTGAATTTGCGGTTCCGAATGGAACCGCAGCGGGCCGCAGCCGTCAATTGTGGCCGAGGTGATCGTCAGCAAAATCGATCCCGCAGGGATCGGCAGCCCGCAGCCGCCCCTTGGCGGAGGGCTGCAATCTCGCGCTGCTCGAAAGCAGGCCCATCCGCTCGGCTGCGGGCTTGGCCGTTAGGTTTGACCTCGCCAGAGGTCGGCGGGCCGCAGCCTCCCGGCGGCGGAGGCCCGCAGTTCGTACCCGAACATGCGTGCTCCGCAGGCTGCGACCCGAATTGGAAAATGCCCAAGCATGTCGCCAACCCGTTTAATTTTGAATTTTGAATCCTGAATTTGCGGTTCCGAATGGAACCGCTACAGCCCGCAGCCGCCCCCTCCGGGCGTGCCTTGGGTGGAATCGATGCCGCAGGCCGGTCCGTCAGGACCGCAGCGGGCCGCAGCTTCGCCCGGCGAAGGCCCGCTACTCGCGTCCGCAAGTCCGCTCGTGCAGGCGCTTCGCAAGCTGCAGCCCGCATGCAAATTCAGCGTATGAAGACAGCTTTTGCAAGAGCGCTTCGCAGACTGCACTCTTTTTCATTTTGAATTAGCGGCTTCAACGTGGTCGCAGCCGCCCTCCGCTATCGCTTCCGCAGAAAAACCGTAGCCGTGCGGGCGACGTTGTAGATCTTCAGCCGCGGATAGCGCTTGCCATCCTCGCCTTCGACGTCGAAGGTGAAGTGTTCGCCCTGCATGTCGGCCGTTTCCTGCCCGCCGAACCGTTTTTCGTCGGTCGAAAGCACGGGTACATACTTGCCCGGCAGCCGCACCGGCAGTTCGTAGTCGGGGATCGAGGCCGTCGGATGCCAGTTGAAAACGAAGAGCAGCCGCCCGTGGACGAAGACCATCGTCTTGTTCTGCTCGTCCATCTGCAGGTTCCAGGCGTACCCGTCTTCGAGCACCTTGTATTTCTTGATAAGACGGATCATCGCCCGGTCGAAGTCGCCCAGCCATTGGTAGCGCAGGTACCCGTTCCGGGCCAGCGACCATTGCCGCCGCGCATGGGCGTAGCTCCAGCCGTTCCCCTCGCGCGGAAAGTCGATCCACTCCGGATGGCCGAACTCGTTGCCCATGAAGTTCAGATAGGCCTGCCCGCCCGTCGCGATCGTCATGAGACGGATCATCTTGTGCAGCGCCATGCCGCGCTCGATGACGAGACTTTGCGAGGCACGGTCCATGTTGAAATACATCTCCTTGTCCATCAACCGGAAGGCGATCGTCTTGTCCCCCACGAGGGCCTGGTCGTGCGATTCGGCATAGGCCACGGTCTTCACGGCCGGCAGGCGGTTCGTCAGCACGGACCACATCTCCCAGATGTTCCACTCCTCGTCGGGCACCTCCTTCAAGAGCTTGATCCAGAAGTCGGGTATCGCCATGCCGAGACGGTAGTCGAAGCCGATGCCCCCCTCCTCGGAGGGGATGCACATGCCCGGCATGCCGCTGACATCCTCGGCGATCGTGACAGCCCCCGGGTGGAATTCGTGCACGAGCCGGTTGGCCAGCGTGAGGTAGCAGAGGGCGTCCGTATTGACCCCCTCGTCGAAGAATTTCTCGCGGGAATCGAACTCCGTGTATCCGTGGTGGTGATAGATCATCGAGGTCACGCCGTCGAAGCGGAAGCCGTCGAAGCGGAACTCGTCGAGCCAGTATTTGATGTTCGAGAGCAGGAAGTGCTGCACCTCGCGCTTGCCGTAGTCGAAGATTTTCGAATCCCAGTAGGGCTGGTCGCCTGCCGCACCCGGCAGCGAGTAGTGGTGGTCCGTGCCGTCGAGCTCGTTGATCCCCTCGTTGAGGTTCTTCACGTAGTGGGCGTGCACGAGGTCCATGATGACGGCGATGCCCATCTCGTGGGCGCGGCGCACGAGCTCCTTGAGCTCCTCGGGGGTGCCGCAGCGCGACGTGGGTGCGAAGAAACTCGACACGTGATAGCCGAAGGAGCCGTAATAGGGGTGCTCGGCGATCGCCATGAGCTGGATGGCATTGTAGCCCGCGCGCTTGACGATCGGCAGGATCTTCTCGGTGAACTCCGTGTAGGTGCCGACCCCTTCGCGCTCCTGCGCCATGCCGACGTGGGCCTCGTAGATGAGCAGCGGGCCGTTGCGGCGGATGTCGAAGTCGTCGCCGCGCCAGTCGAAGGGCTCGGCGGGGTTCCAAAACTGGGCCGTGTAGTTTTTCGTCGTCTCGTCCTGCACGACGCGCGTCGCATAGGCGGGGATGCGGTCGTGCCAGCCGTTGGGACCGTGCACGTGGATCTTGTAGAGCGATCCGTGACGGAGCCGGTCGCGGTACATCGCCGCGGGGAAGAAGGCGCTCCAGACCCCTGCGGCATCGCGTTTGAGACGGATCTCGGTGCGCTGCCAGTTGTTGAAGTCGCCGAAAACGTAGACGTCCTCGGCGCCGGGCAGCCACTCGCGCAGCCACCAGCCGTCGAGCGTTTCGTCCCACTGCCAGCCGAAGTAGCGGTACCCGTTGGCGTAGTCCGAGATCGAGGCGTTCGAGGCCAGGATCTCGGCCATCTTGGATTCGTAGCGGTCGTGTCGGGCGACGATTTCCGCCTCGACGGGTTGCAGCCATTCGTCCTGGGCGACGATCGGCAGGGTAGGACGGTTCTTTTCCATAACGTTCGGGAGTTTATGTAACAAAGGTACGAAAAGTCAAGAGCAGAAGCAAGCTTTTTGCTTTCTTCTGCCGAGACGGAGTTCTTCGGCAAAACCAAAAGATACACATAGGCCGAGGGCAAAAACAAATTTATTTGCATTTTGCCGAGGCGAAGTCTCTTCGGCGAAGACAAATATAGCGAAATTTGTCTATCTTTGTCCGTGGTGAAACAAATTCGTATCTTTAAAACAACCGCATCATGTTAAAACAACCCAAAGGTTTGATCGCCGCCGCGCTGGCCAACACGGGCGAGCGCTTCGGCTTCTACACGATGATGGCGATTCTGACGCTCTTCCTGATGTCGAAATTCGGCATCGACAGCGAGGCTGCGGGCCGCATCTATTCGTTTTTCTACACGTCGATCTACATCCTGGCGCTCGTCGGAGGTTTGATCGCCGACCGTCTGCGCAACTACAAGGGGACGATCATCGCCGGTCTGCTGGTGATGACGCTCGGTTACGTGCTGTTGATGGTCCCGACGATCACGTCGAAAACGGTGATCGTCGGTGCGCTGATGATCATCGCCTTCGGCAACGGCCTCTTCAAGGGCAATCTGCAGGCGCTCGTCGGCCAGCTCTACGACAACGAGCAGTACGCCAAACTTCGCGACACGGGCTTCCAGATCTTCTACATGTTCATCAACATCGGCGCTATGGTGGCCCCGTTCGCCGCTGTCGGCGTGCGCAACTGGTGGCTGCGTACGCAGGGATTCCTCTACAACTCCGATCTGTCGGCGCTCTGCCACTCCTTCAACGACGGCCGGATGTCGGAGGAGGTGCTGAACGGCCGTTTCACCGAGCTGGCCGCCCAGGTGAGTCTGAACGGCGCCCCGACGGACCTCGCCCGCTTCGCACAGGAGTATCTGAATGCGTTCAATACGGGTTTCCACTACGCATTCGGCGTGGCGATCGTGGCGATGATCTTCTCGCTGGTGATCTTCCTCGCCAACAAGAAGCGCCTGCCCGATCCGCAGGTTTCGGCCGCCCGAAAGACGGTTTCGAAGAGCGAGGTGCAGCAGGATGCCCGCGAGATCAAGCAGCGTCTGTACGCGCTGTTCGCCGTCTTCGCGATCGTGATTTTCTTCTGGTTCTCGTTCCACCAGAACGGCCTGACGCTGACGCTTTTCGCCCAGGATTATACGCGTCTCGAAATCTTCGGTATGCCGATTTCGGCCGAGATCTTTCAGTCGGCCAATCCGATTTGCGTCGTGCTGCTGACTCCGGTCGTCATCGCCATCTTCGCGGCGCTGCGCGCCCGCGGCAAGGAGCCTTCGACGCCGATGAAGATCGCGATCGGCATGGGAATCGCAGCCGCGGCCTACGTGCTGATGGTCTTCGGTTCGCTGGGACTGCCCGACCGCAGCGAGGTGGCCGCCATGGGCGGTCTGGATGCGGCGCAGCGCGTGACGCCGTGGCTGCTGGCCGCCACCTACCTCATCTTGACGATCGCCGAGCTCTTCATTTCGCCGCTCGGGCTGTCGTTCGTCTCGAAGGTGGCGCCGCAGAAGCTGCAGGGCCTCATGCAGGGCTGCTGGCTGGGAGCCACGGCCTTGGGCAACGGCCTGCTGTTCCTCGGCCCGATTCTCTACAACAAAATCTCGATCTCGGCCACGTGGACTGTTTTCGTCGTCGTGTGCGGTATTTCGATGTTCGCCATGCTGGCCATGGTCAAGTGGCTGGAGCGCGTGACCGAATAACGCGGCGAGAGCTCTTTCGAACGGCGGGGCCGATCCTTTTGCGGGGTCGGCCCCGACTTTGTTTTGAATAAGTAATTAGGGGGTTCCGGTCGCGGTGCGACCGATTTTATCGGCAAGCGATTCCACCACGGCCGGCGTCTTCGGGGCGCAGCTTGCGAAGCGCCTGCACGAGCGGACCTGTGGGACGCGAGCAGCGGGCCTTCGCCGCACCGAGGCTGCGGCCCGTACGGCCTTTTCAAGGCCGAAATTCAAAATTCAAGATTCTAAATTCAGAATTACGGAATCGGGACGCAGCCTGCGGAGCTCGTCTGCGACGATAAGGAGCAGCGGGCCTTCGCCGCACCGAGGCTGCGGCCCGCATGACCTCTTCGAGGTCGCATGGACAGCATAAAGCCTCGACGTCTGCGGCCCGCCGATGCCTATGGCATCGATCCCCGCCCGAGACAAGCCCGCAGCCGAGCGGACGGGCCTGCGACGTAGAGGAGCAGCCCTCCGCCCGGGGGCGGCTGCGGGCTGCCGATCCCTGCGGGATCGAATTTGCTGGCGATCCCCTCGCCCACAATCGTTAACTGCAGGCTGCTCGCTTTTCTGTAAGTGTAGTCATTCCTCGGCCGCAGCTTTTTTTTGTGCGGAATCGGTCGCGCAGCGACCGGCGGGCCGCAGCCTGGGGGCGGCGGAGGCCCGCAACTCGCGTCCTGCAGGTCCGCTTCGTGCGCGACCTCCGCAGGCTGCAGCCCGAACCGGGTATAGCCCGATTGTGCCTCAGCTATCTTATTTAATTTTGAATTTGTGCCCGAATGGGCGCAACGGACAGCGCCCTCTTATTTTTGACCCCCGAATGCTGCATTTTGCATTTTTAATCCGTACCTTTGTTCGCATGAAATTCATCGCTGCATGAAACTCACCTTTTTGGGAACGGGAACCTCGCAGGGGGTCCCCGTTATCGGCTGCCGGTGCGCGGTCTGCCGCTCGGAGGATCCTCGCGACAAGCGGCTGCGCACCTCGGCGATGGTCGAGTGGCGCGGGGTGCGTCTGGTGATCGACGCGGGTCCCGACTTCCGCTGCCAGATGCTCCGGGCGGGCGTCCGGCACGTGGACGGCATCCTGCTCACGCACGAGCACAAGGACCATATCGGCGGCTTGGATGACGTGCGGGCTCTCAATTTCGTCGATTATCCGGCGGCGATCCATCCCGTCGAGCTCTACGCGACGGAGCGGACGCTCGCCTGCGTGCGCAAGGATTTCGACTACGCCTTCGCGACGGACAAGTACCGCGGCGTTCCCGAGATCCGGCTCCATGCGATTTCGCCTGAGGCCCCCTTCCGCGTCGGCGGGGTCGAGGTGGTGCCCGTGGCGGGCCACCACTCGCCGCGCTTCGAGGTGACGGGCTACCGCTTCGGTCCGCTGGCCTACCTGACCGATTTCAAGACGATCGAGGAAGAGGAGGTGCGCAAGCTGGACGGTGTCGAGGTCTTGGTGGTCAACGCCCTGCGCCGCGAACCGCACGATTCGCACTTCAACCTCGCCGAGGCGCTGGCCCTCATCCGCCGCGTCGCCCCGCGCCGGGCCTTCCTGACGCACCTCTCGCACGAGATGGGATGCTATGCCGAGACGAACGGGCTGCTGCCCGAGGGGGTGGAGTTCGCCTATGATACGCTGGAGATAACTATAAACGATCCATTATGAACTATTTCAACGGTAAAACCGTCGTCGTGACGGGTGCTTCGTCGGGCATCGGCGAGGCCTTGGCCCGCGAGTTCGCCGCGCTGGGCGCCAACGTGGTCCTCGGTGCGCGCAGCATCCAGAAACTGCAGCTCATCGCGGGCGAGATCCGCGAAAAAGGGGGCCGGGCGGCCTATTGCGGCGTCGATGTGACGCAGGAGGCCGAGTGCCGCGAGTTGATCGATACGGCCGTGCGCGAGTTCGGCGGTGTGGATATTTTGATCTGCAACGCGGGGCTCTCGATGCGCGCCCTCTTCGATGACGTCGATCTGCAGGTGCTGCACCGGTTGATGGATGTCAACTTCTGGGGAACGGTCAACTGCTGCAAATATGCGCTGCCCTATCTGCAGCGTGTCCGCGGTTCGATCGTGGGCATCTCCTCCGTGGCGGGGCTGCACGGCCTGCCGGGGCGTACGGGCTATTCGGCCTCGAAGTACGCCATGACGGGTTTCCTCGAAACGCTCCGCATCGAGAATCTGAAGAAGGGGCTGCACGTGATGATCGCCTGCCCGGGCTTCACCGCCTCGAACGTTCGCTTTGCCGCCCTGACGGCCGACGGTTCGCAGCAGGGCGAGACGCCGCGCGACGAGGCGAAGATGATGACCCCCGCAGAGGTCGCCCGGATCGTCGCGCGGGGCGTTCGGCACCGCAAGCGGTTGTGTCTGATGGAGATCGAGGGCCGTGCAACGCACTTCGTCAAAAAGTTCGCACCGGCCTTTCTGGACCGGATGTTCTATTGGGTGATGGCCAAAGAGCCCGATTCACCGTTCAAATAGCGATAACCGAGAAGGGGTCGAAGCCGGCTGGCTTCAACCCCTTTGCTTTCCGGGAGCGGCGGCGCGAAGATCAGAAGAGATACTTTTCGCGCTTGACCTTCTCGACGAGGCGGAAGACCTCGTCCCAAGCCTCCTCGCCGAAGGTGGTGCCGACGACCTCGATCACCTTTCCGGCCGTGATGGCGCCGATCGTGCCGCACTGGCGCAGCGTCAGCCCGGAACAGAGCCCGGCCAGGAAGCCGGCGGCGTAGAAGTCTCCGGCACCCGTCGTATCGACGCGTTTGGCGGCGGCCATGATGCCGACATGCACCACGTCCCCGCCCCGCTTGATGAGGGCGCCGCGCGTGCCGATCTTCACGACAGCGAGTTCGCACAGCTCCGAGATCGCCTGCAGGGCATTCACCGGTTCGGCTTCGCAGGTGAAGGCCTTTGCCTCGTCCTCGTTGGCGAAGACAATATCGACATACTCCTGCACGAGCCCGCGCAGGAAGGCGAGGTTCTCGGCCACGACGTTGAACGACGCCAGGTCGATGGCCACCTTCAGGCCGCACTGCTTGGCCGTGCGGGCCGCCTTCTCGATGAGCTCGTGGTTCTGGACGAGGTAGCCTTCGACGTAGAGACAGTCGTAGCCGTCGAAGATCGTCGGCTCGATCTCTTCGGCTTCCAGTTCGAGGGCGGCGCCGAGGTGGGTCACCATCGTGCGCTCGCCGTCGGGCGAGATGAGCGATACGCACTTGCCCGAACGCTCCGTGCCGCGGAAGACGACCGGTTCGACGTGGAGGTTCTCGAGGGCCTGGACAAAGAAGTCGCCCGTCGTATCTTCGCCGACCTTGCCGATGAAGCCCACCTCGCAGCCCAGCCGGGCCATGGCGCGGATCGTGTTGCCGGCCGAGCCGCCCAGCGAGAGCGAGTAGGGGAGGCCGGCGACGGACTTCGAAATTTCGGTCTGCAGGCGGGTGTCGACCAGGCTCATCGAGCCCTTGGCCAGCTTGAAGCGACCCAGCACCGAGTCGGATCTCAGATTGACCAGCATGTCGGTCAAGGCATTTCCAATGCCGATTACGCGTTTCATCGTATACGTGTTTGGGTAGGTGTGTTTCGTGGTTCGGTCGGGGCGGCGGGGCCGTAGGGCGGCCGAGCTGCAGGGCCGTGTGGCGGCCATTTCGCAGGGCAGACTTGCTGCGGGGCAGAGCGGTCGTACTGCGTGACAGTGGGGCCGCCGGAGCGGTCGTCCTTAGATCGAAAGGATTTTTACCAGATCGATGTCGTCGCGGTCGATCGCCTTGCGGTGGTTGATCGCCTTCGAGAAGGGGACGTAGGTGAGCTCGCCCTTTTCGATGCCGATCATCACGTTGCGCTGCCCTTCGAGGATCGCCTCGACGGCCGCTTCGCCCATGCGCGAGGCAAGGATGCGGTCGCGGGCCGTGGGCGAACCGCCGCGCTGCAGGTGCCCGAGGATGGTCACGCGGGCGTCGTACTGCGGGAACTCCTTCTTGACGCGTTCGGCCAGCCCCGTGGCGCCGCCCGTGGCGGGGTTCTCGGCGACGATGACGATCGCCGAATTTTTGCTCTTGCGGAAACCGTGGTTGATGAGCTCGGCCAGCTGGTCCACCTCGGTCTCCATCTCGGGGATGATCGCCGCTTCGGCGCCGCTCGCCAAGGCGCTGTTGAGGGCCAGATAGCCGGCCGTGTGGCCCATCACCTCGACGAAGAAGAGGCGCTCGTGGCTCGATGCCGTGTCGCGCAGCTTATCGACCGACTCCATGATCGTATTGAGGGCCGTGTCGTAGCCGATCGTGTGGTCCGTGCCGCCCAGATCGCGGTCGATCGTGCCCGGCAGGCCGATGATGGGCACGTCGAACTCCTGCGCGAAGATCGAGGCGCCGGTCAGCGAGCCGTCGCCGCCGATTACCACCAGGGCGTCGATGCCGGCCGCGCGCATGTTGTCGTAGGCCACCTTGCGCCCCTCGGAGGTGGTGAACTCGGAGCAGCGGGCCGTCTTGAGGATCGTGCCGCCTAACTGGATGATGTTGCTGACGCTTTGCGATCCGAAATCGACGATTTCGTTGGTTATAAGCCCCTTGTATCCGCGCATGATTCCTTTGACGGTGAATCCGTGGTAGATGGCGCTGCGCGTGACGGCGCGGATCGCCGCATTCATCCCGGGGGCATCGCCGCCCGAGGTGAGAATACCGATACATTTGATTGTTGCCATAATTCGGGGCGGACGCTGTTTTACGTCCGCGGTGGTTTGGTTGTTTTTGGTGCGGGAAGTCCTGCACAAAATCGCTCAAAGATACGAAAAGTCGAGGGCAAAATGCAAACGAAGTTTGCGAATTTTGCCGAGACGAAGTATCTAAGGCGGAGCCAAAGTACGAAAAGTCGAGGGCAAAATGCAAACGAAGTTTGCGAATTTTGCCGAGACGGAGTATCTAAGGCGGAGCCAAAGTGCAAATTCAGTGCGGAATCGGGCCGCTGCCTGCGGAGCGCACGCTCGAAGCGGACCTGCGGGACGCGAGCAGCGGGCCTTCGCGGGGCGAAGCTGCGGCCCGCTCGGTTCCTTTCCGGAACCGCAAATTTATCATTCAAAATTCAAGATTCAAAATCAGATGGTCTGCTGGGGCTCGCTTGAGCCTATTTCCAGTTCGGGACACAGCCTGCGGGACACGTATGTTCGGCGACGAACTATGGGCCTCCGCTGCCAGGAGACTGACTGTCGCCGAGGTCTTTGCAGGAAATTCGGTCCGTCAGGACAGGCAGCCTGTAGCCGCCCCGGTCCGTCAGGACCGGCAGCCCGCAGCCGCCCCCGGGCGGAGGGCTGCTCCTCTACGTCGCAGGCCCGTCCGCTCGGCTGCTGGGCTGCCGGAACAACCTCGATACCGATAGACATCAGCAGCCGCGGCACCGATGCGGCGGCCCGCACGGCCTTTCCAAGGCCGAAATTCAAAATTCTAAATTCAAAATGATGAAATCGGGCTGCAGCCTGCGGGGCACGTCGGCGACGAGAAGGAGCATCGGGCCTCCGCGCGCTGAGACTGCGGCCCGCCGACCTCTGCGAGGTCGAACCTGGTAGCGAATCCCGCAGCCGAGCGGACGTCCCGCCGACCGCATTTGGCGACTGCAGGTCGTTGGCTCGATATACTGAAACAACGTTGCGCCTTGCCAAGCCCGAATACCCGTACCTCTCAAAAGTCCCTTCCCTCAAACACACCTCCCTCTTCAAAAAGCATCCTATTATATTACGCTCCAACCCGCCTGCCCCTTTCTCGAAAAATTTTTTTTCGAGAAAAACATAAAAAAATAGTTCTATGTTTTGCATAGTATAGAAATGTGTATTATATTTGCGGTACGAAAATAACTTGATTACGCACATAACACCGTTATTCCTATGAAAGAGACTGTAAATGCGAACATCGGTTCGCTGGCCTTCACGCTCGACGAGGATGCCTACCGCAAGCTGAAGGAGTACCTCGAGGCCATCGGCCGCCACCTGCCCGCCGACGATACGGACACCTTGGGCGATATCGAGCGGCGCATCGCCGAGATCTTCCGCGAGCGGGTCTCCTCGCCGCTCCGCGTGATCACCCTCGCCGAGGTCGAGGAGGCGATGCAGCGCATGGGCGATCCCGCCGACTTCGGCAGCGACCGCAGCGGAGCCGAAGAGGGGAGCGCCGGTCCGGCCGCCTCCGCCTCCGAGCCCGTTCGGCAGCGTCTCTACCGCTCGCGCAGCAACCGTTCGATCGCCGGCATCTGCGGCGGCCTGGCCGAGTATTTCACCCTCGATCCGACGCTCCTCCGCCTCCTGACGCTCTTCCTGATCCTCTTCGGAGGACTCTCGATCTGGGCCTACATCATCCTCTGGATCGTCATCCCGGAGGAACCCGTGAAAAATTTCAAAATCCAATAGACCATGTCCGAAGAAAACGTAAAGGCGCAAATGCGCAAAGGTATCCTGGAGTACTGCATCCTCGCTATCCTGTCGCGGGGTGCGTCGTATGCTCCGCGGATCATCTCCGAACTCAAGGAGGCCGAGATGATCGTTGTCGAGGGGACGCTCTATCCGATCCTCACCCGCCAGAAGAACGCCGGACTGCTGACCTACCGCTGGGAAGAGTCCCCGCAGGGCCCTCCGCGCAAGTTCTATTCGCTGACCGACAAGGGCCGCACCGTCCTCCGCCAGCTCGACTTTGCCTGGGAGGAGCTCGTCAAACAGATCGCCACCATCCGCGGCGACAAAGAGGAATTCAACCCGGAATCCGACCGGAAACAGATCGACTAACCGTAAAAACGTCATCGCCATGAAAAACCACATCATCGCTCTCGTCATCGTCATCTGCGCCCTCACGCTGGGTTGCAACACCCTTTTCGCCGCCCCGAAACGTCTCAAGGGCAGCGGCAACCTCGTGCAGAAGGAGGTCGTCGTCCGCGACGCCTACGATGCCGTCTCCGCCAGCCGCGCCGTCAAGGTCCGGCTCGTGGAGGGCAGCTCGAACACGCTTACGGTCGAGGCCGACGACAACGTCATCGACTACATCACGATCGCGGTGAAGGAGCGGACGCTCGACATCTCGATCGACCGCGACTGCAACTCGATCCAGCAGATTCACGCGACGGTTACCGTCCCGACCGACGGCCGTCTGCGGAAGCTACGCGCCTCGAGCGCCGCCAAGATCGTCGCCGAACCGACGATCCGCAGCGCTTCGGTCGATCTCGACGCCTCGAGCGCTGCCAGGATCACCGCTTCGGTTGAGGCCCGCGAGTGCGAGCTGGATGCCTCGAGCGCCGCCAGGATCGAGGCCGAAGTCAAGGGCCGCGCATGCTCGGTCGAGGCTTCGAGTTCGGCGAAGATCGCTGCTACGCTCGCCGTCGAGGAGTGCGAGATCGACGTCTCGAGCGCCGGCAAGGCCCAGCTGAAGGGCGCTGCCCTCAAGTGCGATGCGGAGGCCTCCTCGGCCGCGAAGATCGCCGCCGGCGACCTGGCCGTCAAGGATTGCCGGATCAGCAGTTCGAGCGGCGCCTCGGCCTCGATCTGCTGCCTCGAGACGCTCGACGCCACGGCTTCGAGCGGCGGATCGGTCCGCTACACGGGCGACTGCACCGTCCGGCGCTACCGCACCTCGAGCGGCGGCAGCATCCGCAGAATGTAACCTCTCTACCCTTAATTAATAAAGCACGCACACCATGAACGCTGTAAAAAAATGCAGCCTTTCGGGCATCGCCTTTACGATGGACCAGGAGGCCTACAACGAACTGAACGAGTATATCGAGTCGCTCAAGCGAAGCTACGAAGGCTCGGCCGACGGGCCTGAAATCATCGAGGACATCGAGGCCCGCATCGCCGAACTGATCCTCTCGACGCAATCCAGCGACCGCGTGGTCGAACGGCCGCTCATCCGCAACATCATCGCCCAGATGGGTTCGGCGACGGAGATCACGGAAGAGGAGCCCGCCAAGCCCCATTCCGCCGCGGTGCGCAACCCGCGCCGCCTCTACCGCGACACCGAAAACGCCAAACTGGGCGGGGTCTGCGCCGGCATCGGCAAGTATTTCGAACTCGACCCCGTGTGGATCCGCCTGGCGATCTTCCTGCCGCTCGTGATCTCCTGCTTCGGCTGGATTCCCTTCTTCGGCTGGGTCGAGCCGCTCATGGGCAACCTGTTCGGCATCTTCGTCATCTGTTATCTGGTGATGTGGTTCGCCGTCCCCGTGGCCCGCACGGCGCGCCAGAAACTCGAGATGAACGGCGAACGCATCACCGCCGATTCGATCCGCGACACGACGCTGGCCGCCGGCGATCCCGACGGCGCCGCCAAAACGGTCGTCGCCGACACCGTGTCGGTCTTCGGCAAGATCGTCCTGCTGCTGCTCAAGCTCTTCGCCGGCCTCATCGTCTTCGCGCTGGTGCTGCTCGCCTGCGGCCTCTTCGTCGGTGCGATTTCGCTGGCTATCGCCGGCCACGAGGCGATCAGCGACTCCATTCCGCTCTCGATTCCTTTCCTCGGCATCGGCATCGCCTTGATTCCCACCGTGATGTTGATCTATGTGCTCGTCTGCCTGCTCGCTTCGCGCAAGCCGAACGGCAAAGGGGTCTTGGGATTGTTCCTGCTTTGGATCGTTACGATCATCGCCTGCTGCGTGATCGCCATTCGCACCCATTACCGCGACGGCTTCGACGACCGGGCGATCCGCAACTCGGTAGAGCGGGTCTTCAAGTCGCCGAACGAGGTCCTTGCGAAGTCGGTCGAGCTCGACGACCGGCAGATCACCGTGGGCGAGATGCTCGATCTGCTCGAAAGCGGGGAGATCGTCAAGCAGGTGGAGATCGACCTGAATCCCGACGCGGCTGCCGGGACGGAGGGAAACAGCGATGTACACGTCAGCATTTCGGTCAAGAAACGCGTGTCGCAGCCGGCCGGAAGCGGATCGGCCGCCCCGGCGGAAACGGCTTCGGCGGCGGACGCCTCGGCCGAGGCGCCGGGGAGCGCGTCCGGAACAGCGGCCAATGCCGCTGCAGGCGCTACGACGAAAACGCCGGCCTGGAACACCTCGGAGGCTTCGCCGGCTTCCGGGTCGAACCGGTAGCCGGAGGTCCCGGAGCGCCGGATTCGCGATTTTGTTGAAAAATCCCGGCAGGAACAGGCGACAGCTTGTTTCTGCCGGGACTTTTTGTATCTTTGCAACGTGAAGTTACGAAAAGAGTGTAATTTATTGGAAATGAGCGTAGGTTAATTGCTCTTGATAGTAATAGGTTACGATT
>CANQIF010000019.1 GCA_947623965.1 uncultured Alistipes sp.
GCTTAAAATGCCTCAAAGATAATCATTCCCAATTTATTACGAGTTTTTCATCCTACTTTTTGCATATTAGACCAAAACGGACGACTTTTTAAAAGTCGTCCGCTGTGGTAGCGGGGGAAGGACTCGAACCTCCGGCCTCCGGGTTATGAGCCCGACGAGCTACCAACTGCTCTACCCCGCGATGTATCGTAGAAATCGCTTTCTTTCGTTTGACAATGCAAAGATAATACAAAAATCGGTATTCGTCAAGCTTTTTTATCGACAATTTTTCCGCAAAATCGTTTCGTGTTGAGTGCCAGCCGGATAAAAATAATTTTTTTTCAGATCGCACGGCCCGGTGACGGAACAGATCCCGAACTCCGGCGTTCGGGGGGGGCCAGCGTTCGCGATGGGGACGTTCCGGCCCGGATCGGCATTTTCGAAGCCTGGCGCCCGGTGTTCGGAACCCGGTGCTTGATGCCCGGTGCCCGTGCCCGGCGCCCGTACCTGGTGCTATGTGCCTTGTACCGGGTGTCCGGCGCCCGGTGCGTCTCCTTTCTCCCGTTATTTCAGGTTGGCGGCAACCACCTCGGCGAGGTCCAACACGGGGGTCGTCGTGCCGCGGCCGATCGCCTTTTTGCAAAGGGGGCAGGCCGTCACGATCGTTTCGGCCCCCGTGCGGTCGAGCGAGGCGGCGACGTCGCGGGCCAGCGAGAGCTGCTCGCCGTCCGTGATCTCGAGGTCGGCGACCGACGAGCCGCAGCAAAGCGCCTCGGCGCGGGTCTCGGCCGGTTCGCAAAGGGTGCCGACCGCCTCGATCACGGCGCGCGGCTCGTCGTAGATGCCGCTGCCGCGCCCCAGCTCGCACGGGTCGTGGTAGGTGAAGCGCTTCGCCGGCGTCGGCGCCACCTGCAGCCGCCCGGCCTGCAGCAGCCGCAGCAGGTATTCCGAGTGGTGCAGCACCTCGATCCCCTCAAGGCGGTAGTCCTCGCGGAAGACCCGGAGGCAGATCGGGCAGGAGGTGACGAGCGTCGTGATGTTGTGGCGGCGGAAGAGCTCGGTATTGTAATCCATCATCTTGCGCGCGGCATCGACCTCGCCTGCGAGTTTGAGCGGGCGGCCGCAGCAGACGCCCCCTTCGCGGTCGGCCCACCAGACCGCCTCGTTCGCTGCGGCGAAGATCCGCTCCATGGCGCGCAGCGTGCGGGGCGTCTGCAGGGTCATGCAGCCGGCGAAGTAACCCACGCGCCCCTCGCCCGCCGAGCGGTCGATCCCCTGCAGGTAGTCGTAGCGGCGGTCCGTCGGGACATTGCGCAGCGCCGTGCGGGCGTTGAGCCGCAGCGTGTTGAGGTCGATGCCCACCGGGCAGCGTTCGGCGCAGCGGCCGCACATGAGGCAGTGGTCCGTCGTGCGGCGGCGGAGCTTGCGGTAGCGGCGGTCGCGCAGGAAGTAGACCGCCTGCACGTCGTCGGCGTGCAGCGTCCGCTGCAGCTGGCAGGGGTCGATGCAGATGCCGCAGCGCGAGCAGGCCTCCGTCTGGAAGTGGTCGAAGAAGCCCTTCTTCTCGCGCGAGCGGATGCCGTAGCAGCGCAGGAAGATCAGCGGAATTTCCGTGAAGATGTGCATGTAGCGCGAGAAGGGGAGGGCGGCGAAGAAGAGCCCGAGGGCGGTTGAGTAGCACCACCAGGCCGCCTCGTTGAGCGGCGCGAGGGTCGTCGGGGTGAGGTGCGAGGCCAGCAGTGTGCCGAGCGACCCGGTGAGGAATCCGCCGCCGCCGTGCAGTGCGCAGACGAGGCTCTCGGCGGCGAGGCGCAGCGGGAAGATGCACCACAGCGCCGAGAGGGCGAGGCGGTCGCCCCAGACGTGGCGCGTCGTGCGGCGCAGCCCCAGCATCCGCGAGCGCATTCGCTTGCACCAGGCCAGCGCCACGCCCGAGAGGACGAGAAGCAGCAGGGCGTCCATCGTCTCGTCGAAGAGGGGCGAGTGGGGGAGGCCGGTGGCGAAATACTTGAAGAAGACGTGGCCCTGCAGCGGCACGAAGCGCAGCCCGAGCCGGGCGAGGGTCTCGATCCAGCCCACGGCGATAAGCAGGAACCAGCCGAAGGCGAGCGAGGTGTGCATGTAGCCCAGCAGGGGGTTGACGCGCCAGATGCGGCGGTGGAGCAGCGCTTCGCGCACCGTCTCCCACAGGGCGGCGAGGCTTCGGCGCGAGAAGAGGCCGCGCCGGATGCGCCGCCTGTCGTCGGGGGCGAGGCGGGCGATCCAGACGCCCCACTTGATCCCTATGGTGAGGAACATAAAGAGGGCGCCGAGGATGAACGGCAGGGTGAAGGGGGCGTAGAAACTCATTCCGGTTGCAGGTATCCCATGTTGCGTTTGATGAGCTGCACGACGCCGCGCGTGTTGATGCCGCGCGGACACGTGAGGCGGCATTTGCCGCAGAGCATGCACTTGTTGATCTCGTCGTAGATCCCCTTGAACTCGCCGCGCCGGATGAGGGTGTGGAGCCGGCGGAAGTTGAAGTCGGTCAGGGCGCCCGCCGTGCAGGTCGCCGTGCAGCTGCCGCAGCCGATGCAGCTTTGCAGCTCGGGCATCTTCCCGAGGACGGCGTTGCCCTTGTAGAACTCGTTGCGGTCGAGGTCGATGGTGCGGGGTTTCGAAATGCCGTATCCGAAGTCGAGTGCCATGGTCAGCGATTTTTGAGGTATGCGGCGACCGCCTCGGCTGCGGCGACCGCCTCGTTCAGCGTCTCGCCGATGGTCTTGGGCGCGGTGATCGTGCCGGCGTAGAAGATGCCCTCGACCGAGCTGCGGATGTTGCCGAGGAAGAGATCGCGCGGCGCCAGAAAGCCGCTCGGGGCCGTTTCGAGGCCGGCAGAGGCGGCCAGTGCGGCGTTGTCGTCGTTGGCCCGCATGCCGACGAGCAGCACCAGCAGATCGACGCTCATGCGCAGCGGGCGCCCCGTCAGTGTATCTTCGGCCTTGATCTGGATCCGGCCGTCGAAGGTCGGCGCCGCCTCGGAGATGCGGCCGCGGATGAAGTGGATGTTCGAGCGGAGCTGCGCTTCGCGGTAGAGCTCCTCGTAGCCCGGGCCGAACATGCGGATGTCCATATAGAAGTTGAAGATTTCGGCGCCGGGGAAGCGCTGCTTGAGCTCCATGGCCTGCTTGACGCCCGTGATGCAGCAGACGCGCGAGCAGTGCTTCTGGCAGACCTTCTCGTCGCGCGAGCCGACACAGTGCAGAAAGGCGATGCGGCGCGGGGCGGCGCCGTTCACCGTGGGGAGCGTCCCGGCGAGGAGCATCCGCTCGATGTCGGCCGAGGTGTAGACGTGTTCGTAGAGGCCGTAGCCGTACTCCTCCTTGATGCCGGCGTCGAAGAGGGTGAAGCCCGAGGCGAGGATCGCGGCGTCGCCCTCGATCGTGCGGCCGTCGGCCAGCTCGACGCGGCGGGCATCGAAGCGGACCGCCGTGCAGCCCGTCAGCACCTCGATGCCGCGGGCGGCGACCGCCGCGCGGAGCTCCTCGACGATGCCCGCCGCCGGCGTGAAGGTCGGGAAGAGGGCGTGCCAGTTCCGCACCTTGCCGCCGAGCACCGCCTCGCGCTCGATCACGACGGGGTGCAGCCCCGCGTCGGCCAGGCTGACGGCGCTGCGCATGCCGGCGATGCCGCCGCCGATGATGAGGATTCGTTTCGTCATAAATCGTTTCGGTTTCGTTTGAATGCCGCGGCTTCCTGCGGAAGCCGCGCGGGCCGCAGCCTGAGGGCGGCGGAGGCCCGCAGCTCCCTGGCGTCGCAGGCGCGCACTCCGCAGGCTGCGCCCCGCAGGCACACGTTCTTACAAGTATGCCGTCCTGCAGGCTGCGGCCCGCGCGGTTCCTTCCCGGAGCTGCAGGTTCCCAGTATCTTCGTATATCGAATTTACTCCCGGATCCGGTAGACCCGCTTGTCGGGGCCGCTGTTGACGACCGCCGCTTCGGGTCTGCCGATGTATTTGCCGTCGCGGCCGAGGTATTTGGCCGCGGGGTCGAACTCGACGCCCATCTTTCGCAGTAGCGGTTCGACATCGACCTGGTGGAACTGCATCCCCAGCTCCCAGGGGTCGTAGCCCAGCACCAGCCCGGCCATCTCCTCGTAGGTCAGCACCGGGATGCCGCGCCCGTCGGCGCCGTAGGTCGTCCCCTCCATCTCGGCGATGGCGTACTGCCACTTGTCGAGGAACATCGAGCAGCCCGGGCAGTTGGCGACGATGAAGTCGGGTTTGTAGGGGGCCATGCTTTCGAGTTTCTTGTGCGAATTGGCGATCGAGTAGCCGCGGTTGGCCTGCACCAGATAGTTGCGGAAGCCGAAGCCGCAGCAGTGGCGCCGCTCGGGGTAGTCGATGCACGTGCCGCCCCAGCTCTCGATCATCCCCGCCAGCACGTAGGGGAACTCAGCCCCGCCGATCCCCGACTTGGGGAAGATTTTGGCGTAGTGGCAGCCGATGTGCTCGACGACGCGCAGCGGTTCGCCCGTCTGGACGTTGACGAGCCGGCGGCGGGCCCGTGCAGCGATCTGCTCGCGGAAGTGGTAGACGACGTCCGAGGTGTGGGAGACGCTTTTCGGGAGGACCAGCTCGCGGCCCGTCGCCTCCTTCAGGTAGCGGCGCGTCCGCTCCTCGGTCTCGGGGAACTCCTCCCAGGTGTTGAGAATCTCGTTGTAGATGCCGAACGAGGTGATGCACGAGGTGACGAGGTGTTCGTACCCCGCTTCGGCCATGAGGGCGAACTGGCGGGCGACGACCGTCATGATCGTCTCCAGCGGGACGATGTCCGAGTGGTAGCCGATCCCCGTGCAGGAGGTGTGGCGCGGGTCGTCGCAGATGTCGCGGCCCAGCTCCTCGCCGAGGATCCGCAGAAAGGCGCGCTCGCTGCCCGGGAAGAAGTTCTGCCGGATGCAGCTGCGTGCGTAGTAGTAGTGATCGTCGGCGATCTGTTTCTGGTACTCTGACCAGCTCGCTCCTCGTCCTGCCATAGTCGTCAATCGTTTCGGGTGGTGTTGCGGCTGAAGGTGTCCGCGGCGTAGCGCTCGTCGGCGCCGTCGTAGCCCATTTCGCGGGCCTTGCGGTCGGAGTGTTTCTCGATGAGGTCGAACATCCGGCGGCCGCCGCTCACCTCGAAGATGCGGTCGAGCTCCTCGAGCGACTGGCGGTCGATCCGGCGCAGGGCGCCGGCGCCCTCGCGGTCGTAGGAGGGGGTGAGGCGGCCGTAGACCTCGCGGTCGTTCGCGACGATCCAGCGCCAGACGGGCCCCTGCTCGGGGTGGGTCTCCGGGCGGACCAATTGCGGGGTGAGGCAGTAGCCCGTGCGGAGGATGTTTTCGCCGATCGAACGTTTCAGACAGAGCTGCTGGCGCCCCTTTTCGCTCTCGACGAAGAAGCCCAGCTTCTGTGAGAGGGTGCGCAGGGCCTGGATGACGTAGCCCGGGGTGTTGCCCCGCGGGCAGCGCGGACGGCACGACATGCACTCGCCGCAATACCAGATGCGCTCCGAGCGGAGCAGCTCCTCGATCGCGTCGTCGTTGCGGGTCTGGACGATGCTGACGATCTGCCGCGGATCGTAGTCGTAGAACTCGGCCGCTGGGCAGACGCCCGTGCAGACGCCGCAGTTCATGCAGGCCTTGAGCCCTTCGCGGAACCGCACGTCCTCCAGCAGCATATCGTAGTATTTGTCCATAGCGAAGCCGAAAAACATTCACCGAGGCAAAGGTAATGCTTCTGGTCCGATCCGGAAAGGGTATAAAAGCGTATTTTGGGAGGCGGGAAGGGGCGAAGGGCGGGACGGAGCCTTCGGCAGCGGAGATTTTGGGGTGCAAGCGATACCGTCAGGCATCGGCGGGCCGCAGCTGCTGTTCGTTAAGGAAGGTCTTGCCTCGGGATCGATCGCGCAGCGATCGGTGGGCCGCAGCCTGGGGGCGGCGGAGGCCCGCAGCTCCTCTGTGTCGTTGCGCCCTCCGCAGGCTGCAGCCCGAGCAGGAATGTATGCCCAAGCATACCCGGTAGCCCATTTAATTTTGAATTTTGAATTATGAATTTGCGGTTCCGAATGGAACCGCAGCGGGCCGCAGCTTCGTCTGGCGAAGGCCCGCTGCTCGCGTCCGCAAGTCCGCTTCGAACGGGGCCTCCGCAGGCTGCGCCCCGAAAATGCAGGGGCGTACTGAATTCTGAATCTTGAATTTTGAACCGGCGCCCGCCAGGGCGCCTCATCTCTTTAGCGGCGGCGGTAGTTCTCGAATCGGAAGGGGTGGGGATAGTTCGCGCCGCACGCAAAGCGTTCGACGCTTTCTATCTTCCATTCCGAGCGGTCCCATTCCGGGAATCGGGTGTCTCCCTCGTAGGGGTGCTCGACGATGGTGAGCCGAAGCCGCTCGACGATCGGCAGCGCCAGTGCGTAGAGCTGCGCCCCGCCGATGATAAAGCCCTCTTCGCCGCCGGGTGCGGCGGCGGCCCGGCGGATCGCCGCTTCGAGCGAATCGACCGTCGTGCACCCTTCGATGGCGGTGCGGGTGCGGGTGACGACGATGTTCGTGCGGCCGGGCAGCGGGCGGCCCAGCGACTCGAAGGTCTTGCGGCCCATGATCACGGGGTGGCCCGTGGTGAGCTGCCGGAAGCGTTTCAGATCTTCGGAAATATGCCACAACAGGGCGTTGCGGTCGCCGATCACGCCGTTTTCGGCGACGGCGGCGATAAGGGTGAGAATCATGGCGAATGTACGGAACGAGAATATATCACAAAATCGGGCATCGCCCGCGGCGATGCCGGCGTCAGGACAAGGCGTCAGGGCAAGGCGTCAAGGCAAGGCGTCAAGGCAAGGCGCCCAGGGGCAAGGCGTCAAGGCATCCAAACATCAAAGCAAGGCCGCAAAGCGAAAAAGCGGCAAGGCAGCGATGCCGGCGTCAAACCGTCGAAGGCAGCAACGCGTCAAAGCGTCAGAATGCCAAAGCTGCAAGGCCGGCAGCAGCGCAACAAAGCGTCTCCGCCGCAAAGCCCCCGCCCCTAAAACGACATCGGCGCCTTGATCGCCGGCCACGGGTCGTACCCTTCGAGGGTGAAATCTTCGTAGCGGAAGTCGAAGATCGACCGCCGCGCCGGGTCGAGGCGCATCGTCGGCAGCGCCCGCGGCGTGCGCGCGAGCTGCTCCCGGGCCTGCCCCAGGTGGTTCAGGTAGAGGTGCGTATCGCCCAGCGTGTGGATGAACTCGCCGGGCTGCAGGCCGCAGACCTGCGCCATCATCATCGTCAGCAGGGCATAGGAGGCGATGTTGAAGGGGACCCCCAAGAAGGTGTCGGCGCTGCGCTGGTAGAGCTGGCACGAGAGCCGCCCCTCGGCCACGTAGAACTGGAAGAGCACGTGGCAGGGGGGCAGGGCCATATCGGCCACCTCGGCCGCGTTCCAGGCCGAGACTAAAATGCGGCGCGATTCGGGGTTCGTGCGGATCGTCTCGACGGCCGCCGCGATCTGGTCGATCGCCCGCCCGTCGCCCGCCGGCCACGAGCGCCACTGGTAGCCGTAGATGTGGTTCAGGTCGCCGTAGCGGTAGCCGGCGAGGGGCGACGCTTCGCCCGCCGCGGCGAGAAACCGCTCGCGGTCGAGGGGCTGCAGCCCCGCCCGGGCGCACAACTCCCCGTAGTAGCGGTAGGCGTCGTTGTCCCAGATGTGAACCCCGTTCTCGACGAGGTAGCGGATGTTCGTATCCCCCCGGAGAAACCACAGCAGTTCGTGGATCACCCCCTTCAGGAAGACCCGTTTGGTCGTCAGCAGCGGGAAGCCCTCCGCGAGGTCGAACCGCATTTGGTGGCCGAAGATCCCCTTCGTGCCGGTCCCCGTGCGGTCGCCGCGGACGACCCCCTCGGTCAAGATGCGCTGCAGCAGGTCGAGATACTGTTTCATAAGGCGGTGCGGTGTAATTCGAAACGGCCGTCGTCGTCTAAAACGGCGTAAGAGGCACCCTGCTCCCAGCTCCCCAGCAGCAGCACGTGCAGGTCGCCGTCGCGGTAGTCGCGGGCGAAGTGCATGTGGCCGAAGAGAAAGTGATCGACCGCGTGGCCGGCGGCATAGTCGCGGGCGTAGGCGATCAGCGGTTCGGTGACCTCCGGGCCGAGCGGCGTGCGGCCGTGGCTCTTGCGCGACCGGCTGCTCCACCAGCGCCCGAAGCGGACCGCCAGATCGGGATGCACGAGCCACGAGAAGAGGCTGCGCAGCACCCGCGAGCGGAACATCGCATTCATCGCCTGCAGCACCCACTGCCCCTCGATCCGCATGTTGTCGCCGTGGGCGACGAAGATGCGCCGGCCGCCGAGCGTCAGCAGCTGCGGGGAGGTGTGGATCTCCAGCCCGCATTCGCGCGCGAGGTAGTCGGTGATCCACATGTCGTGGTTGCCTGTGAAGAAGAGGATGCGGATGCCGCGGTCGGTCAGCTCGGCCAGCTTGCCCAGCGTGCGGACGAACCCTTTCGGAACGACGCGGCGGTATTCGAACCAGAAGTCGAAGAGGTCGCCCGCCAGCACGATCGTCTCGGCATCGGCGGCCGCGCGGTCGAGCCAGGCGACGAAACGCCGCTCGGTGGCGCGGGCTTCGGCGTCGCTGCCGGCGCCGAGGTGGATGTCGGAGGCGAAGTAGTGCATCGGCGATTGATGAAGTGGTCTGGCAGTTGCGAAAACAGCTGCGGTAAGTTCGCTGTGAAGGCCGGAATCCCGGGTGTTTCCTGTCGTGACGGCATTCCCGGCCCATCCGGGGCGGCGCTCATGGTTCGGTTATGGCAACCACGCTCACCCCCCCCCTCCGGAATGCTGCCCCGAGCGTCAGCGGGTCAGCTGCTCGAGCCGGCGTTTGAGCGCCTCGCCGCGCAGGTCGCGGGCGACGATCGTCCCCTCCTTGTCGATGAGGAAGTTCGTCGGCAGCTTCGTTACGTTGTAGGTGCCGAGGGCCGTCGATTGCCGGCCGCGCAGGTCGCTGACGGAGATCCAGGGCAGCGCCTGCTCCTGCACGGTGCTGATCCAAAGCGGCTTCGAGGTGTCGATCGCCACCTGGTAGACCTCCAGCGGGGTCGGCGCCTCGCGGTAGGCGGCGTAGAGCTCCTTGAGCTCGGCGTTGAGGGTGTTGCTGTTGCCCAGTTCGGCCGACCAGAAGTCGAGCAGGATCACCTTGCCTTTCAGCGACGAGAGGCGGATCCGCTTGCCGTACATATCGGGCAGTTCGAGATCGGGGAAGGTCGCCTCGGTCACCTGCCCGGCGAGCTGCCGGGCCGCCTCCATGCGGGCGATGTCCCCCTTGAGCGTGACGAGGTAGGGCGACGTGGGGTAGAGCGGCTCGATCGCCTCGGCCACGGCGCGGTAGTGGATCACGTCGCTGGCGGCGTCCGAGAGCTGCGTGTCGCCCGGCAGCCGCTGGTAGAGGGCGTAGACGGCCGCTAACGAGGCCTTGTTCTCGGCGATGAAAGCCAGCTGCTCGCGGCGGATGCGGTAGTATTCGGTCGTGTACTCCCGGACGAGGGCGTCGCGCTTCTCCTCGCCGAGCGAGGGGTCGGCGAGCTGCCGGGCGATCCCGTCGAGCTGCTGGGCCCCGCCGATGAAGTTCTGGTAGAAGCGGCGCAGGAGCTCCGATTCGGCCGAGCCTTCGACCGTGTAGGTGCGCACGACGTTGCCGGCCGCCTGCACCGTCAGCCGGTCGCCGGCCGCCAGAAAGAGCGGGATCCGCTCGCCGTTGTAGACGATGTTGTAGAGCGACGGGGTGGCCGGAGCGCGGTCGAGCCGGAAGCGGTAGTTCCCTTCGGCATCGAGCTTCGTCGAGTCGACGAGTTGCTGGCGGGCCGAGGAGACCTGCTCCAAATAGACCGTCGGGGCGTCGGTCCCGACGAAGCGTCCCGTGATTTTTACGTCCGACCGTCCGCAGCCGACGAGCAGCGCCGCTGCCGCCGCGCAGAGAAAATGGGGTAGTCTGTTCATGCGTAAGCGAATGTTCGAAGAACAAAGATAGCCATTTTTGTCGAAACGGCCAACTATTTCGGCAAATTGCGGTGCTGGGGGCCGTTTTTGCGGTAGTTGCCGTAGGAGCCGTAGGACTGGTTGCGGTTCTTCTGCTGCTGCTGCGGGCCGCGCCGCATCGGACCCTTCTGGAGGGGACGCGCCGAAAAGTGCTGTTTGTAGTCGTTTCGGAGATTGTTGAGGGCTGCTTCGTCGATCCGGATCGCCCCTTCGGACATCCGTTTGAGGTCTTTTACGATCACCTCGTTGTTCGGGTGCTCCTGGTTGTACTCGAAACTTTTCGCCCGCATATAGCGCGCCAGGTTGTCGATCGCCGCCTCGACGCGGGCCGGCTGTTGCTCGTCGCGCAGCGAGCGGACCATCCGCTCGACGTAGAGCCCGTAATGTTTATAGGTGATGCGGTGCTGGTTGTAGCGCAGCGGCCGGGGCGCGACGGTCAGCTCCTGCCGCGAGGGACGCGGATAGGGCGAATCGACATCGAGCTGAAAATCAGACATGATGAAGAGGTGATCCCACAGCTTGTGGGTGAAATCGGCCGTGTCGCGCAGCAGCGGGAAGAGGTTGCCCATGACGGCGATCACGGCGCGGGCCTGGCGGTTGCGCTCGCGGCGGTCCTCGATCTCCATGAGCGAATCGATCATCTCGTGGATATGGCGGCCGTATTCGGGCAGGAAGAGCTTGCGGCGCGTGTAGTTGTAATTCTTTTTCATGGTTGGAACGGTGTGGTCGTTTTCGTCGGCACGTGCCCCTGAAAGGGTCCTGTGGTTAGGCCGAAGAGGCTTTTTTTCTGCGGAACGCACGCGGCGGTGCGATTCGTGCACGACGTTCGGAAATTCGTATTTTTGGGACAAAAGTAGGTAAAATTTCAGGAAAAACAAGTCATGGCAAAGGTTTTAATTCTCGACCGATCAAAAAGTATGCGAAACACGCTGCGCGAGCGGCTCGAATACGAAGGTTTTTCGACCGAGATCGCCGACAGCGAGCAGGCGGCCCGGTCGATCTGTACGAAGATTCCGTTCGATCTGCTGCTGACCGACGGCCTCTCGCCGCTGCCGAGCGAGGAGGTTCCCTTCATCGTCATTTCGGACCGGGCCTCGATCGAATCGGCGATCGAGGCGGTGCGGGGCGGCGCCGAGGACTATCTGACCAAACCGATCGACATGAACCGGCTGCTGCAGTCGATCCACCGCACGATCGACCGCGACGGGGAGGAGGAGGCCGATGCGTCGGCCCGGACGCCGAAGCCGGCGGCGCGCCGCGCCCGGCGGAGTGCGCCGGCAGCCCGCGCCGAGGCGATCATCGGCACCTCGCCCGAGATCGCCCACGTGCGCGAGCTCATCGCCAAAGTGGCCCCCTGCGAGGCCCGCGTGCTCATCACGGGCGAGAACGGCACGGGCAAGGAGCTCGTGGCGCGCAACCTGCACGCCTCGAGCCCGCGGGCGGCGGCCCCCTTCGTCGAGGTGAACTGCGCGGCGATCCCCTCCGAGTTGATCGAGAGCGAGCTCTTCGGCCACGAGCGGGGGGCCTTCACCTCGGCCATCAAGCAGCGCAAGGGGAAGTTCGAACTGGCCGACGGGGGCACGCTCTTTATGGACGAGATCGGTGATATGTCGCTTGCGGCGCAGGCCAAGGTGCTGCGGGCGCTGCAGGAGCGGCGCATCTGCCGCGTGGGGAGCGATCGCGACATCGAGGTCAACGTGCGGGTGATCGCCGCGACGAACAAGGACCTGAAAGAGGAGATCCGCCGCGGCAACTTCCGCGAGGACCTCTACCACCGCATCGGGGTGATCGTGATCCGCGTGCCGGCGCTGCGCGACCACGCGGCGGATATTCCGATCCTGACCGACCACTTCATCCGCAGCATCGCCGGGGAGTACGGCTGCGAGCCGAAGCCGATCGACGACGGGGCGATCGAGGCGCTGCAGCAGAATCCCTGGAGCGGGAACATCCGCGAGTTGCGCAATGCGGTCGAACGGCTCATGATACTCTCGGGCGAGCGCATCACGCGCGAAGATGTGCTGCGGTATTGCTGACAGCGGGGCGTAGCGGAGTGGAACGGACGGCGGCGGTGTCCCGGGCTGGCGGGGAGGTTCTGGACGGCGCCGGGGGCTTCCGGGGCTGCTCGGGGTGCTGGCAGGTTGTCGGGGGCGCTGGCCGGCTGCCGGGGGCGCTGGCCGGCTGCCGGGGCGCTGGCCGGCTGCCGGGGTGCTGGCCGGCTGCCGGGGTTGCTGCCTCGGCCGGCGGGTTGCCGGCGTAGCTCCCGAGGCCGGCACCGGGGATGTGCGGCGGCTTTATTTGCTGTTCTACCTGAAAATCAATATTATACCGGACTGATATCGCCTGCCGGAAAATATTTTTGAAATTTTTTTTGCACAATTAGTTGCGCGGATCGTTTTTTTGCCCTACATTTGCAATCGCAATTCGGCGCCGTAGCTTAATTGAATAGAGCATCTGACTACGGATCAGAAGGTTACAGGTTTGAGTCCTGTCGGCGTCACTGGGGAAAGAGAGTCTAAACGGCTCTCTTTCTTGCTTTTGTACGGTTAATTTTGTCCGCCCGAACGAATCCGATCCTATGCAACATCCCGAACCTGCCTGCGCCGGGCGCTTTATGGCGCTGACGCCGCTGCTGCTCTTCCTCGCCCTCTACCTGCTGACCTCGGTGCTGGTCGGCGACTTCTACAAGATGCCCATCACGGTCGCCTTCGCGGCCGCTTCGTGCTATGCAGTGCTCCTGCTGCGCGGTCTGCGGCTTCAGGAGCGCATCGAGTGCTTCTCGGCGGGCGCTGCCGATACGAACATCCTGCAGATGATCTGGATCTTCGTGCTGGCCGGCGCCTTCGCCCAGTCGGCCCGTGCGATGGGTGCGGTCGATGCGACGGTGGCGCTGACGCTCCACCTGCTGCCGCCGCACTTCTTGGCCGCCGGTCTCTTCCTGGCCGCCTGCTTCGTCTCGCTCTCGGTCGGCACGTCGGTCGGCACGATCGTCGCCCTGATGCCCGTCGCCTCGGGATTGGCCGAGGAGACGGGGCTCGGCGCCCCCTTTCTGGCTGCCGTGGTGGTCGGGGGCTCCTTCTTCGGCGACAACCTCTCCTTCATCTCCGACACCACCATCGCCGCCACGCGGACGCAGGGGTGCGGCCTGCGGGACAAATTCCGCGTCAACTTGCGCATCGTCGCACCTGCGGCCCTGCTGACGCTGGCCCTCTACCTCTTCACCGGCGCTCCGGGCGTCGGCCCCGTCGCCGTCGATGCGGTGGCCTGGGTCAAGGTGGTGCCCTATCTGCTCGTCCTCGTCGCGGCGCTGCTGGGGCTCCACGTGATGGCGGTGCTCCTCCTCGGCATCCTGACGACGGGCGCCATCGGCCTTGCGACCGCTTCGTTCGATCTGTTCGGCTGGTGCAGCGAGCTGGGCGCCGGAATGGTCGGGATGGGCGAGTTGATCATCACCACGCTGCTTGCCGGCGGAATGCTCGAGACGATCCGCCGGGGCGGCGGCATCGACTACCTGATCGACCGTCTGACCCGCCGCCTGCGCGGTCCGCGCGGGGCACAGGGAGCCATTGCCGCGTTGGTCTGTTTAGCCAACCTCTGCACGGCCAACAACACGATCGCCATCCTTACCGTCGGCCCCATCGCCGCCGATATTGCCGACCGCTTCGGCGTAGACCGCCGCAAGAGCGCCAGCCTGCTCGACACCTTCTCCTGCTTTACGCAGGGGCTGCTGCCCTACGGGGCGCAGATGCTGATGGCGGCGGGGCTGGCGGCCATTTCGCCGCTCGAGATCATGGCGCATCTCTACTATCCGCTGCTGTTGGGGCTTTGCGCTGTCGCGGCGATCTTCGTCCGGCGGCGGAGATAGGGTGCGGCTTCTGTAAGAAGACGCCAATTCAAAATGAAGAATGAAAAATGATATTCGGGCTGCAGCCTGCGGGGCGCGCATGTTCGGGAACGAACTGCGGGCCTCCGCCGCCGGGAGGCTGCGGCCCGCCAATCGCTGCGCGATTGATTCGATGCGAAAAAGCCCCGCAGCCGAGCGGAGGTGCTTGCGACGTAAAGGAGCAGCCCTCCGCCGGGGGGGGGCGGCTGCGGGCTGCTGCGCCCATTCGGGCGCAATTCAGAATTCAAGATTCAAAATTCAGAATTAAGTGGAGTTCCCAGGCGAGCTTGGCTGTATGTTCCGTTTCGGGCTGCAGCTTGCGAAGGGCACGTACGAGCGGACTTGCGGACGCGAGTAGCGGGCCTTCGCGGGGCGAAGCTGCGGCCCGCTGCGGTTCCATTCGGAACCGCAAATTCAGAATTCAATATTCAAAATTAAGCAAATCTTTCGGACACATTTGGGCATACATCCTGTGTCGGGCCGCGGCCTGCGGAGCGCACGCAGGTTCGGCAACGAACTGCGGGCTTCCGCCGGGCGGAGGCTGCGGCCCGCACGGTCCTGACGGACCGATTTCTAACTCTGGACAAGCTCGCAGCCGAGCGGTGGGCTTGCACGAGCGGACCTGCGGGACACGAAATGCAGCCCTCCGCCCGGGGGCGGCTGCGGGCTGCCGGTCGCTGTGCGACCGATCTTGACACGGGACATTCCACAACGACCAGCGGCTGCGGGTTGCCGACCTCTTCGAGGTCGATCTGTTGCAATCTTTCTCAGCAACGACCAGACGCCGCCGCACCGAACGAAAAGCCCGGACCGAAAACGATCGGTCCGGGCTTCTGCGTTCGGGTTCTGCCCTCTCCGCCTATCGCAGGAAGAGCAGCTCGCGGTACTTCGGCAGCGGCCACAGCTGGTCATCGACGATCTCTTCGAGTTTGTCGATGTGGTGCCGGATGCGGTCGAAGTAGACGGCCACCGTGTCGTGGTAGGCGATCGCCTTCTCGCGCATCTCCTCGATGCGGTTGGCCTTCTTGCGGGCCTCGATCATCTCGTAGGTGAGGCGCTGGATCTCGGCCGTGTGATCCTGGATGCGCTTGATGAGGGCGATATCCGAGGCGGCGTTGAGCTCGGGAATCTGCGACATCTTGTAGACCTTGTCCAACAGCATCGCCTCGTAGTTCGAGGCGGTCGGGACGATGTGGTTCATCGCCAGATCGCCCAGCACGCGCCCCTCGATCTGGATCTTCTTGACATAGGTCTCCCACTTGACCTCGGTGCGGGCTTCGAGCTCGACCTTCGAGTAGACCCCCATCCGGTCGAACATCGCGATCGTCTCTTTGTCGAGGTAGCGGTCGAAGATGAGCGGTGTCGAGGTCTCGCAGTCGAGCCCGCGGCGGGCGGCCTCCTCTTTCCACTCATCCGAATAGCCGTTGCCGTCGAAGCGGATCGGGGCGCAGGCCTTGATCTTCGCCTTCAGCTCCTCGTAGATGGCCTTCTCCTTCTTGACGCCCGCTTCGATCTTGGCATCGACAGCCTCCTTGAAGTCCGTCAGCTCGGTTGCGACCGCGGTGTTGAGGGCGATGATCGCCTCGGCGCAGTTGTCCGACGAACCGACGGCGCGGAACTCGAAGCGGTTGCCCGTGAAAGCGAAGGGCGACGTGCGGTTGCGGTCGGTGTTGTCGCGCAGCAGGGTGGGGATGTGCGAGATGCCGCTCATCTTGAAGAGCCCCTTGGCGTCGAAGCGGATCGCCGCGTCGCTCTTCGAGGCGGCCAGCTTGTCCAGTACGGCCGACACCTGCGAACCGAGGAAGGTCGAGATGATGGCTGGGGGCGCCTCGTTGGCACCCAAGCGGTGGGCGTTCGTGGCGCTCATGATCGCCGCCTTGAGCAGGCCGTTGTGCTTGTGAACGGCCGAGATGACATTCACGAGGAAGGTGATGAACTGGAGGTTCTCGGTAGCCGTCTTGCCCGGGCCCATCAGGTTGACACCCGTGTCGGTGCCGATCGACCAGTTGTTGTGCTTGCCCGAACCGTTGATCCCCTTGAAGGGCTTCTCGTGCAGCAGCACGCGGAAGTGATGGCGGCGGGCGATCTTGTCCATCACGGTCATGATGAGCTGGTTGTGGTCGTTGGCGAGGTTGGCCTCCTCGTAGACGGGCGCCAGCTCGAACTGGTTGGGCGCCACCTCGTTGTGGCGGGTCTTCACGGGGATGCCGAGCTTCAGGCTCTCGTATTCCAGGTCGCGCATAAAGGCCATCACGCGCGAAGGAATGGCGCCGAAGTAGTGGTCTTCGAGCTGCTGGTTCTTGGCCGATTCGTGACCCATGAGGGTGCGGCCCGTGAGCATCAGATCGGGACGCACGGCCCAGAGGCTCTCATCGACGAGGAAATACTCCTGCTCCCAGCCGAGGTAGGTGTAGACCTTCTGCACGTTGCGGTCGAAGTAGCGGCAGACCTCCGTGGCGGCCTTGTCGAGGGCCGAGATGGCGCGCAGCAGGGGCACCTTGTAGTCGAGCGCTTCGCCCGTGTAGGCGATGAAGACGGTCGGGATGCAGAGGGTCGTATCGACGATGAAGGCGGGCGAGGTGGGGTCCCAGGCCGAGTAGCCGCGCGCCTCGAAGGTGTTGCGGATGCCGCCGTTGGGGAACGACGAGGCGTCGGGCTCCTGCTGGGCCAGCAGCTTGCCCGAGAACTCCTCGATCACGCCGCCCATGCCGTCGGGCTGCGCGAAGGCGTCGTGCTTCTCGGCCGTGCCGCCCGTGAGGGGCTGGAACCAATGGGTGTAGTGGTCGGCGCCGTGCTCGAGGGCCCACTGACGCATACCGGCTGCGATCGAGTCGGCCACCTCGCGCGTGAGGGGCGTGCCGTTGGCCATCGTGTCGGAGAGCGCCTCGAAGGTCTTTTTGTCGAGGTACTTGCGCATCGCCGCGCGGCCGAAGACTTTGGCGCCGAAGTAGTCCGAGGGGTGACCCTCGGGAGCCTTGACGTCGGTGGCGGTGTGGTTGATCGCCGCATCGACCATCTTGAATCGGAGAAGAGAAGACATAAGCTTGAATCGGATTAGAGAGGTTTGTTCTTCTATCGGGGACAAAGGTAAAAGTTTTCTTTTTAGGTTGTACTCCGGAAATGCGGAATTTTTGCCTGGATGGCAAAATTTTCGGTCTTTTCCCGGAAAAATGGTCTTGTTTTTCGGGCTTGTGGCGAAAATTTCAGGATGTTTCCCGGAAAATAGGTGCTGAAAATCGGCGATGCGGTGAAAATTCGGTGTTTTTGAAAATGGGGTGTTTTGGGGTGATATGGGAAAGAATTGGTCTGTATGGATTTTTTTCGCGGGGCTGGGCAGCCCCTTCAGCGATCGGTGCGCAGTGGGGGCGGTTCGATAGAACCGAGTGGGCCGCAGGCTCCGGTTGTCGTGGAAATGCGTGCCGGCAAGATCGGTCGCGCAGCGACCGGCAGCCCGCAGCCGCCCCCCCCCTGGCGGAGGGCTGCTTCTTTGCGTCGCAGGCCCGTCTGCTCGGCTGCGGGCTCCTTGCACAAAATCAATCGCGCAGCGATTAGCGGGCCGCAGCCTCCGCCGGGCGGAGGCCCGCAGCTCGCGTCCCGAAGGTCCGCTTCGAGCGTGCGCTCCGCAGGCTGCGTCCCGAGCGGCAATTTTTGAATCTTGAATCTTGAATTTTGAATTTGCGCCCGCAGGGCGCAGCGGGCCGCAGCTTCGCCCGGCGAAGGCCCGCTGCTCGCGTCCGCCTTTGCGTCCGCTTGTGCGTTCCTTCGCAAGCTGCGCCCCGAGCTTCGGTTCATTTCCGAATCTGCGCGCGCTCCGCAGGCTGCAGCCCGAATGTAATTCTGAATTTTGAATATTGAATTCTGAATTGCGCCCGAACGGGCGCAACGGGCCGCAGCCTCCGCCGGGCGGAGGCCCGCAGCTCGCGTCCCGAAGGTCCGCTTCGAGCGCGCCCCCGCAGGCTGCGTCCCGAATCCGATCGGTCCGGCGAAGCATCTTTTATCTCCTCACGAACGGGCTCTTCGCGAGCTGCTGCCCGATCCCGAATCGGTATAGGACGGCCGCATATCATTTTTCATTCTTCCTTAAAAATAGCCCCGCGAATCCCTCCGCCTTCCACCTTGGTTTTCTTTTTTTGTCCCTGCTGTTATTTTATTAACAAAAATTTGCACACATTCGCCGAAAATTTGTTATCTTTACATGATTTTACGTGCAAACACCTAAACAAACATATTAACAGATCGTTTTATGGCAAATACCAAAAATGAAAAGCTGTTCGCCGAGTTCCCTCCCGTCTCGACCGAGAAGTGGGAAGAGGTGATTGCGGCGGACCTCAAGGGTGCCGACTACGAGCGGAAACTGGTATGGCGTACGGGCGAAGGATTCAACATGCGCCCCTACTACCGTGCCGAGAACCTCGAAGGCATCGAGTTCCTCGCTTCGGAGGCGGGTCAGTTCCCCTTCGTGCGCGGGACGCGCGCCGACAACGAGTGGCGCATCTTCCAGACCGTCGAGGTGTCGGACGCCGCTGCGGCCAACGCCGAGGCGCTCAAGCTGCTCGACTCGGGTGTCGATGCCCTCGGCTTCGCCATCCGCAAGGCCGACCTGACGGCCGCCGAGCTCGACACGCTGCTCTCCGGCATCTACCTGCCTGCCGTCGAGCTGACTTTCAGCGGGGAACATCCCGCCTGCACGGCCGAGCTCGTGCTCGCCAAGCTGGAGCGCGAGGCGGTTCCCGCCGATGGGGTGCACCTCCGCTTCGAGATCGACCCGCTCGTCCGCGGCCTCTCGTCGAAGGGGTGCTTCTGCTCGCCCGACGGGGCGAAGTGCTTCGCACGCATCGTCTCGCTGGTCCGCAAAGCGGCCGTCTGGAAGGATGTCCGCATCGTGACCGTGAACGGCCGCATCTTCGGCAACGCCGGCTCGACGATCGTCGAGGAGCTCGCCTTCGCCCTTTCGGCCGGTCAGGAGTATCTGGCCCGGCTCACCGATGCCGGACTGACGGCCGACGAGGCTGCCCGCACGATCCGCTTCGCCTTCTCCGTGACGTCGAACTACTTCATGGAGATCGCCAAGTTCCGCGCCGCCCGCCTGCTGTGGGCCAACATCGTCAAGGGGTACGAGCCCGCCTGCGAATGCTCGTGCAAGCTCTGCGCCCACGCCGAGACCTCGCGCTGGAACCAGAGCGTCTACGACCCCTATGTGAACATGCTGCGCGGCACGACCGAGGCGATGTCGGCCGCCATCGCCGGCGTCGATTCGCTGGAGGTGACCCCCTTCAACACCGCTTTCGCCACCCCCGACGCCTTTGCGAAGCGCATCGCCCGCAATGTCGAGCTGCTGCTCAAGCACGAGGCCCATTTCGACCAGGTGGTCGATCCGGCCGGCGGCTCCTACTACATCGAGAACCTCACGAAGTCGATCGCTGCGGAGGCCTGGAAACGCTTCCTCGAGATCGAGGAGAAGGGCGGCTATGCCGCCGCCTACGAGGCCGGCTTCATCCGCGAGCAGGTCGAGGCTTCGGCCGCCCAGAAGGATAAGGAGATCGCTACGCGCCGCCGCATTCTGCTCGGAGCCAACCAGTTCCCCAACTTTACGGAGGTCGCCGCCCCCGAGATCACGATGGAGGCGGTCGAGCGCGACGTGCGGGAGGGCAACCTGCTGAACGCCTATCGCGGCGCGATGGCCTTCGAGCAGATGCGCCTCGGCGTCGACCGTTCGGGCAAGTCGCCCAAGGCCTTCATGCTCACCTGCGGCTCGCTCGGCATGGCCCGTGCGCGTGCGCAGTTCTCGTGCAACTTCTTCGGCTGCGCCGGCATCCGCGTGATCGACAACACCTTCTTCAAATCGCTGGAGGAGGGCGTCGATGCGGCTGTCGCCTCGGGTGCCGAGATCGTGGTGGTCTGCGCGTCGGACGACGACTACGCCACGGTGGCCCCGAAGATCAAGGAGCTGCTCGCCGGCCGCGCCATTCTGGTCGTGGCGGGTGCGCCGGCCTGCATGGCCGAGCTCGAAGCGCAGGGCATCACGAACTTCATCCACGTGAAGTCGAACGTCCTCGAAACCCTGAAGTTCTACCTTAAAGAGATGGGAATCTGATTATGAGAGCGAAATTTTCAGCACTGAAATACGAGGCGCCGGCCGCAGCGGAGTGCGCCTCGAAGGACTGCACCGAAAAGCAGCCCTGGATGACGGCCGAGCAGATTCCCGTCAAGGGGATCTATACGGCCGCCGACCTCGAGGGGATGGAGCACCTGAACTATGCGGCTGGTGTGGCCCCCTACCTGCGCGGCCCCTATTCGACGATGTACGTGATGCGTCCCTGGACGATCCGCCAGTACGCCGGTTTCTCGACCGCCGAGGAGTCGAACGCCTTCTACCGCCGCAACCTCGCCGCGGGCCAGAAGGGTCTGTCGGTCGCCTTCGACCTCGCGACGCACCGCGGCTATGACGCCGATCATCCGCGCGTGGTGGGCGACGTGGGCAAGGCGGGCGTCTCGATCTGCTCGGTGGAGGATATGAAGGTCCTCTTCAACGGCATTCCGCTCGACCGCATGTCGGTTTCGATGACCATGAACGGCGCCGTGCTGCCGATTCTGGCCTTCTACATCGTGACGGGTCTCGAACAGGGCTGCACGCTCGACCAGCTGGCCGGTACGATCCAGAACGATATTCTGAAGGAGTTCATGGTGCGCAACACCTATATTTATCCCCCCGAGTTCTCGATGCGCATCATCGCCGATATTTTCGAGTACACTTCGAAGAATATGCCGAAGTTCAACTCGATCTCGATCTCGGGCTACCACATGCAGGAGGCGGGCGCCACGGCCGATATCGAGTTGGCCTACACGCTGGCCGACGGTCTGGAGTACCTGCGCGCCGGCATCAACGCCGGCATGTCGGTCGATGCCTTCGCACCGCGTCTGTCGTTCTTCTGGGCCATCGGCATGAACCACTTCATGGAGATCGCCAAGATGCGCGCCGCGCGCATGCTGTGGGCGAAAATCGTCAAGCAGTTCGATCCGAAGAATCCCAAGTCGCTGGCGCTGCGCACCCACTCGCAGACCTCGGGCTGGTCGCTCACGGAGCAGGATCCCTTCAACAACGTGGCCCGCACGGCCATCGAGGCGATGGGTGCGGCGCTGGGTCACACGCAGTCGCTGCACACGAACGCCCTCGACGAGGCGATCGCCCTGCCGACCGACTTCTCGGCCCGCATCGCCCGCAACACGCAGATCTACATCCAGGAGGAGACCTCGGTTTGCCGTCAGGTCGATCCGTGGGCCGGTTCGTACTACGTCGAGTCGCTGACGAACGAGATCGCCCACAAGGCTTGGGAGCATATCCAGGAGGTCGAGAAGCTGGGCGGTATGGCCAAGGCCATCGAGACGGGTATTCCGAAGATGCGCATCGAGGAGGCTTCGGCCCGCACGCAGGCGCGCATCGACTCGGGCGAGCAGAAGATCATCGGTCTGAACGAGTACCGTCTGGAGAAGGAGGCGCCGATCGACATCCTGGCCGTGGACAACACGGCGGTGCGCGAAAGCCAGGTGAAGCGCCTGCAGGAGCTGCGCGCGAACCGCGACCAGGCGGCTGTGGATCGGGCGCTGGCCGCCATTACGGAGTGCGTGCGCACGAAGCAGGGCAACCTGCTCGAGCTGGCGGTCGAGGCCGCCAAGGTGCGTGCGACGCTGGGCGAGATCTCGGATGCCTGCGAGGTCGTCGTCGGACGTTACAAGGCAGTGATTCGTTCCATTTCGGGAGTTTACAGATCAGCAGTGAAAAACGACGAAACGTTCGAGCGCGCGCGGAAGATGTGCGCCGAGTTTGCCAAGAAGGAGGGCCGCCAGCCGCGCATCATGATTGCCAAGCTGGGTCAGGACGGACACGACCGCGGTGCCAAGGTCGTAGCGACGGGGTATGCCGACATCGGCTTCGACGTCGATATGGGGCCGCTGTTCCAGACGCCGGCCGAGGCGGCGAAGCAGGCCGTGGAGAACGACGTGCACATCGTCGGCGTCTCGTCGCTGGCGGCGGGTCACCTGACGCTCGTGCCGCAGATCATCGCCGAGCTCAAGAAGCTCGGCCGCGAGGATATCATCGTGACGGTGGGCGGCGTGATTCCGGCCCAGGATTACGACGAGCTCTACCGCGACGGTGCCGCCGCCATCTTCGGCCCCGGTACGAAGATCGCCGTTTCGGCCATCAAGATGCTCGAGATCCTGATGGCGGAGTAGGCTGCGATCCGATGCATGAAAAGAGCGGCTCCCGGTTTGCGGGGGCCGCTCTTGTTTCGTTTTTGGCGGGCAAAGGCTTTTGGCGGGCAAGGGCTTTTGGCGGGCAAGGGCTTTTGGCGGGCAAGGGCTTTTGGCGGGCAAGGGCTTTTGGCGGGCAGGGGTTTGCGGGTCGTGGGGCGGGTTGTCGCGGGTCGCTTCAGCAATCGGCGAGCGGTGCGCGAAGCCGGTCCGCCGGGACCGAGCGGTCCGCAAGCAAAATCGACCTCGCATGAGGTTGGCGGGCTGCAGCCTGGGGCGGCGGAGGCCCTCCGCCCGGTTGCGGGCTTTTTACACCGGATCAATCGCGCAGCGATTGGCGGGCCGCAGCCTCCCGGCAGCGGAGGCCCGCAGCTCGCGTCCCGCAGGTCCGCTTCGTGCGATCCCTCCGCAGGCTGCAGCCCGAATTGACATAGACAACCAAGCGTACTCGGCATCCAATTAATTTTGAATCTTGAATTTTGAATGTTGAATTTGCGGTTTCGAATGAAACCGCAGCGGGCCGCAGCTTCGCCGCGCGAAGGCCCGCTGCTCGCGTCCGCCTTTGCGTCCGCTTGTGCGTTCCTTCGCAAGCTGCGCCCCGAACCGGAACATACAGCCAGGCTCGACCGGGAACCCATGAATTTTGAATCTTGAATTTTGAATGTTGAATTTGCGGTTTCGAATGAAACCGCAGCGGGCCGCAGCCTGGGGGCGGCGGAGGCCCGCAATTCGTTGCCGAACTTGCGTGCTCCGCAGGCTGCAGCCCGATTGGTAATTTTGAATTATGAATTTTGAATATTGAATTTGCGCCCGCAAGGGCGCAGCGCCCCGCACCCCCGGGCACGGCGACGGCCCGCAGTTCGTCGCCGAACATGCGGGCCCTCCGCGAATTGCGCTCCCGGCTCGAATCGGGCGTGGAGCAGCGGCCGTTTTGCATTCCGCTCTTCTACCGCCGTGTCCAGATCTCGAGCACGCCGCCCCGGGCCTCCTCGCCGTACCGTTCGACGGCCGCTTCGCCTTTGTAGCAGGCCATCCGGCGGATCTTGCCGGCCTTGATGGCCGCTACTTCGTCGCGCGTGGCAGGCTGGCCGTTGAGGTAGAACTGCGCCACATCGGGGATGCGTTTCATCGTGACGTGGCCTTCGTATGTCGTGATGCTTCCCCCGCTGCTCTTTTCGGTATCGATGTGCACCCGGTCTCCCTCGATTGGGATCAGCTGTGACGCACCCTTGCGCGGGCCTCCGTTCTTCGCCCCTTTCGTCGTCATGAGAATTACGCCCTGGGCTCCCCGGTTGTCGTAGAAGCGGACGGCTGCGCTGTCTTTCAGTACGGTAATGGACTGGATCTTTTTCGAGTCCACCGCCTTGATCGCCTGAACCGGAATCTCTTTGCCGTCGAGCAGGACGCGTATCGTGGTGGTGTCCGAATCCAGGTTCCGGACGACGCTGCCCACTCCGTTCTCTCCCCGGCGGATCCGAACCTCGGTGCGGCTCGTCGTCGCCCCGTCGCTCTTCGCAACCGTCGTGATTTGGGTCATTGTCATACTCCGCCCCGGAGCGCTTTCGCCCGTTGCTTCAGCCCCCTCGGCCATCTCCTCTTCCGGGATGTTCGACCGGACCGCCATCGAATCCGCTGTGGTGCGCTCGGGTTTCGGGGTAATGGAGCGCGCCGTTTCCGGGCAGCCGGTGACGGCGGCGGTCGGCGATTCTGCCGGCTTCGGGCTTGGCAGACCGTCGCGAAGGGCGACGGTCGGAGCCGCCGTTTCGACGGCGGGGATTTGCAGATTCGGCGAATCTTTGCTAACTTCGTCGTCGGAAACGACATAGACGGTTTCGGCGAAGGCGCCCAGCGCTGCGCCGACCAGCGGAAGCAGCACCAGCGCTTTGGCTGCTGCCCACCGCGGGGATCTTCTTCGGATCATCATGGTAATACGGTTTTTAAGGTTACTGTGATTGAAGCTGTTGGCGACCGAGTACCACCTCTCGCCGACAGCCTTTTTTATAAGCAGCAATTGATAGGCGCGGGCATCCGCTCCGCTTTCGAGCACCGCCTCGTCGGCCTCGTACTCGTGGATCGCCCTCAGGTCGCGGCGCAGCAACCAGAAGGCGGGATTGAACCACTGCAGGGCCCCGACCAGATCGCAGAAGAGCAGGTCCGCCGAGTGGTGCAGCCGTGCGTGGGCCGCCTCGTGGCAGCGGATCGCCGCGCCGTTCTCTTGCAGATCCTCCTCCGATACGATGATATAGCGCCCCCAGCTGAAGGGACCGGCGGAACGCGCGACACGGACCAGTACGGTGCCGTCCTCCTGGGGCTCCTGCCGTCCCGAGCGGATCAGCCGCCGGACGCTTGCGAGCGAGCAGGCGGTGCGCAGCAGCATGATCGCGATGCCGGCGAGGTAGATCGCTGCCGCGGCGCTTTGTTCTCCTCCCGGAAGCGAATCGGCAGCTTTGGCGGGCGATGCGGGTGCCGGCCCGGAGAGCGGTTCGATCCCGAGATCGAGCGGTTGTTCCGCCGCGGCAGCCACTTCGCGCGTGATCGTAAGGACGCAGCAGGGCAGCACGCAGGAGAGGGCCAGAATCGCCAGGACGACGATGCGGTTCAGCCGGTGGAACGTCTCGCGGCTCAACAACAGTTTGAAGAAGAGGTAGAAAATCGCCAGACAGCCTCCCGTCCGGAGGGTATAGAGCAGCAGGGTATCCATCGGTCGTCAGTGTTTGGCGGAGGCGTGTTCGATGCGGTCGATCAACTCGCGCAACTCCTCGACCGATATTTTCTCCTCCTCGACCAGCGCCGAGACCGCCCCCAAATAAGAGCGTTCGAAATAGCGGTCGATGACCGACCCCAGCGTGCGGCGCGAGAACTCCGCCTCGCTGATGAGGGGTCGGTAGCGGTAGGTCACGCCGAAGGCTTCGTGGTCGACGTAGCCTTTTGCTTCGAGGGTGCGCACCATCGTCGAAAGGGTATTGAAATGGGGTTTCGGGTCGGGCATCATCTCGACCAGCTCGCGAACGAAGAGCGGCCCCCGCTTCCAGAAGCAGTGCATCAACTCCTCCTCGCGCCGTGTCAGTTTTTCCATCGTTTTTCGGGTTTCGTCGGTTTCGATGAGACAAAGGTAACTAAAAAATATCGTTATGCAACTATTTTTCGTAGTTTATTAACTAAAATTTTTAGTTCTTTGAGCGGCACCGAGGGTGGCGGCTGCTTCTTTGGACTGTGTTAATAAAGACGTATTTGCTTATTGTATAATGATTTACTTTCCACTGTCTGCAGAGAGGATAGATATGCTTGCTGGTAAAATCAGTCGCGCAGCGACTGGCAGCCCGCAGCCGCCCCCGGGCGGAGGGCTGCTCCTTTGCGTCGCAAGCCCCTCCGCCCGGCTGCGGGTTTTTTGCCGTGTATCAACCGCGCAGCGATTGGCGGGCCGCAGCGTTGCTGTTGTTCCGGTCCGTTAGGACCGAGCGGGCCGCAGCCTCCCGGCGGCGGAGGCCCGCTGCTCCTTGCCGTCGCAGGCGCTCTCCGCAGGCTGCAGCCCGAAATCCGGATTTGCAGTTTCTATAAGGATTTTCCACGGCCCGCAGCCGCCCCCTTGGCGGAGGGTTGCTCCTTTGCGTCGCAAGCCCGTCCGCTCGGCTGCGGGCTTTTTGCCGTGTATCAACCGCGCAGCGATTGGCGGGCCGCAGCCTGGGGGCTGCGGAGGCCCGCAACTCGCGTCCCGCAGGTCCGCTTCGTGCGATTCCTCCGCAGGCTGCAGCCCGATTGATAATTTTTGAATTATGAATTTTGAATATTGAATTTGCACCCGAACGGGCGCAGCGGGCCGCAGCTTCGCCCCCGCGAAGGCCCGCAGTTCGCGTCCGCTTAGGCGTCCGCACGTGCGAGCTCTTCGCAAGCCGCGGCCCGAAGACACTTCGCTTCTGCCCTCGGCTTATGCGTATCTTTAGCTTCGCTGAAGATACTTCGCCTCGGCAAAATCAAGCTTCGCTTGCTTCTGCGCTCGGCTTTTCGTATCTTTGGCTTCGCCGAAGATACGCTGCCTCGGCAAAACGCAAATAAATTTGCTTTTGCCCTCGGCTTATGCGTATCTTTGCCAAAAATCTGCAGATGGCACGCGTAGTGGTGGGACTTTCGGGGGGCGTCGATTCGTCGGTGGCCGCCTATCTGCTCAAGGAGCAGGGACACGAGGTGATCGGCCTTTTCATGATAAACTGGCACGACACGACGGGAACGCTCGAAGGCGACTGCCCGTGGCACGATGACCGGCTGTTTGCCGAATTGGTAGCCAAAAAGCTCGATATTCCTCTCCATGTGGTCGATCTTTCGGAGGCATATCGCCAGCGCGTGGTGGATTATATGTTCGCGGAGTATGCCCGCGGCCGCACACCTAATCCGGATGTGCTTTGCAACCGCGAAATCAAGTTCGACGTGTTCCTGCAGGAGGCGTTGAAGCTGGGGGCCGACTTTGTAGCAACGGGCCACTACTGCCGCAAAACCGAGCAGACCGATGCCGACGGCGTCATGCACTACAAATTGCTGGCCGGCACCGACCCCAACAAAGATCAAAGCTACTTCCTTTGCCAGCTAACGCAGGAACAGTTGCGCCGGGCCCTCTTCCCGATCGGCCACCTGTTGAAACCCGAGGTGCGCCGCATCGCCGCCGAGCAGGGGCTGGCGACTGCCCGCCGCAAGGATTCGCAGGGAATCTGCTTTGTGGGCAAGGTCGATCTGCCTGTTTTCCTGCAGCAGCGTCTGAAGTCCTGCGAAGGCAATGTACATGAGATCAAGGCCGACTGGCCCCGTTTCGCCCGCCGTCCCGTGTTTGCTGCGGAGAGCGGCGCTCCCTCCGACGAACTGTTGGAAGCTCTTGCCGTGCCCTGGCATTTCACGGTGCGCGACGGCAAAAAGATCGGAACCCACCAGGGGGCGCACTTCTACACGATCGGCCAGCGCAAGGGGCTCGGCATCGGGGGGCGCAAAGAGTCTCTTTTCATCCTCGCGACGGACGTCGAGCAGAATACGATCTACGTCGGCGAAGGGGAGAAGCATCCGGGATTGTGGCGACCAGCTCTTGCGATCGACACTTCGGAAATTCATTGGATCGATCCGCTGCAGGCGATGACGGTCGGCGAGGAGCGCCGCTATGCCGTGCGTATCCGATACCGCCAGCCGCTGCAGCCGGCGACCCTCTACCGCCGCGAAAAGGGGCTTTACATCCGGTTCGATGAACCGCAGCGCGGCATCGCCGCCGGACAATTCGCTGCCTGGTACGAGAACGACGAACTGGTCGGCTCGGGGGTGATAAAGGCATAATAACTCGTGCGCGGTTGTTGCGCCCTGGCGGGGGCAAATTCAAAATGGATTTCGGGCAGCAGCCTGCGGAGGTCGCGCACGACTGCAAGGAGTTGCGGGCCTCCGCCGCTGGGAGGCTGCGGCCCGCCGATCCCTGCGGGATCGAATCTGCTTGCGATCAGCCTGCAGATTCAGAAACGAACCGAAGCTCGGGGCGCAGCTTGCGAAGGACCGGCACGAGCGGACGCGAGGAGCGGGCCTTCGCGGGGCGAGGCTGCGGCCCGCCGATGCCTGCGGCATCGATCCTGCCTGCAACAAGCCCGCAGCCGAGCGGACGGGCGTGCGACGAGCAGCGCGAGGAAGCAGCCCTCCGCCAGGGGGCGGCTGCGGGCTGCTCGGTCGCTACGCGACCGATAAACAGAAGATGGGCTTGCAAAAGCGGTCCGCTCGTCTATTTCGTCTTTTTCGCCTGGTAGGCTGCGTAGTGCAGAAACCGTTTATCGACCAGTGCCTGCAGATCGACCGGATCGACCTTTCCGCACGCATCCTGGTAATCCAGATCCGCAGCCGTGATGCGTATCATCCACGTCACAAAGGGATCTTTCATCGCCTCCAGCCTGTCCAAATTCGACGGCTCCGGCTTTTTCTTTTTCCTGAATAAACTCATACCTCATCCGTTCAAAGCGTTGCGACCGTCGTTCCCCGCTGCCGCATCGGGACCGTGCCCCTCCGATACGGACAAAAAAAAGGAGGGCGCGGTGTCAGCCTCCTTGAGCAGGTCTTGGGGAACCCTAACGTGGCAGCTGTCCTGCGCCCCTGTCTGTTCCGCCCTTCGGAAAGGGCGGAACATAACAAGGACTGACAACCATTATACCACGTTTAACAACCTCCGAAGAGGGTCCCCAGTTTACTCAAGGTATAAAGAGTTGTTTACCTCTTTATGGTATGTTCATCGATCTTGCGATCTATTCAAGTACAAAGGTAGCAAAATTTCCTCGTACGAATCAAATAATTCCGGTGTAAAGATATAAAATCCCGAAGTAATGACAAAATCGTCATCGGTTTATTTGTCATAAATTTTGTTCTTTGTACATATAATGGGACGACCGAGGAGCGATAAGGCACTGTTGCAGGCGATCGCCGCAAACCTGCGCAAATTGCGCAAGGAGCGGGGTTTGTCCCAAATAGATGTGTATATCGATACGGATATTCATATCGGTCGAATCGAATGCGGACGGACCAATATGTCCGTTACGACGCTTTCGAATCTTTGCAACTATTACCGGATCTCCTTGCAGGATTTCTTCGCCGCGTTGGATTCTCCCGAGGAGGAATAGCCGTGTTCGCCGGATTGGGTGGTCGTTTTGTGACTTCGGGAAAGTTTGCGGGACGCAGCCTGCGGAGTGCACGCCTGCGACGAGAAGGAGCAGCGGGCCTCCGCCGCCAGAGCCTGCGGCCCGCCAATCGCTGCGCGATTGATACACGGCAAAAAGCCCGCAGTCGAGCAGACGCAATTAAGGATGAAGAGTCGGGCAGCAGCTTGCGAAGGGTACGCACGAGCGGACCTGCGGACGCGAGTAGCGGGCCTTCGCGGGGCGAAGCTGCGGCCCGCTGATGCCTGCGGCATCGTTCCTGCCTGCAACAAGCCTGCAGCCGAGCGGACGGGCGTGCTTTCGAGCAGCGCGAGGAAGCAGCCCTCCGCCCGGCTGCGGGCTGCCGGTCGTTGCGCGACCGATTTTGTCAGCAAGCATTCCTTCCAGAACCGGGCGGCTGCGGTTCCTTTTCGGAACCGCAAATTCAAAATGAAAAATGAAGAATTAAAAATGTGTCGCATTCGGGCAACAGCCTGCAGCCCGCTCAGTCCTGACGGACCGGGCCCCGATTCGCAGCCAGCCCTCTGGAATTGATTTTGCTTGCGGCGGCTCGGCTCTGACGTCCCGATTTTACGCTCCACGTACCGATAAAAACACAATCCGCCGCCGGCCTCGAATAGTAAAAGCTCCCGTCCATGCTCCGACCCTTCGCCCCACATCTTTCCCCGCTTCCCGCCCTGCTCCTCGTGCTGTTTGCCGGCATCATCGCACCGCAGCGGGCCGCGGCGCAGCTCTGCTTCGCCTACTATGACGTCGACCGGCTCTATGACACCATCCCGTCGCCCTTCTACAACGATTCGGACTACACTCCGGCGGGGCGTTATGCTTGGGACAGCCGCCGCTATGCACGCAAGATCCGCGATGTGGCGGCCGTGATCGACTCGCTCCGTCTGCCGCTCGTGGCGCTCTACGGCATCGAGAACGAGCAGGTCGCCCGCGACCTCTCGGCCGCCTGCTCGGGCGACTACGTCTACCTGCACCGCACCCTCAACACCCTCGACGGCATGGATTTCGTTCTGCTCTACTATGCCGATCGCTTCCGGCCGCTCCGCTGCGAGACAGGGCGCCGGGCCCTCCGCATCGACGGCATCCTGCGCCGGCCGGCGGCTGCGGGCGGTTTCCGCCGCGACACGATCGCGATCCTGCTCACGGCCGATCCCGAGACGGCGCCGCTCCTGCTGCGCGATCTGTGCGAGCAAGACGATCCGGGCAGCCAGGGTGGCCAGGATGGCCTGCGCGACGAACAGTCCCGCCGGCCCCTGCTGGCGGCGGGACGCCTCGGCGCTCTCCGCGCCGCCGACTTCGGCCTGACGGACCGGCTCGCCGCGGCCGTCCGCAGGGGACACGGCTCGCGGCGCCGGCGCGGCGGCTGGCAGATGCGCGACCGCATCTTCACCTCCAGGGAGCTCGGCAGCCGGCCGGGGCAGGTCTATCTGCGCCGCTTCCTGCTCGACGGCAGAAGCGGCGAACCGCAGCCGACCTACGACGCGCACCGCTACCGCGGCGGCCGGAGCCGCAATCTGCCTGTATGGTGTCGAATTGAGTAACATTTTCTTGCAAAATCCGAAAAAAAGAGCTATATTCGCCATTCGTGTTGCACGCTGTGTCGCAACGCGGCGATGCCCCTGCATCGCACCGGACAGAAAGACAAAACCAACACAATACCAAAATTCTTTAACAACCAGATTTTTATGGCAGACGTAAAACGAGTTTACACCTTCGGCAACAAAGAGGCCGAGGGTAACGGCAAAATGCGCGAGCTGCTGGGCGGCAAGGGTGCCAACCTTGCGGAGATGAACCTCATCGGCATCCCCGTACCCCCGGGCTTCACCATTACGACGGAGGTTTGCGCCGAGTACTACGCCCAGGGCAAGGAGGCGGTGATCGCCCTGCTGAAGCCCGAGGTCGAGAAGGCCGTGGCCAAGGTCGAGGCGCTGACGGGCCGCAAGTTCGGCGACAAGAAGATGCCGCTGCTCCTGTCGGTGCGTTCGGGCGCCCGCGCGTCGATGCCGGGCATGATGGATACGATCCTCAACCTCGGCATGAACGACGAGGCCGTCGAGGCGATGGCCCAGCTGAGCGGCAACCCCCGTTTCGCGTGGGATTCCTACCGCCGCTTCGTGCAGATGTACGGCGATGTGGTGCTCGAGATGAAGCCCGCATCGAAAGAGGACCAGGATCCCTTCGAGGAGCTCATCGAGGCCCAGAAGGCCAAGCGCGGCATCGTCAAGGATACGGACCTCACGACCGAGGATCTGAAGGAGCTGGTGGCCGCCTTCAAGGCCGCCGTCAAGAAGCGCACGGGCAAGGATTTCCCCGTATGCCCCTGGGAGCAGCTGTGGGGCGCCATCTGCGCCGTCTTCGGATCGTGGATGAACGAGCGCGCCATCCTCTACCGCAAGCTCAACAACATTCCCTCCGAGTGGGGTACGGCCGTGTCGGTCATGGCCATGGTATTCGGCAACATGGGCGACAACTCGGCGACGGGCGTAGCCTTCTCGCGCGATGCGGCCACCGGTGAGAACATCTTCAACGGCGAGTACCTCATCAACGCGCAGGGCGAGGACGTCGTGGCCGGCGTCCGCACGCCGCAGCAGATCACCGTCGAGGGTTCGCGCCGCTGGGCCAAGGCCCAGAACATCTCCGAGGAGGAGCGCGCCGCCAAGTATCCCTCGCTCGAGGAGGTGATGCCCGAGGTCTACAAGGAGCTCGACGACATTCAGCGCCACCTCGAGAAGCACTACACCGACATGCAGGACATCGAGTTCACGATCCAGGACGGCAAGCTCTGGATGCTGCAGTGCCGCAACGGCAAGCGCACGGGTGCCGCCATGGTGAAGATCGCCATGGATATGCTCCGCGAGGGGCTGATCGACGAGAAGACGGCCGTGCTCCGCTGCGAGCCCGCCAAGCTCGACGAGCTGCTCCACCCCGTCTTCGACAAGAAGGCGATCGCCAATGCCAAGGTCATCACGAAGGGTCTGCCCGCCTCGCCGGGCGCCGCGACGGGTCCGGTGGTCTTCTTCGCCGACGATGCCGCCAAGGTGCTGGCCGCAACGGGCAAGAAGGCCGTTCTCGTCCGCATCGAGACCTCGCCCGAGGACCTGAAAGGCATGCTCGACGCCGCCGGCATTCTGACCGCCCGCGGCGGTATGACCTCGCACGCAGCCGTCGTGGCCCGCGGTATGGGCAAGTGCTGCGTCTCGGGTGCCGGTGAGCTCGAAATCGACTACAAGGCCCGCACGATCAAGGTGGGCGGCATCACCGTCAAGGAGGGCGACTGGATCTCGCTGAACGGTTCGACGGGTGAGGTTTACCTCGGCGAGGTGGCTACGCGCGCCGCCGACCTGAGCGGCGATTTCGCCCGCCTCATGGAGCTGGCCGGCAAGTATTCGGTGCTGAAGGTCCGCGCCAACGCCGACACGCCCAAGGATGCCGCCCAGGCCTTCGCCTTCGGTGCCGAGGGTATCGGTCTCTGCCGCACGGAGCACATGTTCTTCGAGGGCGACCGCATCAAGGCGATCCGCGAGATGATTCTGGCCGATGACGAGCCCGGCCGCCGCGTGGCTCTCGCGAAGCTGCTGCCGATGCAGCGCGGCGACTTCGAGGGGCTCTTCAAGGCGATGAAGGGCTATCCCGTGACGGTCCGCCTGCTCGATCCCCCTCTGCATGAGTTCGTGCCCCACGATTTGAAGGGACAGCAGGAGATGGCCGAGGAGATGAACGTTCCCGTCGAGAAGATCATCGCCAAGGTCGAGGCGCTGGCCGAGTTCAACCCGATGCTGGGTCACCGCGGCTGCCGTCTGGGCAACACCTATCCCGAGATCACCGAGATGCAGACGCGCGCCATCATCGAGGCCGCGATGAACGTCAAGGCTGCCGGTCAGCCCGTGCATGTGGAGATCATGGTGCCGCTCGTCGGCAACCACAAGGAGCTCCGCTACCAGAAGCGGATCATCGACGAAACGGCCAACCAGGTCTTCGCCGAGCGCAACGACCGCATCGACTACATGGTCGGTACGATGATCGAGGTGCCGCGCGCCGCCGTGACGGCCAACCAGATCGCCGAAGTGGCCCAGTTCTTCTCGTTCGGTACGAACGACCTGACGCAGATGACGCTCGGCTTCTCGCGCGACGATATCTCGAAGTTCCTTCCCATCTACCTCGAGAAGGGAATTCTGAAGAACGATCCGTTCCAGATCCTCGACCGCAACGGCGTGGGCCAGCTGATCCGCGAGGCGGTCTTCAAGGGCCGCGGCACGCGCGAGAACCTCAAGTGCGGCATCTGCGGCGAGCACGGCGGCGAACCTTCGTCGGTCGAGTTCTGCCACTATGCCGGTCTGAACTACGTCAGCTGCTCGCCTTTCCGCGTGCCCATCGCACGTCTGGCAGCGGCGCACGCAGCGCTCAACCAGAAGTAGCTCTTCCGGGTCCCGTCCATTCGGGAACCCTTTGCGACAAGCGCCGCCCCTCCGACACGGAGGGGCGGCGCTTTGTTTTCGGCAGGGGCGAAGCGCCGGACCGGCCGGATCGGTTCCCTGAAGGTTTGACGGGAAAAAACGCGATTGACAAAAATTTCGTTAGATTTTAGCCGTTTTTTCTTGCTTATTCTATATTTTTTCACGTACTTTGTACGTGTTTTTCCCCTTCGGCTGTGCGGTGTCGCATGCAAGAAGATCATGGCTTTTACCGGCCCGTTATATCAACTAATTTTTTTATTTAACTTTTTAATTATGGAACCATCCATTATTAAACCACGTGCTGTTCGATCTTATGTTATCAGTAAGATCAATTTTCATTTTTATGTTCAACCAAACTGTTTCAAAATGAAAGAAGACCATGGAACCGATTACACAGGTAATTGCCTCATTGTCCCGTATCATGTTCGGCCTTAGCAGGCATGAAATCAAGAAAGGAGCCGGAATATTCGTTGCGCTTCTCGGCGTGATCGGATTATGGCGGATGTTTGATGGCCACAATAAGCCATCCCCGATGGCGGGACACCAGACCATCATTCTCGAATGTGCTGTCTTTGCCAACAAAAGCGATCCGAATTATCGTTTTCGGTTCGTTCCGACTGACAAACTCTATTCGAAATCCGGGAAGGTGTTCGAAGGTCTGGGCGATCTGAAGATCTTGAATCTCGAGAATGAAGAACTCGATGAATTACACGTTTCCTGCATGCTCGACATGAAGGAAGAGAGCGGATCCCTGATTGACAAGGGCGATGTGATTTCGCAAGAACAGTCCGATCCGGAGATCCGTGCATTCAGAACCGCATTCAAGAGAGTAGGTATCCAATTTTACAACATACAGTGCAACTCCGACGGAACCATCCGGGAAGGATATTGGCGCTTGAAAGATGACAGTTATTCAGGAACATTTAAAATCGGCTGAGATGTAACACATAACAAACGGACAAACGAATTTTTTCTTTATCAGATAACGCCATAATTGTATAAAGAAAGAATTGGGAAGAGAGGTCGAATCGAGGATTCGGCCTCTCTCTTTTTTGATGCCAATCGACGCCGCTACCGGAATTTTGCTGAGAAACAAGAGCGGCCTTATCCCTTCCCCGTCCAGGAACCGCGAACCGCGGCGCAGGCGCAAAAAAAGATGCGACCCGATTTTCGGATCGCATCCTTCACGCCGCGGAGGGCGGGAATAGGGCAGAGCGTCAGCCTCCGGCTTTAGAAATGGAATTTGACCGCGAGGCCGAAGTTCCACAGACCGGGCTTGTAGAAGCCCTTGTCGCCGCCGCCCGCCACGGTGCCGATGATCGGCCGGTAGTCCACCTCGATCGAGACGGGCGTGCGCTTGAAGCGGCAGCCGAAGGCCACCGATCCCGTCACGCCCAGCAGGAAGCCCGTGTCGTCGAAGTCGTAGGCGCCCAGCGCACCGCCGACACCCGCGTTGAGGTACCAGTCGCAGGTTTTGGGGGTCCAGTCGGTCCACTCGCAGCAGCGCCAGTTGTAGAGCCCCGTCACGGCGACACCGCCGTAGTTCGGGAAGGCGACCGAAAACTGCAGGAAGTTGGCGCGCGACAGATCGCGCTGGTAGAGCAGCTCGGCCGAACCTCCGAGCCGCAGGCCGACGGCCTGGTCCTGCGCCTGCACCTCGGCCGCAGCGGCCGAGAGGAAGAGGGCGAAAAGCAGAAAGAATTTTTTCATCGTCTGTAATCTGTTAAAAAACAATCGTATCACTTCGTTTTGTACGCACAGCGGTACTTGCCCTTGCTCATGGCGAGCAGCTTGCTCTTGAGCAGCTGGCGACGAAGCGGCGACAGACGATCCGTAAAGACTTTTCCGTCGAGATGGTCGTACTCGTGCTGGATGACACGGGCGCGATAGCCGTCGAACGCCTCGTCGTGCGCGACAAAGTCGGCATCGAGGTACCGCATGCGGATCGCTACGGGACGGCGTACGTCCTCGTGCAACCCGGGCAGCGAGAGGCATCCTTCATTGAACAGGTCGGTCTCCTCGGAGACCTCGTAGATTTCGGGGTTGATGAAGGCGCGCCGAAAATCCTTGCAGCGCTCGTCTTCCTCGCCCCAGGCCGAACAGTCGACCACGAAGAGGCGGATGTTGCGCCCGATCTGGGGCGCGGCCAGTCCGCAGCCGTCGGCCTCGGCCATCGTCAGGAACATGTCCTCGACGAGTTTCGGCAGTTCGGGGTAGTCTCGGGTCAGCTCTTCGGAGGGTTTGCGGAGGTTCTCCGCTCCGAAAATCACGATTGGGTAAATCATTTTCCAAACTGTAAGTAGTCTTCCAATATCAGGGTTGCCGCGATGCGGTCCACCGCCGCCTTGTCGCGCCGGGCCTGCCGCTTCATGCCGCCGTCGATCATCGCCCGGTGGGCCAGGACCGAGGTGAAGCGCTCGTCGTAGAAGGTAACCTCCTTGTCGGGATAGGTTGCCTGCAAACGCCGCGCCAAAGGTTCGATGAAGCGCCATGTTTCCGACGGTGTCCCGTCCATCTGCATCGGCTTGCCCAGCACGATGGTCGAAACCTCCTCGCGGCTGCAGTACTCCGCGAGCCACCGTTCCAGCTCGCGCGTCTCGACGGTCGCGAGACCGCCTGCGATGAGCTGCAGCGGGTCGCTCACGGCGATTCCCGTGCGGCGGCGGCCATAGTCGATGGCTAAAACGCGTCCCATGGTTTCCGAACGGCAGGGCGGAGGGCATACACGCGGGTTCACCCCCCCCCTCGCCGCGATTCGCATTAGAGGTTCAGCTTCTTGAAGAGGCGGCGGTAGGAGCACTCCTCATCGACCAGGGCGTGCAGCGCCTCGATCTTCACGCGCTCCTGGGCCATCGTGTCGCGGTGGCGCACCGTGACGGTGCCGTCCTCGAGCGTCTGCCCGTCGACCGTCACGCAGAAGGGGGTGCCGACGGCATCCTGACGGCGGTAGCGCTTGCCGACCGAATCCTTCTCATCGTAGACGACGTTGTAGTCGTATTTGAGTTCGTCGACGATTTTCTGCGCCACTTCGGGCATGCCGTCCTTCTTGACGAGCGGCAGGACGGCGACCTTGACCGGCGCCAGGGCTGCGGGGAATTTGAGCACGACGCGGCGGTCGCCACCGTCGAGCTGCTCCTCGGTATAGGCGGCCGACATCACCTGCAGGAACATGCGGTCGACGCCGATCGAGGTCTCGACCACATAGGGAACGTAGCTTTCACCCGTCTCGGGGTCGAAGTACTGGAGCTTCTTGCCCGAGAGGCGCTGGTGGTTCGAGAGGTCGAAGTCGGTGCGCGAGTGGATGCCCTCGACCTCCTTGAAGCCGAAGGGGAAGTTGTACTCGATATCGGTGGCGGCGTTGGCGTAGTGGGCCAGTTTCTCGTGGTCGTGGAAGCGGTAGTTGGCATCGCCGAACCCGAGGGCGCGGTGCCAGGCCATGCGCGTCTCCTTCCACTTGTTCCACCACTCCATCTCGCTGCCCGGGCGGACGAAGAACTGCATCTCCATCTGCTCGAATTCGCGCATGCGGAAAATGAACTGCCTGGCGACGATCTCGTTGCGGAAGGCTTTGCCGATCTGGGCGATGCCGAACGGCAGCTTCATGCGGCCGGTCTTCTGAACGTTCAGGAAGTTGACGAAGATGCCCTGGGCGGTCTCCGGGCGCAGGTAGATCGTGTTGGCGCCCTCGGCGGTCGACCCCATCTGCGTGGAGAACATCAGGTTGAACTGGCGCACCTCGGTCCAGTTGCGCGTGCCCGAAATCGGGCAGACGATCTCGCAGTCGAGGATGATCTGCCGCAGGCCGTCGAGGTCGTTGGCGTTCATCGCCTCGGCGTAGCGGGTGTGCACGGCGTCGCGCCGGGCGACCGTCTCGGCCACACGGGGCGAGGTGGCGCGGTACTGCGCTTCGTCGAACTGCTCGCCGAAACGCTTGCGGGCTTTCTCGACCTCTTTCTCGATCTTCTCGTCCTGCTTGGCGATCCACTCCTCGATCAGCACGTCGGCGCGGTAGCGCTTCTTCGAATCGCGGTTGTCGATGAGCGGGTCGTTGAAGGCGGCCACGTGGCCCGAGGCCTCCCAGGTTTTGGGGTGCATGAAGATCGCAGCGTCGAGGCCCACGATGTTCTCGTGGAGCTTGACCATCGAGTCCCACCAATAGCGTTTGATATTGTTTTTCAGCTCGACGCCGTTCTGACCGTAGTCGTAGACGGCGCCCAACCCGTCGTAAATCTCGCTCGAAGGAAAGACGAAACCGTACTCCTTGCAATGAGCCACCAACTTCTTGAAGAGTTCTTCCTGTGTCATGGGATTTCTTGCATTTTTTCCAACGAGCAAAGATAGGAAAAATAAGCGGGACGGCGGCTATGCGGGCATCATTAAAAATGAAAAATTCAAAAGGAAGCGGGAAAATGACGTGTTGCGCCCGATGGACGCAGATTCAAGATGATGCATTCAACGTAAAAATTCTATTCGGGCTGCAGCTTGCGAAGGGCCTGCTCGAGCGAACGCGAGGAGCGGGCCTTCGCCGGGGGGGGCAGCTGCGGGCTGCTGCGCCCATTCGGGCGCAAATTCAGAATTCAAAATTCAAAATTTCGGCTTATCGGGTATACTTTGGCATATATTCCGATTCGGGCTGCAGCCTGCGGAGGGCACGCACGATGCGGACCTGCGGGACGCGAGCTGCGGGCCTCCGCCGCTGGGAGGCTGCTGCCCGCTGATCCCTCCGGGATCGATTCAATAGAGGTTGTAGCCTTCGGCAGTCCACAGTGCGCAGTTAAAGCGAATGCGTTTGCAGGGAAATTCGGTCAGCCAGGACCGGCAGCCCGCAGCCGCCCCGGGCGGAGGGCTGCAACTCGCGTCCCGCAGGTCCGCTCGAGCAGGCCCATCCGCTCGGCTGCGGGGCTGCCTTACAGCGATGCGTCCCGTTTGCCCGGGAGCTGCAGTCTGCATCGAACCGCCCGCCCGACTGCTAAAACAAGACGTCTGCAAAAAGTCTCCCAAGCTGCAAAGAACAAAGTTTACATTCCAGACGTACCGCTGTTGGATTCGAACTTTGTTTTGGCGACCTTTGCATCTGCAGCAACCCCGAAAAAAGAGGCGCGATGCCTTGCATTTCCAATGATTGTTTCCTACATTTGTGGGACATTTATCGAATCACGGAAGTGTAACTTTATTCTCGTGCGACGAACGTAGGAAGTCTGCGACAGTTCTCAATCAATAGGTTAAATATCAATATAATACCCATTTATTAGCTGCCGTCAAGAAACGATACAGGAACAAAATCGACATTTTATTCGAATACTCGCTTTTTTCTTTTCATCTTCTTTCACAGGTTTCTTTTGGTTCTACAAAAGATGTCTATTGTCTGTATAGAACGCCACTATTCCCTGTTGCTTCTGCAGGCAATCCTATCCCATAAAGGATATTGCAGCCAAAAGAAAAGTGATACATCAGTTCTCTTTTGGTGGCATCATGGGAAATACGCATTTCGTCCGAACTAATTAGGTGCAGCCAAAAAAGAAAATAAACTATCGCAGGTGTTATGATTATTCACCCAACTAATGATACATATACGCAGGTACAAATATACCTGCATATATACTTTATTTTATGTTAGCATATATATAGGCTAATAGAGTAAAGTAAAGTGAATTTTGAAGACAATGTCCATCCAATACAACAGCCAAAAGAGAAGTTCGTCCGACTATCATATTTTTCTTTTGGCTGCAAAAACTGCATAGTCTCAAGATCAGTAAATACATTAGCACGAGACTGAACAACAATACGAAAAAGTAATATAGGTTGAATAGGACAATGATGGCAAAGCTATCGGCAATGTAGAACGGCTTCATATCTATATGACACTTCCGTTCTTTCGAGTTCCGCAACAACTGCTTGTTGGTGCTTAAACTTATGAAGGGTTTCATGCTTGGCGGTCAAAAAAAACGTCAAACCCTAATTTCTCAAAGTGTACAGACCAATACATTTGCCGATAGTATTGTCAATATATAATTCGTCTGATAGGCTTTGCAAGTAGCGTATGCGCCCGATGAAATTCGGCACCAATTTCAACAAGGCGGTCGTGCTCGCCAAATTCCTCAAGAACAAACGCATGATAGAACGGGTCGGCAGCGACTATTCCTTTCTGGCAAACTACCACTACTGACTCACAACTTGACTTTATCCGGCAGGCGTATATATTGCGATAAAATTAAAGTCGGAAGCCGAGGGTATCGGGACGGGGTTGTACAACGAAGTGCGGTTCCACCCCGAATCCTTGTCTGGGCAGAGACCTCCTACACGAACAATCCTTCTCTCTCTCCTCTTGTACAATTTCCCTTTGCGGATGGGCTTGCCCTCTTGCCACAAAATTTTTCTTTGAGGGAGCCTAAT
>CANQIF010000020.1 GCA_947623965.1 uncultured Alistipes sp.
ACTTCAATTCAGATACACTGCGCCAACATGAGTGTGTTTGATATGTCAAAGATACAAATTTAAAAGCAAATCACAACTTTATAGTATTGCGGAATCGCAAAAATCCAGTGTGTTTGATATGTCAAAGATACAAATTTAAAAGCAAATCACAACTGTTCGGTCAGCTACCAGCTCCTCATCCGAAGTGTGTTTGATATGTCAAAGATACAAATTTAAAAGCAAATCACAACTTGGATCTGTTTCTCGAGTTCGGCTCTGTTAGTGTGTTTGATATGTCAAAGATACAAATTTAAAAGCAAATCACAACAACAACTATCGCGTGCGTGTTTCGGCTTTAGTGTGTTTGATATGTCAAAGATACAAATTTAAAAGCAAATCACAACAGACTGACGCCACTCCCGATTCTTGAGACAGTGTGTTTGATATGTCAAAGATACAAATTTAAAAGCAAATCACAACACCGCCCTTCTGACCTACTTAACCTCCTGTAGTGTGTTTGATATGTCAAAGATACAAATTTAAAAGCAAATCACAACGAGTATTGGGACATTTACCGCAACTATTTCAGTGTGTTTGATATGTCAAAGATACAAATTTAAAAGCAAATCACAACATAATATTGGCAGTTCTCGGAGTTTTTCGCAGTGTGTTTGATATGTCAAAGATACAAATTTAAAAGCAAATCACAACTAACCCCAAACGACACGCTAATGATCTCAAAGTGTGTTTGATATGTCAAAGATACAAATTTAAAAGCAAATCACAACTTAAATGCGTTCGTAAGAGCAACCACTCCAAGTGTGTTTGATATGTCAAAGATACAAATTTAAAAGCAAATCACAACCATAGAGTCATCCAGCTGAATGTCCCAGAAGTGTGTTTGATATGTCAAAGATACAAATTTAAAAGCAAATCACAACGCCTTAGCGACGATTGGCGAATCCAAGACGAGTGTGTTTGATATGTCAAAGATACAAATTTAAAAGCAAATCACAACGCAATGGAGGAGTTCGTACGCAATGACCCCGAGTGTGTTTGATATGTCAAAGATACAAATTTAAAAGCAAATCACAACTTTTCTACCGGCAAGCTCAAAGGCGCCGCCAGTGTGTTTGATATGTCAAAGATACAAATTTAAAAGCAAATCACAACCTCTCCTTGGAGCGGCGAATGCGGGAGCCGAGTGTGTTTGATATGTCAAAGATACAAATTTAAAAGCAAATCACAACGGAGTTGTCGAGGTCCTATACGACCGCGGAAGTGTGTTTGATATGTCAAAGATACAAATTTAAAAGCAAATCACAACCGTGTTAGCTTTTTCGTCATTTAGATTAGAGTGTGTTTGATATGTCAAAGATACAAATTTAAAAGCAAATCACAACATGATGTTGGCAAAATTGGAGGAGTTATTCAGTGTGTTTGATATGTCAAAGATACAAATTTAAAAGCAAATCACAACCGCAAACGCTACGGCTATACGCCCCGCTATTATGTCAAAGATACAAATTTAAAAGCAAATCACAACAGAGCGACGATACGAAGCTCGTCCACTTCAGTGTGTTTGATATGTCAAAGATACAAATTTAAAAGCAAATCACAACAGACAGGACCTCGTGGACGCAAAATTCGCCAGTGTGTTTGATATGTCAAAGATACAAATTTAAAAGCAAATCACAACTAAGCCACAACCAAATTCAGAATTTATAAAGTGTGTTTGATATGTCAAAGATACAAATTTAAAAGCAAATCACAACCGACGGGCAAATTGTTTGTAATATTGCGGGAGTGTGTTTGATATGTCAAAGATACAAATTTAAAAGCAAATCACAACACTTCAATTCAGATACACTGCGCCAACATGAGTGTGTTTGATATGTCAAAGATACAAATTTAAAAGCAAATCACAACTGCTTTCCCTGCCTCAGACGTCACCCTACGAGTGTGTTTGATATGTCAAAGATACAAATTTAAAAGCAAATCACAACATAGTTGTTGAAAATGTTAACGTATCGTTAGTGTGTTTGATATGTCAAAGATACAAATTTAAAAGCAAATCACAACGCTACCCAGTATATTAAGCCTACTATTTAAGTGTGTTTGATATGTCAAAGATACAAATTTAAAAGCAAATCACAACACTCCAAGCAGGTTGGTAGCCAATCGATGTAGTGTGTTTGATATGTCAAAGATACAAATTTAAAAGCAAATCACAACAAGCTTTCCGTACGCTAAGCCACAACCAAAAGTGTGTTTGATATGTCAAAGATACAAATTTAAAAGCAAATCACAACACGCGCACTCTCTCTTGGTCTGGACAGGTGAGTGTGTTTGATATGTCAAAGATACAAATTTAAAAGCAAATCACAACTATAGCCATACCGCTTGCGAAACACATCCCAGTGTGTTTGATATGTCAAAGATACAAATTTAAAAGCAAATCACAACCCGATCAGGAAAGGCGCGCTGCCGGCGGTGAGTGTGTTTGATATGTCAAAGATACAAATTTAAAAGCAAATCACAACTGAACGCGGATCAGCTCTGGGTAATTCTCAAGTGTGTTTGATATGTCAAAGATACAAATTTAAAAGCAAATCACAACGCCGCGGCGCGGGCTTCCGCCTCCGCGGTAGTGTGTTTGATATGTCAAAGATACAAATTTAAAAGCAAATCACAACCGCTTTTCCGCGCGCCGTGGCATCGGTGTTAGTGTGTTTGATATGTCAAAGATACAAATTTAAAAGCAAATCACAACGCGTTTGATTTTCACCTCGATAGCTCCACGAGTGTGTTTGATATGTCAAAGATACAAATTTAAAAGCAAATCACAACGACCGGCTGTATGTCCCTGAACTTTCGAGAAGTGTGTTTGATATGTCAAAGATACAAATTTAAAAGCAAATCACAACTCCGAGACGGCGGAAAAAGACAAATCCTCCAGTGTGTTTGATATGTCAAAGATACAAATTTAAAAGCAAATCACAACAAAAACAATAAACAAGCTATTCGAATGAGAGTGTGTTTGATATGTCAAAGATACAAATTTAAAAGCAAATCACAATACCACGTGTTAAAGGATTACAAGGGTCGGAAAGTGGTGATCGATGATACGGTCTTCGAGACCCATACGACCGGATCGCATGCCCTGCGCGCGGAGCTGCTGGACGCAGTGCCCGAGATTCTGAAACATCCCGACGAGGTATGGTTGAACGATTACATGGGAGCATTCAAGAATTTGAACTACATCCGCTTCTACAAAGGACACGCGATTGATGTGGTATGTGAAGTGAACGAATAGTTGGAGTATCAAGTTATGACTTGGTTCGAGATTCAATCGAAGCCGAGAATCAATCGAGCGGCCTTGAAAAAGGCGCAAAAGAGTGCTCGAAAGAAGGATCCGCAGTTATGTATCAGCGCGGACTGTTAATTAAGAAATAGCGCAGCGCCATGTCTTTGCGTCCGGCCGTACTGTCGGTTGCTTCGGGACACGTCCCGGTGCATTCTCAACGGCTTGGATAGCCAGTGCTCATGGCGCCACTTCGGGTTAACGCATTTCTGTCGCCTTTCTGATCCGAGGATCGGTCCTCTTTGCCGCTCCCATCACCCGCGAGGGACCAGCATACCATTCATCAACAGATATACGCTTCGGCACAAAATATACGACAAAAATCATGAAAATAGAAATCGGGAAAGAAATTTCGGACCGTCTGTCGGAGATCATAGAGCAGACGCCGGAGCTGGTCGCCGGGCTTGCGGCGCAGTACTCGCAGGATGACTGCGTTTAATATGTCAAAAATACAAAAAGCCGAAGACAAATTGCAAACTTATTTGCGATTCTGCCGAGGTGGAGTATCGGAATGATGCTCGTGAATAGCGCAGCTGTCCGCAGCTCCCGATTTTGGTTGAGGTGTTTGCCAGCAAAATCGATTGCACAGCGATCGGCGGGCCGCAGCCTCCGCCCGGCGGAGGCCCGCAACTCGCGTCCCAAAGGTCCGCTTCGAGCGCGCGCTCCGCAGGCTGCAGTCCGAATCGAGAATAGGCTCAACCGTGCCACAGCGATCTTATTTAATTTTGAATTTTGAATCTTGAATTTGCGGCTTCAGCGAAGCTGCAGCAGCCCGCAGCCGCCCCCTTGGCGGAGGGCTGCAATCTCGCGCTGCTCGAAAGCAGGCCCCTCCGCTCGGCTGCGGGCAGGCCGCGAGAAAATCAAGGCTGCCGGTGACATCCCCTCAAGTGAGCCGATTCGTTGCGATACGATGATAACTCGCAGTACCCGGTCGAAAGCCTTTTGCCTGCCCAGCCCTCAAATACGATAAAACGCGAGCGGGCACCCCGATACTGGGGTGCCCGCTCCGTTGTCGGTCTCTCCGCCGGCCTATTTCGTGAAGGCGAACCCGAGGTAGACCTCCTTGTACTTCTCCAGCATGGCGGCGATGGTCTGCAGCGACGAGACCTTGCTGCCGATCGCCGTGACGACCTCGACGAGCTTTGTCACGGGGAAAACCAGCTGCAACTCGCTGCCGCTGATATAGACGTGGCCCGTGAGGGTCCCTAACTTTTTCTTGAAAGCGAGTTTGATCTCGTGTGTTGAAGGGTCGAATTCGTAGGTGCCGCTCAAATCCTTCGCACGGCCGAGCACGGCCGCGAAGCTCTTGTCCTCGTTGAAGGTGAAGGAGGCGGCGCCGGCCTTGATGCCGACCAGCGCGTAGCCCTTCTCGAGCCGGCTCGTCACAGTCGATTCCATGGCCGTGCCGCCCAGCTCGCTCAGCATGTTGTCGCTCTCGAACTTCACGGCCGGCGCCTGGTAGTTCCAGGTGCCGAGGAGCGCCTTTTCGGTCAGTTTGCCCCCCGTCACCTTGTCGGCCGCCGTCGTGGCGACCTTCTTGAGCAGATCGCCCCAGTCCTGCGCCGGGGCCGAAAGCCGGCTGCCGCAAACGAACAGGACGGCCAGCAGAAAGATGCGTTTCATGGTTTTCGTGTCAAATTTTTTCCAGTTCTTTGAGCCACATGCGGGCCGAGGCGTCCGACGGCATGCGCCAGTCGCCGCGCGGCGAAAGGGAGATGAGCCCCACTTTCGGGCCGTCGGGCATCGCCGAACGCTTGAATTGTTGCGAGAAGAAGCGGCGGAAGAAGACCCGGAGCCACTTGAGGATCGTCTCGCGGTCGTACTCCCCGCCGAAGGCCAGCTCGGCCACGCGCAGAATCTTGCGCGGCGAGTAGCCCGAGTTGATGAAGTGGTAGAGGAAGAAATCGTGCAGCTCGTAGGGGCCCACGAGGTCCTCGGTCTTCTGGGCGATGTTGCCCTCGGCGTCCGACGGCAGCAGCTCGGGGCTGACGGGCGTCGCCACGACATCGAGCAGAATCTCGCGGATGCGCGAGTCCTCCTGCTGCGCGGCGGCCCACTCGACCAGCTTGCGCACGAGCGTCTTGGGCACCGAGGCGTTGATGCCGTACATCGACATCTGGTCGCCGTTGTAGGTGGCCCAGCCGAGCGCCAGCTCGCTCAGGTCGCCCGTGCCGACCACGATGCCGTTCTCCTTGTTGGCTACGTCCATGAGGATCTGCGTGCGCTCGCGGGCCTGCGAGTTCTCGTAGGCTGCCGAGTGGTCCGCGGGGTCGATGCCGATATCGCGGAAGTGCTGTTCGCACGCCTCGCGGATCGGAATCTCGCGCACGGTGATGCCCATGCGGTGCATCAATTCGAGGGCGTTGTTGTAGGTGCGGTCGGTGGTGCCGAAGCCGGGCATCGTGATGCCGAGGATGCCGGCGCGCTCCAGCCCCAGCTTGTCGAAGGTGCGGGCTACGGCCAGCAGCGCCAGGGTCGAATCGAGCCCGCCCGAGACGCCGACGATCGCCCGCGTGCAGCCTGTGTGTTTGAGGCGTTTGGCCAGTCCGTGCGACTGAATCTCGAGAACCTCGGCGTAGAGCTCCTCGCGGCGCGTCTCGTTCTGCGGCAGGAAGGGCAGGGGCGAAATTTCGCGGTCGAGCCGTTCGGTGTGCAGCGCCTCGGGAATCTCCATTTCGATCACCGTGTTCTCGGTGCCCGATTCGTTGACGCGGAACGAAGTGTTGCGCTGCCGCTCGTATTCGAGCAGCTCGATATCGACATCGGCGACGATCAGCTTCTCGTCGAGCGAGAAACGGTCCGTCTCGCAGAGGATGCGGCCGTTTTCGGCAATGAAGGCCTTGCCGGCGAAGACCAGATCGGTCGAGGATTCGCCGAAGCCCGCCGAGCTGTAGACGTAGGCCGAGAGGGTGCGGGCCGACTGCTGGGCCACGAGCCGGCGCAGGTAGGCGTGCTTGCCGCACGCCTCGGGCGAGGCCGAGAGGTTGAAGATGACGCGGGCGCCGTCCAGCGCCAGCTGCGACGAGGGGGGCTGCGGCACCCAGAGGTCCTCGCAAATTTCGATGCCGAACTCGACGCCGTTCACCTCGAAGGTGAGATCGACGCCGAAATCGACCTCCTTGCCTGCCACGTCGATCCGCTCCTCGGTGATCGAGGCGCCCGATGTGAAGACGCGGTTCTCGTAGAACTCCGAGTAGTCGGGGATGTAGCTTTTCGGCACGACGCCGAGGACCTTGCCCTGCGAGAAGACGACGGCGCAGTTGTAGATGGCCGAGCCGTGGCGCAGGGGTGCGCCGACGATCATCACCAGCGGCAGGCGCCGCGTGCGGCGGATGAGCTCGCCGAGGGCCTCGTCGGCGGCGTCGAGCAGGGTGGGTTGCAGCATCAGATCGCCGCACGTGTAGGCCGTGACGGCCAGCTCGGGGAAGGCGACGATCTCCACGCCGCGGCGCGCAGCCTCCTCCGTGAGGGCGGCGATGCGCTCGATGTTGAAGTCGCAGTCGGCCACCTGCACGTGGGGAACGGCCGCAGCGACCTTGAGAAATCCGAATTGATCCATATCGTTATCGTGTTGCGCCGGCGGAAGCTGCAGGCAGTCCGCCGGCCTGTGTCTCTATTCCGCCCAGAGCTGTGCCAGGTTGACGATTACCTGCTGCGCCTTGCGCATGGTCGTGAGCGAGCAGTATTCGAACTTGCCGTGGAAGTTCATGCCTCCCGTGAAGAGGTTCGGGCAGGGAAGCCCCATGAAGGAGAGGCGGGCGCCGTCCGTGCCGCCGCGGATGGGCCGCACGAGGGGTTTCACGCCGGCCCGCTCCATCGCCTGCAGGGCCTTGTCGATCACCTGCGGATGGGGCTCGACCATCCTGCGCATGTTGAAGTATTGGTCTTTCAGCGTGAGGGTCAGCACGTTTTCACCGTATTTCTGCTTCAGCAGGTCGACGCACGTCCAGAGGAAGACCTTGCGCCGCTCGAAGCGGTCGGCGTCGTGGTCGCGGATGATGTAGGAGAGCTGCGCCCGCTCGACCGTGCCTTCGATGCCCACGCAGTGGTAGAATCCCTCGTACCCCTCGGTGTGCTCGGGGCGCTCGGCAGCCGGCAGGAGCCCCTGCAGCTCGGCGGCCACCTCGATGGCGTTGATCATCTTGTCCTTGGCGTAGCCCGGGTGGACGTTGCGGCCCTGAATCTCGATCCGGGCGCTCGCGGCGTTGAAGTTCTCGTATTCGAGCTCGCCCTCCATGCCGCCGTCGACCGTGTAGGCGAAGTCGGCGCCGAAGGCGGCCACGTCGAAGTAATCGACGCCGCGGCCCACCTCCTCGTCGGGCGTAAAGCCGATGCGGATCTTGCCGTGGGCGATCTCGGGATGGGCGAGCAGCTCCTCGGCCGCGGTCATGATCTCCGCCACGCCCGCCTTGTCGTCGGCGCCGAGCAGCGTCGTGCCGTCGGTGTGGATGAGGGTGTGGCCCTTGAAGAAGCGGAGCTCGGGGAACTCCTCGATGCGCATCGTGAGGGCGCTGTTCAGCAGGATGTCCTCGCCGTCGTAGCACTCGATGATGCGGGGCTTGACCGCTGCGCCGCTCATGTCGGGCGAGGTGTCTATGTGGGCGATGAAGCCGATGACAGGGGCCGATTCGCACCCCTTCGTGGCGGGGATCGTCCCCATCACATAGCCGTTGTGGTCCATCGACACCTCGGTCATGCCGAGGGCGGTCATCTCGTCGCGCAGCACCGCGAGCAGCACGCGCTGTTTGTCGGTCGAGGGAAAAGTCCCGCTCTCCTCCGCCGACTGTGTGTCGTAGGAGACGTATTTCAGAAAACGATCGAGCAGTTGCATGGTTCTCTTTGTTTTTTGGTTGTTCGAATAGGGTTTGTCGGTTGTGGCGGTTGTGCCGGTTCGTGCGGTTTGCGGCGGTTTGTGTCGGTTTGCGGCGGCGGGTTCGACCGCTTGGCGACCGGCGGGCCCGCAGTCGCTGTTCGTCGCGGAGTATTTGGCGTCGAGCTCGGTCGCGGAGCGATCGGCAGCCCGCAGCCGCTTATTGTTGCCGAGGTGCTTTGTCGACAAATTCGACGTCGCAGACGTCGAACAGCCCGCAGCCGCCCCTGGGCGGAGGGCTGCAACTTCGTGTCCCGCAGGTCCACTCGTACAGGCCCGTCCGCTTGGCTGCGGGCTTGCCTCGCGTAGGAATCGACCTTGCAAGAGGTCGGCGAGCCCGCAGCCGCAGTTTGTCGCGAGGTATTTGGCGTCGAGTTCGGTCGTGTAGCGACCGGCAGCCCGCAGCCGCCCCCTGCGGAGGGCTGCTCCTCTACGTCGCAGGCCCGTCCGCTCGGCTGCCGGACTGCCTTTCAGCAGTGCGCCTCCGCTTTGCTGTGGGCAGGCCCCGAGTTGGAATCGGTCCGTTAGGACCGTGCGGGCCGCAGCCTGGGGGCGGCGGAGGCCCGCAACGCCTTAACAGTCGTGCGCGTCCTCCGCAGGCTGCGACCCGAATCTACATCGTACAATCCCGTCCGGACCAGTTGCAGCCCGCAGCGTCAGAGGTCGGCAGCCGGCAGTTCGTTCCCGAACCTGCGCGCACTCCGCAGGCTGCGACCCGAATCTACATCGTGCAATTCCGTCCGGACCCGTCGCAATCTGCAGCGTCAGAGGTCGGCAGCCCGCAGCGTCGCCTCAATTTTTAATTCTTCATCTCTTTGCCGCCGGCCTTCATCGTGTGCCATCCGAAGTAGCCGATGAGCAGCAGGTACATGACAAGCCCCGTCCATTCGGCGCCTTTCGAAGCGGCCCACTCGGCGAGGGTCCAGTCGACCTCGGCGAACTTCAGCACGGAGCTGACGACACCCATCAGGGCGCCGCCGGCGATGAAGCCTGAGGCGATGAGCGTGCCGCGGTCGAAGCGGGCCTTGTTCGTCGCCGCATCTTTCGAGCGGGTCGAGACGTACCACGCCACCAGGCCGCCCGTGATGAGCGGGGCATTGAGCGCCATCGGGATGAACATGCCCAGTGCGAAGGCGAGAGCCGGCACGCCGATCGAGGTGAGGAGCAGCGCCAGGGCCGCGCCGCAGAAGTAGAGCATCCACGGGGTCTGGCCGCCCGTCATGAGGGGTTGGATGACCGCGGCCATCGCGTTGGCCTGCGGGGCGACGAGGGCGCCCTCGCCCACGAAGCCGTAAGCCTTGTTGAGGACGATCATTACGCTGGCGACGGTAGCCGCCGAGACGAGCGTGCCGAGGAATTTCCAAGCCTCCTGCCTGCAGGGCGTCGTGCCGAGCCAGTAGCCGATCTTGAGGTCGGTGATGAAGCCGCCGGCCATCGAGAGGGCCGTGCAGACCACGCCGCCGATCACGAGGGCGGCTGTCATGCCGGTTGTGCCGTTCAGCCCGACGGCGACGAGGACGAGCGACGAGAGGATCAGCGTCATGAGGGTCATGCCCGAGACGGGGTTCGAACCGACGATCGCGATGGCGTTGGCCGCCACGGTGGTGAAGAGGAAGGAGATCGTGAAGACGATCACCAGCGCCACGATGGTCTGCAGCCAGTTGCCGAGCAGGCCGAACTGGAAGAAGAAGAGCACGGCGAGGAGCGTGGCGCAGAGCACCGAGAGGAGGAGTTTCATCGAAAGGTCGCGCTGCGTTCGCTCGGGGGCGGCGGCTGCAGCCTTCTTGCCTCCTCCGAGCTCCGAGACAGCCAGCCCGACAGCCTGACGGATGATGCTCGCCTGACGGCAGATGCCGATGATGCCGGCCATGGCGATGCCGCCGATGCCGAGCGGCTTGCCGATGAACTGGAAGAGGTTCTCGGCCGTCAGCAGCCGGTCGGGGTCGGCAAGGAGCTGTTCGTTCGAGACGCCGAGCAGCGAGGCCAGGACGGCGGGGTCGAGCGCCGGCGCGAGCGAACCGACGAGCGGCACGATGACGAACCAGACGAGACACGAACCGGCGGTGATGATCATGGCGTATTTCAGACCGATGATGTAGCCGAGGCCCAGCACGGCTGCCGACGTGTTGACTGAGAAGACCACCTTGAATTTGTCGGCAGCGACGACGCCCCAGTGGCAGAGGCGGGTCGAGACGGCCTCGGTCCAGAGCCCGAAGGTGCCGACCGCGAAGTCGTAGAGACCGCCCACGAGCCCCGCCACGGCGAGCAGTTTGGTCTGGTTGCCGCCTTTCTCGCCCGAGATGAGGACCTCGGTCGTGGCGGTCGCCTCGGGGAAAGGGTACTTGCCGTGCATCTGCTGGACGAAGTATTTGCGGAAGGGGATGAGCAGCACGATGCCCAGCACGCCGCCGAAGAGCGACGAGAGGAAGACCTGCCAGAAGGCGGCCTCGAGCCCGAGGATGTAGAGGGCGGGCAGCGTGAAGATGGCGCCGGCGACGATGACGCCCGACGAGGCGCCGATCGACTGGATGATGACGTTCTGCCCCAGCATGTTCTTTTTGCCCATAAGTGAGCCGCAGCCGACGGCGATGATGGCGATCGGGATGGCGGCCTCGAAGACCTGGCCCACCTTGAGGCCGAGGAAGGCGGCCGCGGCCGAGAAGATGACGGCCATCACGAGGCCCATTCCCACCGAATAGGGGGTTACCTCGGCCGGACGGCTCTCCGCCGGCAGAACGGGATGATAGCTTTCGCCCTCCCGGAGCTCCCGATAGGCATTTTCGGGCAGCGATGTCTGTTTTGTTTCAGCTTCCATAAATGTGTGCGTGTCTGTTCGTGTTCGTTGCTCCTCTCTTCAAGCGGGCGGCGGTGCGCCGGGGCCTTCGGCCGTCGCTTTTCGTTCGCGGAGGCGTCGTTGCTCATTCGCCTCGCCCTGAATGCGTTATCCTGACGTTCCGCCGCGGCCGCGCTGTTCTGCCGCCCGATGCCGGGGTGACCGCAGCTTCCGGCGAAAGCGTGCCGGCCGTTACTCCCCGCCGTTATCGAGCCGTTTGCGTCCTGCCGGTTGATCGTCCTGCCGGTTGATCGTCCTGCCGGTTGATCGTCCTGCCGGTTGATCGTCCTGCCGGTTGATCGTCCTGCCGGTTGATCGTCCTACCGGTTGTCGCCGCTGCCGCCGATGCGGTGGCGCTCCATGCGCGAGCGGAGCTTCTCGACGTTTGTGCGGGCCACCGCTTCGAGGTCGAAGCCCAGGTCGTGCGAGAGGGTGGCGCAGTACCACAGCACATCGCCGATCTCCTTCATGATTTCGAGGCGCTTCTCCTCGGTGAACTCCCGGTGGCTGTCGCGGATCACCTTCTTGACCTTGTCGGCCACCTCGCCCGCTTCGCCCGTCAGACCGAGCGTGGGGTAGACGATGCGGCTCTCTTCGGGGTAGATGGCCGTCTCGAGGGCGTGCTGCTGGTATTCGTTGAGTGTCATGGTCGAATGGATTGGGTTTTCGCAATGTTATAGCCGGACAAAAGTAACAAAATATTTCGGAATACGGACGAAAAATCGCCCGAATCGCATCGACTCGGATTCGGATGCGGACTGCGGCGGCTTCTGTGAAGCTGCAAATTCAAAATTCAGAATGACACTCGGGTCGCAGCCTGCGGAGGCCGCGCGCGACTGCAAGGAGCCGCGGGCCTCCGCCCGGCGGAGGCTGCGGCCCGCTCGGTCCTTGCGGACCGTCCCAAACTCGAGACAAGCCCGCAGCCAAGGGGCGGCTGCGGGCTGCCGGTCGCTGCGCGACCGCTTATGCCGGCAAACACTTCCACCACACACGAGCGGTTGCAGCCCGCTGCGATCCTGACAGCCCGAAAAAAGACGCTGCGAGCTGCTGCGTTCGTATGCCCCCCCCACCCGTTCCGCACAAAAAAATTCATTTTTCCGCAACTGACGGATCGGGATCGCAAGCCGCTGTTTCATTTCGGATCGAAAGCAAATCGGCCGCCGTACAACGGATTGGAAAGCATATCGATCGAGCGGCAACAGAGGCGCGGCGACCGCCTGGCGCCGGCGTTATTAAAAAAGTTGCATAATTCGATCCGATCGTGTAATTTTAGCGCCGGAAAACACAAAAAGGTTGCCTTATGAACGAACAAGCAAAACAGTATGTCGAGGACTTCATGGCGAAGTTGATCGCGAAGAACCCCAACGAGCCCGAGTTCCACCAGGCGGTGCGCGAGGTGGCCGAGTCGCTGGCGCCGCACATCGTGGCGAGCCCCGTGCTGCAGAAGATGAAGATTCTGGAGCGCATCGCCGAGCCCGAGCGGGTCGTGATCTTCCGCGTTCCGTGGCTCAACGACAAGGGCGAAATCGAGATCAACCGCGGCTACCGCGTGCAGATGAACAGCGCGATCGGCCCCTACAAGGGCGGCCTCCGGTTCCACCCCTCGGTGAACCTCTCGATCCTGAAGTTCCTGGCATTCGAGCAGACCTTCAAGAACAGCCTGACGACGCTCCCGATGGGCGGCGGCAAGGGCGGTTCGGACTTCAACCCCAAGGGCAAGTCGGACAACGAGGTGATGAAGTTCTGCCAGTCGTTCATGACCGAGCTCCAGAAACACATCGGCCAGGACACCGACGTGCCGGCCGGCGACATCGGTGTCGGCGGCCGCGAGGTGGGCTTCCTCTTCGGCCAGTACAAGCGGTTGCGCGATGAGTTCACCGGCACACTGACGGGCAAGGGCCGCGACTGGGGCGGTTCGCCGCTGCGTCCCGAGGCGACGGGCTACGGCGTCTGCTACTTCGCCCAGGAGATGCTCGCCACATGCGGCGAGAACTTCGAGGGCAAGACGGTCTGCATCTCGGGTTCGGGCAACGTGGCCCAGTACGCCTGCCGCAAGGCGATCGAACTGGGCGCCAAGGTCGTCACCCTCTCCGATTCGTCGGGCTACATCTTCGATCCCGAGGGTATCGACCTCGAAAAGTGGGAGTACGTGATGGAGCTCAAGAACATCTACCGCGGCCGCATCCGGGAGTATGCCGACCGTTATCCGTCGGCCGTCTACCATGCGGGCGAACGGCCGTGGAGCGAGAAGTGCGACATCGCGCTGCCCTGTGCCACGCAGAACGAGCTGAACGGCGAGGAGGCTGCGCAGCTCGTCGCGAACGGCTGCATCTGCGTCGCCGAGGGAGCCAACATGCCCTCGACGCCCGAGGCGATCCGCGTCTTCCAGCAGCACAAGCTGCTCTATGCCCCGGGCAAGGCGTCGAACGCCGGCGGCGTGGCGACGTCGGGGCTCGAGATGTGCCAGAACTCGATGCGCCTCACCTGGACGCCCGAGGAGGTCGACGAACGGCTGCACGCCATCATGAAGAACATCCACGAGGTTTGCGTGCGCTACGGCACCCGGGAGGACGGCTATGTGAACTACGTGGTCGGCGCCAACATCGGCGGCTTCATGAAGGTCGCCAATGCCATGCTGGCCCAGGGGCTCGTATAGCAATCGCGCGATCCGATCGGATCGCCGGAAACGGAACGGGGCGGCTCGTCGATCGACGGACCGCCCCAACTGTTTCGTATTCGGCTTTCGACAGTATGCCAACGTTTTTGCGCCCGGCTGCGGGCTGGCCGTCGGGTTCGATCCCGCAGGCATCTGCGGGCCGCAGTGTTGTCCCGGTCCGTCAGGACCGTGCGGGCCGCAGCCTGGGGCGGCGGAGGCCTGCAACTCCTTACAGTCGTGTGCGCCCTCCGCAGGCTGCGTCCCGAGTGTCATTCTTAATTTTTAATTTGCGGCTCCTGCAGGAGGCGCAGCAGCCCGCAGCCGCCCCCTCCGGCGGAGGGCTGCATTCTCGCACAGCTCGAAAGCAGGCCCACCGCTCGGCTGCGGGCTGGCCGTCGGGTTCGATCCCGCAGGCATCTGCGGGCCGCAGTGTTGTCCCGGTCCGTCAAGACCGAGCGGGCCGCAGCCTGGGGCGGCGGAGGCCCGCAACTCGCGTCCCGCAGGTCCGCTCGTTCAGCCCCGTCCGCTCGGCCGCGGGCTGGCCGTCGGGTTCGATCCCGCAGGCATCTGCGGGCTGCAGTGTTGTCCCGGTCCGTCAGGACCGTGCGGGCCGCAGCCTGGGGCGGCGGAGGCCCGCAACTCCTTACAGTCGTGTGCGCCCTCCGCAGGCTGCGTCCCGAGTGTCATTCTTAATTTTTCATTTTGAATTTTTAATTTGCGGCTCCGAGAAGGAACCGCAGCAGCCCGCAGCCGCCCCCGGGCGGAGGGCTGCATCCTCGCGCTGCTCGAAAGCAGGCCCACCGCTCGGCTGCGGGCTGGCCGGAGAAATTGTGCTTATACATAGCCCTCGGCCGATGTCGCAGCGGCATTTGGCGTCTATTCCATTTCTCGCCAGCTTCCTTGCCTTTTTATCGCTTCATCGGCCGTTTCCCATCCAGCTTCAGATAGAAGCCTGTCTTGCTGCTTTCGCATGCGCAAATCTCCTCCGGCGTGCCTGCGGCGACGATTTCCCCGCCGTGCACACCGCCGTCCGGCCCCATATCGATCACATAGTCGGCATTCCGGATTACATCCAGATCATGCTCGATCACAATGACGGTGGCGCCGTTTTCAATCAGCCCCTGGAACACGCCCAACAGCGTCTGAACATCCAGCGGATGCAGCCCGATGGTGGGTTCGTCGAACACGAAGACGGAATCCGACTGCCCCTTTCCCATCTCGCTGGCTAACTTCAGCCGCTGGGCCTCGCCGCCGGAAAGGCTGGGGGTTTCCTCGCCCAGGGTCAGATATCCCAACCCCAGGTCTTGCAGCACTTGCAGCCGCCGGGCCACAAGCGGCAGATCGGCGCAGGCGGCAAGCGCCTCGGCAATGCTCATATCCATCAGTTCGGGCAGCGTATTTGCCTGCCCGCCCTTTTTGGCTGCCCGCCGAATCAGGCTGGCCTCCTTGCTATAGCGTGAGCCGCCGCAATCCGGACAGGGAATATCCACATCGGGCAGAAACTGGACGTCGAGGCTGATGATTCCGGTGCCGTCGCAGGTGGGGCAGCGCAGAATCCCCGTGTTGTAGGAGAAATCCCCGGCTTTATACCCCCGTTCTTTCGCATCCGGCGTGCGGGCGAACACCTTGCGCAGCTCGTCGTGGACGTCGGCATAGGTCGCTACCGTGGAGCGGACATTGATGCCGATGGGGGTGGCGTCGATCAGTTTGACCTGAGAAATTCCCGGGGCGGAAATGCTCCGGACATGGCCGGGCAGCCTGCTCCCTTTGACGGATGCCTCCAAAGCGGGAACGAGGCTCTCCAAAATCAGGGTGGTTTTGCCGGAGCCGGACACGCCGGTCACAGCAATCAGACGGCCTTTGGGAAAATCCGCCTCCAAGGGCTTTACGGTGTGAATCCGACCGGTGGAGAGGTGGATGGTTCCCAGATCGAACATCTTCTCCGCCGCGATATGGCTTCCCATATCGATCACCGTTTTGCCGGTGAGGAAACCGCCGATCCGGGAGTTCGGATTTTCCGCGACGGCCTCCAGCGGTCCCTGGGCAATGACGCTTCCGCCGCCGGCTCCTGCCGCCGGCCCCATCTCGATGAGCCAGTCGGCCTCTTTCAACACGTTGGTATCGTGATCTACCAGAACCACGGTGTTCCCGTCCGCGATCAAGTCGTTCATCACTCCGGTGAGCCCCTCCATATTGGAAGGGTGCAAACCGATAGACGGTTCGTCCAATACATACAAAACTCCGGTCGTGCGGTTGCGCACGGCCCGCGCCAGCTGCATGCGCTGACGCTCTCCGGTGGAGAGGGTGGAAGCCGCACGGTCGAGGGTGAGGTAAGAGAGCCCGAGATCCATCAGCCGCTTGGCTGCGACCTGGAACGATTCGCAGATGCTCTCCGCCATGGGGCGCATTTCCGCAGGCAGGGAATCGGGAACGCCGGCCACCCAAGAGACCAACTCGGACAACGTCTTCGTGCAGACTTCCGCCAATGAGATACCCCGCAGCCTCGGCGCCCGCGCAGCTTCATTGAGCCGGGTGCCGCCGCAGTCGGGGCAGACATCCTGCCGCAGAAACTTCTCCACCCGCTTCATGCCCTTTTCATCCTTGACCTTCGACAGGGCGTTCTCCACCGTATAGGTGGCGTTGAAGTAGGTGAAGTCCATATCGCCTGCCGCACCGCTGGTCTTGTTCTGGTAGATGATATTTTTCTTTACGGCCGGGCCGTGGAACACGATCTCCTTTTCCTGGTCGGTCAGCTCCCTGAACGGCACATCGGTGCGGACACCCATCTCCCGGGCGATGTCTTTCATCAAAGACCACATCAGCGTCTGCCACGGGGCGACCGCCCCTTCGTCGATCGACAGGGAATCGTCCGGCACGAGCGTCGTTTCGTCCACGGTGCGCACGATGCCGGTGCCGTCGCACTTTTTACAGGCGCCCTGACTGTTGAACGCAAGCTCCTCGGCACCGGGCGCAAAGAAGCGTTCGCCGCACACGGGGCAGACAAGCGGAAGATCCGCCGCCACGTTCAAGGACGGTTCCACATAGTGTCCGTTCGGACAGCGGTGGCTGGCCAAGCGCGAAAACATCAGCCGCAGGCTGTTCAGCAGCTCCGTGCCGGTTCCGAACGTGCTGCGAATCCCGGGGACGCCGGGCCGCTGGCGAAGAGCCAGCGCAGCCGGAACATACAGCACCTCATCCACCTGCGCCTTTTCCGCCTGCGTCATTCTTCTGCGGGTATAGGTGGACAGCGACTCCAAATACCTCCGGGAGCCCTCCGCGTAAAGGATGCCGAGCGCCAGCGAGGATTTGCCGGAACCGGAAACACCGGCAATTCCCACGATTTTGTTAAGCGGAATATCGACGTCGATATTTTTCAGATTGTGTACGCGCCCACCGCGTATTTCGATGCAGTCGGGGACCTTTTTCTTTTCCATTTTTATACCTTGATTTTCCTTTATCGGCTTCATTCTCGAGGCCGGCTGCGGTTTATCCGCTGCAAAATTAGCGGTTCCATTTTATATGAAAGAAGAGAAAACGGGAAATAGATGTCACTTTTCGGGAATAATCATGAAAAGTGACATTCCTGTCCGTGTTTTTCTTGCCGTGCACCGAGCGATGCAGGGTGACGTTGCCACCGTAAACCCTGAATTGCGCCTATCTGCTCCAATTCTCGTTTTTTATCCGTATCTTTGGCTGCGCCTTAGATACTTTGCCTTGGCAAAATCGCAAACAAGTTTGCTTTTCGCCCTCGGCTTTTCGTATCTTTGGCTTCGCCGAAGATACGCCGTCTCGGCAATGCTCAAATAAATTTGGCATTGCACTCGACTTATTCGTATCTTTGTTCCGGATTCTCACCGACCCCGCCATGCTCCGCAAACACCTTTCGCTTCCCGAAAATTCGCCGGCGATCCTCGCGCAAAGCCTTTCATGGGCGCTGCATCCGATCGTCCTGCCGCTCTACCTCGTGGCGGCACTCTTTTCGATGACCTCTTTCGCCCTCTTTCCGAGCGGCATGCGGCTCTATCTGTGCGGTTCGGTGCTGCTCTTCGGAACGGCGCTGCCGGCCTTCCTGATCGGGTTGCTCTATCGGACGGGCCGTTTGAAAGACCTGCGGATCGACGAACGGCGGCAGCGCATCCTGCCGCTCGTGATCGGGACCCTCTGCTACCTGCTCTGCGCCCTGCTCATCGCACGGGTCGGGCAGGCGCTCTTCCTGCGGAAAATCGTGCTGGCCGCCGGCTGCTGCGAGGCGATGTGCTGTCTCGTCACGCTGCGCTGGAAAATCAGCCTCCACCTCACGGGCATGGGGGCGGCCGTGGCGCTGTTCGCCGTGATGAACATCATCGGCATCCGCGTCATGTTCCGTCCGCTGCTGATCGCCATCCTCGCCAGCGGCCTGCTGGCCTCGGCCCGCCTCTACCTCGGACGCCACGAGCCGCGCCAGCTCCTCGCCGGATTCTGCGGCGGCGGGGCGATCATGCTGCTCGTGCTGCTCTTCTGCTGACCGAAACCGCCCCGAGACCGGCCAAAACAGCCCTGAAACAAGGAGAGCCCCGGAATTTTTCCGGGGCTCTCCTTGTTCGTGTATCGTGCGAAGCGGTTCTACTCCGCCACCCGCCGGATCCGCAGCAGCAGATAGGGGACATCGGGCAGCCGCACGTCGCGGTGGTGCTTGTCGTAGAGACGGTAATCGATCGGTTTCGTCGTCTCGAAAACGCCCGGAACCTCCGTAACGGTCATCGCCCACACGTCGATAATATCGACCCGGTAGCGTTCGCCCTCCTGCGGGCGGCGGTAGCGGGCGTTCGAGGCGGGCAGGTTGAAGCGCCAGCTGCTCTGGATCGACTGGCCGAGCCAGACATAGTAGTAGCCGTCGCCCGCGGTGGAGGTCTTCGTGTCGCGGCTCACGTCGGCCATGCGGGGCGGGTTGGGCCCCTCCTCGAGGATGCGGCGCAGGAAGGCGATCCGCTGCCAGCTGCCGCCGCGCAGGATGCTGCCGTCGGACCAGTAGACGAAATCCTCCTCCGACGGATCGCGGTAGCACTCGCCGTGCGTCACGTAGATGCCGCCCATAAGTCCGTTCGTCACGTAGTAGGTCATGAGCTGCGGGCTGTACCGGGCCCAGCGCAGCGGGAGGTTGCCCTCGTAGCCTATTTCGTCGCAGATCACCGGCTTGGGGAAGATCTGCCGGAGCGTCGCCGCCGCCGAAGCGGTGAAGACGGGCGCTTCGTCCTGGATGCTGACGTGCGTAAACTCGGGCATGCCGTAATCGAAATAGACGGCCGTGCCGCCGTGGATCGAACAGAGGTGGCCGTAGGGATCGGTCGCGGCGACGTGACGCGTCAAGTCTTTCCACTCCTCGACCGTGCGGTTGCGCACGAGGTCCCATTCGTTGGCCATCGACCACCAGACGTTGCGATAGGCCCCCACGCGGGCGATGAGGTAGTCGAGATAGCGGCGGTTGATCTCTTCGGGCATCTTGTCGAAGCCCCACATACCGCGGTCGTAGGGGTGGAACAGAATCAGATCGGCCTCGATGCCCAGCTCCTGCAGCTGCCGGATGCGGTGGTCGAGGTTGCGGAAGAAAGCGGGGTTGAAGCGCTCGAAATCCCACTCGAAATGCTCTTTGCCCTCCGCATCGACCGTGCGGCTGCGCAGCTCGAAGGGAAAGATCGTCGGCGCCTCGAGCGGCGTGGGGTAATCTTTCGGAAGCACGCAGAGGCGCGTCTTGTTGAAGCCCGAAGCGGCGAGCGAATGGATCGTCGCCTCCTGTGTCTCGGGGCGGAAGAGGGCCAGCGCGTAATTGGTCGTGCCGAAAGGCATGTAGCGGCTGCCGTCGGCATAGCGGAAGCCGTGGTCGCCATCGACCTCGACAGGGCCGTGGTTGCCGGCGGCGGGCGGCACGGCGACGAACGAGCCGCTGCGGCGGTTCAGCGCCGCGGCGCTGCTGCGGGTCGTGTAGCGCCACTCACCCTCGACGGGCGGCATGAAACGGACGAGGTAGGTATCGTCGCCGTCGTAGAAGCCGCGGACGACGATTTTTCGGTCTCCGTTCGTGAAGGTCGCCGAGAGGGCGACATCGAATGGATTGGCCTTGGCGGCATGGTTCAAACGGAGCTCGAAGCAACCCCAGCGCTCGACTTCGGTTCGGGCGAAAAGCGACGTTGCCGCACCCAGCAGCAGGACAGTCAGCAGCAGTGTAAGTTTTTTCATCGGTCGGGTTTTTAGGCAAAGATACGAAAAGTCGAGAGCAAAATGCAAACTTGTTTGCGATTTTGCCGAGACGGAGTATCTTCGGCGAAGCCAAAGTACGAATAAGCCGAGCGCAAAAGCAAATTTATTTGGGTCTCTATTTGATTTGCGATTTTGGGTCCGGGCTGCAGCTTGCGAAGGGCGCGCACGAGCGGACGCCAAAGCGGACGCGAACTGCGGGCCTTCGCGGGGCGAAGCTGCGGCCCGCTGCGGCTTCGTTGAAGCCGCAAATTCAGCATTCAGAATGACATTCGGGCGCAGCCTGCGGAGCGCGCGCTCGAAGCGGACCTTCGGGACGCGAGTAGCGTGCCTCCGCCGCCGGGAGGCTGCGGCCTGCTCGGTCCTGATGGACCGATCCCAACTCGAGACATGCCCGCAGCCGAGCGGACGGGCTTGCACGAGCGGACCTGCGGGACGCGAAAATGCAGCCCTCCGCCCGGGGGCGGCTGCGGGCTGCCGATCCCTGTGGGATCGAATACGACAGCTATCCCTTTTAAGCTCGAATAATCTTAATCTTCTCCTACAGCAGCTCCACCGCCCGCTCCAGCCCGATGCCGTGCGACCCCTTGAGCAGCACGAGCGCATCGTCGATCGGTCGTGCGGCCAGCTCCGCGCGCAAGGCGTCGCACGTGGCGTAGCAGCGGATGCGCCCTCCGAGCCCGGGGTCCGGCAGCGCTTCGCAGGCCCGGCGGAACGCCTCGCCCACGAGCCGCAGCTCGACAGTCGGATCGGCCGTCGCCTGCTGCAGCACGGTCCGGTGCTCCTCCTCCGTCCAGGCCCCCAGTTCGAGCATGTCGCCCAGGATCAGCACGCGGCGCCGGCGTCCCCCGAGCGGCTCGGCGAGGATGTGGGCGATTGCCGCCCGCATGCTCGACGGGTTGGCGTTGTAGCAGTCCACGAGCAGCGTGTTGCGGCCGCTCTCGATGCGCTGCGAACGGTGGTTGTCGGGCGTGTAGCTGCCGACGGCACGGCGCACGGCCTCCTCCGTCACGCCGAAACGACACCCGACGGCTGCTGCCGCGGCGATGTTGTAGCGGTTGTAATCCCCTTCGAGAGCGCTCTCGATCCCCTCGGCCAGCCGCTCCGAATAACGCTCGACCCGCAGCCCGGGACGTTCGGCCGCCATGGCCTCCAGCACTTCGTCCTCGGCGCGCACGAAAGCCGTGCCGCCGTGGGCCGCCAGGTAGTCGTAGAGCTCGCCCTTGCCGCGGCGAATCCCCTCCACGCCTCCGAATCCTTCGAGGTGCGAGCGGCCGATGTTGGTCAGAATGCCGTAGTCGGGTTCGGCGATAGCGCACAGCCGGGCGATCTCGCCGCAGGCGCTCGCCCCCATCTCGACGACGCCGAACTGCGTCCGCCCGGTCATGGCCAGCAGCGTCAGCGGCACGCCGATGTGGTTGTTGAGGTTCCCCTGCGTGGCGTATACGTCGTAGCGTTCGGCCAGCACGCGGCCGATGAGCTCCTTCGTGGTGGTCTTGCCGTTGCTGCCCGCTACGGCTAAAATCGGAATGCCGAGCGCGCGCCGGTGGGTGCGGGCCAGCTCCTGCAGCGCCGCGAGGGTATCCGGAACGAGGAGTATGCGCGGATCGGTTGCCGCTGCCGGATCATCGACAACGGCATAGGCGGCCCCCCGGGCGAGAGCCTCGGCTGCAAAACGGTTGCCGTCGAAGGTGGCGCCGTGCAGGGCGAAGAAGATCGCCCCCGGGACGATGCGCCGCGTGTCGGTCGTGACCCCCGCGGCGGTGCGGAAAAGGGTGTAGAGATTATTCATCGTGTTTCATGCGGTTATCGACGAGTCGCTGCGTCCAGTCCTGCAAAAAGGCGCGCGCCGAGGCGAGCAGCGCAGCGACCCGCTCGGGTTCCTCGGCCGACCGGTCGTGCTGCAGGGCCGGATCGGTGCGGTAGTCGTAGAGGGCGATCGGCTCGATCCGCTCCTTGTCGATGCGGAGCATCCACCCCTGCTCGACGTAGCGGTAGTCGGTTTGATCGTCGAACAAAATCCCCCCCCCGAATGGCTGCAACAAGCTGTTGCCTAATGCAAAGTATTCGCGCGGATAGCCCAGGGCGTCGAGCACCGTGGGGGTGACGTCGATCTGGCCGCAGGTGCGGTCGTCGCGGCGCGGGGCGATCGAACCGTCGGGGGTGTAGAGCAGCAGCGGGATGCGGTTCAGCTGGGCCGGGTTGTCGTAAAAAGCTTGTTCGACGGGCGTGCCGTGGCCGTGGTCGGCCGTGATGACGAAGAGGGTCCGTGCGAACCAGGGCTCGCGCGCGGCCGCCGTGAAAAATTCGCGCAGCACGCGGTCGATGTACTCTACGGCGCCCGCCATCGTGCCGGGCTCGGAGCGGACCAGCGGACGGTAGGCTTCGGGAAGAGTGAAAGGGTTGTGCGTGTTGAGGGTGAACCAGCTGACGAGGAAGGGCTCGGGCATGGCGTTCAGCTCGCGGAGCAGATGGGCGGCCATGGCATGGTCGAAGATGCCCCACTGGCCGTCGTAGTCGATCGCGCCGTAGTCCGCTTCGTAGTCCGTGCGATCGTAGAAACGGTCGTAGCCGAAGACCTCGGCCATGCCGCGGAAGGCGTAGGAACCCTTGTTGCAGCCGCAGAAGAAGGTCGAGCGGTACCCTTCGCCGCCGAGCAGCGAGGCGAGCGTTTCGACCTCGTTGTCGCGGTAGGGCGAGAGCATGTAGAGGAAGGGGCTGTAGGCCGGGAAGCCGCCGAGAAGGGCGGTGATGCCGGCGCTCGACTTGCGCAGATGGGTGTAGCAGTCGGTGAAGAGGAGCGACTGTGCGGCGAGCGAGTCGAGGAACGGGGTGAGCGGCCGGTCGGCGATCGGTCGTTCGGCGGCATAGGGATTCAGAGCGCCGATGAAGCTGTTGCCGCACCCTTCGAGGATGATCAGCACGACGTTGCGGCGCTCGAAGCCCGGGCGCTGCGAACGGTGCAGGTCGCTTCGGCGGGCGGCGAGCTCGCCGGCGGTGAAGAAGGTGTAGGGCTTGAGACGGAAATCCTTGCCGATCGTGCGGAGCACCGAGAAGGGGGTGTTCAGCACGAGGGCCGTGCGGCGGTTCTCGGAGCAGTAGGCGTGGGCGTCGGTCAACTGGAGGGGGTGCTCCTTGAAATCGAAGCTGCCGCGCAGCCCGAAGAAGGCGGCGGCGAGCGCGGCCGTCAGTTCGGCATAGCGCCAGCCCGTGCGGCGGCGTGCGGGGCGCACGGCCCGGAAACGGCTTGCGACGAAGAGGAAGAGGGCGATGAAGCAGACGCCGCCCAGCGCCAGCCCGAAGTAGGTGCGCAGATGGGCGCCCATCACATCGGCCGTGGCGCTGTCCTGGAGAACCTCCTGCAGGTGCAGTGCCTGAGTGCGCATGCCCGTGAAGCGGTAGAAGGGTGTGTCGCAGAGGTTGGCGACGAGGCCGATCGAGCCGCAGAGCCCGTAGAGCCAGTCGCAGAGACGGTTGTAGCGCGCTCCGTAGACGAAGTCGAAAGGGAGAATGCGCAGGACGAAGTAGGGGAGGAGGAGCAGGACGGCTGCGGCGAGGTCGAAGCGCAGCCCGCCGAGGAAGATCGCCGAGAGCTCCCGGGCGGAAATCTCGCCCAACAGATCGAGGTTGTAGCGGTAGAACCACCAGCGGCCGAGCTGCAGGAAGAGGATCAACACGGCGGCCCGGGCGGCGAGGATGGCGTAAGTGTCGCCGGTAATGTGGAAATCGATGCGTTTCATGTTCGATGCGGGTTTCGGCGGACGGCCGCGGACGGCCGCCTCCCGACCTGCAAAGATAATCGTCTTGTTCGCTCTTCGGAAACGAACCGGCAGAAATTGTTCCCGAAGAGACGAAAAAAAATGGCTCCGAGTTCCGAACAGACCGATATAGTTCTGCGGTGCTGGGACTGGCTTGCCAGGACTGCGCGGGCCGCAGCTTCGCCCGGCTTTGGCGGAAGTGTCTGCTGGCAAATTCGGTCCGTCAAGACCGAGCGGCCGCAGCAAAATCGATCCCGCAGGGATCGGCGGGCCGCAGCCTCCGCCGGGCGGAGGCCCGCAGCTCCTTATCGTCGCATGCGTGTCCCCGCAGGCTGCGTCCCGAAAACGAATTAGCATTGGCAATTCATTTTTTAATTGCGCCCGAATGGCGCAACGGGGCGCAGCCGCCGATTGTGATAGAAATGCCTGCCGGCAAAATCGGTCCGTCAGGACCGAGCGGGCCGCAGCCTCCGCCGGGCGGAGGCCCGCAACTCGCGTCCGCTCGTGCCGTCCCTCCGCAGGCTGCGACCCGTAAGTTTTTCCCTATACAATTCGAAGAACCGATTTATTTCTTTTTAGAAAATTTTGTTACCTTTGTGGCAGAATAGATCGTAAGATCGATAAACATATCATAAAGAGGTAAACAACTCTTTATACCTTAACACGAACTTGGGCCCCTCTTCGGAGGTTGTTTTGGTATGGTATAATGGTTGTCAGTCCTTGTTATGTTCCGCCCTTTCAAGGGGCGGGACAGACAAGGGCGCAGGACAGCTGCCATACCAAGGGTTCCCAAGACCTGTGTTAAGGAGGCTGACACCGCGCCCTCCTTTTTTTGTCCGGATCGGAGGGGCACGGTCCCTATGCGACAGCGGGGAACAACGGTCGCAACGCTTTGAACGGATGAGGTATGAGTTTATTCAGGAAAAAGAAGAAGCAGGAGCTGTCGAATTTGGACAAGCTGCTGACGATGAAAGATCCCTTTGTGACGTGGATGACACGCGTCACTGCGGCGGATCTGGATTACCAGGATGCGTGCGGAAAGGTCGATCCGGCCGATCTGCAGGCACTGGTCGATAAACGGTTTCTGCACTACGCAGCCTACCAGGCGAAAAAGACGAAATAGATAAGCAGGCCGTCAGGACCGAGCAGGCGGAGGTTCGGCCTCTTTAGCGGTTGTCCCTGCCGCAAGACCAGCCCGCAGCCGAGCGGACGGGCCTGCTTTCGAGCTGCGCGAGAATGCAGCCCTCCGCCCCCGGGCGGAGGGCTGCCGACTGCTGCGCAGTCGAGATTGCTGCAAACTACCTCGGTGAAAATCGGCGGCCGCGGGCTTGCTGCAAGCAAAATCGACCTCGCAAGAGGTCGTGCGGGCCGCAGCCTCCCGGCGGCGGAGGCCCGCAGTTCGTCGCCGAACTTGCGTGCGCTCCGCAGGCTGCGTCCCGAGTTTGAATGTTCACCCGAGCGGGCAGCTCCCGTTTACTGCATTTAATTTTTCATTTTTAATTCTTCATTCTGAATTTGCGCTTCCGAATGGAACCGCAGCGGGCCGCAGCTTCGCCCGGCGAAGGCCCGCTATTCGCGGCCGCCTTTGCGTCCGCTCATACGCGTCCTTCGCAAGCCGCGGCCCGAGCATTCTTTCTGAATCTTGAATTTTGAATTTTGAATTTTGAATCAAGCGGGGTTCCGAAAGGAACCGCTTGATTATATATGTTTCTCCCCGTCGTGGTATTTGACCTCGTCGATGTACTTCTTGATGTTCTGCTCTTCGCTGCGCGGGCAGATCATGAGCACATCCTCCGTATCGACGACGATATACTCCTTCAGTCCGCTGATGACGGCGATCTTGCCCTTGGGCAGCGAGACGAACGAGCTGCGCGTGTCGTAGAGGTAGCACCCCTCGCCCGGCAGGGCGTTGGCATAGCGGTCCTTGCGCGAGTGCTGGTAGACCGATCCCCAGGTCCCGACGTCGCTCCAGCCGAACTCGCCGCAGCGGACATAGACGTTGTCGGCCTTCTCCATGATGCCGTAGTCGATCGAGATGGCGCGGCACTCCGAGAAGACCCGCTCCACGACGGCCTTCTCATCCACGGTGCCGAGCGCCGGCTGCAACTGTCCGAAAAGGGCGTGATGCTCGGGCAGATAGCGGGCGAATGCCTCGATGATCGCACGGACCGTCCAGACGAAGATGCCCGAATTCCAGAAGAACTCGCCGCACTGCAGGAAGGTCTGCGCCAGCGCCAGGTCGGGTTTCTCGGTGAAGCACTTCACCTTGCTGATCGCGGCCGTGTCCGAAACCTGGATATAGCCGTAGCCCGTGTCGGGGCGGCTGGGCTTGACCCCCACGGTGAGCAGGGCGCCGTGCGCAGCGGCGAAGTCGAAGCACTCGCCGATGATGGTGCGGAAGGTCCCCTCGTCGAGGATGAGGTGATCCGCCGGCGTGACGACCATTTCGGCCTCGGGATCGATCTTTTGCAGAAGGTAGGCCGCGTAGGCGATGCAGGGGGCCGTGTTGCGGCCGACGGGCTCGCACAGCACCTGCTCGGGCCGCAGCTCGGGCAGATGCTCGAGCACGAACTCCTTGTAGCGGCGGTTCGTGACGACCAGAAAGCGCTCGGCCGGAATCATCGGCGCGAACCGTTCGAAGGTGTGTCGGATGAAGGATTTGCCCGTCCCCAGAATATCGAGGAACTGTTTGGGCATCGTCTGTCGGCTTTTGGGCCAGAAGCGGCTGCCGATGCCGCCCGCCATGATGACGCAATATCGGTTGTTGGTTGCCATAATCGTCGGATAAATCGTTTTAACTGTTTTCAGCTACAAAGATAAAAATATTTCGTAACTTTGTCGCCCGAACCGGTCGTTTTTTGGAAAACGCATCATGAAAATAAAACTCTTTACGATACCGAATCTGCTCACGCTCTCGAACCTGCTTTGCGGCGCCGGGGCGATTCATGCGACACTCGTCGGCGGCAACCTGACACTGGCTTTCTGGCTCATCGCCGCGGCGGCCCTCTTCGACTTTTTCGACGGCATGGCGGCGCGTCTGCTCGGGCAGAGCGGTCCCTTAGGCGTGCAGCTCGACTCGCTGGCTGACGACATCTCGTTCGGACTGGCCCCCTCGTTCGTCCTCTTCGTCCTCTTCGACCGCACGAACGGCGGTGCACTGCCCGCCTGGGTCGGGTGGGGTGTCTTCCTCTTCGCCGCCTGCGCCGCCCTGCGTTTAGCGAAGTTCAATATCGACGAGGAGCAGCACACCGAGTTCCGCGGCCTGCCGACGCCGGCCGCGACGCTCGTCTGCGTCTCGCTGGGCCTCCTCTCCGAGCAGACCGCCTTCGCGATGCCCGCCTGGGGCGTGCCGCTGACGGCTGCCGTGCTGGCCGGGCTGATGGTCAGTCCGCTGCCGATGTTCTCGCTCAAGTTCAGGGGCTTCGGCTGGCCTGGCAACGAGCTGCGCTACCTCTTCCTGCTCGTTGCCGCCGCGATGATCCCCCTGCTGCAGCTCTATGCGTTGCCGGCGATCGTCGCGCTCTACGTACTCCTGTCGGCCGGCCGCGCCCTGCGGAAACGCTGCGCGAAGTAGCCCCCGGAACCGGCCGCAGCGGAAACAAGGCCGCCGCAGAAACGAAGCTGTCTGCGGAAACGAGCCTGCCCGCCGGCCCCGGAAATTTTGTTTTTGAAAAATTTTAATTATCTTTGCCCCCGCAATCGCATCGAGCGTACCTATGCCGCGCGTTTTCAAATACCTGCTTCTCCTCTGCTGCGGCCTCGTGCTGTCGGGCGGCGGGCTGCGTGCGCAAAACTTCAGCGCCCGCGATCTGACGCGCGCCCAGCGCAACGGCCAGACCCCCAATCTCTACGGCTCGAACCCCTTCGACCAGACCGGCGAGGAGGACGAGGAGGGCGGCGACCGCAGCGACTCGACCAAGCGCGAACGCCGCATCCGCAAACCGCTCGAATCCTACTTTTTCGACGACTCGCTCCGCGCCCTGCCCAACTTCCGCTACAACATCAGCGAACGCTTCAACCGCGTGCAGGTGATCGACATGGACTCGACGCTCGAAAATTTCCGCATCGACTACCCCTTCTACCGCGAGGACGTGGGCGACATCGCCCAGGGTGCGCTCGGGCAGAGCTCGCTGCCGATCAACTACTTCCGCCGCCCCACGGACCCCGACTTCCTCTTCGCGCAGCCCTACGGCGCCTACACTTTCCGTCTCGAAAACATCCCCTTCTACAACGTCAAGCGCCCCGTAACGCGCATGACCTACCTCGAGTCGGGCCAAAAGCGCTTCCGCGAGGAGAATTTCGGCATCCTCCACGCCCAGAACGTCTCGCCGACGACGGGGTTCAACATCGACTACAAGGCGCGCGGCACGCGCGGCCAGTACATCTGGTCCCGCACGAAGAACCACACCCTCTCGGTGGCCGTCAACCACACGGGCCGGCGCTATTCGATCCATGCCGGCTACTACAACAACCACATCGAGCAGCAGGAGAACGGCGGCGTGGTGGGCGAGTGGGCGATCGCCGATACGGTTTTCCAGATGCCCTCGGGCGTGCCGATGAAGCTTGCCGCGGCCGAGGCCCAGAACACCTACCGCAACAACGCCTTCTACGTCGTGCAGTCCTACGGCATCCCGCTGCAGCGCATGACCGACCGCGACTTTTCGATGGCCGAATTGTCGGCCGTCTACATCGGCCACGCTTTCGAATACACGTCGTGGAGCAAGACCTATACCGACCTGAGGGCCGAATACACGAACGAACGCGACCATCGCGACGAGAACGGGGATTTCGTCGCCGCGACGGACGAATATTATAAAAACTGGTACATCAACCCCCAGCGGTCGCGCGACTCGCTCTACGAGCGCCGCATCTCGAACCGCCTCTTCGTGCAGGCCCAGCCGTGGGATCGCAACGGCGTGGTCGGCACGATCGACGCGGGCGTGGGGGTCGATCTGCACACCTACTCGCAGTTCGCGGTGGGCGACTACCTCACGGGCCGTTTCCGCAAGGTCAAGGAGACCTCCTACTATCTCTACGGCGCCGTGAGCGGCAAGATCAAACGTTTCGCCGATTGGGATGCGAACGCCCGTTTCTTCCCGACCGGCTACCGAGGCGGAGACCTTTCGGTCGGCGGCCATGTGGCGCTGACGGCCCGTTTCCGCGGACACCCCCTGATTCTCGACGGCCGCTTCTCGGTCGAGCGCCGTTCGCCGGGCTACTGGCAGGAGAATCTCTACACAAACCACTACATGTGGAACGCTCCCCTCGAAAGGGAGACGGAAACCCGTTTCGAAGTCACCCTGTCGAGCCCCCGCCACGCCTTCGAGGCGGGGTTGCGGCAGAGCATCGTCTCCCATCCGATCTACTACGGAGCCGATGCCTGCGTCGCGCAGTCCGACGAGGTGAGCGTGACGGGAGCCTATCTGCGCAAGGATTTCCGCTTCGGCGGATTCCATTTGGACAACAGGGTATTGTTGCAGTGGAGCACGGATCAACAGGTCGTGCCGGTTCCGCTCGCCGCGCTCTATCTCTCGTATTACTACGAGTTCTGGGTGGTGCGCAACGTGCTGCGGCTGCAGGCGGGTATCGACGGTCGTTACCATACGAAGTATTACGCACCGTCGTACGACCCCGCGCTGTCGGCCTACTACAACCAGCGGGAGATCGAAGTGGGGGGCTATCCCTACCTCGATGCCTTCCTCATGGCGAAGTGGAAGCGGATGCGGATTTTCCTCAAGGTACAGCATCTGAACCAGGATCTGGTCGGGTCGGGCGCCTATTTCTCGGCGGCCGGCTACCCGCTCAATCCGCGCATGTTCAAGATCGGTATCTCGTGGGGATTCTATGATTAGCGTGCTGTCGGCAACGGAAAAGCTGCCCGCAAGGTTGCACTTTATGTGGAAAAAAACACTGATCGTTTTCGCCGTATTTCTTTTTCTGACCGTTTTCAGCGGCTCGCACGACCGTCTCGACGCCTCGTCGCGCTCGATGCTGCCGTCGGCCGGCTTCGAGGACAATTCGCTGCTCCCCGAGGGGGCCTACGCCATTTCGACCTACGACAACCTCTTCCGCAACATCTGCGGGCGTGAGGGGAACGACTGGCGGCTGCTCTCGGCGATCGCCTACCACGAGTCGCGCTTCATGCCGGCCCTCCGCTCGCCGCGCGGCGCCTGCGGCATCATGCAGATCATGCCCTCGGTGGCGCGCCATTTTCAGGTCGACCCCGAACGGATGGGCGACCTCGGCACCAACATCTGGCTGGCGAACCGGCTGCTGAACGAGCTCGCGGCGATGCTGCGCCTGCCCGCCGGAATCGCCGAGGAGGATCGTTTGAGCCTCCTGCTGGCCGCCTACAACAGCGGCATCGGCCACGTGAACGACGCCCGCCGTCTGGCGCGCGCCCACGGTGAGAATCCCGACTCGTGGCCGGTCGTCTCGCGCTACCTCGCGCTGAAGGCCGATCCGGCCTATTACAACCACGAGGCGGTCCGCAACGGCCGCTTCACGGGTGCGGGACGGACGACCGCCTATGTCGCGGAGGTCCGCAGCCGCTACGCCGCCTATTGCCGCCGCGCGGCCCGATAGCGGCCGACGGCGCTTCGGAAATGAAAATCACCCCTGCCGGAATTGTTCCGGCAGGGGTGAACTCGTTGAATCGGAAGAGAGGGGGCGGTTTTATTCGGCCTTGTCCGCCCCGACGTCGGCCGCATTGGCCGCCTCGTCGCGTTCGGAGGGGGTGATGAAGACCGGCATGCCGATCCGGACGTACCGCAGCAGGCGGCGCAGATCGTCGTTGTGCAGCCGGATGCAGCCGGCCGAGGCGCGCGAGCCGATCGAGGCCTCGTCGTTCGTTCCGTGGATGCCGATCCCCTCGTGGGGCGGCGTCAGCAGCCGGATGAAGTAGGGCCCGTAGGGGCTGCGGCAGGGTGCCTTCGGGGCGGGCCGCGCCGCCGCCTTTTCCCGCTTCTGCCGTTTCGTCCTGCCGGCCGGCGCTTTCCCGGCCTCCGCCGTCTCCGCTTTTGCCTCTTCCGCCGCAGCGCCCGTTTTCGCAGCCTCCGCATGTTCCGCCGAACCCGCTTCCGCTGTTTCCGCTGCCGCCCCGGCTTCCGCTTCGGTGGCGGGTGCGGGCACGGGCCACCGCGAGGTGTCGAGGATCTCCTGCACGGTGAAGAGCCCCTCGGGCGTCCGCCGGTCGCCTGCGCGGCGTTTGTCGCCGTAGTTCTCGCCGCAGGCGATCGGAACGACGAGCAGCGGGCGCCCTTCGCCGTCGAGCACCGAGAGCTTCATGGCCGCTTTCGAAATCAGCAGACATTCGTCGAACACGGGCGCCTCGCCGGCAGCCGCCGAAGCCTCGGCCCCGGCGCGGGCGGACGAAGAACCGCCCGGCCCGGTTTCAGCTGAAAATGCCTCAGCCGAAAAGGTCTCGGCCGAAACGGCTATGCCCGGAGCCTTGGCGGCCGGGGCGGATGCAGTACGTGCGGATGCAGTACGTGCGGATGCAGTACGTGCGGATGCAGTACGTGCGGATTCGGTGCGTGCGGCCCGGCGCACGGTCGAGCAGGAGGCGGCGCAGAGGGCTGCGGCGAGGAGCGGAAGAAGGTATCGCATGGCGTTATTCGAAAACGAGACGTTCGGGCGGTCCGGGCCGGTAGCGGTACTGTTCGAGGGCCGATTCGCTCGAGAACCGGAAATAGCGGCTCTCGGCCAGACCGTGGTGGCCGAAGGCGACGCCTAACTGGATCTGGATCGCCTTGAAGACTAACCGCTCGTTCCGCATGCGCAGCCCGACGCCGACCGACGTGAAGCCCGCATTGCGGAAGATGTTGCTGTGGTATCCGATGAGCCCCGCATCCCAGAAGCCGAAGACGGCGATCCGGAATCCGAGCGGCTGGTAGGGGGTGAAGAGCACTGTCTCGGTATTGAGCAGCAGGCGGTTCGTGCCGGTCTTCTTTTCGTTCAGCGCGCGCAGCATCGCCTCGCCCGCGAAGCGGATGCTCTCGTCGGCCCCCGTGAAGCGGCTCCACCCCGCCGTGTAGCGCAGCTTCACGAACTGGCGCAGGTGGCTGCGCCCCGTCCGGAAGAGGTTCGAGAACCAGATCCCCTGGAGGTCCACCGCCCCGCGCCGCCAGTCGTTCGCATGCGTATCGACGTAGGAGCCGCTCGTGAGGCTCCCCATAAGATACCCGATCGGGGTGAATCCGCCCGTCTTGTACGCGAAGCCGAGGTAGAGTTCGTCGGCGTACTCGCTCCCGACGTAGCCGGCCACGATTTCGCCCTTGAAGCCCGCCGAAAGATACTCGCGGCGGCCGTAGCCGTAGATCATGTTGGCCGAGTAGATGCGCTCGCGGTAGAGACCCAGCCCGAAGAGCAGGGCGTTGTAATCGTGCAGGGCGGGGTGGTGCGCCGCCGTGACGTCGCCGGGGCGCAGCGTCACGTCGCGGCGGTTGTAGCGCGCCGCGAGGTAGTTGCTGACGCGCCACTGCGGCACATAGCGCGCATAGCCGGCCCAAAGGTCGTAGTCGCGCGACTTGACGAGCTCGGTCGTGTCGCGATCGACGAAGTAGTGCTTCACCTTGTCGTTGCGGTAGGTGGCGCCGAACTCGTAGTCCGTGGGCTTGAGAAACTCCTTGCGCAGGCCCACATCGAAGCGCGAAGTATTGAACGAGCGGCCCGCGGCGAAGTCGAAGTCGTAGAAGGAGCCGAAGATGTTCGGAATGCCGTATTCGACGACGTTGCCCCCGTAGTCGAAGCCGCGGTAGTTGAAGTTCGTCTCGATGCGCAGCAGGTGGCCGCGGCCGAAGAGGTTGGCCTCCGAGAGGCCGACGGAGGTTTCGCCCGCCGAGTGAAGGCCGGCGTCGATGTCGATGGTCCAGCTGTCGCGCGTGCGGACCACGAGATCGACCCGTGTCGTGTCGAGCGGATCGGGGAGCACCTCGACCGCGGCGTCGGAAATATAGGAACGCGACTGCAGCAGCTGGAGGTTGCGCACGACGATCTGCGGATCGAGGCGGTCGCCCGTCCGGAAGAGCAGGTCGCGGCGGATGATGTCAGGGCGCGTCAGCGTGTGCAGCTTGTTGGCCGTCCGTTCGAGCCACGAGCCGTCGGCATCGAACGGGGCCTTGCGCTCGATGCGGATCGCACCGATCGTCCGCCCGGCATAGGGGGCGTAGACGCTGTTTTCGTCGATCACGCGCCCCTGGCGCGTCGTGTCGCGCTGGCGCCGGAAGAGCGCCCGGTACAGGGCCCGCGACACGGCATGGCGGCCGCTCTTGGTCCGGATGCTGTCGTAGAGACGGTCGTTGCGCTCCTCGCGCTGCCGCTCGAGGCTGTCGCGCTCGCCGAGGGGCGGACGCTCCGGAGCGAACAGCCCGGGGCTCCGGTCCGGAATGGCGTCCGAAGGGGCGGGTCCGGCCGAAGCGGTCGCCGATGACCCGGCTGTGTGGGCTGCCGTTGGTGCGGGCGGAGTTTTGGCTGCAGGCGGTTCGCCGGCGCGCACGGTGAAAAGGGATACCGCGCAAAGCAATATCCATGCTATTCCCGCTATCGTGCCTTTGCGTATCATCGTCCGTCGTCTCCGAGAGGATGCGGCCCTGCTTCGCCGTTCCTGTCGAAAGGGCTAAAAGGAAAACGCCGGAAACCGGAAAAAAGTATGCCGCCGCTGCGGAATCTCATCGCCCGGCTGCGTTTCGAAGGGCGGCGAAGACCGTGCGTATCGTCGGGTAGCTCTCCTCGAGCGCGCGTTCGACGGCCGTCCGGTCGCACCAGACGACCCGTTCGATCCCCTCCTCGCTTTGCGGCAGCAGCCCCGCGGAGCGCGTCGTGCGCAGCAGGTACCAGTGGGTCCGCTTCAGCTCCCAGCGGGCGGTCGGCTCGAACCAGTAGGCGTGCCGCGTGTCGCAGAGCGGCCGCAGCACTTCGGCCTCGACACCCGTCTCCTCGCGGATCTCGCGCACGGCGCAGCGGTCGCAGCTCTCGCCTGCCTCGACATGCCCCTTCGGCAGGTCCCAGCGGCCGTTGCGGTAGATCAGCAGGCAGCGGCCGTCGGGTCCGACGACCACGCCGCCGGCCGCCTCGACCGGCGTGAAAGCCCGGGCGAAGCGGGCGAAAGCCGCCTCGGGTTCCGGCGTGAGGAGCGCGAGAGAGTTGTGCGATTCGAAAATTTTCAGTACCTTCGCTCGGGTAATCGTCTCCCCGGCCGTGAGCGGCAGCGCGCAACAGTCTGCGGAGGGCGCCGCCGGAGCGAAGAGCAGCGTTTTATCCTTGAAATAGACGATCTGTTCCATCGTGTTCCGAATTTGATGCCCGGCATTGCCGGGTGGGACAAAGATACGAAAAGCCGAGGGCAAAATGCAAACGAAAGTTTGCAGATTTTGCCGAGGCGGAGTATCTTCGGCGCAGCCAAAGTT
>CANQIF010000021.1 GCA_947623965.1 uncultured Alistipes sp.
GAACTGCGCCACCGACCCATTGATGGTGATGCGTCCCATAATCGGCACTATGCCGTCTTTCTCCTTACTGCCGTTCACGTAGAACAGCACTTTGAATGTCGATCTCATAACTTACTTTTTTACTGGTTGCAAAATTAAGTTCATGAGAGTCATTTGTCTGTAAGTAGAATGGCGCAAATCGCTGATAAATAAACAGTTGGTATTAAACTTGCGGATAACGGCCGAGTAATGATTTGAAAACCTAACTCCTGCAATATTCCGCCAAAACCATGTCCTCGTCTCTATGGACAACCTGCGCCAACCGCTGCCTAACCACTTATGGGTCAGTCACATTTCCCATTATTGCTTCTTTTTGCTTTTTGTCGATGATTTTCCCCGAAAAAAGAGCAGTTTCGGACGATTTTTTTGGGGGAACGGGAGAGATGGTAAATTCAGGATATAGGGCTTATAATTTCAAATTGAATGGGGAGGGCGGAGGGCTGTTCATTTTGAATTTGCGCTCATCCGGGTGCTGTGATACGCAGCCGCCTCCGGTTCGTCAGGACCGAGCGGGACGCAGCCTGGGGGCGGCGGAGGCCCGCAGTTCGTAACCGAAGCTGCGTGTCCTCCGCAGGCTGCGTCCCGAGTGGTAATTTTGAATCTTGAATTTTGCATTTTGAATTTGCGGCTTCGATAAGAAGCCGCCGCAGCCCGCACCCGCCCCCGGTTTTGGAGAAAACGCCTGCCAGCAAATTCGACGTCGGAGACGTCGAGCAGCCCGCAGCCGCCCCCGGGCGGAGGGCTGCTCCTCTAAAGTCGCAAGCCCGTCCGCTCGGCTGCGGGCTGGCCTTGCAGATGAAATCGACCTCGCAAGAGGTCGGCGGGCCGCAGCCTCCGCCCGGCGGAGGCCCGCAACTCGCGTCCCGAAGGTCCGCTTCTTGCGTGTCCTCCGCAGGCTGCGACCCGAATATATGCCCAAGCATGCCTGGCAACCCCATTTAATTTTGAATATTGAATTTTGAATCATGAATTTGCGGTTCCGAATGGAACCGCAGCGGGCTGTAGCTTCGCCCCGCGACGGCCCGCTACTCGCGTCCGCGGGTCCGCTCGTACACACCCTTCGCAAGCCGTGCCCCGAGCTTCATTTTTCATTTTGAATTTGTATCCGCAGTTCGTGTCCGAATCTGCGTGCGCACCACCGCTGACTGCGACCCGAAGAGGCCGGCAGACACACCGAATCTTGAATTTCGGCCTTGGAAAGGATCGGGCGCAGCCGGCCTCGCTACTCGTTTCTATTTGATCGGCTCCACGTGGATGCTGATATAGGCATCCCGGCCGAACCGCGCCTTGAGTTTCCGTTCGATCGCAGTGGCTGTTGCGTGCGCCTGGAACAGAGGCATCGCCCCGTCCATGCGCACATGCACCTCGATCGCATAGTTCGTTCCGATGCGGCGGGTGCGCAGGTGGTGCGGCTCCGTCACGCCGTCGAACGACAGCACGATCGCTTCTATTTCGCGGTTCACCTCCTCGGGCAGCGACTTTTCCAGCAGTTCGTCGATGCAGGGCCCCAGCAGTTTGACCGATGCCCGTATGATGAAGAGGCTGACCGCGACGGCTGCGATGGGATCGAGCACCGCCCACCGGGGGCCCAGCAGGATGGCGCCGCCGATGCCGGCCGCCGTGCCGATGGACGAGAGGGCGTCGCTCCGGTGGTGCCAGGCGTTGGCGATCACGGCCGGGGAGTCGCATTCGCGCCCTACCCGGACGGTGTACCGGTAGAGCAGCTCTTTGAAGAGGATGGAAACGACTGCGGCGATGAGTGCCGTCATCCCCGGCTGCTGCAACGGCTCGCCGCGCAGAAAATCGGCGATCTTCACCGCGCCGTTCCACAGAATGCCGAAGCCTACCGCCAGCAGGGCCATGCCGATCAACGCCGTTGCTAATGTTTCGTATTTGCCGTGGCCGTAGTCGTGTCCCTTGTCTTCCGGTTTGTTGGAGATGCGAACGAACAGAATCACGACCGCATCCGTGATGAAATCGGAGAGCGAATGGACTGCATCGGCCAGCATGGCAGCGCTGTGTCCGACCACCCCTGCCAAGAACTTGAAAACGACCAGCAGGAAATTGACCGCACCGCCTGTCAGCGTTGCTCTGTAAATCGCTTTTTCTCTGACTTTTTTATCCAAATCCGTCATCGCATTCGCTTTTTTGTCCGACAAGATTCCTAAAAACGGTCGGATCGCAAGGGCCGCAACCGCCTCTCCGCGATCCGTGGCCAGCCGCCGCTGCCCGAACTCCGAGGCGCCGCCGCGCCGAAACGAAAAGCACCCGCCGACGAAAGGCAGGTGCTTCCGCGTGATCTCGGAGCGGTTCGAACGCTCGACCGGCAGATTAGAAATCTGCTGCTCTATCCAACTGAGCTACGAGACCCGTTGTCTTATTCGGGTGCAAAATTACGAATTTCGAGGCCATTTACAAACTTTCCGTCCATTTTCGGTTCGAAAGGTCCGAAAAAGCTTGCACCCCTCCGTCCGGTCAACGCCGGAACGTGCCCTCCCAGCGGGCCGAGTTGCCCGAACCGTCGCGCACCTGCAGCACGGCGCGGTGCAGGCGTCCGTCGGCCGCCCGGTCGAAGTGGTGTACGAGGGTCCCCCGCATCGGATAGCGGTCGCAGGGAACCCACTCGCCGTCGATCTCGAGCCGCCACGAGGCGATGCCCGAGAAGTTGTCGCTCGCGCGGAACCGCAGCTTGCGGGCGCTGCGCAGGTCGGCCCCCTGCGCGAAGGCGGGGCGGATGCGCGGCGCGAGCGTGTCGGCCGCCACGAACCAGTCGCCCACCGTGCGGGTTTCGACCGCGACGACGCCCTGTTCGTATTTGCCGCCGAGGCGGACCGCTCCGCCGCGGTAGTTGCGGGCGACCACCGAAGCCTTGAATTGCAGTGCTTTGGGTACATGGGTGCGGATGGCAATGCGGATCGGCTGTTCGAGCGGCGTCCGCGCGTCGAGCAGGCGGTAGGCGGGCGAGAGAACGACCACGCCCGAGTCGACCTTCGGAAGCCTCCCCGCCTCGGCCTTGGCGTAGCAGCCGTCGTAGAGCGCCCCGGCCGGAATGCGGGCCGAGAAGTCGCCGTATTCGAAGGCCGCCGCCGCGGAGGGGTGTACTGCGCGGAGGGCCGGATCGGCCGGCGCTTCGGCCCGGAAGGGCTCCGCACGCCCCACGATCTCGAAAGAGAGCTGCGACCGGTTGCCGCAGTCGTCCTCGCAAACGAGGTCGATCGTCCGCCGTTCGCCCGCCTCGCAACCGATCACGCCGCGGTGTTTCATCGTCGGGTAGAAGAGCGCCGGGGCCCGTTCGAGCTGCGCCAGGCGGATCACCTCGTTGCGCGAGCCGAGCTGCATCGGGTAACAGCTGACGGCGTCGCACGTGCGCGAGAGGGGGTGCGTGTAGTGGTCGATGCGGAACTCGAAGTAGGGATCGCCGTCGACCGAGGCCTGCAGCCGCCAGATGGCGAAGGTGTTTTGCACGCCGTTGCGCCGGTCGGTCACTTCGGCGACGAAGTAGCCGCGCCGTCCGACGGGGAGCGCCTCGCTGCGCGTCAGCCGGTAGCGCCCCGCGCCGGTGCGGACGACGGCATAGCTTTCGGCGGGACGCCGGATGCAGAGGCCGTCGAGCGAGTCGATCTCGATGTAGTGGAGCTTCATGAAGCGGGGCGGCAGCGAATCGGCGGGGCGGATGATCCCCTCGCGGACGAGGTTGCGCAGCCGCTGGTCGCGCGTGTCGCGGATCTCGTAATGGAGGTGCGGACCGCCCGACGAGCCGCTGTTGCCCGAGTAGCCGATGAAGTCGCCCTGCCGCACGGGGAAGCGGTCGGCGGTGAACCAGAGATCGACGCTGTTCGAGCGGCGGCGGTAGCGTTCGTCGCGCACGAGCTGCTCCAGATCGTCGCGGAAACGCTGCATGTGTCCGTAGACGGCCGTCGTGCCGTTTTTCAACGTCAGATAGACGGCCCGTCCGTAGCCGCCGGCCTGCACCACGATGCGCGAGACGTAGCCGTCCATGGCGGCCACGAGCCGTTTGCCCTCGACGCCGTCGGTCTTGATGTCGACGCCGGCGTGGAAGTGGCCCGGGCGGATCTCGCCGAAGTTGGCCGAATAGAGACGCTGCACGTCGAGCACCGGATAACGGTAGTCGGCTGGATCGAGGGGTTGCTGCGCCGCGGCGGGCAGCGCGAAAAGCAGCGCGGTCAGCAGAAGAATTCGTCGCATGGTTCGTCGTTTTGTTGCGGTAGGCAGGAGGCGGCCGCCTCCTGCACGGTTTCATAGGAATAGCCGAGCGAAAGCCCGTAGCGGATCAGCTTGGTCCGCAGCTCGAAAGGCGTGGCCGCCTTTGCGGTGTGCGCCTTGCGCCGCAGCTGCTCCTCGAGCCGGGGGCGCTGGGCCGCGGGGTCGAGGGCGGCGAGCGCCTCTTCGATCGTCGCGCGGTCGATTTCCTTGCGCTGGAGCGCCTGGCGGATCTTGTAGGGCCCCCAGCCGCTGAGGTGCTGTTTCTCGCGGACGAAGAGCCCGGCATAGCGGCGGTCGTCGATGAAGCGGTCGCGCACGAGCCGTTCGAGCACCGCGGCGGCCTCCCGCTCGCCGAGCCCCCAGCCGCGCATCAACCGGCGGGCGTCCCCTTCGCACTTCTCGGCCCGGGCGCAAAGGCGCATAAGGGCTGCCAGCGCCTCGTCGGGGGTGCGGGTGCGGCGCTCGGTGCGGGTGCCGGTGCGGCCACCGCGGCTGTCGGAGACGCTGCGGTCTTCGGGGCTGCAGCCGGTGCCGCTCCGACCGGCCGCATCGGGATTAAGCCGCGGGGCGCGGGAGAGGCGGCCGCCGGACCGTTCGGTGCGGGGGCTGTCGTTGCGGCCGGCTACGGCCGAAGCGCGGTTTTTCGTCCACATAGCATTCTGGGTTTTCCCTGCAGGTCGCAGCGCAGTCCGATCTGCGTGTAACCCGCCGCGGCGAGCAGCGCGCGGAGCGCATCGCCCGCCTCGTGGTAGATTTCGAAATAGAGGGCTCCACCGGGGCGGAGCAGGGTGCGGCCCGCCGCAGCGATGGCGCGGTAGAAGCGGTGGGGATCCTCGTCGGGAACGAAGAGCGCCAGGGCGGGTTCGTAGTCGCGGACGTTGGGGTGCATCGCCGCGCGGTCGCGGACGGGAACGTAGGGCGGATTCGAGACGATGGCATCGAAGGGCTCCCCGCCGGCGAAGCAGCGCTCCAATCCGGCGAGGGCGTCGGCCTGCCGGAAATCGACCGCGGCCCCCAACCGTTCGGCATTCTCGCGGGCGACGGCCAGCGCTTCGGCCGAGCAATCGACCGCCGTGATCCGGGCGGCGGGGAGCTCGAGCGCCAGCGTCGCGGCGATGCAGCCGCTGCCCGTGCCGACATCGAGGAGCCGGCGGGCCGCGGGCTCCGCACGGCGGACCCAATCGACCAACTCTTCGGTCTCGGGGCGGGGAATCAGCACGCGCCGGTCTACCCGGAAGCGGCGGCCGAAAAAGTCGGTTTCGCCTAACAGATACTGCACCGGCTCCCCCGCCGCGAGACGGCGGGCGAGAGCGGCGGCCTCCTGTCCGTCGACGGCGATCTCGCGTTCGGGATCGGCTACGAGCGGTGCGGTGCGGTCGCCCAGCCCGGCGCGGTCGGCGGCGACCAACAGGGCGATCTGCCGCGCCTCGCGCGGATCGTAGAGCGGTGCGAGGGCCTCGGCAAGGGTTTGGAGCAGAAGGTGGGCTTTCATCTTCGGGCGGTATCGGTTGCGCGGTTATTCGGGGTTTCGGTTCTTTTTGCGGTTATTCGGGGCTTTTCGGGTTTTCGGGGAGGCTTGGACCTTAGGCGCTTTCGTGGGTTGCGGGCTTTCGGAAGGTCCCGGGGCTTGCCGGTTTCAGCCGTTTTCGGCCTGCGTCGGGCGGGGACGGTTCGTTCGCTCCCGGAGGGCCAGATCGGCCAGTGCGATCGCAAGGGCCGCTTCGACAACGACCGCGCCGCGCAGGGCGACGCAGGCGTCGTGGCGGCCGCGGATCGTGAGCGGGGCGACGCGGCCGGTTGCCGCATCGAAAGTCTCCTGCGGCAGCGCGATGCTCGGCGTGGGCTTCACGGCGACGCGGACGACGATCGGGTTGCCGTTCGCGATGCCGCCGTCGATGCCGCCCGCATGGTTCGTGGCGGTAGTGCCGGCGGCATCGAGGATGCGGTCGTTGTTCTCGGAGCCGCGGCGGGCCGCCACAGCGAAGCCGTCGCCGAACTCGACCCCCTTGACGGCGGGAATGGCGAAGAGGAGGTGGGCAGCAAGGCTTTCGACCGAGTCGAAGAAAGGGTCTCCCCAGCCGCACGGGACCTCCTCGGCACAGCATTCGATGAGGCCGCCGACCGAATCGCCGGCTGTGCAGGCCGCCTCGATGACATGTTCGAAGCGCGCGGGGTCCTGTTCGCCTCCGACAGCCGCGAGCCGGGTCGCGAAGCGGACCGAGGCGGGCAGCACCCTCTTGGCAACGACGCCTGCGGCGACGAGTGCCGCCGTCAGCCGGGCCGAGAAGGAACCGCCGCCGCGCGGATCGTTCCACCCGCCGAACTTCACGGCTGCCACCCGGTCGGCATGCGAGGGGCGGAAGTGGTGCGTCAGCTCGGCATAATCGCCCGACCGGGTATCTTCGTTCGCGAAGAGGATCGTGAGGGGCGCCCCCGTCGTATGACCCCCGTAGAGCCCCGAGAGGAGCTGCGGACGGTCCGCCTCGCGGCGGGGCGTGGTGCCCCGGGCTCCGCTGCGCCGGCGGGCGAGGTCCGCCTCGAAGTCCGCCTCACAGAGGGGAATGCCGGCCGGCAGGCCGTCGATCGTGATGCCGATCGCCGGGCCGTGGGATTCGCCGAAGATCGAGAGGCGGAAAGCGTTGCCGAATCGGTTCATGGTGTGGCTGTTTTTTCGGTTATACGGTTGTGCGGGTTTCGGTTGCACGGGCCTGACGGAGTGTCTTGCCAGTAAACTCGATCGCGCAGCGATCGGCAGCCCGCAGCCGCCCCCTGGCGGAGGGCTGCATCCTCGCGCTGCTCGAAAGCAGGCCCGTCCGCTCGGCTGCGGGCTTGCCCCGAGTTAGGAATCGGTCCGTCAGGACCGTGCGGGCCGCAGCCTCCCGGCGGCAGAGGCCCGCAGTTCGTCGCCGAACTTGCGCGCTCTCCGCAGGCTGCGCCCCGAAGACGAAGCACTGGGTACAGCGATTTATTTTTAATTCTTCATTTTCATTGCGCTCGTAGAGCGCCGCAGCCCGCAGCCTCCCGGCGGCGGAGGCCCGCAGTTCGTCGCCGAACTTGCGCGCTCTCCGCAGGCTGCGCCCCGAAGACGAAGCACTGGGTGCAGCGATTTATTTTTAATTCTTCATTTTCATTGCGCTCGTAGAGCGCCGCAGCCCGCAGCCGCCCGGCGGCGGAGGCCCGCAACTCCTTACAGTCGTGCGCGCTCTCCGCAGGCTGCGCCCCGCGTGTGCCGGTTCATTGCAAAGCGCCGGCAGCCGCCGAGGTCCGCCGCCGAAGCCGCCGCCGGCCCCATCATCCTCTCGCCCTTGCCCGCTCGAGCTCCTCGAAGAAGGCGGGGTAGCTCTTTGCCACGCACTCGGCCCCCTCGATCGTCGTCGGTCCGTCGGCGAGCAGCGCCGCGACGGCGAGCGACATGGCCATCCGGTGGTCGTTGCGGCTTTCGACGCGGGCAGCGCGGATCGCGCCGCCGCGGATGCGCATCGTATCCTCCTCCGAGAGGTCGACCTCGATGCCCAATTTGCCGTATTCGCTGCGGATCGCCTCGGCGCGGTCGCTCTCCTTGTGACGCAGCCGGTGCGTGCCGCGCAACACCGTTTCGCCCTCGGCGGCAGCAGCCAGGGCCGCCAGCGCGGGAAAGAGGTCGGGACACTGCGTGGCGTCGAACTCGAAGCCGTGCAGCGGCCTGTGGAGGGCCGTCACGGCGTCCGCCTCGTCGATGACGGCGGCGCCGGCCCGGACCAGTGCGTCGAGGATCGCCGTGTCGGCCTGCTTCGAGAGGTGCGAGACGTGCTCCACGCGCATCTCGCCCGCCACGGCCCCCGCCACGAGCAGCATCGCCGCGGCGCTCCAGTCCCCCTCGATCCGCAGATCGGCGGGTCGGTAGCACTGGCGCCCCGGAATGAAAAATTCGCGGTACTCCTTGTGGAAGATTTCGACCCCGAAGCGGGCCGCCGTGTCGATGGTCATCTCTAAATAAGGTGTCGATACGGCGTCGCGGACGTGCAGCGTCGTGTCGTTCGCAGCCTGCGGCAGAGCCAGCAGCAGCCCCGTGACGAACTGCGACGAGAGCGATCCGTCCGCCTCGATCTCGCCGCCGCGCAGCGGTCCGCAGACCTCGAACGGCAGCCGTCCGCCGCTGTCGCGCACCGCGGCGCCCAACCGGCGCAGCGGCCCGGTCATCATCGCCATCGGCCGCTCGAGCAGCGACCCCCGCCCCTCGATGCGGATCGGGCGGCCGCTGAGGGCGGCGATCGGCGTGAAAAGTCGAGCCGAGAGCCCCGATTCGCCCACGTGAAGCACGCCGTCGTGCGGATCGAGCCCCCCTTCGACGACGTAGGTGGCCGGGTCGGGCTGCGCGACACGGGCCCCGAGCGCCCGGATGCAGCCGACGGCCGCCAGCGTGTCGCTGCAGTCGTCGACGCCGCGCAGCACCGTGCGCCCTTCGGCCAGCAGCGAGGCCGCCAGCATGCGTTGGGCATAGCTCTTCGACGAGGGCGGGGCGAGCCGTCCGCTGAGGCGGCCCGGGTGTACGGTGCGGTCCATGGCGTGCTACTCCTCTTTTTTGCCGCCGTGCAGCAGCATCTCCTGCGTGAGGCGGTGGCTCCGCTTGAGCTCGAAATTCTGACCGAGGTAGACCTTGCGGACCATCGGGTCGGCCGCCAGCTCCTCGGCCGATCCCGTCTTGAGGATCTTGCCTTCGTAGAGCAGGTAGGTGCGGTCGGTGATGGCCAGCGTCTCATCGACGTTGTGGTCGGTGATGATGACGCCGATGTTCTTGTGCTTGAGCGTCGCGACGATCGACTGGATATCCTCCACGGCGATCGGGTCGACGCCGGCGAAGGGCTCGTCGAGCAGGATGAAGGCGGGGTTGATCGCCACGGCGCGGGCGATCTCCGTCCGCCGCCGCTCGCCGCCCGAGAGCTGGTTGCCGTAGCTGCGGCGCACCTTCTGGAGCCGGAACTCCTCGATGAGGGCCTCGACGCGCTCCTGCTGGTACTCCTTCGAATAGGCCGTCATCTGCAGCACGGCGCGGATGTTCTCCTCGACGGTAAGGTTGCGGAAGACCGAGGCCTCCTGGGCCAGATAGCCCACCCCGAGCTGCGCCCGGCGGTAGACGGGCAGCCCCGTGAGCTCGCTCACCTCGCCCGCGTCGTCGCGCAGGAAGATCTGTCCCGCATTGGGCTTGATGAGGCCGACGATCATGTAGAAGGTCGTCGTCTTGCCGGCTCCGTTGGGACCCAGCAGACCGACGATTTCACCCTGCTCGACGTCGATCGACACGTGGTTGACCACCGTGCGCGACTTGTATTTCTTGACGAGTTCGCTCGTATATAACCGCATGATATTTTCGCATAAATTTTCGACAAAGTTAGGTTTTTTTCAACAAATTTTTTTATCTTTACATGAAATTTATAAGCATCCGAAAAATCTACGGCCTATGAAACGATTCGATTCCGCCCTGTTGCATGACCGGCTGAAGGCATACTTCGGGTTCTCGGCTTTCAAGGGAAACCAGGAGGCCGTCATCCGCAACGTCCTCGAAGGGAAGGATACGTTCGTCCTGATGCCCACGGGCGGCGGCAAGTCGCTGTGCTACCAGCTGCCCGCGCTGTTGATGGAGGGCGTGGCGATCGTCATTTCGCCGCTGATCGCCCTCATGAAGAACCAGGTCGATTCGATGCGCACCTTTTCGGACAACCCCGGGATCGCCCACTTCCTCAATTCGTCCCTCAACAAGACGGCCGTGCAGCAGGTGCGGCAGGATGTGCTCGACGGGAAGACCAAACTGCTCTATTTCGCCCCCGAATCCCTCACGAAGGAGGACAACGTGGCCTTCCTGCGCCGGATCAAGATCTCCTTCTATGCCATCGACGAGGCCCACTGCATTTCGGAGTGGGGCCATGACTTCCGCCCCGAGTACCGGCGCATCCGCCCGATCATCAACGAGATCGGCACGGCGCCGCTGATCGCCCTCACGGCGACCGCCACGCCCAAGGTCCAGCTCGACATCCAGAAGAACCTCGGCATGGCCGATGCGGCGGTCTTCCGTTCGTCGTTCAACCGGCCGAACCTCTACTACGAGATCCGCCCGAAACACAACGTCGATCACGACATCATCCTCTTCATCAAGCAGAACGAGCACAAGAGCGGCATCATCTACTGCCTCAGCCGCAAGAAGGTCGAGGAGCTTACGGAGCTGCTGCTGGCCAACGGCATCAAGGCGCGGGCCTACCACGCCGGCATGGACGCCGCCACGCGCGCCGGGAACCAGGACGACTTTCTCATGGAGCGTGTCGATGTGATCGTGGCGACGATCGCTTTCGGCATGGGCATCGACAAGCCCGACGTGCGCTACGTGATTCACTACGACATCCCGAAGTCGCTCGAGGGGTATTACCAGGAGACCGGCCGCGCCGGGCGCGACGGCGGCGAGGGGTACTGCCTTACCTTTTATAGTTACAAGGATATTCAGAAGCTCGAGAAGTTCATGCACGGCAAACCGGTCGCCGAGCAGGAGATCGGCAAGCTGCTGCTGCAGGAGACCGTCTCGTATGCCGAGAGTTCGATGTGCCGCCGCAAGACGCTGCTGCACTACTTCGGCGAGGAGTATCCCGAGGAGAACTGCGGCAACTGCGACAACTGCCGCCATCCCAAGCCGCGGGTCGATGCCAAGGCGTCGCTGCGGCTGGCGCTGCAGACGCTGCGCGACATCGGCGACAAGTTCAAGGTCGATTACCTCATCAGCGTGCTGACGGGCAAGGTGACGGCCCTCATCAAGAGCTACGGCCACCAGGATTCGAAGTGGTTCGGGGCGGGGGAAGACCACGACGTCCGCTACTGGGGCGCGGTGATGCGCGAGGCGCAGATTCTGGGCCTCATCGACAAGAACATCGAGAACTACGGCCTCATCGCGATCAACGAACGGGGCGAGCAGTTCATCGCCCGCCCCTTCCCCGTGAGCATCACGCTCGACCACGACTATGACGGGGAACAGGCGGCTGCCGAGGCGGCATCGCCGGCGGGCCGCGGCAGCGGGGTGGCCGACGAGGAGCTCTTCGCCATGCTCAAGGACCTGCGCAAGAAGGTGGCCAAACGGCACGGGCTGCCCCCCTTCGTCATCTTCCAGGACCCCTCGCTCGAGGATATGTCGGTGCAGTACCCGATCACGATCGAGGAGATGCAGAACATCACGGGCGTGGGCGTCGGCAAGGCGAAGCGCTTCGGCGCCGAGTTCATCGCGCTTATCAAGGCCTACGTCGAGGAGAAGGAGATCGTCCGTCCGCAGGATATGGTGGTGAAGAGCGTGGGGGCCAAGTCGGGCAACAAGATCTTCATCATCCAGGCGATCGACCGCAAGATGGACTTCGAGGATATCGCCCGGGCCAAGAACCTCGACTTCGAGGAGCTGCTGACCGAGATCGAGGGTATCGTCAACTCCGGCACACGGCTCGACATCTCCTACTACGTCAAGAACTTCATGGACGAGGAGAAGATGCAGGACATCTACCTCTACTTCAAGGAGGATGCCGAGAGCGATTCGCTCGATGCGGCGATCGAGGAGCTGGGAGCGGATTACACCGAGGAGGAGATTCGGCTGGTGCGCATCCAGTTCATCTGCGAGCAGGGCAACTGATCCGTCCTTTTCCCCGGGGCGGCTCGGGAGCGGCCGGGGAGCAGGCCTGAGGAGGGAGCGGCCGGGGGGTGATAGCCGGAAAACCGGAGCGGGAGCAGCCGGCTGTCTGGTGTACATTGAATAGAAGAAGCGCCGCCGGCACCCCGGCGAGGCGGCCAAATGAAAACGCATGAAGAATCGATTCTTTTGGATACAGCTGCTGCGGCTGCTGGTGATGGTCGTGGCGGTCGTCGCCATTCTCTACGCCTTGGAATACATGCCCGCGAGCCCATGGATGTGGGTTTCGGTCGGAGTGCTGCTCATCGGGTTCATGATGATGCTCTTCGCCTTCCGCATCGCGCAGCGGCGGAATGACCGCGGGGCGGATTCCCGACGCCGAAAAACCGGGAAGCGATGACGGAGGTACGGGCGAAAAAGACGCTGGGCCAGCATTTCCTGACCGATCTGAACATCGCGCGCAAGATCTGCGACGCCCTCTCGGGCGGCACGGCCGAAGCGCCGGCGCAGACATTGGAGGTGGGGTGCGGCATGGGGGTGCTGACGCAGTACCTGCTGCAACGCCCCGATCTGGAGACCTGGGGGGCCGAGATCGACGCGGAGAGCGTCGCCTACCTGCACGCGCACTATCCCGGTTTCAGGCCCCGGCTCGTGGAGAGCGACTTCCTGAAGATGGACCTGCGGGCCCTCTTCCCGGGTTCGTTCCGGTTGATCGGCAACTTTCCCTACAACATCTCTTCGCAGATCTTTTTCCGCCTGATCGAGCACCGCGACCGGATCCCCGAGTGCGTCGGCATGATCCAGAAGGAGGTGGCCGTGCGGATCGCCGAGACGCCCGGGTCGCGCGAATCCGGCATCCTCTCGGTGTTGCTGCAGGCGTGGTACGACATCGAATACCTCTTTACGGTCAACGAGACGGTCTTCGCGCCGCCGCCGAAGGTCAAAAGCGCCGTGATCCGCCTGCGCCGCAACGGCGTCCAGCGGCTCGACTGCGACGAGGAGCTTTTCGTAAAGGTGGTGAAGGCGGCTTTCGGACAGCGCCGCAAGATGATCCGCAACGCCCTGCGCGCCGCCTTCGGAGCATTCGGCGGTGCCGAGCATCCCTTTTTCTCGCGGCGGGCCGAACAGCTTACGATTGCCGACTTCGTCGAGCTGACCCGCTGGGTGGCGGCGAACCGGGCGTGAGCCGGGCGGGCTGCCGATGCTTTCTCAGTCCCGATGCCGGTTTGTTCCGGTATCGGGCCTTTCGCATTTCGAAATTCGGGATTCGACTTTGACGGCGGGCTGTCGATCGCTTTGCGACCGATAAAAACGCAACAAATCAAATTCGGGCTGCAGCGGTTTCTTGCAAAAGAATTAGGAATGACGATCGGGTCGCAGCCTGCGGAGAACCGCTCGAAGCGGACCTCTGGGACGCGAGCTGCGGGCCTCCGCCGGGCGGAGGCTGCGGCCCGCCGTCGCTTCGCGACGAGCCTCACACTCGAACTGCAGCTTACGAAGTACAAGTTTGTTCGGAAAAGAACTGCAGGCCTTTGCGGGGAGAGACTGCCGCCCACCGATCCGCAGTTCGATTATTCATTCTTAATTTTTCATTTTGAATTTTTCATTTGCGGTTTCAACGAAACCGCCGCAGCCCGCAGCCGTTCCCGGGCGGAGGGCTGCTCCTCTACGTCGCAAGCCCGTCCGCTCGGCTGCGGGCTGGTTCCGAGTTTAGGCCGGTCCGTTAGGACCGTGCGGGCCGCAGCCTCCCGGCGGCGGAGGCCCGCAGTTCGTGTCCGAATCTGCGTGCACTCCGCAGGCTGCGACCCGAAATCGAATTAGTATCGGGTGCAGCAAATCATTTTTAATTCTTCATTTTGAATTTTTAATTTGCGGTTCCGGCAAGGAACCGCAGCTGGCCGCAGCCTGGGGTGGCGGAGGCCCGCAATTCGTATCCGAATATGCGTGCTCCGCAGTCTGCAGCCCGCAAATACCTGACAATTTGCCCCAACCCAAACCAACTTCTCCCGAAAAATAATCGCTTCCCGATAAAAATTTCGCCGCCTTTATTTGGTTTATAAAATAAACTACTTTATATTTGCAGCAGCAGAACCTCGGAACCTCTGCCCCAATAATCCAAAAAAACAAAAAGCTATGAAAAGAATGCATCGAAAGTTTTCGACAAGCCGAGGGCCGAACCGGGCTTGTCCGAACCCTGCCGCAGCGGGAAAAGTTGCGTGCAAACGGCTGTTTGTTGTGACAGCGGCGCTCGTATGGGCGTTGTCGGCCTCGGCGAAGGAGCTGACGCTCCGCATCACCAACGTGCGCAGCGACCGCGGTCTGCTGCTTGTCGCCGCCGACGGTGCGAACCCTGCCTATGCCCGTGCTGCCGCCATGCGGGATACAATGGAGATCGTCTTGCGGAATGTCAGCGGCGAATCGATTACCTGCATGCTGCTGCATGACGAGGACGGCGACTACCGCATGACGACCGATGCCGCAGGGAAGCCCGCGGAGGGGTATGCGTTCGTGACCTGTTCGCTTGCCGGGGAGGTGCCCCACTGCGATGTCGCGTTGACCTACCCGGCGGATGAGGCTGCGGCCGGGGGCCCGGCCGGTGCCCTTGAAAACGAACCGAAAAACGAGCCACGATGAATCCGTATGATCCGGGAACGGCTGCCCGTTCCGATGCGCGCCGCTGGACGCCGGCGCGGCAGTTGCAGCGCAACGCCCTGCGCTATGTTGTCATTTGCCTTTTCCTGGCGGCAGTCAACGTCTGCGTCACTCCCCACGTCTGGTGGGTGCTCTGGATCGTGGCGGGGTGGGGTGTCACCCTGCTGCTGGAGGGAATCGATTATCTTTGTTTCACAAATAACGAATGCCATGAAAGATCGAAAACTGAATGAGGCCGAGAGCCTCGATCTGATCGCGACGATGATTCGTCAGACCCGCGACCGCTTGACCGAAAACAACGGCCGCCACTTTTTGGTGATGGGTTATACGACCGTCGCCGTCTCGCTGGCTGTCTGGCTCGGGTTGACCCGCACGGGCGACCACCGCTGGAATTGGCTGTGGTTCGCCATTCTGCTCGTCTGGTTGGGCTACAGCAGCGCCAACGGCTGGTTCCGGGCCGCCCGCGGCACCCGCACCTATGTCGATCGGGCAATCGGCTGCGTGTGGGGAACGCTCGGTGCGGCCAGCTTCATCGTGACGCTGCTCGCGCTCTTCCGTCCGATTCCGATTCTCTTCGTGATCGTCCTGCTGATGGGAGCCGGATCAATGATGACGGGCTTGCTGCTCCGTTTTCATCCCCTGACGGGGACGGGCGTGTTCGCTCTGCTCCTCTCGCCGTTCTGCGTCCTTCTCCGCGGCCCCGAAACGATCCTCCTCTTCGCGGCGATCTTCGCGGTGATGATGATCGTCCCGGGTCACCTGCTCTCCTGCCGGTTCCGTCGTTCGAAAAAAGCGTAAGCCATGTTTCAAGCTTTGGATCCATTGCTGCATTCGGAACTCCGTCTGGCGGTCATGTCGATTCTCGTGGGGGTCGAGCAGGCCGACTTCGTCTTCCTGCGAACCGAGACGAACGCCACGGCGGGGAACCTCTCCGTGCAGCTCGACAAATTGCAGAAGGCGGGCTATATCGCGATCGAGAAGACCTTCAAGGGGAAGATGCCCCGCACGGTTTGCCGCATCACGCCTGCGGGAATCGCTGCGTTCGAAGCGTATGTCGAAGCGTTGAAGGGCTATATCGACGCGCGGTGAGGGTGGTCGGAGCTCGCCCCCGATTGCAGATCGGGGCGTTCCGATAAACGGGAGGCAGCACGATGCCAGGCGGGTCGTATTTAGGGACGGAGTGCCCCCAGCATGGGGCGGTGCCGAAATTCCGGGGTGCGGAGTCGGTGTTGTCGGGACCGCTTTAGAAATGCCGGAATCCCTGCCACGTTTCGTCGGTGGGCTGGCTGTTGCGAAGCCAGACGAGACCCGAATCGGTGATGCGGCCGATGGGGTAGAGCGGACGTCCGAAGGCGGCCCCGAAATCGCGGGCCAGACCGTCGGCGGCTGCGCCGTCGGCCGTGAAGAGCAGCTTGTAGTCTTCGCCGCCGCACAAGGCGTCGCGGAGCGTCGCCCCCTCGGCGACCGGAACCGCCTCGACTTCGACCTCGGCACCGACTTCCGATGCTTCGAGAATATGGCGGAGGTCGGAGGCGATGCCGTCCGACAGATCCATCATGGCATGCACCTCGCTGCGTTTGCCGAGCCACTCGCCCGCCTCGATTTCGGGCAGCGGATTCCGGTGGATCGCCGCCAACGGCGTGTCGATCCGGCCGTCGAGGATGTCGCGCAGGCCAGCGGCGGAAGCCCCCAGCCGGTCGCTGACGAAGATCGTGTCGCCGGGTCGGGCGTCGCGTCGCCGTTTGAGCTGCGACTGGGGACCGCGGCCGATGGCCGTGATCGAGAGGACGATCCCGTCGAGCGATCGGGTCGTGTCGCCCCCGATGAGGGCGACGCCGCAGCGTTCGGCTAAAGCGGTGTAGCCGTCGATGAAGCGTTCGGCCCACCCCGCTTCGAGCCCGTCCGGCAGCGAGAGGGCGAGCAGCGTCGCCACGGGGCGGACACCCATCGAGGCCACATCGCTCAAATTGACCGCCAGGGCCTTGGAGCCCAGCTCCTCGGGCGGGGTGGCGGCCCGCAGAAAGTGGACCCCCTCGCCGAGTGCGTCGCAGGTAAAGACCAAGGCTTCGCCTCCCGCGAGGGGCAGTACGGCGCAATCGTCGCCGATCCCCTCGAAGCCGTTTGCGGGGAGGTCGCAGCAGCGGCGGCGGATCGCCGCGATCAATTCGAATTCGTGCATCGTGCGGTTCGGTTTGTCGGTTTGTCGGTTTATCGGTTTATTGGTTTGTCGGTGCCGGCCGCTGGCCACAGGGGGGGGGAACTGGCATGACGGAACCGTCTTGCAAAGATAAGGACGCCGGGGAGAAAAGCAAACGGTTGCCGCCGACTTTTCAAGCCGTATCGGGAGCGGGGACGGGGATTATTTTAGAGCTCCATTTGCGGCGGAGTTGCGGTTTTCAATAGTAATTGATTCCAAATAATGATCGTCTGCAAATTCGATCGCGCAGCGATCCGCAGCCCGCAGCCGCCCCCGGGCGGAGGGCTGCTCCTCTACGTCGCAAGCCCGTCCGCTCGGCTGCGGGCTGGTCCCGAGTTTAGGCCGGTCCGTCAGGACCGAGCGGGCCTCCGCAGGCCGCAGCTCGCAACGGCCATAGGATCTCCACTCATACGCCTTCCTCGCTCCGCATAAAATTTGCTTCTGCCCTCGACTTTTCGTATCTTTGGGCACCATGCCGGATGCATCGGCCGCTCGATCCGGTCGTCATCCGCCTGTTTCGAAAGACAACCGACAAAAACCGTATAACCAACAACTCAACGAAGATGAAAAAAGCAATCGCTTCGCCTGCGGCTCCGAAAGCCGTGGGCCCCTATTCGCAGGCTATCGAGGCCGCCGGCACCCTCTACATCTCGGGCCAGCTGCCCGTCGATGCCGCTACGGGCACGATGCCCGCCACGATCGAGGAGCAGACCCGCCAGTCGCTCAAGAACCTCGGCCACATTCTCCGCGAAGCCGGCATGAACTATTCGAACGTGGTGAAGACCACCGTGCTGCTCGATTCGATCGCCGATTTCGGCGCCATGAACGGCATCTATGCCGACTATTTCAGCGCCCCGATGCCGGCCCGCGTCTGCTTCGAGGTCGCCAAGCTGCCGATGGGCGCCAAGGTCGAAATCGAGGCCGTCGCCGTCCGCGAATAGCCGAGGCGGGAAAAAGGTGCGTGTAAACGGGCCTTGAATATTCGGTGTCTGCGGGACGCGAGTTGCGGGCCTCCGCTGCCGAGAGGCTGCGGCCCGCCGATCGCTTACGCGATCGATCATGCTTGCGACCAGCCCGCAGCCGAGCGGTGGGCTTGCGACGTGAAGGAGCAGCCCTCCGCCAGGGGGGGCGGTTGCGGCCTGCCGATTGCTTCGCAATCGAATTTGCAGCAAAACACCCCAGCAACAACCGGCAGTTGCGGGCTGCCGGTCGCTGCGCGACCGTTTTTCGGCGTCTTTTTTACGACTGGCAGCCGCCGGCTGCGGCACGAAAATCACCAAAAAGCCGCAGCACCCGAAAGGGGCCGCGGCTTTTTTATCGCTATCAACAAAAGGCTCCCGGAACAGCCGAAGCTATCGCCGTTTTTCAGCCAGCTGCCTGTGCAGCATCGCCACGATCTCGCGGAAAGCTTCGAGGCGGAAAAGGAGCGAAAGGCCGACATACACCGCCACGCCCACGACGATCTCCGCCGCAAGCCGCACGAAAGTCGCCTCGGGGAGGACGAGCGGCACGCAGCGCACGATGCCGTACATGACGGCCGTCACGGCCGCCACGGACAGCAGCGACCCTTCGAGACGCCGGAACGAAAGGCCCGAGAGCCGCAGGGCGACCGATCCGTTCACGAGACGGTCGAAAGCGGCCGAGGCGACGAGCGCCCAGACCACCGCTTCGACGCTGTGCGGGATCGAGAGGGCGAGCAGCAGCGTCATCATCCCCTTTTTCAACACTTCGAGACGAATGATCGTGCGACCGTCGGCCTTCACCTTCAATACGTTGTAGGCGATCATGGTCGAGGGGGCGAACAGTCCGGCCAGACAGAGCACCTCGAAGAGAGGAACCGTCGGCATCCACTGCTCGCCCAGCAGCACGGCGAACAGGTCGTGCGCCACGGCCGCCATGCCCGCCAGCACGGGATAGATGCCGTAAGCCACCACCGTGCGGAGCTGGCGATAGCTCTCGGCGAACTTCGCCCGGTCGCCGGCGATGCGCGTCAGGGCGGGGAAAGTCACCTGCTGCACGGAGAGCATGGCCGACTGTACAGGCAGCTCCTTGAGTTTGACCGCCTGGTCGTAATAGCCGAGGGTCGCATCGGGATAGAGCTTGCCGAGAAAGAACTGCGGAACCTTGCTGTAAAAGGCCGTGACGAGATCCGTGGCCAGCAGGCTCGTACTGTAGGGAGCCATCGCCCGCAGGGCGGCCAGCTTTCCCGAGGCCCGGCGGGGTTTCCAGGAGCCGAACCGCCAGAGAATCGCGGCACGCACGCCCATCAGCAGCACCTGTTGCCAGACGAGCGACCACACCCCGCAACCCGCATAGACCAGCACGACGGCCGCCGTGCCGCCGACAACCTGCGCAGCGAAGGTCGCCTGCGAAAGGAGGGCGAAGCGAAACCGGCGGGCGCAGATCGTCTGCTGGATGACGCAGAGGGCGTTGAGCGGAATCATGAGATAGAAGAGCGGCGCTAAACGGGCCAGTTCGGGGATGGCGTAGTATCGCGCCACGAAGGGGGCCGAGACGGTCAGCAGCCCGTAGAGCAGCAGCGCCGCGAAGAGGTTGAAGCGGAAGACGGCGAGGTAGTCGGCATCGGTCGGCAGAGGCTTGCGGACGAGCATCTGCGAAAAGCCGCTGTCAACGATCACGAGGGCCACCGAGGCAAAAGCCAGCAGCAGCGCGACGACCTTCAGGTCGTCGGGCAGCAGCAGCCGCAGCACGAGGATGCGCACGATGAACTGGAACAAGGCGCTGGCCACCTTCTCCCCCATCGTCCACTCCGCACCCGCGACGACGCGCTGTTTCAATTCCGTTTTCACTCGTTCGGCGATTTCTGTCTACTTGGCCGGCCATCTCTCGGCGAATTCCTGCTGCGGTCCCTGCTGCAGTTCTTCTGCAGTTCTGCGATCCTCCCCGCGGCTTATCGGCAACGACCGTCAGAAGGACAGGCCTCGATCCGCATCCGCAGCGCCTCGACGCCCAGCCGATAGGAGTCGAGGCCGAAGCCCATGATCGACCCTATGGCCACGGGAGCCAGCAGCGACACGTGCCGGAACTCCTCGCGGGCGAGGATCGACGAGATATGCACCTCGACCACGGGGACGGCGACCGCCGCCACAGCATCGCGCAACGCCACCGAAGTGTGCGTATAGCCACCGGCATTGAGGACTACGCCGTCATAGCGGCCGTCGGCCTGCTGGACAGCATCGATCAGTTCACCCTCGATGTTGGACTGGAAGCAGGCGAATTCTACCTCCGCATAGCGATGCTGCAGCTCGGCATAGAACGATTCGAAACTCCGCGTTCCGTAGACGCCCGTGTCGCGGCGCCCTTGCAGGTTGAGATTCGGACCGTTCAGAATCAAGATCTTCATCATGGTATCGACGTTTGCCTGCAAAGATACGAAATGCCGGGGGCAAAATGCAAACTTGTTTGCATTTTGCCGAGGCGCAGTATCTTCGGCGAAGCCAAAGGTGCGAAATGCTGAAGGCAAATGAAGAATGAAAAATGAAAAATGAAGAATCGGGCTGCAGCCTGCGGAGCGCACGCGCGAAGCGGACCTGCGGGACGCGAACTGCGGGCCTCCGCCGCCGGGAGGCTGCGGCCCGCCGGCCGCTGCGCGACCGAATAGACCGGCAAAATGCAAATAAATTGTCATCTGCACTCGACTTTTCGTATCTTTGACTTCGTCGAAGATACATCGCCTCGGCAAAATGCAAATAAAATTTGCTTTTGCCATCGGCGTATTCGTATCTTTGGCTGCGCCTTAGATACTCCGTCTCGGCATAATCAAGCTGTCGCTTGCTTCTGCCCTCGACTTTTCGTATCTTTGTCCGGCTTAAACAATACAAGATATGAAATTCATCTATCGAATCAGTTCCATTCTTCTGCTCGCGGCCGCTATCGCCGGCTGCTGCAACTGCCGCTCGATCCAGCGCAAAACCCGGAAGCCCCTCGTCGGCACCGAATGGCAGCTCATCCAGCTGGGCGGCCGCACGATGCAGCCCGCCGAAGAGCAGTACACCATCTGTTTTATGGCCGAGGAGAACCGCCTGACGGGCGTCGGCGACTGCAACCGCATCATGGCGAGCTACCGGCTCGGCGAAGATCGTGCGCTGACGATCGAAAATCCTGCGACGACCCGGATGCTGTGTCCCGACGACGCGACCGAGCGGGCCTTTGTCGAAGCGCTCTCCGCCACGACCCATTACGACATGGACGGTCCGACGCTCATGCTCTTCTCAAAGGGCGATCTGCTGGCCGTTTTCCGCGCCAAACCCGAACCGGCCGCTGACCCGGTCGCCGGAACAACCGGCGAAGCCGCAGCGGACACCGACATAGATGCCGTCGCCGGGACCCCGAAAGAAAGCTCGAACGGCGCCCACTCCGCTCTCGAAGTCGGCGTCGAAGCTGTCGAGGCAAAATAGCGTCGGACGCTCCGACCGAGAAAGTCTCCCGTGCGGGAGGCTTTTTTTGTGGGGCGGGTTCCCCTGCCGGAGGGGGCCGGGGTGCCCCTTCAGCGTTTTTTTTCGATTAAATTTGCGGAGCTCCCGAAAAATGCCTACCTTTAAGGAATGATTTCGACGCCTTACCGCCGGCGGCAAACGATGGCGAAGCGGCGAAGGGCGCGGAATCCCCGACAGCCGGACAACCTGAAAAAACAATAAACAAAACAAGTGCAAACATGGTTATTTTAGTATTGAATTGCGGCAGCTCGTCGATCAAGTACCAGGTGATCGACATGCAGGAGGCCTCGAGCAAACTGCTCGCCAAAGGTCTGGTCGAGCGCATCGGTCTTCCGGAGGGCGACCTCACGCACAAGCCCGTGGGCAAGGAGAAATTCGAACTGCATCGTCCCATCCCCGACCACACGACGGGCATCAGCCTCGTGATGGAGGCGCTGACGAACCCCGTGCATGGCGTCATCGCCTCGCTCGACGAGGTGAAGGCCGTCGGTCACCGCGTGGCGCACGGCGGCGAGTTCTTTCCCGCCAGCTGCCTCGTCGACGAGGAGGTGAAGCGCAAGATCGGCTCGCTGTGCGAGATCGCGCCGCTTCACAACCCCGCTTCGCTGCAGGGCATCGAGGCGATCGAAAAGGTCCTGCCGGGCGTTCCGCAGGTGACCGTCTTCGACACCTCGTTCCATCAGACGATCCCCGCCACGAACTACCTCTTCGCCCTTCCCTATACCTATTATGAAAAGTACCGCGTGCGCAAGTACGGCTTCCACGGCACGAGCCACAAGTACGTCGCCCGCACCGGCGCCAAACTGGCCGGCATCGACTTCGACCATTCGAAGATCGTGACCTGCCACATCGGCAACGGCGGCTCGGTGACGGCCGTGCTGAACGGCAAGTCGTTCGACACGTCGATGGGCTTCTCGCCGCTCGACGGTCTGGTGATGGGCACGCGCTGCGGCGCGGTCGATGCGAGCGCCATCACCTACATCGGCGAGAAGGAGGGCATGAGTTTCGCCGACCTCAATGCGATGATGAACAAGAAGTCGGGTATGCTGGGCCTCACGGGCCTCTCGAGCGACATGCGCGACATCGACGCCGCCTACCACGCCGGCAACGAGCGCGCCATCCTCGCCCGCGACATGTACTACAGCCGTGTCAAGAAGTACATCGGCGAGTATGCCGCCGAGATGGGCGGTCTGGATCTGATCGTCTTCACGGGCGGCGTCGGCGAGAACTCGGTCGAGATGCGCAAGTGGGTTTGCTCGGGGCTCGAATTCATGGGCGTACGCTTCGACGAGGCGCGCAACGAAGGGGTCCACGGCGAGGACAAGATCCTCTCGGCCGACGATTCGAAGGTCAAGGTGGCTGTCATCGCTACGGACGAGGAGCTTATGATCGCCACGGATACCTATAACCTTGTAAAGTAAAATAGGGACCGGAGCAATTAGGAGATCGGCGATAGCCGGCGCGCCGCAGCCTCCCGCGGCGGAGGCCCGCAGTTCGTGCTCGAACTTGCGCGCGCTCCGCAGGTTGCAGCCCGACTGCCGATCCGCGGCGGACAAGCATTTGCCATAGCGGGGGAAAGGCTGCGGGCGCCGGACTTCACCGAGGTGAAGTCCGCACAAACGAAAACGATTGTAATCAACTTAAACATCATTAACCAATCATGGGAAACATCCAACATCTTTCGGACATCGTCGTCGAGGCAAGAGCCAAGGGACGCAAGCGGTTGGCCGTCGCTTACGGTCAGGATTCGCACACGCTGGAGGCGGTCTACAACGCCTACAAGGAGGGGCTCGTCGAGCCGATCATCTTCGGTGAGAAGGCCGTGATCGAGCAGGTGTGCGCCGAACAGGGCATCGACACGAAGGTGCTGACGATCGTCGATGAGAAGAGCGACACGAAGTGCGTGGCGCTGGCCGTGCAGGCCGTCGTGAAGGGCGAGGCCGACGTGCTGATGAAGGGTCTGGTCTCGACCGACAAGTACATGCGCGGCATCCTGAACAAGGAGGCCGGCCTCTTCCCCCCGAAGGGCGTGCTGAGCCACGTTTCGGTGATCGAGATGCCGGTCTACGGCAAACTGTTGATCGTCTCGGACATCGCCGTCATCCCGCAGCCCGATTTCAAGCAGAAGATGAAGCAGATCGGCTACCTGGCGCAGACGGCCAAGGTGCTGGGCATCAAGCGCCCGAAAATCGCCTGCATCGCTCCGTCGGAGCTCGTGCTGCCGAGCGTTCCCTCCTCGACCGAGGGTGCCCTGCTCGCCAAGATGGGCGACCGCGGCCAGCTGGGCGACGTCGTCGTGGACGGCCCGCTGTCGCTCGACGTGGCGCTCTTCAAGGAGGTCGCCGAGCACAAGAAGGTGAAGGGTTCCGCCATCGCCGGCGAGCCGGACTGCCTGCTCTTCCCCAACCTCGAATCGGGTAACGTCTTCTTCAAGGCCTCGTCGCACCTCTGCCACGGCGAACTGGCTGCGATGGTGGTCGGCACGAACAAACCGTGCGTCCTCACCTCGCGCGGCGACAGCAGCCTGAGCAAGCTCTATTCGATCGCACTGGCCTGCTTGTCAGCAAAATAGCCGGTCTGTCCGTACGGAAGCTGGAGACCTTTCCCTCGGGGAAGGTCTCCTTTTCGTCCGCCCGGCGGCCCTGGATAAGAAGGACGATATGGCCCGCACGGACTGCAACGATCCGTTCGCCCCGGGAGAGGCCGCGAAACGGCTGCTTCGGATAAGGAGAGTGGCACGGCACATTGTCGGGCTGCGCGAGGACGGCTCCGCCCGGCCCACCTGCTCCGCCCGACGCTCCCCGGCCCGCCCGACGCTCCCCGGCCCGCCCGACGCTCCCCGGCTCGCCGTGCGGTCGGCGGCGAACGCCCGGCCTGCGGCGGCCTGCCCGAATCCCCCGAACCGCCCTGCACCGCGCCGGGAAGGCGCTGCGGGCGGGGTGCTGTCGATTTGTAAATAACTTGTGGATAAATTGCGCCTCCGCGATTCGTTTTTTTCGCGGAAAAAAGAGAATTTTGCATACGAGTATCAAGGAACAAAACGAACATAAGATGGCTGAAACAACGAAACCCGTTGAACCGAAACGGGTTGCCTATAACGACGCAGTCGCCGAGTCGAAACGCTACTTCGACGGCGACGAGCTGGCCGCGACGGTCTGGGTGAGCAAATACGCGCTCAAGGATTCGTTCGGCAATATCTACGAGAAGTCGCCCCGCGACATGCACGAGCGCATCGCCGGCGAACTCGAACGCATCGAGCGCAAATACCCCTCGCCCCTCTCGCGCAAGGAGCTTTTCGACCTGCTCGACCATTTCCGCTACATCATTCCGCAGGGCGGCCCGATGACGGGTATCGGCAACAACTTCCAGGTCGCCTCGCTCTCGAACTGTTTCGTGATCGGCCACCGCCATCCGGCCGACTCCTACGGCGGCATCTTCCGCATGGACGAGGAGCAGGTCCAGCTCATGAAGCGCCGCGGCGGCGTGGGTCACGACCTCTCGCACATCCGCCCCACGGGCAGTCCCGTGCTCAACTCGGCCCTCACCTCGACGGGCATCGTCCCCTTCATGGAGCGCTATTCGAACTCGACGCGCGAGGTGGCGCAGGACGGCCGCCGCGGCGCGCTGATGCTTTCGCTCTCGATCAAGCACCCCGATGCCGAGCGCTTCATCGACGCCAAGGTCGATACGGGCAAGGTGACGGGCGCCAACGTCTCGATCAAGATCGACGACGCCTTCATGAAGGCCGCCCTGACCGGCAAGCCCTACCACCAGCAGTTCCCGATCGACGCCGAGCACCCGAAGTACGAGCAGACGATCGACGCCCGGGCGCTCTGGAACAAGATCATCCACAACGCCTGGAAGTCGGCCGAACCGGGCGTCCTCTTCTGGGACACGATCCTGCGCGAGAGCGTCCCCGACTGCTATGCCGACGAGGGCTTCCGCACGGTTTCGACGAACCCCTGCGGCGAAATCCCGCTGTGCCCCTACGATTCGTGCCGTCTGCTGGCGATCAATCTGTTGAGCTACGTCGACCGCCCCTTCACGAAGGAGGCCGCGTTCGACTTCGACAAGTTCCGGGACCACGTCCACAAGGCGATGCACATGATGGACGACATCATCGACCTCGAACTGGAGAAGGTCGAGCAGATCATCGCGAAGATCGCCGCCGATCCCGAAGACGAGGATGTGCGCCGCGTGGAGCTCGAGCTGTGGCAGAAGATCCGCACGATGGCCCTCAAGGGGCGCCGTACGGGGCTGGGCATCACGGCCGAGGGCGATATGCTGGCGGCCCTCGGGCTCCGCTACGGCTCGGACGAGGCGATCGCCTTCGCTGTCGAGGTGCAGCGGACGCTGGCCGTCGAGGCCTACCGCGCCTCGGTGCGGATGGCGGCCGAGCGCGGCGCCTTCGCCGTCTACGACGCCGCCAAGGAGGCGGCGAATCCGATGATCGCCCGCATCCGCGAGGCCGACCCGGCGCTCTACGAGGAGATGGTGAAGGTCGGACGCCGCAACATCGCCATGCTGACGATCGCCCCGACGGGAACCACGTCGCTCATGTCTCAGACCACCTCGGGCATCGAGCCCGTCTTCCGCACGGTCTACAAACGCCGCCGCAAGATCAACCCCTCGGACAAGGACACGCACGTCGATTACATGGACGAGACGGGCGAAAAGTTCCAGGAGTACAACGTATACCACCATAATTTCGTCAAGTGGCTGGAGGCCAACGGTTACGATACGTCGCGCCTGGCGGCGATCTCCGATGCGGAGCTCGACCGCTGGGTTGCCGCCTCGCCCTACCACGGCGCCACGGCCAACGACATCGACTGGGTGGCGAAGGTCAAGATGCAGGGGGCTATCCAGAAGTGGGTCGACCATTCGATTTCGGTCACGGTGAATCTGCCGAACAACGTCTCGGAGGCGCTCGTGGCCGACGTCTACCGCACGGCCTGGGAGTGCGGCTGCAAGGGGGTCACGGTCTACCGCGACGGCTGCCGCGACGGCGTGCTGCTCGACAAGAAGTCGTCGAAGAAGGCTCATTGCGAGCCCGAGACGGGCTTCGTGCCGCAGCGCCCCCGCTCGATTCCGGCCGATATCGTCCGCTTCAAGAACGGGTCGGAGGACTGGATCGCCTTCGTCGGCCTGCAGGACGGGCGTCCTTACGAAATCTTCACGGGTAAGATCGAGGAGGATGCGATGTACATTCCGCGCAAGATCGCCAAGGGCTATATTATCAAGGTGCGCGAGGAGGACGGTTCGAAACGCTACGACTTCCAGTACAAGGACCGCTACGGCTATACGAATACGATCGGCGGCATTTCGCGCCTCTTCGACGAGGAGTTCTGGAACTATGCCAAGCTGATTTCGGGCGTGTTGCGCTACGGCATGCCGATCGAGAAGGCCGTGTCGCTCATCGAATCGCTGCAGCTCGACAGCGAATCGATCAACACTTGGAAGACGGGCGTCTGCCGGGCGCTGAAACAGTATATCGTGGACGGCACGAAGTCGAAAGGCAAGTGTCCGAGCTGCGGGCAGGAGAACATGGCCTACCAGAACGGCTGCCTGACGTGCATGTCGTGCGGCTATTCGAAGTGCGGTTGATCCGCTGTCGGAGCCTTCGGGGACCGCTGCGGGTGCGGCGGTCCCTTTTTTTTCGGCTTCGGGTGACGCATTTTCGGAACGGAATGCGCCGATTGGTAAAGTATATGCAGGGAAGCTCCGGGCTCTTTTCGTCTGCAAATCGGACGGAAAAAGGTTTTTACCTTGTTTTTTTACCGATTTTTGTTGGCGGATTGAAAAAAAAAATCTACTTTTGCGGTAAGAATGTGTATGACATACGAGGTTCAGTTAGGATTTAAGTAAACAGAAACGATTACAGAATCAAATTTTTAGTGTTATGAAAAAAATTCTTCTTATTTGCGCGTTCGGTTTGTTCGCATTGGCAGCCGGCGCACAGGAGGTAGCCAAGAAGCCCAGTTTCAAGGGCTTCGTGACGAACGGCTTCTGGGATAACTGGGAGCTTTCGATCGGCGGCGGCGTCAACTACGTCGCTTGGGACGGCTTCGGCTTCTCGGGTCAGGCCAACCGCAGCGACAACATCGGTTGGGCGCTCGAGGGTGCTGCCACGAAGTGGTTCACGCCGGTGATCGGTGTGCGCGGCCAGTTGATCGGCGGTCGTCTGTACATGTCGGACGGCCACGGCGGCAAGTATGACTGCAGCTACATCCTGCCCCACGTAGACGGTATCGCCAACCTGTCGAACTGGATCGGCGGCTACCGCGAGGATCGCGTCTTCTACGCCAAGCTGTTCGCCGGTTTCGGGGCCAACTTCACTGCAGTCCGTGCCGATAACGTAGGCGAGGGCTTCGTGTTCGACGCCGGTGTGCTGGGCAGCTTCCGCGTTTGCAAGGCTGTCGATATCAACATCGAGGGTAAGTTCTTCCTGAGCCCCTCGAAGGATATGCCTTATCCCGTATCGGAGGTAGGCGGCAAGATCGATCAGATCTACAGCCTTACGATCGGCGCAACCTACCGCTTCAACAAGCGCGACTGGCAGCGCGGCGTTCCGGGCTACACGGCTTCCGACATCAAGGCTTTCCAGGATGCTGTCGCTGCCGGTGCTGCCGCTGCGGCTGCCGCCAAGGCTGAGAACGGCAAGCTGACCAAGCAGCTGAAGGATACCGAGGCCGCTCTGGCTGCCGCTCAGGACGATGCCGCCCGTGCCGCTACGGAGGTCGCAACCGCCCGTGCCGCTGTCAAGGAGGCCGAGTCGGGTGCTGTGAAGCAGCTGCTCCTCTACGACATCGGTTCGTCGAACCTGACCTCGCGCGAGCGTACGCGTCTGGATCTGATGGCCGACATGATCAAGAACGGTCCGAAGGATCGCGTATACCACCTCGAGGGTCACGCCGACTACCAGACCGGTACGAAGGCCGGCAACCAGCGTCTGTCGGAGAATCGTGCCAAGAAAGCTTACAACTACCTCATCTCGAAGGGTGTAAATCCGGACCAGCTGACCTACAAGGGCTTCGGTGGCGAGAACAACCCGTACCCCGTACAGAAGGCCAACCGCGCCGTGGTTATCAAGTAAGCGCGACTTGTGCGATAAAAAAGATCGTCCCTTATCGGGGCGATCTTTTTTTGTGTCAATGCTGTCTCGTCCTGCAATAGCGTTACACAAAAAAGATTAAGCTATGGGAGAAGAGATTAAAAACTTGTATATCAAGCGGACGCAACGGGATTATTCGCTGGGGTTTAGGTTGTCGGTTGTACGCGAAATCGAACAAGGGGATTTATCCATTCGAGGCTCATTACGCAAGTATGGCATCCAAAGTC
>CANQIF010000022.1 GCA_947623965.1 uncultured Alistipes sp.
GACTCTATATCCTACTTTTTGCATATTAGAACAGATCGGATCCTTTTTCATCCTACTTTTTGCATATTAGACCGAAAAAGAGGCCCTTCTTTGAAGAAGGGCCTCTTGGGCGGGTGGAAGAAGGGGCTCGAACCCTCGGCCTTCGGAACCACAATCCGACGCTCTAACCAACTGAGCTACATCCACCATATACGATCTACCTTTCGTAAATCGGCTTGCAAATATAACGGTTTTTTCCGTCCGCTCCAAATAAAAGCGAAAAAAAATGCGCCGACGGCCGTTTTTCGCCCTTCTGCGGGAGCGGAACGAGCCGGCCGCAGCGGGTGCAGGCAGAAGCTTCCCGCGAAAAAACCCGCCCGCGGCATTTGGAAAATCCGGCGGGAATCGCTACATTTGAAAACGAAGTACAACACACCACTACCCATGGCAAAACGCATCATCGAATGCGTCCCCAACTTCAGCGAGGGACGCGACCGGAACATCATCGGCGCCATCACGGCTGCGATCGAGGCGGCCGGAGCCGTCAAACTGTTGGATGTCGATCCGGGCGAAGCGACGAACCGCACGGTCGTCACCTTCGTCGGCGAACCCGAAGCGGTCGTCGAGGCGGCTTTCGCCGGCGTCCGGCGGGCGGCCGAGCTCATCGATATGCGCCGCCACAAGGGAGCCCACCCCCGGATGGGGGCGACCGACGTGCTGCCCCTGATCCCCATCTCGGGCATTACGCTCGAGGAGTGCGCCGTGCTGGCGCGCCGGCTGGCCGAACGGATCGCCGCCGAGCTGGCGATTCCCACCTACTGCTACGAGGCGGCGGCCTTCCGGCCCGAGCGGCGCAACTTAGCCGTCTGCCGCGCCGGCGAATACGAGGCCCTGCCCGAAAAGCTCGCCGACCCGGCGAAGGCGCCCGACTTCGGCGCCCGCCCCTACGACGAGGGGATCGCCCGCACGGGCGCCACGACGGTCGGGGCCCGCGACTTTTTGATCGCCGTCAACTTCAACCTCAACACTACCTCGACGCGCCGGGCCAATGCCATCGCCTTCGACGTCCGCGAGAAGGGGCGCCCCGTGCGCGAGGGGAACCCGATCGTGGGCAAGATCGTCCGGGATGCCGACGGCAACCCCGTGATGCGCCCCGGCACGCTCAAGGCGACGAAGGCGATCGGCTGGTTCATCGAGGAGTACGGCATCGCCCAGGTCTCGATGAACCTGACGGACATCGGCATCACGCCGCTCCACGTCGCCTTCGACGAGGTTTGCCGCCGGGCCGACGCCCGCGGCCTCCGCGTCACGGGGACCGAGATCGTGGGGCTCGTGCCGAAGCGGGCCCTCCTCGAAGCGGGCCGCTACTTCCTGCACAAGCAGCAGCGCTCGACGGGCATCGCCGAGGAGGAGCTCATCCGCATCGCCGTCAAGTCGATGGGGCTCGACGACCTGAAGCCCTTCGACCCGCACGAGAAGGTGATCGAATACCTGCTCGAGGCCGACACGCAGCGTCCGAAGCTGGTCGACCGCACCTGCCGGGGCTTCGCCGCCGAGACGGCCAGCGAGTCGCCCGCCCCGGGCGGCGGGTCGATCTCGGCCTATATGGGGGCGTTAGGCGCCGCGCTGGGGACGATGGTGGCCAACCTCTCGTCGCACAAGGCGGGATGGGACGAGCGCTGGCGGGAGTTTTCCGACTATGCCGAGCAGGGGCAGGCGCTCCTCGCGGAGCTGCTGCACTTAGTCGATGAGGATACGGAGGCCTTCAACCGCATCATGGCCGTCTTCGCGATGCCCAGGACGACGCCCGAGGAGAAGGCCGCCCGCAGCGCGGCCCTGCAGGAGGCGACGCTCTACGCCACGGAGGTGCCCCTCCGGACGATGCGGACAGCGGCGAAGGTCTTCCCGCTGGTTCGCGCCATGGCCGGGGAGGGGAACCCCAACTCCGTATCGGATGCCGGCGTCGGCGCCCTGGCGGCCCGCAGCGCCGTGCTCGGCGCGCGGCTCAACGTCCGCATCAACGCCGCCGGGCTGAAGGACCGCGCGAAGGCCGACGCCCTCACGGCCGAAGCCGACCGCATCGCCGCCGAGGCCGAGCGGGCCGAACGCGAGGTGCTGGCGATCGTCGAAGCGAAGATCGGATAGCCCTGCCCCACTTTTTCACCGAACCGACCAAAAAACCGACACCATGACCCTCGAACAGTTTCAGGACGACATCCGCGCCGGCATTCCCGACGTACTGCCCGCCGCAAAGCCCTACGATCCGCAAATCAACCACGCACCGCGCCGCAAGGAGATTCTGACGCCCGCCGAGCGGGAGCTGGCCCTGCGCAACGCGCTGCGCTACTTCCCCGAGAAGCACCACCCGCTGCTGGCGAAAGAGTTCGCCGAGGAGCTGCGCCGCTACGGCCGCATCTACATGTACCGTCTGCGGCCCGACTACGAGATGTACGCCCGGCCGATCGGCGACTACCCCGCCCGGAGCCGCCAGGCCGCGGCGATCATGCTCATGATCCAGAACAACCTCGACAAGGCGGTCGCGCAGCACCCCCACGAGCTCATCACCTACGGCGGCAACGGCGCCGTCTTCCAGAACTGGGCGCAGTACCGCCTCACGATGAAATACCTCTCGGAGATGACCGACGAGCAGACGCTCGTCATGTACTCGGGCCATCCGCTGGGGCTCTTCCCCTCGCACCGCGAGGCGCCGCGCGTGGTGGTGACGAACGGGATGGTGATCCCCAACTACTCGAAGCCCGACGACTGGGAGCGGCTGAACGCCCTCGGCGTCTCGCAGTACGGGCAGATGACGGCCGGCTCCTATATGTACATCGGCCCGCAGGGGATCGTCCACGGCACGACGATCACCGTCCTGAACGCCGCCCGCAAGCGCTTCGCCGCGGGGCAGACCTCGCCGCGGGGGATGCTCTTCGTCTCGTCGGGCCTCGGCGGCATGTCGGGCGCCCAGCCCAAGGCGGGCAACATCTCGCAGGTGGTGAGCGTCGTGGCCGAAATCAACCCCAAGGCGGCCGAAAAGCGCTACGAACAGGGGTGGGTCGATGAGCTGCACCGCTCGCTCGACGAGCTGATCCCCCGCATCCGCCGCGCCGTGGCGGAGAAGGAGGTGGTCTCGCTGGCCTATGTGGGCAACGCGGTCGATCTGTGGGAGCGGCTCGCCGACGAGGGGATCCGCGTCGATCTGGGTTCGGACCAGACCTCGCTGCACAACCCCTGGGCGGGGGGCTACTACCCCGTCGGGTTGAGCTACGAGGATTCGAACCGGATGATGGCCGAGGAGCCCGAACGCTTCCGCGCGTGCGTCGAGGCCTCGCTGCGGCGCCAGGTGGCAGCGATCAACCGCCTCGCCGACCGGGGCATGTACTTCTTCGACTACGGCAACGCCTTCCTGCTGGAGGCTTCGCGCGCCGGCGCCGACGTTCTGAACCCCGCAGGCGGCTTCCGCTACCCCTCCTACGTGCAAGATATTATGGGTCCGATGTTCTTCGACTACGGCTTCGGCCCCTTCCGCTGGGTCTGCACCTCGGGGCGGCCGGAGGACCTCGCCGAGACGGACCGGCTGGCCGCCGCCGTCTTGGAGGAGCTGCGCGATACGGCTCCCGCCTCGATCCGCGGGCAGCTCGAAGACAACCTCCACTGGATCCGCGAGGCGGGGCGCAACCGCCTCGTCGTGGGGTCGCAGGCCCGCATCCTCTACGCCGACTGCGAGGGGCGCACGCGCATCGCCGAAGCCTTCAACCGCGCCATCCGCGAGGGGCGCATCTCGGCGCCCGTCGTGCTGGGGCGCGACCACCACGACGTCTCGGGAACCGACTCGCCCTACCGCGAGACCTCGAACATCTACGACGGCTCGGCCCGCACAGCCGATATGGCGGTGCAGAACGTCATCGGCGACGCCTTCCGCGGCGCGACGTGGGTTTCGATCCACAACGGCGGCGGCGTAGGCTGGGGCGAGGTGATCAACGGCGGCTTCGGCATGGTGATCGACGGCTCGGAGGAGGCGGACCGACGCATCCGGCAGATGCTCTTCTGGGACGTGAACAACGGCATCGCCCGACGCTCGTGGGCCCGCAACGAGGGGGCTCTCGAAGCGATCCGCCGCCAGATGGAGCGGACGCCCGGGCTGCGCGTGACGCTGCCCCGCATCGCCGACGACGCCGTGATCAGCGAGGCGCTGAAGGAGGCCGAGGCGGAAGGATGACCGGGTCGACGGCGGAGACGGAGGAGGAGGGCTTGTTTTGGATAGAATCGATGCCGTTAGGCATCGGCGGGCCGCAGCCTGGGGGCGGCGGAGGCCCGCAGTTCGTACCCGAATCTGCGTGCGCTCCGCAGGCTGCGACCCGAAACAGTTGCATGCAACGGGCAAGCCTTAATTATGAATTTAGAATTTTGAATCATGAATTTGCGGTTCCGAATGGAACCGCAGCAACCCGCAGCCGCCGTTCGATGCGCAATGTTTTGTGTCGAGCTCGGTCGCGCAGCGATCGGCAGCCCGCAGCCGCCCCCCTGGCGAAGGGCTGCTCCTCTACGTCGCAAGCCCCTCCGCCCGACTGCGGGCTTGACCCGAGTGGAACCCGATCCCGCAGGGATCGGTGGGCCGCAGCTTCGCCCCGCGAAGGCCCGAAGCAGTTGCATGCAACGGGCAAACCTTAATTATGAATTTAGAATTTTGAATTCTGAATTTGCGCCCGAATGTGCGCAGCAGCCCGGAGCCGAGCGGACGGGCTTGCGACGAGCAGCGCGAGGATGCAGCCCGGAGCCGAGCGGACGGGCTTGCGACGAGCAGCGCGAGGATGCAGCCCTCCGCCCGGGGGCGGCTCCGGGCTGCCGACTGCTTCGCAGTCGAAACGACGGAGCGTCGTGCGAACTGCGGATTACGTTACGGTGCAAGCAGCACAACCCGATAACAACCGAAAAAAAACACCTTATACCTTATGGAATATCATCCCATCTCGGCGGATCGGCTGACGATCGACCGCCTGCGCGAAATCACCGAACGGCGGCTGCCGCTGCGTCTTTCGGACGACGCCCGCCGCCGGATCGCCCGCTGCCGCGACTACCTCGACCGCAAGATGGCCGCGCAGAAGCAGCCCATCTACGGCGTCACGACCGGGTTCGGCTCGCTCTGCGATATCTCGGTCGACCGCGACGCCCTGGCCGTCCTGCAGCAGAACCTCGTCATGTCGCACGCCTGCGGCACGGGCGATCGCGTTCCCGACGAGATCGTGCGGCTCATGCTCCTGCTGAAAGTGCAGTCGCTCGCCTACGGCCACTCGGGCGTGCAGGTGGCGACCGTCGAGCGCCTCATCGACTTCTACAATCACAATATCCTGCCCGTCGTCTACGAGCAGGGGTCGCTCGGCGCCTCGGGCGACCTGGCGCCGCTGGCCCACCTCTCGCTGCCGCTGCTCGGGCTGGGCGAAGTCGAGGTCGGCGGATGCGTCCGCCCGGCCGCCGAGGTGCTGCGGGAGCAGGGCTGGGAGCCGATCTCGTTCCAGTCCAAGGAGGGGCTCGCCCTGCTCAACGGCACGCAGTTCATGAGTGCCTACGGCGTCTGGTCGCTGCTGAAGGCGCAGGATCTGAGCGCCTGGGCCGACCGCATCGCCGCCCTCTCGCTCGACGCCTTCGACGGGCGCATCGAGCCCTTCGGCGACGCCGTACACCTCGTCCGCGGCCACCGCGGCCAGCTCGCGACGGCTCGCACGATCCGCCGGCTCCTCGAGGGAAGCGAGCTCATGGCCCGGCCCAAACGGCACGTGCAGGATCCCTATTCATTCCGCTGCATTCCGCAGGTGCACGGCGCCTCGAAAGATACGATCGACTATGTGGCGAGCGTCCTCGAGACCGAAATCAACAGCGTCACGGACAACCCGACGATCTTCCCCGAGAGCGACGAGGTGGTCTCGGCCGGCAACTTCCACGGCCAGCCGATCGCCTTGGCAATGGACTTTCTGGCGATCGCCGCGGCCGAGTTGGGCGACATCTCCGAGCGGCGCACCTACCAGCTCATCTCGGGCTCGCGCGACCTGCCCCACTTCCTGGTGGCCGAACCGGGACTCAACAGCGGCTTCATGATCCCGCAGTACACCGCCGCCTCGATCGTCAGCCAAAGCAAAGGGCTCTGCATGCCCGCCTCGGTCGATTCGATCCCCTCGTCGCAGGGGCAGGAGGACCACGTCAGCATGGGTTCCAACGCCGCCACGAAGCTCGCCCGCGTCGTCCGCAACACCGAGCGCGTGCTGGCCATCGAGCTGCTGAACGCCGCCCAGGCGCTCGAATTCCGCCGCCCGGCCCGCTCGTCGGAGGCCAACGAAGCCCTCATCGCCGCCTACCGCCGCGAGGTGCCCTTCATCACTCGCGACGAGGTGCTCTATCCCCATATCGAGCGCTCGATCCGCTTTATCCGCTCGTACCGATGAAGCTCCTCGTCACCCATATCGGTACGATCGCCGGCATCGTTCCGGCCGATCGGGAGCGTCTTGCAGGCGCCGAGATGGACCGGCTCGGGCGGATCGACGATGCCTGGCTGACGGCCGAAGAAGGGCGCATCACGGGCTTCGGACCGCGGGCCGGGCAGCCGGCGGCCGACGGGTACACGGTGGTCGATGCGGCGGGCGGCATGCTCTTCCCGTCGTTCTGCGATTCGCATACCCACCTGGTCTATGCCGGCAGCCGCGAGCAGGAGTTCTTGGACAAGATTCACGGCCTGAGCTACGAGGAGATCGCCCGGCGCGGCGGCGGCATTCTCAACTCGGCCGACCGGCTCCACGACGCCACCGAGGAGGAGCTCTACGCGGCAGCGATGGAACGCATCCGCGAAATCGCCCGCAAGGGGACCGGCGCGGTGGAGATCAAGAGCGGCTACGGCCTCTCGACCGAAGACGAGCTGAAGATGCTGCGGGTCATCCGCCGCATCCGCCGCACGGTGCCGTTGGAGGTGCGGGCGACCTTTCTCGGGGCCCACGCCGTGGCGCGCAATTACCTCGGGCGGCAAGGCGCCTACGTCGATCTGGTCTGCGAAGAGATGCTGCCCGCCGTGGCGGCCGAGGGGCTGGCCGACTTCGTCGATGTCTTCTGCGACCGGGGCTTCTTCACCCTCGAGGAGACGCGGCGCATCCTCCGCCGCGGCCGCGAGTTGGGGATGCGGGCCAAGATCCACGCCAACGAGCTCGACTATTCGGGCGGCGTGCAGTTGGGCGTCGAGGAAGGGGCCCTCTCGGTGGACCACCTCGAACGCTCGGGCGAGGCCGAGATCGCGGCGCTGCGCGGCAGCAGGACGATGCCGACGCTGCTCCCCGGAGCGGCCTTCTTCCTCGGGATCGACTACCCGCCTGCCCGGCGGATGATCCGCGAGGGGCTCGCCGTAGCGCTCGCCTCAGACTACAACCCCGGCTCGTCGCCCTCGGGCGATATGCGGATGGTGATGGCGCTGGCCGCCACACAGCTGCGGATGACCCCCACAGAGGCGCTCCACGCCGCGACCCTCAACGGCGCCGCGGCCTTGGGCATCAGCCGCGACTTCGGATCGATCGCCGTCGGAAAGGTCGCCAACTTCTTCCTCACCCGGCCGATTCCCTCGCCCGAATTTTTCACCTATGCCTACACCACGCCCCTCATCACCCGCACCTTCCTGCGCGGCGAGGAGTGGAACGGCGAACCGAAGGGTTAAAGGGGGCCGGAGGTTGTTTGCGGCTGATTGGCAGAAAGCAGTTGCCAAGGTATGGATCGCGAAGCAATCGGCAGTCCGCAGCCATCCCGGGCGGAGGGCTGGTTCCTTTATGTCGCAGACCCATCCGCTCGGATGCGGGCTTGCCCAGAGTTAGGAATCGGTCCGCCAGGACCGAGCGGGCCGCAGCCTCCGCCGGGCGGAGGCCCGCAGTTCGTTGCCGAACCTGCGTGCGCTCCGCAGGCCGCGGCCCGACACAGAATGTATGCCCAAATGTGTCCGAAAGATTTGCTTAATTTTGAATTCTGAATTTTGAATTTGCGCCCGCCAGGGCGCAGCGGGCCGCAGCTTCGCCCGGCGAAGGCCCGCTACTCGCGTCCGCAAGTCCGCTCGTACGTGCCCTTCGCAAGCTGCAGCCCGAAACGGAATGTGTGCCCAAGCGTGTCCGGAAGACTTGCTTCATTTTGAATCTTGAATTTGCGGTTCCGAACGGAACTGCAGCCGGCAGCAGCCATGATCGTACCCGGAATGCACATTTTTAACTTTTCATTTTTAATTCTTCATTCTATTTCGTACCTTTGTTGCAACACTTTATAACAACCGAATTATGGAATTCGAAGGAATCGTCTACAAAATCATGCCCGTCACGAAGGGCACCTCGGCACGCGGCGAATGGCAGCGACAGGATGTCGTATTCGACTATATGGATGGCTCGTTCTCGCGCAAATTGAGCGTTACGTTCTTCAACCGTCCCGACGACGTGGCCAAGCTCCGCGAGGGAAGCGCCTACCACGTCTCGGTCAATATCGAATCGCGCGAATACAACGGCCGCTGGTACACCGATATCCGTGCCTGGCGCCTGCAGCCCAAGCAGGTCGAAGCGCCCGCAGCTGCAGCACCGATGCCCGACCTGCCGCCGATCGGCACACCGTCGTCGTACACGGCACCTGCCGCCGCCGCAGCTTCGCCCGCCGAAGATGCGGACGACCTGCCGTTCTAAATTCGAAGCACCTCGAAACGGACGCCGCGCGATTTGCACGGCGTTTTTTTCTATCCGTGCAACAGAGACAACTTAAACTCGGGGCGCATTGCACAGCTTCAAATACGAACTGCCGAACTTTGCCCTCGGAAGCAACAATTCTCCGATCCGGCATTTTATATAACACTCGGGGCGCAGCCTGCGGAGGTACGTGCGTTCGGATACGAACAGCGGGCCTCCGCCGCCCCCAGGCTGCGGCCCGCCGATCCCTGCGGGATCGATTTTTCCCAAACAGGTCTATTGCTTTGCAATCGGCAGTCTTCAGCGTTGTTTCGGTCCGTCAGGACCGGCAGCCGGCAGCCGCCTGCTGTGGAAGGAATGCTTGCTGCAAATGCAATCACGAAGCGACCGGCAACCCGCAGCCATCTGTCATCACCAAGGCTTTTTGCTCAAATTCGACGTCGCAGACGTCGGCAGCCCGCAGCCGCCCCCGGGCGGAGGGCTGCTCCTTTACGTCGCAAGCCCGTCCGCTCGGCTGCTGGCTTTTTCGCACCGGATCAATCGCGCAGCGATTGTCGGGCCGCAGCCTCCCGGCGGCGGAGGCCCGCAGCTCGCGTCCCGAAGGTCCGCTTCGTGCGCGCCCTCCGCAGGCTGCAGCCCGACCTGAAATATACGTCCAGATACACCCGAGATCCCCTTTTAATTTTGAATATTGAATCATGAATTTGCGGTTCCGAATGGGACCGCAGCGGGCCACAGCTTCGCCCCCCGAGAAGGCCCGCTGCTCGCGTCCGCAAGTCCGCTCGTATGCGTCCTTCGCAAGCCGCGGCCCGCGTCTTCATTTGCGCTCGCCTCCACCAGCTGCCGCCGCCAACCGCCGCACACAAAACACAAAGGGCACCCCTCGCAAGGATGCCCTTTGTATTTAAGAGAGGTTCGCCCTCTTAAAATACTTATTTCTTCTCCTCGAAGAAATCCTTGATGTCACCGTTCAGCACGACAGCCTCCTTGAACATGTAGGCTCCCGTCTTCTCCGACTTGACCATCTTGATACACTTGGTAAACTGCTTACCGGTACCCGTCTTCAGTGTTGCGACTACTTTCTTTGCCATGGTGGTAACGACTATTTGATTTCACGATGTACGGTTACGCGCTTCAGATACGGGTTGTACTTCTTGCGCTCCAGACGCTCGGGCGTGTTCTTCTTGTTCTTCGTGGTGATGTAGCGCGACATGCCGGGAACGCCGCTCTCACGCTGCTCGGTGCACTCGAGAATGACCTGCACTCTATTGCCTTTCTTTGCCATTGGTTGATGCCTTTAGATTTAGTAGATCTTTTTCGGAGCGGCAGCCTCGCGCAGGGCTACTGCCAGACCCTTCTTGTTAATCGTTTTCATGCCGGCTGCCGATACCTTGAGGGTGATCCAGCGGCTCTCTTCTTCTGACCAGAAGCGCTTGGTTTTCAGATTGGGACTGAATTTGCGCTTGGTCTTGTGGTGCGAGTGCGAGACGTTGTTGCCCACAACCGCCACCTTACCGGTGATTTCGCAAACTTTCATGTTCGTTGAGTATAAATTTGTTCGTTTTTCCCCAAAGGGAGTGCAAATATACGAATGAATTTCGAAAAATGAAAAGGAAACGCCGAAAATCGCACGAAAAGCGGCTCCCGTTCGCTTTACCGCGACCTCCGCTGCAGCTCGTCGCGCAGCAGGCGGATCGCAAAGGCGCTCGCCCGGTCGATCACCTGTCCGCGGTCCGTGCCGCAGGCCTGGCGCACGGCCAGAGTCCGCTCGGGGGTTGCCAGCGCCATCCAGACCGTTCCGACGGGTTTCTCCTCCGTGCCGCCCGCCGGGCCCGCGATCCCCGTCGTCGAGAGGGCGTAGTCGGCTCCGGCAACGCGGCGCGCCCCCTCGGCCATGGCGCGGGCCACCTCCTCGCTCACGGCGCCGCAGCGGCGGATGAGGTCGGCATCGACCCCGAGGAGCGTCGTTTTCGCCTCGTTGGCATACGAGACGATGCCGGCCCGAAAATAGGCCGAAGCCCCCGCCATGGCGGTGAACTTCGAGGCGATCCGACCGCCCGTGCAGCTCTCGGCCACGGCGAGCGTCTCGCCCCGTTCGGTCAGCATCCGGTGGACCTGCTCCTCGACCGTCGCCGTTTCGAATCCCACCACATACGCGGGAATCAGCCGCTGCAGCTCGGCGAACCGCTCCTCGATCTCGCGGCCGATGCGTTCGCCATCGACCTCGTAGGCCGACAGCCGCAGCCGGACCACCCCGGCCGACGGGAGGTAGGCAAGCTTCAGATAGGGGGGCAGCGCCTCCTCCCATGCCTCGATGCGCTTGGCCAGCACCGACTCGGCCAGTCCCGACGTGATGAGCGTGCGGTGGACGATCTGCCGCAGCGCGAAGTGCGCCTTCAACCGCGGCATCACCTCCTCGCGCATCAGGTGCTCCATCTCGAAGGGGACCCCGGGCAGCGAGACGACAACGCATCCCGCCTCCTCGAACCACATGCCGGGGGCCGTTCCGTGGCGGTTGAAGAGGACCGTGCAGCAGACGGGGACCTCGGCCTGCGAACGGTTCAGGGCGTTGTAGTCGATGCCGCGGGCCGTGAGCATCCGCTCGACGTGGGCGGCGACCTCCTCGTCGAAGCGCATCCCGCCGCCAAAGAGCGACGCGAGGGTCTTCTTCGTGATGTCGTCCTTCGTGGGGCCGAGCCCGCCCGTCAGGACGACCACCTGCGAGACGGCCATGGCGCGCCGGAGCGTGCGGACGATCTCGTCGGCATCGTCGCCGATCGAGCACTTCTCGTGTACGACAATCCCCGCCTCGTTCAGCTGGCGGGCGATCGAAACGGAGTTGGTATCGACGATCTGTCCGATCAGGATCTCATCGCCGATGGTAATGATGGTGGCATTCATGGAATGATGCGATAAAAAAAACTTTTTCAGTCTACTCTGGTTCTGCCCAGATTGTTCGCGCCTGTTTGCAGCCTGCAGCCGAGCAGTGGGCCTGCTCGAGCGGACCTGCGGGACGCGAAGATGCAGCCCTCCGCCCGGGGGCGGCTGCGGGCTGCCGATCGCAAAGCGATCGATTTTACAAGCCGGCAATTCTCCACGATGGGCAACTGCCGGGCTGCTACCCGTCGGGGACAAATTTTATCCTTTAAATAAGGCCGCATTTGCCTTGTCTCTTCGGGCCGCGGCCTGCGAAGGTCCCGCCCGACTGCAAGGAGCTGCGGGCTTTCGCCGCCGGAGGCTGCGATCCGCCGGTCCCTGCGGGATCGATTTTGCTTGCGGGCAGCCCGTCGTGTTGTTTCGGCCCGTCAGGACCGGCTGCCCGGATCCGCCGGATTTTCCGGCTCGGTCTGGGCCTCCGGGCTCTCCGGCTTTCCCGGTACAAGCAGCGACCGGCAGATCTCCTTCAGCAGGCCGGGACCGCGATAGAGCAGCCCCGTGTGCAGCTGGACCAGATCGGCCCCCGCATCGAGCATCGCCCGCACATCATCGGGGGTCATCATTCCCCCGGTCCCGATGATCGGATAGTTGCCGCCCGACCGTTCGTGGATGCGGCGGACGACGGCAATGGCGCGGGCCGTCAGCGGCGCTCCGCTCAGCCGTCCGGCCCCGATGCGGGTCACCTCGCCGGCATCGGTCGCGAGCCCCTCGCGCCGACGGGTGCCGTTCGTGGCGACAATGCCGTCGAGCGGCGTGGCGATGAGAATGTCCGTCACGCGGTCGATCTCCTCATCGGTCAGATCGGGCGAAATTTTGAGCAGGATCGGACGATACTGGTTCTGTCCGCGCCGGAAATCGAAGAGGGGCGTCAGGACGGCATTGATATAGTCATTCGTACGGACCAACTCCTCGTCGCGAATGTCGTCGCCGCTGATGTTGACCGTGAAATAATCGACGTACTGATAGAGGTTGCGGAAGAGTTTCAGGAAATCCTTCGGCGCCGACTCGGGAGGCGTGGCGGCATTGCAGGCGATGTTGGCGCCGACGACCACCCCGCGATGGCCGTGCCGCAGGTGGCGGATGGCAGTTTCGAGGCCGCAGTTCGGCAGCCCCGTGCGGTTGACGAAGGCGTTGTCGGCCGGCAGGCGGAAAGCGCGCGGCGTGGGGTTCCCCGACTGGGGGCGCGGCGTGAGCGTGCCGATCTCCACGAAGCCGAAGCCGAGCGCCCCCAGCTCACCGAAGACTTCGCCGTTGCGGTCGAGCCCCGCCGCCGCACCGATCGGATTGCGGAAGCGAACCCCGAAGACTTCGCGCTCGAGCGACAGGGCCTCCGTGGCGCAGCACTTGCCGAGCAGCCAGCGGCCGCCCGGCACGAGACCGACGAGACGGAGCGACAAGATGACGATCCGATGCGCCCGTTCGATCGGCAGCGCATCGAGGATCGGTCGTATGACAGTATTAAACATGGGGACAAAGATACGAAAAGCCGAGGGCAAAATGCAAACTTGTTTGCAATTTTGCCGAGGCGAAGTATCTTCGGCGAAGCCAAAGAACGAATAAGTCGAGCGTAATGCCAAATTTATTTGTGCATTGCCGAGGCGAAGTATCTTTAGAGAAGATGTTTTTTTGTGGCTTTGTCTTCGGGCCGCGGCTTGCGAAGGACTGCACGAAGCGGACCTGCGGGACGCGAGGAGCGGGCCTTCGCGGGGCGAAGCTGCGGCCCGCTGCGGTTCCTTTCGGAACCGCAAATTCAAAATTCAAGATTCAAAATTCAGAATTATGGGATCGGATTTACAGCCTGCGCCCACTAATCGCTGCGCGATTGATTTTGTGCAAGGAGCCCGCAGCCGAGCGGTGGGCTTGCGACGTGAAGGAGCAGCCCTCCGCCAGGGGGCGGCTGCGGGCTGCTGCGCCCGTCCGGGCGCAAACTCAAGATTCAAAAAACAGAATTAAAAGGTCCTGCCGGTGTGCTTGGACCTATATTCCGTTTCGGGTCGCAGCCTGCGGAGCGCACGCAGATTCGGGAACGAACTGCGGGCCTCCGCTGCCGGGAGGCTGCGGCCCGCCGACCTCTTGAGAGGTCGATTTTACTTGCGGCAAACCCTCCGCCAGGGGGCGTCTGCGGTCTCAAAAATACTCCTCCCGGTACCGGTAGGTGTCGCGCATCCGTTCGAAGGTCTCGGGATGCGCCTGGAGGGCCCGGCTTTCGGCTTCGAGGTCGAAGTAGCGGTCGATCGTCGTACACAGCTCCTGCCATCCGATCGGTCGGGGTGCGGGCGGCAGGGCCTCGGCCGGGTACCAGTTGCGAAGCGGCAACCCGAACCGGCGGGCGATCGCCGCCACGGCCGCCGCCGTCGCATTGGCCTTGCCTTGTACGGAGTACCCGGCGATGTGGGGCGTCGCGGCGACCGCCCGGGCCAGGGCCTCGCGGTCGAGCTGCGGCTCCCCCTCCCAGACATCGAGAGCGAAGCGCAGCGGACTGCGGAGCAGGGCGGCCGTATCGACCACCGCTCCGCGCGAGGAATTCAGCAGCAGCGCCCCGGGTTTCATGCGGCTTAGCAGCGACGCATCGACCAGGTGGCGGGTCGTTGCATCGAGCGGTGTATGCAGCGTCAGGATATCGGCTTCGGCCGCCACCTCGTCGAGCGGGCGAAAGCCGAGGTGCTCGCGCTCCTCACGCGGAGGGTCGCAGCACACCACGCGGAATCCCCACGTACGGGCGTAGGCGGCGACGAGCGAACCGACGTGTCCCACCCCGACGACGCCTAACGTCTGCGTCCCGGGCCGCCACCCGCTGCGGCGGGCGTCTGATGCCAGTACGGCGGCCACCCATTGCAGCACGCCGCGGGCGTTGCAGCCGGCCGCCGTCACGACCTCGATGTCGCGGGCGGCGCACCAGGTGCGGTCGATGTGGTCGAACCCGATCGTCGCCGTCACGACGAGCCGGACCGGCGAATCCCCGAGCAGCTTTTCATCGCACCGCGTGCGGGTGCGGACGACGAGGGCGTCGGCCGTGCGCAGATCGTCGGCCGCGATGGCCGCACCGGCGAGGTAGCGCACCTCGCACCAGGGCTCGAGCACCCCCTGCAGAAAGGGGATCGCCTCATCGGCGACAATTACGGGACGTCGGTTTTGCATCGGAATACGTTTTTTGTCGCCGACAAAGATAGCGAAATAAATTCGCTTTCGCTGTACATTGGTTTTGCCCTGGCCACTATAGATGCCCTCGGCTTTTTGTATCTTTGGCTCCGCCTTAGATACTCCGTCTCGGCAATGCCCAAATAAATTTGGCATTGCGCTCGACTTATTCGTATCTTTGCCCTATCGAACACGCTCCGTTATGACAAACGCCCCCCTCTTCGACCCCGACGGCGTCGGCCTCGACAACGGCAACTACTTCGGCATGCCCTTCACGACCGACGAGGCGGCCCTCGTGCTGCTCTCGGCCCCGTGGGACGTCACGGTCTCCTACGGCGCCGGCACGGCCGACGCCCCCGACGCCCTGATCGAGGCTTCGACGCAGCTCGACTTCTACGACCCGGCCGCCCCCGATGCGTGGCGGCGCGGCATCGCCACGGCCGGCATCGACTACGCCCTGCTCGAGCTCTCGCAGCGGCTGCGCTCCGACGCCCGCCGCGTGATCGAGCACCTCGAACGGGGCGGTTCGACGGACGATCTGCTCATCGCGCGCAAGCTGGCCCGCGTGAACGAGGGCTCCCGGCAGCTCAACGCCGCCATCGGCGAGGAGGCGGCCCGCTGGCTCGACGCGGGCAAGACGGTCGGTCTCGTCGGCGGCGACCACGCCACCCCCTACGGGCTGATCCGCGCGCTCGCCGAGCGCTGCGACAGCTTCGGCATACTCCACATCGACGCCCACTGCGACCTGCGCGAGGCCTACGAGGGGTTCGACTTCTCCCACGCCTCGATCATGTACAACGTCCTGCGCGACGTGCCCGGCGTCGAACGCATCGTGCAGGTCGGCGTGCGCGACTTCAGCGCCGCGGAGCGCCGCACGGCCGAGGCTTCGGGCCGCGTCGTGCAGTTCGACGGCCAGCAGCTCCTCGAGGCGCGCCTGCAGGGCGAGCCGTGGCACGCCGTCTGCGACCGCATCATCGACACCCTGCCCCGGACGGTCTACGTCAGCTTCGACGTGGACGGGCTCGACCTCCCCTACTGCCCCCACACCGGAACCCCCGTCCCGGGCGGCCTCAGCTACGACGAGGCGCTCTACCTGCTGCAGCGCACGGTCGACAGCGGCCGCCGCATCCTCGGCTTCGATCTGGTGGAGGTCTGCCCCGCACCCGACGACCGCACCGACGCCATCGTCGGCGCCAGGCTGCTGTGGAAGCTCTGCGGCCAGACCCTCCGGTCGAACGAGCCGAAATAGCTCGCATATATGAACAAGACCATGAAAAAACTCCTGTTTCTCTCGCTGCTCGCCGTCTCGATAGCGGCCTGCTCGCGCCGCTCCGACGGAGGCGACACCCGTCTGAAAAGCGCCGCCGACTCGGTGGCCTACGTGATCGGCATGAACGTCGGTCTGAACCTGCAGCGCATGGATTCGACGCTCAACGTCGCCGCCCTCTGCGAGGGGATCCGCGACGTCTTCCGCGAGAAGACGCGCTTCACGACCGACGAGGCCGAAGCCTTCTACCTGCGCTACATGAACTACACGCTGCCCGAGGAGGCGCGCGCCTACGAGGAGCGCTTCCTCGCCGACATTGCCGACCGCAACCGCAGCTACGCCCGCACCAAATCGGGCGTCACCTACTCGGTCGAGCAGATCGGCGACCAGGAGCGCATCCCGGCCTCGGAGCGCGATTCGGTCCTGCTGCGCCTCCGCATCCTGCGCGCGGACGGCGAGCCCCTCTACTCCTCCTACGACCGCGGCGACACGCTCCGCCGGATGCTCGGCGACCTGAAGCCCGGCGTGCAGGAGGCCCTCCGCCTCATCGGCGAGGAGGGGCGCATCACGGCCTGGGTCCCTGCCGAAAAGGCCTATGGAGCCGCGGGCGAAGCGTCGATGGGCATCGCCCCGAACAGCACGCTCTGCTTCGAGATCGAGCTCGTTCGGCTCGATAAATACGCCGAATGGAACCGCCGCCGGAAATAATCGCGAAGAATGCGTGCATATTCCCGATTATTTCGTATCTTTGCATTTTCGAAAGATCTTTAACACACGAATAAACAGATGAACAATCGAATCTTGACCGCCGCCTTCGCATGCGCGGCGATGCTGGTTTCCTGCTCCGGCAGCGGAACGAAGATCACGAAGGGCGATTCGTCGCAGATGGATACCCTTTCGTACGCCCTGGGCGCCAACATGGGCTACGGCCTCGGCTACCAGATGGCTGACATTCCTTTCGACTATGCGGAGATCCTCCGCGGCATGGAGGAGGGGGCTTTCGACAAGGCGCAGCAGCCCCACGACGAGGCCGTCGAGCTGCTGCGCGACTACTTCATGAACAAGCGCGGCGAGCGCGCCGCAGCCGTTCGGGCCAAGCGTGCCGAGGCCGACAGCGTCCGGCTGGCACAGGGCGACTCGACGAAGGTCGAGTATCCCGCAGCCGACGAGAGCATGTTCGAGACGGAGCAGGAGCGCACGGCGCTCTCCTATGCGCTCGGCGTGGACATCGGGACGAACATGCGTTCGAGCGACTTCCCGATCCAGCTCTACTGGGTCGGCAAAGGGTTGCAGGAGGCGCACGACAAGAGCGCCTCGATGAACGAGATGGCCGTAAACAACTATCTGCAGCACTACTTCATGGTGGTCGTTCCGGCCCGGAACGCCGAGGCTTCGAAAGCCTGGTTAGAGAAGATCGAGAAGAAGTCGGGCGTGCAGAAGACCGAGTCGGGACTGCTCTACAAGGTGGTCAAGGCCGGCGACGCATCGGTCAAGGCCGATGATCCGCGCGACGTGGTGAAAGTACACTACACGGGCCGCACGCGCGAAGGCAAGGTCTTCGATTCGTCGATCTTCAAGAACCGTTCGAAGGAGCAGCAGGAGATGATCCTTAAGCAGAATCCGGCAGCCGCCGAGAACGACGAGCCGGCCGAGTTCCCGCTCAACCGCGTGATCGCCGGCTGGACCGAGGGAATGCAGCTCGTGGGCAAGGGGGGCAAGATCATCCTCTGGATTCCCGCCGAGCTGGCATACGGCGCCCAGAGCCCCAGCCCCGATTTCGGTCCCAACGAGGCCCTCGAGTTCGAGGTCGAGCTGATCGACGTGAAGCCCTACGAGGAGCCGAAACCCGCCGAGGAGGCCGCATCGAGCGAGAAGCCGATGCAGGAAAAGCAGCCGCAGCAGGCCGAAAAGGCGGAGTAGGCCGAGCAGCCGGATTTATCCGGACGAGGGGGTGGGCGCAGCGCAATGGCGACCGTCCGCACCCCGCGATCCGACCTGAAGAGGCCGTCCCGAGATGATCGGGGCGGCCTCTTTTTCGCCCCTTCCGTTCGGAACCTCCTTGCCGGCCCCCGCCTTCCCGGCTTTCTCTTTGCAGATCCCGCCTTCCGGCCCCCGCCCTTCTGGTCCCGCTTTCCAGGTCCCGCCTTGCCGGCTTTATTCCTGCCGGCTTCCTCCCTGCCAGCCCCTGCTGCCGGTGCGGCCGCAGCAGCGCCGCCGCCGAATGTGGTACGTTCTTTGCCCGCGTGAAGGGCATCAACCGTTAATCGATACAAGGTATGAACACGAACGTACAGACCAAGGAGCGGACGGAGCAGAAACAGCAGACGTCGCAGCCGCAATTCCGCGCCTTCTTCGCAGATGCCCTCAAGGACATCTACTGGGCCGAAAAGCACCTCGTCAAGGGGTTGCAGAAGATGCAGCAGGCGGCGACCTGCAAGCGGCTGATCGCCGCCCTCAAGAAGCACGAGCAGGAGAGCCCCGAGCAGCTCGAGCGGATCGAGCGCGTCTTCGAACTGCTCGGGTGCAAGGCCGCGGCCAAGAAGTGCGAGGCGATGGAGGGGCTTCTGAAAGAGACCGATTCGGCCATCGAGGAGACGGAGCAGGACTCCTTCGTGCGCAATGCGGCGCTCATCCTCTGCGCCCAGAAGATCGAACACTACGAGATCGCCACCTACGGCACCCTGCACGCCCTGGCGGACTACCTTCCCGAGAAGGAGATCCGGCAGCTGCTGGGCGAGCTTCTCGAAGAGGAGAAGAAGACCGACTGTCTCCTGACCGAGATCGCCGAACAGTATGTGAACCAGCCCGCCTCCGAGGAGTAGCGGCCCCGCCGCATCCCGAACGAAAAGGCACCCCCGCCGATGGGCAGGGGTGCCTTTTTCACAGCAGGCGGACGCGGGCGGATCAGCCTAACTGCTGGACCTTCTCGGGGGTCAGCTCGATCATCTCCTCGCCGCAGCAGACCACGGGGATGCCCGCATCGACGAGCACTTCGATCACGTTGCCGCAGTGGCGGCAGTAGTAGATTTTCTTCTGTTCCATCGTTGTTCGTTTTTATTGGTTGGACACCCCGTTCCCGCGCCATTTCCGTGCCAAAACGGGCCGGCGGGCGGAGAGAGCTGACTGACTGGCGAGGGCCGGCCGCCCTCCTGCCCTGCCGACGGTCCGCTGCCGGTCGGCGCCCGCATCAAAAAGAGGAGGCCGGGAAACCGCGCGCACCGGAAAATCGCGCGCATTGGGAAATCGCGCACGATCTTTGTCCCCAAGAGGCGGCACAAGCACAAACCGACGATCAGACCATGAACCGACTTTTTCCGGCGCTTTGCGCCGCCCTATGCACCATCCTTTGCACTCCGACGGCCGTCCGCGCCCAGCAGGAGCCCCTCGACGCCGCCGCGTCCGATCCCGCCCGAACCGGGTACATGCAGGGCTTTCCGCCGCCCGACGCGCGGCGCATCCGGGTCCGCGACGGCTCCTTCTTCCGCTTTCCGGCGCTTCGCTACAGCGTCGTCCACATGCGCAGCTTCCTGCCCACGGTCAACGTCGCGCGCAACAACCGCACCCCGCCCGCCCTCTTCGAATATGCGCTCGACGCGGGGATCGACACCGTGACGTTCCTTCCCGCGGGACAGCGGGAGGCGGTCACCTGGCGCCGCTCGCTCGATCTGAACTACACGGACGGCATCCTCGTCCTGCACCGCGGCCGCATCGTCTACGAACGCTACCTCGGCGCCCTCACCGAGGAGGGGGTCCACGCCGTCATGTCCGTCACGAAATCCCTCACGGGGACCCTGGCCGCCCTGCTCGCGGCCGAGGGGGTGCTCGACCCGGCGGAACGGGTGAGCCATTACCTGCCGCAGCTCGCCGGCTCGGGCTTCGGCGACGCCACCGTCCGCGAGGTGATGGATATGACGACCTCGATCCGCTTCAGCGAGGACTACCGCGATCCGGAGGCCGAAGTGTGGGCCTACGGCGAGGCGGGCAACCCCCTTTTGGAGCACCCCGCCGGCACGCCGCAGGGCTACTACGACTACCTGCGCACGATCCGCCGGGCGGGGCGCCACGGCAACGTCTTCGGCTACCGGACGGTCAATGCCGACCTGCTGGGATGGATCGTGGCGACCGTCTCGGGGCGCTCCGTCGCCGAGCTGCTCGAGGAGCGCATCTGGAGCCGGTTAGGGATGGAGCAGGACGGCTACTACCAGGTCGATGCCCTCGGCACCCCCTTCGCCGGGGGCGGCTTCAACGCCGCCCTGCGCGATCTGGGGCGCTTCGGCGAGATGATCCGCCTCGGCGGACGCTGGCGCGGCGAACGGATCCTCCCCCCGGAGGCCGTCGAGGAGATTCGCAGCGGCGGCGACCGCGCGGCCTTCGCCCGCTCGGAATACGGCCGGGCGCTCCCCGGCTGGAGCTACCGCGACATGTGGTGGGTCACCCACAACGCCCGCGGCGCCTTCATGGCCCGCGGCGTCCACGGACAGGCGATCTACATCGACCCGGCGGCCGAGATGGTGATCGTGCGCCTCGCCTCCCATCCCGAAGCGGACAACCGGGCCATCGACCCGACCACGCTGCCCGCTTTCGAGGCGGTGGCCGGCTACCTCCTGGCGCGCTCCGGCGGACGTCCGTAACGGATTCGCCGCGCGAAATTTGGTTTTTCGGCGAAAAAAAGCTATCTTTGTAAGAAACGAGGCGGATTCGGGCGTCCGGCGGCCGCAGCCGGTCGGAGGCAGGCCGCTGCAGCGGCAGTCTGCGGGACACGACCTGCAGCTCCGGAGGGAGTTGCTGCGGGCTGCCGGTACGTTGCGGCCGCAGCCAGTCTGCAGAGCGCTTACTGCAGCTCCGAAAGGAGCCGCTGCGGGACAGGTCCGCTGCAGTCTGCAGAATACCTCCTGCAGCCGCAGCCTGCGGAGCGCACGCTCGAAGCGGACCTGCGGGACGCGAGCTGCGGGCCTCCGCCGGGGGGAGGCTGCGGCCCGCACGGCTCTTGAAGAGCCGCCTTTCTTTCGTCTCGCTCCTCAACCTAAAACCTAAACACCGCACCCGCGATGATGACCCATAGAGAACGTTTCTTCGCCACGATCGCCCGTCAGGAGGTCGATCGGCCCGCCTCGTGGCTGGGGCTTCCCGTACCGTCGGCGCTGCCGAAGCTCTTCGCCCACTTCGGCGTCGATTCGGTGGATGCCCTCAAACGCAAAATCGACGACGACGTCTACCCGATCCCCGTCCCCTACCACAACCCGCCGACGAACGACATCGGCTGCTCGCTCGCCTTCGCCAAGAGCGGCGCGGGCGGCGCGCAGGACGAGCGGACGCTGACGGCCCCCGGATTCTTCGAGGATATGACCGATCCGGCCCTCGTCGAGCGCTTTCCCTGGCCCGACCCCGAGGAGCACATCGACTTCGCCGAGGCGCGCCGGCTGGCGCAGCAGGCCCCCGAAGACTGCGCCCGCATGGGGATCATGTGGGCCGCTCACTTCCAGGACGCCTGCTCGGCCTTCGGCATGGAGAATGCCCTGCTCACGATGATGATCGCGCCCGAGATGTTCCGCGCCGTGATCGACCGCATCACCGAATTTTACCTCCGCTGCGGCGAAATCTTCTACGAGGCGACGCGCGGCTATCTCGATGCCGTGTTGATCGGCAACGACTTCGGCAGCCAGAACGGCCTGCTCGTCGCCCCCGAGGAGCTGCGCGAATACGTCTTTCCGGGGACGAAACGGCTCGTCGACCAGGCCAAGAGCTACGGTCTGAAGGTCGTGCACCACTCGTGCGGGGCGATCCACCCGATCATCGGCGAGCTGTTCGATCTGGGGATCGACGTGATCCACCCCATCCAGGCCCGCGCGAAGGAGATGCAGGCCGAGCGGCTGAAGGCCGACTTCGGCGACCGCGGCGCCTTCTTCGGCGGCGTCGACGCCCAGCACCTGCTCGTGAACGGCACAGCCGGGGAGGTGCGCGCCGACGTGCTGCGGCTGAAGCGGATCTTCCCCACGGGGCTCATCCTCTCGCCCAGCCACGAGGCGATCCTGCCCGACATCAACCCCGCCAACGTCGAGGCCCTCTTCAAGGCGGTGCACGAATAGCCTGCCGCCGCCGCTGCCGAACGAAACCTTAAACAAACCCATATACACCAACCATGAAACGCTACGGAATGGTCATCGGGGTAACGCCCGGAAAACTCGAAGAGTACAAGAAGCTGCACGCCGCCGCCTGGCCGGGGGTGCTGCGCATGATCAAGGAGTGCAACATCCGCAACTACAGCATCTACTACAAGGACGGCTACCTGTTCAGCTACTACGAATATACCGGGACGGACTACGAGGCCGATATGGCCAAGATGGCGGCCGACCCCGAGACGCAGCGCTGGTGGGCCGTCTGCGAGCCCTGCCAACAGCCGCTCGACACGCGCGCCGAAGGCGAGTGGTGGGCCACGATGGAGGAGGTTTTCCACCTCGATTAGCATCCGCCGGCCCGATTAGCTCCCGCCGGCCGCCGGTCCGGCATTTTCGGGGCCCGGCAATCTGCCGGAGCCCGGCCTATTTCCAGGAGCCCGGCCTATCTCCGGAGCCCCGGCAATTCGCCAGGAGCCCGGAATTTTCCGGGGCCCGCCATTTTTTCCGGAACCCGGCCTTTTTCCGGGACCTGCTCCGGCAGGCTCCGTTTCGTTTCGTACCCAACACCGACCCCTCTATGTCTCGAAAATCGATCTTCAAGAACGCGGCCGGCGTCGATTATTTCGTGCCGTTCCTGCTCATCGCCTCGCTCTACCTCCTCTGGGGATGCGCCCACGGGCTGCTCGACGTCCTCAACAAGCATTTCCAGGAGGCCTTCGAGATGACGAAGGCCCAGTCGGGCTTCGTGCAGTTCTCCGTCTACATCGGCTACTTCGTCACGGCCCTGCCGGCCGGCCTCCTCATGCGACGCGTCGGCTACAAGCGCGGCATCCTCGTAGGGCTGCTGCTCTTCGCGCTGGGTGCGCTGCTCTTCGTCCCGGCCTCGTTCATCCATTCGCCGATCCCCTTCTTCGCCGCCCTCTTCATCCTCGCCTGCGGCCTCTGCATCATCGAGAACGGCGCCCACCCCTGCGCGACCGGCATGGGTCCCGAGGCCCACGCCGCGCAGCGCATCAACATCGCCGCGGCTTTCAACGGCATAGGCTGGATCGTCGGGCCGCTGCTGGGCGGGCTGCTCATCTTCGGCGGCGACGGCGACCCCTTCGATCTGGCGAAGCCCTACCTGCTGGTCGGAGGCTGTGTCCTGCTCATCGGCCTGCTCTTCGCCCGCACGCGCATCCCCGAAGCGGAGCTTGCGCGCGACGAGCGGCAGAACGCCCTCGCCGAAGGGACGGCCGGCGCCTCGGTCTGGAGCCGCCCCCACTTCAAATACGCACTCGCGGCGCAATTCCTCTACGTCGGGGCGCAGACCGGCATCGGCAGCTACTTCGTCAACTACGTGCTCGAGCTCGACCCCTCGATCTCGAAGCTGGCCGCCACGCAGCTCCTCGGCTTCGGCGGCATGGGGCTCTTCTTCATCGGGCGGCTGCTCAGCTCGGTCTTCATGCGCTGGATCGCCCCCGCCCGGCTGCTGGCCCTCTTCGGCACGCTCGCCGCAGGCTGCATGCTCCTCGTCATCGGCTCGTTCGGCGTTCTCTCGCTCGCCGCCCTCTTCCTCTCGTTCTTCTTCATGTCGATGATGTTCCCGACGATCTTCGCCCTGGGGGTCCGCGGCATGGGCGAACGGACGAAGCAGGCCTCGTCGCTGCTGGTGATGTGCGTCGCCGGCGGCGCCCTCTTCCCGATCGGGATGGGGCTCCTCGGCCGCAGCAGCATGGCCCTCGGCTTCCTGCTGCCGCTCTTCGCCTTCGCCTTCATCGCCTTTTTCGGGCTGCAGCAAAGCCTCGCACGGCGCTGAACCCGTTTGCATCTCCCCGAAAATAACGGCGGGCGGCCCTTCCACTACGGAAAGACCGCCCGCCGGTTCATTCGGAGCGATGCCGGAACCCTCCGGCCTGCACCGCCAAGTCAGACCCGAAGATCGGGCCCGGCCTCTTTTCATAAAAAATCCCCCCCCCGTCAGTCCAGCTCGAGCAGGACCGCTTCGCCCCGTTCGAGCGAACGCCGGACGTCGAGGATCCGCTGGTTGCGGCTGCCGCGGAAGCGGAGCGAACGGTCGCGTTCGGCCTCGACGAAGCGGCCGTCGACCAGCACATCGACCGTTTCGAGCAGCGCCCGGCGGGCCGGGTGGTGCAGCAGCTCCTCGAAAGTGTAGCCCGTGTAGCACCAGATCGTATAGGGGGTCTGCGCATGCAGCCTTCGCGCCAGCTCGGTGAAGCCCTCGGGGTGCAGCATCGGGTCGCCGCCCGTGAAGGTTACGTTCATCTCCGCCTCGACGATGCGGTCGAAGAGCTCCCCGACGGCGACCGGTTCGCCGCCCGCCTCATCCCACGACTGCGGGTTGTGGCACCCCGGGCAGCGGTTCTCGCACCCCGCGCAGTAGAGCGACGTGCGCAGCCCCACGCCGTCCACCGACGTCCCGTAGCGGATGTCGAGGATGCGGATGCTATTTGTGGACGACGCGGTCATGCAGCTCTGCCAGTTTGGCTTTGTTCCATCGTTCGGTCGTCCCCACGAGGTAGCCCGTGATGCGCTGCAGGCGGTCGATGTTCCTGCCGCCGCACCGGGGGCAGACCTTCAGATCCTCCTCGGCATCCTCGTAGCCGCAGTCCATGCAGCGGTTGCGGTTGTGGTTCACCGAGCAGTAGCCGATGTCGTACTTGTCCAGCAGATCGACGATGTCCATGATCGCCTGCGGGTTGTGCGTGGCATCGCCGTCGATCTCCACGTAGAAGATGTGGCCGCCGCGCGTCAGATTGTGGTACGGCGCCTCGACCTCGGCCTTGTGCTTGGGCGAACACTTGTAGTAGACGGGGACGTGGTTCGAGTTCGTGTAGTAGATTTTGTCCGTGACGCCCGGAATCTCGCCGAACTGCTTGCGGTCCACGCGCGTGAAGCGTCCCGAGAGCCCCTCGGCGGGCGTCGCCAGGATGCTGAAGTTGTGCTGGTAGCGCTCCGAGAACTCGTTGGCGCGGTCGCGCATGTAGCGAACGATCCGCAGCCCCAGCTGTTGCGCCTCCTCGCTCTCGCCGTGGTGCTTGCCCACGAGGGCGATCAGGCACTCGGCCAGTCCGATGAAGCCGATGCCGAGCGTTCCCTGGTTGATGACGCTCTCGACCGTATCGTTCGGGCGGAGGTTCTCGCTCCCCGTCCAGAGCGCCGACATGAGCAGCGGGAACTGCTTCGCGAGGGCCGTCTTCTGGAAGTCGTAGCGGTCGCAGAGCTGCCGGGCCGTGATCTCGAGCAGCTCGTCGAGCTTGGCGAAGTAGCGCTCGATGCGCAGGCTCTTCTCCGCGATCGCCATGCACTCGATCGCCGGGCGCACGAGGTTGATCGTCGAGAAGGAGAGGTTGCCGCGCCCCACCGAGGTCTTCTCGCCGAAGCGGTTTTCGAAGACGCGCGTGCGGCAGCCCATGGTCGCCACCTCGTAGAGGTAGCGTTTCGGATCGTCGGCGCGCCACTTCTCGTGGCGGTTGAACGAGGCGTCGAGGTTGACGAAGTTGGGGAAGAAGCGCCGCGCGGCCACCTTGCAGGCGAAGCGGTAGAGGTCGTAGTTGCGGTCCTCGGGCAGGTAACTCACCCCGCGCTTCTTCTTCCAGATCTGGATCGGGAAGATCGCCGTCGAGCCGCCGCCGACCCCCTCGTAGGTCGAGCGCAGCAGCTCGCGGATCACGCAGCGCCCCTCGGCCGAGGTGTCCGTGCCGTAGTTGATCGAGGAGAAGACCACCTGGTTGCCGCCGCGCGAGTGGATCGTGTTCATGTTGTGGATGAAGGCCTCCATCGACTGGTGTACGCGGTTCACCGTGCGGTTGATCGCGTGCTGTTTCAGCCGCTCGTCGCCCTGCAGGAAGTCGAGGTCGCGGGCTGTGTAGTCCTCGATCGCAGCCTCGTAGAGGTGCTTCAGGTCGAGCCCCGTCAGCTGTTCGATCGTCCGGACCTCCTCGATGTAGCTGCGCCGCACGTAGGGGGCGAGGTAGAAATCGAAGGCGGGGATCGCCTGGCCGCCGTGCATCTCGTTCTGCACGGTCTCCATCGAGATGCAGGCCATGATGGCCGCCGTCTCGATGCGTTTCGTGGGGCGCGATTCGCCGTGGCCGGCCACGAAGCCGTGTTCGAGGATGCGGTCCAGCGGGTGCTGGAGGCAGGTGAGCGACTTGGTCGGATAGTAGTCCTTGTCGTGGATGTGGAGGTAGTTGTTGCGCAGCGCCCAGACCGTCTCCTCCGAGAGGAGGTAGTCGTCGACGAATGGTTTCGTACTCTCCGAGGCGAATTTCATCATCATGCCCGCGGGGGTGTCGGCGTTCATGTTGGCATTCTCGCGCGTCACGTCGCTGTTCTTGGCCTCGACGATTTCGAGAAAGACCTCGCGCGTCTTGGCCTTGCGGGCGATGCTGCGGCGGTTGCGGTAGGCGATGTAGCTGCGGGCCACCTCCTTGCGCGGGGAATTCATCAGTTCGAGTTCGACCATGTCCTGAATCTCCTCGACCGTCGATTGCTCGCGGCCGCGGTATTCGATGCGGTCGACGATCCGGTGGAGCAGCGCCTCGTCTTCGCCCTGCTCGGTCGTGAGCATGGCCTTGCGCACGGCGGCCGCGATCTTTTCCCGATTGAAGCCGACGATGCGGCCGTCCCGTTTTACTACCGTCTGTATCATAGCGTTCTGTCTGTTTGGTTTTCTTCTCTGTCGTACCTGCATACGCCTGGCGCCGGAGGGTGCGGCCGGGCTGCCTGCAGGGCGGGAAAACCCTGTCGCCGGGCCATTTCGGCAAGACTGCGGGCAGCTCTTCACGGAGCTGCCGGTGCTGTCCTTCGCGGGACAGCCGGCGGCGTTCTTCGCGGGGCAGCCGGTGCCGTCCTTCGCAGAGCTACCGGTGCCGTCCTTCGCGGAGCTACCGGTGCCGTCCTTCGCGGAGCTACCGGTGCCGTTTTTTGCTGGACCACCGGCGACGCCCGATTCGGACGACGCATGTCTTTCTTTCCTCTTTGCTGGAAACGTATGCAGTGCGGGATGCTCCAAAACCCGGAAGCATCCGGCCATCGAAAGGGTTCGGGGCAGGTCTTCTGACTCGTTCCATCCGCGCGACCTTCCCGTCCGCCTGAGGCGGGCAGTGGCCGTTCGAGGGCGCGGACGAAAGGGGAACTCACAGCTACGGGTATAGTTCCGGTCTCGCACCGGATTCCCTTTTCATGCGCCGCGAACGGCTGTCGCGGCGCACACCCTAAACCGATACAATATTACGACAATTATTCGGGAGTGCAGCGGGATTCCATCGAAAAGTTATCAACATTTTTTTATACTACGCGGGTGGGAGACGTTAGGGGGCCTTGCGGAAGAGTGATGGAATTCAAGATTCAAGATTCAGAATTCAGAATTACGAATTCGGGCCGCGGCCTGCGGAGCGCCCGCTCGAAGCGGACTTTCGGGTCGCGAAGTGCGGGCCTCCGCCGGGCGGAGGCTGCGGCCCGCTGCGGTTCCATTCGGAACCGCAAATTCATGATTCAAAATTAAGCGGGCCTTCCGGACGCACTTTGGCATCCCCGTGTCGGGCCGCGGCCTGCGGAGGATACGCCTGCGACGTGAAGGAGCTGCGGGCCTTCGCCGCCCCAGGCTGCGGCTCGCCGATGCCTGACGGCCGATTCATCTCGGGATAAGCCCGCAGCCGAGCGGATGGCTTGCGACGAGCAGCGCGAGGATGCAGCCCTCCGCCCGGGGGCGGCTGCGGGCTGCGGCGCCCTTTCGGGCGCAATTAAAAATTAGGGCTTATGTGCCAAAAAGAGACATAAAACTTGTGTAATGGATTGAAGTTGTTATATTTAGGCTAAAAACAACAAAAA
>CANQIF010000023.1 GCA_947623965.1 uncultured Alistipes sp.
ATAAATGCGACTATAAAACACGAATTTTTATTGGAGGAGTTGTCGTGCGATTTAAGGACACAGCAGAAGGTGGTGGCACAGAGTGTGGCGATATATAACGGTATGCGTCCGCACCTGTCGTGCGGTATGCTTACGCCCGACCAAATGCATCGCCAAAACATAAAGAAAGTTAAAACGTACAGAACATTAAACCACAACACGGGCGCCCGCGTTGTGGTTTAACAAACTTTTATTATTTTTGTATCAAATCCTGTAACGCTTTTTTAGGACGACACACATCGAATTCCCGCCAGGAATGATCGGCGGTATCGATCGAGAATTTGCGGGACGATATATAGCGGCCATATCGCTCCCAAAGGTTGTCGATATATTCGTCCAGATTGGAAGCGAACAACGGATTGTGCCCTGGCGAGGTCGCTATTCTGACGACCTCGACGCCCAAATGCGGACAAATCGTAATTCTGACAGCGCCTGGCTCGGTCGTCGTTATTTCGTGAAATACCTTGCGAAGAGACGCCCTGCTATTCAGGTCATCGTCACTTAGGAGCCGCTTGTGGTAATAAGCCCCTACCAAAAAAGGGATTGTCGGCCCAACCTTCAATTGAAACAGTCTTTTTCCCTCCTCGGATAAAATCTGTTTCCATAATGGTTTTGCGTCCATAATGTTTTACGGACCGCATCAACTCCACTGCGGCAGGTTTGCAATATAAAATAAGAAAGTGTGGAGCTGTTCGTTTATCTGAGTAGAGGTTCTGACAAAACCTAAAGACGAATAAAGAAACAATACCCCACACCTAACAGGATCTTTCAGAATGAGAGAACCTATATACGGTGATGAGCGTTGTCGTTTATCCTCGTCTTTGTTGAAACTGTCAGATTTCTACTCAAGGATTAGCGAAACACTTTCACTAAACAAATATGTTGCCATCCGTCGGACAGCTCCGCAAAGTTAGTGAATGTTCGGCAAAATACAACACTCTTGGGGTATTGTCGTAAAAAATATGTCGGTGCAAAGATCCGAAAAACAAACGTCCGATCCAATAGCCAAAAGGCTCGCAATGAAATTTTGATCTTCGTAGCTTGGGAGACTGTTTTTGAAAATGCGTTGCCTCGATGGTCGAGCAGTCGGTTTGCATGAAGCAATTGCGGGCAGCTGCGCCCCAAAGAGCGCAATATAAAATGGAACTCGGGGCGCAGCTTGCGAAGCGCCCGCAGCCGAGCGGACGGGCCTGCACGAGCGGACTTTCGGGACGCGAGATTGCAGCCCTCCGCCCGGGGGGCGGCTGCGGGCTGCTGCGCCTCCTTGCAGGAGCCGCAAATTCAGCATTCAAAATTATTACTCGGGCCACAGCCTGCGTACCACACGCGGATTCGGAAACGAATAGCGGGCCTCCGCCGTCCCCAGCCTGCAACCTTCCGACTGTTAACAAGGTCGAATATACAGCAAAAAAACATCGACAACCACAACCTGCCCAAATACCCGCCGAAACAGTCCGAACCGCCCGAAAAAACGCTTTTCGCAATAAATTTGTTTTTGCGTCCGGCTTTTCGTATCTTTGTCCCCCAAACAGGCGGTGTGGAGCCCGTTCGATTCTGTTCGGGCCGAGAGCCGCCGGTGGTTTAACTTAATTAAACATCTTTCAAAACCGATGAAAACCATCGCAGTAAAAGCCGTTGAGCGTAAGGACTTCGGCAAAAAGGCAGCCAAGGCTGTCCGTCGCGAGGGGTTGATCCCCTGCGTATTGTGCGGTAACGGCGAGACCGTCAACTTCTCGATCGACCCGCGCGAGGTGAAAGCCCTCATCTACACCCCCAACTCCTACATCGTCGAGCTCCACTTCGGCGACAAGATCGAACTGGCCGTGATGCGCGAGGCGCAGTTCCACCCCGTCCGCGAGCAGATCCTCCACCTCGACTTCTTCCGCATCGCCGCCGGCAAGCCGGTAGCCATCGCCATTCCGGTCCGTCTGACGGGCAACGCCGAGGGCGTGAAGGTCGGCGGTAAGCTGACCCTGTCGGCCCGCAAACTGATCGTCAGCGCCCTGGTCGAGAACCTCCCCGACGAGATCGTTGTGGACGTCACCTCGCTGGGTGTCGGCAAGACCATCTTCGTCGGCGACCTCGCGTTCGAGAACCTCAAGTTCCTGACGCCCGCCACGACCGCCGTCTGCGCCGTTCGCGTAACCCGTGCTTCGCGCGGTGCCGCCGCCGAGAAATAGCCGCTGACGTGCAATGAAATATCTGATCGTCGGATTGGGAAACATCGGTGCCGAGTACGTCGGAACCCGTCACAACATCGGATTCGAAGTGTTGGATGCCCTTGCCGGGGTATCCGACATTTCGTTTACGACCGTCCGCTACGGCGACCTGGCCGAGCTGCGCTACCGCGGCCGCACGCTGCTGTTGCTCAAGCCCTCGACCTACATGAACCTCTCGGGCAAGGCGGTCCGCTACTGGATGGAGGCCGAGAAGATCGCCCCCGAGAACCTGCTCGTCGTCTCGGACGACATCGCCATCCCCTTCGGACAGCTCCGGATGCGGCAGCAGGGAAGCGCCGGCGGCCACAACGGCCTGAAGAACATCGCCGAACTGTTAGGCACCGAGGCTTTCGCCCGCATGCGGTTCGGGGTCGGCGGCGACTTTCCGCGCGGCCATCAGGTCGACTATGTGCTGGGCAAGTGGACCGACGAAGAGCGCGCGGCCCTGCCGGAACGGTTGAAGATCTTCGGCGAGGCGATTCTCTCGTTCGCCGCCGTGGGCTGCCAGATGACGATGAACCGATTCAACAAAAAATAACCCATCCGAGGGGGCCCAGGAAAGCGGAAAAGCGAGCGCACCGGAGGGCCGAGAGCCGCGGGCATCGGAGAGTCGAGAGCCGGGGAACCGCGGACTCCGGAGAGTTCGGCGCCAAGGGACTGCGAGTGTCGGAGAATCGGGCGCCGGGGAGCCACAGATGCCGGGGAGCCACGGACGCAGAAATGCCGCCGGGAAACTGCATATGCCGAAGCCGGGAACCGAAATCCGCACACGCCGAAAAGCCGGCGGCGAGACGAGCCTATCAATGCTTCATACAACCGAATCGCCCCTGTCGGAATAATCCGGCAGGGGTGATTTGTTATTGCGGAAGTCGGCGGTGCGCTCCGCACAAGCACGACCCGGGTTGCGGGCGGCCGCTACTCCTCGTCGTCGTAGAAGATGCCGTCCATCAGCGTATCGAGCTCGCGGCGCTCCTTTTTCGTCGGACGCCCCGTGCCGCGATCGCGGAAGACGAAGATCGTCTCATGCGGCACATCGAGTTTCGCCCGCTCCTCGGGAGGCGTGACATCGAGGCAGTATTGCGGGACATTCTTGGCCCCCTGCCGGCTCGACACGAGATCGAGCACCTTGTACGAATAGGTCACCGCCTGCCGGCGCACGGCGACGATATCGCCGATTTTCACCTCGCGCGACGGCTTGGCATAGGCGCCGTTGACCGTCACGCGGTTGTTGCGGATCGCATCGGCGGCATCGCTGCGCGTCTTGAAGATGCGCACCGCCCACAAATATTTGTCCAATCGAACAGGTTCCATATTCTTTGGTGTTTTGCTGAACATCCGGTCGCAGCGCAATCGGCAGCCCGCAGCATTGTTTCGGTCCGTCAGGACCGGCGGGCCGCAGCCTCCGGCAGCGGAGGCCCGTAGCTCCTTGGCGTCGCTGACGACCTCCGCAGGCTGCGCCCCGAACTCCATTTTTAATTCTTCCAATTGCGCCCGACCGGGCGCAACAGCCCGCAGCCGCTGTTCGTTTGCGGGGCGTCTTGTGTCCAAATCGGCCGAGCAGCGACCGGCAGCCCGAGCCGCCTGGAGCTGCTGAAGTGTTTTGCTGTAATACGACGTCGCAGACGTCGGCAGCCCGCAGCCGCCCCCGGGCGGAGGGCTGCTCCTCTACGTCGCAGGCCCGTCCGCTCGGCTGCGGGCTGGCTTTGCGTTAGGATTGGTCCGTTCGTACCGTGCCGCTGCTCCTTATCGTCGCAAGCGTGCTCCGCAGGTTGCGACCCGAATATCATTTTTCATTTTTAACTCTTCATTTTTCATTCGCGCCCGGAACGGGCGCAGCGGGCCGCAGCTTCGCCCGGCGAAGGCCCGCTGCTCGCGTCCGCTTGTCCGCTCGCATGGGCGCTTCGCAAGCCGCGGCCCGAACGATAAAACCGCGCCTGCGGCCCGCCGACCTCTGACGAGGTCGAAATCGAGCGCACCTGCTTCTCAAACTACACCCCGAACTCATCAGCATTGAGTGTGGGAACTCCTTTTTAATTCTTCTTTTGAATTTGCGGCTTCTTGGAAGCCGCAGCGGGTCGCAGCCGCCCCCCCGCGGAGGCCCGCAACTCGCGTCCCGCAGGTCCGCTCGTGCATGCACTCCGCAGGCTGCGCCCCGACCTTCATTCTTCATTTTGAATTTTGAATTTTGAATTTTGAATTTTGAATTCTCAACCCCTTCCCCGCTTCTCCTGCTCGTAGAGGCTCTCCCCCCGCGGCCGGTCGTGCGACTGCTCGTCGTTCTGGCGGCTGACGCTCAGGATCATCCCCAGCGCCACGGCCGTGAAGAGCGTCGAGGAGCCGCCGCGCGAGATGAGCGGCAGCGTCTGCCCCGTCTCGGGAATCAGGTTCACCGTCACCATGATGTGCAGCAGCGCCTGGCAGGTGATCATGAGGGCCAGCCCCAGCACGAGCAATCCGGGGAAAGCCGTGCCGCACCGTCGGAAGATCTCGATCGCACGGAAGAAGATCCACAGGTAGAGCATCATGAGCGCCACGGCGAGCAGGATGCCGTACTCCTCGACGAAGAAGGCGAAAGCGTAGTCGCTCTCGGGGTGGATCATCTCCACGCGCATGGCGCTCTGCCCCGCCCCCTCGCCCAGGATGCCGCCGTTGCGGATGGCGATCATCGAGCGCTCGGTATCCGTCAGATCCTCGATCGGCTTGCTCTCCTGAGGCAACACCCAAAGCCTGACCCAGGTGGCGAAGCGCCCCTCGGCGGTCTCGCTGCGGCCCAGGTTCAGCGCCACCAACAGCAGGAAAGCCGTCACCGCCCAGCCGAAGAGCTTGAAAAGCTCGCGCGAACGGACGCGGCCGATGAGCATCATGACCCACGAGGCGATGAAGAGCAGCGCCGACGAGGAGGTGTGGGCGGGGAGAATCACGGCGCAGGCGACGACCACGGGCAGCAGGATCGGATAGGTTCCCTCGGCCCAGATCGTCCGCTGCTCGGGCGAACTTCGCCAGGTCCAGAAACGCCACGAGGGGACGATGCGGATGCGGTCGATCTTCGACTGGCGGGCCGCAAGCTGCATGGCCAGAAACATCACCGTCGCCACCTTGAGCAGCTCCGAGGGTTGGAACTGGAAGGGGCCCACCGGGATCCAGCGGGCGGCGCCGTTGGTCGTCGCACCGATGAAGTAGACGGCCGCCGTAAGCGCCACGCCCGCATAATAGACCCACCGCGCCATCTTGTGGTAGACGCGGCTGTTCACCCGCTGCACGAGAAGCAGCACCCCGAGGCTGAAGACGAGGATCACTAACTGCTGCCGCAGGAAGTGGGCCGTCGTCCGCATCGTGTGGGCGTCGTAGGCCATCTTGGCGGTCGAGGAGTAGACGACGAGCACCGAGACCGTCGCCAGCACGAAGACGATCACCCACAGGACGCGATCGCCCGTGAGCCCCCGGCGGAGCAGCTCCGCCAACCGTGTATCCCAGCGTTCAGTCATGCGGCGGCCGGCTTTTCAGAGGTGTTCGGCGATCCACTGCTTGAAGCATTCGCCGCGGTGTTCGTAGTTCTTGAAGAGGTCGAAGCTGGCGCAGGCGGGCGAGAGCAGCACGGCGTCGCCCGGGCGGGCGGCGCGGCGGGCGGCCGTCATCGCCTCGTCGAGCGAGGCGGTGGAGACCACCTCGGGGATCACTCCCGAGAAGTCGCGCAGGAGCTTCGCATTGTCGAGCCCCATGCAGACGAGCGTGTGCACCTTTTCGCGGGCGAAGGCCTTCAGGGGTTCGTAGTCGTTGCCCTTGTCCGTGCCTCCCGCGATCCAGACCACCGGCCGCGTCATGCTTTCGAGGGCGTACCATACCGAATCGACGTTCGTCGCTTTCGAGTCGTTGATCCACAGCACGCCGTCCGCCTCGCGCACCGGCTCCAACCGGTGTTCGACGGGCTCGAACGAACAGATCGAGCGGCGGATCGTCTCTGGATCGACCCCGACAGCCAGCGCCGCCAGCGCCGCCGCCATGGCGTTGTAGGCGTTGTGCAGTCCGCTGAGCCGCATCTCGCGCGTCTCGACCGCGACCGAGCGGTCGCCGAGCCGCGCCGTGAAGCGGCCGCCGTCGAGGTGTGCCCCCGCCCCCTCGGCCGCCGCCGTGCGGGCGGTGAAGGGAAGCTGCCGCATCCGAAGGTCGTATTTCGGCAGCTCGGCGGCGATCACCGGATCGTCGCCCGAGTAGATGAAGCAGTCGGCCGGCCCCTGGTTGCGAAGAATGCGCATCTTCGCGTCGATGTAGTTCTGGAAGCAGTGGCCGTAGCGGTCGAGGTGGTCGGGGGTGATGTTCGTGAGGACCCCCACGTCGGCCCGGAAGTCATACATGCCGTCGAGCTGGAACGAGCTGAGTTCCAATACGTACCAATCGTATCGCCCCGTGGCGACCGAGTAGGCGAAGCTCTCGCCGATGTTGCCGCCGAGGGCGGCGTTCACTCCCGCGTCGCGCAGGATCTTGTAGATGAGCGACGTGGTGGTCGTCTTGCCGTTCGACCCCGTGATGCAGACGCAGCGGGCCCCGTCGAGGTAGCGGCCCGCGAACTCCATCTCGGAGATGACGGGGATGCCCGCCTCGCGGATCCGCTGCACGACGGGGGCCGTCTCGGGGATGCCGGGCGACTTGATGACCTCCGCGGCGTCGAGCAGACGCGCCTCGGTGTGGCCCCCCTCCTCGTAGGGCACCGCCCACTCCTCCAGCTTGGACTTGTAGCGGTCGGCGATCCGTCCCCGGTCGGAGAGGAAGACCTCGAATCCCTGTTTCTTGGCCAGGATGGCCGAACCGTAGCCGCTGATGCCGCCGCCGAGCACCGCGATTTTCTTTCGATCTGTCATCGTCTATCGGATTTTAAGGGTTACCAACGTCACGGCCGCCAGCAGCAGCGAAATGATCCAGAAACGGAGGACGATCTTCGTCTCGAAGATCTCTTTCTTCTGATAATGGTGGTGCAGGGGCGACATGAGGAAGATGCGGCGCCCCTCGCCGTAGCGCCGTTTCGTGTATTTGAAGTAGCTTACCTGCATCATCACCGAGAGCGCCTCGACGAGGAAGATGCCGCACAGCAGCGGCAGCAGCAGCTCCTTGCGGATGCAGAGCGCGAAGACGGCGATGATGCCGCCGATGGCGAGCGACCCCGTGTCGCCCATGAAGACCTGCGCCGGGTAGGCGTTGTACCAGAGGAAGCCGACCAGGGCGCCGGTCATGGCCAGCGCGAAGACGACCAGCTCGCCGCTGTCGGGGATGTACATGATGTTGAGGTAGTCGGCGTAGATGACGTGGCCCGAGAGGTAGGCCAGCGCGCCGAGCACCATGACGATCGGCACCGAGACCCCCGTGGCGAGACCGTCGAGGCCGTCCGTAAGGTTGGCGCCGTTCGAGACAGCCGTCACGACCAAGATGGCCACCAGCACGTAGAGCAGCCAGGCCGCCTGCTTGTTGCCGGCGGTGAACCAGGCGTAGTCGAGCTCGTTGTTCTTGTGGAAGGGGATCGTCGTCTTAAGCGTCTTGACCCGTTCGGTCCGCACCTCGACCGTCTGCCGGAACTGCTCGACCACCGAGCCGTCGTCGTTCGCCACGAGCGTCTCGACGGGCATCGCCGTCCGCTCGCGCACGACGATCTGCGGGGCGAGCCACATCGTCGTTCCGACGATCAGTCCGAGCCCCACCTGCCCCACGATCTTGAAACGGCCGTTGAGCCCCTCCTTGTGGTGGCGGAAAACCTTGATGTAGTCGTCCAGCCCGCCGATGAGACCCAGCCAGACGGTCGAGACGAGCATCAGCTGGATGTAGATGTTGTCGAGGCGGCCGAAGAGGAGCGTCGGAACCAGAATCGAGAGCAGGATGATGATGCCGCCCATCGTCGGGGTCCCCCGCTTCTGGAGCTGCCCCTGCAGCCCGAGGTCGCGGATCTCCTCGCCGATCTGCTTGCGGCGCAGGAAGTCGATGATCGAGCGGCCGAAGATGATGGCGATCAGCAGAGCCGTGATGACGGCCGCCGCCGAACGGAACGAGATGTATTGGAACATGCCCGAGCCGGGCAGGTCGAAGGTTTCGTCCAGATACTTGAACAGATGATAGAACATGGTGTTTCGAAGGCGTTTTTTTTCGGTTTCTCTTTTACAGCAATTTACAGCATTTGCAGCGTTTGCGGCCGGCAAAAGACCGCGGGGGCCGGCGGCGGGGCGCGCTATTTCCGCCCCTTGAGCTCCGCGAAGGCCCGGCGGAGCTCCTCGCGGTCGTCGAAGGGGCGCTTTTCGTCCCCCACGATCTGGTAAGTCTCGTGCCCCTTGCCGGCCACGAGGAGGAGGTCGCCCGGCCGGGCCATCATCACGGCCGTGCGGATGGCCGCCGCCCGGTCGGCGATGCGCAGGAAGCGCGCGCCGGGCTCGAGGCCGGCCGTCATCTCGTCGAGGATCGCCTCGGGATCCTCGTGGCGCGGGTTGTCGGAGGTGAAGATCGCCGTCGTGGCATGGGCCGCGGCGATGGCCGCCATCTCGGGCCGCTTCGTCCGGTCGCGGTCGCCGCCGCAGCCGCAGACGACGAGGAGCTGCCGGCCGCCCGTGCGAATCTCGTCGATCGTCCGCAGAACGTTCTCGAGGGCATCGGGCGTATGGGCGTAATCGACCACGGCGAGGGTGCCGTCGTCGGCCCGGAGGCATTCGAAGCGGCCGCTGACCGCCCCGAGACGGCTGAGGGCCGTCAGCACCTCGTCGCGCCCGAAGCCTAACTCCCGCGCGGCGCCATAGACCGCCAGGAGGTTGCTGGCGTTGAACCGCCCCGTCAGGCGGACCCACGTCTCGCGGCCGTCCAGGTGGAGCAGCATGCCGTCGAGGTGCATCTCGAGGATGCGGCAGCGGTAGTCGGCCAGCTCGCGCAGCGAGGCGGTCACGACCCGCGCCGCCGTGTTCTGCACCATGACGCGGCCGTTCCGGTCGTCGATGTTCACCAGCGCGAAGGCCGTCGCGGGCAGCCCATCGAAGAAGCGCTTCTTGGCCCGCAGGTACTCGGCGAAGGTCTTGTGGTAGTCGAGGTGGTCGTGCGTGAGGTTCGTGAAGATGCCGCCCGCGAAGTGCAGCCCGCGCGTGCGCTGCTGCACGATGGCGTGCGACGAGCACTCCATGAAGCAGTAGGCGCACCCGGCATCGGCCATCGCGCGGATCATGGCGTTCAGGCGGATGGCGTCGGGGGTCGTGTGGGTCGCCTCGATCGCGCGGCCGCCGATCCGGTAGACCACCGTCGAGATGAGCCCCGCCTCGCAGCCGAGGGCCCGGACCAGCTCGTAGAGGAGCGTCGCGATGGTCGTCTTGCCGTTCGTGCCGGTGACGCCGACAAGCTTCAGTTCGCGGCTCGGGTCGTCGTAGAAGGCGGCGGCCATGTCGGCCATCGCCGCCTGCACGTCCCCGACCGCGATGTAGCAGACCGACGCGTCGCGCTCTTCGGGCAGCCGGCGGCAGACCACCGCCGAGGCCCCCCGCTCGACGGCCGCCGGGATGAAGGCGTGGCCGTCGCACCGCGTCCCCTCGACGGCGAAGAAGCAGCTGCCCGCCGTCACCGTGCGCGAGTCGTAGGTCAGGTTTTCGACGACCGTATCGCCCGCCCCGCAAAGCACGGCATCGGGCAGGGCCGCCAAAAGTTCGGAGATTCGTTTCATAAGGTCTATTTCAAATCGTTTTTTTCATTGTGTTCGGCGGGCCCGGGGCCCTCCGGAGCGGAGTTGCCCCCCTCACCGCAGCGTCAGCTGCGCCGCGTCGCTCGCGGCGATCCGCCCGCCGGGGGCCGGCGACTGGCCGGCGACGGCCCCGCTGCCCGAGACCGAGACCCGCAGCCCCTGCCGTTCGAGCAGGAAGAGGGCATCCTTGAGCCCCATCCCCCGCACGTCGGGCATCCGCCCCGCGGTCACTTCGAGCGGGGTCACCTCGACGCGCGCCAGGCTGTCCACCGCGGCCCGCCCCCAGCCGCGCCGCTCCTCGCTCCGCACGCGGGGCGCGAGGCGCGAGGCGACCGTGCGGAGCTGCGCCGCGTCGCCCCCCTTCAGCCGCTCGGGGTAGCGGCGCGGGCCGTCCGTCCGCAGACGGGCCGACCAGTCGTGCTCGCGGGCGTAGAGATAGTCGGCCACCTGCTTGACGACGGGGCCCGCGAGCGAGGCGCCGTAGTAGCTCTTGCCCGGCTGGAAGCGGGTCTCGATCGTCGTCAGCACCGTATAGCGGGGCTCGTCGGCCGGGAAGTAGGCCACCATCGAGCCGAGGTAATGGCCCGCCTCGCCCGAGGTCACCTGCGCCGTTCCGGTCTTGGCCGCGACGCGCAGCCGGGTCGTATCGCGGAAAAACTGGCTCGCCGTCCCCGTCTTGGCCACCTCCTCGAGGCAGTCGCGCACGATGGCGAGCGTCCGATCGGAGCAGATGCGCTCGCGCAGCGTATGGGTGTGGAAGCGCTCGACCGTCTCGCCGTCCCGCCGCACCTCGCGCACCAACACGGGGGCGATCATCCGCCCGCCGTTGGCGATCGCGTTGTAGAGCGTGATCATGCGGATCGGCGTGAGGCGCACGCGGTAGCCGTAAGCCATCTTGACGAGCATCACCCCGGGATCGGGAACCTTCCAGTCGCGCGTCACGGAAGGGGTGCGCTCGCCCAGCGAATCGAGCCCCGCCGTCTCGCCCAGCCCCAGCCGATGGCGCAGGAAATCGCTGAACTGCTGTTTCTTCCCCGTCACGCCGTAGTACTCCCAAACCGCCTTGGCGAAGTAGACGTTCGACGAAGCGGCCACGGCCCGCTTGAGGGCGACCTCCCGGTCGCCGCGGTGCGAGTCGCGGATCTTGTCCGCCGGCCCCACCCGCACGTAGTCGCCGCCGTGCGTGTCGTACTCCTTGTCGGGCGACATCCCCGCATCGTCGAGCAGCGCCAGCACGGTAGCTAACTTGAAGGTCGAGCCGGGCTCCATCGAGCGGCTGAGGGCGTAGTTCTCGCGCTCGGAGATCGTCCCGTCGGCCGCCCGGCCGAGGTTGGCCATCGCCAGAATCTCGCCCGTCGAGACCTCCATGACGAGCGTCGTCCCCCAGTCGGCGTTCTGCCGCTCGATCTGGCGCCGCAGCGCCTTGTCGGCCACATCCTGGAGGTTCAGATCGAGCGTCGTCACGATATCCGCCCCGTCCGCCGCCTCGCGGTGTTCGGCGTCGGCGACGCGCCCCGAGAAGCCGCGCGCGATGCGCTGCCGCACCGAGAAGCCGTTGCGGCCGGCCAGCGTCGGGGCGAAGAGCATCTCGAGGCCGTAGGTGCCGCTGCTCCCCGTGCGGCCGATCGTCCGGCGCGCCAGGTCGCCCTGCGGGTAGATGCGCCGGTCGTACTCGGCCAGCGTGTAGGTCATGCCCATGTTGTAGTTGAGGATCGGATAGCGCCGCAGCACCTCCCACTCGCCGTAGTCCACCTCGCGCGGAAAGAGAGGCGTGGGCCGGTGGCGCCGGATCGTGTCGCGGACCCGTTCGGTGACCTTCGCCCGCCCCATCGCCAGGTCGATCAGCAGCGGGAGGATCCCCTCGTCGCGGTAGTAGACCGTGTCGCGCGGCTCCGAGAGACGGTAGGTCCAGCGCCCCTCGACCCGTTTGCGGCGCAGCAGGTCGCGGTACTGCTCCGGCGTGCGGTCGCCGAAGTAGGCTGCCAGCAGGCGGGCCAGCGAGTCGCTCTGGGTCCGGAACGTAAGCGAATCGACGAAGCCCTCCGAACTGAAGTCGAAGAGCGGCTGGTAACGGAAGATCGAGATCGCGAGGGGTTCGCCGTCGCGCGCCAGGATGCCGCCGCGCTGGGCGTAGAGCGTGTCGGTGCGGAAGATGCGGTGCGAGAGGCGCCCGGCGTTGATGCGCGTCTCGCGGCTGCCGAACTGCACATAGAGCAGCCTCAGCAGCACGAGGGCCACCAGCACGATGAAAAAGAGGTAGAGCGCCTTGACGCGGAAGAGGATGTCGCTCTTGATTTCGGAGGGTTCTTGCGATCGCATGGCCGGAGGGAGTTAATCGTCGATGATTTCGCCCGGACGGACCGGATCCGCGAGGCCGAGGCCCCGCCGTTCGATCTCGCGCACGATCGCCGAGTGGGTCGTGATGCGGTAGCGCTGCTCTTCGAGGCGGATCGACCGCTCGCGCAGCTTCTGCACCTCCCGTTCGAGCCGCAGGTAGCGGCGGTCGAGGTGCAGCGACCAGAAGAGGACCATGATGTTGAGGAAGAAGAGCACGGCGAAGGTGACTAAATAGGGGTAGTAGCGCGTCGCCTGCTCGCCGACGAGGATCGTTCCCGAGACGAACCGGAAGAGGGGGTTCTTCCGCCGCCGCACCGTGCGGGCCCGGCGCCGCACCTCGGCGCGCTCTGCCGCGGCCTCGCGCTCCGCCCGCTCCCCGGGGGCCTCCCCGCCGGGCAGCTCGCCGCCGGGCATTTCCCGGCCGTACGACGCCTCCTCGGGCCGCTCCCGATCGTCTATCGCCTCCTCGGACCGCTCCCCGCCGAACCACTCGGGCCGTTCGGGCCGCTCCGCCTCCGACCAGCCGGAGGCCTCCCCGCGAAAGGCTTCTCCGCGGGGCGACCCCTCCCGAGCCGCCCCGCCGGGCTCCTCCTCCGGAGCATCGGCATAGCGCACCTCGCGGCGGATGCGCTCCTCGCGCATCGCGTCCCGTTCGGGGTAGAAGTCCGTATCTCGGTCGGTATAGGCCATCTTCAGTTTTTCGCATTCACCGGGGCGGGCGCGCCCCGTTTCTCTCTTGCCTGCTAAAGTTTCCGCCCCGCCCGCAGCCGGGCCGAACGCGAACGCGGATTGCGCTCCAGCTCCTCGGCCGGAGGGGTCACGGCCCGGCGCGTCAGCACCTCGAAGGGGGCCTGCCGCCGGCCGTAGAAGTCGGTCTCGACCTCGCCGCCGAAGTTGCCGCTGCGCAGGAAGTTCTTCACTAACCGGTCTTCGAGCGAATGGTAGGCGATCACCACCAGCCGCCCGCCGGGGCGCAGCACCTTGAGGCTCTGCTCGAGCGCCATGCGGAGCGCTTCCATCTCGCCGTTGACCTCGATGCGCAGCGCCTGGAAGAGCTTCGTGAGGAACTTCGCCTCGTCGCGCTTCGGGGTGCAGGGGCGCACCGCCCCGACGAGCTGCGCCGTCGTCAGGATCGGCGCCGCAGCCCGCGCCCGCTCGAGGCACGAGGCGATCTTCCAGGGGGTCTCCAGCTCGCCCCAGTCGCCGAAGATGCGCGTCAGCTCCGCCGCCGGCCAGCCGTTCACGATGTCAGCTGCCGTGAGGCGCCCCCGCCGGTTCATGCGCATGTCGAGCGGCGCCTCGCCCCGGAAGGAGAAGCCCCGCTCCGTCGCATCGAAGTGGTGCGACGAGACCCCGAGGTCGGCCAGGATGCCGTCCACGGCCTCGACGCCGCGCCAGCGCAGCGCCCCCCGCAGGAAGCGGAAGTTGCTCGCCACGTAGTGGAAGCGGGGGTCGCCGGGGCGGTTCGCCAGCGTGTCGCTGTCCTGGTCGAAGGCGTAGAGACGCCCCTCCCCGCCGAGCGACGAGAGGATGCGGCGCGAGTGGCCGCCGCCGCCGAACGTAAGGTCGGCGTAGGTCCCGTCGGGGCGAATATCGAGCAGATCGACAGCCGGTTCCAGCAGCACCGGGATGTGGTAGGCGGGTTGTTCCATCGCTTTTCGCCGGCCTGCAGGTCGATTTGCAGGTCGATTTGGGTGTAAAGTTAGGTATTTTTCGAAAAAGATTGTGTATCTTTGTCCGTATAATTTTCGTCGGAGCGCTCCGCCGCGGGCGGCTGCAAGCCCGCCTCCCGGCCCGGTCCGCCCCCTCGGAAGCCCCGAAAAAAGCCCGTACCATGCCCCGAATCGATGTGGAGGCCGTCCTCCGCGAAAAAGCGCCCCGCCTGGCCCGCTGGATCCCGCGTCCGGCCGTCGAGTGGCTGCGCCGCACGATCCACGAAAAGGAGCTCAACCGCATCTACGACCGTTACTGGGACCTCGCGCCGCAGCCCTTCATCCGGGCCTGCTTCCGCGACTGGCAGGTGGGCTACTCGATCGAGGGGCTCGACGCGCTCGACCCCGCGGGGCGTTACCTCTTCGTCTCGAACCACCCCTTCGGCGGCATGGACGGTCTGATGCTGACCGACGAGCTGATCGCTCATTTCGGCGACGTGCGCGTCGTCGTGAACGACATCCTGCGCCACGTGACGCCGCTCGAACCGCTGTGGGTCCCCGTCAACAAGCACGGCGCCCAGACGCTCTCCTACGCCCGCCGCTTCGACGAGGCCTTCTCGGGGCCGCTGCCCGTGCTGACCTTCCCCGCGGGGCTCTGCTCGCGCCGCATCGGCGGCCGCATCACCGACACCCCGTGGCGTCCCTCGTTTCTCAAGAAGGCCGCCGCCTCGCACCGCGACATCGTGCCGGTCTTCGTTGAGGGGCGTCTCTCGAACTTCTTCTACAACCTCAGCCGCATCCGCAAGGCATTGGGGATCAAAGCCAACATCGAGATGCTGTGGCTTCCCGACGAGATGCTCGCGCAGCGGGGCCGCCACTTCCGCATCCGCGTCGGCCGCCCGATCCGGCTCGCCGAGCTCGACTGTTTCGGCTCGGTCCGCGAGCGGGTCGAGGAGGTGCGCCGCCGCTGCTACGCGCTGGAAAACGAGCTCGCCGCCCGCCCCGGAACCGAAAGAAAAGCCTGAATTCGTCTGCAAACCGTCCTATTTTCATCCGTAAATCGTCTGTTTTCGCATGGAACCCATTATCCCGCCCGTAGACCGCGCCCTGCTGCTGGCCGAACTGACCCCCGCCCGCAAGGTCCGCGACACGAACCGCGCCTCGAACGAAATCTACATTTTCGACGCCAACGAATGCCCCTCGCTCATGCGCGAGGTGGGGCGTCTGCGCGAGGAGGCCTTCCGCGGCGCCGGCGGCGGCACGGGCAAGGAGCTCGACATCGACGAGGAGGACCTGGCCGAGGACGGCTACTACCAGCTGATCGTCTGGGACCCCGCTGCGCAGGAGATCATCGGCGGCTACCGCTTCATCGTCTGCACCACGCCCCACCCGCGCCACCTCTCGACCGAGCACTACTTCCGCTTCAGCGACCGCTTCCGCCGCCGCTACCTGCCCCACGCCCTCGAGCTCGGGCGCTCTTTCGTGCAGCCCGCCTACCAGGCCCGCGGCAATGCCAAGAGCATCTACGCGCTGGACAACCTCTGGGACGGTCTCGGCGCGATCATCGTCCTCAACCCCGGGGTGAAATACCTCTTCGGCAAGGTGACGATGTACACCTCCTACAAGCAGGTGGCCCGCAACGCCCTCATCTGGTTCCTGCGCCACTACTTCCCCGATCGCGAAAAGCTCGTCGAGGGGATCCGGCCGCTGCAGCTCGACCTCGACGACCCCTACTACGAGCAGCTCTTCTCGGGGGCCGACTTCAAGGAGAACTACCGCATCCTGCTGCAGAAGATCCGCGAGCTGAACGAGAACATCCCGCCCCTGGTGAATGCCTACATGAACCTCTCGCCCACGATGAAGGTCTTCGACACGGTCTCGAACCCCGACTTCGGCGACGTCGAGGAGACGGGCATCCTCGTGACGGTTCCCGACATCTATCCCGAGAAGCGGAAGCGCTACATGCGCTGGGAGGGGTGGCGCCGCAACCTGCGCGCCCGCCGTGAGGCCTTCCGCATCGCCCTCATCGACCACCTCGACCAGTTCAAGCGCAAGCGCCGGGAGCTGCGGCAGAACGAGTAGGGCGGCGGCGGTTCCATTCGGAACCGCAAATTCAAGATTCAAGATTCAAAATTCAGAATTCAGAATTAAATAGGTACACGGGGAAGTGTCTATTTTTGTTCGGGGCGCAGCCTGCGGAGGACGCATGTTCGGATACGAACTGCGGGCTTCCGCCGCCCCCAGGCTGCGGCCCGCTGCGCTCTTTCGGGCGCAAATTCAGAATTCATTATTCAAAATTTAGAATTACAAAATCGGGCCGCGGCTTGCAAAGTGCCCGCACGAGCGGACGCGAGTGAGCGGGCCTTCGCGGGGCGAAGCTGCGGCCCGCTCGGCCTTTTCAAGGCCGAAATTCATGATTCTAAATTCAATATTCAAAATTAGCTGCAGCACCGAACCTCGAGGCAGCCCCGCAGCCGAGCGGACGGGCATGCGACATAGAGGAGCAGCCCTCCGCCAGGGGGCGGCTGCGGGCTGCCGGTCGCTCCGCGACCGCATTTGCTGACAGACCTTTTTACCACAACCGAGAACCGACGACTGCGGGCTGCTGCGGCTTCTTGTGAAGCTGCAAATAAAAGATGATTCGCTACTCTTTATGATAATTCAACTTCTGGACGCAACCTGCGGAGCACGCGAGCACGCAGAGGAGCTGCGGACCGCTACAGTGAACGGAACAAAAAGGCCAAAGAGTCTAACTCACCTAACTGGCCCCGAAAAGAAACAGACCGGGACGCGCCGCATGCGTCAAACATGCGGGCGTCCCGGTCGAATCACAGCATTCGCTTCAGGCGGCAAAGCGGCAGGTTACTCCTCGTCGGTATCGGTGTAGGCCTTGAGCAGCTTCTCCTGCACATCGGCGGGCACCTGTTCGTAGGAGGCGAATTTCATCGAGTAGGTCGCCGAACCCGACGTCAGCGACGAGAGAATCGTCGAGTAGCGGTAGAGCTCGGCCAGCGGCACAGCGGCATTCAGGCGATCGAAGCCCTTGTCCGACTCCATGCCGAGGATCATCGCACGGCGATTCTGCAGGTCGCTCATCACGGCGCCCATGTACTCGCTCGGCACGAGGACCTCGACGTTGTAGATCGGCTCCATGATCTTCGGGCCGGCATTGCGGAAAGCCTCCTTGAAAGCATTGCGGGCCGCCAGCTTGAACGAGATCTCGTTCGAATCCACCGGGTGCATCTTGCCGTCGTAGATCACGACGCGAATGTCGCGGGCGTAGGAACCCGTCAGCGGGCCCTGGTCCATCTTCTCCATGACACCCTTCAGGATGGCCGGCATGAAGCGGGCGTCGATCGCGCCGCCGACGATCGCCGAGTAGAACTGCAGCTTGCCGCCCCACGGCAGGTCGTACTCCTCCTTCGTCTTGGGGTTCACGACCAGTTCACCCTTGCCCGGAATACGGTAGTTCTTCGGCTCGGGCATCCCTTCGTAGTAAGGTTCGATAATCATGTGCACCTCGCCGAACTGACCGGCACCACCCGACTGCTTCTTGTGGCGGTAGTCGGCCTGGGCCACCTTCGTGATGGTCTCGCGATAGGGAATCTTCGGGGCGATGTAGTCGAACTCGATCCGGTTCTCGCTCTGGATGCGCGAACGCAGGATGTTAAGATGGTGTTCGCCCTGCCCCTGGATGATCGTCTGTTTGAGCTCCTTCGAGTATTCGACCAGAATCGTCGGGTCCTCGTTTTTAGCGTCGTTCAGCAGCTTGCCGAGCTTCTCCTCGTCGCCCTGCTCCTTGCACTTGATGGCGGCGCGGTAACGCGGATCGGGGAAAGCGATCGGCTCGATCGTCAGCGGCTCGGCGGCGGCCGAAAGCGTGTCATTGGCCTTCGTCCCCTTCAGCTTGACCGTGCAGCCGATATCGCCGGCCGACAGTTCCGTCACCTTCACACGGTTCTTGCCGGCAACGGCGAAGAGCTGCGATATCTTCTCTTTGTTCTGCGTGCGCGTGTTGACAAGTTCGGCTCCCTCGGTGATCCGGCCGCGGATGACGCGGAAATAGGTGATCTCGCCGATGTGGGGCTCGACCTGGCTCTTGAAGACGAAAGCCACGGCCGGAGCCTCGGCGTCGGCCTTGATCTCAGCCCCCTCGGTCGTGAGGAAAGCGGGCGCCTTGAGCGGCCCCGGAGCGACGTTGATGATGAACTCCATCAGGCGCTTCGTGCCGATGTCGCGCTTGCCGCTGGCGCAGAAGACGGGCATCACCTCGCGGTTGGCCACGCCGATCTTCAGGCCGGCGCGGATGTCGTCCTGTGTAAGGGTTCCCTTTTCGAAGTAGAGCTCCATGAGTGCCTCGTCGTGCTCGGCGGCCATCTCCACGAGCTCCTTGTTGAGCTCCTGGGCGCGCTCCAGCTCCGAAGCGGGGATCTCGAGCTCCTCGCGGTGGCCGTCGTGATCCTTGAAGCGGTACATCTTCATAAGCAGCACATCGATGAAGGCATTGAAGCCGGCACCCTGGTTGACGGGGTACTGCACGATGACGGGCTTCACGCGCGAGGAGGCCTTGATCGATTCGAAGGCGGCCTCGAAGTTGGCCTTATCGCTGTCGAGCTGGTTGATGAGGGCGATCACCGGCTTTTTCAGCAGGCGGGCATAGCGGGCCTGGATCTCGCTGCCGACCTCCCAGCCGATGGCGGCGTTGAAGCAGAAGACGCCCACGTCGCCCACCTTGAAGGCCGAGAAGAGGCTGCCGCAGAAGTCGTCCGAACCCGGGCAGTCGATGATGTTCAGCTTGCGGTCCATGAACTCCGTAAAGAGGATTGTCGAATAGATCGACCGCTTGTATTCGTGTTCGATGTCGGTGTTGTCCGAGAGAGTGTTGTTCGTTTCGATGCTGCCCCGGCGGTCGATCACCTTCCCCTCGAAGGCCATCGCCTCGGCAAGGGTCGTTTTGCCCGTGCCCGGGGCACCGATCAATACGATGTTCTTGATCTCTTTGGCTGCGTAATTTTTCATATCGGTTCGTTTTAAGGTTTCATGTTTGCATTTCGCGACTATAAATATACGAAAAAAACGGGAAAAGCAACTCTTTGCCGCAATTTTTATCCGAACGGAGGCCTTTTCGCCCGATTTGCAGGGGGGGGGAGCGGCTGCGGGCTGCGGCGGTTTCTTGTGAAGCTGCAAATTAAAGTGATTTGCTACACCTTATGTTAATTCGATTTCGAGATAAAAAAACCATCGCCAACCTGCAGCCTGCCCCCCCCCAAACAAAAAAAGGGCCGCCCGCGACGCTCCAAAGCGCGCGCGGCCCTGCACCGCTTCCGGCAGCCGGATCATTCCCGGCCGACCACCGCTTCGAGCTCCTCGACGGTAACCGGGAGCTTCTTTTCGCCGCCGAGCATGCAGTTGCCCGTCTCGGTGACGAGCAGATCGTCCTCGATGCGGATGCCGCCGAAGTCGTAGTAGTCCTGCAGGCGGTCGTAATCGACGATCCCCCGGTAGAGCCCCTCGGCGCGGCACTTGTCGATCAGGGCGGGGATGAAGTAGAGCCCCGGCTCGTCGGTCAACACCGTTCCGGGTTCGAGCCGCCAGGCCGACCGGTAGACGCAGGTAGCTGAACGGGCGGCCCGCTCGGCGATCGACGAAAAGTCGAACGAGCGCTCGCCCATCGCCTCGCAGTCATGCACATCCATGCCGAGGCCATGGCCCAGGCCGTGCGGCATGAGCATCGTCATGGCGCCGCTCTCGACGGCCGCCTCGGCCGTGCCGTGAAGCAGCCCCACACCGATCAACCCCTCGGCCAGCGTCAGGTAGGCCGCGCGATGCACCTCGTGGTACATCATGTGCGGACGGACGATTTCGGCGACCCGGTCGTGGGCCCGCAAAACGATCTCGTAGATGTCGCGCTGCCGCTCCGTGAAGCGGCCGCTGACGGGATAGGTGCGCGTGTGGTCCGAGCAATAGCCCTCGACCGATTCGGCACCCCCGTCGACCAGCAGCAGGCGGCCCGCTTCGAGAACGCCGTCGCAGTTGAGGTTGTGGAGCGTCTCACCGTGCTGCGAGACGATCGTGGGGAACGAGACCCCCTGGCCGTAAGACTTCGAGACCCCCTCCATCGCCCCGGCGATCTCGCGCTCGACGACGCCCGGGCGGCACATCCGCATGGCCAGCAGGTGCATCCGGTAGCCCAGCTCGAAGGCGCGCTCCATCTCGACGATCTCCTCGTCGGACTTCCGTTCGCGCATCTCGGCCACGGCCATCATCAAATCGACCGACTTGCGGTCGTGCAGCATCCGCGGCGCGATGCCCAACCACTCGGAGAGCTGCAGCTTCGTCTCGCCGCGGTAGGGCGGCAGGTAGTGGATGCGGCGCCCGAGACGGATCGCCTCGTGCAGATGCCGTTCCAGCTCGGCGAGCGGGTAGGTCGCCCGCACATCGACCGCCGCCGCCAGTTCGTGCAGCGTAGGCTGCGGTCCCGTCCAGATGATATCCTCGACCGTGAAGTCGTCGCCATAGAGGGCCGCTTCGCCCGTCTCGGCGTCGAGCAGCCCGACCAGCGAGGGGACATTGAGACCGAAAAAGTAGCGGAAGGTCGAATCCTGACGGAAGTAGTAGGCGTTGTTCGGGTAGTTGTTGGGACTTTGGGAATTGCCAGGCAGCAGGATCAACCCCGTCCCGATCTTTTCGCAAAGCGTCTTGCGACGCGCGCTGTAAGTGGATGGTGCAAACATAGACGTTTCGATTTTTCGGCACCGGCCGTGCCGGCACCCGTGTTTCACAAAGGTAGGGATTTTTTCGCCTCCGTCGCGCGCACCGCCGGATTTTTTCACCGCCGGAGTGCAAAAGAGGCCCAAGCAGCCGCTATTCCCGGCCGGCTCTTTTCCGACCGCCCCGCAACCCCTCGGGCAGGGGAAGCCCCAGCCGCGAGAAGCTCACCGCAGCACCCGTCAGGGCGAAGGCCGCCGCCAAGTACATCGCCGCACGGGGCGCCCCCTCGTCCAACACATGGAAGAGCAGGGCCATCATCGCCGCGCCGACGGTCTGCCCCACCAACCGTGCCGTGGCGAGCATGCCGCTGGCAGCGCCGCTGCGTTCGGGCAGGGCCGAGGCGATCAGGACGCTGTTGTTCGGAGACTGGAAGAGGGCGAAGCCCGCCCCGCACAGAGCCATGCGACTGACGAAATCCATCTCGGAGGCTCCGGCGGGCAGCAGGGCCAGGAGCAGCGCCCCAGCCGCCATCACGGCAAGACCGATGCCACCCAGCAATCCCGCGTGAACCCGTTCGACGAGCCACCCCGCCAGCGGCGCGACGACGACGATTACCGCGGGCCAGGCCGTCAGCAGCAGCCCCGTGCGCACGGCGTCGAAGCCGTAGGTGTGCTGCAGGTAAAAGGGAAGCGCCACCATGGCGGTCATCTGCCCCAGGTAGGAGCAGATCGAGATGCCCACCGAGACGGCGAAGAGCGGGATGCGCAGCAGATCGAAAGGAAGCAGCGGGTAGCGCTCGCGCAGCTGCCGCCGCACGTAGCAGGTGCCGACCGCCGCGGCGACGACCGCTGCCGATAGCACGAGACGTCCATCGGCACCGTGCGTGAGCCCTCCGACGACGGCCATCGCGAGGCCGAAGGTCAGGGCATTGAGCAGCACGTCGCAGCGGTCGAGGCGGCGGGGCGTGCAGGCGGGGTTGGCGGTGTTGGCAGGATTATCGGGGTTAGTGGGGTTTGCGGGGTTATCGGTGGGGGCGGCAGCGGGGTTGTCGGGCAGGTAGCGGCGGCTCAGCACGAAGGCGATGAGGCAGATCGGGACGTTGATTGCGAAGAGCGCCTCCCAGGAGGCAACCGAGAGGATCGCCGCGGCGACCGTGGGCCCCGCCACCGACGAGAGGGCGACGACCGTGGCGTTGATGCCCATGCCGCGGCCGAGCTGCGTGCGGGGATAGATCAACCGGATAAGGGTCGTATTGATCGAGCAGAGGGCCGCCGCACCGAACCCCTGCACGATGCGCGCGGCGACGAGCATCGGGAGCGTATGCGAGCAGGCGCAGCCGACCGAGGCGAGGGTGAAGAGCGCGAGCCCCGCGAGGTAGACTTTGCGGTAGCCGGCGATCTCGCCGAGCGCCGAGAGGGCGAGCAGCGAGACCATCGTGGCGATCTGGTAGGCGTTGACGACCCAGATCGAGGCGGCCTCCGAAATGGTTAGATCGTGGGCGATGGTCGGCAGGGCGACGTTGGCGATCGTCCCGTCGAGCACCGAGACACCGACGCTGAACGAGACGGCCAGAATGGCCCCCAGACGACGCGGCATCGGAAGGCCGTCGGATATGGAGCGCGCTGTCATGAAATCCGATCAAAATAGGCGGGGGCGGAGGCTCCATGCGGAGCCGCAAATACAGCAGTCATTATTCAAAATTCAGAATGACGAAATCGGGCTGCAGCTTGCGAAGCGCCCGCACGAGCAGACGCGAGTGGCGGGCCTTCGCGGGGCGAAGCTGCGGCCCGCTGCGCCCTTGCGGGCGCAAATTCAGCATTCAGCATTCAAAATTATTGCTCGGGCTGCAGCCTGCGGAGCGCACGCAGATTCGGAAACGAATTGCGGGCCTCCGCGCCGAGAGGCTGCGGCCCGCTGTAGTTCCATTCAGAACCGTATTTGTCCGGCATTTGCGGGCTGCGGCTTGCGAAGGAACGCACGAAGCGGACCTGCGGGACGCGAGTGGCGGGCCTTCGCGGGGCAAAGCTGCGGCCCGCTGCGCCCTGCGGGCGCAATTCATCCTTCAAAAAGAACGCGGCACGCACGGTCCTAACGGACCGATCTGAACTCAAGGCAGCCCCGCAGCCGAGCGGACGGGCCTGCGACGTAGAGGAGCAGCCCTCCGCCAGGGGGCGGCTGCGGGCTGCCGGTCGCTCCGCGACCGCTTTTGCAGGCCTGCATTTCCTCCGGAACCAGCGGCTGCGGGCTGCTGCGACTTCTTGCGAAGTCGCTAATTAAAAATTCAAAACGAATAATTAAAAATGATTCGCTACGCCCGACGCCAATTCGATTTCAGATCGCAGCCTGCAGGGCTTGTCGGCGTTGTCAATGCCGCAACTAATTTTTCATTTTTAATTCTTTCTTTTTCATTTGCAGCTTCTGTGAAGCCGCTGCGGGCCGCAGCCTCGGCCGGCGGAGGCCCGCAGCTCCTTGGCGTCGCAGGCGTGCACTCCGCAGGCTGCGCCCCGAATCCGAATCTTCTTTTGCACCTTCGCGGCGCGACAACCCCCAGCAAACGAGCCCTCCGCAGGCCTCCGCCCGCAAAAAACCGCCCCTCTACCGCTCCGTTTCGCTGTCCGTCTCCGCCGGTTCGAACTTGTAGAGCTTGTCGCCGCGGTGCACGGGCTGTTCGATGCGGATCGCGCACGCCTGCCCCTGCACGACGCGGCCGGCGGGTTCGCCGTCGGGGCCATGCAGCTCGACGAGCCGCTGTTCGGCGACGCCCGTCGTCGCTCCCATAAAAAAGATCTCCTCCCCCACGGCCAGCGGCGCCGCCTCGACGAGCACCTCCGCTACGGCGATCTTCTTGTAGACGTTCACCACCTTGCCCACGTAGACCTTGCGGCGCGTAGCGGACGAGCCGTAGCGGGGGCTGTGCTCGGCGACCGGGCGGCCGGCATAGTACCCCTCCCAGAAGCCGCGGTTGAAAACCTCCGCCAGCCGCTCCTTCAGCCCGGCGGCCAGCGCGGCATCGTAGGTTCCGGCGGCCAGCGCCCGCAGGGCCTCGTCGTAGCAGCCCACCACGCGCCGCACGTACTCCGCGCCGCGGGCGCGCCCCTCGATCTTGAGGACCCGGACGCCGCTCGCCAGGAACCGGTCCAGGAAGTCGATCGTGCAGAGGTCCTTGGGCGAGAGGACGTAGCGGCCGTCGATGTCGAGCGCCGCCCCCGTTTCGGTATCCGTCACGGTGTACTTGCGACGGCAGAGCTGCCGGCAGGCGCCCCGGTTGGCCGAGCAGCCCGTCTCGTAGAGCGAGAGGTAGCATTTGCCCGAAATCGCCATGCAGAGCGCCCCGTGGGCGAACATCTCGATGGCGACCAGCTCGCCCCGCGGACCGCGGATGTCGTTCTCGACGATCGCATCGCGGATCGCCGCCACCTGCTCCAGCGTCAGCTCGCGCGCCAGCACCACCGTATCGGCCCACTGGGCGTAGAACTTCACCGCCTCGGAGTTCGAAATGTTGCACTGCGTCGAGATGTGGACCTCCTGCCCGATGCGGCGGGCATAGAGAATGGCCGCAAGGTCCGAGGCGATGATCGCATCGACCCCCTCGCGGCGGGCCCGGTCGATCACCTCGTGGACCGTCCGCAGCTCGTCCTCGTAGACGACCGTATTGACCGTGAGGTAGGCCTTCACGCCGGCGGCGTGGGCCGTGGCGACGATCCGCGCCAGATCGTCGAGCGTAAAATTGGCCGCCGAGGCCGAGCGCATGTTGAGTTTGCCCACCCCGAAATAGATCGAGTCGGCGCCTGCGGCGATCGCCGCCGCCAAGGCCTCGTAAGAGCCCACAGGAGCCATCAATTCGATATCGGATCGTTGCATTTTCGTCGTATGCAGGGAGAGGCGGAGTTCGCGCCGGGCGGTATTCCTGTCGAGCCGTGCTGCTGCCGGACGGTTTTCACTCCGGGCTATGTTGCTGCCGGCAGGTTTGCAACTGTCCGCTTTGCGACCGGCAGGCTTGCGGTCAGCAGGTCCGCGGCCCGCGAGTTTGCAACCTGCCGCATGCGCCGTTGTCAGCTTCGCGACCGGCAACTTTGCATCTGCCAACTTCGTGACCGGCAGGCTTGCGGTCAGCGGCATGCGCGGAAACCGTGCAGCCGTCGAACAAGCCGCAGAGAAGCTCTGCGAGCCGCCCGCTTTTCTCTCCCTCTCCCGTTTTTTAAGTTGAATCGTGAATTTGTCAGTGTTTGCGGCCCATCAAGCTCTCGGCATAAGCCCTGAGAGGCTGCACGCGGGCCGGGTCGGCCGTGAGGCCGTCGAGTTGCGCCAGCGCCCGTTCGAAGCGAATCTCGATCTGCTGCTCGGTGAGGCGCGGCACGTCGAGCCGATCGTAAACCCCCTTCACGGCGGCGATCTTTTCGGCATCCGACAGGGTCGGGTCGAGGTGCGTCCGCCGCAGAATCTCGCGATCGGCCTCACCGGCATGGCTCATCGCCGTAATCATCAAATAGGTCTTCTTGCCCTCGAGAATGTCGCCGCCGATCGCCTTGCCGAGCCGCTCGTCGCCGTAGCTGTCGAGCAGATCGTCCTGCAGTTGGAAGGCGAGCCCCAGTTCGATCGCAAAGCGGCGCAGCAGCCGGCAATCCTCCTCCGAGGCGCCGCCCAGCAGCGCCCCCATCACCACGGCGCCGGCCAGCAGCACCGACGTTTTGAGCTCGATCATGTGCATGTACTCGACGACCGAGACCTTCTGCCGGCTCTCGAAATCCATATCGTACTGCTGGCCCTCACACACTTCGAGGGCCGTGCGGTTGAAGACGGTAAGGACCTGCGGCAGCAGGGGTGTCTGCAGCCGCGCCAACAGCATGTAGGCGCCGATCATCATCGCGTCACCCGACAGGATGGCGACGTTCTCGCCCCACTTGGCATAGACCGACGGCTTGCCGCGGCGCAGCAGGGCATGATCCATGATGTCGTCGTGCAGCAGGGTGAAGTTGTGGAAGACCTCGACCGCCGCGGCGGCCGGCAGAGCCCGCTGCGCATCGTCCGAAAAGATGGCGTGCGAGAGCAGCAGCAGAACGGGGCGCAGCCGCTTGCCGCCCCCGGCGAGCGAATAGCCGATCGGCGTATAGAGGCGTTCGGGCTCGGCCGGGAAGTTGGTCTGGGCCAAGTAGTTTTCGACGAGCGAAAGGAGTTGTTCGGAGGTCTGCATGATCGTACGGTCGCTAAAGGGGTGAAACGAGACCTCAAAGATACGAATAAGTTGAGTGCAATGCCAAATTTATTTGAGCATTGCCGAGACGAAGTATCTTCGACGAAGTCAAAGATACGAATAAGCCGAGGGCAAAAGCAAATTTATTTGCATTTTGCCGAGACGAAGCTGCAAATTCAGCATTCAAAATTATTATTCGGGCAGCAGCCTGCGGAGGATACGCATGTTCGGCAACGAACTGCGGGCCTCCGCCGCCCCCAGGCTGCGGCCCGCTGCGCCCATTCGGGCGCAACGAAAAATGAGGAATTAAAAATTAGTGCCGCAGCCTGTGAAGAGCGTGCATGGTCGGGCAACAGTGCAGAATCGATATTTCATGAAAACATGAGCCCGAAGCATACTGCTTCGGGCTCATGCCATACATAGCCGCGGCAGAAACAGGACCGGCGGGAACCGCCGGATTGATGCGTCTTGCAGCTTACTCTTTACTCTTCGTAAAAGAGCTCCCACTCGTGATCGAGCACGCCATTTGTCGAGGAACGAATCTTCTTGACATACTCTCCCTCCATGACATACGCCATCGAAATGGTGTAGGAGTCATCCAGCCGACCGCCTTCGTATACTTTGCCGGTGCAGCTTGCCGGCAGGTGACGGAAGCGGTTGCCGCCGGCGCCAAGCAGCAGAGCAAGATCGAATTCACACTCTTCATCCACTTGCACATCCAGCGCGAAGAGGTCGAGATTCAGGTTATTGAGTGCCGTACCATAGGTGAACTGTTTCTCGATCCGGCCTCCTTCGTTATCCTTGATCTCATAGGCTGCAAGATCGCCCTCTATTACGGAGAAAGTCTGGGTGTAACGATATTCGCCATCGTTGTAATCAAGTCGGTGCAAATAACCGTCATCGCCATAATTCAGATTGGATGCATACGTATAGTCGTCCGTTTCCGTAACGGCGATACGGATTGCGCGTCCATTGTCCAGTTCGAGGATAGAGCGTGCGTCCGATTCCTCGACGACGATGCGGCGCGCCTCATAGACAATGCTTCGAGTTCCGTCGCTATCTCCGATTAGCCTGCCCTGGTCGTCGTAACGGTAAAGCGTCTCCCATTCGCGGATTGGAAGACCATTTTCGATATCTCGCTCAATGATCCGCACGATCTTCCGCGGGAGCAGCTCGATTGCCGAAGCGTCGGGAAATTCCAGCGTTCCCAAGACCCAAGAGCCGCCGTCTTGACGCAAGACCACCTGCTGCCGTCCGCAGACGGCCGGTGCGACGAAGGTCAGCGAGTTGGACGATACCGCCGTAATTTCCGCCTGCACCTCGGTCGAACCCCGCAGCCAGATCTCGCAATCGGCAGCAAAGCCTTCTCCACGGATTGCAACGGGTGTTCCAGGCCGGATCGGATCCATTGCACTCGATTCGGGTAAAACAACTCCTTTGACAGGACAATCCGGACCGTCGTCCGAGCATCCGACACAACATGCCGCACTCCAGGCGAGCAACGCAAACAACAGTTTTTTCATTACACGAAATAAATTTAAAGCACCCTCGGCTCCTGCGATGCGTGATAGTAAAAAGAAAGCGTGGAGTCGTTCTATACTTAAAATCCGTGCAAAGAAGAGCCAAACAAAGGAAAATAATGAAAGCAAATGCAAATTAAACTACTGTT
>CANQIF010000024.1 GCA_947623965.1 uncultured Alistipes sp.
TGGTATAAGTTTGTGCGCAACGAAACCATTGCCGATTATATGGAGGGTATCGCATGGTTGCGCGAACACGGTTTTCGTATACACGGCATTGTGTGTGACGGCATTAGAGGCTTGTTTACCGCACTATATCCTTACCCCGTGCAGATGTGCCAGTTTCATCAGATGATGATTGTGCGACGGTATCTGACACGTAATCCCGAACTTCCAGCCGCACAAGAATTGCTTGATTTGACAAAGAGAATTACCTGTCTGGATAAGGCATCTTTTATCGCAGAACTTGACTTATGGCAGAAGCACTGGGGTGAGTTCCTCAAAGAGCGTACACACGATAAAAACGGACGCAGCACCTATACGCATCCGCGAGTAAGGAGTGCTTATTTGAGTTTGAAACGCAATATGAAATGGTTGTGGACCTTTGAGCAATACAGTAACTTACATATCCCAAAGACGAACAATGCATTGGAAGGAACATTTACGGACATCAAAACCAAATTGAGAGTGCATTCGGGTATATCTAAAAACAGACGAAAGATGCTGATACAGGAATATATAGCTCGTAATTATTGACTCTATATCCTACTTTTTGCATATTAGAACAGATCGGATCCTTTTTCATCCTACTTTTTGCATATTAGACCTTTTTTTACATTGAGAGCCTTTGACTTATTCGGGGATAGTTTCGTTTTGTCTGCAAGGATTTGTGACTTGTGCCGAATCTGTTGGCAGGGATATACGATACGATGCTGTGGAATATCGTGAATATATTAAGAGTGTGGTTAGAGTAAATACCGCGAAATTTTTGTTAGTTTAAATCCGAGGCACATAGGTGATAATATGATTCCAGAATTAACATACAACAACAGAATACTATCATCCCAAGAGCGAGACGAATATTGTAAAATATCAGACGGATTTATAAAAGAGTTTTCCGAATGCATTGATGGAATACATCAACTTGCGAAAGAGAACTCGACATCTGGCAATTCGGATTTTAAGAAGATAACTAATACCACAATCAATATCGGTATCTTTACAAACTATTCTTTCTGTGATTGCATCGTATTGATGAAATTATTTGTAAGAGCGACCAATCCGTATGAGAAAAGTATGCTTCGAGGTAAACTGAAGGTTCAACTAAATGAAGGCTTCAAAAAACTATATGGATTTACCAAAAAAGGTTATAAAGATTCGTATTGTGCGCAGTTGGAAGGCATCATGCCGATGTTCCCCGGATTCAGAAACGAGTTTGACGAACTATTGTCGGATTTAGCGCAGATCTCCAAGCATCCGTGGTGGAAGGACGAAAGAAATGCAGAGGTTCACATCGATGCGGTCAGGCTGTATGAATTAAGACACGAGGAGATAAATGAGAGCAAAGTTGCGATGGAGACAATGCAATTAATAAAGTTATTCAATAGATTCAATCATCTTATCGCAAGAATGCATCGCGCACTTCTTGATTATATGGTTGCGAGATATGTAAAAGAGAATGGCATATATCCCATTCTCTAACGATCATATGATTTTCCATATCTCACACCAGTAATCGTCCGACAGAATTGGCTGCCGGACTTTCTTATTCCCGATCAAGGCTCATATTCTATGTCATAGAAGCGGAATATAGCATTCCCATTTTTGAGTTGGTATCTTTACCACTTCCGATCTGTACACCGATGGCTACAAAAGGCTCTCCCAGCTTGCAGACGGAGTGGCTAACACACCCTGCGGCGAAAAGCGTGAGGGGTATTAGGCTCCCTGATGTTTAAAGTTTGTGTACAACAGGCAAGCCTGCACAAGTTTTACAATTGGCACTGAATTTCTTGCCGGCTAAAAGAGAAATATCGCATCGTTGTCAGATGTAACTGCTTCCATTCGCCGCATAACAGTTCCAACAATGATCGTTCATCGCATAACCGCATCGAGGTAGAAGCAATTCTAACTGTCCCATATTGCTCGTGAGAAAGCCGTTCATGGAGCAACGGTATTCCAGTCGGATAGACAATTGCAAAACTTTTCCAAGAAGAAAAATTTTTGCAGCCAAAAGAAAAATACGATACTCGGACGATCTTCTCTTTTGACTGTTGTATTGGATGGACGTTGTCTTCAAAATTCACTTTACTTTACATATATATGCTAACATAATGTAAAGTATATATGCAGGTATATTTGTACCTGCGTATATGTATCATTAGTTAGATATATAGTCTTAACACCAGCGATAGTTAATTTTCTCTTTTGGCTGCACGTATTAGTCCGGACGAAATGTATACCTTTACCGTCATTCCCTCCAAGAGGAAACAGAAGGATCACTTTTCTTTTGGCTGCAATATCCTTTTATGGGATGAGATTGCTTTCAGAGGAAGCGTGGAATGCGGTGTTCTAAACGGAGACAAACGTCTTTCATAGAACCAAAAGAAACCAATGAAAGAGTATGAAACGAGAAAAACGGGTATTCGAATAAAATGCTGTTTTTGTTCCTGTATTGTTTCTTGATAGTAGTCAATTAAAGTATATTGCACTGATATTTAATATATTATAAGATTATTAAAACAGACTTCCTACATTTTCTAATGAGGACAAAAGCGAAAACACTTTCATCTAATATGTCCGCTTCGGGCGTTGTACCCGAGCATAACCAAGATACGTCGTCTTGGCGAAGCCAAAGATAAAAAATATTTCCGTTACGAACAACACGTGCGGGGATATCGCACCAAAAAAAATCAAAGAAAGGGAAATACGTCGATAGGGTGTGTCGGGACCACGACAAATCCGTCCGGCAGGGACTGCGGACGGATCATCGGTGCGAATGAAGGAGCGAACGCCGAAAGGAGAACCGGAAGCCAAAAGAAGAACCGGAGGCCGGGCGGCCGGTTGCTACGTCTCTGCAACCGGAACGGCCGAAACGGCGAAAGCTGCCGGAGCCGTTGAGGCCAGGCCGAGCGCTGCTACACCTCTGTCGTCGGAGCTTCCGCAGTGCTCTGTTTCGCGGCGGTGCGGCACCAGCTCCGGATGCCGCAGGAGGCGCACTTCGGAGCGCGCGCCGTGCAGACGTAGCGGCCGTGCAGGATCAGCCAGTGGTGCGCCACGGGGAGCAGCCGGCCCGGGATATGCTTCGAAAGAGCCATCTCGGTCTGCAGCGGGGTTTTCGACCGGGTCGTGAGGCCGATGCGCTCCGCCACGCGAAAGACGTGCGTATCGACCGGCATCACCTCGCGGTGCCAAAGCACCGCCCCCAACACGTTGGCCGTCTTGCGGCCGACGCCCGGCAGCCGCTGCAGCTGCTGAAGGTCGTCCGGGACCTCGCCCCCGAACTCCTCGCAAAGCATCCGCGCCGCAGCGGCCAGATGCTTCGCCTTGTTGTTCGGGTAGGAGATGCTCCGGATGTAGGGATAAATCTCTTCGGCTGTCGCAGCCGCCATCGCCTGCGGCGTGGGGAAGGCCTCGAAAAGGGCGGGCGTGGTCATGTTAACCCGTCTGTCGGTGCACTGCGCCGAGAGGACGACCGCCACCAACAGCTGGAAGGGATTCTCGAAGTGCAGCTCGCTCTCGGCTTCGGGCATCTGCTGCTGGAAGTAGGCGATGATGCCTTCGTAACGTTGTTTCGTCGTCATGGGTGTTCGTTTCGGAAAAAGGGGTCGTCCCGCAAGCAGCGGAAGGCGGCCGAATCAAAGTTTGCGCAGTTTGGCGAAGCGGGCCAGCAGGGTCTTGCTCCCCGCGCTGCCGAATTCGACCGTCAGCTTCAGGTCGTTCGTCTGCTGTTCGATCCGCTGGATCACGCCCGCCCCGAATCGGGCATGCTCGACCCGGTCGCCCACGGCATAGCCGCTCGCGGAGGCGACGCCCCCCCCCGCGGAACCGGCAGCCGAAGGCCCTCCAGCCGCCGAAGCACCGGACATCGAAGCACCGGGCATCGGATTCGCCTGTTTTGCCGGATTTGTCGGCAGAGGGCGCAGCGTGCGGCGCTGGTCGGCGCCGAGGGCCGCGACGGCCCGTTCGATGCGGTCGTCGAGTTTCGTTCCCGGGTGGGGGTACTGTTTGGCGCGATAGGGATCGCCGGCAGCGGTGAAGCGGCGCGCCATGCCCGACTCGCCGTCCGACGGACGGGCGCCGAAACGTCCTTCGTACCCCGCCGAAGCACCGCCGGAGCGGCGGCCCGCCCCGTAGCCGGAGCCTCCGGAGGTGCCGTACCCGCCGCTTCGGCTGCGGCCTTCGCCCCCCTGCCGCTGCCGCTGCAACCGGTAGTCGAAGCGGCGGCGCAGCTCGTCGATGGCCGCTCCCTCGCCGCGCTCCGGTTCAGGTATCGACCGGGTAGCCGAAAAATCGACCTCCGATTCGACATACTGCGGGTCGATCTCGCGCAGGAAGCAGCTCGGGCGCGAGAACTCCATATTGCCCCACTTGAACCGCATCTCGGCGTAGGAGATCACGGCGGCCACCTTGGCACGCGTCAGGGCGACGTAGAAGAGGCGGCGCTCCTCCTCCATCCCCTCGGGCGACTCGGCGGCCCGCTGCGAGGGGAAGAGGTTCTCCTCGAGGCCGACGATGTAGACGTAGTCGTACTCCAGTCCCTTGGCCGAATGGACCGTCATCAGCGTCACCTTGTTGCGGTCCTCGGGGTCCTCCTTGTCCATATCGGTCATGAGCATCACCCCTTGCAGCCACTCCTCGATCGTCGCCTCCTCCCCGGCCGGACGCTCGCCGTTGCGGATCTCCGCATCGCGCTGCTCGCGGAAGAGCTGCATCGAGTTGAGCAGCTCCTCGATGTTCGCCAGCGCCGAGGCCGCCTCGGGCGACGTGTCGGCCCGGTAGAGGGCCAGCAGCCCCGACCGGGAGGCGATCTCGAGGCCGAGCTCGTAGAGGCCGAGCTGCGTGCGGGCCATCGAGAGCGCGCGGATCATCTGCACGAACTCGGTGACCTTCCGGATGATGGCCCGCTGCACGGCATCGGCTGCGGGCTCCTCGACGAGGCGGTCGACCGCCTCCCACATCGAGCAGCCGCGCGAAGCGGCGATCGCGGCGATGCGGTCGACGGTCGTCTCACCGATGCCGCGGGCGGGCCAGTTCACGATGCGTTTGAAGGCCTCGTCGTCACGCGGATTGACGACCAGACGGATGTAGCCCATGAGGTCGCGAATCTCCTTGTGGTCATAGAACGACGAGCCCTTGTAGATGCGGTAGGGAATGCCGCGGCGGCGCAGGTTCTCCTCGAGAACGGCCGACTGGCTGTTCGTGCGGTAGAGGATCACGGCGTCGGACCAGTTGCTGCCCGTCGCACGGATGCGGTCGCGCAGCTCCGAGACGACCATTTCGGCCTCCTCGCGATCGGTGTAGGCCCGGAGGATGCGGATCTTCTCGCCGCGCTCGCCCTCCGAGAAGCAGGTTTTCTGCATACGGCGGGCGTTGTGATTGATGACCGAGTTGGCCGCCTCGACGATCGTGCGCGTCGAGCGGTAGTTCTGTTCGAGCTTGAAGACTTCGGCCTGGGGATAGTCCTGCTGGAAGGAGAGGATGTTCTCGATTTTGGCGCCGCGGAAGGAGTAGATCGACTGCGCGTCGTCGCCCACGACACAGACCATGCCGTGCTGCTGCGAGAGGCGGCGGATGATGATGTACTGGGCGTAGTTCGTATCCTGATACTCATCGACGAGGATGTAGCGGAACTGCTCCTGGTAACGCGCCAGCACGTCGGGACAGTCCTTGAGCAGGATATTGGTCTGCAGCAGGAGATCGTCGAAATCCATCGCGCCGTTCCGCTTGCAGCGGCGGCAGTATTCGTTGTAGATGTTGCCGAACTCGGGAATCTGCGCCTGCCGGTCCTCCGCAGCGCAAGCCGGACGCGCGAGGTAGGCGCCGGGGGTAATGAGACTGTTCTTGGCCTGCGAGATGCGCGAAGCGATCGTGTTGGGCTTGTACTTCTCCTCGGCTAAGTTCATCTCGCGGACGATCGTCTTGAGGAGGTTTTTCACGTCGTTCGGCTCGTAGATCGTGAAAGAGGAGGGGTAGCCGATCCGTTCGGCATTCTCGCGCAGGATGCGCGAAAAGACCGAGTGGAAGGTTCCCATGCGGATGTAGCGGCTTCGGTCTCCCACCATCTGCTCGATGCGCGCCCGCATCTCGGCCGCGGCCTTGTTGGTGAAGGTGAGCGCCAGAATGCGGTGCGGGGGCACCCCCTGCTCGATCATGTAGGCGATGCGCGACGTCAGCACGCGGGTCTTGCCCGACCCGGCGCCCGCGATGATGAGCGACGGCCGGTCGTAGTTCACCACGGCCGCCCGCTGCGCCTCGCTGAGCCCCTGTAATATCTCGGATTCCATCTCTCGTCGAAAAAAAGTTCGGAGGACAAAGATACGAAAAGTCGAGAGCAGAAGCAAGCATCAGCTTGATTCTGCCGAGACAGAGTATCTTCGACAAAGTCAAAGATACGAATAAGCCGAATGCAAAAGCAAATTTATTTGCGTTTTGCTGAGGCGGCGTATTTTCGGCGAAGCCAAAGTACAAATAAGTCGAGGGCGAAATGCAAACTTGTTTGCGATTTTGCTGAGGCGGCGTATCTTCGGCGAAGCCAAAGTATGAATAAGCCGAGGGCAAATTTGTATTCTGCCGGTCTATTCGATCCCGTAGGGATCGGCGGGCCGCAGCTCCTTGGCGTCGCTGGCGTGCACTCCGCAGGCTGCGACCCGAAAATGATATATGCCCAAACGTGCCCGCAACCCCATCTAATTTTGAATGCTGAATTTGCGGCTCTGACCGGAGCCGTAGCGGGCCGCAGCTTCGCCCCGAATCGGGATGTATACCCAAATAAGCCCGCAGCCGAGCGGATGGGCCTGCACGAGCGGACCTGCGGGACGCGAGATTGCAGCCCTCCGCCGAGGGGCGGCTGCGGGCTGCCGACGTCTGCGACGTCGAGCTTGCTACACAATATCTCTGCAACAACCGGCGGCTGCGGGCTGCCGGTCGCTACGCGACCGATTTTGCCGGCAGTTTTTTACACCAAATCAATCGCGCAGCGATTGGCGGGCCGCAGCCTGGGGCGGCGGAGGCCCGCAACTCCTTACAGTCGTGCGCGCCCTTCGCAAGCTGCGGCCCATTCTTCCCCAATCTCGGCTCCGCACAAAAAAAAGTCCCCCTGCAACAGGGGGACCGATAACAGCCGGTAAAAAATCGGACAAACTGTGGGAAGATTCCGCCGCAAGCCTCAGGAGCTCCGAAAATCCTCAAAGTGCCGACCTTTCGGAGCCCGAAACCCCGAAAGCGCCGAGAATCCCGGGAACCCCGAAAGCGCCGAGAGCTCCAGAAATCCCGGAAGCCTCGAAACCCGAGGACCCGGGGACCTCGCCGCCCGCAGTCCGCAACTCGCAGGCCCGCAGCCCGCCGCTTCCTACTTCGCGTAGGAGACGGCGCGCGTCTCGCGGATCACGGTGATCTTGACCTGCCCGGGGTAGGTCATCTCGTCCTGAATCTTCTTGGCGATATCGTGCGACAGGCTCTCCGCCTCCTGGTCCGACAGTTTGTCGGCACCGACGATCACGCGCAGTTCGCGCCCCGCCTGGATGGCGTAGGTCTTGACCACGCCGGGATACGAGAGGGCGATGTCCTCCATCTCCTTCAGGCGCTTGATGTAACTCTCGACCACCTCGCGTCGGGCACCCGGACGGGCCCCCGAAATGGCGTCGCAGACCTGGATGATCGGAGCGATGAGCGACGTCATCTCCATCTCGTCGTGGTGGGCGCCGATGGCGTTGCAGACCTCGGGCTTCTCCTTGTACTTCTCGGCCAGCTTCATGCCGATCAATGCATGCGGCAGCTCGGGTTCGTCGTCGGGCACCTTGCCGATGTCGTGCAACAGGCCGGCGCGGCGCGCATTCTTCGGGTTGAGCCCCAGCTCGGCCGCCATGATGCCGGCCAGATTGGCCGTCTCGCGGGCGTGCTGCAGCAGGTTCTGACCGTACGACGAGCGGTATTTCATCTTGCCGATCAGGCGCACCAGTTCGGGATGCAGGCCGTGGATGCCGAGGTCGATCGTCGTGCGCTTGCCGACCTCAACGATCTCCTCCTCGATCTGTTTCTTGACCTTGGCGACCACCTCCTCGATGCGGGCGGGGTGGATGCGGCCGTCGGTGACGAGCTGGTGCAGCGCCAGACGGGCGATTTCGCGGCGCACAGGATCGAAGCCGCTGAGGATAATCGCCTCGGGGGTGTCGTCCACGATGATCTCGATGCCCGTCGCAGCCTCCAGCGCCCGGATGTTGCGCCCCTCGCGGCCGATGATGCGGCCCTTGACCTCGTCGCTCTCGATGTTGAAGACCGTCACGGCATTCTCGATCGCCGTCTCGGTCGCCACCCGCTGGATCGAGGCGACGACGATGCGCTTGGCCTCCTTCGTGGCGGTCATCTTGGCCTCCTCGATCGTTTCGTTGATGTAGGCCGCCGCCTCGCTTTTCGCCTCGCCCTTCATGTTCTCGATGAGGATGTTCCTGGCCTCCTCGGAGCTCAGCCCCGAGATCTGCTCCAGCCGCACGTTCTGCTCGCGGCGCATCTGGTCGATCTCCTCCTTCTTGTGTTCGAGGATCTGCAGCTGGTTCTGCATCTGCTCCTTCAGACGGTCGTTCTCCTTGAGCTTCTGCTCCAGGTCGCGCTGCCGGCCCTGCAGCTCCTGCTCGAGCTGTTTGGCGCGCTGCTCGCTCTGCTGGAGCTTCTGATTGCGCTCGTTGACCTGCCGGTCGTGGGCGCTCTTGAGCTGCATGAAGTGCTCCTTGGCCTGGAGCATCTTCTCCTTCTTCAACATTTCGCCTTCGGCCTCGGCCTCCTTGAGGGCGGCCTCGCGCCGCTTGCGGATCGAAGTCTTCGCCACCATGTTCGTCACGACGGCATAAATCGCGACGGCTGCCGCGGCTGCGATCACGGCGATAAGTACGGTATTCATGTGCTTAGTTTCTTGTTTAAAAAGCGGTTAATATATAGGTGTTGTCTTTTTGTCCATCGAGCGGCCGCCCGGCCGGCGGCTCCGCTCCGCGAACGGGGCCCCGCAGCCGGCGGCGGTGCGGCGCACACCGGCGGAGGACCCGTTAAAAAAAAGCCCGCAAAGATTCCTCAAGTCTTGTTTGACGAATCTGCAAAGATTGTCATGTGTGGGGACTCCGACAATCGCAATCTTCCAACGGTACGCCTCCCGGAGGAGGCGGACACCCCGGCGGGGTCAAGGCCTGATTTTGAAACGCCGCGAGCGAACCCCAATGTAAAAAGTGTTCAGTTTCGCAAAGCTGTTAAGGAATCTATGCGGGTAGATTTTTCCGTATGTAAAAGAACCGTTCGTATCCGAATCCCCGGCACATCCCGTGCCGCATCTTCCGTTCCGATGTCGTTCCAAAGCCGTTCCGGTGCTGCTCCGTCCGAAAGCCGCCGCCGAACTCCCCTCTCCAGCTGCCGCCTCCGGGCTCTACTCCCGGCCTCCGGGCCCTTCTCTCCAGCTTCCACCTCCGGGCTCCGTTTTCAAGAAGCATCCCGGGCTGCCTCCGGGCAACGACTTCGGCCGCCGAACTCCGGCCGCCGAACTCCGGCGCAGCCTCACGCCCCCCCTATTTAAGCTGGGTATCGAGGTAGGCGCCCAACTCCTCGTCGAGCCGGCCGAGCCGCTGCAGGTCTTCGTCGCCCACCTCGCGGCTCTGCCGCAGGTTGACGTTGGCGATGGCGAAATTCAGGGCGACGATCGCCAGATAATCGGGGTCTTCCCACCCCTTGATCCGGTTCTGCTTGATCTGCGCCAGGTAGGCGTTCACCTCGCGTTCGGCCAGTCGGTAGACCTCCTCCTTTTCGCGGTCGATGGTGAACTTGTAGCTGCCACCGGCAATTTTCAGGGTGATCGCCTGCTTCTGCTTCTCCATTCGATCGGATTATTTCGTTTCGCTCTTTTTCGTCCGCGCGGCATCCTCTTCGAGGGCGCCGACCAGTGCGATGCACTTGTCCACCTCCCGCATCAGGCGGTTAACGCGTGCCCGCGCCTTTTCGCGTCCGGCACCACCCCCCGAGAGCCCTTCGGCCAGCTGCATGCGCCCCAATTCGGCGTCGAGCTTTCGCGCACGCTCCTCGAGCGTCCGGTTCGCCGCCTTCAGGGTATCGCGCTCGGCCGCCAGTTCGCGGCACAGCGCGCCGAGACGCCGGTGATCCTCGATCAACGCCCGCATACGGACTTCGAGGCTCGCTATGACGCTTTTGTCGGCCATGATCCCGGGTGTGGTTCCATTTTATCCCCAAAGGTAGACAAAAGAACGCGAAAAAGCAAATTTTATTCGGACAGATTCCTTCCGGCCCGCCCGCGCACCGGCGCGAAACGACGGTTCAGGGCACCGCCGCGCCCGAAGCCGAAACCCGAAAACGGAAGCCGAAAACGGAAGCCGGGAACAGAACCCGGGCAGGAACCAAAGCCCGAAAACGGAACCGGAATCCGAAATCCGGGACCGCCCCCGAAGCCCCGCCGCTACTCCGCCCGGCCGTAGAGGTCGTAGTCGGCGGCATCGGTGATCCGCACGTCGTAGAAGTGCCCGCGCAGCAGCCGGCGGCCGGCGGCGAGAATCAAAATCTCCTGGTCCACCTCGGGCGAGTCGTACTGCGAGCGGCCGACGTAGAAATCGCCCTGGCGGCTGTCGATCACGACCCGCTCCGTGCGCCCGACGCGGGCGGCGTTCAGCGAGGCGGCGATGTCGCGCTGCAGGGCCATGATCCGCTCGACGCGCGCCTGCTTGACCTCCTCCGGGACGTCGTCCCGCAGCCGGAGGGCCGAGTGGGTCCCCTCCTCCTCGGAGTAGGCGAAGACGCCGAGCCGCTCGAAGCGCACCGTGCGGACGAAGTCGCACAGCTCCGCGAAGTCGGCCTCCGTCTCGCCGGGGTAGCCGACGAGCAGCGTCGTGCGGAGCGCCAGATCGGGAATCGCCCCGCGCAGCCGTCCGATGAGGGCCAGCGCCTCGGCCTTGGTGTGGCGGCGCAGCATGGCCGCGAGCTGGGCGTCGGAGATGTGCTGGAAGGGGATGTCGAGGTATTTGCAGATCTTCGGTTCGGCGGCCATCGCCTCGATGACGTCGTCGGGGAAGGCGGCCGGATAGGCGTAGTGGAGCCGCACCCAGACGATGCCGTCGATGCGGCAGAGGCGGCGCAACAGCTCGGCGAGCATCCGCCGTCCGTAAAGGTCGATGCCGTAGTAGGTCGTATCCTGGGCGATGACGATAAGCTCCTTCACCCCCGCCGCGGCCAGCTTGCGGGCCTCCTCCTCGAGCTCCTCCATCGGCACCGAGACGTGGCGGCCGCGGATGAGGGGGATGGCGCAGTAGCCGCACATCCAGTTGCATCCCTCGGAGATCTTCAGATAGGCGTAATGCTTCGGGGTCGTGAGATGCCGCTCGGTGTTGAGCGCCTCCCCCTCGACGCCCCCCAGCGTCCGGACGATGCCCTCCCAGGAGCGGGCGCCGAAGTAATCGTCCACCTCGGGGATTTCGGTGCGCAGCTCGTCGGCGTAGCGCTCCGAGAGGCAGCCGATGACGAAGAGGCGGTCGATCCGCCCCGCCCGCTTGGCCCCGACGGCGCGCAGGATCATCTCGATCGACTCCTGCTTCGCGTCGCCGATGAAGCCGCAGGTGTTGATGACCACGGTGCGGGCGTCCGTGCGGTCGCTGTCGTGGGCCACCGTGTAGCCGGCCGCCGCGAGGCGGGCCATGAGGTGCTCGGAGTCGACCGTGTTCTTCGAGCAGCCGAGGGTGATGACGTTAATCTTTTTCATGGTCTTCCTCCCCGAAGAGTGCCCGTACGAAGCTGTGGCGGTCGAAGATGCGCAGCTGGTCGATCCCCTCGCCGATGCCGATGTAGCGGACGGGGATATGGAAACGGTCGCTGATGCCGATCACGACGCCCCCCTTGGCCGTGCCGTCGAGCTTCGTGATGACGAGCGAGGTCACCTGCGTGGCCTGCGTGAACTGCCGGGCCTGCTCGAAGGCGTTCTGGCCGGTCGAGCCGTCGAGCACGAGCATCACCTCGTGCGGCGCGTTGGGGATCACCTTGGCCATGACGTTGCGGATCTTCGTCAGCTCGTTCATGAGGCCCACCTTGTTGTGCAGCCGCCCCGCCGTGTCGATCAGCACGACATCGGCGCCGTTGGCCCTGGCCGACTGCAGCGTATCGAAGGCCACCGAGGCGGGGTCGGAGCCCATCTCCTGGCGAATCATCGTAGCTCCCGCACGGTCGGCCCACACCTGCAGCTGGTCGATCGCCGCGGCGCGGAAGGTGTCGGCGGCGCCGATCCAGACCTTGCGGCCCGCCTTCACGAGCTGGGCCGCCAGCTTGCCGATGGTGGTCGTCTTGCCGGCGCCGTTCACCCCCACGACCATCACCACATAGGGTTCGCCGGGAGCGGCATCGAGACCGTAATTGCCCTCGGTGGCGTGCGCCTCCTCGAGCAGGGCGGCGACCTCCTCGCGCAGCATCCGCTGCAGCTCCGAGGCGTTCATGTACTTGTCCCGCGCGGCGCGGGCCTCGATGCGTTCGATGATCTTCACCGTCGTCTCGACCCCCACGTCGGAGCCCACGAGCACCTCCTCGAGGTTGTCGAGCACCTCGGCGTCGATCGTCGAACGGCCCGCCACGGCGCGCGCCAGCCGGGCGAAAAGGCCCGTCTTGGTCCGCTCCAGACCGGCGTTCAGCTCCTGCTGCCCGCGTTCGTCGGCTGCGGCCGCGGCGGTGTCGGACGAAGCGCTGCCGCCCGCGGCGGCAGCGGCCTGCGACCCGGTCTGCTCCCCTGCCTGCGGTCCGGTTTCAGCCCCGGCGGCGGCCGGTTTTTTCTTGAAAATATCGAAGAATCCCATAAATTCGTTCGTTTTGTGCGTTTACCGAGCAAAGATAGCAAGAATGTTTGGAAAAAATCGTTACCTTTACCAAATAGAATCGATTCAACACCTATGAAACACCTCTTGTTCCTCCTCGCCGCCCTCTTCGCGTGCCGCACGGCGACGGCCCAGGACCTGATCGTCAAGACCGACAGCACGCGCATCGAGGCCCGCGTGGCGGAGGTCTCGCCCGAGGCGGTCCGCTACAAACGCTTCGCCCGCCCCGAGGGGCCGGTCTATGTGCTGCCCGTCGGCCAGATCGCCTATATCCGCTATGCCGACGGTTTTATGGAGTATTATACGAAACCGGCAGCACCCGTTCCGCCCGCTGCCGCTGCGGGTGCGGCGACGGGTCCGGCGACCGCACCGGCCGCACCCGCTCCGGCATCGGCGACCGCTCCGGCGACTGTTCCGGCACCGCAGGCGGCCCCGGCCGCGGCTTCCGCCCCGGCCATACCCGCCGCACCTTCTGCAGCACCTTCTGCAGCCGCAGCAACCGCAGCGGCCCCCCAGCCCGCCCCCGCAGCTCCTGCCGCTCCGGCCGGGCAACCCGCCGTGCGCTATGTACAGCAGGCCCCGGGGCAGTATGTCGAGGCGCGCTATGAACTCGGCCAGCTCTACGACTTCGACGGCCTGCGCGGCATCGTCGTCGCACTGAACGAGGAGCGGACGCACGGGCTCATCGTCTCGCTCGACGAGACGGTGGTTCCCTGGAGCACCTTCCGCAAGGGGGAGCTTTGCCGCGTAGGGGCCGATGACCGGATGAACGGCGAGCGGAACATGCAGGCCGTCGCCGACTACATCGCCGCGCACGACCTGCAGTGGGAGCACTTCCCCGCCTTCAAGTGGTGCCGCGACAAGGGCGAGGGGTGGTATCTTCCCTCGATCGACGAGCTGCTGACGATCGGCACCGTCTACAACGGCGGCTCGCGCCTGCGCAACGACCGTCACGCCCGCACGACCTTCAACGAGCGGGCGAAGGAGAACGGCGGCGACCGCATCAACGGCAAGGCCTTCTACCTCTCCTCGACCGAAATCGACGAGAAGTTCGCGATGCTCTCGCACATGGGGCTCGAGCCCCCTTTCCTCATCGAGGACATCCAGAAATACGTCAGCTTCAACGTCCGCGCCGTGCACCGCTTCTGACGCACAGCTCCCCGAAGCCCTCACCCGCAGCGCCTCTCCCCGCCGGACACACCGGCGCCGGGCGACTCCCACACGCGGAACGGCCCCTCCATCCTTTCCGGAAAGAGGGGCCGTTCCGCCTTTTACGGCCAGCATGCGCAGCGAACAGCGGCCCGGCCGCCTGGCAGGCAGGGGCCGCCAGGGCAGCCAACCCGCCGGGCCGCCGGGAAATCCGCCCGCTACTCCTCCGGCTCTTCGCAGACGAAGGTCCGGGCGAGCGGTTCGCCCGCTTCGCTGCGGAAGGGGTTGCGGATCGTCGTATCGGTCAGGAGCGGCGCCTCGGCTCGGAGAACGAGAGGGCGCGCACCCGACGGCCACGCAGCACGAGCGTGTCGCCCCGGAGAGCGATCTCTCCGGCTGCCGGAATGCCGCAGAAAAAGAGGGCCTCCGATCCGCCGCAGCGGGTCGGCGCCGCTGCCAGCGCGAGGCCGCAGCCGTCGATGACACGAACCTGCGCCGTCGCCAGCGGAACGACCGTTCGGCGGTAGTCGGCCGTGCGGCACATCGCGGCCATTCGGAATAGGCATAGAGGTAGAGCCCGCCGACGAGCAGCGCCTCATAGCCGGCCCGCACTCCGTACGGAACAGCGAAATGCTCCCGGAGCAGCACCCGGGCCCCCTCCGTTCCGCAGTCGGCGGAGAGGAGGCAGCTGTCGGGGAGCCCCATCAGCACCGAAAAATAGGAGAAGGAGAGCGTCCCGGAGGCGAGCCATACCCAGACGAGCGACACGGCCGCGAGCAGCGCCACCAGCACCAGCAGTCCCTTCAGCAGGCTGCGCCGCACCTTGAAACAGAGGGCAAGCAGCATCGGGTGGAAAGGCAGCGCGGCCCAGAAAAGCGACCGGGCGACAACCGGCTCCAGCAGCCCGGCCGCGACGAACCCCGCCAGCGGCACCGCCCCGCCGAGGAGCAGCGAATGGAGCGCGGCGAAGCCGAAGCGTTCGCCGTAGGAGAGGGGCAGCACGGCGTCGATCACCGCCCGTTCGGGATCGCGCTGCGCGCAGGTCGTCCGGGCCAGGACGAAGAGAAGCATCGCGGGCAGCACGAACAGGTAACTGATGCTGTAGAGCACCTCGGCCGTCCGGCAGTCGGTGCGCAGCAGACAGAGCACCGCCAGCGAGCCGATGACGGCGGCATAGAAATAGAGGTAGCGGCGGCTCTCCTCCGCATAGTGCTTGGCTGCGAAACGGCCCAGACGAGCCCAACTAAAGCGTATCGGCATGGTTTCGGTTCGTTTGGAAGTTTTTCAATGCACCGGCGAGCTCGCCCGGAGCCTGCCGGGCGGCGTTGTAGAGCAGTTCGAGGTCGAAACGCCCTTCGTCGGCCTTTCGGGCGATCCAACGGCGGCCGTACCGCCGAGCCTCGGTTCGGTATGGATCACCCCGCCGCGACCCTCCGGATCCCCGAAGCCGAAGCAGGCGGTGAGGCGCTCCACCCGTTCGTCGAGCACCAACCGCCGCTCGTCGAGTATCACTGCGCGGTCGATGAGCGATTCGATGTCGCGGGCCGCATGGGTCGAGACGATCACCGTCCGGTCAGAGGCCGCGTAGGCGGCCGGCAGCGACCGCAGCGTCGAGCGGGCGGGGATGTCGAGGCCGTTCGTCGGTTCGTCGAGCAACAGCAGCGGCAGGTTGCAGGCCAGCGCGAAGGCGAGATACCCCTTTTTGCGCTGGGCCATCGAAAGGGTGTCGAGCCGGCGGTCGCGCGCGACCTCGAGACGCCGGCCGTTGTCGGCGAACGTTTCGGCCGAAAAATCGGGATAGAAGGGGGCCGTCCGCCGCACGAAACGGTCGAGGGTCACGGCGGGCAGCGCGAACTCCTCGGGGACGAGCAGCAGCCGGCGGTAGAGCGCGACCGGGTCGCGCGTCGGAACGAGCCCCGCCACCCGGACGGAGCCCGCCCCGGGATCGAGCAGATCGGCGAGCAGCGTCAGGTATTCCAATACCGGGCGGCGGCCGTACCCTAAGGTCAAATCCTGCAGGTGAATCATCGCTGTTGGTGTATTAATGTATTTGTATTAATACACCGCATGTGCAGCGAACTTTTTCGGTTTCGCAAATTTTTTTCGACCTGTTTTTAGATTTTCTCCGTTTCACGGCCGGAAGGACAGCTGGCAGGCGACAGCGAGGGGCTGAGCGGGGACAGCGGCGGCGAGCCCCGGCCCGGCAGCCTCCGGGCGAATCGGCCGGGCGGACGCAAAAAAGCGGCAGAAGCACTGCTGCTCCCGCCGCTGCATCGGCTCCGGCACGCGACCGCCGCCGCCCCGTTTCGGGCACGCTCCCGTTTCGGGCACGCTCTTGCGGCCGCATCGCTTCGGGTGTGCTATCCGCGGCTCTCCATGCTCTCGATCGAGGGGTTCGTCGTCATGACGTCCTGCTCCATTTCGCGCTCGGTGGGGGCCTCGCTGCCGCTCGTGCTGCGCATCGAACCGCCGTCGGCCAGCACATCGTCGGGCGACAGCTGCGTGACGGTCTTCTCCTGCTCGCAGGCCTGCGCCTCGATCCGCTGCTCCTCGCGCATCACCTCGTGCCGCGCCTCCGCCCCCTGCTCGCGGTCGGCCTTCATTCGGTCCGGCCGCATCCCGGCGGTCCATTCCGCGTTCGGCCGCTCCCGGTTCGGCTGTTCGCGGCCAGGCTGTCCCCCGACCGGCTGTCCCTGGACCGGCTGTCCCCCGACCGGCTGTCCCTGGTCCGGCTGCATCCCGTGCGGCTCTTCCACGACGAGCTGCTTCCAAGGCGTCTGCCCGCCGTCCGCACGCGCTCCGGCGCTCCGGTCCCGGGTTGCCTCCCCGGCGCTCCGCACCTGCTCCGACGGCCCGGCCTCGGCGACGGCACCCGCCGCCTCGTGCAGCGGCGCCAAACAAATAGATTCGGTTCGTTTCATCGGCTGTTCGGTTTTCTCCGCTCCCCTGCAAAGGAAATGCCGAAACGAACCGGGGCGACGCTGCCCGCCGCCCCGCCGTCATTTGATCTCCCGCTCGGGATGCTCCGCCAGGTAGCGCTCCCAGCTTTTGGAGCCCTCCTTCGACGCCGCCTTCCGGCCGCCGCCGAGCCCCTTGACCCGCTCCTCGCCCAAAACTGCCGCCAACGGGCTCGTCGAGGCGTAGAAATGGCACAGCGCCACCGCCATGCCGTCCGTGGCGTCTAACCGCCGCGGAGGCGCGTCGATCGCGAGCGTGCGGCAGACGATCGCCGCCACCTGCTCCTTCGTCGCCGCGCCGCGCCCCGTGATGGCCTGCTTGATGCGCATCGGCGCATACTCGAAGACCTGCCGGTCGCGACTCAGCGCCGCCGCCATCGCCACCCCCTGTGCCCGTCCCAGCTTGAGCATCGACTGCACGTTCTCGCCGAAAAAAGGCGACTCGAGCGCCACCTCGCGCGGATCGTACGCATCGACGAGCGCGCCGACCCGTGTAAAGATATACCGCAGCTTGACATAGGGGTCCGTCATCCGGTGCAGGTCCACATCGCCCAGGACCACCGAGCGCACCTGGCGCCCAGCGACCTCCAGCACCCCGTAACCCATGTAGTTTGTTCCGGGGTCGATGCCCATGATGCGATACCGTTCCGTCGTCATCTCTTTTCTTTTGTCGTTTCCGTGCCGCCTTGGGATGCACCGGGCGTGCCGATTCCGTGAACCGTGCCGGCCTCTTTCGACCGTGCCGGCCCCGTCCGAAGCCGGAACCCGACTGTCCTGCCCGAAGCCGGAACCCGGCCGCCCCGATGCAAAAGACGGGGGAGCGCGGCGCCCCCTCGTCTTTCGCGAGCGGCGTGCCGCCCCTTAGTCGAGCAGCTCGGCGATCTTGGCCTTGAGGTCGTCGCCGCGCAGCCCCGTGGCGACGATCTTGCCCTCGGAGTTGATCAGGAAGTTGGCCGGAATCGACCGCACGCCGTACTCGGCGGCGGCGGCATTCTGCCACCCCTGCAGGTCGCTCACGTGAATCCAGTTCATGCCGTTCTTCTCGACGGCGCCCATCCAGCGCTCCCTGTCGTTGTCGAGCGAGACGCCGAAGATCTCGAAGCCCTTGTCGTGGTAGGCGGCATAGGTCTCCTTCAGCGCTGGCACCTCACCCATGCAGGGGCCGCACCACGAAGCCCAGAAGTCGAGCAGGACATACTTGTTGGCGGGGTTTTCGATCGCCGAGCTGAGCGAGAGGGGCTCGCCGCCGGCCGTCGGCTGCGAGAAATCGACGTAGGACTGCCCCGGCTCCGTCAGGAGCTTCTTGGCGACATAATCCTTGATCTCGACCATCGTCGGGTGCTCCTGCATGGCGGGCGAGAAGCCCTCGATCAACTCCTGCACCTCGGCGGCCGTCTTCTCGTACATCACATCCTGCAGCAGCAGCACGCCGAAGTAGTTGTCCGCATTCTCGCGGACCGCCTCCGTGCTCACGTCGTAGAACGCCTCGACGATCTCCTCGCGGCGCTCGTCGGTCGTCTCCTCGGCGCGGTACTCCTCCAGCAGCGCGTTGCGCTTCTCGTTGACACGAATCGCGGCGTCGTTCGAGGGGGTGCCCGCCACGGCGAACTGGCCGTCGCCCACGGGCTTCAACGTCATCTGCCCCTTCTCCAGAATCACGAAGGCGCGCATCTGGGCGGCCGCCGGCTCGCGATGGTCGTAGAGGTAGGCAGCGCGGGGCTGCTCCACCACGCCCTCGATGCGGAAGGCGCCGTTCTCGACAACGGCCGAGTCGATCATCTCCGAGCGGTCGCGCAGGTAGACCATCTTGCCGCCGGCATCATCCAGCTGTCCCGTAATCACATATTTCGACTGCGTCGAGCAGCCGGCCAGCACCGCCGCAGCGAGTGCCGTTACGATCCATTTTTTCATCTTTCGTCTATTTTTTAAGTTCGTTGATCTCTTTTTCGAGCTGCCGCACCTGCCGATCCAGTTCGGGAAGCCGCTTGAAGACGGCCGAGGCGCGGTGGTACTGCATGCCGGGCAGGGCGGGATAGCCGAAGCGGATCTCGCCGTCGGGGACGTTCTTGTCGATGCCGCTCTTCGAGCCGATCTTCACGCGGTCGCCGACCGTCACGTGGTCGGCGATGCCCACCTGCCCCGCCAGGAAGCAGTGGCTTCCGACGCGCGAGGTGCCGGCGATGCCCGTCTGCGCCGACGAGACGGTGTGCTCGCCGACCTGGACGTTGTGGCCGATCTGGATGAGGTTGTCGAGCTTCACGCCGCGGCGGATGATCGTCGAATCGGTCTTGGCGCGGTCGATGCAGGTGTTGGCGCCGATCTCGACGTCGTCCTCGATGATGACATTGCCCAACTGCGGAATCTTGTCGAAGCCCCCCTCGGCGTTGGGCATGAAGCCGAAGCCGTCGGCGCCGATCACCGCCCCGGCGTGGAGGATGCAGTTGCGGCCGATGCGGCACCCCTCGTAAATCTTCACGCCGGCATAGAGGGTCGTCCCCTCGCCGATCTCGACCCCGGGGCCGATGTAGACCTGGGGATAGATCTGGCAGTTCGGGCCGATCTTGGCGCCGCGCTCGACGACGGCGAAGTCGCCGACGTAGCTCTCGCCCCCGACGGTCACCGTCACATCGACCGAGGCGCGGGGGCTCACCCCCTTGCGACGGGGCTTCGAGGCGGCGTAGATCGCGAGCAGCTGCACGATCGCGGCGCCCACGTCATCGACCTTGATAAGGGTTGCGCCGACCTCGGCCGAGGGTTCGAACGAGCGGCCGACCAGCACGATCGAAGCGCCGGTCGTATAGAGGAAGGGTTCGTATCGGGGATTGGTAAGGTAGGCCAGCGCCCCGGCCCGGCCCTCCTCGATCGAGGAGACCGTATGCACGGCGGTCCGGGGGTCGCCCACGATTTCGCCGTTCAGGAGGCCGGCGATCATTTCAGCGGTAAATTCCATTTGTTCAATTATAGGTAGTCTGTAATATCGATTCCGTCGGGGAGGAACTCCTCCACCGAGCGCCCGAACGAGAGCACCTCGCGCACGGTCGAGGAGGCGATGTCAGCCACGGGGGCGGGGGTGAAGAGCATGACGGTGGTGATTTCGGGGTAGATGCGGCGGTTGGTCGCCTCCATCGTCCGCTCATACTCGAAGTCGGTCGTGTTCCGCACGCCGCGGAGGATGGCCACGGCCCCCATCCGCTCAGCGAACTCGCCCGTGAGGCCGGCGTAGACCTGCACCTCGACCCGCGCGTTGTCGCGGTAGACGTCGTCGATGAGCCGCTTGCGGTTCTCGACCGGGAGCAGCCCCTGCTTGAGGGCGTTGTTGCCGATGCCGATCACCACACGGTCGAAGAGCTTGAGCGCCTCCTCGACGATGGCGGCATGACCCCGCGTGAAGGGGTCGAACGACCCCGGAAAGATTGCTGTGCGTTCCATCTCGGACAAAGGTAGGAATAAATAAATTAAGAATGAAACATTAAAAATGAAAAATGGGGAGAGGCGGGCACCCGCCTTGCGGGTGCAAATTCATAATTCATAATTCAAGATTCAAAATTACGGAATCGGGGCGCAGCTTGCGAAGGACACGCACGAGCGGACGCAAAGGCGGACGCGATGAGCGGGCCTTCGCGGGGCGAAGCTGCGGCCCGCTGCGGCTTCGTTGAAGCCGCAAATTCAGAATTCAAAATTAAATGGGTTCCAGTTCGGGCCGTAGCCTGCGGAGCACGCCTGCGACGAGAAGGAACAGCGGGCCTCCGCTGCCGGGAGGCTGCGGCCCGCTCGGTCCTGACGGACCGATTACAACCCGAGGCAGTCCCGCAGCCGAGCAGTGGGCTTGCACGAACGGACCTGCGGGACGCGAAGTTGCAGCCCTCCGCCCGGGGGCGGCTGCGGGCTGCGGCGGTTCCATTCGGAACCGCAAATGAAAAATTCAAAATGAAAAATTAAGAATGATCGTCGGGCCGCGGCTTGCGAAGGGCGGCACGAGCAGACGCGAGCTGCGGGCCTCTGCCGCCCCCAGGCTGCGGCCCGCCGACCTCTTGCGAGGTCGCATGTACAGCATCAAACATCGATGAATGCAGCCGGCCAGTCGCTGCGTGCCCGAGCCTGGCCCAAGCTACCCCACGACGCACAGCGCCCCTCTCTGCCGCGATCTTTTTTTGCTTGCCCGCGCTTTTTTTCCTACCTTTGGGGAACCGAACACCGAAATGCCATGAACGTCATCGATCTTCTCGTCTGCCTCGTACTGCTCGTCGCGCTCTGGAACGGCTGGCGCCGCGGCTTTATCCTGCAGGTCTGCTCGCTGGCTGCCATCGTCGTCGCCATCTGGCTGGCCGCGCGTTTCGGTGCCGCCGCCGGCGAGGCGCTGCACATCGATCCCGCCTACGCCCCCGCCGCCGGCTTCACGGCGGTGCTCGTCGCGGCGGTGCTGGCCGTCGCGGTGCTGGCCCGCATCCTCCGCAAGCTCTTTCGCTTCGCCGGCTTCGGCCTGCTCGACACGCTCCTGGGCATCCTCGTCGCCGTCGTGAAATACGTGCTGCTGCTCAGCGTCCTCTTCGCCGCGATCGACCGCTTCAATGTCGATTACGCCCTCATCCCTGCCGAAACGGTCGCCTCGTCGCGCACCTGGCACCCGATCCGCGACCTTTCGCACAGCCTGCTCCCCTTCGCCGGCTGGGTAAGCGGGCAGGCCGAAGAGGTCGTTACGACCTTCTCGGCAACGGAGCCCCGCAACGGAGCGGACAAAACCGAACCGGCCGCCGTACCCCCCGCAGCCGAACCCGAGGCCGGCCCCGCAGCTGACCCCGCAGCCCGACCGGACGAACCGGCCGAACCCTCCGAGGGGTTCCAAGTCGAGGCCGTTCCGCAACCCGCCGGCGAATCTGCGGTTGCCGATACTCCCTCTTCCCCGAACCCTGCAGACGAACCACACCCATGACGGAACGCAACTTTTCGGGCATCGTGGTCCGCACGACGGGCAGCTGGTACGAGGTGCTCTCCGAGGGGGAGCGCTTCGCCTGCCGCATCCGCGGCAAGCTGCGCCTCAAAGGGGTGCGCTCGACCAGTCCGGTGGTCGTGGGCGACGAGGTGCACTGCCTGACCGACGAGCGGGGCGACCACCTCATCGTCGATGTGGCGCCGCGCCGCAACTACGTGATCCGCCGCGCCTCGAACCTCTCGAAAGAGTCGCACATCATCGCGGCGAACATCGACCGGGCGCTGCTGCTCGTCACGCTGCGGCAGCCCGCTACACCGCTCGAATTCGTCGATCGTTTTCTGGTGACTTGCGAGGCCTACAAGATCCCTGTTGTGATCCTCCTCTCGAAGGCCGACCTGCAGGAGGAGGAGGCCGTGGCCGCCTTCCGGTCCGTCTACGAGCCGATCGGCTACCGCGTCGAGCGGGTCTCGGCCGAGACGGGCGAGGGGATCGAGACGGTGCGGGAGCTGCTGGCCGGGCGCACGACGCTGCTGTCGGGCCACTCGGGCGTCGGCAAATCGACCCTCGTGCAGCAGATCGATCCGTCGCTCGACATCCGCACGGGCGAAATCTCCGACAGCCACCGCAAGGGGCGCCATACGACCACCTTCTCGACGATGTATCCCCTCGCCGGGGGCGGTGCCGTGATCGACACCCCCGGAATCAAGGGGTTCGGGCTCATCGACATAGACCAGGCCGAGCTGTGGCACTACTTCCCCGAAATGATGCGCTGCGGACGCGGCTGCCGCTTCTACAACTGCACCCACACGCACGAGCCCGGCTGCGCCGTCCTGGAGGCGATCACGGCGGGGACGATCTCAGAAGCACGCTACGAGAGTTACCTGAAAATGAGAAACGACGATGAAAAATACCGATAACCTGCCGGCCGGCGCGCCCGCTGCGGGCTTTTCCGAAGGTCCGGGCAGTAGCGCCGCCGCGGAACATCCCGGAGCCCCCGCGCATCCCGCCGCCGCGGCACACGCCGTCACCGCGGTACATTCCACAGCCCCGGAGCATTCTGCCGCCCCGAAGCCCTCTGCCGGCTTGGAACATCCCGCCGCGTGGTACGACGAGCGGATCGCCTGTTTAGCCTCCTTCATGACCGAAGAGCGGTTCGAGCTCTTCCGTCGGACGGTCGCAGCCCGCACGGACTACCTGACGCTGCTGACCGAGAACACTTTCCACCCGCACAACGCCGCGGCCCTCATCCGCCACGCCGAGGCCTTCGGCCTGCTGCGGCTCCACACTGTCGAGACGCGCTGTCCGTTCGACCCGTCGCGCAACATCTCGCGCGGCTCGGACCGCTGGATCGAGCTTGTGCGCCACGCCTCGACAGCCGAGGCGCTGGCCGCCCTCAAGGGCGAGGGTTACCGTCTGGTAGCCACCACGCCCCACCACGAGAGCTGCACGCCCGAGACCTTCGACGTCGCGCGGGGCCCCTTCGTCCTCATCTTTGGCACGGAGCACGCCGGCATCTCCGACGAAGCGCTGGCAGCGGCCGACGAGTACCTGCGGATCCCGATGTGCGGCCTGGTCGAGAGCCTGAACGTCTCGGCCTCGGCGGCGATTCTCCTCTACCAGCTTTCGCGGCGCGTGCGCGAGCAGGTGCCCGGCTGGCAGCTCTCCGGGGAGTGGCAGCGCCGGCTCCTCTACGACTGGGTGCGGCGAAGCGTCCGCGACGCCGACCGCATCCTCGAACGAAAATTTCCGATAGGATGAAACACACGATTCTACGCAAACAGTTTCTCGCGCACGTCGCGCAGACCTCCCCTTCGCCGATGCTCGTGGGGGTCGAACGGGCCGAGGGGGTCTTCTTCTATACGCCCGAGGGCAAGCGCTACTACGATCTGGTGGCGGGCGTCTCGGTGAGCAACGTGGGGCACAGCAATCCGGCGGTCGTCGCGGCCGTGCAGGAGCAGGCGGCCCGCTACATGCACGTCATGGTCTACGGCGAGCTGATCGAGTCGCCCCAGGTGCGCTACGCGGCGCGGATCGCCGGGCTGCTCCCCGGCGGGCTCGACAGCGTCTACTTCGTCAACTCGGGCGCCGAGGCGGTCGAGGGGGCGCTCAAGCTGGCCAAGCGGGCCACGGGGCGCACCGAACTCATCTCGATGCGCCGCGCCTACCACGGTTCGACCCACGGGGCGATGAGCATGATGGGGGCGCCCGAGGGCGAGGAGTGGAAAAACGCCTTCCGCCCCCTGCTGCCCGACACGCAGGCAATCACTTTCAACGACTTCGCCGACCTCGACCGCATCACGCACCGCACGGCGGCCGTGCTGGCCGAACCCGTGCAGGGCGAAGCGGGGGTGCGGCCTCCCGTTCCCGGCTATTTGGAGGCGCTGCGGCGCCGCTGCGACGAGGTGGGGGCGATGCTCATCTTCGACGAGATCCAGACCGGCATGGGACGCACGGGGGCGATGTTCGCCATGCAGCGCTACGGCGTCGTGCCCGACATCGTCTGCCTGGCCAAGGCGTTCGGCGGCGGCATGCCGCTCGGGGCCTTCGTGGCGCCGCACGCAATCATGGAGACGCTGCAAAGCGACCCGACGCTGGGCCACATCACCACCTTCGGCGGCCATCCGGTCTGCTGCGCGGCGGGATTGGCAGCCCTCGAATACCTGTTGGAGCACCACGTGGTCGAGGAGGTCGAGGCCAAGGGAGCCCTCTACGAGGAGCTGCTCCGCGACCACCCGGCCGTCCGCGAGATCCGCCGCTCGGGGCTGCTGCTGGCGGTCGAGCTGGGGAGCTCGGAGCGGCTCTACCGCATCATGGAGCGCTTCAAGGAGATCGGCATCCTGAGCGACTGGTTCCTCTATTGCGACACGGCCTTCCGCATTTCGCCGCCGCTCATCATTACGGAGCCCGAAATTCGCGAAAGCGCCGCCCTGATCCGCCAGGCGCTCGACGAATTCGGGGAATAAGCAGCCGGCCGGCGGGAGGCCGGGAGGCCGAGGACCAGAGGCCGACCGGGACGGAGCAGGCTGTGGCGGGGGTGCCGGGACAGGATGCCGGGCCGAGAACGGACGGTGCGGCGGGCTGTTGCGGACTGCTGCGAGGCGGCTGCTGCAGGACAATGACTGCGAGGCTATGACTACGAGGCGGCGGCTGCGAGGCGGCCCTGCGGAATGAGCGGCGCCGAGTTCCTGATACATGGATATTGCGACAACTTTACTCAAACTTCGATACAATGAAACGAACCTTCCTTTTTTCGGTCGCCGCAGCGGCGCTGGCGCTGCTGACGACGGCCTGCACGACCAAACGCGGTCCGCGAACCGTAGACTGGCTCGCAGCCGATCTGCCGGCGATCGACAGCATTTGCGGGGCACCCCGCACGATCGCCACGCCGCTGGGCGATGCCGTCGCCTTCGACGGGACGTGCGACGCCTTCTACCTCGGAACCAATCCCTTGCAGGGGATGGAGGAGCTCACCGTCGAGGTGATCTTCCGGCAGGACGGCGATGCCGCCTTCGAGCAGCGCTTCCTGCACATGGGGACCGTGCGCGGCGAACGCATCATGGTCGAGTCGCGCGTCGATCCCGACCGGATGTGGTACCTCGACACCTACATCCGGCTCGACAAGGAGACCGATCTGGTATTGATCGACCCCGAGCAGCGCTACCCCACGGACCGGTGGTACAACTTGGCGATGGTCGTCGCCGACGGCCATGCGACGAGCTACGTGAACGGCGAGCGACAGCTGACGGGCGAAATTCCCTACCGCCCGATTTCGGAGGGCATCACCTCCGTAGGAGTGCGGCAGAACAAGGTCTGCTGGTTCAAGGGGGCACTCTACCGCATCCGGATCACGCCCCGGGCGCTGCGGCCCGACGAGATGCTGACCGATTACAAGGCATTGAACGGGGAGTGACCCGAAAAAATAGGGATTTCAGAAAGGAGAGGCCTGGTTTGCAGACCTCTCCTTTCTTGTCAGGATTGTCTCGTCCTGCAATAGCGTTACACAAAAAAAGATTAAGCTATGGGAGAAGAGATTAAAAGCTTGTATATCAAGCGGACGCAACGGGATTATTCGCTGGGTTTTAAGTTGTCGGT
>CANQIF010000025.1 GCA_947623965.1 uncultured Alistipes sp.
AATATGAAAAGCGTGAAAACAAACAGGAAATGCTATATCGGCATAAGTAGTTAATATAACGCGATATATTTTCATTTGTCCGGCAAGTGCTTTCATCTTAATCAATATGATTTGAAATCTGGAAAGTTTCATAACTAAAACCTGAACGCTTGTATCTCAATAATCATAGTCGGAAAAAAACAAAGGCCCCCGCCCCTGGAGGCAGGGGCCCTTGTCGAAAGTCATCGGTTCGTCGCCGTTATTCGAGCTTGAGGTCGATCACCAGAATCACGGCCGGACCCTTCGGATCGATGACCTTGCCGGCCGCTTCGTCGAATCCCGCGCCCTCCGAATAGAAGATATAGGCGCCCGTCGCACTCTTCTCGCTGTTCATCAGGCCAGCGAACGTGAACTCCGACGCGGCCTCTTCCGAATGGATCAACCAGTCGGTCCCGTCGATCACTTCGTTATATCCGCCGTTTGCGGGCAGCCCCTTGATGGTAGACATAGTCGGATTGGCGGTCCGGAAAGTCACGCGGTAAACCGACGGCGTAAAGTCGGCATAAGCAGCGGCATACTTGTCGTAGTCGGCATCGCCGGCTGCAAGCTGTTTGATCTCCGAACCCTCCATCGGTGCATATTCCGGATAGGCGAACGAAACCGCGCCGGCCTCGCCGCCGCCGATCGAGGCGTTCTCGTCGTACTCGCACTCGAGCGTGGCGATCGCATTGTTGTCTTCATCGTAGAAGACGACGACCGCATACTTCTTGCTCCAGTCACCGTAGGTCTGGACATACTCCTCGTCGAAATTCATCTGGACGGTGAACGACTCGACGGCATTCGTCGCGGCGTTTCGTTTCTCCTGCAGCTTGATCCACTTGTTGTCGGCAGGAAGGTTTCCGCCGGCCGAACCGGCATTGTACCCGTAGATCTTGTACGAGGCGTAATTCTTCGGGCCCCACGATACGGGGACGACATCCAGCGCACCGCCGTCGGCCGAGTAGGCATTCGTGTAGGTCAGCTTGTAGTAGAAATCGTAATCGTTGTGCATCCAGTCGCAATACCGATGCAGCGTAGAATCGAACATCGTGGCGCCGAGCTCGAAATTCACTCCCTGCTCCTTCATCGCCAGACTGTTCTGGGCACTGAACAGGAAGTTCGAAGCCTCCTGGGTAACCGTCGTCACGAAGTACTTCTGGTACTCCTCGCGAACAGCGGAGCAATCCTCGGTAAGCAGGTCGTACATGGTTTTATCGTTCAGCGTTACGGGCAGCACGAATAGATCGGCCTTGCGTTCGACGGCTCCGGCCGCCTGCGGAGCGACCCTGATCGCCACGTTGCGCGTTTGGATCTTCTCCTCACCCGACCAGGGGTCGATCTCGGCCGTTACCCAAGGCTGTCCCATCCATTCGTCGTACCCTCCATACGCGGCCTTCGGAAGCGCGATGACCTTGGCGCCGTCGGGCGCGGTGATCGTACCGTTGATCGCAATTCCGACTCTCGAAGCATCGACCAGATAGTTGCCGGCGGGGCTGAAGAGGGCCTCGGCGGGCAGCCTCTCGCACTCGAGCAGGCCGGTCAGATCCTCCAGCGAAACAGTGATCTGGGCGAGCGTTTCGACCGAACCGTCCGCACGCTGGGCGCTGAACGGGCAAACCAAATCTTTGGCACCTTCAAGCGGCATCTTGGCGTAGTTGGCGCGGAGCTCGACCTCCGAGAGGCCGGCCGAACCGGACGTGGCAGCTTCGGCATGGACGCGCACATCGACCCACTCGGGCACGGAGAGCGTCCACGAGACGTTCGACTCGACGAGCAGACGGGCGCTGTAGAAAGCGCCGTGCTTCTCTAACGCGGCGGTACCCTCCTTCTTCGCTTCGGTCCCGTAGCGGTACTGGAGCGGCGAGCTCTCATCCTCGTTGACGAGGTATTCGCCCTCCTCGACCAGCGCCGGGTAGAACTTCAGATCGCGGGCCATCTGCCGGATTACGAAACTGGCGATCGTCCGGCTCTCGGCGGGATCGCCCATCGTCATCGTCACCTCGACCGTCGGCTCCTCGTCGAACGGCTCGCCGTTCTCGGCCCCCACCTTGACGGTGATCGGCTGACCGCCCTCGAGAACGGCAGCGCCGCGCAGCGACGAGACTTTCGTGCCGTTGTCATCGAGGTAGAACCAGTTGCGCGCCTCGGCGGGGATGGAAACGACCCAGTCCATATTGGGCTTGATCGTAAAACTGTACGAATCGCCCGGCATAACGGCCTGCTGCTGCAGCGGCGTCGGGAATTCGGGAATCGGGGCCGGCTCCGGATCATCGGAGCACGACACGGCCGCGAAGCTCGTACCTGCGAGCACGGCGGCAGCCAGATAGCGGAAAAACTTTTTCATGGCTTTGCTTTTTTTTGATTAACCTAACTATAATTAAATGAGAGAAGTGTGTGTAAATTGCCGCATCATTCGGGGCAATAGATGCCCTCTTCGCGCTTGAGCCGTTCGGCCTCCTCGTCGGAAACCCACTCGAACACGTTATAGAAATATCCCACCGTGCCGACCGTCGTGTCGAGGTCCTTGACATAGACCCGGAGCCAGAGGGCGGCGAAGCGCTGGCACGAACTGAAGTAGGAGACGTGCTGCGCGCTGCTCTCGCCCAGAATGCGGTTGTCGCCGTTCGTCTGGCCGAAGACCGACTGTTCGTCGCTCAACACCGTGTCCTCATCCACCGAGACGAACTGCTCGTCGCGGTCCTCGGTCGAGAAGCGCAGCGTCACGTCGTAGCCGTCGTAGAAAGCATCGTGCAGCAGGACGGCGTTCGGCTCGTTCGGGTGCAGCTCGGTGCGGATCAGCCGCTGGTAGTCGGGGTTGTCGATCCGCGGGTAGTTGTAGAGCAGCAGCGACGTCACCACGCAGTAGCCCGTGAAGTCGTTGAGCTCCAGCGGGCAGCTCTTGAGCATCGTCACCTTCGTCTGCCGGTTTTCGTAGAGCTCCCAGTCGAGTTGTTCGGGCATCACGAGCCGCAGGATGAAGCCCAGCGAATCGGTCGGTTCGATGTGGTCGTAGATGCCGTGCACGAGGACGTTGGCGGCGCGTTCGCCGGCCTTGATGGTGATCGTGTTGGAGAGCAGCCGGTAGTGCTGCCCCTCGATGGCGTTGCTGCCGCGGTCGACGATCTCGACGCCGAAGGTGCGGTCGTAGCCGCAGGCCACGGTCGAGGCGACCGGCACGGCGAAGCTCTCGTCGTCGGGGTGAATCATGTGGACCGACAGCGTATCGGCAAACATCACGTATTCGGGGCCCGAATAGGTCTTGTGCTCCTCCTGACAGCCGGCGAGTGCGGCGAGAAGAGCTCCCGCGAACAGGAGCGGAATAAGACGTTTCATCTGTTTCGTATCGTTAGGGATTCGTGTGGTCGGTTAGTTGTTGCTGTCGTTGGGCTCGATCTCGGCGCCGGGGGCGTCCAGTTCGCTCTGCGGAATGGGCCAGACGAAGCGCGGATCGTCGTAGCGCACCTTGAGCGAGCTGCCCTCGGCGAGCGAGTTGGACTGCGGCATGCGGACGATGCTGTAGCCCTCGCTGTCGGCGATCTCGGCGCCCCAGCGCTTCAGGTCGCCGAGGCGGAAGCCCTCCATATAGAGCTCGCGGACGCGCTCCTCGGAGAGGAGGCGGAGCCAGTTCGAGGCGGTGACGTTCAGGGCGCTGACGCCGCGCTGCGTGCGCAGGGCCGTGAGGTCGCGGTTCGCCTCGCCGAAGCGCTTCAGCCGGCAGTAGGCCTCGGCCCGGATCAGGTACTGCTCGGCCAGCCGGAAGGGCTTCGGCATCGCCACCTGGTAGATGTTGATCGCGGCGAAGTTGCGGTTGCCCCAGTACTTGACCAGCAGCGGCCACGAGAGGCCGTGGTCGTAGCCGATCACGACGTTCGACTCGGCGCCGGCGAAGTAGGCCGAATAACGGCCGTCAGCGCTTCCGTAGAGCCCGTTCACGACCCACGAGGCGGGGACGAAGTCGGGGTAATAGTAGGTGTAGTCGCGCGTGAAGTTGAGGAAGACCGTGCCGAGCGCTCCGCCGTAGGAGGTCGTCGTGAAGCCGAGGCGCCAGATGATCTCCTCGCCGGCGTCGTAGGCCCACATATAGAAGAAGTCGTCCATCGAGCTCGCGTAGGTAGCCTTCGAGACGCTGGCCAGCGCGAATTTCTCGTTTCCGATGACCTTCGTCGCATAGTCGGCGGCCGTCTCCCAGTCGCGCATCTCGAGCGCCACGCGGGCGTGCAGCGCATAGGCCGCCGCCTGCGAGAGGTAGACGTTCGAGGAGGCATCCTCCTCCTCGGGGAGGAGCCGTTCGGCCTCGTCGAGATCGGCCAGCACGCGGTCGTAGGAATCGGCGAGGGTCGCCCGGCGGACGGGCTCCGGGGTGAAGTACTTCGTGCGGAGCACGACGCCCGGCGTCGAAGCGGCCGTCGCGGGGTCGTAGGCCTTGCAGAAGCACTCGATAAGCTTCGAGTAGCAGAGGGCGCGGATGCAGTAGACCTCGCCCGTGTAGCCGTCGAGGATGTCGAGCGTCGCATCGTCGGTCACGGCGGCCATCACGCCGCCGATGCAGTCGAGGTAGAAGTTGCAGCGCGAAATCGTCTGGTAGAGGGCGGCATAGACGCTTTCGATCTCGGTCGTGGTCGAGCGGAGGTCCCACTGCCAGATGTTGCCGTAGGTGTTCGAATAGCCGTCGACGGCATAGACGAGGTCCGCCTGCAGGTCGGGGAGGATCGTCAGCAGGCCGCTGAAGAGGGCGCTGCTCTTGAGCGAGGCATAGATGCCGATGAGCGTCTGCTCGGCATCCTCGGCCCGCTGCATCGCCTCCTCGGGCGGAATCGACGACGCGGGCTTCTGGTCCAGACACGACGACGAGAGCAGCAGCATCGCCGCAGCCGCGATGCCGACACTTATTTTATGAAGGGTTGCAAACATAGGATTGTGCGGAATGTTAGAAGGTTAGATCGAGGCCGAAGGTGAACTGGCGCGACATCGGGTACTGCGCGGCATAGAGGTTCATCGAACTCTCGGGGTCGAGGCCCGAAAATTTGGTGAACGTCAGCAGGTTCTGGGCCTGGAAATAGAGGCGGGCGCCGCTCAGCACGCGCGTTTTGCGGAGCAGCTCCTTCGGGAAGGTGTAGCTGAGCGAGAGGTTCTTCAGACGCAGGAACGAGGCATCCTCCAGCAGGCGGTCGTCGAACTCCATATAGACGCCGTGGCGCGGAATATCGGTCACGTCGCCGGGCTTCTGCCAGCGGTTGAGCAGTCGCCGCGACTGGTTGTAGGAGGCGAAGCGGCCGTTCGACTCGTCGAAGTAGCGGTCGTTGTTGATCATCCAGCGGTCGGCGACCCAGGCGAACTGCGCCGAGAGCGAGAGCCCCTTCCACGAGAGGGTCGTGCCGAAGCCGCCCTGCCAGGGGGCGTCCTTGCTCTTGCCGGTCATCACCTTGTCCTCGTCGCGCAGCTCGGTCGTGAGGTTGCCCTCCTTGTCGTACCAGAGGGCGTCGCCGTTCACGGGGTTGACGCCGGCGAAGCGGTTCAGGAAGAACTCGCCCGAGTCGTGGCCCACGACGTACTTGAGGTTGGTCGTGCCGAGCACGTATTCATCCACGCCGTTGTAGAGCTCCTTGATCCGGTTCCGGTTGTAGGAGACGTTGGCGTTCACGGTCCACAGGAAATTTTTCGTCGCCACGGGGGTCGCCGTCAGGTTGAGCTCGACGCCGCGGTTGACCATCGAGCCGACGTTCTGCCAGACGTAGCCGAAGCCCTGCTCGGTGTAGGAGATGGGCACCTCGATCAACATATCGTCGATCCGCTTGTTGTAGAACTCGAGGTCGACGTTCAGCCGGTTCCAGAAACCGAGGTGGATGGCGAGGTTCGTGGTCCAGGGCTTCTCCCAGCGCAGGTCCTCGTTTCCGGGCTGGACGGGGGCGATGCCGGCGTTGTTGATGTAGTCCATCCCGCCGCCCACGAGGGCCAGATGGGAGTAGTTCGCGATTTCGGAGTTGCCCGACGTACCGGTCGAGAGGGCGATCTGGGCGTTGGTCAGCCAGCGGCGCGCATCCTTCATAAAGGGCTCGTTCGAGAGCGTCCACATAAAGCTCACGGACCAGAAGGTGGCCCAGCGGTTGTCGGCGCCGAAACGCGACGAGCCGTCGGTGCGCAGCGAGAAGTCGGCGTAGTAGCGGTTGGCATAGTTGTACTCGCCGCGGCCGAAGAAAGAGACGTAGCCGTAGTTGCTGTCGCGCGTATCGCCCCAGCTCGTCACGCGCGTACCGTTCGAGAGGTCGGTCAGCCGGTCGTTCGTCTGGCCGCGCGTGGCGATGGCGAACGATTCGAAGCGGTAGTCGATCCCCTCCTGCCCGAGCAGGAAGTTGAACATGTGTTTGTTGTCGAGGTCGAAGCGGTAGTTGAGCGTGTTGGTCACCGAGAGCTGCAGGCCGTCGGCCGAGTTGCGCTGGGCCGTGCCGTCGCCCTGGTTGGGCAGGTAGCTCGGATAGGAGACGCCGAAGGCGGTCGAGTGCGAATAGTCGATGCTGAACTGCGTCTTGAAGGTGAGCCCTTCGGTGATGGCCGCCTCGGCGAAGAGCGACGAGAGGAGCTTGTACTTTTTATAGGTCACGGGGTTGTTGGCCTGCCATTCGAGCGGGTTCTGGCCGCGGCCGGCGGCCCAGCTGCCGTCGGCGATCGAGGCGATCGAGCCGTCCGCGCGGCGGGGGTTCCAGTAGGGAAGCATGAAGCGGGCGGCTGAGATCGGGGTGACGAGGGTGTACTGGCCGTCGTCGGCCTGCTCGATCTCCTGGTAGTTGAGCATCGTCTGTGTGCCGATCTTGAGCCAGTCGGCGGCGCGCTGCTCGATGTTGGCGCGGATCGAATAGCGGTCGAACTGCGAGCCGAGGGCGATGCCCTCCTGGCTGTAATAGCCGCCCGAGAGGTAGTAGTTGGTCTTCTCGTTGGCGCCCGAGACCGAGAGCTCGTAGCTCTGCAGCAGCGCGCGGCTGTTGAAGACCTCCTTGAGCCAGTTTACATCGGTTTTGGCCAGCAGGTTGTAGTCCTTGCCGGCCGTGAGGCCGATCTGTTTTTCATACGCGATGCGCTCGGCCGTGTTCATCAGATCCCAGTTGCCCTCGGCCATCTGCGAGAAGCCGAGCTGCATCCGGTATTCGATGCGGGGACGGTCGGCCATCCGGCCGCGCTTGGTCGTGATGACGATCACGCCGTTGGCGGCGCGGGCGCCGTAGATCGAGGTCGAGGCGGCGTCCTTCAGCACGGAGATCGACTCGATATCGGCGGGGTTCACGGCATTGAAGTCGCTGCTCGAGATGGCTACGCCGTCGAGGATGTAGAGGGGGGCCGTACCGGAGTTGAGCGAGCTCGTGCCGCGGATCTTCATCACGGTCGCGGCGCTCGGCTCGCCCGAGTTGGACATCACCATCAGACCCGGGACCTGGCCCTGCAGCGCCTGGTCGAAGGCGGCCGTCGGGGTGCTCTCGATCTTTTCGGCCTTGACGGTCGAGACCGACCCGGCGATGGTGCCCTTTCGGCGGACGCCGTAGGCGATCACCACGACGTCGTCCACCTGCTGCGCGTCGGGTTCGAGGACGATGTTGCAGGTGACGCGGTCGGAGCCGGCCGGCACGGCGTACTGCTGCGAGGCATACCCGAGGTATTGGAAAGTGAGGGTCGTACCGGCATCGACAGCGATCGTGTAGCTGCCGTCGACGAGGGTCGAGACGCCGGTCCCGGGGCCCGCGATGACGCTGACGCCGATGAGGGGCTGCTTGTCTTCAGCCGAGGTGACGACCCCCGAAACCGAGACCTTCTTCCCCCCCCCCTTGCGCTGCCGCCGCGGCCGGCAGGATGCCCATCAGAAGTGCGATAAGCGGGTAGAGTAGATGTGTACGCATAATAAAGGATGATACATTCCAATTTGGGGGCAAACATAACCATAAAAAAGTTCAAAACCAAATAGGTGCCCGCCGCCGAAGTGCGTGCAGCGAGCTCGGTTCCGGTCATTTCGAGAAAAATCCGCGGCGTTCGGCCGGCGGCGGAACGGACAAAACGGAACCCTTTCGGCCGATTCGGCGACGATTCGTCGGAATATCAATCTTTTTCGCTTCGGACCGCCGTCGCCGGGCAGAAAGCATCGACAATAAATCAGAAACCGATATTTTTTTTCGAAAGTTTTTCGGGGCGGGCGGGCAGGGACCGGGCCGGGCGGGGCGAACAGCGGGCCCGGGCATCCGGCAGGAGACCGACAGGCCGGGCAGTCGGGCGGCCGACCTGCGGACAAAGGACAGCACGGAACAGCGAGGAACAGCGCGGGGCGGCGAGGAACGCCCACCCCGCCGCTTCCTCCGAAAGAGGCGCGGATTTTGTTTTTTGCACGAAATTCATTATCTTTGCAGCTGAGTTATGCCAAAGCTGTTCATCATAGCGGGTTGCAACGGTGCGGGAAAGACGACCGCATCCTATACGGTGCTGCCCGAGGTGCTGGGATGCCGCGAGTTCGTCAATGCCGACGAAATCGCCCACGGCCTCTCGCCTTTCAACCCGTCGAGCGTCTCGATCGAGGCGGGCCGGCTGATGTTGCAGCGGATGAGCGACCTGCTCCGCGACGGCGCCGATTTCGCCTTCGAGACCACGCTGGCGACCCGCTCCTACGTGAAATTCATCGAGACGGCCCAGCAGCGGGGCTATTTCGTGACGCTGCTCTACTTCTGGCTGCCCAGCCCCGAGCTGGCCATCGAACGCGTGGCGCTCCGCGTACAGCAGGGCGGCCACCACATTCCCTCCGACGTCGTACGCCGCCGCTACTGGAACAGCCTGCACAACCTGACGACCCTCTACACCCCCGTCTGCGACCTGTGGTCCATCTACGACAACAACGCTGCCGACGAGCAGATCCGCAAGATCGCCTGGGGCGAGCGCAACAAAATAATCCGAATCGAAGATCCGTTATGCTACCAAAAGATCGTGAACTATGAGCGAAATTGAAATACAGCAGATGCAGGAGCAAATCAACGACGGCCTGCTGCTGGCCCGTAAGCGATTGATCGAAAAGACGAAAAAAGAGAACGGCGAACTGGTCGTCATGAGCGGCGGCGAGGTCGTGCACGTCAAGGCCGAAGAGTTGAAATAACCCGCCGGAGGTGGAGTGTAGGCGTGCGCGCTGCCCGGACCTCCGCCGACCGGCCGCACCGACACGAAGCGCCGCACAGGTCCGAGGACCTGTGCGGCGCTTCGTCGTTTCCCCTCCCCTACCCTCGGCGCGGCAGCTCGCGGCGGTGCGGCAGCCGCGGGAAAAGCTTTCTCAAACGCGTCAAGGGGTGCGAGAGGTTCCCGCCGGCGATCACGAACGTGACGGCGGCAATGATGAGTACGAGCCCCGCCGCATCGCGCCCCGTGAGCCGTTCGCCGAAGAGGGCAACGCCGAAGAAAATCGCCGTCACGGGCTCCAGCGCCCCGAGGATCGCCGTCGGAGTCGATCCGATGAGGTGGATCGCCTTCGTGGTGCAAAGGAACGACACGGCCGTCGGGAAGAGGGCTAAGGCCAGCAGATCGAGCCACAGATACCACCGGTCGGGCGTATCGACGGCTCCGCGGGCGAGCAGCCGCACGACGAAGAGCGAAAGGCCGAAGAGGAGCACATAGAAGGTCACTTTGAGGGTCGCCATTCCCTTGAGGAGCGAGTGGTCGACACAGGCGAGGTAGATCGCATAGGAAAAGGAGGAGAGGAAGACCAGCGCGGTTCCGACGGGGCTCAGCGTCGATCCGTCGCTGCCTTTGTAGAGAAGACCGATGCCGGCGACTGCCAGCCCGATGCAGAGGAGGGTCCGCAGCGTGAGGCGCTCGCCGAAACAGCAGGTCATCAGCAGCGCCACGAGGATCGGGTAGATGAACAGCAGCGTCGAGGCGATGCCGGCGGCCATGTAGTTGTAGCTCGCGAAGAGGGCGAGCGACGAGAGGGCGACGCACCAGCCGAAAAACAGCAGGCGCACTGCCTCGCGACGATCGATCCGCAGGCTTCGGCCGCGGCAGAGCAGCATCGCGCCCAGAATCGGGATAGCGAAGAGGTAGCGGAAGAAGAGCACCGAATCGGGCCCCATTCCAGCTTCATAGAGCGGCAGGGCGAAGAGCGGATTCATCCCGTAGGTCGCCGCAGCGATCGCGCCGACCAGATAACCTTTCCATTTCGACTGCATAGATGACAGGAGTTGTTCGGGGAACAAATGTACGGCGCGGAAATCAAATATTCAATATGCTGGGTCGGGTTCGGGGGGGGCCTGCGGCGGTCTTTGCAAGGCCGCAATTAATAATGAAGAATGAAAGATGAAGAAGGGGCATTCGAAATCGGGTCGCAGGCTGCGAGGGTCGCGCTCGAATCGGACCTGCGGGACGCGAGTTGCGGGCCTCCGCTGCCGCCCAGCCTGCGGCCCGCACGGTCCTGACGGACCGATCCCCAACTCGGGACGAGCCCGCAGCCGAGCGGATGGGCTTGCGACGTAGAGGAGCAGCCCTCCGCCAGGGGGCGGCTGCGGGCTGCTGCGGTTCCTTTTCGGAACCGCAAATTCAAAATGAAAAATCAAAAATGTACCACATTCGGGCAGCAGCCTGCGGAGTGCGCGCCTGCGACATTAAGGAGCAACGGGCCTCCGCCGCCCCAGGCTGCGGCCCGCCGACCTCTTACGAGGTCGATCTTGACGGCAGTCCCGCAGCCGAGCGGACGGGCGTGCGACGTAAAGGAGCAGCCCTCCGCCCGGGGGGGGCGGCTGCGGGCTGCTCGGTCGCATAGCGACCGATTTTTCCAGCAGGCACTTCCACCAAAGCTGGTGGTTGCAGCTCGTTCAATCCTGACGGATCGGCCATCTATTTCGTCTTTTTCGCCTGGTAGGCAGCGTAGTGCAGAAACCGTTTATCGACCAGAGCCTGCAGATCGGCCGGATCGACCTTTCCGCACGCATCCTGGTAATCCAGATCCGCAGCGGTGACGCGGGTCATCCACGTCACAAAGGGATCTTTCATCGCCAGCAGCCTGTCCAAATTCGACAGCTCCTGCTTCTTCTTTTTCCTGAATAAACTCATACCTCATCCGTTCAAAGGGTTACGGCCGTCGTTCCCCGCTGCCGCATCGGGTCTGAGCTCTTCTGTTACGGACAAAAAAGGAGGGCGCGGTGTCAGCCTCCTTGAGCAGGTCTTGGGGAACCTTAGTACGGCAGCTGTCCTGCGCCCCTGTCTGTCCCGCCCCTCGAAAGGGCGGGACATAACAAGGACTGACAACTATTATACCGTACTAAACAACCTCCGAGGAGGGTCCCCAGTTTACTCAAGGTATAAAGAGTTGTTTACCTCTTTATGATATGTTCATCGATCTTGCGATCTATTCTGCTACAAAGGTAACAAAATTTTCTAAAAAGAAATAAATCGGTTCTTCGAATTGTATAACAATCGGCACATGCTTTCGGGAAAAAGCCTGCGGGTCTCCGCCGGGCGGAGCATCGGCATGCCGTCGCTTCGCGACGAACCGACACACTCGGGCAGCAGCCTGCGGAGGTCCCGCTCGACTGCAAGGCGCAGCGGGCCTCCGCCGCCCCCAGGCTGCGGCCCGCACGACCTCTTGCGAGGTCGAAATATTCCATTCAATATTCAAAATCCTTTTCGGGCCGCGGCTTGCGAAGGAACGCACAAGCGGATGCGAGTTGCGGGCCTTCGCGCGGCGAAGCTGCGGCCCGCTGCGGTTCCTTATCGGAACCGCAAATTCATGATTCAAAATTCAAGATTCAAAATTAGATGGGGCTGCCGAGCTGTTTGTATTCCGATTCGGGTCGCAGCCTGCGGAGAGCTCGCACGATGCGGACCTGCGGGACGCGAGTTGCGGGCCTCCGCCGCCGGGAGGCTGCGGCCCGCCGATGCCTGCGGCATCGGTTCTGCTTGCTGCAAGCCCGCAGCCACCGATTTTCGCCAAGATATTTTGCAGCATACTCGACTGCGCAGCAGTCGGCAGCCCGCAGCCGCCCCCGGGCGGAGGGCTGCAATCTCGCGCAGCTCGAAAGCAGGCCCGTCCGCTCGGCTGCGGGCTGGTCCCGAGTTGGGGCCGGTCCGTCAGGACCGTGCGGGCCGCAGCTTTGCCCCGCGAAGGCCCGCTGCTCCTTTGCATCACAGGCGTCCATCGCAAGCCGCGGCCCGAGGACACTGGGCAATTGCTGCTTATTTTGAGTTTCAGCCTTGAAAAGGCGGAACAAGCCACAGTTCCCAGTGGCGAAGACCCGCAGCTCGCGTCCAGAAGGGCCGCTTCGTGCGAGCCTTTCGCAAGCCGCGGCCCGAATTTATAATTCTGAATCTTGATTTTACCGCTTCGGCGAAGCCTTTACCTCTCCTCGCCGGCTCTCCTGCAAAAAAATCCCCGGGACCGACCGTTCGGCCCCGGGGATTCTGCTATGGTGCGGGCCGAAAAAGGCCGTTACGAATACATAAAACGCTTGATGCTGCCCTTCGGCGTCTTGGCGAAGGCCTCGCTTTGAAGCTCGTAGTCGGCCACCTGCGAATACTGCGGAATCTGCTGGTTGAGCTCGACGAGGTTGCGGTTCATGATCTCGCGCAGCGTCGTGCTGTCGATCGAGTCGTTGATGAGCTGCTCCTGCTTCGGCACGATGAGGGCGATCAGCCGGTTCTCGCGCGGCACGATGAGCGATTCGGCGACGTAGGGAAGCTGGTTGAGCAGCACCTCGATCTCCTCGGGGAAGATGTTCTGCCCGTTGGAGGAGAGGATCATGTGCTTGCAGCGTCCCACGAGGAAGAGCGTGCGGTCGGCGTCTATCGTCCCGAGGTCGCCCGTACGGAACCACCCCTCTTCGGTGAAGGCCGCGGCCGTCGCCTCGGGGTTCTTGTAGTACCCGACGAAGACGCAGGGGCCCTTGACCCACAGCTCGCCCGCGATGTTGAGCGGGTCTTTCGAGTTGATCCGGATCTCGTACTCTTCGAGGCACTCGCCGCACGACTTGAGCTTGTAGCGGTTCGGGTGACCGATCGAGATGACGGGAGCGCACTCGGTCATGCCGTAGCCCGTGGCGAAGGAGACGCGGAGCGTGAAAGCCAGCAGCCGTTCGAGCTCGGGCGGAATGGCGGCGCCGCCCGTCACGATCACCTCGCAGCGGCCGCCGAATGCCGCCATAAAGATCGTGCGCAGCGCCTCGCAGTAGTCGGGATGGCTGCTCGCGTGGGCCAGCCGCTCCTCGCCCGTGCGGCTGTGGACGAACTCGCCGATCGTGTATTCGACCATCTTGCTCAACATGAGCGGCACGGCGAAGAGCAGGCGCGGGCGCACCTCGCAAAGGGCCGCCTTGAGGGTCGAGGGGATCGGCAGCACGCAGAGGATCGTGAGGTGCATGCCGACGCAGAGCGGCAGGATGCCGTCCACCGTGAGGCCGAAGATGTGGGCCAGCGGCAGGATGCTGAGGTAGCGTTCGCCGCGCCGGTAGGGCAGCCCGCGCCGGAGAAGGGCCTCGACGTTGGCGCTGAAGTTGCCTACGGTGAGCATGACGCCCTTCGGGTTGCCCGTCGAGCCCGAGGTGTAGTTGATGCCGCAGACGTCGTCTGTCGGACGGTCGGCATAGGCGATCTTCTCCGGCCGCAGTCCTTCGGGATGGCGGGTGGCGAAGAGCTCGCGGCGGCGGGCGTAGAGCCCGGCGAACGATCCGCGGGCGGCCAGCAGCTCGCCGCTCTTCATATCGATGGCGCCGAGCAGCTGGGGCATAGCCTCGAAGTCCATCTTGTCGAAGATCGACTTTTCGGTATAGAGGATCTTGCTGTCCGAGTGGTCCACGAGGTGTTGCGTGTCGCGGGGCGTATAGCCGTTGAAGAGCTGGACGCCGACGAATCCGCCCGTCACGGCGGCCATAAAGGCGGTGATCCAGTGCGACGAGCTGTGGGCGTTGAGGGCGATCTTGTCGCCCGGGCCGAGCCCCGCCTCGCGCCAAAGCAGGTGGAGGGTCTCGATTTCAGCGGCCAGATCGGCGTAGCGCAGGGTGTCGTGTCGGTAGTCGTTCAGGGCGGGCTGCTCCCAGCAGCTCTTGACCGCCTCTTCGAAGCGCAGGACAAAGGATTTCATGCGGTAGGGGATATGGAGTGGTGAGACAAAGTGAAAGGGTATAAACAGCCCCGGGATCGATCGAAAGGTCCGACCCCGAGGTGTTATTTCGCGTGGTCGCGGAGCACCGGCCTATTTCGTGTGGCTCTCGATGTAGGCGATCGCCTCACCGACGGTGGTGATGTTCGCGGCGTCATCGTCCGGAATCTGGATGCCGAACTCGCGCTCGAACTCCATGATGAGCTCGACCGTATCGAGCGAGTCTGCTCCGAGGTGCGTCGTGAAACTGGCTTCGGGGGTTACCTCGGCGGCCTTCACGCCCAACTTGTTCACGATGATCTCCGTTACCTTGTTCTGGATTTCCGTCATGATCGTAATGATTTAAGTTTGTGAAAAAAGTTTCCGGCGGCAAAAATAGGTGAAATAGCCCCTTGGATTCCCGCCGAGGCGCGCAATGTGGTAAAAAGAGGCGATAATGTGGCGAACGTCGCGCCGTTGTGGCAGACGGGCGGGACGGTCCGGGCCGGTTTTCGCCTCCCGTCCGGCGGCGCTCGGGGTTCCGGCCGGGGCCCGGCCGCCGGATCGGGGGAAGCCGGGAGACGGCCTGACGCTGCGGAAAGCGCGCAGCCACCCTGGGGAGAACCGGAAGGCGGGGCGTATGCGGGTGCGGCGGCAGCATGAGGGGGCCGGCAGCCCTCACGATTTGCACGATTCGGGAAGAACACCTATATTTACATGTTCAAAACGTTCGAACCGTTTTTTTACAACCCCGAACAAACTTTTACGATCCCGAACAAACCTTTCGATTCCGATGAAGAAAATCTTATCCTATTTCTTTCCAGCCGTCGCGGCCGTGACGGCTGTCGCGCCGGCTGCGGCGCAAACGATGCGGCCGGCGCCGGCCGCGCAGCCGGCGGAAGCCGTCCGCTTGCTGACGATGGAGGAGGCCGTGCTCGGCAAGGGGCTGGCGGTGGCGGACTTTCCCTGCCGCTGGCGCGATGAGGGGGCGGTCTACACCTTCGCAGAGGGCGGCGCACTCTATGCGGTCGATGCCCGCACGGGGCGCCGCACCACGCTCGCGACCCTCGCCGAACTGGGGGCGCTGCTCGGCGACACGCTGACGCGGATGCCCGCCTACAGCTGGCAGGAGGGGCTGCTCGTCTGCTATGCGGGGCGCGACCGCGTAGGCGTGGACCTCGCGGCGAAACGGGTGGTCTACCGCCGGCCGATGCCCCGGAAGGCCGCCTCGCTGCTGCCGCTCGACGACGGCCGCTACCTCTACACGCGGGCGAACAACCTCTATTGGTGCGACGCCGCGGGTGCCGAACACGCGATCACGAAGGAGAGCGACCCCGGCATCGTCTGCGGGCAGGCGGTCAGCCGCAACGAGTTCGGCATCGACCGCGGCATCTTCCCCGCACCGGACGGCCGCCGGACGGCCTTCTACCGCAAGGACGAACGCCGCGTCACGACCTTCCCGCTGCTCGACGTCACGACCCGGACCGGTTCGCTCGTCGAGATCCGCTACCCGATGGCCGGGATGACCTCGGAGCGAGTGTCGGTCGAGGTCTACGACTTCGACCGCGACACGACCGTCCGCCTCGACGTAACGGACTTCGACGAGGAGCGTTACCTGACGAACATCGCCTGGGGCCCCGCCTCGGACCGCCTCTACGTGCAGGTGCTCGACCGGGAGCAGAAGTGGATGCACCTGAACGAATACGATGCCGCCGACGGCCGCTTCCTGCGCACGATCCTCATGGAGGAGAGCCCGAAGTACGTCGAGCCGCAACACCCGATCCGCTTTCTCGACGGGGAGCCCGACCGCTTCGTCTACACCACCTCGAACCGCGACGGCTACCGCAGCCTCTACCTCGGCTCGCTCGCCGCGGGGACGCTCGAACGCCTCACGACGGTCGATGCCGACGTCGAACTGGTCGCCCTCCGCGGCCGCTGGATCTTCTACGCCTCGGCGGAGGTCTCGCCCGTCGAACGGCACCTCTTCCGCCTCGACCGGCGGACGGGCCGGACGGTGCGCCTCACGCCGGACGAGGGGTGGCACGCGTGCCGCGTCAGCCCCGACGGCCGCTACGTGCTCGACAGCTACTCGTCGCTCCGCGTGCCGCGCGTCGTGCGGCTCGCCTCGGCCGACGGCCGCACCTCGCGCGAGCTCTTCCGCGCCGAAGACCCGAGCGCGACACTGAACTACGGCTCGATCGAGCTCGGAACGGTCCGAAGCGCCGACGGCCGCTACGACAACTACTACCGCCTCGTCAAGCCCCACGACTTCGACCCCGCGAAGAAATACCCCGTGATCCTCTATGTCTACGGCGGCCCCCACTCGCAGCTGGTGCAGAACACCTTCCAGGCGCAGTTGCGCCGTTGGGAGATGTATATGGCGCAGCACGGCTACGTCGTCTTCGTGATGGACAACCGCGGCACGATGAACCGCGGCCTCGCCTACGAGCAGGCGACGCACCGCCGGCTGGGCCGATGCGAGATGGAGGACCAGATCGCCGGGCTCGAATGGCTGCTCGCCCATCCGTGGGCCGACCGCGACCGCGTCGGGGTTCACGGCTGGTCCTTCGGCGGCTTTATGACGATTTCGCTGATGACGAACTATCCCGACCTCTTCAAGGTCGGCGTGGCGGGCGGTCCGGTGATCGACTGGAAGTGGTACGAGGTGATGTACGGCGAACGCTATATGGAGACCCCCGAACGGAACCCCGAGGGGTATGCCGCCGCGAGCCTGCTGCCGATGGCCTCGAAGCTGCGCGGCAAGCTGCTCATCTGCCAGGGAGCCGTCGACCGGACGGTGGTGTGGCAGCACAGCCTCAATTTCGTGCGCGCCTGCATCGACGCCGGGGTCCAGGTCGATTACTTCCCCTATCCGACCCACGAACACAACGTGCTCGGAAAGGACCGCGTCCACTTGATGCAGAAGGTGACCGACTATTTCGAGGATTACCTGTAACGGGCTGCGCCCCGCTGTACGGCGGCGGGCCGGACCTTATGCGCAAGGTCCGGCCCGCTCTTTTTTTTGTGTGGAGCGCCTCGCTGTCGGGGAGGAAGCTGTTGGATGGAGGTTGTTGGCGGATGGAGGTTGTTGGCGGGGGAGGCGGCTCAGACGGCGGCGCCGCGGAGGCGGTAGTAGCCCCGGAGGCTCCAGACGAGCAGCAGCACCAGCGCCCACCGGGCCAGCAGGATGACGTACCACGTGCCGCCGACCGAAGCGAAGAGGACCAGATCCTCGAAATTGCTGTGCGAGACGCCGATATGGGTGTTCAGCAGGTTGATTTCGCGACGCGAGATGTTGCCGCGGGACATTTCGTCGAGGATGGCGGCCGAGCCGTAGGAGAGGCCGATGATGTTGGCCACGATCCAGAGGAACGAACACTTCTCGGGCAGTCCGAAGGTGCGCAGCAGCGGGCGGAGCAGCCGCGAGATGCGGGCCATGATGCCGAATTCATAGAGGATGCGCTGGAGGATGTTCAGCAGGTAGATGAGACCGCACATCATCAGGGCGAGCCGGGCGGTGCCGGCGAGCCAGTCGAGGAAGAGCGGGCCGAAGGCCCCCTGCACGGCGAAGAGAGGCACCTCGGCGGCGGCCGTCGCGGCGAACACGCCGGGCTGCGGCCGGCCGGGGAGCACGAGGTTGAGCCCGATGCCCAGCACGACGGCGGCGAAGGTGCGCACGGCGGTCGTGTAGAGGGTCGGAGTTCCCGTCTTGCGGAGAACGGCCCCCTCGATGGGGATGGCGTGGGCGGCGGTGACCATCGTCGAGAGGATGGTGATTTCGCGCACGGTGAGGTCGAGCGTCGAGATGACCGCCAGCGCCGCGTAGGTGTTGATGAAATAGCCGCTCACGAAGGCCATGGCGGCGTCGCCCCGCAGTCCGAAGATCGAGAAGAGGGGGCTGATGCGGGCCGAGATCCAGTGGAGCAGCCCGCTGTACTGCATCAGAAAGACGATGAACGAGACGAGGATCGTGAGGCGCACGATCCAGCCGATCGTGGCGAGAGCCCGCGGCGTCGCTTCGGCGACGATGCGGCGGATTTTCCGGGTTAGCGTGTGCATGGGTCGGATCAACTTTTTTCACTCAGCTCCATCCAGCGCAGCGTCTTGGCCTCGATCTCGTCGATGAGGGCCGCGATCCGCAGGGAGCCCTGCTGCAGCGCCTCGAGTGCAAGCGTACCGCTGCCGAGCTCGACCTCGAGCTTCGCCTTCTCCGCCTCGAGCGTCGGCAGCTCGGCTTCGAGCGCCTCCAACTCGCGCCGCTCCTTGAAGGTGAGGCGTTCGGGATAACTGCGGGAGGCCGGCTTCTGCGGCTCCGGGGCGGATGTTTTCGGGCATGCGCCCGTTTTCGGGGTCGCAGCCGTTTTCGGATTTGCGGCAGCCGCTGCGCCTGCGCCCGGTTTTACCGCTGCGGAGCCCTGCTTCGGGCGGGCCGGGTGCGCCTCGGCGCCGGCGGCCTGCAGCTCGCGGCACCGGATGCGGTATTGCGTATAGTTGCCCGGGAAGTCCTCGATCCGCCCGTCGCCCTTCATCACAAAGAGGTGGTTGGCGATCTTGTCCATAAAGTAGCGGTCGTGCGAGACGACGATCACGCAGCCGCGGAAGGCGCGGAGGTACTCTTCGAGGATGGCGAGGGTGCGGATGTCGAGGTCGTTCGTCGGCTCGTCGAGGATCAGGAAGTTGGGATTCGAGAGGAGCACCGTGCAGAGGTAGAGTCGCCGCCGCTCGCCGCCGCTCAGCTTCGCCACGAGGTCGTACTGGGCTGCGGGCGAGAAGAGAAAACGGCTCAGCAGTTGCGAGGCGCACAGCCGGCTGCCGTCGGCGAGGAGGATCTCGTCGGCGATGCGCCGCACGACGTCGATCACGCGGTCGCGCTCGTCGAAAGCGAGCCCCGTCTGGGCGTAGTAGCCGAAACGGACCGTCGGGCCCACCTCGACCGTGCCGCTGTCGGGGGCGACCTCGCCCAGCAGCAGCTTCACGAAGGTCGATTTGCCGACGCCGTTGCGGCCGACGATGCCCAACTTCTCGCCCCGGTTGAAGAGGTAGCTGAAGTCGTGCAGGATCGTCTGCCCGCCGTAGCGCTTGCCGACGTGCTTCATCTCGAAGATTTTGGTGCCGATGCGCGCCGCCCCGGCCTCCAGCTCGACCTGCTGCTCGCGCAGCGCCGTGCGGCGCTCCTGCGAGAGCTTCTCGAAGGCGTCGATGCGGTATTTGGCCTTGCCGGTGCGCGCCTGCGGCGTGCTGCGGATCCACTCTAATTCGCGGCGGTAGAGGTTGCGCGTCTTCTCGGCTGCGGCGTTGGCCGTATCGATGCGCTCCTGGCGGCGTTCTATATAATAGGTGTAGTTGCCTTTGTAGCCGTAGAGGCGGCGATCGTCGATTTCGAGGATCCGCGTGCAGACGCGGTCCAGAAAGTAGCGGTCGTGGGTCACCATCAGCAGGGTGGTGCGCGCGGCCGAGAGATACTCTTCGAGCCACTCGGTCATCGCAAGGTCGAGGTGGTTCGTGGGCTCGTCGAGGATCAGCAGATCGGGCTTCGCCAGCAGGACGCGGGCCAGGGCCAAGCGTTTCTGCTGCCCGCCCGAGAGATGTTCGACCCGTTGTCCGAAGTCGGTGATCGCCAGGCGGGTCAGCATCGCGCGGGCCTGCTGCTCGTAGTCCCAGGCCGCGGCGGCATCCATCGCCGCCATCGCTTCGTCGAGCCCCTCGCCGCTCTGCAGCGCCCGCTCGTAGCGGGCGATGGCCGCCACGGCGGCGTCGGGGGTGCCGTTGCGGCCGTCGGCCTCGAAGCAGGCCTCGAGCACGGTGGCGCCCGCCTTGAAACGGGGGTCCTGCACCAGGAGGCCTGCGCGTAGGTCGCGGCGGAAGGTCACCGTGCCGCCCTGCGCCTCCTCGAGGCCGGCGATGATGTGCAACAGGGTGCTTTTCCCCGCTCCGTTGACGGCGACGAGGGCCACCTTTTCGCCTTCGTCGACGGCGAAAGAGATATTTTCGAAGAGGAGCCGTTCGCCGAACGATTTGGTCAGCCGCTCCACTTGCAGACAGGTTGCCATGGAACTATCGGAATGTTGCGGGCTGCGGCCGGGTGGCGGGGCCCTTTTCGTTGGGCAAAGATACGAAATGTCGAGGGCAGAAGCAAGCGAAGCTTGATTAAGCCGAGAGGGAGTATCTTCGAAGAAGTCAAAGATACGCATAAACGGAGTGCAAAAGCGAATTTATTTGCATTTTGTCGAGACGGAGTATCTAAGGCAAAGCCAAAGATACGCATAAGCCGGGAGCAATGCCAAATTTATTTGGGCATTGCCGAGGAGAGGTATCTAAGGCACAACCAAAGATACGCATAAGCCGGGCGGCGGTTCGGCCTCTTTAGCGGTTGATTTTTGCCGCAATACCAGCCCGCAGCCGAGCGGACGGGCTTGCGACGTAGAGGAGCAGCCCATCCGCTCGGCTGCGGGACTGCCGTCAAGATCGACCTCGCAAGAGGTCGGCGGGCCGCAGCTTCGCCCCGCGAAGGCCCGCTCTTCGCGTCCGCCTTTGCGTCCGCTCATACACGTCCTTCGCAAGCCGCGGCCCGATTATAATTTTGAATATTGAATGGAAAATTTCGACCTCGCAAGAGGTCGTGCGGGCCGCATGCTGCGTTTCCAAATGAGATGCACGTTTAAGATGCCCGGCAAGACCTGCTTAATTCTGAATCTTGAATTTGCGCCCGAACGGGCGCAGCGCAAACCAGCCCTCTTCCTATTTCGTCTCCGGCTCGGCGGCTGCACCTGTTCCTCCGGCCGGCGCCCCGAAGCCCGGGGCCGCTGCAAAACCCGACACCGGAGCGAATCCCGCCGCCGGTCCGGCCGCAGCTGCTCCCGGCGCGCCCATCGAGGTAACCGAGTCCCCCGAAACCGCCGAAGCACCCGAGGCCCCCGCGACAGCAGCCGCGACCCCCGAAGCCGAAGCCGATACCACCTCCGTGACAGCCTTGTAGTAGCTCTTCGACACAGGAATCTGCTTGGCGTCGGCATGCGTCAGCACGATCGTCGCCCGATCGTGGTTGTTCTTGTAGAACTTGATCTTGTGCGTATTGACGATGTAGGAGCGGTGGCAGCGGATCAGCGGCGTGCCCGCGAGCGACTCTTCGATGCGCTGCGTCTTGCAACGGAGCATATAACTCAACAGCCGGCCGTCCAGCTCGTAGTAGATGCGCACGTAGTTGTCCTGCGACTCGATGTAATAGAGCGTGTCGGCATCGACCGACATCTTCAGCACGCCGTTGTTGTCGTTGAAGTGGACGAGCCGCGATCCCTCGCTCTCCGCGGCGAGGGCGCCGTTGAGCTTCATCAGGTTCAACTCCTCGTTCTTCCCCCGGTACCCCGCATAGAGGGTGATGATCGTATAGGGAATGGCCAGAATGAGGGCGACACAGCAGAAGACCCGCAGGTAGAACCCGAAGGTGAGGGCCGAATCGCGCAGCCCGAAAGCGATCGTAAAGAGGATGTAGAGCAGCGCGATGGTCAGAAACTCGGCGGCGATCCATCCCAAATACCCCCCCACGCTGAAGGGGCGCCCCGCGTGGAAGCGGTAGAGCAGGTATTTGCCGATCGCCATCAGCACGAGCGCGACCACGTAGAACGAAAGGGTCGTGAGCAGCCGCGAGAGGGGCCGGAACCCGAACCACGCCGTCGCCGAGAAGGGCCGGTAGAGGGTGAGAAAGAGGATCGAGAAGAGTACGATGAAGAGCACCGACTCGAAGAGGTATTTTTTGCGCAAGAGAAACTTGGGAACTTCCATATCGCCTGGTTTTTCGGGACGAAGATAAACATATTTTTCCGATTAAAAAAATCCGCCATCCGCCACTCTACGGCGTCCGTTCGCCACAAAATACGGCCGCCGGCCACATTTTTGCGGATATACGCGCGGGAAAAGATACCTTTGCGCCGCAAAAACGACTTCACGCGGCAACATAATTACACACCTTATATGATATGGAAAAACGAGTAGTCATCACAGGTATGGGCGTCATCTCCCCCGTAGGGCAGTCGATCGACGCATTTTGGAGCAATCTCAAGGCGGGTGTCTGCGGCATTGACCGCATCCAGGGCATCGAAGAGGATATTCCGGTCAGCGTAGCCGGCCAGGTCAAGGAGTTCGACCCCGCAGCCCACGGCCTGACCCCGGCGGATGCCCGCCGCAGCGACCGTTTCAGCCAGTTCGCCCTGGCGGCCGCCATCCAGGCCATGGCCCAGAGCGGGCTCGTGAGCGGCAAGAACATCGCCCCCGAGCGCCTCGGCGTCTACATCGGCTCGGGCATCGGCGGAATCGAGACCTTCGTCGCCCAGACCAAAGTGCTCCTCAACGAGGGGGCCCGCCGCATCTCGCCCCTCTTCATTCCGATGATGATCTCGAACATCGCCAGCGGCAACGTGGCGATCCGCTTCAACGCCCAGGGTCCGAGCCTGCCGGCCGTATCGGCCTGCGCCACCTCGACCAACACCGCCGGCGAGGCCTTCCGCGCCATCAAGTACGGCTATGCCGACGCCATCCTCGCCGGCGGCTCCGAGGCTGCGATCAACGCTCTCGCGATCGGCGGCTTCGCCAACAGCAAGGCCCTCTCGCACGCGGAAGATCCGCTGCAGGCGTCGATTCCGTTCGACAAGCGCCGCAACGGCTTCGTCATGGGCGAAGGCGCCGGCGTGCTTCTCTTCGAGGAGTACGAACACGCCGTCGCCCGCGGCGCCCGGATCATCGCCGAGGTCTGCGGCTACGGCAACACGAACGACGCCTATCACTACACCGCACCGCGCCCCGACGCCACGGCCGCCTCGCGCGCCATGCGCCTGGCCCTTGACGAGGCCGGCTATCACGAGGGCGAGAAACTCTACATCAACGCCCACGGCACCTCGACACCGCTCAACGACAAGACCGAGACGATGGCCATCAAACTGGCCCTCGGCGAGGAGGATGCCCGCCGCGCCGTCATCAGCTCGACGAAGTCCATGACCGGCCACATGCTGGGCGCCACGGGTGCCGTCGAGCTCATCGCCTCGGCCCTGGCCGTCCGCGACGGCATCGTTCCCCCGACGATCGGCTACCGCGAGGCCGACCCCGAGTGCGACCTCGACTACGCACCCAACGCAGCCCGCGAGACGGCGCTCGATCTGGCGCTTTCGAACTCGCTCGGCTTCGGCGGCCACAACGCCTGCGTCGTTCTCCGCAAATACGACAACCGGTAGGCCATGACGCGCGAAGAGCTGAAACAGTATCTCCCCCACCGCGAGCCGATGCTCCTCGTGGACGACGTCGCGGAGGAGGAGGGATGCGTCCGCGGCCACTACCGCGTGACGGGCGAGGAGTTCTTTCTTAAGGGGCACTTCCCGAGTTATCCGGTCGTTCCGGGGGTCATTCTCTGCGAGATCATGGCCCAGTCCGGTTCGCTGCTGGTCAAGGACCAGCTGCAGGGCCGCACACCCCTCTACGCCGGCATCGACGGCGTCCGCTTCAAGCAGGCGGTGCGTCCGGGCGACACGATCGAGGTCGTCGCCCGCATCGTCAGCCGCCGGCAGGCGCTCGTGCAGATCGAGGCCGAGGCGACGGTCGACGGACACCGCTGCGCGAGCGGCAAACTCTCGTTCATGCTGATCGACAACGAAAAACTCAATACGAAATAGGAATATGAAACTTCTGGAAGGAAAAGTCGCCCTCATTACGGGTGCCGCGCGCGGAATCGGCAAGGCCATCGCGCTGCGTTACGCCGCCGAAGGCGCTGACATCGCCTTTACCGATCTGAACATCGACGATGCGGGCCGCGCCACGGAGGCCGAGATCGCCGCCTGCGGGGTGCGCGCCAAGGGCTACGCCTCGAACGCCGCCGACTTCGAGGCGACGCACGCCGTCGTCGCCGAGATCGTGAAGGATTTCGGCCGCATCGATATTCTGGTCAACAACGCCGGCATCACGAAGGATACGCTGATGCTGCGCATGACCGAGCAGCAGTGGGATGCCGTCCTGACGGTGAACCTCAAGTCGGCCTTCAACTTCATCCACGCCGTGACGCCCGTGATGGCGCGTCAGCGCGGCGGCTCGATCATCAACATGTCGTCGGTGGTCGGCGTGAGCGGCAATGCCGGACAGTGCAACTACTCGGCCTCGAAGGCCGGCATGATCGGTCTGGCGAAGTCGATCGCCAAGGAGATGGGACCGCGCGGCATCCGCGCCAACTGCATCGCCCCGGGCTTCATCATCACCGATATGACCGCCGCCCTCCCGGAGGAGGTCCGCGAGGCGTGGACCAAGCAGATTCCGCTGCGCCGCGGGGGCACGCCCGAGGATGTGGCCAACGTGGCCCTCTTCCTCGCTTCGGACCTCTCGTCGTACGTCAGCGGCCAGGTGATCCACTGCTGCGGCGGGATGAACTGCTAATCGCGAACAGGAACCGCTTTTTCAGGAAAGGAGCCAGCCGATGATCCGTTACGACGCCAAAGTCCGCGTGTGGTACAAGCACACCGACCAGATGGGCATCTGCCACCATTCGAACTACATCTGCTACTACGAGTCGGCCCGCAGCGATATGATGCGTTCGCTGGGGCTCTCGTATGCCGAGGTGGAGGCCCGGGGGTTGATGATGCCGATCCTCGAGGTGCAGTCGCGCTACCGCAAGCCCGCCTACTACGACGAGCTGCTGACGGTGAGCGTCCGGCTCGACGAGCTGCCCGTCACGCGCATCGACTTCCGCTACGAGATCCGCAACGAGGCCGGCGACCTGCTCAACACGGGCTGGACGCAGTTGGGTTTTATGGACAGCCGGAGCCGGCGTCCGTGCCGCTGCCCCGAGTGGTTTCTCGACCGGCTGCGCGCGCACTGGACCGACGAGACGCCCCAGGAGGCGTAGCGGCCGCCGTCATCACTTTCGCCCGGGCTTTCCGCCCGGGCGTTTTTTGTACCCCGGGCGTTTTTTGTGCCCGGGCGGAAGATCGGCATAGAAAGCCTGCAGCGACGGGCCGCCGACAACGAAAAAGAGGTCTAATATGCAAAAAGTAGGATGAAAAACTCGTAATAAATTGGGAATGATTATCTTTGAGGCATTTTAAGCAAA
>CANQIF010000026.1 GCA_947623965.1 uncultured Alistipes sp.
AAGTTGGAGGCGGAGAATGGACGGACAAGGATTGCAGACGGTGAGAACTTCTCGTTCGAGCCGGTGGATACGATGATTCGGGACAATCGGTGGATTTGCCCGATATATCCCAAATATCAGGACAGTGCCTACTTCTCGATGTCGAAGAACGAAATCATCGTGCCGGAAAAACGACAGTTTGAACACGGCGAGCAGTTCTACGGTACGCTCTTTCACGAGATGACGCACTCGACAGGCATCGAGGGTGTGCTCGACCGCATCAAGCCCGCCGCATTCGGCTCCGACGAATATGCCCGCGAGGAACTGGTCGCCGAGTTGGGCGCAGCACTGGCAGCCCAACGCTACGGCATAAGCCGCCATATCAAAGAAGATTCCTGTGCTTACCTCAAATCGTGGCTCAACAAACTGAAGGAGTCGCCGCAGTTCATCAAGACAACACTCCTTGATGTCAAGAAGGCGACGGCGATGATTACCCAGCGCGTCGACTGCATAGCCCAAGAGTTGGAACAGGGGATGCGCGCAGAACAAAAGACGGAGGCGGACGAAAAGACCGACCGGTCGCTGAAAAAGGAGGAGGAACAGGTAGAACAGCAGGAACGGACCGAAGAACGAGAGGAGGAGGTTCATCGCGGATTCCGAAGATAGGTGTAGATGCCGTTTGAAGCAAACGTTTCGGACGGCATCCATTTTATAACAGCGTGCGGCTGCGAGCGTAGAAAGCAGCCCGCCGAGAATCAGCCGCCCGTCGATTAGGGCGAGCGGCTGACCGGCAATGAGTGAACGGAGACTATGCCGCCATACGCTTGCGGACTTGCTTCACGTTCCTGTTGACCAAAGCGATAATTCGGTCGTGGTACTCCGTAGGCCTGTTTTGCAGACCCCGCGATTGCAGTATCTTGAACGAGGTAAGGCTTAACTCGATAGTCTCGATACGCTTGCCGTTTATCCGAGCGGACAATATCAAGGATTTCGGATTGAGAAAATAATTTTCGTTCCCGACACAATGGTGCATGGCATCGCCCTCTTGGTAGTGGGCAAGCACGCTGTCCAATACGCTGACGACAATCGTTCCGTCCGTAAACTGCAAACCGAAAAACCTGCCTTTCATCTCTTTGAATTTTCGCTCGTTTGCCAAAGCCCTGCGTCGGTTCTCCTCCAAACGCTCCCGCTCGCGGACAATGCGGATTTTCTCCTGATAGCAGTCGTGGGCGGCTTGCAGGTCTGACGGGCATACATAGTGCGCATTGCGTATGTCCTTGCCGCACACGACAAGCATATGGATATAGTCTGCCCAGATACCTATATCGTCAATGTGGTAATCGTTGCGCAGAACTATCCGATACGCTGCCCAGCACTCGTCCAACCGCTGCGGGTTGGCGATAAAGTATTTCAAGTGTTGCTTACGCCCCGCTTTCATCATCGTCTCCGCACGGCTGTCCGTCAGCAGGGCTTGCATCAGTTTTTGAGGGGCGATACCGCAAAAATCGCCTTTCAGCCCGTTGCGGCGCAATTTGGGCATAGCCGTATAGTTTGGATAAACATCGCAACAGGCAATATGCCGGTAAACATTGTTGTCGTTGCGCAATTCAATATCCGACCACAAGAGAAAACTGTCTTGGTAAAAGCCCAATGTCCTGCGCCGTGCGGTTACGGCGCTGCGTCCGTTCTCGTCCAGCCAATATCGCAAGATTTCATGGGTGTCGGTAACGGCTTCCCGCCTCTTGCGGTATTCGACAGTCAAAAGAAAAACACGCTGGACTTGAAAGCCGTCCTGCTGTTCGAGAACCGAGAAATAGGCTCGGGCTACAGCCTTGCGGCATAGTGTATCCTGAATTTCCAACTCGGCGGCGCAGTGGGGGCAGCGGCATACGCTTTCGCCGCTCTCGCGCCACTGGCAGCCGCAGTCAAGGCAGGTCGTCAGTCCGCTCGGCACACGGAATGCAAAGTGCTTGAGCGTATGGCGGAATGCCCACGCGGCAGCCTTGTCTTTGATAGGCTGCAACCGCCCGTTGGCGGCTGCGACTTTGTGCTGAAAACGTGTTTTCGGTTTCATAGGCTACATATCGAAAAGTGAGGGTTGCTGTTCGGCGGGCTGGGGCGCAGCGGCAGGTTTCGGCTTGCTCCTGCGCTCCCGCATTTTTCGGATTTCATCCTCTTGGTAGCGCGTAATGGCCTGCTGCTTCGCCTCCGCCTTTTCTTCTTCGGTCAGCACGACTTGATGATTGACGACCACATGGCAGTTCATTGGCTTGCCGACGTTGATTTTATCCTCGTCATAGTAGTGAACCGCCAGCGAATAGATTTCATCGTCGGCAAAGCCGGTGCAGCCGCTGTTCTTTACTTGGTTAATTATGAACGTAATGCAGTCGTCGATGTTCTTGTTCGGCTTGGCATAGGTTGCGGCAAACAGCGCGTCCGTCTTGGCTCTATCCTCCAAATATGCCTTGATAGTCTTTTTGAATTGCTCCGTTCCTTTCATTGTCGGTATAAGGATTAAAAATGATAGTCGATAACGCCGCCGATGTAGAGCAATGCTCCCTCCTCCAGTTCATTGACCATACACATAAAGTCATAGGATTGGTCTGCCCAACTCTGCAGCCCCTCTTTGTCCGTATAGAACAGATAAGCGGTATCGAGCGGGTTTTCGACTGCCTTTTTCAAGGTGTATAGTTCACCAAAACGGAAATAGTTGTCCGCTGTCAGTGCGACGGCTTTTTCTTTGATTCGGGCGACCGTTTCCTCTTTCCACTGCTCTATACCGCCATTGTAGCGAATGATGTTCGCGCCCAATCGGGTAAACATCCCTTTGGGCAGGATGCTGTCGACTAAATAGGCGATACTCTCCTCGCGGTCTTTACGGTCAATCTCGGCGCAATAGTCAATCGAAGCGGTATCGCCCTGTTCCAGCGTGTTCTCGTTCAGATAGTTCTCTGGCTCTGCCTGCTCCTTTGTGATTTGAAAAATCCTGCTGTGCATAACTCAAATTGTTTGTGGTTTGACTTTCGTTTTTCTTTCCCTCTTGTAGAGAGCCTTTCGGCTTCCTTGTCGGGATAAATTTTTCGGGCAAAACAGGACAGCGTGAAAAGACTGACAAGACAAGGAAATTGCCGATCGGGGCAATGGAATACCCAAATCTTCGATTTGCGGAAGGTTGTCGTTGCTCTGCGGCTAATTAGCGAAGCGGTACTTGGCGGTCGGTCGCACGCTGTAACTTTGCATCGGAAAATATCGCCGACAAGGGAGCCGATATGGTTGATTACGGGAATCGCTTTTACAACTGAACTATGTTTTCCAATATAAAAGGATTTTGCAGCCAAAAGAAAAAGAGGCGTATCAGACGGAAGATAGAAAAGGACTGCCGGCAGCGACAGCCACCCGATAACGGGCAGCCGCCGACGGTCTGTCAATATGCCAACCGATGGTAGATATGCGGCTCGGACGAAACATTGTAGATATAGTCGCCGCATCGGACAAGCAGGGCATCGAGACCATAGTAGCGGTACTTCATATCCGCAATACTACCCGTCTTGTAAAAGTTCGGGAAGCGGGACAAACCGACCCGCTCTCCCTCTTGTTCGGTCATTCGCTTTACCCGCATCGCTAATCCCACACAACCTTAAACTCGTTTATGTTGATAAAGGCATCGGGGTTAATTTCTTCCCACTTTTGCACAAGGGTTTGAACGTCCTGCTCGGAACGGATAGGAGTATCGGCAATCTCTTCGAGCCAGTCGTAAAGGCTTTGCAAGTCGTCGAAATACTCGGTATGCCACTCGCCTTTGTCCGTGCTTAAATCAATGATATACCTTTCGGGATAGTATCTGCCCTCGATGTCGTTCGTGTAGTAGTCGCCCATACCCGGCTCTTCGGCTCGGTAGTAGTAACACAGCGACGGGAATTTCTTGCACACAAGGTCAAAGACCTCGTTGCAGGATGCCCACGCTGTTTCAGTCCAGAACGTCAGAACGCACTCGTCAAATTCCAGTCCATCCCAATGCCCCCTGCATCGTACATTGTGCCAGTCTTCGCCCAGAGCATCGACAAGGCAACCCAGCCACGATGTTCCAAAGCCGTTTTCTACGGTCGGCTTCTCCTTTTCCTCCAACTCTTTCATCAACTCGTAAAGAGCCTTTACCTCTTGCGCATCGCCCTCAATGGAATACGCTGTACTGCACCAATTCGGCATAATCGTAATTTTTTGTTTTGACTTTTACTTTCCCTCATGTAGCATCAACTACATTCGGGCTTGATTATAATTTTGTCGCCGCAAAAGGTGCGATGTCGCACTATGCAAGGTTTCAACGGCAAAGCACTGCCTACGCAATGCGGAGTGTGGAGGCTGTGCCGTGAACAGGAGGCTCGACCTTGCAGAGACAAGACAGAGCAGATACCTTTGCGACATGATTTGAGCAAGCCGTGAATGGTGATGACGTATAGGGTGAGGTCTGGTCAATGGTAAAAGAGGATTGCAGCCAAAAGAAAAAAATACGATTTCTTTTTTGGCTGCTCGGATATAAAGGGTAAATGAAGCGGAAAAACACTTTACTTTACTCTATTAGCCTATATATATGCTAACATAATGTAAAGTATATATGCAGGTATATATATACCTGCGGATATGAATATGTTTTGAAATAAAGAGGTATTTTTGCAACGATGTTTGAGACTGTATTCAGTTTCTCTTTTGGCTGCAAAATTTCAGTTTCCTTTCGGTCAGTGTAACAAGAGACACGACACGGGACAAAACAAGAGAAAAGGGGAAAATAGAGATAAATGAAAGCGATGAAACAAAGGTCTAAATAAATTTTGTTATATCGTCAAAAGAGTTCTATTTTGTTACGTATGTGTTACGTTTTGCAAATTATATTGCAGTAACAAATTTATTTATAATATAATACAAAATAGACAATTTAATTTACCAGATTCAGCATGACTGCCGTGTTCACGCTCTGCGCGGCACTGCTCGGCGCCGGGTGCTCCGACGACGAGGGTGTCGACAACCGCGAACCGGACTACGGCTACGTGCAGTTCAAGCTCTACAAGAGCGCCTCCTACGAGGCTCCCGCGACCCCGGCCGAGGCCGCAGACGCCTCGTCGCGCGCCGCGGGCGGCCGCCTCGACTACCTCGCCGAAGCCGCCAAGGTCCGTGTCACGCTCGCCTACGGCGAGACGACCATCGCGCAGATTCTCACCCTCTCGGCCGCCGACGAGGCGAGTGCCGAATTCGGTCTGCGAAGCAGCAAGCTCAAGCTGCTGACCGGCACCTACCGCGTCGTCACCTATACGCTTTACGACGCCCTCGACCGCGAAATCTACATCGGCTCGCCCGCCGGCGAGGCGTCGCTCGAAGTCGTTTCGGGCGGTCTGACGGTGCACGACCTGACGGTCAGCGTCGAACCCCGCGGCAAGGTGCGCTTCACCCTGGTGAAAGACTTCTCGGATTTTCAGGATACTCCCCGCGCCCGCGCGGCCAACGGGTATACCTTCGACGAGATCAAATATATCGACCTCACGGTGGTGCAGGAGCTCTCCGGCGGCCTCTCGGGCGCCCGCACGAGCTTCTCGAACCTCCCGTGCACCTTCTCGATCCACTTCGACGGGGAGAACGAAGCCAACGGCACCCCCGGTTACCAGACCGCGACGAGCCTCTGCGACACGCTGCTGTCGCTGCCTGCCGGCAGCTACCGCGTGCTGAACTACACGACCAAGCGCTCGACGAGCTCGACGCTCGAGGTGTGCGGCACCCCTCCGGCGACCCGCTTCACGGTGGCCGACAACCGCACGACCGAGGCCGACGTTAAGGTCCGCCTCTACGAGTCGGACGACTATATCAAGGACTACTACGCCCTCTATGAGATCTGGAAAGCGCTCGGCGGCGAAAAGTGGTACTACGACGGCGAGAGCTTCCCGCGGGGCGCCAACTGGGATTTCAACCGCGATCCCGATCTGTGGGGGGCGCAGCCCGGCGTCGCGCTGCACGACAACGGCCGTGTGGCCCGCATCGACCTGAGCGACTTCGGCTTCAGCGGCGCGCTGCCCGACGCCATCGGGCAGCTCACGGAGCTGACGGAGCTCTACCTCGGTTCGCACAACGACGTGATCAGCGGCTTCGTCGATCCGACGCTCGATCCGGCCGCCTCGGTCGTCGACCGGCTGCGCAACCGGATGGAGAATCACAAGCGTCTGCTTACGCTCCTCTACCCGCCGACGCAGGTCTCGGCCCCGATCGCCCAGGCGCTGCGCATCAAGGGCATCCGCATCCCGGCCGCCTCGCTCTACGACCGCTTCACGGAGGAGGAGATCATCACCCGCGCCGACGAGATCCTCGACCCCAGGACGGGCGAGCAGCGCATCCGCCCGATGGACACCACCCACGGCAAGATCTGCAACGGCCTGACGGCCATCTCGGAGGAGATCGGCAAGCTGAAGAAGCTCGTCTTCTTCAACGTGGCGAACAGCACGATCGGGGAGCTCCCCGACGCGATGCGCGAGCTCGAATCGTGCACCGACCTCGAGGTCTACAACTGTCCGAACATGAAGCGTTTCCCGATGGTGCTGGCCGAGATGCCCGCGCTGATTTCGGTCAACATCTCGAACAATCTGCAGTGGGAGGCCGACGACCTCTACCGCGGCATCGAGGCGCTGGCCGAGGGGCCGTCGAAAGAGAAGATCCAGATCCTCTACTGCAACAACAACCGGCTGGAAACCCTTCCGCCGTCGTTCCGCAACTTCACGAAGCTCGGACTGCTCGACCTGGCCTACAACCGCCTCAGCTCGCTGCCGGCCCTGGGCAAGGGGGTCTCGCTTGTGAAGGTGATGCTCGACCACAACGAGCTTACCGAGATTCCGCACGACGAGGAGGGCTATTTCTGCGGCTACAACGATATGGAGACCTTCTCGTGCACCTACAACAAGCTGAAGAAGGTCCCCGACATCTTCTCGGCGAAGAGCCTCTACGGAATGGAGTCGGTCGACTTCTCGTTCAACGACATCGACGGCTTCGAGGGCGAGGAGGACGGCAGCTACCGCGGCATCTACGTCGAGACCTTCACGCTGGCCGGCAATCCGAAGCTGACGAAGTTCCCGGCCTGCCTCAGCGAGAGCTCCTCGCCGGTGGGCTACCTCATCCTGCGCGGCTGCGGCCTTACGGAGTTCCCGAAGGGGGCGCTCGACGGCAAGTACACCTCGTCGCTGCGCTCGATCGACCTCTCGTACAACCACCTGACCGAGCTTCCGAACGACTTCAACGCCGAGGCGCTGCCCTACCTCTACGGGGTGGACCTCTCCTACAACGCCTTCACGTCGGTCCCCTTCGGCCCGCTCAACAGCGCGAGCCTCACCGTCTACGCCATCCGCGGCCAGCGCGACGCCGAGGGCAACCGCTGCCTCCGCACCTGGCCCGCGAACCTCTACCAGCACACGGGCCTGCGCGGGTTCTACATCGGGTCGAACGACCTGCGGACGATCAACGAGACGATCTCCTATATGATCTACAACCTCGACATCAGCGACAATCCGAACATCATTTTCGATGCCTCGGACATCTGCGCCTGGTGGAAGGCGGGGGTTTACAAACTCTTCTACGACAAGACGCAGACCATCGTCAACTGCGATGAGATGCTCGAATAACACAAAGCCGGTAAGACTATGATGAAAACCACCTTTCCTATAGCGGGCCTGTTTGCGCTGGCGGCCGCGGCCCTCGCCGCCGGCTGCTCGGGCGACGGCGACGGGGTCGGCTTCGACCTCGACCGCAGCGAGATCAAGATCGGTGCGACGGGCGGCAGCGAACGGATCCGCATCGCCTCGGACGGCGAGTGGATCGCCTCCTCGACCGACAACTCCTGGATCACCGTGACGCCGGCCAACGGCCGCGGAACGGTCGATTGCGAGCTGCAGATCGACTCGGCCCTGACGGACCGCCCGCGCCGCGGCGTGGTCCGCATCGAGAACCAGAAGACGTGGGAGACGCGCGAGATCGTCGTCGAGCAGGAGGGCTTCGACTATGCGATCGCCCTCGAGGGCGAGCAGCAGATCGAGATTCCCAACTATGCGGAGTACGGTACGCGCCATTTCGACGTCAAGGTGCGCAGCAATGCGGACTTCGTCGTCCAGATCCCGCCCGAGGCCGAGAACTGGCTCTCCTGCAGCCTCCCGAAGCTGGAGCTCAACGGCGGCTTGCGCCCGCGCGAGACGACGCTGCACTTTACGTGGGAGATCAGCACCCGCCCCGAGGAGCGGATCGCGCAGGTGACCTTCGCACCGAAGAACAGCGCCATCGAGCTGGCCCACAGCGACGCGCTGCGCGTGAAGCAGGGGGCTGCCGAGCGGATCGTGGAGAACACCCGCCAGGGCGACTCGGTGGCGCTCGTCGGCATCTCCCGGGGCCTCGGGATGATGTACGCCTGGGACGTCTCGACGAGCATGAACACCTGGAACAACGTCACCCTCTGGGAGGAGGGGATGGAGGGCTGGACGCCCGAGAAGGACGGACGCGTGAAGTACGTGCAGTTCTTTATGTTCAAGACCAAGGAGTCGCTGCCCTACGAGGTGCAGTACCTCACGGCCGCCGAGGAGATCAACTTCTTCAGCAACGTGAACAGCTTCCTCATCGAGAAGATGGAGCCCGGCGAGCATATCGCCAAGCTGACCGGCCTGCGCCGGCTCGCCATCTCGGCCTGCGGCCTCACGGAGTTTCCCGAGTATATGGCGAAGCTCGAGAACCTGGAGTTCCTCGATCTGGGGGCGAACAACTTCCAGACGATCCCGAAGGTGCTCAAGGACCGGTCGAAGTTCCCGAAGCTGCGCACGCTCATCCTCAATGCCAACCAGCGCTATACGGTGCTCGACCTCTCGAACACGACGAAACAGAACCTGGGCGGCTTCGTCGAGGAGACGTTCCCCGTCGATCTGCTGAAGCGCGACCTCGACACGCTGGTCCTGGGCGTCAACTATCTGCAGGGGACGATCCCCGATCTGCTCGACGACGCCGACTTCCCGTACTATACGCCGGAGGACATCGCCTCGTCGTACGATGAGAAACTGGGCGTCGATACGCTGCCGCAGTTCCTCGTGGATCACCGCGTCAAGAAGGTGATGCCGCACACGAAGCGCTTCTCGATCAACTACAACCGTCTCTACGGCGTGATCCCCGACTGGCTGCTCTACCACCCGGCGCTCGATATGTGGTTCCCCTTCAACCTGGTCTTCAACCAGGAGGGGCGCGCCCAGAACGGCGTGGCCGCGGGTTTCCTGAACGAGCCGGCAAACCTGAACTATTATTACGACCTTTACCGGACCAAGAACCGGCCTACGGATGAACAGTAGATGGATTATGAAGACGAAAAATTGCATATACGGACTCCTGCTCCTCGCGGCGGCCGCCCTTGCGGCCTGCGCCAAGGAGGAGCAACCCCTTCCCGACAGGCCTGAACCCGGCGCGGAGGAGCCGGCCGTCCTCGGCGAGCTGTTAGTCAAGTTCGTTCCCGAGGCGGGCGAGGCGCTCGACCGGATCGCTGCCGAAACGCGCAGCGGCGAGGCCGCGACCCGCTCGGGGATCCTCTCCGTGGACGACATCCTGGCCTCGATCGGCACGACGCAGATCGAGCGGGTCTTCCCCCGCTCGGAGCGCACCGAGGCGCAGACCCGCGAAGAGGGGCTGCACCTATGGTACGTGATCCGCTTCGATGCCCGCCACTCGCTGGAAGAGGTGGCCGCGCGGCTGAAGGGGGTGGGCGAGCTGCAGTGCGTGACGCCCAACCGGACGGTGAAGCGCGCCTACAACAGCAAGGCGATGCCGATCTCGAAGGCCGCCTATGAGGCGGCGCTGGCGAAGCGGTCGCGGGCTGCGGGGCGCTTCTCGGACCCCTGGCTGCCGCTGCAGTGGAACCTCATCAACGACGGCACCCTCTTCACGGAGGGGGCGGGCGGCGTCAAGTCGATCGCCGGGGCCGACGTGCAGTGCGAGCGGGCCTGGGAGCTCTCGACGGGCGATCCGTCGATCGTCGTGGCGGTGCTCGACGAGGGGGTCTGCCTCGATCATCCCGACCTGAAGCAGAACATCTGGGTCAATGAGGACGAGATCGAGCGGTCGCACGCCGATAACGACGGCAACGGCTATGCCGGCGACTATCACGGGTACAATTTCGTGAAAAACTCGGGGGTCATCACCTGGGATAACGTCAACGATTCGGGCCACGGCTCGCACGTGGCCGGCGTTATCGCTGCGGTGAATGACAACGGCCTCGGCATCAGCTCGATTGCCGGCGGCCGCGGAACGCTGCCCGGGGTGAAGATCATGAGTTGTCAGATCTTTTCGGGCTCGACCTCCTCGAACATCCTGGCGACGGTGCGCGCCATCAAATATGCAGCCGACAACGGCGCTGTGATCCTGCAATGCAGCTGGGGCTATCCCTCGGGCAGCGCCAACGTCTATGACTGGGGCGAGCCGGGCTTCGCGAGCGACGAGGAGTGGGAGGAAGGCGCGCCGCTCGAAAAGAGCACGCTCGACTACTTCATCCATCACGCCGGTTCGCCCAACGGACCGATCGACGGCGGCATCGCGATCTTCGCCGGCGGCAACGAGTATGCCCCGCAGGCGGGTTATCCGGGAGCCGCGCAACTCTGCGTCTCGGTGGCGGCCACGGCTGCGGACTTCACCCCCGCCGCCTACACGAACTACGGCCCCGGCACGGACCTCTCGGCGCCCGGCGGCGACCAGGATTACTATTACGACTATTACGGCCTCTGCTCGTTCGGGCCGACGCTCTGCCCGACGGACCACGCCCGCGGCGAAATCGGCTGCATCCTCTCGACGCTGCCCTTCACGGTCAGCGAGTCGGGCTACGGCTTTATGGAGGGGACCTCGATGGCCTGCCCCCACGTCTCGGGCGTGGCTGCGCTGGGGCTCTCCTATGCGGCGAAGCTGCGCAAACACTTCACGGCCGCCGAGTTCAAGAAGCTGCTGATCGGGACGACGCGCCCCTTCGCCGACGACATCGAGACGCTGTGGCCCGCGAAGAAGACTTACTACTATTACACGACCGAACTGGGCGAGAATACGGCCAAGCAGCTCGTGCTGGCGGACTACCGCGGACAAATGGGCGCCGGGCAGGTCGATGCCTTCCGCCTGCTGCAGGCTGTGGGGGATGATGCCAACGGCTGTGCGGTCGCCTTCCCGAACCTCTACATTCCGCTGGAGGGGACGGTGACGGAGCGGCCGGCCCGCTATTTCGCCGGCGGCGAGACGCTCACCTACGCGGTTTCGATCGAGAATGCCGCGGTGGCCTCCTGCACGGCCGAGGGCGACCGGCTCCTCTTCCGCGGGCTGGCCGAGGGGGTCTCGAAGGCTTCGATCCGCGCCAGCAACGGCGAGACGCATACGTTCAACATCACGGTCCGCAAGAACATCGGCGGAAACGGCTGGCTTTGACGGAATGAAAGGCGTCGTCGTCATCGGCCTTTTCGCAGTCCTGCTTGCGGCAGGGGCGGCGGAACCGGGGGCGGAGCTTTCGGGAAGTGGGGTGCAGCTTCCGGGAGAGCAGCTTCCGGAGAGGGCGCAGGTTCGCTCCGAAGGGAGGCCGTTGCGCGAGACCGCGCAATCCTCCGGGCAACGTCGTCCGGTACCGTCCGGTGTCGTCCGGCAGCATCAGCCGGAACCCTCCGGGCAGCAGCTGCCGGTGTCGCCGCGCGAGGCGGAGCTGCGGGCGAAATGGGACAGCATCGCCCGTCCGCCGCGGGCTGCCGGACACGAGGCGATGCGTTTCGAAACGGAGCGTCTCGAGGCCGGCGAGATCGCCGAGGCGGCCGAGCCGCCCTCCTACCGCTTCGTCTGGCACAACGAGGGGCGCACACCCCTTGTCGTGACACGCGTCACGACCTCCTGCGGCTGCCTGACGACGGCCTATGACAAACGACCCGTGCCGGCGGGCGGAACGGGGCGCCTGACGGCCACCTACCATCCGCGGCGCCATCCCGGACACTTCGACCGGCGGATCTTCGTCTATACGCAGCTCTCCGAGCGGCAGCCGACGGCCGTCCTCTCGCTGACGGGCACCGTGCTGCCCGATGCCGACCGCTCGGCGGATTATCCCGTCGCGGCGGGGTCGCTGCGGCTGCGCCGCGGCGAGGTGCGCTTCGAAGGGGACCGGGTGCAGACGGAGCGGATCGCCTGCTGCAATGCGGGGGAGCGCCCCCGCCTCCTTCGGGCCGATACGCTGCTGACACCTCCCTGCATCACCCTGACGGGCGACCCCGAGCGGTTGGAGCCGGGCGCCGAGGGCGATCTGGTGATCCGCTTCGATCCGGCGAAGCTCGCCGGGCCTCTTCCGCCGCGGGCGGTGCTGGTGATCGACGGCGGCGAGGTGCCGCCCCGGCAGCGGACGGTGACGGTGCGCTTCGGCGCGGCGAACGATTGAAAAACAACAAACAAGAACGATATGAAAAGATTGCTGAAAATGGCCCTGCTGCTGCTTTGCGGCGCCTTCGCAGGGGCGTGCGACGACGACGGACAGCCGGCGGAGCCCTTCCTGAACGTAACGGCCAACAACATTGCCGGGACGTGGCGTCTGGCGACGTGGCGCGGCGAGCCGCTGGCCGAGGGGTCGTTCGTCTACTTCGAGTTCGTCCGCAAGGACCAGACCTTCAAGCTCTACCAGAACCTCGACAGCTTCCGGCCCGTGATGAAGAGCGGCCGGTTCTCGATCACGACCGACGAGAAGTTGGGAGCCGCGGTCCTCTCCGGCGACTACGACCACTCGTTGAATGCGACCTGGGCCCACCGCTACGTCGTGCGCGATCTGACGCAGACGTCGATGAAGTGGATCGTGACGACCGACGAGGGCGACGTGACGGTCTACGAACGCTGCGACGGGATTCCCGAGGAGATTCTCGCCGTCTGCGGCGAATAACCCCTCCGCCCCGAGGGGGGGGAGCATGCAAGCGGGAGCGCATCCATACCGGATGCGCTCCCGCGTCTTTTTAGGTTGAAAACACGAGGCGAATCCCCGACAAACCCTCGCCGCAGCAGGAAACGGCGGGACGAAAACAGACGAATGTGCGTGCTCCGCAGCGGACGCGGAAGCAAAAAAAGGATTAAAACGGTTGGATTTACGGATATTTTCGTTACTTTTGTATGTGAACTTTTCAACCTAAAAACACGCGAATCGTTTCACAGAACGAGATAAACCCAACTTAACCTATTGTCTAACAACTAAATGACGAAAACATGAAAAAAACTTCTACGAATCATGCGATCGCGGTGTGGATGCGGAGACTGTCGTTGACGGCGGTTTTCGCCTGTCTGGCCGTCTATTCGTATGCGCAGCAGCGCGTTACCGGTACGGTAACCGATGCCGGGGGTGAAGCGGTGATCGGTGCGAGCGTCGTCGTGGACGGCACGACCGTCGGTACGACGACCGGCGCCGACGGCCGGTTTGCCCTCGACGTGCCCGCCGGTGCGAAATTGGTCGTTTCGTTCCTCGGCTATGCGAGCGAAACGGTGCCCGTGGCCGGCCAGACCGACCTCAAGGTGGTCCTCAAGGAGGATGCCGCGATGCTCGACGATGTGGTCGTGATCGGTTTCGGTACGGTCAAGAAACGCGACCTGACCGGTTCGGTCGCCTCGATCAAGGCCGAAAAGATCCTCCAGGCCCCCACGTCGAGCGTCGTAACCTCGCTGCAGGGCCGCATCGCCGGCCTCGACATCGACGGCTCGACGATGCGCATCCGCGGCAACCGCTCGATCAACGGTTCGAATGAACCCCTCGTCATCATCGACGGCGTGCAGGGCGGCTCGATCAGCGACCTCAACCCGAACGACATCGAGTCGATCGACGTGCTGAAGGACGCCTCCTCGACCGCCATCTACGGTTCGCAGGGCGCCAACGGCGTTATCATCGTCTCGACGAAGCAGGCCAAGAGCGGCCAGGTGTCGGTGTCGTACGACGGCTACGTCTCGCTCGGCATGCGGCCGCAGCACCCCGACTACCGCTCGGGCGACAACTACTACGAGGCCCGCCGTCTGGCAGCCGTCAACGCCGGTCTGTGGAACAGCGCCTCCGACGACGAGTCGCTCTTCGATACGCCGGCAGCCTACGAAGCCTTCCGCAACGGCGAGTGGACCGATTACGAGAAACTCCTCCAGCGCGACGTCACCATCAGCCACAAGCACACGGTCTCGATCTCCGGCGGTACGGAGAAGACGGCGGCCCGCTTCTCGTTAGGCTACGCCAACGACGGCTCGAACTGGGAGAAGGGCGACGGCTCGAAGCGCTACACCCTCCGGGCGAGCATCGACCACAAGTTCTACGACTGGATCGATGCCGGCGTGAACTTCCAGCTGACCCACAACCGCTCGAAGAGCAGCCCCTATGCGGCCGCCGCGACGAACGGAATGCAGCTCGGCCGCCCCTATGACGAGGAGGGCGTGCTCGTTACCTACCCGCTTGGCGAGTCGGGTTACGTCAATCCGCTGATCGACGCCGCGCAGGGAGCCCTCTACAGCGCCGAATCGTACAGCACGAACGTCGTGGCCAACGCCTACCTGGACATCCGGCCCGTGAAGGGGCTCACGATCCGTTCGCAGTTCAACACCCACCTGACCAACGCCTCGAGCGGCAGTTACAAGGACAAGGGCCACTCGACCGAACTCAACACCACGAAACAGAGCGTCGCCTCGGAGACGAAATCGAACGGCACCTACGTCGAGTGGAACAACATCATCACCTACAACTTCACGGTGGCCGACGACCACCACTTCGGCATCACGGCCCTGACGGCCTGGAACAAGTCGATGAAGGACGAGCTCTCCGGCTCGGACAAAGACCAGCTCGTGGGGAGCAATCTCTGGTGGAACCTCGGCAGCGGCGACCAGACGCAGCGCGGCCTCGGCTCGGGCTATACGCAGACGCAGAACTTCTCCTACGCCGGCCGCATCAACTACAACTACAAGGGCAAGTACCTCTTCACCGCATCGCTGCGGCGCGACGGCGCCTCGGTGCTGGCCAAGGGGCACAAGTGGGCCTCGTTCCCCTCGGTGGCCGTCGCCTGGCGCATCTCGGACGAGGGCTTCATGAACCGCACCCGCTCGTGGCTCGACGACCTGAAGCTGCGCGCCACCTACGGCGTGACCGGCAACTCGGGTATCAAACCCTACGGGACGCAGAGCGGCGTACAGCCCGCCAACTGGCAGTCGGCTTTCCAGGATACGGCCGTGAACCGCTACATCTTCAACAACGAGATCGGTAACCTCGATACGAAATGGGAGCTCTCGAAGACCTTCGACATCGGTATCGACCTCACGATGTTCAACGGGCGCGTCAACCTCGTGGCCGACTGGTACGACACGAAGACCAGCGACCTGCTGCTGCTCCGCTCGCTGCCCACCTCGTCGGGCAACGACGGCAAATTCCAGCTCTACACCAACATCGGTTCGACCGAGAACAAGGGCTTCGAGCTGACCCTCGCGACGCAGAACATCGTGAAGAAGAATTTCCAGTGGAGTTCGACGCTCACCTTCTCGGCCAACAAGGAGCGCATCACCGACCTGATCGACGGCAACGATATCCAGCTCGGCAACGAGAAGGAGACCTCGACCCTGATGATCGGCCATCCGATCAAGTCCTACCAGTCGTTCGTCTACCAGGGCATCTGGCGCACGGACGAGGAAGCCGAGGCGGGCAAGTACTTCACGGATGCCAACAAGACGATCCCCTTCAAGCCTGGCGACGTGAAGGTGGCCGATCTGGACGGCGACTTCGTCATCGACGAAAACAAGGATATCACCTACCTCGGCTCGACTTCGCCGAAGTGGTTCGCCGGTTTCACGAACGACTTCCGCTACCGCGACTTCGACCTGAACATCTATATGTACTGCCGCTGGGGCCAATGGGGCTCGAACCCGCAGGCCTCGTACAACCCCTCGACGGGCGGCAGCTACACGAATATGAACTACTGGGTGGCCGGCACGAACGAAGGCGGCAGCCTGCCGGCCCTCTACAAGGACAAGCGGCTCTACGAGTACAAGGGCTACCAGGCGCTGTCGTACATCGACCGTTCGTTCTTCAAGATCAAGCGCATCTCGCTGGGCTACACCCTGCCGAAACGCATCTCGAAGCGGGCGCGCATCGAGAACCTGCGCGTCTATGCGACCGTGACGGATCCCTTCCACTGGTCGAAGTCCTCGTGGATGGACGGCTACGATCCCGAAGGGCTCGCCCGCAGTGTCGTCTTCGGCGCAAACCTGACATTCTAACCACCCTAAAACCACACAAGAGAGATGAAAAACGTGAAATACAAGGTTTCGGTCGCACTGGCCGCCCTCCTGGCGGCCGCCGGGCTGCAGTCGTGCGATCTGGACGAATACAACCCCTCGGGTTCGACGGCCGACGTCGTCTTCTCGACGCCTGAGGGAATCGAGTCGTTAGTCAATGCGATGTACTTCAACTTCCGCTGGAAATATTTCGGACGCGAGGATCCGGTGCTCTACATCGAGGGCAGCACCGACCTCTGGCTCAACCAGTCGAATCAGAATTACGGCCAGAAGATGACCCGCTACGAGGGGCTGCAGGGCGACGTGGGGCAGATCGCCAACGTGTGGAACCGCGTCTACGACGACATCAACCTCGCCAATGCCGTCATCAACCGCATCGGCGGCGTCACCTACTCCAATCCGGTCGACAAGGCCGTGCACGAGGGCGAGGCCCGCTGGCTGCGCTCCTACTGCTACTGGTGGCTGGTGGAGTTCTTCGGCGACATCGAGCTGCGGCTGGAGGAGACCTCCGCACCCAATTTCTACGCTTACCGGACCCCTGCCACGGAGATTTACGACAAAGTGATCATCCCCGATGCCGAGCTGGCCTGCAAGCAACTGCAGGTCGAGCCGCGCGGCGGACTGGTCGGCGCCTATACGCGCAAGGCGGCCTACGGCCTGCTGGCCCGCGTCTGCCTGACGCGCGCCGCTTATTGCACCGAAGGGAGTGCCGAACAGAAGGCCTTCTATGAGAAGGCGCTCACGGCGGCCGACTACGTGATCCAGAACAAGGCGGCCCTCGGCATCGCCCTCTATCCGACCTACGACGAGATCTGGCGCGCCGAGAACAACAAGACCAACACGGAGTATCTGGCCGTGGTGACCCATTCGTCGATTTCCGGCAACAATCCGCAGTCGAAGAATCCGAACCGGCTGCACTGCTACTTCTCGCCGAAGCTGAACGGCCACGTCGGGATCGAAACGACGGCCGACAGCTGGGAGTATTTCAAGGAGAGCAACCTGATGATGCCGACGAAGTATTTTCTGCAGCTCTTCGAGGAGGGCGACCTGCGCTACGACGTGCTGTTCCAGGAGAAGTTCTACGCCAACAAGGATTTCGAATGGACGGAGGATTCGGGCGATCTGGCCAACTACAAGAAGGAGTATGCGCCGATCGAGAACAAGAAGGTCAATGCGGGCGATCTGGCGCTCTACTTCACGCGCAAGCGGATCAGCGACGAGGAGAAGGCGAAGGCCAGCTACGCCGTGGTCGACATCGACATGCTCTACGATCCGGCGACAGGGCGGCTGAAGACCGCCGAGGAGGCATCGACGCAGATCATCGCCAGTTTCCCGCGCTTCAAGAAGTACCGCATCTACGATCCGTACAGCGACGTAAAGCTGCTGACGGTGGCCAACGGCGTGGTCGGTTTCGCCGATGTGCCTATTATGCGCTATGCCGAGATGCCGCTCATCGCGGCCGAGGCCTGCATCGGGCTGGGGCGGACGAGCGATGCCGCGAACTACATCAACAACGAGATTCGCACGTCGCGCGTCGTGAAGCCGGGCTACGAGCAGGCGATGAAGGTGTCGGCGTCGGACATGACCGTCGAGTTCATCCTCGAAGAGCGCGCCCGCGAGCTTTGCGGCGAGTGGCTGCGCTGGTTCGACCTGAAGCGCACGGGCAAACTCGTGGAGTACTGCAGCAAGCACAACCCCAATATCGGCAGCAACATCCAGCCGTACCACAACCTGCGGCCGATCCCGAATACCTTCCTCGACAAGCTGCTCAACCCCGAGGAGTTCGGACAGAATCCGGGCTACGACCCCTATGTGGCGAAGTAGCCGGAAAGCGCATCGCGGCGGGGCGGGGCCGGTTGACTGTTGAGGCCCGCCCCTGCCGCTGCGCGATAGAACGGTTTCCGAAAGGCTTCCGGAGGCTCTTGAAGACTTCCGGGGGTTCCTGACGGCTGCCGATGATACTTGAAGGCTTCCGGCGGCTTTTGACAGGCCGAGTTTCGTAAAAAGGGAGGCGGGGCTGCGATCTTCGATGGATCGCAGCCCTTTTTCGCTGGGTGGGGGAGGGGCGGCAGGCGGATTCCCGGGGTCGGACTATAATCGCAAAATCCACGAGTGAGTGAATAAAAAAACCACGAGTGAATTTATCGGATTGAATCGGTATAAAACGAC
>CANQIF010000027.1 GCA_947623965.1 uncultured Alistipes sp.
ACCGACGTGGCGATCATCATCGTGGCGGCCGACGACAACGTCATGCCGCAGACGATCGAGGCGATCAACCACGCGCAGGCGGCCGGCGTGCCGATGGTCTTCGCGATCAACAAGATCGACAAGCCGCAAGCCAACCCCGAGCACATCAAGGAGCAGCTCTCGCAGATGAACTACCTCGTCGAGTCGTGGGGCGGCAAGTACCAGGACCAGGAGATTTCGGCCAAGAAGGGCATCAACCTCGACAAGCTGCTCGAGAAGGTGCTGCTCGAGGCCGAGATCCTCGACCTGAAGGCCAACCCCGACAAGCGCGCCGTGGGTACGGTGATCGAATCGACGCTCGACAAGGGGCGCGGCTACGTCTCGACGATCCTCGTGCAAAGCGGCACGCTGCGCGTGGGCGACGTGATCCTCTCGGGGACCTTCACGGGCCGCGTCAAGGCGATGTTCAACGAGAACGGCAAGAAGGTTACCGAGGCGGGGCCCTCGACCCCCGTGCAGGTGCTCGGTCTGAACGGCGCCCCGCAGGCGGGCGACACCTTCAACGTCATGGAGGACGACCGCTCGGCCCGCGAAATCGCCAACAAGCGCGAGCAGCTGCAGCGCATGCAGGGCATCATGACCCAGAAGCACGTCACGCTCGACGAGATCGGACGCCGCATCGCCATCGGCTCCTTCAAGGAGCTCAACATCATCGTCAAGGGCGATGTGGACGGTTCGGTGGAGGCGATGTCCGGTTCGCTCATCAAGCTCTCGAAGGAGAGCGTGCAGGTGAACGTCATCCACGCCGCCGTGGGCCAGATTTCGGAGTCGGATGTCCTGCTGGCCGCGGCGTCGAATGCCATCATCGTCGGCTTCCAGGTGCGTCCTTCGGCCGCAGCCCGCAAGCTGGCCGAGAAGGAGGAGATCGAGATCCGGCTCTACTCGATTATCTACGACGCGATCAACGACATCAAGGATGCCATCGAGGGCATGCTGGAGCCGGTGATGAAGGAGGAGATCGTCGCCTCGGTGGAGGTGATGGAGACCTTCAAGATCTCGAAGGTAGGCACGATCGCCGGCGGTATCGTCCGCGAGGGCAAGATCGGCCGCAACACGCCGATCCGCGTCATCCGCGACGGCATCGTGATCTACACCGGCAAGCTGGGATCGCTCAAGCGTTTCAAGGACGACGTGAAGGAGGTGACGACCGGCATGGACTGCGGTCTGAACATCGAGTCGTTCAACGACGTCAAGGTCGGCGATATTATCGAAGGCTACGAGCAGGTCGAGGTGAAGCGCAAATAGCGCTTCGACCCGGGCCGGGGCCGAGGGGCTGAGGGAGCAGGGCTTGAGGGCTCGAGGGCTCGAGGCTTTAGGGTTTTAGGGCTTTAGGGCCGGAGGCTTGAAAGTTGAAAGCTTGTGTTGCAGGCCTGCGGGCCGCGGCTTGCAAAGGGCCGGCACGAGCGGACCTGCGGGACGCGAAATGCGGGCCTTCGCGGGGCGAAGCTGCGGCCCGCTGCGCCCTGCGGGCGCAATTCATCTTTCATGATTCGAAGAAATGAATTGCGGCCTGCCGACCTCTGCGAGGTCGATTTTGCTCAGGACCAGCCCGCAGCCGAGCGGACGGGCCTGCGACGCCAAGGAGCAGCCCTCCGCCCGGGGGCGGCTGCGGGCTGCCGATCGCTCCGCGATCGATTTTGCCGGCGGCATCTGCACAGTAGCAGGCTGCCGGTCCCGACGGTCCGATTTACCGACAAGCATTTGCACCGCAACCGACGGAGGCTGCGGCCCGCTACACCCGTTCGGGCGCAATTCATCCTTCAAGATTCGAAGAAACGAATTGCGGCCTGCCTGCCACCGCTGCGCGACGATTTTCTTTCAGATCGGGACGCAGCCTGAGGAGTGTACGCTCGAAACGGACCTTCGGGACGCGAGCTGCGGGCCTTCGCCGGGCGAGGCTGCGGCCCGCTCGGTCCTGACGGACCGATCTTAACTCCGGGCAAGCCCGCAGCCGAGCGGACGGGCCTGCGACGTAGAGGAGCAGCCCTCCGCCAGGGGGCGGCTGCGGGCTGCTGATCGCTACGCGATCGACTTTGCAGACGAAACGCCTCAACAACAACTCGCGGCTGCGGGCTGCCGACTGCTGCGCAGTCGAGTTTGTTGCAAAATACCCCGGCAAGAACCGGCGGCGGCGAGCTGCCGGTCCCGACGGGCCGAAACGACGCTGCGGGCTGCAGCTGTTCCGGCAAGGAACCGCAAAAACCGCCGACACCCGACGAACCGCAAACCAGAAAAACAAACCAAACTAAACCAAACAGATACCCGAATGCTTACACCCATTCATTTCACCACGCCCGAAGAGGCCGTCAAGGTCATCAAGTCGGGCGACCACGTGCACCTGAGCTCCGTCGCATCGGCGCCTCAGTGCCTCATTCAGGCCATGTGCGCCCGCGGTGAGCGGGGCGAGCTGCGCGACGTACACGTCCACCACCTCCACACGGAGGGTCCGGCCCCCTATGCCGATCCGAAGTTCGACGGCATCTTCCAGCTCGACTCTTTCTTCGTGGGGGCCAACGTGCGCAAGGTCACCCAGTCGGGCTATGCCGACTACATTCCGATCTTCCTGAGCGAGACGCAGCGGCTCTACCGCTGCGGCGCCGTGCCCTGCAACGTGGCGATGATCCAGGTCACGCCCCCCGACAAGCACGGCTACGTCTCGCTCGGCACCTCGGTCGATGCGACCCTCGCCGCCGTCGAGTGCGCCGACCACGTGATCGCCGTCGTGAATCCCAACGTTCCCCGCTCGTTCGGCCAGGCGATGATCCCGATGCAGAAGATCGACATCTGGTGCCAGGACGACACGCCGCTGATCGAGGCGAAGTTCACCGAGCCGAACGAAGTCGAGACCGCCATCGGCAAGCACTGCGCCGCCCTCATCGAGGACGGGGCGACGCTCCAGATGGGCATCGGCGCCATCCCGAATGCCGTGCTGGCCCAGCTGGGCGACCACAAGAACCTCGGCATCCACACCGAGATGTTCGCCGACGGCGTCCTGCCCCTTGTCCGTAAGGGCGTCATCAACGGCGAGGCCAAGAAGACCGACCCCGGCAAGATGGTCTCCACTTTCCTCATGGGTTCGAAGGAGGTCTACGACTTCATCGACGACAACCCGGGCGTCCTCATGATGGACGTGGGTTACACGAACGACCCCTACATCATCTCGCAGAACGACCGCATGACGGCCATCAACTCGGCCCTGCAGGTCGATCTGACGGGCCAGGTGAGCGCCGACTCGCTCGGCACGAAGTTCTGGTCGGGTGTCGGCGGACAAATCGACTTCGTCTACGGCGCCTCGCTCTCGAAGGGCGGCAAGGCGATCATCGCCATGCCCTCGATGACCAACAAGGGCGTTTCGAAGATCTGCCCCACCCTGCTCGACGGAGCCGGTGTCGTCACGACCCGCAACCACATCCACTGGTTCGTCACCGAGTACGGCGCCGTAGACCTCTACGGCAAGACGATGCAGGAGCGCGCCCGGCTGTTGATCTCGATCGCCCACCCCGATGCCCGCGAGGAGCTCGACCGCGCCGCTTTCGAGCGCTGGGGATCGCACCACCACTACGTCAAGAACTACATGAGCAAAAAGTAGCCCGCCCCAAAGACCGGGCACGAAAAACCCGCCGACCGTCCGCAAAGACGATCGGCGGGTTTTCCTTTCTCCCGCAGCCGCAGCGGCATGCAGCTGCCGCGATCCTGCAACCGGGCGCGTTCCTGCCTCAAAACGCCGCCGCTACTCCTTTGCAGAGACGACGACCCGATCCGAAGGGAGGCAGGCCCCGGCGAGCCGTTTCAGCTCGGGCAGTTCGTCGTCGGTGGGCCGGGGCGCATCGCGGCTGACGATCTGATGGTCCGCATCGAACAGCACGTAGCGCGGAATCGTGACTAATTCGAGGAGGCGTCCGAAAGGCGTCTTCCGCCCCCCGAGGGCGAGGTACGAATCGTGATCGACCCCGTAGCGCTCTGAGGCCCGCAGCCAGTCGTCGGCATCCTCGTCGATCGAGACGTAGAGGCAGGCGATTCCCTGCTCTTCGAGCCAGGCCTTGGCGTTGGCCGAACGCTGCATATCGAAGATGCAGCCCGAGCACCAGCTGGCCCAGAAATCGAGGTAGACGGGCCGCCCCCCGTAGCGCCCCAACAGCTCGCCGAGCGTCAGCTCCACGCCCTCGGGGCTTCGGAAGCGGGTCCCGGTCAGCACCGAATCGGGCAGGTCGAGGGCACGGTTCCCGTAGAAGCTCTTCGCCCGGGCGATGTAGTCGAGCAGCACCGTGTCGCGGATCGTCCGTTCGGCCCGCTCGACGGTCGCGGCGAACTCCCGCTCGTAGTACGGCAGCTGCCGCTCGGCGAAGTAGCCGATCTGCAGCGCCGTCAGGTAGTCGCGCAGCCGGCGCGGCGCCCGGCGAATCCCCCGCTCGATCTCCGCATAGTGGCGTTCAGGCTCCGGCGAGACGTTGCGGATATATTTGTTCAGCAGTGCATTGGCATAGGGCGTCGTGCCGTATCCCTCGTCGGGCAGCTCCCCGTCGCCCGGATAGTCGGCTGTGAGGTTGCACTCGGGATGCTTCCGAAGAACCGACGAAAGCTCGTTGTAGCGGATCAGCGCGAAATCGCTCCGCGTGCGGCGGATGCAATCGTCGGAAAGGGGCATCGTCCGGCTGCAGCTGTCGAGGAAGGCCCGCATGCGGTCCAGATAACTGTCGAGCGCCTCTTTGTAGGCGGCCGGATCCCCCTCGAACTTCGGCCGCGTACGGTAGGGGAAGGCCTCCTCCAGCATCGCGGCGAAGGCGTTGTCGCGGCGGTCGGTCTCGACCAACTGCGGCCGGAGGAGCGTAAAGGCGGGAATCCGCGGATCGGGAACGCTCCGCACCTCCAACGAATCGCCCGGATGGACCGTGAGATTCGCCGACATGGCCGAGGTCATCGTGTCGCGGACGGGAAACACCCACACCCGCACCGGGCGGTCGATCTCGAGGGTGATCCGGCAGTAGCCGTCGTGAATCTCGGTCGCAGGCTGCGGACGCGACACGCCGACCTGCAGTTTCCCATAGGGAAAGAGCTGTTGGTTCACGTCGTATTCGAGCGGGTGCTGCCGGGTCGTATCGACCGCGGCATAGAGGTAGGCTTTCTGCATCGGCGCCCCTTTCGGCTGGCATCCGACAGCGAGCACGGCCATCGCGAGGCCGGCAAGGTAAGAGAATCGTTTCATTGTTCGAATGATTTAGTACGACAAATATAGTAACACCAAAGGAGACGAGCAAATTTTTTTTCGATAAAATTAGTATTTTCGGTTGGAGAGAATCCGGAGAAAAAGATTATCTTTGTATTATGGATATCGTTGCTTTCCGCGAATTTTGCCTCGCCCTGCCCGAGGTCGAGGAGACGCTGCCCTTCGACGACGTGACGCTCGTCTACAAGGTGGCGGGGCGCATGTTCGCCGTGATCGGGCTGGATGAACCCACGGGGTGCACGGTCAAATGCGATCCGGAGCGGGCCGTGGCGCTGCGCGACCGCTACCCCGAAATCACAGGCGCCTTTCATTTCAACAAACGCCACTGGAACCGGATCGACTTCGGCGGGAGCCTCTCCGACCGGCAGATCGAGCAGGAGATCCGCCACTCCTACCTGCTCGTGGCGCGGCTGAACGTCGTGCCCAAGGCGCGGCGCGAGGCGCTGCTGGCGGCGATCGCCGACGAAGGGATCGCCGACGACAGCGAACGGTTCGACGTGTGACCGCGGCTGCCGGGCGCAGGATCTCTACGGCGGGGCTACAACTAAAGCTGCCGGGCGCAAGGCCGAGGCCGCCGGAGCGCAGCGGCAGGGTCCATGACCGAAGCCGCCGGGCATAGGACGGATTAAATAAAATGCTGAAACGTTGCAATTTTCAAAACAATCCGTATATTGCGTCATCTAAAAGAAGAAATGCGTATGTACCTGCGAAAATCGGTTATGGTGCTTGCCGCCGTCCTGCTCGTTCTGGTCGGATGCAGCAAGGAGGAAGAGAAGTGCGGCCCCGCCCCGCTCGAACAAGAAGGGCGCCGGGAGGCGATCATCCGGATCGCCTTGGAGGGAGCCGCCATGCTGGAAAAGGAGGGATCGACGCGCTCGGCCGCCGGACGGCGGGTCAGCGCAGAAGGTATCACCTGCCGCACGGTTTCCTCGACCCGTTCGGATGGCGGGTCGGACACCCTCTATTATGTCGTCAACTTCGAGGACAATGCGGGGTTCGCGCTGGTGGCGGCCGATGAAGAGCGCCCCGAGCGGTTGCTGGCAGTCACAGAACAAGGTAGTTACGAGGCCGGCGCAACGAGCGACAACGAAGGGTTCAATCTGTATATGACACTTTTGGACCGCAGTTTGATTTTGGACCCCGATAAACCCCGGGAGCCGATCGATACGGTGGAGCACAAACACGGTCAATACCAAAAAGAAGACTACTATTCGGATTGGACCACGAAAGGCCCCTATGTAAAGGTCAAATGGGGACAAGGACTGGGATCGACCTATAACTGGGCATATCCCTATAACAAATATTGTCTTAACGACAATGGCGCGTATTGTCCGGCAGGCTGCGCAGCCGTTGCAATTGCTCAAATCATGTCTTATCACAAGAAACCGAGCAGCTACAAACTCACGTTCGACGGGAGCAATACGACGAGACCGATCGATTGGGAGGCACTGACGGCGTGCGTCGGCGGTTCCTGGTTTGACTGGCCATACGAAACGGCCGACGAGGTCGCGCTGCTTATGCGCGAAATCGGGGAAAGAGCCGATATGACATATTCACCCGAAGGCAGCGGCGCTTCGCTACAACAATCCCGACACGCTTTTGCGGCATTCGGATACGACCAGTACCCCGGACGCCGGTATACGTTCGCAGATACCCGACAGGAACTGGATGCCGGCCGGCCGCTATATATGCGAGGAGACGGGCACCATTCCGACACGGGCGCAATATCACGCCATGCTTGGGTCGTGGACGGTTATAAATGCCGCACGCACTATATCAAAGAGTATGTCGACTACGATTACGGGCGGGAATATTTCCGCGATGATGCCATCTCCTGCCAGTACGTGCATATCAATTGGGGGCATGACGGCGCCAACGACGGCTATTTCGAGAGCGGCGTATTCGATCTGGCGCATGCCTACGAATACGATTCGGACTTTAACTACATAAAAACCGTATACGATTATGATCTTCAGATCATGACCGGTATCTGGAACAGCAAATAATCTTTGACAATATGAAAAAGTTTCTGTTATTTTTGGCCGCCTTGACGGCCTTCGCAGCCTGCGACGACGATCCGATCGACTACAGCACCTGGAGCGAGGAAGAGCTGCTCGCCACGCCCGGCGGTGTAGACTACCTGATCAAAACGGCGGGACCGATCGATTACGCGTATATCGAAGAACAATTGAAAACGATGGTTTTCTCCCCCTATTATTTTTTCGTGTATGACGAACGTGACGGTTGGACCGAACCGCGAGACTGGGTCGGCATAACTTTCAATTACTATTTCATTATAGGCAACGCAGCGCGCGGTTGTTATTATGTCGGTGAATCTGGCTGCCTCTACAAAACGCCAACTGGAGAAATAACATCGAGTTATTATAAGAATTACACATTTACGGGTGATCGCCTGACAGCTATTTTGGACAGCTTTGAGAAAGGTTCGAAGGTAAAGGCACAGCTCGGGAATACATTGATCGTAGAAAATTTCGATTCCTATGGCCGACGCTGGCTTTATCTGGTCAGTCTGGACGATCTGCGCGAAAGCCTGCTCGAGCTCTACCCGTACAGCTTCGACGAATTGACACCCTACCATCCGGGGGCCCCTTCGATGAACTAACCCGGTAAACAGCGGCTGTTTTCAGCTGTTGCATCGATCGCATAAAAAAGAGGCCTTGCAGGCCTCTTTTTTATGAATAGACCGGCGCCGCTGAAAAGCGTTCCTCCCCGCTACCGGTTCAGGTAGCGGTCCACGAGGCGCGGCACGGCGTAGTCGCCCAGCGACGCCTCATCGACCGCGATCGCCCCCTCGGCGGCGGGCAGCTCGGCGAGTTCGATGCGGTGGAACACGGCGTGGAGCGTCTGGTGCGAGAGCTGGTGGCGCGGCATCCGCACCGTATCGGTCAGCCGGAACGAACCGTCGCCGAGCAGCCGCCGGAAAGGCTCCGAGGCGCACAGCGCGGTGAAATCGCTCTCCCCGGCCGTCTCGATCAAGGGAAATTCGTAAAGCCCCTGCCAAATATCGTGCGGCCCGCGGCGGTGCAACAGCGTGCGGCGTCCGTCGGTCAGGTGCAGGTAGTTGAACCAGCGGTCGCGCGTATGGGTGCGGCCCGCCTTGACGGGGCGTTCGCCGACCGTTCCGGCCGCCAATGCCAGGCAGCTCTCCGCCAGCGGGCACTCAGTGCAGCGGGGTTGCGTCGGGGTGCACCAAGTAGCGCCGAAATCCATGATCGCCTGGTTGTAGGTCGCGGCGCGCCGCTCGTCGAGACACTCCTGCGCCAGTGCGGCGAAAGCCCGCCGGCCTGCCGTCGTGTCGATCGGCAAATCGAGGTCGAAAAGGCGCGAGAGCACGCGGTAGACATTGCCGTCGACGACCGCGCAGGGCAGGTCGAAGGCCATCGAGCAGACCGCAGCGGCGGTATACTCCCCTACCCCCTTCAAGGCCCGCACCGCCCCGTAGTCGGCGGGGAAGCGGCCGCCGTGCTCGGCGACCACCTGGCGGGCCGCCGCATGCAGGTTGCGGGCACGGCTGTAATAGCCGAGCCCCTGCCACAGTTTCAACACTTCGTCCTCGGAGGCGGCCGCCAGGTCGGCGACCGTCGGGAAGCGCTCCGTAAAGCGTTCGTAATAGCCCCACCCCTGCTGCACGCGGGTCTGCTGGAGGATCACCTCCGAGAGCCAGATGCGGTAGGGATCGCGCGTGGCGCGCCACGGCAGGGTGCGGCCGTGGCGGCCGTACCATTCGATCAAGCGGGATGCGATACGTTCGTGCATGGCGGCCGCAGTTTCAACGCAGTTTCATCACGTCGTCGATGCCCATCTCGCGGTAGGTCGATTCGAGCTCCTTGCTGCGGTCCGAAATGACCAGCAGCTTGTCGCCTAACAGGAGCTCGGTTTTGCCCTGCGGCACGAAGTAGTCGCCGCCGCGGCAGATCATCATGACGAGGGTGTTTTCGGGCAGCGAGATCTCCTTCAGCGTGCGTCCCGAGGCGAGCATCGCCTCGTTCACCTCGACTTCCGTAAGGGCCGAGGTGATATCCTCGTGCATGTTCACGTCGAACGAGGCCTCGCGCTCCTCGAAGGCGAGCCCCAGGACATTGGCCATACCGCTGACGGTCGTGCCCTGCACGACGAGCGAGAGGATGGTCGAGAGGAAGACGACGTTGAAGAGCAGGTCGGCGTGTTCGATGCCGGCCATAAGCGGATAGGTGGCGAAGAGGATCGGCACGGCACCCCGGAGGCCGACCCACGAGACGTAGGCCCGGGCACGCGACGAGAATTTGCGGAAAGGCAGCAGGCAAAGCACCACCGAGAGCGGACGGGCGAAGAGGATCATGAAAGCCCCCACCAGCCCGCCGAGCAGCAGCACCTCGGGGCGGATCAGCTCGCGCGTATCGACCAGCAGCCCCAGCATGAGGAACATGACGATCTGCATCAACCAGGTGAAGCCGTCGAAGAAGACGGTCAGCGTGTGTTTCTGCGTCAGCCGGTAGTTGCCCACGACGAGGCCCGAGATGTAGACGGCCAGATAGCCGTTGCCGCGGATCAAATCCGTAAAGGCGAACGAGAAGAAGATGAAGGCCAGCAGCAGCACCGAATAGAGCGAATGGTTCTCGAGGTGGATGCGGTTGATGAGCCAGACGGCGGCGCGGCCGATGAGGTAGCCCGAGAGGGCGCCCACGGCGAGCTGCACGACGACGTAGAAGATGTTCGTTCCGATGCCGGTCTGGGTGCCGGCATTGGAGAGGATGCCGATCATCAGCATGGTGAGCATGTAGGCCATCGGGTCGTTCGAACCGCTCTCGAGCTCGAGAAGCGGGCGGAGCCGCTCGCGCAGCCCCTGCTTCTTCGAGCGCAGGATCGAGAAGACCGAGGCCGAGTCGGTCGAAGACATCGTCGCGGCCAGCAGCAGCGACATCGGGAAGGAGAGCTCGAAGCCGATCCACGGGGCCACGAGGCGGATGAAGCCGGCCAGAATAAGGGCCGAGAGGACGACGCCGAAGGTGGCCAGGACCAGTCCGGGGGCGATGATCGGCTTGATCTCCTGAAACTTGGTGTCCATACCGCCCGAAAAGAGGATGATGCAGAGGGCCACCATGCCGATGAACTGCGTGAGTTCGGTCGAGTTGAACGAGATGAAGTCCCAGCCGAAGAGCATGCCCACGCCGAGGAAGAGTAGCAGGGCCGGGGTCCCGAAGCGGTAGGCCGCCTTGCCGGCAATCACGGCAACGAAGAGGAGGAGCGCTCCGACGAGGACGATATGTTCGCCGCTTAGATTGAACATCGGTTTTCGATTTAGTATTTATTCTCTTTTTTCCTGCACGGGGGGGGGCTTGCTTGCCGGGGGTTATTTTTTACGGGGAGGGACTGCAGCTTTGCGTCCCGCAGGTCCGCTCGTGCAGGTCCCGCCGCTCGGTTGAGGGCATGCCGCGAACCTGCACGCAAAGACGTCAAAAAGCACTCCCTTTCGCACTCGGGGCGCAGCCTGCGGAGTGCACGCCAAGTTCGGTTACGAACTGCGGGCTTCCGCCGGGCGGAGGCTGCGGCCCGCTGCGCCCTTGCGGGCGCAAATTCAAAATTCAATATTCAAAATTCACTGCGGCCTACCAATCTTCATACAAGATCGATTCCGCTCGAGGCCAGCCCGCAGCCGAGCGGACGGGCCTGCGACTGAAAGGATGCAGCCCTCCGCCCGGGGGCGGCTGCGGGCTGCCGGTCCTGACGGACCGATTCCACACCGCACATAGATTGCCGCGGCACACTCGGGGCGCAGCCTGCGAAGGAACCGTTCGAGCGGACCTGCGGGACGCGAGCTGCGGGCCTTCGCCGCCGGAGGCTGCGGCCCGCCGACCTCTTACGAGGTCGATCCCTACACGAGGTCAACCCGCAGCCGAGCGGATGGGCCTGCGACTTTAGAGGAGCAACCCTCCGCCGTGGGGCGCTGCGGGCTGCCGACCGCTGCGCGATCGACCTCGGCGCAAGGCACTCCACAAGGAGTAACGGCTGCCGATCCTGACGGACCGGAACAACGCTGCAATCCGCCGACGAAAAATCCGACGGCAAAAGTCGTTCCGCGAAAGAATCCGCCGGCAAAGCTCCGTCAAGCTCTTCGCCGCACGATGCGCCACTGCTCTGCGCAATCGCTCTTGAAAAGACAAAGGTACGTTCTTTCGGGCTAAATCGAAAGCGATCCGGCGAAAATCCGCCGTCGCTGGCGATCAATACTTGCCTTTCCAGAGCGTGCGGATCCGCTCGGCGATCTTCCGCTCGGCGGCATTCTGCTCGTCGGGTTCGTAAAAGCGTGTTCCGGAGAGCGACTCGGGCAGGAACTCCAGTTCGGCGAAATGGCCCTCATAACCGTGGGCGTACTTGTACCCCTTGGCATACCCCGCCTCCTCCATGAGTTTCGTCGGTGCGTTGCGCAGATGGAGCGGCACGGGACGGTTCGTCGTGTCGTGCTCGACGAGGGACAGCGCCTTGCCGATGGCCATGTAGGCCGAGTTGCTCTTGGGCGAGGTCGCCAGATAGATCGTCGTCTCGGCCAGTGTGATGCGCGCCTCGGGCATGCCGATCTTGTGCACCGTATCGAAGCAGGCATTGGCCAGCAGCAGCGCATTGGGATTGGCCAGACCGATATCCTCCGAGGCGAGGATCACCAACCGCCGCGCGATGAAGCGGGGCTCCTCGCCGCCGGCCAGCATCCGGGCCAGGTAGTAGACCGCCGCATTGGGATCGCTGCCGCGAACCGACTTGATGAAAGCCGAAATGACGTCGTAGTGCTGTTCGCCCTTCTTGTCGTAGAGGGCGATATTCTGCTGGAGACAGTCCGTCACGTATTTGTCGGTGATCCGGACAGGACCTTCCGTGGCCCCGACGACGATGTCGAGGATGTTGAGCAGCTTGCGGGCGTCGCCCCCGGCGAAGCGGAACAGCGCCCCGGTCTCGGCCACCTCGATCTGCCGTTCGCGCAGCTCCGTATCGACCGTGAGGGCGCGATCGAGCAGGCGCTGCAGGTCGGCATCCTCCAGCGACTTGAGGATGTAGACCTGGCAGCGGCTCAGCAGCGGCGAAATCACCTCGAAGGAGGGGTTCTCGGTCGTGGCGCCGATGAGGGTCACGACGCCCTGTTCGACGGCGCCGAGGAGCGAATCCTGCTGCGACTTGTTGAAGCGGTGGATCTCGTCGATAAAGAGGAAGGGGGGACGCTGGTCGAAGAAGCGCTGCCGCTTGGCCGACTCGATCACCTCGCGCACCTCCTTGACCCCCGACGTAACGGCCGAGAGGGTGAAGAAGGGGCGTTCGAGCTGCGAGGCGACGATGCGGGCCAGCGTCGTCTTGCCCACCCCGGGAGGGCCCCAGAGAATGAACGAGGGGACGTTGCCCGTCTCGAAGAATTTGCGGAAGACCCCGTCGGGGCCCACCAGATGCGCCTGCCCGATATAATCGTCGATCTGCTGCGGGCGGAGGCGTTCGGCCAAAGGTATGTTGGGCATCGTTCAAGCGGTTTTATCGGTCAAAGGTACATTTTTTCAGAATTAATTCCTATCTTTGTTCTTACAAACACGGAAAGTGTACGTTTATTCCCGATAAGCGAACGTAGGAAACTCTCTTGGCAAGGAATAGGCGAACTGCTTGCCGCGCGTATCCGTTACGGATATGGGCGTGGAAGTCGTTGCTTATTTGATGCCAAAGGTACTCCTACGACCTGCTTATCTGAAATAAGTCGCGGCACCACGCTTTCTTTATACCCAACCGTCATCCGGGTGCCGATGGCACAAATACGCAATCTGGATGAATACGACTGTCAAAAAACCGGACAACTATTTGGCTTGGTCCATTTTGAGCACCCTTTTCTGCTGTTTGCCGTTCGGTATCGTCGCCATCGTCAAGTCCACGCAGGTCGATACCTATTGGGGACAGGGCGATATGGAAAGCGCCGTGCAAGCTGCAAAGGATGCGAAGAAATGGATTTGGATCAGCGTAGGCACCGTGCTCGGTATCACGGTCATCTACCTGATCATCATCGCGATCGTAGCCGTTATTGCTGTCGCCAATTCCTGAATATGACAGTTCGGGACAACAAGGTACTCGTTCGGCTCGGGGCCTGCATCGCCGCAATCGGTCTCGTTCTGGTGTATTATCGCGTCGATCCGGCACAAGCTGCATGGGTGCCGCACTGTCCGTTCCATCTGTTGACAGGGCTGAATTGTCCGGCATGCGGCAGTCAGCGCGCGCTGCATGCCGCATTGCACGGACACTTCGCCGAGGCTATTCGATTCAATCTGTTTTTGATAATCTCCCTGCCCTATCTGGCGATTCTCATCGCGAACATCCGAACCGGCCAACGCTGGAAATTTTTACGTGCAGCGGCCAGTCCTTCGGTCGTGCGAGGCTATCTTGTCCTCGTTGTCGGATGGTGGATCGTGCGAAATATAGGGTCGATCTGACACAGTGTATCGCAATATGGCCAGTTTATGTATAAATGTTATGATACCGTACAAAGCAAGATGCGAGAGCATTGATACAGCCCGGACGGACACAATTGAATTCAAGATTCAAAGTTAGCTATGTGCCTGCATTTTCGGGCTGCAGCCTGCGGAGGGCGCCTGCGACGGCAAGGAACAGCGGGCCTCCGCCGCCGGGAGGCTGCGGCCCGCTCGGTCCTGACGGACCGGAACAACGCTGCGGCCCGCAGATGCCTGCGGGATCGAACCCGACGGCATGCCCGCAGCCGAGCGGTGGGCCTGCATGAGCGGACCTGCGGGACGCGAAGATGCAGCCCTCCGCCAGGGGGCGGCTGCGGGCTGCGGCGGCTCCTTCTCGGAGCCGCAAATTCAGCATTCACAATTCAAGATTCAAAATTACTGCTCGGGCAGCAGCTTGCGGAGGGCGCGCACGATGCGGACGCAAAAGCGGACGCGAGAAGCGGGCCTTCGCGGGGCGGAGGCTGCGGCCCGCTCGGTCCTGACGGACCGGAAGGCGGCGCCGAAGATACGTCGTCCCGGCAGAATCAAACTGCCGCTTGCTTCTGCCCTCGACTTTTCGTATCTTTGAAGCCGTAAAACAAACCTCGGCACCTCATGAAACGCATCGGCATCATCTCGGACACGCACGACACCTTCGACGAGGCGTTGCAGCATTTCCTGCGCGACGTGGACGAAATATGGCATGCGGGCGACATCGGATCGATCGAACTGGCCGACCGCATCGCCGCCTTCAAACCGCTGCGCGCCGTCTGCGGCAACATCGACGGCGGCATGACCCGTCGCGTCTACCCCGCTTTCGACTGTTTCGACTGCGAAGGGGTGCGGGTCCTTATGACCCATATCGGCGGCTATCCCCGCCACTATGCCCCGCACGTCGTCGACCGCATCCGCCAGGCACGGCCGAAACTCTTCATCGCAGGGCATTCGCACATCCTCAAAATTCAATACGACCCGGTCTACGACCTTCTCGCGGTCAATCCGGGTGCGGCGGGCTGTTTCGGATTCCACAAGGTCCGCACCGCCGTGCGGTTGGTGATCGACGGCTCCGACATGCGCGACATGGAGGTCGGCGAATGGCCGCGGCGATAGGACCATCGAAGGCGTGTATGCAGCCGGCGAACCGACTGTCACAAAATCAAAATTCACCTTTTTAATCACGTGTTCGGGGCGTAGCCTGCGGAGCACGCAGTTCGGCGACGAGCTGCGGGCCTCCGCCGGGCGGAAGCTACGGCCCGCTCGGTCTTTTCAAGACCGATTCATTACTTGCACAAACCTTTGGCATGCCCGCAGCCGAGCGGACGGGCCGGCGACGTAGAGGAGCAGCCCTCCGCCCGGGGGGCGGCTGCGGGCTGCTGATCGCTGCGCGATCGACCTCGACGCAAAGCATTCCACAACGAACAGCCACTGCGGACTGCCGAAGTCTGAACGTCGAATGGATCGAATCACCACCTCCAATAGAAGCCTGCGTCCCGCCAATACCTCTCCGCTCTGTTCCAGCCCCCTCTCTCCGGCAAAAAGCCGCCCGCATACTACAATAAGACATACTATCGTTTGTAGGTCGGACAACAAAAACGAACGAGTATGCAAGTGAAGATTTCCAAGACGCTGGAGGGCATCATCGCCCGCACGGCGTTCATCACGACCAAGGAGGGCGTGCGTCATGCCCTCAAAGACCGCCTGCTGTTGGAGCTGCTGAGCGAGGAGGGGTCGTTGGCCTACCAAATCCTCTCGGCTCGTATGAAGGAACGGGATCTGCAGCAGGTGCGCCGGGCGGTCGAAGCATCGCTCCGCGAAGCGCAGCCCGAAGAACAGCTCGAACCCGAACGCTACTACAACCGGTTCTGCAACGAACTATGCGCCCGCCACGACGATGCCGCCCGCATCTCGACGGCCCATGCGCTGCTCGAAATACTGCGCGATCCGACGACCGCCGCCTCGCACCTCTTCGCCGACTGCGGCATCACCGCGGAGACGATTCTCGATGAGCTGGCCCGCATCGGAAACGACGATCTGCAGCGGCGCGAAATCGAGGTCCACCTGCTCGACTTCCGCAACGACGTCTCGGGCGGCACGCCCGGTCCGGCGCCGCAGCTGCTCGACAAGTTCGGCACCGACCTGACCGCCGAGGCGCGCGAGGGGCGCATCGACCCCGTCGTGGGCCGCGAAAGCGAGATCGAACGGGTCATCCAGATCCTCTCGCGCCGCAAGAAGAACAACCCGATCCTGATCGGCGAAGCGGGCGTCGGCAAGACGGCCATCGTCGAGGGGCTGGCGCTGCGCATCGCCGAGGGGCGCGTCCCCTACACGATCCGCGACAAGCGGCTCTTCTCGCTCGACATCTCGTCGCTCGTCGCCGGCACGAAGTTCCGCGGCGAGTTCGAGGAGCGGATGCAGCAGCTCATGGAGGAGCTCCGGCGGGCCGACGATACGATCCTCTTCATCGACGAGATCCACACGATCGTGGGGGCCGGTTCGACGCAGGGGTCGCTCGATACGGCCAACATTCTCAAACCGGCCCTCTCGCGCGGCGAACTGCAGACGATCGGCGCCACGACCCTCGACGAGTACCGCGAGAATATCGAACGCGATCCCGCGCTCGAGCGGCGGTTCCAGCGCGTCATGGTCGAGCCCACCTCGCGGGCCGAGACGCTGGAGATCCTGCGCCGCATCGCCCCGCACTACGAGCGGCACCACAACGTCCGTTACACCGAGGAGGCGCTCCAGGCCTGCGTCGAGCTGACCGAACGCTACGTCACGGACCGCTACTTCCCGGACAAGGCGATCGACCTGTTGGACGAGACCGGTTCGCGGGTCCGCATGCGGTCTGCCGACGAACCGAACGCCCTGCGCGAGCTGGCCACGGCCCTCGCCGACGTTCAGCGCGAGCGGCGCGAGGCGGTCGAGGCGGCGGTCTACGACAAGGCGGCCGCAGCGCGGATGCGCGAGCTGAAGCTCCGTTCGAAGCTCGACGCCGACCGTTCGGCCTGGCGCCGGCAGCTGGAGGCGAACCCCGTCGAGATCGACGCCCGCAGCGTCGAGCAGGTGCTGACGGCCATGACGGGGATTCCGGCCGAGCGCATTTCGGGCGGCGAGGCGGCACGCCTCCGCACGCTGCACAGCCACCTGAGCAGCCGCGTCATCGGCCAGCAGGAGGCGGTCGAAAAGCTCTCGCGGGCGATTCTCCGGGCACGGACCGGGCTGAAGGATGCCAACCGGCCGATCGGCGTCTTCCTCTTCGTCGGGCCGACGGGGGTCGGCAAGACCCACCTGGCCAAGGAGCTCTCGAAGTGGCTCTTCGACGAGCGGCGCGGATTGATCCGCATCGATATGAGCGAATACGGCGAGAAGCACAACATCGCCCGGCTGATCGGCTCGCCTCCGGGCTATGTCGGCTACGGCGAGGGAGGCCAGCTGAGCGAAGCGGTGCGGCGCCGGCCCTACTCGGTCGTGCTCTTCGACGAGATCGAGAAGGCGCACCCCGAGGTTTTCAACACGCTGCTGCAGATCTTCGACGAGGGACACCTCACCGACGGATCGGGGCGAAAGATCGATTTCCGCAACACGATCCTGATCCTCACCTCGAACGTAGGATCGCGGGCAGCCGCCGAGCGGCAGGTGCGCGTGGGCTACACGACCCGTTCGAAGCGGGACACCGTCGACGCGGCCCCGGGAAGCGAATACCGCAAGGCGCTCGAGCAGACCTTCGCGCCGGAGTTCCTGAACCGCATCGACGAAGTGATCCTCTTCCGGCCGCTCGAAAACGACGCGATCGAGCGCATCGTCGAGCTCGAGCTCGAAGGGCTCATGGCCCGCACCGAGGCGATGGGGTACCGGATCAAAATCACCGACACGGCCAAGCAACGGTTGGCGACGATGGGTTACGAGCAGCGCTACGGCGCCCGCGCGCTGAAACGGACGCTGACGGACCACGTCGAGGAGCCGATCGCGCAGCTCATCATCGACGGCCGCCTGCATGCGGGCGACACGATCGTCATCGAGGGCGGACGCAGTGAAGGGGTGCGGCTGCGGGTGGCCTGACGGGGGCGCAAATTCAGAATTCAAGATTCAAAAATAAATGCAGCCTGTCGGGTTCGTTTGGGCATACATTCCGGTTCGGGCCGCGGCTTGCGGAGGTCGCACACGACTGTAAGGAGTTGCGGGCCTCCGCCGCCCCCAGGCTGCGGCCCGCACGGCCTTTTCAAGGCCGAAATTCAAAATTCAGAATTACGGAATCGGGGCGCAGCTTGCGAAGGAACCGCATACGAGCGGACTTGCGGGTCGCGAGTTGCGGGCCTCCGCCGCCCCCAGGCTGCGGCCCGCTCGGTCCTGACGGACCGATCTTAACTCCGGGCCAGCCCGCAGCCGAGCGGAGGGGCTTGCGACGTAAAGGAGCAGACCTCCGCCGGGGGCGGCTGCGGGCTGCTGCGGCTTCCGAGAAGCCGCAAATGAAAAATTCAAAATGAAAAATTAAGGTTCAAGATAACTTTAGAGGATATTTTCTAAAGTTAGCGAGTAAAGATAAATATAAGTTTTTGTTTCTACAATTGT
>CANQIF010000028.1 GCA_947623965.1 uncultured Alistipes sp.
AGGTGAAAGCGGATGTACTGCCGTTTCTCAACAATCCACGGGACTTGGAGATATGGTCCAACGACTATTTTCTACAGCTGGCAAGTATGATAAAAATCAAATAAAAAAGCATATATTTCTACTGATTTATTCCTATCTTTGCGGTACAGAGTTACGGCAGGAGAAACAGGCAAAAAGACGCGGTACGAGCGGATTTCCAAAAGCCTCAAAATCAAAGGCGTGAATTTTCCGTAATTTTCCGCCTACATTCTGAAAGGCACCTCGTACCGATTTGTACAGCAACGTGCTGTCTGCCAGAAATGTGAATAAACTGCATCGGCAAGTAGCCCTCCCGGCCGGCGTGTTCCTATCCCATCTTGCAGGGCCGGTCGGACCCCGCTCATCGCGAAAAATTCGGCTCCGGCACCCTCTGAACAGCGAAAAAACGAAGAAAAAAACGCCTCTCTCCCTAAAAAATTCATCCGAATAAAAATATTTCCCTGAAAATTTGTATAAATTTGCAGGCTTTATCTGCGCAGACCGTCTTTTGCGGAGAACGGGCGCGGAAAAACCGACTGAAATTCAAGGAAACGGGGAGACATGAAACGGATCGTTTTATTTCTGGCCATCGCGATCCTCGGCGCCGTCAGCGCCCGAGCTCAGGAGGTGGCGGTAAAAACCAACCTGCTTGCCGATGTTTTTAGCAGCCCGAACATCGGAATCGAAGTGGGACTGGCTCCGAAGTGGACGCTGGACCTTTCGGGCCAGTTCAACGGATGGACGCTCTCGCGCGATCGCCGGTGGAAGCACTGGTTCGTGCAGCCCGAAGCGCGCTACTGGTTCTGCGACCGTTTTGCGGGTCACTTCGTGGGGCTGCACGTTCACGGCGGCCAGTACAACATCGGCGGGATCGACGGCAAGCTCCATTTTCTGGGCACCGACGCCCGCAAGCTGAAAGATTCGCGCTACCAGGGCTGGTTCGTGGGTGCGGGCGTGGCCTACGGCTATGCCTGGATTCTGGGCCGCCACTGGAACCTCGAGGCGGAGCTCGGCTTCGGCTACTCCTACACGCGCTACGACCGTTTCCGCTGCGCCGGCTGCGGCAAGAAGGTCGAGACGGACAAGCCGCATCACTACGTGGGTCCCACCAAGGCGGCCCTCAATTTAGTTTACGTATTCTAATCTTTGCGACGGATGAACAAGATCTTATTCTATCTGGCGGCCGCCTTGTGCGCCCCGGCCGCCGCAGCCCTGACGGCCCCCGCCGTGCAGGCCCAAACCCAAAAACAAACCCAAACGCAACCGAAGGAGATCGTGGACGACGTGACGATCCGCGACGTGGAGATCGCGCGCGACGGCGGCTATCTCTCCATCGGGATGCTTCTGGACCTCGGGGAGTTGGAGGTGGAGCCCAACCGCGCCGTGCTCCTGACGCCCCGACTGGTCAACGGCCCCGATTCGTTAGTTCTCCCCTCGGTCGGCATCTACGGACGACGCCGCTACTACGTTTATGTCCGCAACGGCGAGAGCCTGCTCACGGACCGGGAGGAGCGGAGCTACAAGGCGGCCGACAAACCCGCGAGCGTCGGCTACGACAAGCTGGTTCCCTTCCGCGAGTGGATGGACGGGGCCTCCCTGAAGCTCTGGCGCGGCGACTACGGCTGCTGCAATACGCTGCTGGCCGAGCAGGAGGGGGTGCTCGGTCGTCACACGGAGCCCTTCTTCCCCGAGCTGCTCTACGTGCGCCCCGCGGCGGAGCGGGTCAAGAGCCGCTCGCTCGAGGGGTCGGCCTACATCGACTTCCCGGTGGACAAGACGACGATTTATCCCGACTACCGGCGCAACACCGCGGAGTTAGGCAAGATTCGCGCGACGATCGATTCGGTGCGCAGCGACCGCGACGTGACCATTACGCAGGTATGGCTCAAGGGCTATGCCTCGCCCGAGAGCCCCTATGCCCACAACCGCGAGCTGGCCATCGGCCGCACGGCGGCGCTGAAACACTACATCGGGCAGCTCTACCGCTTCGATGACGATGTGATCGCCACGGACTACGAGCCCGAGGACTGGGCGGGTCTGCGCCGCTACGTGGAGCAGTCGAATATAAATCACAAACAGGAGATTCTCGCCTTGATCGACAGCGACCGCGAGCCGGACAACAGGGAGTGGGCGATCAAGCGGTACTACCCCGAGGAGTACCGCTACCTGCTGCAGAACTGCTACCCGGCGCTGCGCCACACGGACTACCGGATCGCCTACACGATCCGGGCCTACAGCGATCCGGCGGAGATCGGCCGCATCATGGCCGAGCAGCCGCAGAAGCTGAGCCTGAACGAGTTTTACTTGGTTGCGCAGCAGTACGAGCCGGGCACGGACGAGTTTACGGAAGTCTTCGAGACGGCGGTGCGCATGTACCCGTCCGACGAGACGGCCAACCTCAATGCCGCGAATGCGGCCATGCGGCGGGGCGACAATGCGGCGGCGGCGCGCTACTTGGCCAAGGCGGGCAATTCGCCCGAGGCGGTCTATGCGCGCGGGGCGCTGGCGGTCCGCACGGGCGACTGCGCGACGGCCCGCCGCTACCTCGGCGAGGCGAAGAAGCTCGGTGTCGTGCAGGCCGCCACGACGCTCGCCGAGCTCGACTACCGGAACAAATAGACGAACACAACAACACATTTTATTCATTAACCTTTTTAACAAATGAAAAAGAAATTTTTCTTCTTGCCGCTTCTTGCAGCGCTGGTCCTGGCCGGCTGCTCGAAGGAGGAATCCGACAATGGAGGAGGCAGCGGCAGCAAGGGGGGGGGGTGATCAGTACTTGGCAATAAATGTCGTCTCCACCGACAGCAATGCTTCCGGCCGTGCTGAATATGAAGACGGCGTTTCCGACGAAAATACGGTCACTTCACTGCGCATCTATTTTTTCAACGCCAGTGGTCAGCCGGTCAATGTCAAAAAAAATGAACCGGAGGCTGGAGCATCGCAGGGTGGCAACTGGTATGATGTTCCTATGGAAGAGATAAATTTCGATACCGGTGACGAAACTGAGACCGTTGAGAAGAAGATGATCAACGCTGTCCTGGTCGTGAACCAAGGAGAGCAAGTACCCTCGCAGCTCGTAGCCGTACTCAACCGGGATGAAACCGCAACCGGTTTGGGTAACGGTCCCTACACGTTGACTGGGCTGCGACGCAAAGTCGGCAATTATGCCAGCCTTGCCAATACCAGGAAGCAGTTCGTCATGACGAATTCGGTTTACGTCGACGGCGGCAAGGTGGTCGAGGCTCAAACCATTCTGCCGGAGAATCTCCAGAAAACAGCGGATAAGGCCAAAGGGAACCCCGTCACCATCTATGTGGAGCGTAACGTGGCTAAAGTCCGCGTTAACGCGACCATAACAGGCAAAGATGTCTTGACTGGCGGCGGCATCATGTGCCCGGTTTATAAAAAGAAAGCAAGTGCCTCTGCCTCTGACGAGCCGTATACCATCGTGAAAGAAGACGGAACCGAGACATTCGTGTACGTGAAATTTCATGGCTGGGATATCTCGGCCGACCTTCAATATGCCTTCCTCAGCAAGAACATCCGATTAGGATGGAAAGAAAACGTCCTTGGGGCAGGCTCCTGGAATGATGCGCCGCATCACCGCAGCTACTGGGCCGATGTCTGCGACGGCGGTACGGATAATACAACCAATAAAAACCAGTATTTTTCGTACAACAACCCCACGAATTTCACTCGTAACAAATTCGACGGCTCCGAATGGAAATACTGCAACGAAAACGGTGAGAAAGAGGCCCCAAGCAACATCATTTACAAACCGACAAAGATTTTAATCAAAGGAGAACTTTGCGATGCCGATGGCAACTCGCTCACAGTTACCGAATTCGCAGGCTCGCGCATCATCGACTACACCGAGTTCAGTCTCCTCAAGGAGAATTATCTGCTGATGCTGGCGAATACCAAAGCCAAATCGTACTGGAAAGTGTACGGCGTGAAAGAAGATGGTACGGCAACGAAAGCGGAAGAAATCTCGCCCGCTGATATCACCTTTATAACAGCCAACGAAAAAACGAATATCGGCAAGGCGGCCAAAGAGATAGTCGAAAGCGGTTCGTACTACGTCTACGCTTGTCTGGCGCCTACCGCGACCGATGATTTCAGCTGGTACACAAATGTTACTATAGACAAAGACCCGGATAGTGGTAATGTAACCAAGATCACCGTTGATAAAAATAGCAAGGTCACTCCGGATGCCATCAACGCGATCCTGCTCGACTTGCCGCACGCCAAAATCTGGAACGACGGCAAGACATACTATTTCGCTAATATCATGCAAAGCGCGACTGTGCCAGGTGTTGTGCGCAATCATATCTACGACATCAATCTGAAGAAGGTATACGGCATCGGCACGCCCGTCTACGAACCCGATGAGGAGATCGTGCCCGAGCAGCCTACTGACGAAGACACCTATGTAGCCGCCGAGATCAAGATACTCCAATGGCGTCTGATGACCCAGGATGTCGAGTTCAACTGGGACTAACGCGTTACTAAAACAGGTTTCCAACTAATAGACAATAAGTTAGGGGGGGGGTAAACAGCCCCGGTACCCGGGACTGTCCCCGCCCCTGCTTTTTTCAAACCGGCTGCCGGCAAGGCAGCGCGCTTCCGCTCCGGCGCAAAGAGAGGACGGATTCGGAGATGCGGCAGAGGGCCGGCGTTTCCCACCCAACGAGAAAGAACGATTGCCCCGGGCATACGCGACGGGCAAGACGAGATAGCGCTAAAAAGATTGTGAAATGAAACCGATCAAGTTTCTGGCCTGCCTGCTGACGGCTTTGGCCGCCGTCGGGCTCGCGTCGTGCGACAAGACCATCTACGACGACGAGGGCGACTGCGTGGTCCGCTACCAGGTGCGCTTCGTGTACGACTACAACCTGAAATACGCCGATGCCTTCGCCCACGAGGTCCAGGCCGTGACGCTGTACGTGGTCGACCGGGACGGCGACATCGTCTGGCGGAAGAGCGAGAGCGGCCCGCAGCTGGCCGAGGAGGGCTATGCCATGGAGGTGGAGGTCGCCCCGGGCACCTACTCGCTGCTGGCGTGGTGCAGCTCGGAGAACCCCACGACCTTCCGCGTCGGGGAGGAGGAAAACGCAGCCTCCGCAGCCGGGGACGCAGCCGGGACCCCGGCCACGGAGAGCGCCGCCCAGAGCTGCCGGAGCCTGAAGGCGAACTTCTTCACCGAGACCCATGCCGACGGTTCGCTGCATATCGGCCGCGAGGGCGAGCCGCTCGACCGCCTCTTCCACGCCTGCGAGACGAACGTCGAGTTTCCGGCCGCCGACGAGGGGACCTTCACCCACACCCTGCACCTGACGAAGGACACGAACCACTTCGTCATTTCGCTGCTGCAGCTCTCGGGCGAGCCGATCGCCAGGGAGCAGATCGCCTTCGAGATCATCGACGACAACGCCCACCTCGACTGGGACAACCGGCCGATCCTCGGCCGTCCCGTGACCTACCACCCCTGGTACACCGCTTCGGTGGACGCCGACCTCTCCACACAGCCTGCAGCCCTGCCTGCAGCCCTGCCTGCAGCCCAAGCCGCCCCCGCCGCGCAAACGGCCCGGCCGGCCGCCCTGCCTGCCCTGACACTCGCCCGTGCGGACAACGGCAGCTATGCGGGCGTCATCGCCGAGCTGACCACCTCGCGTCTGATGTACGCCAACCGCGACAACACCATCCTGCGGGCCTACCGCACCGACACGGGCAAAACGATCGTCTCGATCCGCCTCATCGACGCCCTGCTGCTCGTCCGGGGGTATGAAAACAGCATCAAGCTGACCGAACAGCAGTACCTCGACTACGAGGACGAATACAGCCTCACCTTCTTCCTCGACGAAAACCACAAGTGGCTCTACGGCGTGATCCAGATCGAGTCGTGGCGCGTGATTTACTACGAAACGGATTTGGAATAGAAAAGAAACGCGCAAGATGCAGCGACCGATCGAACATATTCTGCGGAGCACCGCGGCGGCGCTTCTCCTCCTTGCGGCCCTCGCGGCGGCCTCCTGCGTCCGCGACGACGAGCTCCCGGAGGAGGGGAAGTTCGCTGGGGACGTATACGTCCATTTCCGCATGGAGCTGAACGACAGCGGCATCCCAGGCGGCACGCGCGCCGGAGAGACCGGGACGACGCCCCACACGCCGCGCGAGGAGGCGGTCAGCACCGTGGACCTGCTCGTCTGCGACGCCGCGACCGGCTGTCTCTTCGCCCGCATCCCGCTGAATGCGCAGCAGATCGGGCAGGTCACCGGTTCGGGCGTCGTCGTGCCGGTCACGATCCCCGAGGGGCGCACCGTGCACGTCTATGCCGCGGTGAACATGACCGACCTCATGCGCAAGAGCTTCCGGATCGGCGAAAACTGCCGCGACCTCGCCCTCGCCTCCATCGGCACGAATTATTGGGGGGTGATCGAAGATTTCGTCCCGGGCAGCGCGGGGCAGCAGGAGACCCTCGAGAAGAACAGCGGCTGCATCCCGATGACCGGCCAGTTCACGGTCGACGCCACCGCCGGCAATGAGATCGCGCTCGACAAGGCCCACGCGACCGAAGAGACGGCCCTGCCCGTCACGGCCAAGGTAAGCCGCATCGTGGCCAAAGTCCACGTGCTGGCCAAAGCGGACGATACCGGCACCTATGTCCAGTCCACCACCTCCGACGGCGAACAGATCGGGTGGATCTGCCTCTCCGACCTGCGCTACCAGGTCAACGGAACGAACAAATCCACCTTCCTCTTCGCGCATCCGAACAACAAGGCCGGGGAGTACGGGTGGCGGGATCCCAACATGGATCTGGAGCGCTACGCAGCGGGCGGGGACGACGCCGATCTGGAATTCGACGCATCGGCCTGGAGGCAGGATTACATCTTCGACAACGGGCTCTCGCTGCACAAGGAAAACATCGCGGCGGCGAGCCGCCTGGCCAGGGTCGAACGCTTCGACCAGACCCGCTACGACCACACCGCGAACGGTTCGTCCGCTGCGGACCGCTACACCCGGGGAATGTACTGCTTGGAGAACTACTTCAACACCCCGGCCAACGATGCGGCGTTCGCCGCCTGCGACGAGGCCATCCCGATGGTCACGCACCTCTCCGTCGCGGCAAAGCTGACGCCCCAATGGATCGTTCTCACGGCGGACTACGCCGAAAAGATGGAGAAATTTATCAAGAGCTGCGAGAAAGAGGAGTTCCTCGCGGAACACGGGCTGACGAAAGCGGATTTCACCGCCGAGGACGTGACCCGGTGGAGAGCGATCCGCGAGCGCTACAGCGCCTATTTCACGGGCACCGAATCCCTCTATCGGGAGGTTTTCCGCCTCATCCGGACCGAGAACGAGGCCGACGCCGCCGATATTCTCAACTGGTCGCTGAAGATCAACAACCTGTGGTGCCGGAATCCCGGCGATTTCGAAAACGGCAGATACCCCGACGGAACCTTCTACGTCTACGACCTGAAATACGACGCCCAGACGGCCGCCACGAACGAGCTCGCCTATAAGCTGAAACACCTCTATCTGTCGGCCGGCGCCGTCGCGGCGGCCACCACCGGCAGCGCAGCCACCACCGGCAACATCGACATCAAGGCCTATTCCGTGCCGCACATCGGCGGATGGGGGTACTACTACACCTATCTCGACGAGTTCGGCGCGCCGCACGAGGGCCGGACGCCCTACACCGCCTCGCAGGTGACGCGGAACACCTACTACCTCATCACCGTCGAGAAGTTCGGCGTGCCGGGCGGCTCGACGAGCCGGCCCGAATACATCCGCGTCAACACCGAGCCCGTGGTTTGGGACTATGAAGGAAAAGGCGATATCGATCTGCATTAAGCATTTGGGCGATATGAAACAATTCGAGCATCTCATCGGCATCCTAACGGCCGCCCTCCTCGCGGGGGCGCTCTCCGTGTCGTGCATCTACGACGACGGGGAGGAGCCCGAGCCGGAGGCCTCCATCCGGGTGTACACCCTGACGGAAGACGGCGCGGACGCCCGTTCGGAGGAGGGCGACAACACCTTCATGGTGCTGTTCTGGCAGCAGACGGAGCACCTCGGGACGGCCGGCGCCGGCCCCGACTGGCTGACCCCCTACCTCGCCGGGCACGCCCCGCAGCCGGTCGCCTTCTACAAAAATTCGGCGTTCGACACCCACTACCCCTATCCGATGCCGTCGGGCGACCTCCACGCCACGGGCTACGCCCCCGGCACCGTGCTGGCGCCCGATGCGGCGCAAGGCTACCGGCGGCTCACAGCGACGGTCGAAGAACCGAAAAAGGGACGCTGCGACTTCCTCGGCTGCGATTACTGGGAGGGCGTTTTCCGGGGCAGCCTCCAGGACCCTTTCGCGCAGGAGAAGAACAAGCTCTACTTCCGCCACCTCGCCGCGAAGCTCGTCTTCTATGCCGACCGCGACCGGGAGTCGATGGAGAACAAGCAGTACGTGCGCAACGTGCAGATAACGAACCTGCAGATGAGCATCGACGGCGGGCAGTCGTGGACCCCGATGTACACCCCCTCGGCCTTCGAATGGGAAGTGCTGTCGCCCGAGGCCGACTTCACCGATTCGTACAGAAAGACGATCGCGGCCGTGAAGAGCATTCCGGGCAACGAAGACGCCGCAGCGGGCAACCCCGCGGCCGGCTACAAGACGGCGGAGGCCGAGCAATTTGCCGGGGCGGGCAGCGACTTCGTTCTGCAGAAGGGCAAAGCCGACCGCGTGCCGATCTACGGGATGGTCATCGACTCGTGCTACGTCTGCAACCCGATGGCGGGCGGAGCGGCCCAGACGGGCCAGCCCATCCGGCTCAAGATGGATATCCGCGCCGAGATGTCCTTCGACCCGAATTTCCCCAAGGACGACAGCGGCTCGGGCGCGAGCGACCTCACCTTCACCCACGCGTGGACGAATGTCGAGCTCGGGGCCATCTATGAGGTCGAGATCGGCGCGGACGGCAAGGCGCTGGTGACGGACCGGCCCGTCGGGCAGTTCAAAGCCGGCAAAGAGTACCGCATCTACCTTCACTTCTACCGCACGGGCGTGAACCTCACCGCCCGGGAGCTGCCGTGGAACTTCGGCGGCGTCCATTACATCGTGATTTCGGGCGGCGACGAGCAGGCCGGAGAAGAGACGCCGGGCACGGGCGGCGAATCGGGGACCGGTGGCGACGAGCAGATCGGGGGAGACGAGCAGATCGGGGGAGACGAGCAGATCGGAGGAGAGACGCCGGCCCCGGGAGACGACCCGGCCGCACCCGCAGGAGAAAACTAAAAAAGAGTGCGCCACATGAAGAGAAAACGAGACCTATGCTTCGGCCTGCTGCTGCTTCTGGCGGCAGGGGGCTGCTTACACTCCTGCCGGCAGGATGCGTTCGACGAGACGATCCCCGGGCAGGAGACGCTGCTCGCGCAGGGTCGCTACCTCGCGGCCCGCAGTGCGGATGCCGCAGCCGCAGCGAACGACCCGGACGGGGCGCTGTTCGCCATCAACACCCCCTACCGGCTGCTCGCCTTCACGAAGACGTATAACCCGAGCCAGCCGGAAGACGCGACCCCTGCCGCACACCCCCGCTTCAACAAGGTGGCCTGGGAGGGGGCGACCTCCGGGGGGCTGCACTTCATCAGTCTCGACGAGCCGGACCGGTGGCTCGGCTTCGCGGCGCTCAGAGGCGAACCGGCGGGCAGTCTCGCGTCGTTCGACTTCTACGGCTTCACCTACGGCAAGCCGGCGACCAACCGGCCGCCGGCCGACTACATCGAGCTCGAAGGACTGACGGGCGAGAACACCCCCGCTGAGGGGTCGCTCGCCTCGCTCAAACGCACGGAGCGCGTCAGCGCCGACGGCACGACGCTGATCGACCTGCTCCGCGGCGAGCTCTTCAACCAGAACATCAAGACGGCGGGCAAAGGCTCCGCCACCGCCACGCAAAGTATCCTGCCTTTCAAGCACAGCTTCTCGAAGCTGCAATTCTATGTGGCGCAGCAGCCCGCGGAGACCCCCGATGAAAACGGCGATCCCCTCCCCTGCTTCCCCGGGATTCAGCTCGAGAAGGTCGAGGTGACGGGCACCTACCTGCAAGGCTCCGTCTACCTGCAGGACGGCAAGGTGGAACTGTCGGGTGCCCCGGCGAACCGGCCGCTCGCCTTCAACGAGAAGTACAAGGGGGATGTCACCCTGAAGGAGGTCGCGATCGGCGAGATGCTCGTTTTCCCGTCGGACGGCGCGGCGCTGAAGAACGCGGACAAGGCCGACGGCTACTCCGTCGGGCTCAACATCACGGTGAGGAGCACGAACCGGACGGATATCGAGCAGTTTCTCGCCAACACCGACAGCCCGGCCGAGATCACGACGGGAACCGCCGACGACGGGACGACCTATTACCGGGGCACCATCGTCAAGAAGCACATCATCGAAAACTACACCTACAACGAGGAGACCCAGCAGGTGACGGAGCTCCGCTTCAAGCAGAATACCCGCTACCGGTTAGTCATCTGGTTCAAGAAGGATGCCGTGCGCATCATCACCGTCATCCCGCAGGTCGAGGAGTGGCTGCCGGGCGAGGGGACGGAGGAGGACCCGTGGCAGGAGCAGGCGATGGGACAGCCCCAGATGTTCGACAACATCGTCTGGAGCGACCGCAACCTCGGCGCCGACCACTACGACCCCATGGGCGCGGATTTCGAAAACACCGTCGGCTACTTCTACCAGTCGGGGCGCAACATCCCCTACTATCCGTTCGATTCGGACATCTACACGGGAGGCAAGTGGCCTACCCCGGCGGACAAGCACAAAAACATGCTGGCCGATACGAAGGACTACAACAATACCAGCCACCGATTCTACCCGATGGTCGATCCGGAAATCTTCAACGACCGATCCAAGAAATGGATGATGAATTATGAGGAGAAGCCGCAGATGTTCATACCGGAGGAGGCGCCGGAAGACGCCTGCTACAGCTTTATGCAAAGCCCATGGAGCACCAGATCGGGCCTCAGCTTCAACAACTACAAGACAGAGGGGTACCCCTGCGACATGAAATGGAACGAGGGGCCGCAGAACCAGCCGGTAGCGGGCGTATGGGTCATTCCGACGAGCAGCCAGTTCATGGCGATTTTCCCCTCGACCCCCCATGCCGGCAACATCACGTTCCGGGCCGGAGGAAACAACAGCGCCCCGATGGCGGGATGGGGCAGCTACACAAATGCCATCGACGACTCGTACAAGACGCTGCGGGTGACCGTCCCCTACTATTACGACGGGATGAGCGAACCCGAGGACCGCTCCGACGCTTACCGCGCCGCGTGGAAGACGCTGAAAGAGCGCGGCGATGCCGGTACGACACACGCCGAGGCTTATTATACCGGCCAACCGGGATCGACTACGAACGTAGGAGCCGAACCGGACGGCGATCCGGAAGACGGCTACGCTTCGGTCTACGTCCTCAGCCGCAACGAGGATAGCAAGGAGGCGCTGCCGGAGGAGTTGCAGAACGACGGCCGGTTCCTCATCAAATCCTGGGGAACGATCTACGCCATCAAGCGTGTCTACACCTCGCAGGCCTACCGGCTGCGCTTGCGCGCGGTCTGCGCCGGAGTTTTCGGCACAGCGCGGAATCCGGGTCTCTATGTCGAGATATGCCGCTATCGCTGCAGCGAGGACAAAACACTGACCGAAGAGAACTACATGACCGAGTTCGACTGGGAACATCCCGCCGCACGCATCTATTTCCCGATATGCGGTCTGGGCGACTGGACGGGGAAATACATCAACTTCGGCACCGAATGCCAGTACGCCACCTCCGACCCGATCGTGGGCAGCGACACGAGCGTCCTGCAGATGAAGATCACGGGCACCGATGCTTACAACGCCTACATCGCCATCATCCGAAAAGCTTCCGTCAACCGCGATTTCGGCAAACAGATCCGCCCGGTTCGGGGGGGGGCAACCAGTAGATAATGAATGATTTACGAATGGATTCGAAACAATATATCCGTCGAATCGCGGCGGCGCTTCTGCTGCTGCCGCTCTTCGGGGCGTGCGACAAGCAGGAGCTTCCCGCCAGCGATCCCGTTCCCGAGGGAATGGTCGAGGTGCTTCCGGCATTGCCCGAACAGTTCAGCGCCCTGCCGCGGAATGCCTCCGAGGTTCGCTCACAGACGACCAGAACCTACGATCCCAACGCCGCCACCAATGACAAACTGGACAAAACGATCCCGCTGCCCGATGGCTCCACGGTATGGCTCATCGCCAAGAATGAACAGGATAACACGCTTGTAAAGAACTCGTATGTGGTGCGTAACTCCAGCAGCGGGGAGGATGCGTTGTCGTATCTCGTTCCCTGCACGGTGAACGCGCGGGGCGAAGTGACGGACGAGGAGGGGGCGCCGCTCTATCTGAAAGAGGGGACGCAGCATCTGTTTTACGCCGTCTCTCCGGCCCGGGAGCTCGACCCGGATAAGTTCGCGGAGGGGAAAGTGGCGTTTCGGGTCAAAAACGGCGCCTACTTCTATGCCAACGACGGCCGCTACGCCAAGACCTCCCCGCAGCCGATCACGGTGGAGAGCACGAACCCGGAGGCCGTGCAGCGCATCCCGCTCTCCCCGATGATCAACCAGACGGCCGAACTCAAATTCCAGATCCGAAAGGGGCAGGGCGTGCACGACCTCGACATCCAGCCTTCGGGCATCCAGCTCTCGGGCCTGCAGAACGACAGCCCCGAAGCCGGAAGCATCTACGGCGGTCCCGACGGCCTCGACTGGCACATGTCGCAGGCGGAGGGCGACGAGCCGATCAAGCTGCAGCACGGCGACAAGACGGGCAGCAACAACTATTACGACTACACGATCGACGCCGAGGGGCGTGTCAACATCGAGGTGCCGGTGCTGCCGATGCGGAGCCTCTCCAAGCCGGTGATCGTGGTGTTCCGTCTCAAGGTGAACGGCGTACCCACCTCTTACGAGATGATGCTCAACGAGAAAGACTTCAAGGCGGGCTACTCCTACGGGTATCGGGGCGAGGTCTCCATCACGGCAGGCGTGACGGTTTTCACCTGGCAGTTCGTCTCGTGGGAGCACGACGTGGATTTCCCTTTCAACTGATCTAAAGATGCCGAAAATGAAAAGCACGAGCCACAAAACAATAGGCCTCGCCGCGCTGGCGGCAGCGCTCCTGTTCGCCGCCTGCACGGCCGACGAGCCGGCGCCGGCGCGCGAGGGGGCGCTCGTCTGCCCCACCCTGACGTTCGGGGTCAGCAGCATGACGATGAAGGCGGATTCGCGGGCGATGGGACCGATGAGCCCCGATATGGAGAAGTACGTCAAGACGATCGCCGTCTTCGAGTTCGACAGCGAGGGGTGGCACGAGAAAAAAGAATCGGTCACCTATCATTTCATCGACTTCATCGCGGGGACCGTCAATGGCGACAAAGGCGTCGGCAGCGTGAAACCGACCGAATTCGGCGTCGTGGAGGCCACGCTCGAGGGGCTGCAGTTCGAGGAGCGCGACAGCTGCACGATCTGCTTGGTGGCCAACGTCACCGAGGAGCAGGTCGATACGTTCTACAAGGAGACCAGCCGCGAATCCGGGCAATCCTACGGCAGCATGACCTTCGATCAGTTCAAGCAGTGGGCTTTGCCGTTCGAATACGAAGAGGTGCCGGCGGGAAAGTACGACGAATCGGTCACGGGACACCTCAAGACCGTCTACATGTTCGGCTATTACCAGGGCGAGATCAGGCAGGCGAGCGCCGGAGCCATCCGGGTGGACCTCGGGCGGCTGGCTTCGCGTCTGGATATCACCGTGGTGAACGAGACCGGGGCCGATATTACCGAGCGTTTGGGGTATCATTTCGACAACGTGTGCCTCAGCGCCTTCCTCTTCCCCATGAAACAGGGAATGCCGCCCACCGACCAGGCCGGTCTCGCGCGCACGGTGATCTGCTCCGGCCCCGACCCGGTGGAGGGCGACGAGGAGCGCCAAATCGTTCCGCAGATCTTCCGCAAGGACAGTGTCCACACCCGCTATTTCTATGTCGCGGCGCACTCCGCCACCGGGTATGACGACGCCACCAAACTGCACATGTTCTACAACCGGCTGATCGTGGGCGACGATATATCCGACGATTCCAACAGCGTCCGGATTCCGCTGTGCAACGTCCACCCGCTGCAGGCGGCAGACGTCCCCAACGGCTTTTCCCTGAGCCGCAACACGCGCTACCACTTCACGATCCGCCTGCGGAAAAAAGCCGCGGCGGCGGCGAACGCGGCGGTTCCCGCTTCGAGCGCAGCTGCTTCGGCCGCCACCTCCAGCGCTTCGGCCGCCGCTGTCGTTTTGAACACGGAGGCTTCGAGCACGGCCGTTTCGAATGAGGCGGCTTCGAGCCGGTCGGGGCAGGACTGCGCAGTCGCCTACAGCGACCGCCCCGGCGAAATCACGGTCTACCTGCCTTAGAGCAGCGAGGGGGTGACAGGCAGAGAACCGAGTAATCCGATCAAAGAACTTCTGCAAGAGAGGGAATATTATGCTATTCAGCAACTTGCCGAAACACCATTTCCCACAGATTCACGACAAAGCAGAGAACATACACGCGACTGTAAATAACCAGTCGCGTTACCTTACTTAATCCATATTTTTATTTTGCTATATACGAAAAAACACTTAACTTTGTATAAGAATCTATAAATAAGCAAGCGTGTACCTTTCAGCGACTACGATTATATTCTCGTTAAATACACCTATTTATAGAGACTAAATTAAAATGTTTGCCATATCTTTTTAACCTCACATGACATCGAATTACGAATATCACATTTTTTCGCCATATCGAGTCTGTCCCGTCGGGGCGCACGTCGATCACCAGCACGGCCTCGTCACCGGGTTTGCGATCGATAAGGGGGTCGATCTCTGGTTCAACGTTCGCGAGGATTCCACTGTGAAGTTATCCTCACGCACCTTCGAAGGCAATGTCGAATTCGAAATCGACAAGGCATCGCAAGTCAAGGAGGGGATGTGGGGAGACTATGCGCGAGGGGCGAAATTCGCACTTCGCAAACGCTTCGAACTCACACGCGGCATCGAAGGCGTCACTCAGGGCAGCCTTCCTGTCGGCGGGCTCAGCTCATCCGCAGCTGTCCTGATCGCCTACGTGATGGCCTTTGCCAAGGCGAACGACATCAAACTCCGCCCCTTCGAGATCGTGAAGATCGCCTCGGAAGCAGAACGGGAGTACATCGGACTGAACAACGGGCTCCTCGACCAGAGCTGCATCGCTCTTTCGGAAAAAGACGGGCTTCTTTTCCTCGACTGCGACACGAACGAATACCGGATCATCAAGCGCAATCCGAATATGCCAGCCTTCGAAATCGGCATTTTCTTCAGCGGATTGACGCGGAATCTGGTGAACAGCGACTACAACCTTCGCGTGTACGAATGCAAGTGTGCCGCATGGAACATGCTGGCATACAAGGACCAGCCTCTGAAAATATTCGACAAGACCTTCCTCCGCGACGTTCCGAAGAGCACGTTCGACGAGACCCGCGACATCATGCCCCGGCGTTTCGCGCGCCGCGCAGAACACTTCTACAGCGAGTACCGCCGCGTGCGTCAGGGCGTCACGGCGTGGGAGACCGGGAACCTCCAGCTTTTCGGCAAGCTGAGTTTCGATTCCTGCGAGAGCTCGATCCACAACTACGAATGCGGAAGCCCCGAGTTGATCAGCATCTACGAAATCATGCGCCCGCTCAAGGGGGTCTATGGCGGACGATTTTCGGGGGCCGGCTTCAAGGGGGCCGTGATTGCGCTTGTCGATCCTGCTGAAAAAGGGAACATCGAGCAAGCGTTGACACGTCAGTATCTTGAAAGATTCCCCGAATATGAACAAACATTCAAGGTATTCTGGGTAAAACCGGATGATGGAGCAAGATTCGTATGAAAAATATCGTGATTGCCGCAGGCTACGCCACACGCCTCGGAGAACTGACCCGCAATTTTCCGAAACCGCTGCTTAAGATCGGAGAATCGACCATTCTCGGCCGTATGCTCGACGACATCGACCGGATCCCCGAAATCGACGAACACATCATCATAACGAATCACAAGTTCGCCCATCTGTTCGAAATGTGGGCGAAAGAGCAGCGCTACACCAAGAAGATCACCATTGTCGACGACGGTACCGAAACCAATGACACGCGCCTCGGCGCCGTGTGCGATCTGCTCTTCGCCATGGAGCGATGCCGGATCGAGGACGACATGCTGGTCGTTGCCGCCGACAATTTGCTCTTCTTTTCATTCGCCGACTTCGTTGCATTCGCCAAAGAAAAAAGTAGCAGTTGCATCATCTGCCACGAGCAAAAAGAGCTGACCAAGCTTCAACGCACCGGTGTCGTCATTCTCGATGAGGAGCACCGGGTTCTCCAAATGGAAGAGAAGCCGCAGGTGCCGAAATCGACCTGGGCGGTCCCGCCGTTTTATATTTATTTAAAGAAGGACCTCGACCTTGTACGCCACAGTGTCGAGAACGGCTGCGGCAAGGACGCCCCGGGCAATCTGGCGCATTACCTTTGTGACCGTACGATTATCCATGCATGGCCGATGGCCGGAACCGGCGAAAACCTCCGCTTCGACATCGGCTCCCTCGATACCTACTACGAGGCTTGTGAAAAGTATGGGAGATAACGTTGCAAATTGATAACGATCGTCCGCATCTTTTAGAATATAGTCGAGAATCGGCTCAGTTCCGAATATGATGCACAAAAACAAGTCACAACCAAACACAAGGAATATTATAATGGTACCATTCAATATAAATTTGGGAGGAACAAATATACTCGTAATATCGGTTTGATCTTGCCAAAGCACTTGCGTTGTTGTTGAGGGAAAAACAGCTCCGGAAAAGCGAATCGGAGAAGACGGCCCTCTGATACCGACCTATAAAGTGTATAACATAGGAAATAGCTGTCCGGAGAACCTATTGGATTTTGTGACGATACTGCAAGAAGAACTGATTCGTGCCCGAGTGTTGCCGCAAAACTATGATTTTGAAGCACACGAGCAATTGTACCCATGCGATGTGCTTGTCACCTTCACAAATACAGCCCCATTAGAGCAAGACTTCGGCTTCCGTCCGGCTACTCAAAGATGGTTTGAGAGCGTTCGCCGAATTATACGCCAAATTTATGGTATAAACGAATAGTCGCGACTTTATTTCCTAATAGAAACTTTTTACGCTCCATTCAAGTGCGCATAAAAGATAAAAGAATAAATACCATTACAACCTTATTCATTAGGGCCTAAAATAAGAATTTCGTACGTAATCAAAAGCGATTTATGTGGTTCATACTCCTATCCTAAACAGCAACTTGTTTGTGCTCTCAAATAGTCAGAGCGGTAGGGGCAATTAAAAAAATAGGTTCAAAATAACTTAAAAAAATGATTATCTTTGTATGTAATTCTTGTTCAATGAAAAAGCTACACACATTTCAGAGCGGAAAACACGGACAATCATTCGCTATTTCGGTCTAATATGCAAAAAGTAGGATGAAAAAGGATCCGATCTGTTCTAATATGCAAAAAGTAGGATATAGAGTC
>CANQIF010000029.1 GCA_947623965.1 uncultured Alistipes sp.
CTTGCATGTGTTAGGCCTGCCGCTAGCGTTCATCCTGAGCCAGGATCAAACTCTCCATTGTATAAAATGTCTTGTTAATCTTTCGCTCTAATCTCAAAGGTATTGTTTGAAATCACTCTCTCGAAGAGAGTGGATAAAACTAATAGCTGCTCAAATACTTCAAAGAACGCCGTTCGTATATTGCTATAAGAACTGTCTTTTTCAAAGGTCCCTCAGCCTTTCGGCCTCCGGTTTTGACCGCTCATTTTCGGAGCGGAAAGTGGTGCAAAGGTAAAACCTTTTTCTGAAACCACCAAATCTTTTTGAAAGATTTTTTCAACTTTTTTTTCAGAACCTTTTGTTTTGCTTTTGCCTTTTTGGAGGCGAAAGCGGTTGCAAAGGTAAATCAAAAAATCCGAACTTCCAAAAGATTTTTCGTTTTTTTCAAAACTTTTTAAGAACCTTTGTTTTTCGCTTCGGGATCGTTTCCTTTCCGAAAGCGGGTGCAAAGATGCAGCATTCGGACGACATATCCAAATTTTCCGGCACTTTTTTCGCATCTTTTTTCAGCAGAAAACATACTTCGCTCATTGTCTGCAAATTAGAAATACCCTTTCAGAAGGGCTTGCGGCGTATGCGGATTCTTCGTATCTTCGTCCGAAGAAACCGGAAGCACCAGCAATGAAAACGACGCTTATTATATATATAGGTATTCTCCTCGCAGCCGCCAGCTGCAGCAGGCCGGAGAGGCTCGAAGCGGGCGACCTGCTCTTCGTCGTGGGCGAGGGTTCGGCCATGAGCGAGGCGATCCGCAGCGCGACGGCCTCGCAGGGGGCACTCCCCTACACACACGTCGGGATGGTGACCGACGGCGCCGACTCGGTCGTCGAGGCAACCTCGCCCGAGGGGGTGCGGATCGTTCCGCTTGCCGAATACCTCGGCCGCGCGCTGCGCATCGACGGACGCCCTTGCGTCGTCGCCAAGCGGTTCCCGGATCCGGCGGCAGCGCGGGAGGCCGTTCGGCGCGCACGCAGCGCAGTCGGATGCGCCTACGACGACGCTTTCCGGACCGGCAACGACCGCTACTACTGCAGCGAATTAGTCTGGCACTGCTACCGCGACACGGCGGGCCGGCCGCTCTTTCCGACGCTTCCGATGCGGTTCCGGGCCGACGACGGCACGATGCCGCCCTACTGGATCGGGCACTTCGCCGCCCTCGGCGAACCGATTCCCGAAGGGGAGCCCGGGACCAACCCGGCGGCCATGGCCGAGGATGAGCGGTTGCAGGAGGTCCGCCGCTGGTTCTGACCGGCGCCTTCAGCATACATACCGCCGCGCTACTCCTCGGCGGCGAACATCGGATCCCAGGGCGGCAGCAGGACCGGCTCCTCGTCGAGCAGCTTCAACACCTCCTCCGGCACGAAACGCCGCTCGGCGACGAGGCGGAACATGTACTCGTCGAACCACTCGTCGGTCAGGATGAGGTTGCCGCGATAGCCGACCGTCGGACCCCAGCTGTTCTCAACCATCCACTTCTTCGGCTCGCCCGCCTCGTCGAGATCGACGGCGATGAGGGTCATGGCGTGCGACGATCCGCTCGCGAAGGTCTCGATGCGGGCCTTCTTGTCCATCGGGAAGGCGGTGCCGAAGAGCGACCCGTAGTCGAAGTTGGCCAGATCGAGCGTGCCGGCCGTCCGGTTCAGGAACTTGCCCACGTCGCACGAGAAGTAGAGCGCCGTCTGTGCCTTGATCGAGGCGATGGCGATCGCCTTCAGCCGTTCGATCGGCAGGTTGATGTAGAGCCAGTTCTCGCCGTCGTAGACATGGCGGTCGTATTCGATCTCATACACCTTATTATATGGGCGCGAGGGGTCGTTCATGAGCATCACGTAGTTCTGTTCGAGCTGCTCGCCGATGAAGGCGTCGTAGAAGCTCTTCGGCGTATAACGCGCCGTCGAGACCTTCCGGCCGCTCTTGTCGTAGCGCGTCCACTCGAATTCGGCCGGCGGCTCGCCCAGGCAGCAGACTAAGATGCGGTAAATCTCGGTCAGCATCTCCTCCTTGCGGGCGACCGCACGGGCGGGCTTCGCCGCGCGCAGCTCGAGGGCGTATTCGCGCAGCTTGAGGGAGAGGATGCGCGCCATCTGCGCCGTATTCTCGCTCTGGAAGGTCTCGGGCATCGCCGACTTGGGGACGACGCCATATTTCATGATAAGATTCGAGACGCCCGTGAACTGGCCGCCGTCGCCGATCGGGTGCTTCAGGAGCCACTCCACCTTGCGGTCCGTCAGCGGCAGCTCGCGCGTATCGAGAATCCCCTGCAGAAAGAGGTTCGACTTTTCGAGCAGGTCGAAGAACGAGCAGTAGTTCTGCGAAAATTCGAACTCCCCGAGGTCGTGTTCGCGGATCATCCGGGCCCGCAGCACGTTCAACCCCGTAAAGAGCCAGCAGCGGCCCGAGGATTTCTGGTTCGTGATGCCGCTCGTCGGCACCCGGTCCGAGAAGTGGGTGTCGCACATCGCGAGGTTCTCGGCGTTGACCGCCAGCGCGGCGATCGAGTTGGAGGCGAGGGCGTTCCGGGCGGCCCGCTGAGAAGGCGTCCCGGTGTAGCCGCGGCGGATGCGTTCGAGCATCGCCGCATCGATGCCGCCGGCGGAGTGCTGCGCCGCGGCGGTTGCGACGGTCAGCAGCAGCGCCGCCGCCATCGTCGTTCGAAACAGGTTCTTCTTCATCTTTATCGTCGATTCGTTTTTTAAGTTCGGGTCGATCGGGCGCCGGCGGGAGTTTTCAAGCGCATTGACCGGGGCGGAGCGCCCCTGCTGTACAGTAAAAAAGTGCAGAAGCAGGTCCGAAGGGCGAAAATGCGGCCGAAAAGAGGAGGTCGAACGATTTTTTTCGATACCTTTGCGGCCGTAATTCGTTTTCGCCATGTGGAAATCCTTTGCAACGATCGGCCTGCTGGTCATCTCGAATAGCTTCATGACGCTGGCCTGGTATGGCCAGATCGCCTTTCGCTCGCGCCTCGAACGGTTCAGCCTCGCGATCGTCGTTCTCATCAGCTGGTGCGTCGCCCTCGCCGAGTACAGTTTCATGGTTCCCGCCAACCGGATCGGTTCGGCCGAATTCGGCGGTCCCTTCTCGCTCTGGCAACTGAAAGTGATCCAGGAGGTGGTCTCGCTGACGGTCTTCACTCTCTTCATGCTCATCTGCATGCGCAACGAAGCTCTGCGCTGGAACCACATCGCCGGCTTCTGCTGCCTCGTGCTGGCCGTCTACTTCCTCTTCCGGCATTAGCCGTCGCAGCTGGGAGGGGCGGCCGGCGCCCCCGCTGGAGCCTCCTGCTTGAGCCCCGGGCCGAAGCCCCGGGCCGGACTACTTTCGCCAAAGTCCCTGGAAAGACTACCCTGCCGAGACCACAGCCGGACTACCCCAGCAGTTCGCGGACCTTGGCCGAAATCTCCTTGCCGTCGGCCCGGCCGGCGAGACGCTTCGTCGCCGCGCCCATCACCTTGCCCATCTCCTTCATCGAGGCGGCGCCCACCTCGGCGATGATCGCCTTCAGTTCGGCTGTGAGCTCCTCGGCCGAGAGCTGCTTGGGCAGGAACTCCTGGTATACAGCCACCTGCGCCTCCTCCTCGGCAGCGAGGTCCTCTCGCCCCTTCTCGCGGAAGAGCGCAGCCGATTCGCTCCCCTGTTTGGCCAGCTTCGCGACGATCTTCAGCACCTCGGCATCCGACAGTTCGGCGATCTCCGGACCGGCCGTCTTGGCCTCGATAATCACCTTCTTCGCATTGCGCAGCGCACTCAGACGCGCCGCATCCCTGGCCTTCATGGCCTCCATGATTCCTTTCGAAATCTGTTGTTCCAACGACATATCGAATTTGTTTTTACGGTAAGACAAAGATAACGGTTTTTCGGGGTTTCGGCACCCGTTTTTCCCAAATTTGTCGAATTCCTACCGGTCCCGCTCCCGCAGCAGCCAAAGGCCCGCCATCGTGAAGGCGGCATTGTAGAGCAGCAGTTCGAAGCCGATCCGGTAGCCGAACCACGCCCCGGCGCCCCATTGCAGCAGCGCCGAGAGGAGCGGCGCCGCCACGGCGGGCGCCCAGACCCAGCGGTCGCGAAGGCGGCACCGCGTCCACGTGCCGAAGAGGAACATCCCGAGGATCGGGCCGTAGGTATAGCCCGCCAATTTGAAGATCAAATTGATCGTACTTTCGTCGGCCACGTAGCCGAACACCGTCACCAGCGCAGCCATCCCCAGCGCCAACGCGGCGTGCACCCGACGGCGCAGGCGGAGCAGACCCGCCTCGCCGTGCCGCCGCGCGCCGTCCAGCAGGTCGATCGTGAACGAGGTCGTCAAGGCCGTCAACGACGACCCGGCGGCCGAGAAGCTGCTCGCAGCGAAGCCCGCGACGAAGAGCATCCCCACCGCGACGGGGAGGCCGCCGCCCGTCGCCACGAGCGGAAAGAGGCGGTCGCTCTTCGCGGGCAGCGCGAGCCCCGTGGCCGCGGCGTAGCGGTAGAGCAGCACGCCGAGCGCAAGAAAGGCCCCGATCACGATGAACTGGCAAAAGGCCGTCAGGACGATATTCTTCTGCGCATCGCCCACCGACCGGCAGGTCAGGTTGCACTGCATGAGGTCCTGATCGAGCCCCGTCATCGCCACCAACAGGACGATGCCCGCGACGAACATCTTCCAGAAGCAGCGGTCCGAGGCGGGGTCGTCGAAGAAGAAAACCTGCGAAAAGGGCGACCCGACCACCTCGCGCCACGCCTCGCCGACCGAGAGGTCCAGCTGCGCGAGGATCGCCGCGATCGTCACGGCGAGCGTTGCCAGCAGCACGACCGTCTTGAGCAGATCGGCGTGGATCACGGTCCGCACGCCGCCGCGCCGCGTGTAGCCCCACACGACGGCCATCGTCAGCAGCGCATTGCCCCAGAAGGGGATGCCGAAGCGGTCGAAAAGCAGCTCCTGCAGCACGGCGCAGACGATGTAGAGTTTGAGCGCCGCGACCGACATCTTCGAGAGAAAGAAGAAGCGGGCGCCCGTCCGGTGGGCGCCGGGGCCGAAGCGCTGCTCGAAATACTGGTAGATCGACGTGAGACGCAGCCGGTAGAAGAGCGGCACGAGCCAGAAGGCGACGATGAACTGCCCGACGGTGAAGCCCGCCATCATCTGCAGATAGGAGAAGGCGTCCGCAGCCACCGAACCCGGGACCGAGACGAAGGTGATGCCCGACATCGCCGCCCCGATCATCGCCCACCAGGCGACGTACCAGGGCGTGCGGCGCTCGGCCGTGAAGAAATCGGCATTGCCGACCCGCCGGGCGGGGAGGTAGGCCACCGCGAAGAGCAGCAGGCCGTAGCAGGCGAGCGCCGCCAGCACGAGAAGCGGCGGAAGCGGCGAAACGGACGGATTCATCGGTCGAGGGGTTTCGAAAACGCGTAAAGGTACGAAATTGGGAGGAAAAAACGGAGCGGGCGGGAAATTTTCCGCAAAAAAGTTGCCGTTTGCTTTTTTATGCGTACCTTTGTTTGCCGAAATAGCGAAAAGAGAAAATAAACGTAAATCGTCAAAAATCAACGATATGGCACGAACTCTCAAAATCAGAGATCTGACGTTGCGCGACGGACAGCAGTCGTCGTTCGCAACCCGCATGAACCAGGCGCAGATCGACCGCTGCCTCCCCTACTACAAGGAGGCGAACTTCTATGCCATGGAAGTCTGGGGCGGCGCCGTCCCCGACTCGGTGATGCGCTACCTGAACGAGAACCCCTGGACGCGTCTCGAGACGATCCACCAGGCCGTGGGCGACGTCTCGAAGCTGACGGCCCTCTCGCGCGGCCGCAACCTCTTCGGCTATTCGCCCTACACGGACGAGATCATCGACGGATTCTGCCGCAACGCCATCCGCAGCGGTCTGGGCATCATGCGCATCTTCGATGCGCTGAACGACGTGGACAACGTCCGCTCGACCGTGAAATACGTCAAGCAGTACGGCGGCATCGCCGACTGCGCCGTCTGCTACACGGTCGATCCGAAATACCCGCAGCCGGGCTTCCTGGCCCGCCTTCTGGGCAAGCGCGCGCCGCAGCCCGTCTTCACGGACGCCTACTTCCTCGACAAGGCGAAGCAGATGGCCGCCCTCGGGGCCGATATGATCACGATCAAGGATATGTCGGGCCTCATCCCGCCGCGCCGCGTCGCCACGCTCGTCAAGCTGCTTAAGAGCAACCTCTCGATTCCGGTCGATTTCCACACCCACTGCACGCCGGGCTACGGTCTGGCCTCGGTGCTGTCGGCCATCGTCGCCGGCGTCGATATCGTGGACACCAACTGCTGGTATTTCGCCGAGGGCACGGGCGCACCGGCCATCGAGTTCATCGACGCGATCTGCCGGAAGTTAGGCATCGAGACCGGCGTGAACATGGAGGCCGTAGCGAAGATCAACCAGCAGCTGCGCGAAATTCGCAAGGAGCTCAACCTCTCGGTCTTCGGGGTCGAAAAGCCCGAGCCGAAGCCCTTCGAGCTGACGCCCGAGGTCGACGCCCTCTTCGACAAGGCGATCCGCGCCGCACAGCAGGACGACGAGCAGGGCTGCATCGACGCCTGCCGCAAGATCGAGGCGATCTTCGGCTTCCCGGCACCGAACGAACTGGTGCAGAAGGCCGAGATCCCGGGCGGCATGTACTCGAACATGGTGGCCCAGCTCAAGCAGCTGAAGGCCGAGGAGATCCTGCCCCGCGCCATGGAGCTCATCCCCTCGGTGCGTCTGGCCGCCGGTCTGCCGCCCCTCGTCACGCCGACCTCGCAGATCGTCGGTGCGCAGGCTGTCAACTGCGCCCTCGACGAGAAGGCCGGACGTCCGATGTACACGAACAAGAGCTCGCAGTTCGTCGGCCTCGTGAAGGGCGAATACGGCAAGACGCCCGTCCGGGTCGATCCCGAGTTCCGCTTCAAAATTTGCGGCGTACGGGAGGAGACCCCCTACGACACCTCGAAATACCGGATGCAGCCCAACCCCGAGCTGCCCGAAGCGGGCGGCGTGAAGCTCGCCGAGAACGAAAAGGAGGTGCTGCTGCTCGAGCTCTTCCCGCTCGTGGCGAAAAACTACCTGACGGGGATCAAGAAGAAGGCTTGGGAGGCCAAGCAGGCCGCCGAGGCCAAGAGCTCGCCCGCACCCGCGGCCGCCGCTGCTCCGGCGCCGAAACCTGCGGCCAGGATCACCGGCAACACGGTGCTCGCGCCGCTGCCCGGCCGCGTGATCGACGTGCTCGTCAAGGTGGGCGACGAGGTCAAGGCGGGCCAGGAGGTCGTCATTCTCGAGGCGATGAAGATGGAGAACGCGATCGAGACCGACTATGCGGGCAAGGTGAAGCAGGTGCTGGTCGAGAGCGGCCAGACCGTGCAGACGGACGCCGTTCTGCTCGAAATCGAATAACGCACAACAAACAATTTCAAGTGTAATATGGCCTTTATCAAAGAATTCAAAGAGTTCGCCCTCAAGGGCAACGTGATGGACATGGCCGTCGGTGTCATCATCGGCGGCGCTTTCGGCAAGATCGTCACCTCATTAGTGAACGACATCCTGATGCCGCCGATCGGCGTGATGCTGGGCAACACGGACTTCTCGAACCTGAACGTGGTTCTGAAGGAGGGGGTCGAGGCGACCGACACGACGCCGGCCGTAGCGGCCGTGACATGGAACTACGGCGCTTTCATCCAGCAGTGCATCGACTTTCTGATTCTGGCGTTCTGCGTCTTCCTGATGGTGAAGATGATGAACAAGCTCGTCAAGAAGCAGGAGGCTGCGCCTGCTCCGGCACCCGAACCGCCGGCCCCGACCAAGGACCAGGAGCTCCTCACGGAGATTCGCGACCTGCTGAAGGAGCAGAAGCGCTAATCCCGCCCGAACGGGAAATCCGGGTGCCCGCTTTCGCAGGCACCCGGATTTTTTCGTGTCCCGGCCGGGGTGATAGATTCGTTTACACGCAGCTTTGTTCGCCACGGCATAGTCTGGGCAAACTCGGCTCTGCACTCTATCGAAAAGAGTTATTTTTTATTTGTAGTTCCGAATGGAACTGCAGCGGGCCGCAGCCGCCGGTTGTTGCTGGGGTGTTTTGCAGTAAATTCGATTGCGAAGCAATCGGCAGCCCGCAGCCGCCCCTGGGCGGAGGGCTGCTCCTTCGCGTCGCAAGCCCACCGCTCGGCTGCGGGCTGGTATTGCGACTGAAATCGACATCAAGAAAATAGGCTGGTTGTATGCTGTTTAAGCAATTGTAATGTAAGGCCCCGGTCCGTCAGGACCGAGCGGGCCGCAGCCTGGGGGCAGCGGAGGCCCGCAACTTGCGTCCCAGAGGTCCGCATCGAGCGAGCCCTCCGCAGGCTGCGACCCGAAAATGCAGGGACGCAATAAATTCTGAATTTTGAATCTTGAATTTTGGATTTGCGGTTCCGGAAAGGAACCGCAGCGGGCAGCAGGCTGCGTCCCGCAGACACCAGACATTCAAAGCCCGTTTACACGCACCCTTTCCCACCTCGGCATAGTCCGGGCAAGCTTGGCTCTGTCCTCGGCTTATCGAAGAAATTTAAATTCGGAAATCGGTACAATTCCTCGGCCGTTCTTTGCGCACTGCCTTCGGCTGCCGTTCGGCCGGTTTAGCATCGGGAGGAGAGGGCCTGGGATACAGCAGAGCAGCTGGACAACGGGTTAACGGATGATAACAGCGTTGATCAACCGGACGCCCGAGCGCCGGTTCAACTCCTCCTGCAGCGAGGCCCGCTGGTAGAAAAGCTCCTGCCGCAGGACGCTCGACCGGATGCGCACGTGCAGTATATGGTTGACAAGCCGAAGCTCGGTCGTCTCGTCGGCTGCACGGTCGCCCACCACCGCCCGCCACGTATCGGGCAGCTTGCCTTCGGCTACCTTGGCGGCGATGTAGGGGCGCTTGAAGAATTCGTCGAGCAGTTCGCCCATCAACTGTGTTTTGGTCCGTCTCATGCTTTGTCGGTTTGGGTGCCGTCGGGCGTATCGTTCGGCGTATCGTTCGGTGTGTCGGCGGCGCTCTCGTCCGGCGTGCCGACAGCGCCGTCATTTGAGGAATCGTCCGGTGCTTTATTCACCGGGGCATCCGAGGTCTTGTCGGGTCCGCCATCGACCGTTTCGTTCGCCGTATCGTCCGCCGTATCGTCCGCCGTCCTCTCCGCTGTGCTGTCAGATGCTGTGTCGTCCGGTGCCGTGCCGTCCGATGCCGTGGCGACGCCGTCTGCGACGCGATAGAGCCGGTAGGAGGCGCCGGCCCGGTCGAGAATCGCCTTCAGGCGGGTCGGGTTGCAGTCCGTGATGAGGATCTGCCCGAACTGCTCCTCCGAGACGAGCCGGATCAACTGCTCGACCCGCCCGGCGTCGAGCTTGTCGAACAGATCGTCGAGCAGCAGGATGGGCCGCTCGCCGCGCTCCTCGGCGAGCACGGCGTATTGGGCCAGCTTCAGCGCGATGAGAAACGATTTCTGCTGCCCCTGCGAACCGTATTTGCGCAGCGGATAGCCTCCGATGCGCAGCACCAGGTCGTCGCGGTGGATCCCCGAGGTGGTAAATTCGTTCACCAGATCCTTCTGCCGGGCCGCCAGCAGCAGCTCCTCGAAGGGGCGTTCGTCAAGCTCCGACCGGTAGCGCAGCTCGACCTGCTCGCGGTCGCCGGAGAGGCGGCGGTAGTAGGCCGCGACGATGGGCTGCATCCGCTCGACCAGCGCGCGCCGCCGCGCATGGATCGTATTGCCGTGTTCGACCAACTGCCGGTCATAGATGGCGAGCATCGTCTCGTCGGGCTGCAGCTTGAGCAGCCGGTTGCGCTCGCCGAGCACGGCGTTGTAACGCATAAGGGCCGTGAGATAGGCCCGGTCGAGCGTCGAGAGAAAGGCATTCAGGAAGCGGCGCCGCTCGTCGGCCGCATCGCTGATGAGGCTGCCGTCGGCCGGCGAGACCACGACCGCCGGAATCAACCCCACGTGGTCGGCCAACCGGTCGTACTCCTTGTCGTTGCGTTTGAGCAGCTTGCCGCTGCGGCGCGAAAAGGAGCAGACGACCCGTTCGCTGCGGCCGCTGTCGGTCGTGTAGTGCCCTTCGGCCATGAAGAACTCCTCGCCGTGGCGGATCGTCTGGCCGTCGGTCATGCCGAAGGCCGATTTGCACATCGACAGGTAGTGCACCGCATCGACCAGATTGGTCTTGCCGGCCCCGTTGTCGCCCACCAGACAGTTGATGCCCGGGCCGAACGTCAGTTCGCCCTGCGCGATATTCTTGAAGTTGAGAAGCGTCAGTTTCTGCAGATACATGGCGTAAAGTTAAGAAAAAATGGGCGCATTTCATTGTATATTGGGGATAGTTTCGTATCTTTGTTGGCTATTTGACCGGAATATCAAAAAAAACAAAACACGCATTATGGCAAAACAGAACGTCGCGGAGCCCGAAGTGCTCGGTGAAGCAATGAACAAAACGGAGCGTTTCTTCGAGGAGAACGGCCGTAAAATGTCCTATATCTTCCTCGGCCTGCTGGCCCTGGGTGTGGTGATCTACGGCTATCGCGCGCTGGTGAGCCAGCCCCGCGTCGCCAAGGCCGCCGAGCTGATCGCCGAGGCGCAGGCCCGTTTCGATGCCGAGACGCCCGACTATGCGCTGGCCCTCACGGGCGATGCCAATGGCGCCGGCTTCCTGGATGTGATCGAGCAGTACGGTTCGACCCCCTCGGGCAACCTCGCGAAGCATTATGCCGGCATCTGCTACCTCAAGCAGGGCGACTTAGGACAGGCTGCGGCCTATCTGTCGAAGTATTCGCCCGTGAAAGGGCTCCCCGGGGCGATCATCAATGCCCAGAACTACGGGCTGCAGGGCGATGTGGCCGTCGAGCAGGACGACTACAAGCGGGCTGTCGCGCTCTATGAGAAGGCTGTCGAGGCGGCCGACAACAACCTGACGGCGCCGATGTACCTGCGCAAGGCGGGGCTCGCTGCCCGGGCTGCCGGCGATGACAAGCAGGCCGTTGCGCTCTTCCAGCGCATTCTGGACGAATATCCCGCATCGATGGATGCCCGCGATGCCGAGAAGCTGCTCGGTACGGTCCGCTAAAGGGTGCTGCGACAATGGCGACACGACACCATAACCTTTCCCGCTTCGATGCTCCGCTTCCGTCGGCGGCCGAGATGAGTTTCGGCATCGTCGTGGCGGAGTGGAACCGCGAGATCACCGAGGCCCTGCTCGAAGGCGCTGTGCGGACGTTGCGTGCCGCCGGCTGTCCCGATCTGAACATCCAGATCAAGTATGTTCCCGGGACTTTCGAACTGACGCTTGGGGCGCAGTTCTTCGCCGAGTATACCGACGTCGATGCGGTGATCGCCTTGGGGTGCGTCATTCAGGGCGACACGCGCCATTTCGATTTCATCTGCCAGGGGGTCACGCAGGGCATTACGCAGCTGCAGATGCAGTGGAATATGCCGATCGCTTTCGGCGTGCTGACCGTGAACGACCGTCAGCAGGCCCTCGACCGAGCCGGAGGACGTCTCGGCAACAAGGGCGACGAGGCGGCTGCCGCGGCCATCGAGATGGTGAAGCTGCAGATCGATATGGATGCCGCTTCGCCCGACCACGAGCCCGACCGGCGGAATATCAATTGATCCCGTTCCGAATCCGAACGGAGATGCGGACGCCTCTTGCGGGCGTCCGTTTTTTTTGTATGGCGGAGGAGGGTGGGCGGCCTGGGTCTGTCCGGAACCGGAGAACGAGAGGATATGCTCCAAACCGGGTGAGCGAGAAGCCTTGGGACCTGGGGAACGGAGGAATATACCCGAAGCTGGGGCCCGGCGGGTGAAAAACTGCCGCTTGGTGGAGGCGAAGGAAGGTGCGTATAAGCGGACCTTGAATGTCTGGTGTCTGCGGGACGCAGCCTGCTGCCCGCTGCGGTTCCTTTCCGGAACCGCAAATCCAAAATTCAAGATTCAAAATTCAGAATTTATTGCGTCCCTGCATTTTCGGGTCGCAGCCTGCGGAGGGCTCGCTCGATGCGGACCTCCGCCGCCGGGAGGCTGCGGCCCGCCGATTGCTTACGCGATCGATCATGCTTGAGACCAGCCCGCAGCCGAGCGGACGGGCCTGCGACGTCAAGGAGCAGCCCTCCGCCCGGGGGCGGCTGCGGGCTACCGGTCGCTATGCGACCGATCTTGACACAAGACACCCCGCAATCAAACGGCGGCTGCGGCCCGCCGGTCGCTGCGCGACCGATTTTCCCGGTACCTTTTCCACGACTGGCGGCCGCCGGCTGCGGCACGAAAATCACCCTTTTCGATAAGCCGAGTGCAGAACCGAGCTTACGCGCACTCTGCCGAGGCGAGAAAAGGGGCAAGGAATTGAACGACAAAATCGCACGAAATGATCTACGACAACTCCTCCGTACGGCGGCAGGACCGCCTGCTCGACGAAACCGCAGCCCGCGACCTGTTGCGCCGCGGCGAGTACGGCGTTCTTTCGTTGGTCCGCCCCGACAGCACGGCCTACGGGCTGCCGACCAGCTACGCATGGGACGGCGCCGACGTCCTCTATCTGCACTGCGCCCCCGAGGGCGAAAAGCTCCGCTGCCTCGCACACTGCGCCGAGCTCTCCTTCTGCGTGGTCGGCCGCACGCGCGTGGAGCCGAGCCGCTTCACCACCGCCTACGAAAGCATCATCCTCACCTGCCGCGCCTCCGTGGGGCTTGCGGCCGAAGAACGGATGCGGGCGCTCGAGCTGCTGCTGGCCAAATACTGTCCCGACGATGCAGTCGCCGGACGGCAGTACGTCGAAAAATCCTTTTCCCGCACGGAGATCATCCGCCTCGACATCCTACGCTGGAGCGGCAAAAGCAAACGGATCGCCCGGTAGCCGACCGACATAACGGCGGCGCACAGCACATCCATGCGAGTGCAGACAATTATTCCGCTCGCCTCTCGGCGTTTTTTTCCCCCCCCTACCTGCATGTGTCGTCCTAAAAAAGCGTTACAGGATTTGATACAAAAATAATAAAAGTTTGTTAAACCACAACGCGGGCGCCCG
>CANQIF010000030.1 GCA_947623965.1 uncultured Alistipes sp.
GGGCGCCCGCGTTGTGGTTTAACAAACTTTTATTATTTTTGTATCAAATCCTGTAACGCTTTTTTAGGACGACACAGAAAGCGGGGGCTCGGAGTGATTGCGGGAAGTGTTTGCTGACAAAATCAATCGTGCAGCGATTAGCGGGCGGGCCGTTTGCCGGCCTTTGCGGAGGTGTTTTGTGGTAAACTCGACGTCGCAGACGTCGGCGGGCCGCAGCCTCCCGGCCGCAGCCTCCCGGCCGCAGCCTCCCGGCAGCGGAGTCCCGCAGCTCGCGTCCCGCAGGTTCGCTCGCGCGTGCGCTCCGCACGCAGGCTGCGACCCGAAATCGAATTAGCATTTGAGTGCAGCAAATCATTTTTATTTTTTCATTTTGAATTTTTCATTTGCGGCTTCGCAGGAAGCCGCCGCAGCCCGCAACCGTCCCCGGGCGGAGGGCTGCTCCTTATTGTCGCAGGCCCGTCCGCTCGGCTGCGGGCTGGTCTCGAGTTTGGCCGGCCCGTCAGGACCGTGCGGGCCGCAGCTTCGCCGCGCGAAGGCCCGCTATTCGCATCTGCAAGTCCGCTCGTATGCGGTTCCTTCGCAAGCTGCGCCCCGATTCCGTAATTCTGAATTTTGAATTTCGGCCTTGAAAAGGCCGTGCGGGCCGCAGCCTGGGGGCGGCGGAGGCCCGCAACTCCTTGCAGTCGTGTGCGACCTTCGCAGGCTGCAACCCGAACCGAGAATAGGCCCAATCGCGCCGGCTAATTCTCTTAATTTTGAATCTTGAATTTTTGAATACTGAATTTGCAACTTCATAAAAAGCGCCCCCTGAAAGGAACCCGAACCCCCATTGCCGGGTACCGGAATCCGCATAAAAAACGGGCGCCACGCAAGTACGCGGCGCCCGTTCTCTTTTTAAGCTAAAAAGCCAATACAAATATAGCGAAATAAATCGGGCGTACAACGGTTTCGCCCGTTTTTTTGTAGGAACAGGAGCCTTTTCAGGGGCTTTGTCTTGTCACCGGCGCTTTTTCTCTGTGTGCGGCTCGAACGAGCCGCGCGGGCCGCAGCCTCCCCCGGCGAAGGCCCGCAGCTCGCGTCCGCCTCTGCGTCCGCTTCGGGCGTGCCCTTCGCAGGCTGCCGCCCGCCGCTTATCACCTTTTTAGCTTAAAAACGCGACGGATCGTTTCAGACGGGCGGTGCGCCGCAATCAACCAACTCATTACTAACTTAAAAGATGGAAACATGAAAAAAATGGACAACAAATCATGGATCGCATCGCTTCTCGGAAAACTCGCGCTGGCGATCTGCTGCGTGGGTTTCGCCGCCACGGCCATGGCCCAGCAACGCATTTCGGGCCGTGTAACGGATGCTGCCGGCGCGCCGGTCGTCGGTGCGAGCGTCTTCGTCGAGGGAACCACGATCGGTACGACGACGGGTGCCGACGGCTCGTACCTGCTTTCGGTCCCCGAAAAGTCGACCGTGACGGTGTCGTACATCGGCTACAAGAGCGTGAAACGGACGCTCGCAGCCGGACAGACGGGCTTCGACCTCGTGCTCGAAGAGGATGCCGCCCTGCTCGACGATGTGGTCGTCGTGGGTTACGGTACGGTGAAGAAGCGCGACCTGACGGGCGCCGTCTCGTCGGTCAAGGCCGATGATATCGTGCGCACCCCGACGGGCAACGTGATGGAGGCGATCCAGGGCCAGGTGGCCGGCTTCGATATCACACGCAGCAACGGCGACGCCGGAGCTTCGATGAACATGTCGCTGCGCGGCAACCGCTCGATCAACGGCAGCAACGAGCCGCTCTTCATCATCGACGGCATGGAGGGTTCGTTCGATGAGCTCAACCCCAACGATATCGCCTCGGTCGAGGTGCTGAAGGACGCCTCCTCGACGGCTGTCTACGGTGCCGCCGGCGCCAACGGCGTGATCATCATCACGACCAAGAACCCCGCCAAGGACAAGTTCTCGGTCAATTTCGACAGCTACTACGGCTGGAACGTTCCCTCGAAGTTCCCCGCCCTCAACACGGGCGACCGCTACATCGAGTTCCGCCGCGAGGCGGCTCGCGCGGCCGGCAAGTGGAGCAGCCCGGCCGACGACGCGTCGATCTTCCCGAGCGGCATCTGGGACCTGATCCAGAACGACAAGTGGGTCGACTGGTCGGATCTGATCACCCGCACGGGGCAGACGCAGAACTACAACATCAACACCTCCTACGCCAACGACCGTGTAAGCGCCTATTTCTCGGCCGGCTACTACAAGGTCGAGGGACAGCTTCCGGACGATAATCTGGAGCGCATCTCGGCCCGCGCCAAGATGGACTTCACCCCCAACGACGTCGTCAAGTACGGATTCAACGTCTATACGATGTGGTCGAACCACAACAAACGTTACAGCCGGGTTTGGAACCGCATCCTCTGCACCGTGCCGCTCGGCACGCCCTACGACGAGGAGGGCAACGTGGTCCCGTACCCTGTAGCGGGCGATACGGCCTACATGTCGCCGCTCGCCGATACGGCCGAAGGCGAATACGAGAACAACCTCAAGACGCTGAGCGTCGCACCGCAGGTCTACGTCGAATTGAAGCCGGTCAAGGGGCTGACTTTCCGCAGCGTGCTGGGCGGTTATCTGCGCAATGTGAAAGAGGGCCGCTACGTGGGTGCAGGCTCGTGGGCCGGTCTGCAGACGGGCTCTTATGCCGAAATTCCGAATACGCTGACCTATAATTACAAGTGGCAGAACATCCTGACCTACAATTTCAAGATCGCCAACGACCACGACTTCACCTTCACGGGCGTTACGGAGTGGAGCAAGAACCGCCGCGAGGAGGCGCAGGCCACGGCCTTCGATTTCGACTCGAACGACTACGGCTACCAGAATCTCGGCGCCGCCACGGGAACCCCGCAGGTCTCGTCGAATTTCGTCGGCAGCCAGATGATGTCCTACGTCGTGCGTCTGAACTACTCCTACAAGGGCAAGTACCTCCTGACGCTGAGCAACCGCTGGGACGGAGCCTCGATGCTGGCCGCCGGAAACAAGTGGGACAGCTTCCCCGCCGTGGCCGCCGCCTGGCGCATCTCGGATGAGAACTTCATGCGCAACGTCGACGCCGTGACGAACCTCAAGCTGCGCGTCAGCTACGGTGTGACGGGTAACGCGGGCGCCTCGGAGTATGGCACGCTCGCTTCGAGCCGCACGGGAATCTTCGGATTCCAGGAGACCTCGGTGCCGTACAGCGGCTTCTCGCAGTCCATCGCCAACCTCGGTCTGGGGTGGGAGAAATCCTACTCGTGGAACGTCGGTCTCGATATGGGATTCTTCAACGACCGCCTGAACATCACGGCCGACTGGTACCGCACCGATACGAAGGACATCCTCTTCGAAAAATCGCTGCCCTATGCCGCTGGCGGTTACGGCGGCAGCCCGTTCAAGATCTGGTCGAACATCGGCGAGACGCGCAACACGGGTCTCGAGGTGACGATCAACACGCGCAACTTCGTCGGTCCGAAATTCAAGTGGAACTCTACGCTGACCTTCGCCACGAACAAGGAGAAGGTGCTCAAGACGACGAGCGAGGGGCCGATGAAGTTCGAAGACTACTACCTCATTCCCGGCGAGCCGATCCACACCTACTACGGATTCAAGTACGACGGCATCTGGGGCACCGACCAGGCCGACGAGGCTGCCGTCTTCGGCTGCCGGCCCGGTGACGTGCGCGTGGCCGAGAACGGAACGCCCGACGGCGTCCTCAACACCGACGACTACTACATCCTCGGCAGCTCGACGCCGAAGTGGACGGGCAGCTTCTCGAACCGTTTCGAGTTCAAGAACTTCGACCTGAACATCCTGCTCATCGCCCGCTGGGACTATACGATGCGCTACGGCGTCACGGGCTGGTACCGCACCGACGGCCTGAACCCGTCGCCCGCCGTCTGCGACTACTGGACCCCCGAGAACCAGAATGCCCGCTACCCGCGCCCGAACATGGACGGCGGCGGCCAGCACGAGTCGTCGATCGACTACTACGACGGTTCGTACTGGAAGATCAAGACCGTTTCGCTGGGCTACAACCTGCCGAAGAAGATTCTCAAGCGTTGGCACATCGACAAGCTGCGCGTCTACTTCACGGCTGACAACCCCTTCGTACACACCAAGTGCAAGTACCTGAAGGACTACGACCCCGAGAAGGGCGGCGACGACGACTATGCACCGCTGTCGCGTCAGTATGTCTTCGGTATCAATCTTTCATTCTAAAACCAAGGAATCCCTATGAAAACGATCAAATTTATATCGCTGGCCTTCCTGCTGCTCTTCGCCTGGGGCTGCGAACTGGATGAGGTGAACCCCTCCTCCGTACCTACGGATCAGGAGTGGCGGACGGCGGCCGGTTACGAGAAACTGGTGAACAGCTGCTATTTCGATCTGATCCGCATCGTCTACGGTCAGGCCGAGGATACGTTCGTCGTCAATGCCGAGGGCGGCACCGACATCTGGCAGGACACCAACCCGACGGGCAGCAACGGCAACTGGAGCCGCCTGATGCGCTACGACGGCGACTTTGGCGGACTGCTGGGCGAGGCTTACCAGGGCTTCTATGCCACGGTGAACTCCTGCAACGCCGCTATCGACTACGCAACCAAGGTCCAGGGCCTTTCGCAGGAGCGGATCGACGCGCTGGTGGCCGAGGCGCACTACCTGCGCGCCCACGCGCTCTACCACATCGTCGAGCAGTACGGCGGCAAATACCTTTCCGAGACCTACACGGCATCGCCCATAACGTCGCTTTCGTGCAGCACGGTGAACGCCTTCTACGAGGTGATCCTCAAGGATCTCGAATTTGCCAAACAGCATCTGCCCGTGCGACAGGAGGTCTTCGGCCACGTGACGCGGGCCGCAGCCTACCACCTGCTGGCGCGTGCGGCGCTGACCTACGCCTCCTACACCGATGCGCTGGGCAATGCCGAGGCGGTGTCGGCCGAAGAGAGCCGCCGGTTGATCGAGACGGCCCGCGATGCGGCCGACTACCTGATCGACCATGCGAACGATCTCGGCGTACGCCTTTACGACGACGTGCGCGATGTTTTCGACGAGGCGAACAACAAGTCGAACGCCGAGGCGCTCTTCGTCGTCTGCCACTCGATGCGGCAGGCCTACAACCCCCGCGGCAACTACTACAACCGTGTCTGGAAACACTTCGGTGCCTATAAAAATGCAACGAGCGGCATATACCTCGACGGTATGGTCGCCTCGTATGCTACGGAGGTGAACGGAGTCGCTGTGCCGAAGCTGGCCAAGTGCAACTGCATTCTGGAGCCGAGCAAGTACCTGATCGACCTTTACAAGGAGAAGGACCTGCGCTATGAGGCTTTCTTCAACGACAAGTACTACATCAACAAGGCCAATACGGAGGACGGCTTGGCCTATACTTGGACCGAAACCGATGCCAAGCGCTACGGGCTCGACCTGGCGCGCGTAGGCAATCCGGCATTCAATATTCCGCTGGGCCAGCTGGCCGTCTACATTTCGCGCAAGACCTACACGCAGGCCGAGCGTGACGCGAAGCCCTATGCGATCTGCAACATTTCGGACAACTATGCCGATCCCGCGCAGCCGGGCTACTTCTTCCCGAGCCTGAAGAAGTTCGATACGCCGAGCCTCTATGCCGGAACGAACGCTTCGAAACCCTATTCGGGTGCCGACTGCATCATTTTCCGTCTGGGCGAGACCTACCTGCTGTCGGCCGAGGCGCACTGGCGTCTGGGTTCGACCGACAAGGCGAAGGAGCGTCTGAACGTGCTGCGGAACCGGGCCTGCGAGGGTCACGACCACAGCATGGACATCTCGGCAGCCGACGTGACGGAGGAGTTCCTGCTCGATGAGTACGCCCGCGAGATGTGCGGCGAGTGGAACCGCTGGTTCACGCTGAAGCGCTTCCGCGCCATCGAGTCGCGCCTCGCGAAGTGCAACCCGCAGGTGACCAAGTTCAATCCCGATATCCATTATGTGCGGCCGATCCCGAGCTGGATGCTGACTTCGATCGACAACGGCGAGGAGTACCAGAATCCGGGTTATTGATGCGAAGATTCCCGATTAAGTAAAAAGGGGAGGGCGGGGCCCCGATCCGGTCCGGCGATACGGCCGGAGATGCCCCTGCCCGGAATAGCGCGGAGGCTGTCCGATTTCGTGTCGGACAGCCTCCGCTGCGTTCGGGTCGGTCGTTCTTCAGGGACAGTAGGGTAGGGGGCGGGGGCGGTTCGTCGGGGCGTGTTTGGTTTCAAGAGCGGTCGCGGAGCGATCGGCGGGTCGTTTGCCGGCCTTTGCGGGGACGTTTTGTGGCAAACTCGACGTCGCAGACGTCGGCGGGCCGCAGCCTCCGCCCGGCGGAGGCCCGCAGCTCGCGCCCCGCAGGTCCGCTCGAGCGTGCGCTCCGCAGGCCGCGGCCCGGGGACGATTTGTTGCGTTTTTATCGCTCGCGTTAGTGACTGGTGGGTCGTTTGCCGGCCTTTGCGGAGGTGCTTTGTGGCGAACTCGACGTCGCAGACGTCGGCGGGCCGCAGCCTCCCGGCAGCGGAGGCCCGCTGCTCGCGTCCCGCAGGCCCGCTTCGAGCGAGCCCTCCGCAGGCCGCGGCCCGAAATCGAATTAGCATTTGAGTGCAGCAAATCATTTTTAATTTTTGGTTCAAGATAACTTTAGAAGATAATTATCTTTGTAAGTAATTCTTGAACAATGAAAAACAAGTACATAAAA